>DATAXY010000031.1:0-1501 GCA_036272835.1 Bryobacteraceae bacterium
AGTTCGCTTTATGAGAAGGATTTCGCAATGTGTGGCGGTCGCGGTCGGTTTGGCTCTTGGCATGACCGCGGTTGAAACCCGCGCGGCGGATTCCCTCGATTGGCATGTCAAACAGAATGAGGTGGATGCGAACATCAATAATGGGTCTCTCATTCCCGTTCTTAAGAAGATTGCCCGCGTCACCGGCTGGAAGGTATTTGTTGAACCCGGCGCCGCCACGACCGTTTCCGTCAAATTCAAGGATCTTTCAGAGGACGATGCGTTGCGGCGATTGCTGGGCAAACTCAATTACGCCAAAGATGCGACCAATGGAGTGACGCGATTGCTTGTTTTTCGCACGCTCCGCTCCGCGGCCACCCAGGCGATCCAGGCGGAGAAAAAGGATTATCGAATTCACAATGAAGATTTGGTGAAACTCAAACACGGCGCTTCGACGAATGCCATCGACGCTCTGGCAAAAAAGGTCGGAGCGAAAGTCACTGCGCGCGATGATCGTATCGGTCTTTACAAGTTGCAGTTCCCCGATGGCTCCAGCGCCGACTCGGCCCTGCAAGCGCTGGATTCGGACCCCTCCGTCGCGGCGGCGGATGGCAATTATTCATTTGACCGCCCCACTCCAGCGATGATGACGCAAGTGCCGAATCCCGCGGGATCGCTTTACAATCTGAATCCGCAGCCGAACGCCGATGGCCCCGTGATTGGCTTGGTCGATACCGCGGTGGACCCGCCGGATCAGTTTAAGCCGTACATGCTGACGCCCATCAATGTCACCGGCCAAACTGACGCGCCGACGGACGAGCCCACCCACGGCACAGGCATGTTGGAAACCATGGTGCAGGCGATGGCGGAAAACCCGAGCAGGATTCTGCCTGTGGACGTTTTTGGTACCGGTGATTCCACCAGCGATTTCGAGCTAATGGAAGGAATCGTCGCAGCCGTCAACGCCGGCGCAAACCCGATTAACCTTAGCCTGGGTGACACGGCTCAAAGTTCTTTGTTGGCGAGTCTCATAGCGGAAGCGCAGAAAGACAATTATGTATTCATCGCCTCTGAGGGCAACACCCCTGGTGAAGGAGAAGTCTATCCAGCTGATTATCCCGGCGTCATTAGCGTCACCGCATCTTCGCAAGTTGTTACAGGGCCAATCACAGGCTCGCCCAACGTCAGCGGGGGGCAACAACAGCTTGCCGCATACGCAAACGATCCGGCGGGCACGGACGTCATGGCGCCGGGGACCAGCTATGTGCAATGGAACGGTCAAACCTGGGTCGTCGAAGGGACCTCGCCCGCCGCGGCCAGCACGACCGGCACAATCGCTGATCTGATGAACCAGGACCATATGACGCTCGGTCAGGCTGTGAGCCAGGTCATGAAAGTGGCGCCCGCCCCGGCGAAATAGGCTGCGGATGATCACCGACCGCCATTTTTTTTTGCTGGCCGTGGTCCTCTACGGCATCAGCGCGATTTACTCGCTTTTTCTGTGGCGCAAAGGCTTTCGCAC
>DATAXY010000032.1:0-2676 GCA_036272835.1 Bryobacteraceae bacterium
GTTTACCGGCATGGGCATGTCCGAAAACATGGCCGACCTCATGCTCGAAATGTGCGACGCGCTCAACTCCGGCCACATGGCCGCGCTCGAAGAGCGCACCGACAGCAACACCACGCCCACATCCTACGAGACCTGGGTCGAAGACGAATTCCTCCCCCGCTTCAACGCCAAATCAACCTCGGCGTAGCGCCATCGCTTAGTCTGTTTGCTCGTTGCGGGGAGCTTCAACCCGGAATGCCCCCGAACTTTGATCGGCTAAAAAACGTCAGTGTGCCCGCGCGAGCCGTGTTTCTATTCCTTCTTTCAGGGGCCGAGCCAACTGGTTTCGCTAGCGCCCATAGGGTATAAGTATGCCCACGGTCCAGATCGATTTTTGGGCAGATCCGAAGCATTTCGCTACAATAACCTTGGATGATTCCGAAAACGTGGTGATTCCGAAACTGTGCCGGATGAGATGAGAATCCTATGACTGAGAAAACCACACGTGCTTCTACCTCTCATCCGCGCCACCAGTTCGCAGGTACTGCATTCCACGATATGCAGTATTGGATTAGCGTCAGCCAGGAAAAGTTCGACACGGAGAAGTTTCTTCTCGAAGCTGGTCCTAAAGCCAAGGGTAATGTCTTTTCAGCCGAGATAGCGCCTAGGGATGAGGCGCTAGGCGACTACCATATTTTCGCCACTTGGAACCTTGTGAAGGAACAGGTTCGACTATTCGTGGAGTACGAGCCGGGGCCTAAGAAACACGAGAAGGACGAACATGAACCGTATGCGGAACAGTTCATGGAATGGCTTGGCCGGTTTTTTAAGCACGAAAACGCGCAGGCACACATTCATGCTCGTTTCCAATATCCGTTAGAGGCAAAACAAAGCAAGTTCCCTCTGCCGTTGAAAACAGCTCTAGAGGGCGATGCTGAGATCGAGGGAATCTCGTTGAGGCTTCCTACGAGGCCCAGAGGTGTTAACAGGGTCAGACTCGTTCAGGGAGTACATCTATGGTATGTCGAAACTGTTGGTGACAGGCGTATCACATTCAAAGGCTTCACGCCGTATGAGGATGTCCAAGCATTTACGTCTGTTATTGATACGTTCATGGAGGACAAGAACCCATGAGTTCCGCGCGGCGCCGGGGTTTACCCTTTTTTGATTCGCACGGGCATCCGTCGGCTAGATTGGAATGGCCTGACGATCCGGCTGGCGAAAAGTGGTCTAACTACGGGCATACAGAGGAATGCAGTTCTTCCGGCAAGGATTTTGATCTCCCGCTCTCCAGTGCGCTCAAGAGAGCTCTAGAGTCCTTCCCTTCGATTGCAATGGATGCTGACGTCCTGTCAGGCGCTCCACGGATTGCTGGGACACGAATTCCGGTCTACATGATTCTCGATGCAATCGAGTATTACGGTACGGTCGAAGGCGCGATTAAATCATATTCACAGTTAACAGTTGAACAAGTAAAGGACGCCCTGTCATTCGCGGCCGCTGTTTTAGAGCAACCGGTTGACCACGAACCTTCGACTTCTATTGGATGAATCTGTAACCGATGTGCTCGCGGAGCTTATACGCGAATCATCCTCGGCGATAAGCGTTGAGTACGTTCGCGATCTTTCCATTAAGGGAGGGTCCGACGCCAGCGTCGTGGACTACGCGAGAAAGCACCACAGGATCGTGGTGACGACGGAGACTGGAATAAATCACGTAACCTTCCCCGTCTGCACGCATCCGGGCATTATCGTTCTATCTGGTAAGCGCAGGCACGAATCGATTCATGCAAACCATTTCCGTAAGTTCCTCCTTTCGGGCCACAGACAGCACGCTCAAGATGCAGTCACGTTTTTGACCGAAGGTGAAGCTTTAATCAGAACCCACTCGGAACACTTGCGTCTCAGAATCGACTAACCAGGAGCGCTGCGCGGTGATCGGGCCAGCTCGCGATCGCCTAAATGATTCCCGCAGATGAATCTTCGCCCAACTCAGTCGATGAAAATCGGCAGACACAGCGGCGGCTCGATATGAAAGTCCAGCCGCGCAATTTCCTCGAGCGCCCGCTGCAGCACCGCGCTATCGCACGGCTCGAGCGTCATCACAAACGACAGCGCCGAGTGCGGGAACCCCGGCTTCTGCAGCAGCGCGTCGATGCTGATCTGATATTTCGCCAGCACCGTCGCGAGCGCCGCCACGATCCCGGGCCGGTCGCGCACCACGAACCTCAAATAGTGCGGCACGGTGAAATCGCTGCTCACCGAATCGGGCGTCTCCGCCGCGCCCGGCAAAGCCTCGGCAGGCGCCCCGGCGCTCCGCGCGATCGCATACAAATCCGAGATCACCGCCACCGCCGTCGGATCGCCGCCCGCGCCGTAGCCGGAAAAAATCACCCGCCCGCCGAACTCCCCCGTCACCGCCACGATATTCTGGCTCCCCTGCGCGTGCGCCATCAGCGACGCTTCCGGGATCAGCGCCGGCTGCACCGCCGCCGCAAGCTTCACGCCCGACGTCGTATCCTTCAGCGCCACCGAAATCTGCCGGATCGTGCAATCCAGCTCCCGCGCGTACATGAAGTCCGCCGATTCGATCGCCGAAATCGACCGCGCCGCGATCTGCTCGCTGCGCACCCGCAGCCGCAGCCCCGCCTGCGTCAGGATCACAAGTTTTGCGCGCGCGTCGATCCCGTCCACGTCC
>DATAXY010000033.1:0-34140 GCA_036272835.1 Bryobacteraceae bacterium
CCGTCCGAAAACGTAGTTCATGCGCAGTTTACGCGCGAGCACTTCTGCGACATTCAGAAAGTGAGTTCTCCTGGCGTTCAGATCAACCTCTTGAAGCGTCAACACATCTGCCTGCTGTGCCTGGAGAAACTCGACAATGTCAGGTAGCCGGAGCCCCCGATCGATGTTCCAATCGACTACGCGAAGAGCGTCGGGCGGCCAAAGCTGCGTTGGGAACGCTGCGAAGTTGCCCGATGCAATGTCTTTCATAGTAGGGCTATGCTGCCGCTGAGCAACTGGACAGTCTCGGAAAGACATGCCTTCTGGCAAACTGAAGATCCTCGGGATCGTCGATTTCGGCCCAAGGCAGATCGCCTGTGGTTGTAAATCCAACGTGAACACCTTGGTCGGAGAGGTGCTGCACCGCGACATTAAAGAACTCGTTCTCGTGGCCTGCTTGAATCAGATCGTCCACCTTCGCGAACATCGCCTCCTTTATGTAACTGGAGAAGACCGTAATACCGATATATGTGCCGCTGAACTCCGATCGAGTGATCCGCTTACTCATACGAATGACGCGATTTCCGGAAACGACGACTTTCATGGTTTCGTCGCGCCAGTTTGGGTCTACGATCATGGTTATCGGTGCGAGCGAACTTACAGCGGGCGCCAGAATTCGGGGATCGCAAACGACGTCACCGTTCAGGCAAATAAACGATTCTCCGTTCGCCCAGTCCCGCGCGAGCCAGAACGAGTAGATATTATTCGTAACGGCGAATGCTGGATTCTCGATAAATTGGAAGTGGCGGCGCCGATCCCGGTATTTTGTGATTACGTGCTGGATAATTTGATTTTGTTCGTAACCAACGCCGATACCGATGCTCGTTATACCGGCCGTAAATAGACTCGTGATCTGATGGTCAAGGATGGTGGACTTGTCGCTATCGACTCCGATGAGACATTTCGGATGATTCCTGTGGATCGAGCGGATCCGTGTTCCCCGCCCCGCCGCCAAGATTAGTGCTTTCATGATTTGTTCCTAAGCTGCTGTTCTCGTAACACGCGCCGCTCCGTCATTAGCGGGATGACGCAAAAATCTGTAAGTGAAATAGAGGGCCAGAATCCACGTAACGTTGCTGCCGAATGCCGCCAGTCCTAAGAACAGAGGTAATCCGCCCATCAAAGCAAAAATAAGGACGTAGTGAATCAGCACTCCTTTTTTCACAAACAAGTGAATATGCCTGGCGATCTGCGAAACCGGATTGGCGGAATCGGCCTCAAGCAGTCGATTCATTTTTCCGGCATATTCATGCGGCCGGTTCGGCGAAGTGAACAGTTTACGTTGGACACCGATGACGACGAACGAAAGCAGAGAGCCAATCAGAAGCGCGACACCAAGGTTCACAGGCCACCGGCCGTACTGACGCTCGAGGCCAACGGTGATTCCCGCGAATACGATCAGGTAGGTAGCGTTGTCGACGAATCCTTCAAACCAGGTTCCGAACGCGGATTCTCGAAATTTGAGCCGCGCGACCATACCATCCATCTCGTCGAAGAGCCCGGACAGAAAGAATAGTGCGGCGCCGGCCACGTAGTGGGGATAGGTTCCCCGGGCAAACTCGATTGCGGCAAAAACCGCAGCGACTAAACCGGTGAGTGTGAGTGCATTCGGGGTAACGGAGGTATGGACCAGCAGCCGAACAAATGGCCTGCAAAGCCAGCGATTGAACTTCGAATAAATTCCGTCGGAGGGCTTACCAGAGTTGGCTACCAAAAAGCGTTCTGCGAAGGGAATAGCAATTGGGGACGGGACCGGAACTCCCTCGGTCTGGCGCCCTGAGGAGGCACTGAGCCTCACTTCATCTAGTACCGCACTTCTCTCCAGCAGGACCGGACGTCCCCAAGTCACCGGACGGACTCGCGAGGGTAAGAGTCCCGTGATCGCATACTTGTGCGTTACCCAATTCCATGGCAACCAGAGGAATCGGTCTTGGAGGTGGGGCTTTAGCGCAGCCCAACACGCCCGGTTCCGCGGTTCGAACCGGCCGGATTGGACAACGTTGTCAAACCTCACTCGCTTTACTAGCGGCGACACAGAATATGAGTCAAGAACCGCAATGTCAATATCGTCAGGCCATACAACCAATACAGAGTCAACGCCGGCGCGCGCCGCAGTTGCGGCCACGCGTAGCAGTAGAGGCACCCCTGCTATCTCTTGCGTCAAGGCTGTTTCCGAATCGACATCGTTTGGAAGTGTCTCGCTGTTGGGAATTACTAACACAGCTTGCATGTTGTGTCCTCCTCGTTCCTATAAGTGGTCTGCCCCGTCGTCGCCTTCATGAATCCTGCCCTCCATGCTAGCCAGCTCAGGCCGATCAGCGCAGCGAGTAGATCGCGCAAACGGCGGGTGAGCGCCAGTGTCAACCCTGAAGCCGGCGAGAGGCCAAAAGCGGAAAATGCGCCAGCAAGACCGCTCTCATCCGCTCCGATGCGAGCCGGCATCCAGCCCGCCATAATCTTGATTGCACGGGTGGCACCCTCAATGGCTAAGACGGTGACGATATGTATGGGGATCTTGAGGGTCCACAGAACAGAGACCACTTCCCCGGCCAAGAGCGCTTGACATGCGACATCGAGCAACAACATACGGCGAATGGACGACGGATGATGCCGTTTGAAGTTCCGAAGCGCGCCTTCAACCTGTTGCGCTTTCACTATCCAACGGAGGCTCCGGGCACCCAGCGCATCGGCGATCGGCGAGAGCCGGGCCTTCGGGCTCGCGATCAGGAAAAGGGTCGCGACAATGATTACGCCGATAATTGCCAACGACGCCACGGAGTGTCGATTGTTCGACAAAAGTAAGGCTGCTGAGAAACAGCCCGCAACTCCTACGATTCCTGAAACGAACCAGTACACTCCTGTATCGGCGAGAGTGGCTGTGGTTGCAGAAGCCCCGCGGTTCTGAAGAAGACTGATTTTCATCGGTTCCGACGCTACTGGACCCAAAACCGAGAGGTAGCCGATTCCTTGAGACGCGAGCCGTGCGAACATCAATTCGCATAACGAGCACCTTATCCCGTCCAATCGCAGAGCGATCATCCACGACCAGCTCTGTAGCGCCAGGCGAATTAGACTAAGCCCAACAATAACGGCCACAGCGAGCTTAGCTTTCGAAATCGCTGCGATTACCTCGCTCCAGCCGATTTGCCTTACCACAAATGCAAAGAGAGCAACGCCCGCCAAGGCAAGCAAAGCTTCCTTTTTTCGGATCATTGCATGCTCCGGAAAGGCATCCGATCCAAAGCCGAGAACGTTGTGTTCGGCGCGTAATCGAAGTAATCGATAGCTAAGTCGGTCGTTCCGAGAATCCAAACGTCCGTAACCGAACGATCGGACACCGGAAGCCAAAACGATCCGCGCTTTTCGTAAGTGTGGACGAAGTGAACGCTCCTCGTCCAAAACGAAGGGTTTTTGGCCGGCTTACCTTTTATGCGCATAATCGCGTAGTCTTCGGCGTCAACCCAGATCCTGCCCTTCACGAGATATTTGTCTTCTGTTTTAGGAGTAATAGTCATCACATACGCCAACCGCTGATCGATGCTATCGGTCCCGACCATTTCAAATAAATAGTTATCTGGTGTGATACGTGACCGCTCGCGAACGTTTGGCCGGGACGCGGAACTTTCGCTTTCGAGAAGCCTGGGGAAAACGTGCTTCCTGGCGGCATGCCAGCCAGTCTCAGAGACGGTCTCGAATTGTTTCGATCCATCTTCTGAACACGTCATTTTCACAAGCATTTCGGCCCGTTTGTGACGGTGCGGAACTTCGAGCACGTAACGCCGAAAGGCCGTGTAGCCCTGGAAAACGGATTGGCGCTGGGCATCGTGCGCCATCATTCTGGCCACCACCTCATTGGCGTCGGGAAGTTGTTGGCTATATGCCACTGTGGCCGCAGGAAACATCAAAAGCAGAGCGCTCATTTGCATGGTCAGAACTCCAGAACGAATTTTCCACGGAACGTGCGGCCCACACCGTTGAACATTGCTCCAAGACGCTCGCTGTCGATATCGTCCTGGACATCTCGGGGATTGAAGTGGTTGAACAGGTCGTAAACACTAAATCCGACGCGTGCCTTAATGTCTTTATGTGGGAACGGCAGAACCACTGGCCTGGTCACTTGCATGTCGAAGGAATCGAACCAGGGAAAGCGCTGGGAGTCCCGCGGCCCAATAAAATCGCGGGCCTGGTCGACTTCCGAGTAAGGGAATCCGGTGTGAATATCCACAACCGGTAGGACCGTTAGCTTGAAGGGCACTTCGAACTGGCCCCAGAACAGGAAGCGATTGGGAACATCGAAGGGAAGTAGACCGCGCTCGTTCGCTTCGATAACAGCCACGGCATTATTGCTAAAGAATTGGTTGAAGTCATTCAGGTCCCCATACGCCCTGGATCGAACGTAGGAGGCGTTTATTGTGTGTTGGCGAAGAGTGTAGCGGCCCGTAAGCTGAAACTCACGGTAGAAACTTCGACCCGTATTCGAAAGTGAAAGAATTCCACTATCTGGTTGCGGGTTCATTACGAAGTCGCGAACAGTGTTGCGCTCCTCGAATCCAGCGCGTACGGTAAGAGCAGAGGTAATTTGCCGGTCTAGTTCCACATTCCACCCCACACTGCGCGGATTGTGAAGCGGACCGGTGATCGTGTTCCTGTAACTTGTCGAATCAATAAACTGGCCCGTGGAGTCGAAATTCAAAACCGTCCGATTGGGTAACAACGGAAAGGAAGCAACGTTTAGCGGAACCCGGTCGTAAAATAGGCCGGCGCCTCCCTTAAGCAGCGTCTTTGCATCTTTGGTTAACAAGAGGGCAAATCCTCCGCGCGGCGCAGTGTTTGTGGATGAGGTGACCGAATCATGGTCGAAGCGCAAGCCAAGGTCAAGAGTTACGCGTTCCCAAGGCATCCACTTATCCGCGATAAACCACGCCGCCTCGTTCTGGTTGATATCAAACTGTGAAGCCGGTCCAAAAGAGATCTGCTCGACCGGGACGTTCGTGACCCCGAAGATCGTAACAGGCAGAAATTGTGTGCGGCCCTGATAATCGCTACGAGCGACATCAATTCCGATCTTTACCTGATGTGAGCCGAGCAACCGAAGCGGCCTCACGTGGTAAGTCTCCTGCCACTCTATTCGCGACGTGTTCCGCCGTTGGCGGTCGAAGAACCCTCCCTCAGTTGTCTCGACGAAGAGTTGATATGGGCTACTGCCGTTAGCTGTCGTATCTGCATCGAATCGCTTGTAGCTGAATTGGGACGTAAGCAATGAGTCAGCGCCAGTCGCGTAACGGTGCTGAATGGAACCCATGTATCCGCGCTGGTGCAAGTCCGGTGTCGATGGCTGGGGAGTAAATGTATTTAATCCAACGTAGTTGTACTTTTGCGGATAAAGCGCGAAAGTAGCCGTAAGAGATTGGCGCTCGGTCAAGTTTACATCCAACTGGCTGAAGGAGTTGAATCCCTCGAGCTTGATATCGCGCTGCAACTGCGGCAGACTGGATACCGGTATTCGAATGAAGCGGTACTCAAATGACTGCGTGAGGGCGATCTTATTCTTGACCAGGGGCCCCGTCCCAGTGAGCCTTGGTGTAGCAGCCTCAAGACCGATAAAATCTCCAGAACGCTTGCGCGGTCGAGGCAGCAGATTTTGTACCGACAGATGGAAGTCATTGAAATTGCCGGTCATAGTCTCCACGCTGGAAACAGCGCCGGCAAGCCTGCCATACTCGGGATCGTAGGGATTCGCGATCACCTTTACTGACTCGACCACATCGATCGGTAAGTTCATCGCTGGGTTGCCGGTGGCTGGATCGGTGACTGTGGCGCTGTTCAGCAACGAGCCGCTTTGTGACGCGCGCGCGCCTTTCATATTGATGAGGCCGTCGGGCCCCCGAACGACTCCGGGGACAAGAGGTAACAAGCTATCGAAGGTCTCGTACTTATTCGGAGCGTTGAGAACAGTGGACCGATTTACGACGGTCTGATCGGAGGATTCTGTCGAAATCGCAGGTTGATCACCTCCATTCACCGTCAGCGACTGTTTGGTGATTCGGAGGTTGAGCTGGACCGGAACGTCGAGCGGCGTCCCGGCGACTACTGTCACTGCGCTCGATCCGGCGAGACCAGGCGCCTTTGCGTCGATTCGATAGGAACCCGGCGCGACACCCGTAAATCGGTAGCTTCCGTTCTCATCGGATATAGTTTGCAGAGATAACGAAGCCCCGCTGATCGCAACGGTGGCTCCAGTCACCGAATATCTGATCCCATTAGAGTCAAGGGTAAATACCGAGCCGTGTATGTCGCTGGTCTCTGTACCAGCAAACGCGCACTGAGCGCCGCTAACGCAAGTCAACCAGCAAAGTGGGTTGGATAGTGTCGCGATGAGCAAGAGGCGTGCCGATGCCGGTTTAGAGTGTTTTATCCAATCCCTTTTGCTCACTGCTTAAGATGAAGGCAATTAGTGGTCCAACTATGCGCTAAGCGAAGATCTGTGATTTCTGTGAATTAGCAAAACCGGGGTCATATGTGTCGCCCTTAGATGAATCGCCAATTGCCTTAATTCCGACACTTGATGCGCTTGAGGATCGATTCGGATTTGGTGACGAACGTGCTCATAACTCAGTGGCGCCACGCGCGCAACGGAGTAAATCGTGATGTCTGACAATACTGTTTATTTGGAAGCGCCGGACCGGACACAAGACCTGTTGAATATCAAATGGGCTCTGCGATCCGCCGGTTATGCCATTGGTTCAACCTGGCACGAAGGGGAGGCTGGCGCGCCGCCTTTGCCATTCAAGGATCACTGGAACGCGAAGGACGTGGAACAGCTTCAGGGTTGTGGTTCGCTAATCGTGATGCCAGGGAACAACGCCGGATCTGCGTTTGAGTCTGCCATGATGGCGGGTTTCGCGCTCGCCCGTGGCTTACAGGTCGTTTGGATTGGCCCCCTGCTGCGCGGCATGCGCGATTTCCAAGAGGTGCAGCAATTCAATACCGCGGAAGACTTTAGGAAGCAAATTCTTCAGCAGACACCATCTTGCAGTCCAGCACTATTACAGAGCCAATCCTGAAGCAGACAGAGAGCTAGTGGAGCAAGCCGAGGGCGCCAAACCCAGTACTGGCCGAGGCAGAGTATCTTCCTGTGGAACATGGTTGCCCTTGGGTTTTGCATCCTGCTGCCAGCACGCCTGCGCGCACCGCTTGTTCAGTCTGTCGCAGAGATATTGCCAACGAATTCCTTGAGATACGACGCACAATCGGCTCGACTATCCATCGAAGCGAGCCCGGAATATCGCGGCTCAATGCGATGGCCTCGAGTTCCACATAGACGCCGCCATCCCGCTCCTCAAAGCGGGTGATACTGAAGAGCCGCCAGATGTAGCCGCTGCCTTCGTTCTCATCCAAAAAATGCTGATCCGCGCTTCCGAAATCCGCAATCTCCTGAACGCGGGTAGTTTCCGAGATGCTGTACCAGCGTCGCTCGTCCACTCGAACGAAGTCACACCTATAGTCGCTATCGAGAGCGGTCTTCATAAACATTGCTTTGTTCATCAAGACCATGGAAAAGCGGTCCCCATGCCCGTCTTTAGCGAGAGATTTCGAATCTACTACGGTTGGGCGGTAAAACTCGCTGTAGCGATCGTAGTCGCGGACCACCGACAACGCTTCCTTGAGGGTCGCATTGGGTATGAACGCTCCGCCAGTCCAGTCGTGAATCAGGCCGTTGGGTACTTTTGTTACGCCCTGTCGATAGGCCGGTGACACCAGAATCTCGCCACTCCGAACCCGCCTGGCGTAATCTTGATCCTCGTCAGCTTTGATGAAATCGGCGTTTCCGTGAAGATGATCCTGCATCTTCGCAGTTGCCGAACGAACGTATTCTTGCCATGCAACTACTGTCTCCTGCTTTAACTCTGCCGCCTGGGCAGTAAGTACAAGGGTCGACAGCATAAGTCCGGAATGGATTCTCATAGTTCACCTTCCTTTAGTTGTTACTTGCCAACAGGCCTCACGACCGTAATGTTGTAATTGGTACGTCCCTTATCGGCTTGCGGCGCTTAGGCGTTTCGAATATAGAGCCACAATGTTCAGGAACAGCGCAAAGGCTAGCCAAGTCATCCAATTAGAAAGCGGCCCCACTGACCATAAGAAGGTCTTCGTAAGACCGATGCTTGCGGTGAGACTCCACAGAGTGAACGCATAGGCGGACAGAATGGCTGGGCCTGTGATCATGACCGCAATCGCCGACAGGTAATAATGCAAACCAAGGCGCTCTGCTTGGTACACCTTGGAGGTCTGCTTTTGCTTCTTGTTCATGGCCTACCGAAGTGCACCTGGGCCACCAAAACGGCAATGAAGATGTTTTCGCATAAATACAAAGAGATAGCCTGTTGGAAATTGACAAGTGACGCCAGATTGACGATCGGAAGTGGCCATTTGCCCAGATATCGGGCCAACTCACGCCGCTGGACGGATTGCTCGGGATCTCGCCGGGTGACGGCTCTGACCGGGTTCAAAGGCACGTTCGCCGCTATTGCGGCTTTGGTTACGGGGCTTACTCTGCGGCGGTGCAGCGCTCTGCTCCTCGCACGACATTAAGTGGCGTGCCAGCTTCTTCTTGGAATTAAAAACTCTCCACTGGACCGTGCCAATTGGCGTGTCCCGAGCGGCGGCGATTTCGTGGTATTCCCATTGCTCGACAAAGCGCAGCGTCATGACGTCGCGCTCTTGCGCGTCCAGAAACGCCATCCAATTCCGAAATTCAAACGCGGGCGTTCCGCCGCCCTGATAGCTGGCCGCGACCAAGGAATTATCCACGTCCGCGAGGTTTACGGTCTCCAACCCGCGTGTCACCTTGCCATAATGCCGGCAGAGCGCGTTATGCGCCACCTTGAACAGCCAGGATCTAAACAAGGCCCGATCCCGAATTTGCCCTGCTTTGAGATAAACCGTTAACATCACTTCTTGCGCTAGGTCTTCGGCTACTTCGGACTCCCGGCTCCGCGTGCGGAAAAACGATACCAACTGAGGAGCGAAAACGTTAAACAGGGCGGAGAACGACTCCTCGGTCGGATTGCTTAGAAATTGGTCAGTAACTGCGGCCTCGTAGAGAGCTTTTTCATTCGGTATGGTGTGATTTGTCATAGGGAGAGCTACTTACTGGAGTTACATCTCCAGAACATGCACTCCCAGGACCAATTCCAATAACGGCCTTTCTCTTGTGTGTCCCTGCCATCATGTCGAAGTGTTGCCCTTTAGCCATGTCGATTACTCGCCAATTGCTCGGCTCTCGACAGGTGTTCTGGCAATCAGGCCTTATTGACTCGGCCTTCAATGGGACGCCATCACGCCGCCTGTTGCAGTGCGCGCGAGAGCATGTGGCGCGCGAGGAACAACCTGGTCTTGACCAACGGGATACTTGATTTTAGGAGTCGAGCTGTCTCTTGCGTACCCAGATCGTCGAGATCGCAAAGGACAAGGATGTCACGGTATTTTCTGGGTAGCCTTTCGACGGCCGTACGCACTCTCAGGCGCTTCTCCGACCGAGCTAATATTTGTTCCGGCGAATCGCCTATCGACGAGAAGATCTCCAGGTTCTCGACGGCAACGCATATTGGCCTCGATTTTTGCCGGCGATACAGACTCAGTGCCTCATTCATCGCAACACGAGTGATCCAGGTACGGAAGGTGGATTCAAATCGAAAGCTGGACAGGTGAAACCATGCCTTCATAAACGTGTCCTGAACGATATCGTCGACATCCGATATGTTACCCACTATGGATTTGATACACGTTTTGACGGCCAACGTGTGACGGGCCATCAGGACCGAATAGCATTCGGTCTGGCCCGCCAGAGCCATCTGGATCAAAGCATTATCCTCGGGCACTGTCCCCGATTCCGTCATTTTGTAATCTCCCTGTGTCATGTCCAATAGATGAAATCGATGACGCCATTTGTTTGATTGTGATTACGACGGGCTACATCAAACAAACTATGGCCCGCGGCGATCCTATTCTTTGAACTTATGAGCGAATGTCGCTGAGAGTGTCGGCGGCCCGTGAACAAGTTCCTTGCAGGAACGTTCAGCAAGCAGCGGCCGTGCAGACTCCTATGACCCTCGACGCATTTCTACGCTACGCTTCGATCTGGACCCTGATTCTTGGCATTCTAAGTCTCGCATTTGCTGTCAGAAATTACCGGCGCCAAGTAAACGCACAGATCTTCTTTGAAATCGCCAGGCGATATCATGAGATGCTGCAGTCGTTGCCAGTACGCGAATGGAGCCTTCAACTCAGGTCCAGCCGTGAACTACCGGAAGTCACTCCGGAATTGACGGCTAGCGTGTTTCGTTACTTAGCAATTGTGCATTTCGCATTTGTGCTTCATGAACTGCGCTACCTATCAAGAGATCTTTGGCGAATTCTCCAGGCCGAGCACCACCGCACTCTGACGACTCCGCTATTTCGAAGGGAATGGGTTACAGTCCGTTTCGATTTCGACCTGTTTTCAAAATTTCAAAGCTATGTGGACGGGCTGCAAGGTGGAGCAATAGATCCTGTGACCACACCCCTATTTGGTTTAGGAACCATCGCGCCATTCCTTAGGCGAATGCCACCCAGTGGAGATAGACCGAACTCACTTCCTCGTCAGACGGGCGGCGAGTTTCCAAGTTGAGCGGTACATTGTTTCCCAACAAAAAAGCCTCTGCCGCCACTCATACGTTGCGGAGGCTGCTTGGGTTTCCATCTACGAAAGGCAAAAGTAGAGCCGTTGGAGGATACCGGAATGAGTGTGTCGATTCTACGCGAGGGAGGAACCTGCGTTGTCCCTGTTTCAGGCAGGATTACAACTGACTCATCTCCCGACCTTCGTATGTTCTTGTTTGATCAACTCGGGTCTCGCCACTGCGAAACATTGACGGTGGACTTGTATAACGTTTCCTATGTGGACACGTCGGGGCTTGCCGTATTACTCGAAACACTGCGGTCCGCGCGCAAACTCGACAAGACCTTCAATCTTAGTGGACTCCGGGGTCGTCCGCGGTACCTGCTGGAGGCGACACGACTCTTACACCTCTTTCGCGAGGTTCCTCGGGACGATCCACAGTGACGACTTCTGTTCTGGAAAGTCTCGGCAAATCGACGCTGCGTCAAGTTGAATACGTGGGCAGTCTTGCCATGCAACTTAGAGCGGCGGTCGGCGCATTGAGAGAGACCATGCCCCTTGCCGGCAAGCGAGACCGCTGGCGCGCGGCCGTTCGGCAAATGTTGGTAATCGGCGTCGATGCCTTCCCGATGGTGGGCATCATGGCAGTGTGCGCGGGATTCATTCTTGCCATGCAAGGGGCTTCCGAGTTGCGCCGGTTCGGCGCTTTGAACCTGGTTGTCAATCTGGTGAGCATCGGCTTCACACGAGAGTTGGGGCCGTTACTCGCCGCAATAGCGGTCAGTGGGCGCTCAGGATCGGCGTTTTCCGCAGAAATCGGAAGCATGGTAGTAACGGAGGAGATTGACGCCTTGCGAACCATGGCGATCGATCCCGTCGAATTCTTGCTGGCGCCAAAGTACCTCGGGGCGCTCATTGCGCTGCCTTGCCTGACCATCCTGAGTAATGCCTGCGGAATTCTGGCCGGCGGTCTTTTCATGCGGTTCAGCACTCACATGACCTTCGGTGTGTATTTGCGTGACGTCGCCCAGTCAATTGTGTTGCGGGACGTCTTTGCCGGACTACTAAAGAGCCTGGCGTTCGCCACAATCATCGTCCAGGTCGGATGTATGGAGGGCTTTCGCGTGCGCGGCGGACCCGATGCAGTCGGCCGGTCGGCCACTGCCGCCGTTGTGAAGTCCACGTTCCTAGTGATCCTCGCCGACGTTGGGTTCACAGCCATTTTCTACCTGCTCGGTGGGAGCTAGACATAATGACTGAAGCCAAAGCCGAGCCCGTGATTTCTGTCCGCGACTTAGTTGTCAGTTACAACGGCCGCCGCGTTTTGAACGGAATCAACCTGGATATTATGCGCGGGGAGACGATGGTCCTGCTGGGAGGAAGCGGCTCGGGCAAGAGCACCCTCTTGCGCCATATTCTCGGCCTGGAACAACCGGAGGCTGGCCGCGTTCTGGTTAACGGAGTTGACCTCGCGACCTCTTTTCCGAAAATCAGAAGCAAAGTTCAGCGCTCGATCGGAGTCGCGTTTCAAAGCGGCGCGCTTTTCAACTCGATGTCGCTTGAAGATAACGTGGCGCTGCCACTTCGTGAACATACGCGACTTGCCGAATCGACCATCAGCCTGATGACCTGGATGAAATTGAGCGTAGTGGGGCTGGCGGATTACGGCGGCCGCAGCCCGCAGGAGCTTTCCGGAGGCATGAAGAAGCGCGCGGCGGTCGCAAGGGCACTGTCGCTCGACCCGGAGATTCTTGTTTTTGATGAACCCTCCGCAGGCCTCGACCCTATCGTTGCCGCGGAGTTGGATGAAGTGATATTGGGTCTGAAGCGCGCCTTCAGTATGACCGTCGTTGTGGTAACTCATGAGATGGCCAGCGCATTCCGAATCGCAGATAGAATGGCGATGCTTTACCAGGGAACCTTGATCGCGATGGGTTCTAAAGAGGAATTAAGGAGTAGCCGTCATCCGCGCATTCGGCAATTCCTCGATGGCGTTCCGGACCAAATTGTCGATCCGGCCACGGTCGACCGATATTTCGACCGGTACCTAAAAGGGGGCTTGCGGTGAGCGTAGAAGCAAAAGTTGGAGCATTCGTAATTCTCTGTTTGCTGCTGCTGGGTGTGACCGTGTATTACGTGAGCAGCGATCAATGGAATGGTCATTTGACACCTTATAGGACCTATCTGCGATATGCCGGAGGCGTGGCTCCCGGAACGGACGTTTTATTCGGGGGGATCGAGGCGGGCAAAGTGACCAGCGTGAGCGCTTGGAGTCAAGATCCAACGCGAATTGAAATTCGTTTTCAGGTCAAGGAAGGCACGCCGGTCAACCGGGATTCCATTGCCAAGATAGAGTCCGTCAGCCTGATGAGCAGCCCTGCGCTTTCGATCACCACGGGAAGCAATAATGCGCCTCGTCTGAAAGCGGGCGAGGCGATCCGCTCCGAAGAGAGCGTAAGCATGGACGACATGACACGGAAGCTCTCCACGATTGCAGATAACGCGAACGGACTGATTGCGCAGGTGCGGGGAGAACTGAAAGATGTAAGCGGGGATGTCCGAACACTACTGGCGAATTTGAATGACGTGACTGGCACGCCGAATCGCAGGGAAATCGCACAACTTCTGCAACACGTGAACTTACTGGTTGCAACGGAATCTCCAAAAATCGACGCCATCACTCAACAGTTACTACTCGCAAGCCGCGACGCCGATTCCGCGATCCAGAAGGCCGGCCCGCTGATCGATGACGCAGATAAGACAGTTGGCAACGTCAATCTGACGATCGATCAACTTCGTGACCCTATACGGCAGGATCTGGCCCAACTCCAAACTACGTTGGAGCAGACCAAAGCCATGATGGCCTCCATTCAAGTATTGGTGCGCTCAAACGACGCTAATATCGGCGAAACGGTGGACAACTTGCGCGTCGTGACGGAGAACCTGGACCAACTAACAGACCAGGTAAAGCAGCAACCTTGGAGTCTGATACGCATCCGGCAGCCGAAAGATCGGAAAGTGCCCCGATAAATAGTGTTAGGAGGCGTGGCAGTTCACTTGCTACCAAACAGGACAGCGGACCAGATGGCTCCATACTTACAGAGCTGGCGCGAACTCGAAGCGTCCAATAGCATGAACCTTTTTATTCGATTAGTCATTCTCTTGTCGGCCGCTACTATTGCGGCAAGCGCACAAACCGTCCATTCCGTGGCGAATATGTTTAAGCCCCAGCGACACCCGCTGAGGCGGTTTATCATCTTTCGATACTCGTCCTGGTGGTCTGCGCCGGAATATTTCTTGTTGTTGCGGGAGTATTGACTTACACGATCATACGCTTCCGCGCTAGAAGAGACGACGTTCGGGAGCCTGCGCAGGTATACGGCAGTAACCAGATCGAAGTTGCTTGGACAGTAATTCCGATTCTCATCGTGTTCGTACTTGCGATGGCTACGGCTCGTGTGGTCTCCGCCATACAAAATAAGACTGCACCCGCCAATGCTCTTCAAATCACCGTTGTCGGGCACCAATGGTGGTGGGAGATCCGATACCCGGCGCTCGGCATTGTGACAGCGAATGAGATTTACGTTCCCGTCAGCACCCCAACAAACCCCGCGCCGACTTTCCTCAAGTTACAGTCGGCGGATGTTGCGCACAGCTTCTGGGTGCCACAGCTTTCCGGTAAGACTGACTTGATTCCGAACCGCACAAACACTATGTGGATCGATCCGCGGGGGGAAGGCACTTTTCTAGGAAACTGCGCAGAATACTGCGGCACCCAGCACGCCAACATGCTGTTGCGGGTAATCGTTCAGTCTCCGCAGGATTTTGCCAGGTGGGCCGCATCGCAGAGGGAGAATGCGACTGCCGGCGCTGGAACCGCTGCAGGTCGTAACCTTTTCCTTTCGCTTTCCTGTGTCAATTGTCACACCGTGAAAGGAACTGGAGCCGCTGGAACATTCGGTCCGGACCTTACTCATCTGATGAGTAGAGAAACGCTCGCGTCTGGCGTTGTCCCGAATACGCTCGAAAACCTTCGTGCGTGGGTCAAAGATCCCCAAGTGATCAAGCCCGGAAACCTTATGCCGGACATGCAACTCAACCAGCGTGAATTAGATGAAGTCGTATCCTATCTGTCCTCATTGAAATAGTCTTCGAACACTGCAATGGCAACGATCAATTACATTCCGGAACGTGTTTCCGAACAAGAGGCACGGATTTCACTTCCATCGAAATTGCACGAATGGTTAGTAACCGTCGATCATAAACGTCTCGGGTTGATGTACATCGCGACCTCGCTTGCCTTCTTCTGCGTGGCCGGGAGTTTCGCTGCTCTCATGAGGGCACAGCTAGCTTTTCCAAACGAAAAACTTGTGCCGCCGGATGTCTTCAACCGGCTCTTCACCGTCCATGGCACGACCATGGTCTTCCTGGTCGGAATGCCATTCTTCGCCGGATTGGCGAATTATCTTGTGCCTCTGATGATCGGCGCACGGGACATGGCCTTCCCAAGACTTAATGCATTTGGGTACTGGATGTTTCTGTTTGGTGGAATCCTGCTGTATTTCAGTTATATTGGCGGCGCGGGGCTAGCCGGACACGGTACCGCTCCGGACGTGGGTTGGTTCGCTTATTCCCCACTTACTGAGCGCGCGTTTTCGCGCGGCACGAGCACGGATTATTGGATTCTAAGCATTTTCGTGAGCGGCATAGGCACCACCGCCAGCGCCATAAACGTCATCGCGACGGTCCTATGCATGCGGTGCAAGGGCATGACGCTGCCGCGCATGCCGCTGTTCGTGTGGCTGATGATGATCGTCTCCGCCATGGTGCTGATGGCGCTTCCGCCTCTGACGGCGGCGCAGGTCATGCTCCTGATGGACAGATATCTTGGCTCGCACTTCTTCGACACGCAGGCGGGAGGATCGGCGATCCTGTGGCAGCACTTCTTTTGGATCTTTGGACACCCCGAAGTCTACATCCTGGTGTTGCCGGGCTTCGCATGCGCATCGGAAATTATCCCCGTATTTTCAAGGAAACCCATCTTTGGCCGCGCGGCAATGGTCGGCGCTACCGTTGCGATCGGCTTTCTCTCTTTCGGTGTGTGGGCACACCATATGTTCTCGGTGGGAATGGGACCAGTATCGAATATCTTTTTTGCCGCTTCGACCATGTTTGTTGGAGTGCCCACGGGAATCAAGATTTTCAACTGGGTGGCCACGATGTACGGTGGCAAGATTCGCTTCGATACCCCCATGCTGTTTTGTATCGCCTTCATAGTTCACTTCTTACTGGCGGGATTGACCGGCATAATGTTGGCAGTAGCGCCGTTCGATTGGCAACTTACAGATTCTTACTTCGTTGTGGCGCACTTCCATTACACGCTGCTCGGCGGCCTCATGTTCACCTTATTCGGAGCTGTCTACTACTGGTTCCCAAAGGCAACCGGAAGGATGCTGAGCGAAACGCTGGGAAAGTGGCACTTCTGGTTGTTGCTAATCGGATTTCATATGACTTTCGACACTCTACATTTCGCCGGACTGCTCGGAATGCCGCGGCGCATTTACACCTATGCACCGGGCCGAGGCTGGGCGACGTTGAACTTGGTGGCATCGATCGGAGTAATTGTTCAAGCTGCGGCGGTAGCTTGCCTGATCTGGAACATAGTTCGCTCACTTCGAAAGGGTAAGCCGGCCGGGAATGATCCCTGGGACGCCTGGACACTGGAGTGGGCCACTACATCACCGCCGCCGGAGTACAACTTTGCAGTCCTGCCCGAAGTGCGCAGCAGCCGTCCGCTGTGGGATCTGAAACATCCCGAAGATCCGGACTGGAAATACGAATGAGGAGACGCCAATGACCTCAACCATAGCGATACCAGAAAGCGAATGGACGCTGCCGGATCGTGGCCGCGTGGGAGTTTTGTGCCTGATCGCGACAGAATTTGCACTCTTCACGATCTTCGTGGTCGCCTACATCTTCTATATCGGAAAGAGCCTGACGGGCCCCACTCCTCGCCAGGTACTCGATCTACCCATCTGGTCGACTATCTGCTTGTTAAGTAGCAGCATAACGGCCGGACGAGCGGAGAGTGCGCTGAAGCGCAACAGCATTAGAACCTTCCAGATCTGGACGGCGGCGACGATTTTGTTAGGTCTCGAATTCCTGCGGCAGACCGCCATCGAATGGATTCACTTAATCACGGTCGATCATCTGACAATCACCACCAACTTGTTCGGCAGCACTTTCTATGCGCTTGTTGGGCTGCATGCCAGCCACGTTGTGATCGGACTAACGCTGTTAACGCTCGTCCTGGTTCTTAGCTTGCGAGGCGCCATGTACGGCCAGGCGCGGCGTTTTGAACTTCTGACCTGGTATTGGCATTTTGTAGATGCCGTGTGGGTCGTGGTTTTCACAGTAGTTTATGTAATTGGCCGTTGAAGCTTAAGGAAAATCGCTGATGGACGGAAAGAAATTAGATTCGATCGCAGTACCAGCGCCCACTGCTTGGCCCTTCATGACCGCAGTCGGGCTGGCGCTAATCGTTTCCGGCTTAGTCACAAGCTTTATTGTCAGCGCCGTCGGAATAGTGACTGTGTTGTGCTCCGCGGTAGGCTGGTGGCGCAGCGTCCTGCCAGCACAGCAGGAAGAGTTAGTGCCGGTGACCGAGGCGGAGCGGGCCGCCGCTATCATTCCCACGAGCCGCCTGGCGGTAGACCACTTGAGGGCCGGAATTGGAGGCCATCGCGTCCGAATCCCGGAGGAAGTGCACCCGTATTCGGCTGGTATTTACGGCGGGCTTGCTGGCGCAGTCGCGATGGCCGCAACGGCGACTCTTTTCGGACTGATTGCACAAAGAAGCCTCTGGTATCCGGTAAACCTGCTTGCCGCTGGTGTTATCCCGTCATTAGCCGACGCGCCCCTCGCGCAACTCCGCGAATTCAGCCTCTCGGGTTTGATCGCCGGGTCTATCATCCACTTAGTAATCTCGCTGCTTGTTGGAATGCTTTACGCCATTTCTCTACCAATGTTTCCGCAGGGAGCAAAATGGCGCAGCGGACTGGTAACTCCATTATTGTGGTCGGGAATCGTGGCGGCAACGCTTTCACTAATTAATCCAACTCTGAATGCGCGCATCGACTGGCCTTGGTTTGTCGGATCACAGATTGCGTTCGGTTTGGCTGCGGGCTGGGTGATCGCGCGCAGCGAAAAGATCGAAGTGATGCAGAGTTGGACACTGATCGATCGAGCCGGGATCGAAGCGCTAAGAAACGACTCGGAGACGAATTCAGGCTTATGATTCCGCGCCTTCGCTACTTACTGCTCAGCACCGCGATCGTACTGGTTGGCTGCGGCTCTCACGCAGGCCAAAAACAGGAAGAATATGTTCTACCGGACCAAGTTAAGGATTTCAAAACGCTTTATGGCGCTAACTGTGCCGGGTGCCATGGACAAAATGGCCGGTATGGCGCTGCCCGCCCTTTGAACGATTCGCTGTATCTGGCGCTAATCGGTAAGGGCAGGCTACGCGAGGTAATCGCAAAGGGCATTCCGAATACTACGATGGCGCCCTTCGCTCAAGACGCGGGAGGCACTCTGACAGACCAGCAGATCCGCATCTTGGCCGATCAAATTATGGCCCGTTGGTCGTCACAGTCTTCAACGGCAGCATTGCCTCCTTACAGTGCGCAAGACGCGGAAGCTGACGGTTTGGAGCCGGGCAACGCGAAGCGGGGCGAGGAGGCATTTCGCCGCTACTGCGCAAGTTGCCACGGCGTCGATGGCACCGGACGTCTCGGAACGCCTGGCGGTTCCGCTGTCGATCCCGCCTATTTGGCGCTTGTCAGCAATCAGTCCCTTCGCACCACCGTGATTGACGGCCGATCCGATGAAGGAATTCCGGACTGGCGCGACTATATTCACAAGCAACCTATGAAACCGCAAGAGATCTCCGACGTAGTTGCCTGGCTCGCCGCCCAGCGCAAGTTGCAGACTTATGCAGCAAAAGGAGAAATGAATTTAAAATGATCGAACAAGATTGCAAATGTGGTAGACCTGTGTCCCGCCGTAACGCACTCCTGAAACTCGGTGCGGGGTTGAATGCTCTTGCTGGATTGTTGATCGGTGTTCCCGTCTTGGGCTATGTCGTATCCGCTTTTTCGAAACGCTCACCGCAATCGTGGGTATCCCTTAGTTCTTTGAATCGCTTCCCGGAAGGGGAAACCCGGCTGGCGGTCTTCCGGAATCCGGTCACTAAGTCTTGGGACGGAGACACTGACGAGATTCCGTGCTGGGTGCGAAGAGTCGAGGCCGAGAGCTTCCAGGTATTCGCGATCAACTGCACACATCTCGGCTGCCCGGTGCGGTGGTTCCAGCAGTCCCGGCTTTTCATGTGCCCATGCCACGGCGGAGTTTTTTATGAGGATGGATCACATGCCTCCGGTCCGCCTCCGCGCGGGCTGTTCGAATATCCGCACAAGGTCGAAGGCGGAGAGTTGAAAATTTTGGGTGGTAATCTTCCGACACTATCCGAGCCGCTTTGAGGGTATCCATAATGCTGAGATCCGTTGCACTCTGGCTGGAAGAACGCCTGCACTTGACGAAGTTATTCGAAGCCACCGCCGGACACAAGGTTCCGCCGAGCACGAATAGCTGGTTTTACGTATTTGGCAGCGGCACGCTGTTGTGTTTCGTCTTGCAGATCATTACCGGCATCTGCCTGGCTCTTGTATATGTGCCTTCGGCAAGTGAGGCGTGGCCCAGCCTGCAGTATCTGAACCACCAACAGTTTCTCGGGGCATTCTTGCGCGCGGTCCACAATTGGGGCTCCATCTTCATGGTCGCCATCATGAGCCTGCATTTGGTGCAGACGTTCTTGTTTGGCGCCTACAAATATCCCCGCGAGCTGACCTGGGTTAGCGGTTGCGTTCTGTTCCTGTGCACGTTAGGCATGGCATTTACCGGGCAGGTTCTGCGTTTCGACCAGGATGCTTATTGGGGACTCGGCATTGGCGCGTCTATTATGGGCCGTGTGCCATTCATTGGCGCCCAATTAGTCCATCTGATGCTGGCAGGTTCAATTATAGCGGGCGCAACGCTTTCCCGCTTCTTTACTCTGCATGTGTTCGTGGTGCCTGGGATGATCATTGCACTCCTCAGCCTGCACTTAAGGCTAGTTCTGACGAAGGGCATTAATGAATATCCAAAGCCCGGCTACATGGTAACGAAAGAATCGTACGAGAAAGAGTATGAGGAGACGATTAAGAAAACCGGCGTGCCCTTTGTTCCGAATGTAATCGGAAAAGATCTGATTTTCAGCGCGTTCTTAGTGGTGGCGATCGTCACGTGTGCGCTTGTCTTCGGACCAGCCGGACCTAGTGGCCCTCCTAATCCGACACTGATCCACACCGCCCCTAAGCCGGACTTCTATTTCCTCCCGGTTTACGCCATCCTCGCTCTGTTGCCGGCCTACATGGAAACCTTTCTGTTACTCCTGGCGCCCGTCATCGGTTTGGCGGTCCTCATCCTGCTTCCGTTTTACTCCGGCACAGGCGAGAAGAGTTTCCGAAAACGTCCAGTGGCTGTCGTTGTCGTGATGTTGGCGGTTCTTACCGCGGGCATACTCGCTTATTTAGGCACGTTCGCGCCGTGGTCCCCTCATATGGATGCCTGGAGCGGTGCTCCTACCCCAGTTACTTATGTAAAGGGCCGCACCGGCCTGGAACTGCAAGGCGCTCTGCTGATCCAAGGGAAGCAGTGCAGGAATTGCCACAGTTTGGGCGGTGTAGGTGGCAAACGTGGTCCGGCGCTCGATACCGTGGCCACGCGATTGACTCGTGACGAAATGATACGGCAAGTTATTCAAGGCAGCGGCAACATGCCGGCATATGGAAAGAACTTGAGTCCTGGGGAGGTTACCGCGCTGGTCGCCTTTATGGAAACCTTGCGGCCGTCCTATCAGCCGCCTGCTCGTGACGCCACCGAATCCGTGCGCCTGGTTCAGGCGGATCCGCCGGTTCGGCGCTGATGCATCCACCACTAAGCCGATGCGCGATTATATAGCACTGACTAAGCCGCGGATTACAATGTTGATCCTAATCTGCACGGCGGTCGGCTACGCCTTCGGTTGCCGTGGTGGTGTCTCCCGCCCATCCGCGCTGCTTTACGTGCTGCTTGGAACGGCCTTGATCGCGTCGGGAACCTCGGCTCTCAATCAATGGTACGAATCTGATTCAGACGCGCTGATGTTCCGGACGCGCGGGCGCCCGATTCCCGCGGGCAGATTGAAGCGAGCCCACGCATTAATGTTCGCAGTGATGGTATCGCTTGGGGGGTTTTGCGAACTCTGGTTCAAAACAAATGTGCTCACCGCGATGCTCGGCCTCTTCACGTTGCTGGGTTATCTCTTCCTCTATACGCCACTGAAGAAGCGTTCGCCTGCGTGCACGACGGTGGGCGCCATTCCTGGCGCAATGCCTCCCCTGATCGGCTATGCCGCGGCCAAGGGACGGCTCGACTGGTCTGCACTGGCTCTATTCGCCATTCTATTTGTTTGGCAGTTCCCGCACTTCTACGCGATCGCATGGATGCACCGCGACGATTATGCTAGAGGCGGAATCCGCATGCTGCCGGTAATCGACTTGGACGGTGCGATGACCGCAAAACGCGTGGTAGCCTGTTCGCTCCTGCTAATTCCTGTGAGTCTGCTGCCCCGATTCCTGGGCATGACAGGGTCCACGTATTTCATAGCGGCGGTAGTGGGAGGCATCGGCCTGCTGTGCTTCGGAATGCGTTTGCGGCGCGAGTGTACTGCGAAACGCGCTCGCCAGTTACTCTTGGCGTCCGTGTTGTATCTGCCAGCGATCCTCGCGGTGATGGTGATAGATCGGTCCCGGTAGCGATTGCTCAAGGATCCAACAAAACCACAATCGACCGCCTCTTTCTGAGTATCAGCAAAGTTGACGGCCACATGAAACCTTTCACCTGTGTCTTAGTAGTAGCAACCTGTACCCTTTGCGTTCCCAGCTGCTGGGGGCAAGACTCGCCAAGCTTGCTCCCCGAATCGTATATCGCCCTGTTGCGGTCTAATATCCAAACGAAGAAGACAACCATAGTCGCCGAAAACCTGACACTGTCGGACGACCAAGCCAGTAAATTCTGGCCACTTCAGCGGAGTTTCGAAAGCGATTTGGCGAAACTAGGAGACCAACGGCTCGAGGTGATTCGAGACTACGCGAAGAGTTGGGACAATTTGAGCGACGATACTGCCACGAATCTCTGGCATCGACTGGCGGATTATCACAAGAAACGCCTGGAGCTGCAAAGCAAGTATTTCGATCGCATTTCAAAGGAAGTCTCGCCGGTCATCGCTGCGAAATACTTCCAGATCGAGACGCAATTGGAGGATATTCTCGACTTAGAGATCGCGTCCGAAGTTCCGCTTATAAAGTAGCATCCCGAATTATCAGGTCAAAGTCCTATCCTCCGAAAGCGAACGGAACGGGAAACGAGATGAAACAAATGATTTTATTACAGACCAATTCTGTGTTCAACCGTGTCACGCTAGCTGGTGTGGCGTTAATGTTTTTCGGAGTTGCCGCAGTTGCTCAGCAGCTTACACCGGGTGATCCCATTCAGCCGGGCACGATTGCGAACGATGCGGCTGCCAGTCCGACGCAAAGCGAAAGCAAGCGCATTTTCTTTATCATCCCGAACTATAGGACCAGTCCAACTCTAGAAGATTTCCATCCGCTGACGGCGAGTGAAAAGTTCAAGATTGCTTCCGAAGACGCGTTAGACCGCGGGACTGTGGTGTTGGCGGCGATCTTTGGAGGCGAGGGTCAACTGGCCAATTCCAATCGTTCGTTTGGTCAGGGCGCCGCGGGATTTGGCAGGTACTTTGGCGCGGCATATGGTGACTATTTCATCGGCGATTACATGACAGAAGCGGCCTTCCCCTTTCTTCTCCATCAGGATCCACGCTATTTTCGACGTGGCACCGGAACCAAATGGTCGAGGCTCGGTTACGCCATGGGGCAGATTGTCTGGACTCATGGAGATTCGGGAAAGACACAGTTCAATTTCTCGGAAGTAATTGGAAATTCAACAGCGGTAGCAATATCGAACGCTTACTATTCGGACAATCGTACGGCATCGGACAACGTTTCGAAACTCGGCATGCAGCTTGGTGTAGACATGGCAGCCAACGTACTAAAAGAGTTCTGGCCGGATATCGAACGGAAGTTCGGTCGAAAGAGCAATCGGGAACCGATCGCGAAGCGCTGATCCCGTCCATAAATTCAAGACGCCGTGTTCTCCAATCGGCGGACGAATCGAAAGCTGGCGGCCGCCCCTCACGACATCTAAAACTCCTTAAGCTCTACCGATGAGTGCAACCTCGACCCTTTTAACCCAGTTCGTCAGTGCGGACGGATTAAATATTGCGTGCACCTGCTGGGATAGTTCGGCGCTCTCGATTGGTTCGCTCACTTGGCGTCTTCTCCGATATCCTAAACGCTCCCTTCGCGCCAGCACGTACACCTTACGATTGGTTGCGCCGCGATCCCGCGGTGGCCGACGCCTTCATGAGGGATCCTCTATGTTTCGCGTGGCTGCAACCGGCGGCTAGTGAATCGTTCTTTGCGGCCGCGACACAGTTAGCCGATCCCATCCGTCTTCGCCAGATACGCCCAGATTTGCCGCTCTACCTCTTCTCAGGGAACTCGCGCAAAACGGGCGCGATATCGAGCGCGCCACCCGAATGCTTAGCGAGTTCCTTTGCTGGCTGGCGGCGCGCATACGCGCCCTTTGCGCTTCTCACGAAGCGAAGATCCAGTTGGCCAGGGGCTCGAGGGAGTGCGTCTTCTCATCGAACGTTACCAAGACGCGGGTCTTCGCGATGTGACTTACGACTTCTATCCGGGTGGGCGCCACGAAATACTGAATGACAATCAACCGTCGCGAAGTCCGTGAAAATCTACTTCGTTGGATCAATATGGTAATTAATAGCGCGGCTTAGCCGATTTCCTAAAATCCTGGAGTGCGTCCGGCCGCCTGATCGAGTTCTGCCCGCGCTAGAAGGTATCCCAAACTCGCTTGCAGCAGGTCTGCCTGCGCCTTGTAGTTGGCTGCGGTGGCTTGCATCTTTTGAGAAACCTGAACGACTCCGTGCGCCAACTGATTGGTTGCCAGCCGTTCGTTTTCCTGCCGCAGTTGCGCGATTTGATTCGCGACATTGACCATGTTTTTGGTTCGCTCCACCTTGTCATAACTCCGTTGAATCGAGACCGCTACTTCCTCCTTCAGCCGCTCCAGGTTTTGCTCGGCCTCCGCCAGTTGCACCTCGTGCTCGCCTACTGCCGCGCGCCGTTTGCCAAAATCAAATACGTCGTAGGTGAGACTTACACCGAAAGTGCCGAAGTTGTGGTCCAAAAACGGTACGCCATCCTGATAACTATGCCGTGCGAAGGCTGTTATATCGGGAATGTAAGCGGTCTTTGCCGCAGCAACGCCGGCCCGCGCCTTACGCACTGCTTCTTCCGCCGACAGAATTTGCGGATTCTCCTCCCACGCAATTTTCAAGTATTGGGTTTTTGAGAGATCTTCGGACGTCGTCGGTACCACAGGATCGAGTTCCAAGTCCGTATCGAGCGGCAAACCAAGCAGGTCGTTCATCGTGGTCTTTAGATCGTCTAGTTGAAGGTCAGCGGTCAGCACGGCCTGTTCACCTTCCAGCAACTCGGCGCGGCTGCCAATCGCCGCTACTTTCAGGCTGCTGCCATCGCGAACGTCTTCTTCGCTCTCCCGCAGATTCTCGCCGGCGTACGTCGTCTGCTGCTCGGCAGCTTTCTTTTGTAGCTGCGCGATCAGAATCCCGTAATAGAGAGTGTGCACCTGTATGGCTACTTCGTTCTCGGCGCTCTTCAGGTCATCACGCGACATTGCCACGTCGGCTGCGGCGATCCGGTTCTGCTGATGAATCCTTATTAGCTGGGTCAAAGGTTGCGAGATCATCGTCCCGCTTGAGAAAAGCGTGGTCTTGCCTTGTTGCAGATTGACATCTCGCCCCGGAATGAGCGAGCTCCCATATACGCCCAATCCTCCCGCCGGAACGATTATGTTTTGAAGGTCTGTGATATGGAGCGCGTTCGATTGGTTCGAAATAGTAGGGAGATAGGCGGCTCGACTACCCGATTTCTTCTCTTGATTTTCGTCGATCTTCAACCGCGCGATCTTCAGCGCCCGGTTCTGGCTTATCGCAAGTTGGACCGCTTCGGTGAGCGCGAGATGCCTGGTTTCGGTTGCTCCAGCGGGCAGGATAGAGCAAAATAGCGCCAATCCCGTGATTGTGGCGATCGAGAATAAGCATCGATAATTCATTTCATTTTCCTCAAATCTTTGTAGCTGACCTTGCCAGGCCGAAAAAACAACATAACGAGCAGAAAACCGATCACCACCCATGCGATGAGCACGAATGCATCGGAGATTGCCAGCGTGTAGGCTTGCGCGCGCACTTGCGAGCTCAGGAGCGCGACTGCGCGCGACTGTGATTCTTCCATCCCTGTCGATTGAGGCAGCATTCCTCCAGTGAGCATCCTCAGGCGTTCAGACGTCAGCCAATCGCCGGCCTGCACGTGAAGGCCGAGCATGTTCGAATGAAACTGTTCCCGCACCGAGAGGAAGCGGGTCAAAATCGCTACTCCGGCCGCGCCTCCGAAAATGCGGGTGAAATGCATGAGGCCGGAGAATGTGCAGACGTTGGCAGCAGTCTTCAATGCGCCAGTTTCCAGCGCCTCCAGAACAATGCTGCCGACCATTCCGATGTATGCGCAAGCAATCCCAGTGGCAAAGGCAAGCTCTATCGTTTCAAAGCTCTGCCCCGACCACGAAGGGTCCAGGTGTGCGAAGGTCCAGGAAGCCACCGCGACCGCTGTGAATCCCACTGCCATGATCAGCCGTGAGTTGGTGTAAATGATGATGAGGGCGACCAGCCAAACCACCACGAATTGCGGTAGCGCCACCCAGGCAAGCGCCTGGCCGGTTTGGATTGGCCGATAGCGCTGAATGTCCGCCAGGAAACTGGGAACGAGAACGTAGGCTACCAGGAGTAAGAACCTAAACACGAAAATCGAGGACGCGAGGATGATGATGTTGCGGGTTTTCAGGAAGGCGAGATTCACGATTGGGTTCGGCTGTCGCAGCCGCCTGACGAGAGTTGCCCCTATCAGGAAGAGTCCGGCGGCGAACATCGCGACGATTGTTCCGGAGTTGAACCAATCCAGACGTTGCCCTTGATCGAAAACTCCGTTGAGCAGAGCCAGGCCCAGGCTGAAGTAGAAAAAGCCGCGCCAACTAGGTCTCGGCTCGCCGGGAAGGTTCCGGCGCGGAATGCCGAAATAGACACAAATGATCATCAATGGGGTAAAGATCGCGGCATTCCAGAAGATCCAATGCCAGGAGAGATGTTCGGCGTACCAACCTTGCAGCGCCTCTGCGATGTTGCTCGAAAAAACGATGTCGCCCGCATAAGCGGCAAGGCCCCAAATGACAAGCCTTCTCGGGAGGGCCAGCAGAGCGAACGTCAATGTCAGGGAATAGAAGGTGCCTGAGGTCAGCCCGGCAATCACCTGCAGTGCCAGCATCACAGCGAGATTGGGTGAAAACGGAAGAGCGATAGAGGTGAGGGTGAAGATTATGGCGGCTGGCAGCAGGATACGGCGCGGGCCCCAGCGGCCATTCAAGAACACGCAGAAGACTCCGCTGAACATCATCGCCATGTCGAGGGCTGTCGGTATCCAGGAGGCTTCGTCGAAACCAAACCCCGCTGCGCCGCGGAGGTCCGGCAGTCCGATGCTCATCAAGCGGCTGTTCATCGTTGCGATTCCCGCGCCAACAAACACTCCCAAAATTCCAATAAATGGATGGGTGGAAAGCTGCGGGGGCGCTGCAGGCGCCGGTGCGCTAGACGTAAGCTGAGTCGCTTCGCTCGCCATGTTCAGCTATTTGGATCACCGCTCGCCATCAACAGTGCGCACCGTTGCTGTTACGGATAGTCCATCTCGCAAGCGCTCAAGAGCCGGCTGGCCGCGATCCAACAGAATCTTCACGGGCACACGCTGAACGATTTTGGTGAAGTTACCCGTCGCGTTATCGGGAGGCAGAAGCGCGAAACGGGAACCACTCGCGGGAGAAAGACGGTCGACTTTGCCTTTGAAAAGCACACCAGGAACAGCGTCCACCCGGATGGTAGCGGGGTCTCCGGGATGCACGTGACGCACTTGAGCCTCCTTATAATTCGCCTGCACCCAAACATCGTTCTGCACCAGAGAGATCACCTGCGTGCCGGGGCTGACCATCTGTCCGGGCAACACTTTTCGTTCGCCGACCCGGCCGCTTTCCGGTGCCGTTATACGCGTATATCCCAAGTTGGTTTGGGCGATCGCGAGGGCGGCCCGCTTCTCGTTAAGGCTCGCTTTGAGCAGCATCTCTTGCGAATCCAACACGGCGCGTTGGCGCTTCTGCGCTTCCAACTCGGCATTTTTGCTTGATAGTTGAGCGCGCGCTCTACTGAGATCGGCCACCCGGCTGGCTTGTTGGGCGGTCGCGGATGCCAGGTCCGCGTCGCGGCTTGCCAATTGAGCGCGAAACCGCTCGGCATCCGCAACCGCCTGCTCGAGCTTCTGCCGGGTGGCCGACTCCGCGGCGATTAGCGCTTCCTGCCTGCGATGCTCCGCTTCCGTTCGCACCACATCCGCTTGAGTACCGGCGATGCCGCTGTGCGCGCTGGCAACGGCTGATTTTGCGGCCTCAATACCCGCTTCGGCCGCGGTTATGTCCGCCTCAGCCGCATGAATCCCATCGAGCGCCTGAGTTATTCGAGCATCCTGCAATTCCTTCTGCCGCTGGTTGTCGACCAGAGACGCTTCGCCGGCTTCAACTGCCGCTTCGGCCTGTTGCACTTGGGCTCGAAAATCGTCGTCTCTCAATTGCACCAAGAGATCGCCGGCCTTCACCGTCTGATAATCGGAAACCGCCACGCTGGCCACCAATCCCGCGACCTTTGTGCTTAACGGCGTTAAATCCGCACGGGTGTAAGCGTCGTCCGTCGTTTGTTCGGCCCGTTCACTCGCCCAAGTATTCCAGTCTCCAGCGATCATCAAGAGGATACCGGCGGCCATCAACATAACCAGGCCTGGTACCAGCCATCCCCGAATCCTGGGCAAGACCCATTGCGTCAACTTCGACATCGCATTCCCTCCTGAAACTTAAACTCCTCTCTAGCCTTTGTAACTAAGTAAGTACGCTGGCATCACACGCTCAACACCGGTATAGGAGAGTCTCTAACCAACGTGTAAGTAAGATCTCGCATGCGGCTAAGCGAGCCGGATTGTGGGGTTCTTCCGATGATGAGCAAATCGGCAGCGGACTCTCGCGCCGTTTCGATAAGCGCCTCCTTCACAGGACCGGCAGAAACGCGGACCTCTGCCTTGCATCCCACGGCCTTTTGCAGTTCGCCGAGACGGACCGACGCGTCGTTGGTGTTACCGTAATGGACCAGCAGGAGATTCGCTCCGACCTCCGCGGCCGCGCTGCTTGCCACGCGAAGTACTCGCTCTGAATCTCCGTTCAAGCTAATGCCGCAGACCCACTGCCTGTGCTCCAGCGGTCTCGGATGTACGGTTTCGGCATGCTCGGTGGTCATCACCAGGCAATCGGCATCATTGAGTACCTTTGCCGCAGTGGAGCCAAGAATCATCCGCCGAAACCGGCCGGCGTGAGTCGGAATAACGATCAGATCGAATCCGCCCGTCCTGGCGACCTCGGCAATCTCCTCCGCCGCTTCACCGGACCGCAGGATTCGGGGACAATCTGCCGGCGGAAATTCAGTACTTAGAAACGAATCAAGTCTGCGCCGGGCAATGGTCCAATGTTCTGCGGCAATCTCCTGAGAGGGCCTCACGTAAAGCTCAAATCCGTTGTGGCTCGTAAGATCGCAGACGTGAACAAGCGTTACACGTGAACCAAACATGGCGGCGGCGCGTTTGACATAACTCGCCAACGCTTCGCAGGAATCCGAGAAGTCCACAGGAAACAGAATTTTTCCGATCACGGCTGCTGGGCTCCCCTATTGCCGAGCGAAGCCGAAGTCGCGACTAGGCGGCTCCGCATGGAGGAAGTCAAATGTTCAACCGCAGTCTCGACTGCCTGGGACATTCCGGCTACGAGACCGGACACATTGCGGTGCTCCACCTTCGTGGTTTCCGAAGATGTATCGGTCCACAGAACTTCAGCGGTTTTCAAGTCCATCAATTGCGCCGAGACGCTGGCTTCCACGAAGACGTCTCGCCCTCGATCGACCTCTTCCAGATGCTTGAGCGTGCCGGTAACCAGGTAATCGCTCGACCCACGGCCGTCGTAAAGGCGGACCGACTGGAAGAGCCCGCTCGATTGGAAATTCTCGACTACCGCGCTGGTAACGGCACTTCGAGGATCTTCGGCCCAGCGATGATAATCATAGAAGTCCAACTGGTCCGCCGACGGACGGTATACGATCGGGCCGTCCCGCAGAAACCGCGGCGCACTGAATTCCCGAATAGCCGCCGTGCCTAGGAACGGCTTTGGCTGGCTCCCTCTACTTATAGGCGCGGGGATGTTCAGAACGTAATAACTGGGATAACGGATCTTGCCAGCGCACCCGGTTAGGGCAGCGATCACGCCGAGGCAGAGCAGGAACAAGAGAGGGGCTCTAAGCATAGCGATCAATCCAGGCGATCTCTGGTGTCGGCATTCAGAGGCTAGGAGTGGCACAGTCACTCTTTTGTTGGAGTGCCACAAAAAACAGGGACATGACGAAACCTCAACAAATGCCGGTATCTTTCTGTCATCATTTATCGACATTGTGAAAGATCTTCATTCGCGCCATCGCGTGTTTTCAACTAGATCCGGGGTTGCCTTTATATGGAAGAACAAATGCCAAGTGGAAGACATGACGCAAACGTCTTCCATCCACGAATCAAATAAATTTCAAGCTGTCCTAGAGGCGCTCATCGGTGAATTGGAGCGCGTGGTCTGGCATCGGGACGAGATTGCCGTTGAGCAAACCGCAGATCAAGTAGAGGAAGTTCAGCGAGCCTCCGAACTTGCACTGGCAATCTCTAATCTCGATCGGCAGTCTCATCGGCTACGCAACGCCCGTGCCGCACTGCGCCGCATTCAAGAGGGTTCGTTCGGCATATGCGAGCAATGCGAAGAGGGAATACATCCGAAGCGGCTCGCCGCAATTCCCTGGGCCGCGCTTTGCATTCACTGTCAAGAAGCCCTCGACAACAATCGAGAGGATACAAATCGAATCGCTACTAACTTCGTACAGGACGCGGCGTGAGCGGCGCGGCGTTCGCCTTAGAATCCGGAGCGGTGTAATGTCGGGCTCAATTCAAACCCTTAGTCTTGTGCTCGCAGAAACGTTTGGCGTGCCCGCCCTATGGCACGCGCATACGTCGCCAGTGGTCATTCTCATATTCATTTTCGGAGTCGCGTGCGGCGGGCTGGGAAGCCGACTGTCATCGATGTGGCGGGAAAGGATGAGCGAACGGCAGCCGAAATGTGACTAGAATCCTATCTTTATTACTGCTCGCCGCTTACAGCGCCATAGCGCAGCCCTCGAATTGGACCGGGCCTTACAAACCATGCCTCAACAGCGCCGAACTAAGAAAAACGGGCCACATGAGCATTGGCGTCCGGTACGATATCGCCGACAGACGCATTATCCAACAGTTCCATCGCGCCTTCCACTTCTGGTCGAATATCTTGGACGCGGAATTTCATGACGATCCATCGACGTCCTGCTCCGTCGCCATCCTAGACGGGACCAAAGCGCTACTCGGTAACCGGGACATCGTCGCTCGAGCGCAGCTTCCGGACCGGCTTAACTTTTATGGATGGATTGCCGTCGATCCAAAGGCCGGCAGATATCTCAGCGATGAGGATGCCGTAGCGATCTGGATTCACGAGATTGGCCATTTGCTGGGACTTAGACATAATCCTTCGGCCGTTATGTGGCGGCTGTATTTATGTTGCGAACTGAACCCGCCTGCTGGATTGGCGCGCTCTCGGCGGCAACTGTAACAACATAATTGGCCGTCGACGAGACTACAGGCTTCTCAGGAAGGCCATCAGCGAAGGCATCTCGCTACGTCTCGGCGGATTTTGAGGCAAGCCCTTGATGTCGACGCTTGCTAACGCCGTCGCCTTCATCTCCATGTCCACCTCAGCGTACACGTGCGTTGTATCGAGCGAAACGTGGCCAAGCCATGCGCGGATGGTATTGATGTCGACGCCGGATCGGAGCAGATGGACCGCCGTGGTGTGCCGAATGATATGGGGACTGACGCGTTTGAGGCACAACGATGGCGTGGACTTCGACGCCGATCTTGCGTAATTAGCCACCAGCCTGTGTATGCCGAAGCGAGTCATGCGTTCGTTCCTTCGACCACGGAATACCGGGTCGGTTTCGTTGCGACCGGTGACGAACGGCGAAAGTGCCGCCACTGTCGCGGGCCATAGGGGACATAGGCGCCACTTGTTTCCTTTGCCCATGATGCGAACTGCTGGCGATCCCTTCAGTTGCAGATTACCGATGAGCAATCCTGCGGCTTCATCAGCTCGCGCACCGCTATTGTAGAGGAACAACAGGATGGCGTGATCCCGGTCGCCAAGCGCCGTACGCCGATCAGGCGCCTTCAACAATGCATCCATTTCAGCCCGTTCGAGGTAGCCGATCACATTCTTCGCGGTCTTCTTGAAGGGAATTGACCGCATCTCCGTGGCCCAGGCGATCTGGAGCGGCGAGCGCATGCCGATGAACTTCGCCAGCGAATGGACTGCCGCAAGCCTGTGGTTGCGGGTTGCACCGCTGCATCCACGAACATTCTCCACGTGATCCAGGAACTTACGCACTATGGCGGGCGTCAGATCCTCTACCGTCATCCGATCGATTGCGCAGCCACTGTGTTCGCTGGCAAACGGGAGTAGCAGCGTCAGTGTGTCACGATAACTGGCTTGCGTATTGCTGGAGAGGTTGCGTTCGGCCACCAGGTGCTCAAGCAGGAAGCGTCGGACCCACAGGCCCATCAAGGTCTCATTCTTCATGAGGCGTTCTCCGATTGAGCATATTTTGCAAAGCGCTGGCTGGCCTCTTCGAGGAGATCGGGTGTCATGTGGAGATAGCGCTGGGTGGATTTGATATCGATGTGGCCGAGATACGTCGCGAGTCGTGGTAACAGACGCTGGACATCCCGGCCGGTTCGATACCACACGATGACTCGATGGACCGCGGCTGTGTGCCGAATGTCATGGATGCGCGGTGGGCGACATTCGCCGGTGGCGCTACCGATACCTGCTGCTCGTCGGACCTTCTGAAAAAGCGTAATCACATGTGGATAAGGCCATCTTCCGCCCGTCTTCGTTGTAAAGAGACGCGAATCGTCGCCCGACGGCAATGGAAGTTGCCGCCGCCGCTGAATATAGACGGTCAGTTCCCCTGCGAGTTTTGGTCCGATCGGCACGAGTCGTGTCTTGAAAAACTTTGTGTCGCGAACGGTGATAATCCTCTCGATGACATCGACATCACGCAATGTCAGATTGAGGGCTTCGCCAATGCGGAGGCCGCTTCCGTATAGAAGAGTCAGCAGCATTCGATACATGGGCGCTTGCAGAGGAGTGCTTTTAACGTGAACGATCGATGTGGCATCGAGCAGCCGGAGCATCTCATCTGTGGAATAGACATATGGCGATTGCTGAGGTGGCAGTTTTGGAACGTTTGCTGGCAACGGCGAGCTATCCACGTGCCCGCGACTAATCGCGAATTTGTAGAAGCCGGATAGTATCCTGTACTTCAGCCCCCATGTTGCGTTCAGGGCGCCGCGCCCGCGAAGGAAAGCAGCGACGGCTTCAGCCTGGACTTCGCCGATAGTCGGATTCCCGATTTCGCGGGAGAATTGCCTGAGCAACCGTCGGGCTGAATCGAAGCTCATGCCCAGAGATGTTTTCATTGCGATATAGGCGTCAATCACCTCACTCAGCCTCATTCGATGTCTCCCAAATCGAAGTCGCCAACCTCCCGAAGGGCTAACAGGTCGATCTTGGCGTAGGTTCCCGTCGCTCTGGTTGTGCGATGACCCAGGTGATCGCCGATCTCCTTCATGGTGTGACCCTCAGCAACAAGCCGCGCTGCACAAGCGTGTCGTAATGCATGCGGTCCGCGGTGCAGCGCCTGAATGCCCAGTGCCATGAATCTGTGTCTCACTAGAGCGGACATCGCGCCGGAAGACAGCGGGCCATGTGGCGCCAGTAGTCCCAGAAAGATCTCTGGATGAGCCGCCTTGGGGCGTGCGGTATCGATGTAGCGTGAGACCGCCTCAGCTACGGATTGCAAGAGCGGATAGACCTGAGGTTGCCGTCTTTTCAACCGAAAGATCCGGAGTACACGCCCGGGCCAATCGATCTGGTCGAGGCGCAATGACCTGACCTCGCCGCTGCGCATGCCGTAAATGGCGAGGAGCATCAAGATCGCGCGATCGCGGACGTCCGCCGGCGAATCACCTCCGGCATGCACCAGCATTCGCTGTACATCAGACCATGCCGGACCTGACGGCAGTGACTCCTGTGCATACAAACGCGGTCCTCGGATGGCGTCGGCTACGCGAGGATCGCACTCGCTGCAATTCGCCATATATCGGAAGAACACGCGGAGTGCGGCCGCGATGCCCGAGGTCGAGACACGGGACCAACGCCGGGCACCCTCCGTTACAAAGTACACGTCAACATCACTTGGCTCGAGTCCACAGAACGGTCGATCGGTGCGCTCGTACCATTGCAGGAAGTCGCGAATCTTCGATCGCCATTGAGTGACGGTTGACGAGCTGAATCCACGTTCATCGCGCATCCAGGTCACATACCGTTCGAGATGGTTTTGAAATCGCAATTCGGCCGTCGGCACTCGCCACCACCCCAAGAAGCGAAGCCATGGCCGACCAATGTCAACCAATCGTCGCTCGGTCGTGGCTCCTTTACACACTGATCGCCGTTCGCGGGCAATTTCCTTAAGTGCCGGCAAATCGATTCCCTGAGATGCGTCACGTGGTAGATGCTGACACAGCCAGAGCAGTTCGTTTGCCTTCACACGCAACGCGGCACGTGTCGCACCGTGTTCCGCGCAGTGTTGTAGATAACGATCTCGTTCCTCGGCAAATGTTCCGGCCCGATGCCGGGCGAGGGCAGACCCATCGCAAAAGAGTTGTTCAAGCATGGTGGACTCCCCCTCTATTGGGGCATGCCGCCCTGCAAATCAAGATGAATCTTGTGTTGCGTGGATGTTACCGGTGCGGGCGTCAGTCATGGCTTTCAAATGATTACGCAACATAAATACAGCCGCCACATAACGGCTA
>DATAXY010000034.1:0-8133 GCA_036272835.1 Bryobacteraceae bacterium
GCAGTCCCATTTTGAATCGGATAGGCTTTGATAAGTTTCAGACATTAATCCTCTCCTTGGGGTCATCAAGCCACTTGGAGAGGATTCTACTCTCGGGACGGTCAAACCTCTTCGAGTCTCACTGGTCGAACCAGTGGCTTGCCTTTTCAGTCAGTACAAATCTGCGGATGAGCCTGTTCTTCGAAGGCGAGGGCGGCGTTGGCAAAGTAGTTTGCAATGCCCGCCGAGCCGGAGAGAGCATCGGAGTAACGGGAAAGCCAAGCGAGGTAATTGTCGTTCGCGCAAGAGGCGCGGGTCGGATCGATGGCAGTCAGGAGCAGGTCGTAAGCGGCATTGACTGGTCCAGAGTTCATGAGAGAGTTCTCCCTTCGGGTGTTGGGGTTGCTTCCTTACGGCTGCGTGCGTAAGCCAGCAGCCGCATCAAGCACCGCGTTTACGCGGCTCGCCTCAAACAGCACCCCCGGCGCGGCGGTGCGGAAAGGACTCCCCACCCGTCACGCAAGCGAAATCTGGAAGATTTTTCAATTTGTATTTTGGAATTGGGGTGCATCGCATGCACCCCTGCCTTCCCGGCGAGGGACGGAGGATAGCAAAGGCAAGTCAGGGGGGACCGCCCACACTTAAGGGAAAGTGCGGAGCGTAGCGGAGGCCTGCAGCGAAGCGAAGGCTGGGGGATGACTTGCCTGCGCGAGGAGGCGGTGCCTCCTTAGGGTTCTCAGTCGTCGGAGCTTTCAGCAGTTGATTTTATTCGCCGACTGGCTTTCGAAGCCGATACCCATTTGACGGTGGATGAAGATCCGGCTGGCACAATGGAGGACAACCGAATTAATCCATGTCTGCTTCTTCTCATGCATCGACGGGGTATCAACTCACAGGCCTCATCGAGCGCGTGACGTTTTTCTCGGAAGACAGCGGGTTCTGCGTTCTTCAGGTGAAGGCGGAAGGCCACCGCGATCTAGTCACAGTGATCGGGTCGGCGCCGACTGTGTCGGCGGGAGAGTGGCTGACGGCCGAGGGCGATTGGGTCATCGACAAACTCCACGGCCGTCAACTGAAGGCGTTTCATCTTCGCACCATGCCGCCGAACACCCGTGAAGGCACGGAGAAGTATTTGGGAAGCGGCATGGTCAAGGGCATTGGGCCGGTGTACGCGAAAAAGCTGATCGCGCGCTTCGGCGAGGAGCTTTTCGAGGTGATCGAGAAGACTCCGAATTCGCTGGAGCAAGTGGAGGGCATCGGCCCCAAGCGGAAACTGAAAATCACGCGGGCCTGGAGTGATCAGCGGGCAATCCGCGACATCATGTTGTTTCTGCACGCGCACGGCGTGGGGACCAGTCGCTCGGTCCGCATTCACAAGATGTACGGAGCGGACGCAATACAGAAAGTCCGAACGAATCCATACATTCTGGCGGAAGATATTCCGGGCATCGGCTTTAAGACGTCGGATGAGGTGGCCCGGAAACTGGGTATCCCGCGAGATTCGATCTACCGCGCCTGTGCCGGTCTCCGGCACGTGCTGTTGGAGGCGGGCCAGGACGGGCACTGCGCTCTTCCCGGCACTGAGCTTTCGGCCAAAGCTGTGAAGTTACTGGAGATCGATGACGCAGTGGTCGAGGGCGCACTCAGCCAGATGGTAACGAAGGGGGACTTTGTCTTCGAAAAGATCGGCACGCAAGATCTGGTCTTCCTTCCGTATCTGGCGCGGGCAGAGCGGGAGATCGCGCAGCGCATAGTCCAGCTAGCGCGATCAGGGCCGGCTTTTCCTGCCATTGATTTTGAGCGCGCCGTCGTTTGGTGTGAGGAGCGCACCGGCAAGCATTTGGCGCCGAGTCAACGGGAGGCTTTGCGGCAGATCTTCGGTACTCGTTTGTCGGTGATCACGGGAGGTCCGAGGGTGGGTAAGACGACCCTGGTCCATTCGGTGATCACGATTCTTCAAGCGAAGAAGGTGAAGTGTGCACTGTGCGCTCCCACCGGCCGCGCCGCAAAACGGCTAACCGAGAGTACGGGTGCCGACGCTAAAACCATTCATCGTCTGCTCGAAGTGCAACCCGGTTCGGGGCGCTTCACCAGAAACGAGGGCAATCCGATCGAGTGCGATCTCTTGATCGTGGACGAGACTTCGATGGTGGATGTTCCGCTCATGAGCCACCTGTTGCGCGCGCTGCCACTGGCAGCCGGGTTGGTGTTGGTCGGCGACGTCGATCAACTGCCATCGGTGGGACCGGGGAATGTGTTGCGCGACATCATCGACAGCGGAGTCGTGCCGGTGGTGCGTTTAACCGAGGTATTTCGGCAGGCGGCGGAGAGCCAGATCGGGACCACGGCACACCGCATTAAGAATGGTGCAATGCCGGACAGACAAGGCAGCGACCAGGAATCCGACTTCTACTTCCTCGGGCGCACAGAAGCGGAAGAGATCCGGGATCTGGTGATCGAACTGGTATCGCGGCGAATTCCGCAGAAGTTCGGCGTCGATCCAATCTCGGATGTCCAGGTCCTATGCCCGATGAATCGCGGTTCGGTTGGGGTGCGCGAACTGAACGAGCGGCTGCAACGTGTTCTCAATCCGCTCCGTGCCGGCGAACCGGAGATTGAGCGGTTTGGTTACCGATTCCGAGTACGGGATAAAGTTATCCAGACTGAGAACGACTACGAGAAAGAAGTGTTCAATGGCGACATTGGGCAAATCGCCTCCATTGATCTGGTGGAACGCGAGGTTATCATCCGATACGACAGTTGCCAAGTGGCGTATGATTTTGGCGAACTGGATGAGATCGCGCCTGCTTACGCGATCAGCGTTCATAAGTCGCAGGGGTCGGAGTTTCCGGTTGTCGTGATTCCGCTGGCGATGCAGCAGTATCTCCTTCTGGAGCGCAATCTGATCTATACCGGGATCACGCGCGGCAAGCGGCTTGTTATGGTGGTTGGCGAACCGAAAGCCTTCCAGATCGCCGTCCGGAAGAATAACACCCGTGGGCGTCACTCCGGCCTACGGAACTGCCTGCAGCGGAGCTCTGAAACGAGCTAGCGCTTCCCTTCACAGGCCTGTCCGGATTCGTGTCGGATCACGGCGCTTCCGAAAGCTACGCTTTGACGTAAAAACGCGCGTTCCGCCGACGTAGGGGCGTGCAGCATTCAATTAGCGCAATGCCGACTACCCGTCAACTTGGTTTCACAAACGCAGTGGCATGGCGTTTGCCTCGGGATGAATAACCGAACGGGGTGATAGCCAAGGCTTCAACACTCGGGTGGCCTCGGCCATCAGCGACAATTGAGGCATGCACGTCACTGGGTCGAAGGCTTGGCTAATTACCGGTGGTTCGCGGGGTCTGGGTAGAGCATTCGCACAAGCTGCCCTCGAAGCCGGCCATCGCGTCGTCGCGACCGCTCGCAATCCCCTCCAACTCAACGACATTGTCAGCAGGTACGGCGACAGGGTGCGAGCTCTCGCGCTGGATGTTACGAGCGAAGCGCAGGCCCGGCACGCTGTCGATACGGCAATTGAGACCTTTGGCGCCCTGGATGTGCTTGTCAATAACGCCGGCTACGGCAATGTATCCCCCGTGGAAGACACCTCGCTCGCCGACTTTCGGGCTCAGATCGAGACGAATCTCTTTGGTGTCATCATCATGACCAAAGCTGCGCTCCCATACTTCCGGGAGCGGCGCGCCGGGCACATCATCCAGATAACATCGATCGCCGGACGAATTGGGCCGATCGGGCGCGCACCATATGCAGCGGCGAAGTTCGGCGTCGAGGGCTTCTCGGAATCGCTGTACAAAGAGGTCGGGCCTCTCGGCATAAAGGTGACGATCGTCGAGCCCGGCGGCTTCCGCACCGATTTTGCGGGCATCTCCACGGACCTTCGCGAAGGTCACCCGGAATACGATGCCACCGTCGGCGCTACAGTGCGCTTCCAGCGAGATTATGACGGCAAGCAACCGGGCGACCCTGCGAAGGCGGCCGCGGCGCTTCTTCACATTGCGTCACTAAGCGACCCGCCCTTGCGGCTCTTGCTGGGAAGCGATTCGTATAACGCCGCCGAACAGGCTGCTCTTCAGAAACTCGATTTGGACAGAAAATGGAAAGATCTCAGCATCTCAACTGACTACGCTTCCGGCGACTTTTCTGCCCGATGATGCCCTTTGCCGGCGCAGTGCAGTGTTAGTCGGCAAACGCCAAGAGCGTGTCAGGTGACCGCGCACCTGGACGTAAAACGCCCCAACCGTTCCTTGTCCGCGCGGCTCTCCGCCAGTCAGCGAGATGCCGACTATACGGACATTTGGATTACCTCCACACTTGATCATTGGCGAGGATGTATACCGGAGCTGCCAGTTACAAAAATAGCGTAGATGTTACTCAGTCCGTAGCGCGACCGCTGGATCAATAAGCATGGCACGGCGGCCAGGCAATAGGCAAGCTATGAGAGCAGTTGCCAATAGGAGCGCGGCTACCGTGACGTAGGTGAAAACGTCAAAGGGCTTGACGCTGAACAGCAGCGTCTTAAGGTAGCGCGACAACCACCATGCGCCAAATGCGCCGAGCAGCATGCCGACAAGGGCCGGCCGCATACCTTGGCTTAGAACTATACCGAGGACGTTGGTGCGGCTGGCGCCCAAGGCGACGCGCAGGCCGATCTCGGCGGTGCGGCGGTTCATGGTGTAAGCAAGGACGCCATAGATGCCGGTAGTGGCCAGGAGCAGTGCAAGACCGCCGAAGAACGTCAAGAGAGTTACGTTGAACCGTTGAGACGAGAGAGAACGGTGGACCACTTCTTCAAACGAGCGAACGTCGGCCACTGGAAGATTGGGGTCGAGTCCGGCAACGATGGCGCGCACGGTGTGCACGACGGCGAGCGGGTTGCCACGCGTATGTAGAACGAACTCCGAAACGACAGCGTTCCGGCCGTATGGGAGATAGACAGTGAGAGTAGGGCCGGCCGCAGGACCTCGTTCACGGCTGTCCGCCACTATGCCGACGACTTCTGCATCGAAGTTGCTGTTGGCCCAAAGATCGACGCGTTTGCCGAGGGCCTCTTCATTGCCAAAGAGCAATCTGGCCAGACGTTGACTGAGAACAACACGGCGCGGCGGGGCAGGTTGACCGCGATCAGCCTCGATGGGCTTATCGCGCTCATCGAATGCTCTACCGCGCAGCAGCGGCAGGCCGACGGCATGAAAGTAGCCGGGCGAAACGATGCGCCAGCCGGCCCAAGGTGGTGGTCCTTGATTGCCACCGTCTTTAGCGGAAACAGCGGTGATCCCCATGCCCGTATCCGGTCCCTCCACCGGGCGGCTGCTGATGGCACCGGTCGCGATCACCTGCGGGACTGTAGAAAGACGCTGAAAGAAGCGGTCCAAAAACTGCTTGCCGACTCCATTTCGATAATACGACTGGGGCATATTTACAGAGAAAACAAGGCGGCCTTCGGTTTGGAAGCCAAGGTTGACGTTCATGAGCTCGGTAAAGCTGCGGATGAGCAGACCGGCGCCTACCAGTAGGAGAAAGGAAATTGCAACCTCGGTGGTTACCAGTAGTGCTCGCAAACGGCCTTGTTCGCGGCTGCCGGTTTGGTGATCGCCATCGCGCATGGCATTGGCTATGCCACTCGCGGGAGTTTGCAATGCAGGCGCGAGTCCGGAGAGCACGCCGGTCAGAATGGCGATCAACACGGAGAATCCAAGTACCCACGGATTGAGGCGTGCATCGGGCAGACGCGGTATTCCTTGAACCTGCATTGCCTGGAGCCCTCGCAACGTGCCGTAAGCCAATGCCAGGCCAAGCAACGTGCCGAAGATGCTGAGAAGAAGCGATTCCATCATTACGAAGCGGATCAAGCGTGTGCGTCCTGCGCCGAGAGCGGCACGGACGGCGATCTCTCGCTGCCGGGCGGTGCCGCGCGCCAGCAACAGGTTGGCCATGTTCAAGCACGCAATGAGAAGAAGAAAGCTGACGGCGCCCAAAAGAACCCAGAGCGCTCGACGCGCATTGTCGCCGGCGATCCAACTACTCGCCGGCGATAAAGAAAATCCAATACCTTTGTCCGACCCAGAGTAGGTTTTGTCGAGCGTGGCCGCGAGCCGTTTCAAATCCGCTTGAGCAGCTTGCGGAGATACACCGGGCGCGAGCCGGCCGATCGCGGTGAATTCCGAACTTGAGCGGTCGGCATTCGCGCGGTAACCGAACGGTTGATAGACCTGATCGTTTATCCAAGGCTCGCCGGGTGGGAGTACACCCACGACGATGCAGGCTCGATCGTTCAGGCGCAGCGTTTTGCCTATGATATTCGGATCAGCGCCAAAGCGGCTTCGCCAAAATTTATTACCGAGAATCACGACGCGGTTGTTAAAGCCGTTTCGATCATCTGTGTTGGAAAAGTCTCGGCCCAATACGGGAGATACGCCGAGAGTCCTAAAGAAATTGGCCGTAACTGATCGGTCGGTGATCTTCTCCGCCGGGCCGTCGCCTGTAAGGTTGGCCTCGTCATAGTGGAAGGCTGCGACTTCTTTGAATGAATGGTTCTGTGCGCGGACGTCCCAGAAATTGGCCTCGCTAAAGGCCGCTTTATCAACGCCACTGCTCAGGTACGACTCGTGCAGCTCAACCAGGCGGTCTGGGTTGCGAAAGGGCAAAGGCTGAACAAGGGCTGCGTAGAAGATGCTGAAGACCACAATGGTGGCGCCGATACCTAGAGCGAGCATCGTGCTGCAAAGAATACTCAGGTCTTTGTTGCGACTCAGGCCGCGCAACGATTGGCGCAACTCCGAGAAGAATGTCTCCATCGCCACGCCGAGGCGAACGTCCCGAACGTTTTCCTTGATCTGCTCCATGCCTTCCATTTCGAGCCGGGCGGTACGTAACGCTGCGCTGGGATCTATTCCGGTGCCCGACTTCTCATCTGCGAGCATCGTTTCGTAGGAATCGAGTTCCTGGGTAAGATTGTCCTCGACAATTTGTTTGTGCGTCAGGTTGCGCCATAGCGTTCTCAGCCGGTACCACATGTGATTGCTCGCTCCTTCTGTTAGGACATTTCAAGGGCGCTCGCCATCGCCGCCGAGATGCGCGCCCATTGATCGGTCTCTTGTTTGAGCTGGTGAGTTCCAGCCTTGGTGAGGCGGTAAAACTTGGCTCGGCGGGTGTTCTCCGATTCCCCCCAACTGGAACTCAGCCATCCTGCCTCCTCCATGCGATGCAGTGCTGGAAAAAGCGACCCGGGCTTGACCTGGAAGGTGTTGCCAGTCACTTGAGCGATACGCCGGGAAATGCCGAGTCCGTGGAGCGGTTCGAGCGCAAGGACTTTCAGAATGAGCACGTCAAGCGTGCCTTGCAAGAGTGCGGTACCTGCCGATGCGGGCCTTTTCATATAGACACTCTATTATTACAGTCATTCTATACGAAGCCGGCAAGTGTCACTGTGTTTTTGGGGTGACTTGCTCTTGGCGTGTTCCCACGTTGCTAGTAGACACCTCACATCCGCTGGGATTCTTCTCTGGCCGCCGGGGGTGAGGAGTTTGCGCAAGAAAGCTCAATTTAGTGATTTGGCCTGAAGCCGACAGCCGTCGGAATCAGTGGCCATACGCCGTGACGATCGCTTCGGGAACAGGAGAGATACGGCCGTCGAACAGCGGCTGCTTTTCGCCGAGAAGTGTCTTGTCGAGAAATGCACGGATGAATTGTGTAATGAGATCGAGGTTGTGCAACACGATCGAGGTCTCGGGAAATCCATCCTGGCCATGGAAGAGAAGCGGCACATCGCTGAAGCTTGGGTGGGCGATCCCCGGTGAATGCAAGACGACGTGGTACGAACCCGGGCGCAGTTCCCGAAGCTGCTTTTCCTTGATCTTCTCGTACTCCGCAATCTGATCGGGCGGGCCGCCCATGTTGCTCTCAGGGTGAAAGGCTTCGAGGAACAATAATGGTTGGAGTATTTTTCGATCATCGCCGTAGACCGGAAGTGCGGCGATGGGCACCATAGCCCCGTCGAGATCGACGCAGGCATAGATTCGGGAGTCCTGCTGGCATGCACGCGCAGCAAACTCCGCTCCTGCCGAGTGTCCCATCGCGGTAAGCCGCTCCAGCTCAATCGCGCCGGCAAGCGCGAAGTGTTGCTTGTCGTGATTGAGCTGCCTC
>DATAXY010000035.1:0-75622 GCA_036272835.1 Bryobacteraceae bacterium
TTCGAACCCTGTGCCCCCGACCCCGTGCGAGAAAGTGAGAACCGGAAATGGAGTGCGGCTGCTGGCGATCGGCGCGCCGTTAACCGCATGCGACGAAATCTCCCCGGAAACAATCGGGGGCCAACGCTTGCCGAACTCCTGGCTCATCAACTCGTGGATTGCGGGCGCCGCGTCCATTTGTGCCGCGCCTGGAAGGTACTGCCCCTTGGCACCGACCGATTTCGCCGTCGGATACCAGAAATAGACCATCAGCTCGCGCTTGCGCTTTGGGTCGTAGTTGTCAGGGCGCGTAGTATCGATCCAGTCAAAACCGACCCTACCAATGCCGAACGATCCGGACGGGTAGGGGATTTCGGGAACAGCGGCGGATGTCTTCACGCTACTCGATGCGCTCGGCTGCTGAACGCAAACGACAGAGGCGCTGAACAGGCAGGCGAGCATCGCACTGCCAAATAAACGGGAACTCATCGGCATAAGTCTGCACCTCGAAGTGCCGCATTCAGTCGCGTCGGATACGACTCTCGATAATTGTAGACAAATCGCCGACTCGGCTCATCGACCCCGGATCGGGAACGAACGGTCGGCTCGTCATCTGTGATCTTCGGAAGCTAGTCACTTTGCCGAGAAACGGGCATCTCGCTGATCTGGCACCCGTTTGCGACCAGCCGGCGGATTAGGACTGAAAAACGCGCTTAGCATCCGGCGTCCATTCGTCCGTACAGTCGGATAGACGGAGATTGGCCACAAACGGGCATCTCCCCAAAGGCGCCGTGAACGAGGCCGCAAGATGCTCACGTGGCGCGGCTATGAGCGGTTATTCTGGCGGAGAAAGGCGCCGCTATGCCAAAGGCGTAGCAACTACTTTTCGGTGCGCCTTGAGCTTTCGGTATTGTCGGATGCCGAACAGCGCAAACCCGGCGAGCATAACAGCATCAGACGGCTCAAACGGGGCGGGGACGAGTTGAGCGTTATACGAGGTCATTAGTCCCCTGCTGGTCACGATTCCGTCCGGACCCCCTTCAACGGACTCGACCATTCCGGGTACACCATATATATAGAGATTTGATAGTTTGAGGCGCCGAAAATCGCGGAGACTTGGTAAGAACCGTCTCCGGGGACGATAGTGCCGAGCGGTGGCACACGCCCCGCAAGGTTGGTGACTGGGTAGGAGACGCCGTTCGTAGTCCAGGTTCCCGAGACAGAGTCGACATTCCAATCTGTATTTGGAAGTATCCCGGGTCCGGTGAATTCAGTAGCGAGGATTGTCAAATTGGCGGAATCGGAGATAATTGTGACCGGAAGGAGAGATTCGTTTACGATAACGTCCACCGAATAATCTACGTCAAAGGTCACTTCCTGGGTTAGCGCAGGAACCGCCGCGAAGAGCAGCAGAATAACCGCATACTTCATTGGGGTACTATATCAGTTGTTTACCCCGAATTTGTGCGTGGATTCGTATGTTATCTGATCGTAGCGCAATTCTGGGATCGCGTGATTAACAGCAGCTCATCTTCAATATCTATGGTTTTCCGCACAGCCTAAGATACGCGTCGCTCGTCACATCGCATGATGCGCGATGCAGATCAAGCCCGGTGGCTCCCGAGATCCCGCCTGCCGTCGAGTGGCTCCTCACAACCGGCGTCACCCCGCCACGGCCCAACGGACGAGCTCAGTGAGATTCGGCGTTTTGCCTTGGAACACGATTGCTATTTTTGGTGCGAATTTTTCCTCCCGTTGCCTCGGGTTAACCCGGAAAAATGTGATGCTGTTAGCTCACCTTTTTCCCCTGCCCCGATAGGCGCCACAGCGCGAGAGGTCCGGAGGCGGCGAAGCGTACAATGATGCCGGGTAGACTCCGAAGGTCGGCGGCAAAGGATTGGCCTTCACCGCCGGTGAGCAACGTTCCGCGGCGCATCGCGAACCAATTGAATAGCGACGCGACGCCTGTAACGATGATGGAGACGAGCACTCCCGTCAACCCATTGGGCGTGCCGCGGATCCAGTGTACGATGAAGTCCAGCCCTTGCACGACGCCCGGGAGTATGACCGAAATAATGAAAATCGCGAGCCACAGGGGCTCCATGCTGCGCAGCGCTTGTGTGATGGCGCCATAGAAGCCCGAGGTAAAGGCGCGAAATAGGCCTTCGAGGAGCATGGCGGATAGGGCCGGGCGCCAACCGGCCTTCAGTGTTGTCAAAAAGAAGATAGGAGCGCGATAGATCGCGCTCATGATGGCGGCCTTCCAGTTCCAGATGTTCAGCACGCGGGCTTAGGCCACAGCGGGATCGATCTTTTCCGGATCTACGCCGAGGTCTTGAATGGCCTGAACGGCGCGAGCGGCATCAAAGCGTCCCCAGCGGGCGAGCCGGGAGAGCGCGGCGGCGGCGATGCTGGGGCCATCGACTTCGAAGTGACGGCGGAGGTGCTCGCGATTGTCGCTGCGGCCGAAGCCGTCGGTGCCGAGCGCGGTCAGGCGGCCCGGAAGCCACGGAGCGATCTGATCGGCAACCACCTTCATGTAGTCGCTGGCCGCAATAATGGGCATCTCGATGTTGCCGAGAGCATCGAGCAAAAACGGCTTGCGTTCGGGCTCGGCGGGATGCAGGCGGTTCCAGCGCTCGATCGCTAGCGCGTCGCGGCGCAGTTCGTTGTAGCTGGTAACGCTCCAAACTTCGGAGGCAATTCCGTACTTTTCGGTGAGAGTCTGTTGTGCTTTCAAGGCTTCGTTCAGAATTGGACCGCTGCCGAAGAGTTTGACTTGCGCCGGACCATTTTCAGGCGCTTTGTACAGATAGAGACCGCGAAGGATGCCCTCGCGAATGCCGTCGCCTTCGGGCATGGCAGGCTGAACATAATTTTCGTTGCAAACCGTCAGGTAATAGAAGCAGTCCTCATGCTGCTCGTACATACGGCGGATGCCTTCTTGGACGATCACCGCGATTTCGTAAGCATAGGCGGGATCGTAGCTGCGGCAGTTCGGGATCGTGCTGGACAGAACGTGGCTGTGGCCGTCCTGATGCTGAAGCCCCTCGCCGAGCAGCGTGGTGCGGCCGGCGGTGCCGCCCAGCAGAAAGCCCTTGCCGCGCGCGTCGCCAAAGGCCCAGGCGAGATCGCCAATGCGCTGGAATCCGAACATCGAGTAATAGATGTAGAACGGAATCATCGGCACGCCAACGGTCGCGTAGGATGTGCCGGCCGCGGTGAAGGATGCCATGGCGCCCGCCTCGGTAATGCCTTCTTCGAGGATCTGGCCGTTTTGCGCTTCCTTGTAATACATCAGGACGTCGCTATCGACGGGTTTATAGAGCTGGCCGCCGCTCGCGTAGATGCCGCGTTCGCGGAACATGGATTCCATACCGAACGTGCGGGCTTCGTCGGGGATGATGGGGACAATGTGCTGGCCCAGATCGGGAAGTTTGAGAAGCGCTTTGAGCACGGAGACGAAAGCGCTGGTAGTGGAGGCTTCACGGCCGCGCGATCCGCCAATGGATTCGTGAAAGATGTCGAGCGGCGGCGTAGGCAGAGTAACGGTGGAGGGCTTGCGAGCAGGTAGATAGCCGCCCAGGGCTTCGCGGCGCGACTTTACATATCGAATTTCCGGACTATCTTCGGGGGGACGCACAAAGTCGAGGGCATGGATGGTCTCCTCCGGCAGGTTGAGGTCGAACCGGCGCGCCAGGTAATGAAGTTCCTCCTCGTTGAGCTTCTTTTGGTTGTGGCTGATGTTCTTGCCTTCACCCGCTTCGCCCAGGCCGTATCCCTTGACGGTCTTTGCCAAGATGACCGTCGGGCCGCCCTTGTGAGCAACGGCGCGTTTCAGCGCGTTGTAGACCTTAACCGGATCGTGACCACCGCGACGGAGACGGCCGAGTTGTTCGTCCGACATATGCTCGACCAACTCCAGAAGTTCCGGGTACTTACCGAAGAATTCCTTCCGAACGTAAGCTCCGCCGCGTGCTTTGAAATTCTGGTATTCGCCGTCGACGCACTCTTCCATGCGCTTCACAAGAAGACCGCTGGAATCTCGCGCGAGCAAGGCGTCCCAATCACTTCCCCAAAGGCACTTGATGACGTTCCAGCCGGCGCCGCGGAAGGAGCCTTCTAGCTCACGAATGATGCTGCCATTTCCGCGCACGGGGCCATCGAGGCGTTGCAGGTTGCAATTGACGATAAAAATGAGGTTATCGAGCTTCTCGCGGGAGGCGACATGTAATGCGCCTAACGATTCGGGCTCATCCGTTTCGCCATCGCCGAGAAATGCATAGACCTTGCGATCGGTGCGCGGGAGCAGGCCGCGGTTTTCCAGATAACGGAGGAAGCGCGCGTTGTAAATTGCATTGATCGGGCCGAGACCCATGGAGACTGTCGGAAACTGCCAGAAATCCGGCATGAGCCAGGGATGTGGATAGGAGGGAAGTCCCGGCGTATCGCGCAATTCATGACGGAAGTTTTTGAGGTGCTGCTCCGATAGGCGCCCTTCAAGAAAGGCGCGGGCATACATGCCTGGCGAGGCGTGGCCTTGGTAATAAATGAAATCCCCGGGTTGGCCATCGTAGCCGCCACGGAAAAAGTGGTTGAAACCGACTTCGGTGAGCGTTGCAAGCGAGGCGTAGGTGGAGATGTGACCGCCAATGTTGGGATCGTATTTATTGGCCCGCGCGACCATGGCCGCCGCATTCCAACGGAGCAAGCTCTTGATGCGGCGTTCCAGGGCGCGGTCGCCTGGATAGGGCAATTCCTCCTGAACCGGAATCGTGTTCAGGTAGGGCGTGGTCAGGTTCCGGGTGGCGGTGATTCCGAAATTCGCAGCACGGTCGAGCAGCTTTTCAAGCAGATATTGCGCCCGGTCAGGCCCAATTTCATCCACAACTTGCTCGAGCGCTTCTAGCCATTCCGAGGTTTCCTGTGGGTTCAGGTCCGTTTGGCGTTCTTCAATGGTTTTGAGCATGTTCTCGTTGGGTATAGAGGTAACTTTTAACAATAACTTCGTTTGCCAGCGGCGCGCAATGTAAACGGTCCGCTGTCGCGTGCGGTTCCGGAGGAATACGACCCCGGGCCACTACGGAAAAAGCTGGCTTACTCCATAATTATCGCGCAACGCTTGCAATTCCTCATTCCATGAGGCAAGCTAAAAGGTTTTCGGAGAACAAGACCTTTCCCATGCTGGTGCGAGTCCTCTATCATGATCACTGTTTTGACGGAGCAGCATCGGCCGCTTTTGTCACGCGTTTTTTACAGAAAGAGTTCCATAGCGGCGCGGATTTTGCTTATACCGGACTAGCTCATCGAGCTGACCAGCTATTTGCAGACAGCCTTTTTGACGGGGACGTGAATGTTATTGTGGACTTTAAGTACTCCCCTAATCCCAAGGTGACTTGGTGGTTCGATCATCACCAGAGCGCCTTTTTGAGTCCCGAAGACGCAGAACATTTTCGTCATGACACGACGGGACGAAAATTATTCGATCCGAGCTACCGTTCCTGCACGAAGTTCATTTCGAACGTGGTACGGGACCGCTACGGGTTTGAGGCGCCCGACCTGGACGAATTGGTGACTTGGGCCGATATTGTGGACGGCGCTCTATACGAGAGCGCGCAGGCGGCGGTCGAAATGAACGCGCCTGCGATGAAACTGACGCTGGTGATCGAGGGCAGCAAAGGGTCGGCATTGGTGCAGAAGATTATTCGCGCGATGCAGCACGAGCCGCTGGCGCGGATTATTGCCGATCCCGAAGTGGAAGCAGTGTATGAAAAGCTGCACCAGAGCCATTTGCGGACCATCGACGTTATCCGAGGAGCGGGGCATTGCGACAATGGCGTGATCTATTTCGACTTAGTGGACCACGGCATCGAAGGCTATAACAAGTTCATCCCTTACTACCTGTTTCCGAACTCCGCTTATACGGTTTCAGTGCTGACTTCGAGTTTCCGAACGAAGGTCTCGGTGGGTTCGAACCCGTGGGTGCGGGAGCCGCTGCGTCACAACCTGGCGACGATCTGCGAGCGTTATGGCGGGGGCGGCCATCCGAAAGTGGGAGCGATCAGTTTTCCGATCGGGGCAGTCGAACAGGCGCGACAAGCAGCGGCGGAGATTCGGGACGAGTTGAAGAATTGAGAAACAACCTGCCGCGCTTGGCACTGAAGTGTATATTTGATCAACCCAACGAAACCTACCTCATAAGAATCGAAAATGGATAGTGCCGGAGCTATTCTACTTTGCGTTGTGATCTTTTCAGCCATTGTGCTGGTTAGCTTTGCGATAAGGGGAAGCCGGTCCTGAAAGCCGCCGATTGCATTGGTGCAGGTTGCAACGCAACGATGTTACAGTGCGCTCATGCGTAGTTTCCGGATCGCGTTGCTTGGCGCATTCCTGGCGTTTTGCCTCTCCGCTCAGCAAGAGGGCGACTTCACAATTCAGAACTTCCAATTCCGTTCGGGCGAAACGTTAGCAGAACTGCGGCTGCATTACACGACACTGGGTCAGCCAGTACGCGACGGACGGGGAAAAACGATCAATGCCGTACTCATCTTGCATGGGACCGGCGGAAGCGGCAAACAGTTCCTCTCACCACAATTTCGCAACGTGCTGTTTGGGCCGGGCCAGTTGTTAGATACACGCAAGTACTACATCATTCTTCCGGACGACATCGGGCACGGCGGCTCTTCAAAGCCCAGCGACGGAATGCATATGCGCTTTCCGCATTACGACTACTACGATATGGTCACGGCCGAGTATCGATTGGTCACCGAAGGTCTCGGGGTAAATCACCTGCGGCTCGCGATGGGTACGTCAATGGGCTGCATGCATAACTGGATGTGGGGTGAGATGTATCCGGGCATGACCGATGCACTGATGCCGCTCGCTTGCCTTCCGGAGCCGATTGCGGGACGGAATAGGATCTGGCGAAAAGCCCTGATGGATTCGATCCGCACCGATCCGGAGTGGAATAACGGCGAATATTCAAAACTGCCGCACGGATTGGAATCGGCCGAGTATCTGCTGCTGATTGCCGGCTCGTCGCCGCTGCAGATGCGAAAGAATTATCCAACCGCGGCGAAGGCCGACGCGTTTCTGGAGAGCTACGTCCAGCGGCGTATAGCCGTGACCGATGCAAACGATCTGCTCTATCAGGTGGATTCCTCGCGCACTTACGATCCTTCCGCGCATCTGGAAAAGATCGACGTGCCCGTGATGTGGATCAACTCAGCCGATGATTTTGTGAATCCACCGGAACTCGGCATAGCCCAGCGGGATATTAAGCGTGTGAAACACGGAAAATTCGTGTTGATTCCAATCAGCGATGCAACGCGCGGGCATGGAACGCACACACAGGCGAACGTCTGGAAGCAGTATTTGGCGGAGTTGTTGGAGGAGAGCCGCTAACATGACAACGGGACGCATCACGAACGACGGCCTATTCGAACGAATAAATAAAGGAGTTCGAGACGTTGGTGCTGGATCGCCTCCTTTGATGTCGCAAAAATTTGCTACTTCTTCCCGCGCAGCCACGCGGCGTTCTGACCTTCACCCGGAAACGGCCAGTTCTTATCCAGTAGCAATTCCTGTTCCCGCACAGCCCGCGGCACTTTGTTGATCTGCAGATTCTCAAACAAGTGCACACCCGTTTTCCCCGCGGCTGCGATATCCATGTCGCCATCGCCATCTAAATCCGCCGTGATGAACTGCGTGCCCGCGGCGGCTGTACCGTTCACCGAAACCGGATAACGAGTGAACGTGCCGGTCTTGCGATCGATCTTGTAGTAATAGACGACCAGAGGATCGTAGGACCCTGGATCGTTGCCGTTGTGCCCGCGGTAGCGTTTGCCCACGAGAAGCTCGGGCTGGCCGTCGCCGTCGAGGTCAACCAACTTGAGCGCATGCACCTGCGAAAACGATTCGTCGATGGTGTGCCGCTCCCAATGGCGGTTCGCGGCGTCGCCTTGTTGTTCCAGCCAATACAGGCCATAACTGTGGCCGCGGCCGAAGATCAGGTCCATTTTGCCGTCGTTGTTGACGTCATAGCCAATGATGGGGAAGCCGGTTTCGTTCAGCTTCCAATCGGCGTGCCATTGCCATTTGTCGTGATCGGCATCGATGTTCTGAAACCAGCCGTTCGGCGTCATCACATCAGTTTTTCCATCGCCATCGATATCGGCCATACCGATGCCATGCCCGTCTTCATCATGGCCGCCGAGATGATGCACCTTGGGCTCCGGTCCGGCGAAGTCGACCCATATGACGCCCGATCGCCCATAGTGGGCGAGCGCAAGATCGGGTTTGCCGTCGCCATTGATATCGGCCATCCAGCCGCCCTCGGTCTCAACAGTGTGCGCGATCAGATGGCGCTGCCACAGGACGCCCGGCTTCTTGGGGTTTTCATACCACCATAGGCCGTCGGTCATCCAACCGACCGTGACTACATCAGGTGCGCCGTCGTGATTGACGTCGACCGCCCATTCACCGCAGTCGGAAACGAACTCGCCGGTGATATCGACCGTTCGATATTGATGGCGGCTCCACTCACCGCCCTGCGGTCCCGGATTTTCGTACCAGTAAGCGCCACTTAAAAGATCGGGACGGCCATCGCCATTCATGTCGAGCATCGAAATGCCCTCGGCATGGTCGGTACCCAGGCGGTGAACGAAATAGGTGCTTTCGGGGCTGTCGTGGGGGCCGTTGCCGCGCTCGCGATTGAGCTGACCGCGCAGGACTGCAGCGGCCACAATAGCGAGTCCCACCAAGATCGAAGCTGACAGAGCTTTCTTCATATCAATTTCTCAAGATGCGGCCAGGACTAGACCTTTTGATGAGGCGGCGTCCACACGCCGTTGCCACGCATTGCGAAATTCGCGATGTGGCCGGCGCGCGCCGCAGCTACACCCACTTCGACCGGCGCGTTGGGCGTGTTGCGCGACCGCACGCATTCCACAAAATTTCGCATGTGATCGAGCGTGCCATCATGCATGGACTTCGCCTCGATAACCGCAGGTGGCGCGTCGTACGACTCTGTGTAGCGGGGCATTTCATCATAAACGGCGAAGCCGCTGCGATGCAGACGCATAGCGGCCTTCGTGCCCCGGAACATCAGACCGCCGCCTTCGATGTAGCCCAAGAGAGTGCTGTCGAACTCGACTAAGGCGGTTGGATATAGAAGCGCGGCGCTCATGGTATCGGGAGTTTGACGCTCGGGCAGCAGGAACTTGGTTCCGCTCGCGGTTGCGCGCGTTGGCATATCGTTGCCGGTGAACCACTGGGCCACGTCAACCCAGTGGACGAAGAGATCGGTCATGGCGCCGCCGCCGAAATCCCAATACCAACGCCAATGCGCGTATTCGTCATGATTGAAGGGCCGTTCCGGCGCTGTGCCAAGAAAACGCTTCCAATCGAGCTTCGATGTGTCCACCGGCGGTCCGGCTTGTTGGTTGGCAAAGTGGTTCTGATACCAATAGGTGCGCACAAACGTGATTTTCCCGAGCGCGCCGCCATCGATTAAGGCTTTCGCATCAATATAGTGTTCCCAACTCCGCTGCTGTGTGCCGGTCTGCACGATGCGTTTGGATTCACGGACGGCGGCGATCAGCGGAGCACCTTCTTCGATCTTGTGGGTGACGGGCTTCTCGCAATAAACGTCTTTGCCCGCGTGCACAGCATCGAGGATCAGCGGGACGTGCCAGTGGTCGGGCGCCCCGATGACCACGGCATCCACATCCTGACGGGCGAGCACCTCTTCGTGATGGACACAATCGTTGGCTTCCGGAGCAAATTTCGCCTTCGCTTCCAGGCGGTGCGGTTCATAGACGTCACACAGCGCGACGATGTCGTTCGAGCCGATTTTGTTGAGCAGGCTCAGAAGATATTGGCATCGCTGTCCAGTACCGATAGCTCCTAAGCGGAGGCGATCATTCGCTCCGAGTATGCGATTGTAGGAGGCCGCGGCGGTCGCGACCGCCCCTATAAAGAGCCGGCGATTCAAATGATTGGGCGCTTGGGACATGCGATTTCAAAGAGCTCCTTCAGGCTTGAGAATTCTGGCACTGATCATACACCCTTTGAGGCGGCGTTGCGCCGCTCGGAAGCGGTAGACTAGAAGAGGGATTGTAGCTTCACTGCACGCACCCGGAACCATTTGTGGCTTTAATTGAAAGCGAGCGCCGCCGCGAGGAGGAAATCGACGCAGAGCGCATTCTTCGCGACGATACGCGGCGGGCGGCGGGCAAAATCGCGATTTTCCAGTATTTGGCTGTAGCCGTTTTCGTGTTCCTGATTTCCGGCTTTTGGAAGCTGCAGGTTCAGAATTCGGACATGTATGTAGAGGCCGCGGCGCGCAACCGCATTAAGAGTACGCCTATTCTCGCGCCTCGGGGCAAGTTGCTGGATCGCGACGGCCGGGTGATCGTTGACAATAAGGCATCCTATTCGCTACTGCTGGATCGCGACCAGATTAAGTGGGAGCATCTGCCGGCGATCGCCGAAGCGTTGCACATCGATTACGGCGAACTGACAAACAAGATCCGGCACATGGGCGATCAACCGCAGATCCGAATCAAGGAGAACCTGACGCGTGCGGACATCGCGTTCGTGAAGTCGCATCAGGACCCTAGCGCATACCCCGAAATGGAAGTGATTACCGCCTTCCGGAGGCAGTACCCGCAGAATGGGTTTGCCGCACACGTAACGGGCTATGTGGGCGAGATTAGCGAGGCGGAGCTAAATTCCCCTGCATTCATCAATTACCACCAAGGCGACATCATCGGCAAGGACGGGATCGAGCGGGAATACGATGCGCAGCTACGTGGCGTGGACGGCGAATCGCGGGTTTGGGTGGACAACATGGGCCGCGAGCGCAATATGGAGTCGCCCAAGGAAGCTATTCCAGGTAAAGACCTGAGATTGACGATCGACCTGGACCTGCAAGCGGTGGCGGAACTCGCGATGGATGGCAAGCGGGGCGCGGTGGTAGCAATGGACCCGCGTAATGGCGAAATTCTGGCGATGGTCAGCCGGCCGACCTTCGACCCGAACAAGTTTACAGCGCACATCAGCAAGGCCGATTGGCAGGAGATTGCGGGCGATCCCTACCATCCGTTGATGAATCGGGCTATACAAGCCCAACTCGCGCCGGGATCGACATTTAAACCGTTGATGGCTATTGCCGGACTGGAGAGCGGCGTCATCGATGAGGACACTCATTTCCATTGCTCAGGCGGCGCGGTTTTTTACGGCCACTATTTCGCCTGTCATCTGAAGCGCGGCCACGGAGACATTCAACTGCATCGCGCCATCGCCGATTCGTGCGATGTGTACTTCTATAACGTGGGCAATCGATTGGGCATCGACCGTATCGCCAAATACGCCGAGTTGGCGGGCGTCGGGCATAAGACGGGAATCGATTTGCCCAATGAAACGCAGGGCACGATGCCCTCAACGCGCTGGAAAATGCGGCTTTCACGGCAGAAATGGTACGCGGGTGAGACGATTTCGGTTGCCATCGGACAGGGCGCGGTCACAGTTTCGCCGCTGCAGCTTGCAAGCGCCCTGGGCGGGTTGGGTGTCGGTGGGAAATGGTACCAACCGCATCTAGTGGCGGGCACGCCGCCGGTATTGCTGCGCCAGGCGCATTTCGATCCCGATCACCTGCAGCAGGTCATTTCCGGAATGTATGCGGTGGTGAACGAAGGTGGCACGGGCCGCGCGGCGGTATTGCCGGGTATCAAGGTGTGTGGCAAGACCGGTACGGCTCAGTTAGCGACAACCGAGAAGGTCAAAGCTGAAAAGGGGAATAGCAGCTTTAACAACAACGCCTGGTTTGTGGCGTTTGCGCCCATGGATGCTCCGGAGATCGTGGTGGCGGCTCTCTACGAAAACGGTGTGGAGAGCTATAACGCCGTGCCCATAGTGCGAGATGTGCTAAAGGCATACTTCGACAAGAAGGCCCGCGGCGCGAAGGAGTTGAGCGTGCAATCGCGGCCTCCGAAAGCGCCGGTTTTATTTGAATCCCTGCCGGAAACCATAGGCCTGATTCGCATTCCGGCGCGGGGAAGTTTCCACTAGCCGATGCCGTTGTCTCGCTCGATCCGGGACCTCGATTGGCCCCTCGTTGTCATTACGCTGGCGCTTTGCACGCTGGGCACCCTGCAGATTTATAGCGCGACAACGGGCACCAAGTGGCACGACGCCTGGTGGAAACAGATCATCTGGGTGGGGACCGGCTTCGTGATGATGTGGGTCATGGCGCAGGTGGATTATCATGCCCTGCTGAGTCGAATATTCGCGCTCTATGCGGCTTCCATCGTTTTCCTACTGGTGACGGCGGTCGTGGGCGACAGGGTCTTCGGCTCCACCCGGTGGATTCGAGCCGGCGGTTTTACCTTCCAGACATCCGAGTTCGTCAAGATCGTGCTGGTTCTGCTCATGGCCCGGTATCTCAGCGATCATAAGAATCAAGATCTGGATTGGAAAGACCTCGCGAAGCTCGCCGGACTGGTGGGCGTGCCAATGCTTCTCGTGATGAAGCAGCCGGATTTGGGGACCGCGCTGACGTACCTGCCGATTTTGGTAGCAGGCATACTGATGGCGGGTCTCCGCTGGAAATACCTGCTAACTATTACGGCCATGCTGGTAGCCGTGTTGCCGATTGGGTATCATTTTCTTAAGCCTTACCAGAAGGACCGGTTGGTTAGTTTTATGGACCCGGACCGGGACCCCAAGGGTACGGGATTTCAGGTGATTCAATCGAGAATAGCCGTAGGGAACGGTGGGATGTGGGGACAGGGCGTTCAGAGAAGTACGCAGACCCACTTGGGATTCCTGCCGGTTCCGCATACCGATTTCATCTTCTCCTCGTTTGCAGAAGAACATGGATTTGTGGGAGTGGTGGTTGCGCTGGTCCTGTATTTTCTTTTAATCATGCAAGTGATTCAGAACGCGCAGACAGCGCCGGACAGCGCCGGTATTTACATCTGCGTCGGAGTGGGTGCGCTGTTGTTGTTTCACGTGCTGGTGAACGTAGGCATGGTGGTGGGCCGCATGCCCATCACGGGTATTCCTCTTCCGCTAATGAGTTCGGGGGGTTCGAATACCTGGTCTGTATTTTTGCTGCTGGGCCTGGTTAACAGTGTCCGGCTGCGTAGGTTTGTGAATTGAAGAAAACGGCCGCTGGATTGGGGGCCGTTCGACGAATAAGGGTCGGCTGAGCGGGACAAAGAGTTTCGGATTGCCAAAACAGATTTCACAGATTCGAAGCGCGGGAACCGTTGCGGTTCAGTGCGCGGGCGATTTCGTGGAGTTATCGGGAGCGTGGATGTTTTTCGAGCGTGCCTCCAGACGCGTTCCCGGACTAAAGATTTTACGTGTGCCGCCGTATTTCAGCGGTTATGTAGCGGAGCAACCCGGAGTTCTTGGAACTCTCATCATCGGCCCTTGATAGGCGGTGTATGAATGAGTAAAGAACTGGTGATTGGATCGAATCGCCACGAGACGAAAGTAGCCGTTCTCGAGGAAGATCAATTAGTTGAGGTGTATTTCCAGCGGGCAAACGAATATTCGCTTGCCGGCAGCATTCATAAAGGCCGCGTCACGCGAGTCCTTCCTGGAATGCAGTCCGCATTCGTGGACTTGGGGCTGGAGCGCGACACCTTTTTATATGTATCGGACTTTTTTGAAGAAAACGAAGATATAGAACCATTAGGAGACGACAAGCCCGTCCGGCAGGATAGCCGACCGGAGAGCCGCGCCGAAGGCAGAAACGATCGGCGAGATCGGGGCTCGCTGCGGGAGATCGAACGTCCGGCCTTACGGACCGTGGAAATTGTCGATAGCCAGACCTTGGGATCCGAATCGGCGACGGATGCGATTCCGGTCAGCGGTCCCGCTGAGGCGGAGTCCGCCCCCGTACCGGACACACGGGCGAACCGGCCCCCGGGAGATCGGACCGAACCCCGCGGGGAGCAAGGACCGGGCGGCGACCGGGATCGTCGTGGACGGCGTTCGCGGCGGCGAACACGGGGACGTGGTTTCCCGGACACCAAGTACGCCCAACCAGGCGCCATCCAGCAAAGCCCTGCCTCGCGTGGAGCCGAAGAGGAGGAGGAAGGAACAAGCGAGACGCCCGCGGACGTAATCATACTCCCCGGCGAATCGCTGGCAAAATACCGGAATGTTCCGCCGGCGTCTGTAACTGCCTCCGATACTCGCCCTCAACTGGATGCCGAAAAGGCGCCGGATTTTCAATCTGGCGATCAGGAAGAGAAAGAAGAAGAGGAATTGGAGTCGCGTCTCGAAGAGATTGAGCTCTCCGAGGCGGTATTCGTACATCATCCGGATCCCGACTTGACCTCGGAGCCACAAATCGAAGGGGCTCTGGAGGATGCTTTACGGATTAAGCGGGACGAACCGGCGCACTCTGAACTGCCGCCCGAGCAAAAAAGTGAAGCTGCCGAAGCCGAATTTCTAGCGGGGGACGAGGCCGTAACGGACGAGCTGGAACTGCGCGCCTCCGTGCAGCATACTGCCTCACCGGCCCTCTTTTTGGTAAGGGACGAGCTGGAAGCCGAGCCCATAACGATTGAGCCCGAGCCGGTTTCCGAACCCGAGATGCGAGAGGACTTGGCCGAACCAGAGCCGTTGGTGGGTACCGGACCGGTGGATCTCGAAATAGAGGAAATGCTCGAAATCCGGCAGGAGTTGGAGCACCCTGAAACCGACGAGCTTGAAGAATCTGAACAGCTCTTTGCCGACTCGGAATTGCCGCCTGAGGGTCCCCCGCAAACCGGTCCGAGCGGACCGCAAACGGCTACGGTTCGGGAAGATGGGCGCCTTATGCATCGCGGCTCGCGACGCATGCGACGGCGCCGGGGAGGCAATCGGTCGCAAACCAGCCAAGGCGACACCGTCTCTCCCGCTGTCAGCGGCGCGGCTCCCGCGCTGGCGAAGCCCGAACTAAGAACGGAACCGAAAGGCGGGGAAAGCCGTTCGGAGACGCGCGAGGAGCGGCCGGCTGCTCAACCCGATCGCGCACTGCCGTCTATTACCGATCTGCTGAAGGCGGGCCAAGAGATTATCGTTCAGATTGCCAAGGAACCGTTGGGACAAAAGGGTGCGCGCATTACGTCTCACGTGGCCCTACCCGGCCGCTACGTCGTGTTTATGCCGAGTGTGAATCACCTGGGTGTCTCGCGCAAGGTGGCCAGCGACGAAGAGCGGCATCGACTAAAGCGCATATTACAAGCACATCGTGTAGGCACGACCGGCGGCTTCATCGTTCGCACCGCCGGCGAAGGCGTCTCCGAAGAAGAGATCGCGGCGGACATGAATTTTCTCTACACGCTCTGGTTGGACATCCGCCAGAAGGCCGAAAAAAAGCCAGCGCCGGCGCTGCTTCACTACGATCTGGACATCGTCCAGCGGATTCTGCGCGACCAGGTAACTGACGAGTTCAAAGCGATCTGGGTGGACAGCGAAGAGATGTATGAGAGCGTTCTGCGCTTCATGCAGCGATTCCAGCCAGGCTTAGTGAATCGCGTGAAGATGTATACGCGGCCTGCGCCGATTTTCGACGCATTCAACATCACGCAGGAACTTGAGAAAGCGCTAAGGCCGAAGGTGTGGTTGAAGTCGGGCGGCTACATTGTGATCAACCAGACCGAGGCTCTGGTCGCCATCGATATCAATACCGGCAAGTACGTCGGCAAGTCGAACCGTCTCGAAGACACCATAGTCAAGACAAACGTGGAGGCGGTGAAGGAGATCGTTCGCCAAATCCGCTTGCGTGACCTGGGCGGCATTATTGTAGTGGACTTCATCGATATGGATGAACGCAAGAATCGCCAGAAGGTGATGCAAGCGCTCGAAGAGGCCATGCGGGCGGACAAGGCACCCTACAAGATTCTGCAGTTCAATGATTTCGGGCTGGTCGCGATTACGCGTAAGCGTGTGAAACAGAGCCTGGAGAGGACGTTGTGCTCGCCTTGTCCCTATTGCGAAGGCGCCGGCTATGTGAAAAGCGTGCAGACCGTAGTGACGGAGATCCTGGTGGAAGCGCAGAAAATTGCGCGAGCCATTGAGGGTAAGGACGTGGTTCTGCGCGTCCATCCGGAGGTCGCGAAGATTCTGAAGGCCAACAGCAACCAGTATTTGGAGGAGCTGGAGGAGATTCTGAAGCGCCCGGTGCTGGTGACCGGCGACGCGAGTCTGCACCACGAAAAGTTCGACCTGGGATAGCGTGTGCGAATGCTAAACTAGAGGCGGTTTGCCGATCGGTAGCCGCCTTCCTGTGTTCTTCCGAACCCCGATTCGCTTCGAGTCCGGAGAGATGGCCGAGTGGTTGAAGGCGCACGCTTGGAAAGCGTGTTTAGGGGAAACTCTAACGTGGGTTCGAATCCCACTCTCTCCGCCAGCCGTCTCATTTTCAAGTAATGAAGGCCGGGTTTTCTGTAGCGCTATATCGAATACTTCGAGACCCGTAAGGCTCATTTCGTCCTCCTTAGGTATGAATTCTTTCAGATATGATTCTCGAACCAGTTGCTCGCGAGCTCTGCTACCTGGTCGAGAGTTCCTGGTTCTTCAAAAAGATGCGATGCTCCGGGAACGATTTCGAGCCTTTTCTCACATTGAAGCTCTTTCAGGGCTTTCGTATTCAATTCGATCACTGTGGAGTCATCGCCTCCGACGATCAGTAGAGTAGGTGCTACTACTTCTGGCAGCGCCATCCCCGCCAAGTCAGGACGGCCCCCGCGAGAGACAACGGCACGTATTGAATTGGGCAGCTTGGCTGCTGCGATTAAAGCGGCAGCCGCTCCAGTGCTTGCGCCAAAGTAACCCACCGGTAAGTTCCCGGCTTCAAAATCCTCGGCCAACCACTTAGTCGATTCAACAAGCCTGTTGGCCAGCAATCCTGTATCGAATCGCAAATGGCGCGTTTCTATGTCGATCTGCTCCTCTTCGGCGGTCAGCAGGTCCAGCAGGAGCGTGGTGAATTGAGCCCGCTGCAAAACGCTGGCTACAAAGCGATTTCGCTTGCTTAGGCGACTGCTTCCGCTCCCGTGGGCAAAAATGACGAGCATTTGCGCATCCGCCGGCGCAACGAGGTCACCCACAATTCCGGACGGCGGAATCTGAACAGTTCGCTCCAATAACTCGCCTCTAATTGCCATGCAATCTCCTATTCGCAACGAGAGTGTAAGGTGGCGTCTAACTGCGCTCGCGATGCCGACTCGCTGAGTGGCGTTCCGCTTGCGTTAAGAGCTGTTTCACTTCGTCATCACTTGTCTGAGAGAAATCCTCATACCAGATTCCGACAGCTATGAACGGTTCTGGCGTATATGCACATACGATTTCGTCCACGTTCGTACGAAATTCGTCACAGGTCTGCTTTGAGGCGACTGGTACGGCGATTACCAGGCGTTTGGGCTCTTGTAACCGTAGGGCTTGGCTTGCGGCTTTCATGCTTGCTCCGGTCGCTAGGCCGTCATCGACAACCATGACGGTCCGGTCGCGGACGGGCAGTGCCGGCCGCCCGTCGCGATATAAATCTTCGCGCCGCTCCAATTCGCGTCGCTCCCGAGCGGTAATCTGATCGATCAAAATCGGCGAGAGCCGTGATTCTCTAAGTAGTGCTTCGTTCAGAACGCGGACTCCTCCGCTAGCAATTGCACCAATTGCCAGTTCCTCCTGACCCGGCAGTCCAAGCTTCCGAACGAGAAAGATGTCGAGTTCAGCCCGCAACGCTCGAGCGACCTCAAAGCCCACTGGAACACCACCTCGCGGTAGCGCCAGGACAAGCGCGTTCGGGTCAGGAATCATGCTAGTGAGGCAGGCTCCTAATATCCTGCCTGCATCAACCCGGTCTCGAAAGATAGGCTCGATTTGCATACTGGTCATGCCGGGAATTGATCTCTGGAAGACAGGTTTTACCCCTCCTTTTGTGAGGACGCCAATCGCTGAGATGCGGGTTTCGTCCTTATTTCGCTCGTTTACGATGAGTACGCATCGGCATGTAACAGGGCGTCACTGGGCCGATTCTCTCAAATGGGAGTATTCCGAGAAGGAAACGAGCCTTAAAATTGTGAGCCGAGCATTTGATCATGGCAAGTTCATTCCTGACAAATATACCTGCAACGGTGAAAACATTTCTCCTCCACTGGAATGGAAAGATGCGCCAGGCGCAGCAAAGGAATTGGTGTTAGTCACTGACGATCCCGATGCACCGGGAACGGGATCAATAGCTTTCGAAAAATTAGATACGCAGGACCTTGTCTACCTGCGAAGAACGATCGTCGCCAGGAAACATTCTTACTTGCTGCTCGCAGATCCGGAACTGGTCACCTTTCCACGTGCTCGCCGGCGAGCTGCCGCCTTTTTTGCGTGTTTGGCGAGCGCAGGTTTCGAAGCCACGGCGCGCGACTCTCGCTGCAACACTTCGAGCCGCGCTCGTGAGCGTTTGGCGGAGGGCTTTGTCTGCTTACCACTGCGCCCTTTTTCCAAATCCCGCTCTGCGCGTTTCCGGGTCGCTTCAGAGGTAGTGCCCTTTTTAGGTGGTGGGAGCGGTACGCCCGCTCGCCGGGCCTTTGAAAGGCCGATCGCAATCGCTTGCTCCGGTGATCGAGCGCCGTGCTTGCCCTGCCGAATATCTTCAATCTCCTCCCGCACAAATTCGCCCGCTTGAGTCGTGGGCGCCTTCCCCTCGGCTCTATCCCTTTTGGCCCGTTCGATCGTTTTTTTCTTTGGCATTTCACTCTCTCCGCTTCAACCGCGGTCGAAGCGGTCGTATTATTCTTCCTGTTCTATAAGATGCCCATTCTTTCCTGGCATTACTTCGAAAGATATTTCACTGCGTTCGGACTTAAGCAATTACAGCAGTAACCGTATGTCCCATCGAGGACACTCAACGAACATGCCGGCAGCGTTTGCGAAATATCGGTCCAAACTGAGCGCCAAACCCGTCTACTTACCGAACGTGATTACCGATTTGGACACTAATGACTAATGGGATAACTGAGGCGCTAAGGTGAAGGTCCTCACGCTGAATGCTGGTAGTAATTCTCTAAAATTCGAAATTGTCGAGAATTCGCCAGGAGGCTCGGATGGCGCCGAGCAGACTGAATTCGGACAAAGTATCCTGGCGGGCGCGTACGACGATGTCGGAAAAGAAGGTTCAGCATTCTCTCTTCGACGCGGCAGGCATAGTGTGCACCGGGAAGAAATTGAAATTCGAGATCACGCACATGCAACGGATCTGTTATTCGATTGGATCGAGCGAGGCGGCGCTCGGGAGCGGGGAATTCAGCATCTCGAAGCGATCGACAGAATCGGGCACCGGATCGTACATGGGGCGGATTTCTTTACCAGCCCGGTGGAACTTACGGACGAAGCCATAGCGAAGATCAAGGGGTTGGAAGATCTTGCGCCGCTTCACAACGTTTCGGCTTTGAAGGTGGTTCGCGCCGCCCGGGCGAAGTTAGGCCGCCGATTCCCGATGATCGCCGTTTTCGATACGGTTTTCCACCGCACGATACCAGACCACGCCGGGTTATATCCCATACCGATCGAGGTGGCACAGAGGCATAAGATTCGCCGTTACGGATTTCACGGCATCTCGCATCGTTACATGATGCTTCGGTACAGCCAGATCGCGAGACGGCCGGCCAGCGATCTTAAGCTGATTACGCTGCATCTCGAAGGAGGGTCCTCGGCAGCGGCCATTGAAAACGGGAAATCGATCGATAACTCGATGGGCTTCACGCCTCTTGAAGGTTTGATGATGGGCACGCGCTCTGGCGATATCGATCCTGCCATCGTCACTTATCTGATGCGGAAAGAGCATAAGGATGCTGGACAAATGGAGCAGTTCCTGAACAAAGAGTGCGGCCTACTCGGCGTTTCTCGAGTATCTGCCGATACTCGCACGCTGCGCGAACAGCTATCGGATGAACGCGTCAACCTTGCTGTGAACATGTTTTGTTATCGCGTCCGCAAATATGTTGGCGCATACTTGACCGCTCTCGGCGGAGTGGACGCCATCGTGGCTGGCGGCGGGATCAGTGAGAACACGGCGGTTGTACGCGAACGCATCTTCCGCGACTTTAACTGGTGTGGCGCGGTTCTGGACGAAGAACGGAATCGCACTACCGTGGACTGCGAGGGCCCAATCACGACCGCGAAATCGTCCCTTCCGATATGGGTCATCCCCACTGAGGAAGGTTTGATGATTGCAAAGGACGTGGCAGATTACGACATGCCGGCAGTTCCGTCTTAAGCTTTCCAGTCTTGTTTGACGGTATTAGCGGTAACGATCCCATCGCCTTTGTGTCAGTTCCGGCAATCCTCGTTAGCGTTGCGACGTTGGCGTGTTGGCTACCGGCACGACGCGCGGCGCGGATCGATCCTGCGGTGGCGCTGCGTCAGGATTGACGTTAGAAAGCGCCCCGAGCAACCGGGCGCTTGCCTCCGTAATTTCGCGCACCGCCTGATCAAACGCTTCCTGATTCTTTTTCGACGGCTTGTGAAACCCTGAGATCTTTCGGACAAATTGTAGAGCTGCGCCTTGCAACTCGTCCTCCGTCGCCAATTCGCCCGGCCTGCGCAAAACTTTGATGCTCCTGCACATGAAAACAGGTTCTCATAAAGCGCAAAGGGCGGTTTGTGCCCGTCTTGCGCGATCTCTTCAAAAAAGGAACTTTCAGGAGGGAACCGCGTCTATGCCGGAAGGCTCCCATGGAAACTTTACTTCGCGACCTAAAGCAGGCGTTGCGTGCATTGCGGCAAGGCGGCGGTTCGTTCACGCTAACGGCGATCATTGCTCTGGCTATAGGAATCGGAGCCAACACAGCGATCTTTTCGCTGGTCAACACGGTGCTATTGCGGGAGCCGCCCTTCCCGAAATCAGACCGGATTGTGCTGTTTGAAACAAAATCGCGGCAGGGCAGCTTTCCGGGAGCATCGCCGGCCAAATTCGCACATTGGTCGCAACAGACCGGCTCCTTTGAAGATGTTTCGGCGTTTGGCGGAGGCGTTGTGAATTGGACTGGCGGCGCATTTCCCGAACAACTTCGATCGGAGCGCGTCAGTTCCGCTTACTTTCGCCTTTTCGGCGTGCCGATCATTAAAGGACGCGCCTTCAATGCCCAAGAAGATACATCGGGAGCCGCGCCCGTGGTCCTGATCGGCGAAGGATTGTGGAAGCGCCGCTTTGGAGGCGATCCCAACATCATTGGCAGGGATATGGTCTTAGGCGGCGAACCGCATGTCATTACCGGCATCGTTGGGTCGCGGTTCGACTTTCAGGATTTCGGGCCCGCGCCCGAGGTTTGGATTCCTTTCCAGCTCGATCCGAATTCGCGCGATCAAGGTCATTATTTCCAAGCGGCCGGACGTTTGAAGGATGGCGTCACCCTGGAGCAAGCGAAGGCGCGGCTGGACGCCTCCCGAAGCGCATACCTCCAGAAATTTCCAGACGGCCTGGAGCGCGGAGACACCTTCGATGCGGGAACGTTGCGCGAACTCCTGGTGCAGGATGCGAGCAAATCCATCTGGGTGCTGGCCGCGGCAGTTGGATTTGTGCTCCTGATCGCATGCGCCAACGTGGCCAATCTGCTGCTGGCGCGGGCAGAAGTGCGAAAGCGTGAACTGGCCATCCGCTCGGCGTTGGGCGCGGGGCGGTTGCGGATCATCCGCCAATTGCTGACTGAAAGTCTGCTGCTCGCGGCCGCGGGCGCCGTGCTCGGGACCGTGTTGGGCTTCATTGGCATTCGCGCTCTGCTTTCGGTCAATACGGCCGGATTGCCGCGAGTTGGAACCGACGGCGATTTGGTATCGCCCGATTGGCACGTCCTCTTGTTCACCATAGCGATCACGTTGCTGACGACGTTGATCTTCGGATTGCTGCCCGCATGGCGAGCCGCCCGCACGGACTTGAGCTCGACTATCAAGGAAAGCGCGAGCCGATCCGGTAGCGGATTCCGCCAAAACAAGGTGCGCACCATCTTAGTCGTCATTGAGGTCGCGCTGGCGGTAGTTCTGTTAGTTGGCCCGGGACTGCTGATCCGGACAGAGGAGGCGCTCTATTCTGTGAAGCCCGGTTTCGATACAAAGAACGTCCTGACCATGCGCATGTCCCTTTCCGGCAAGTCGTACGAAACTAGTCTGGCGATTGAACAAATGATCAGGCAGGCAACGGAGCGCTTGGACGCTTTGCCGGGAGTAGAACTGGCCAGCGCAACTTGTTGCGTGCCGCTGGAGGGCGGCTATGGATTGCCGTTTAAAATAATGGGCCGGCCATTGACGAACGGACCATTCCATGGCGGCGGCGGATGGGAAACGGTCTCTCCAGGATATTTCGAAGTCTTCAAAATCGCGATTGTTCGAGGCCGGTCGTTCACGGAACGCGACAGTCATGCGGGCGCTCCCGTGGTCATCATCAATGAATCGATGGCAAAGCGTTACTGGCCCAAAGGGGACCCGTTGCAGGATCGCATTCTGATTGGCAAGGGTGTGATGCCGGAGCTGGACTCCGAGCAAGCCCGGCAGATTATCGGCATAGCGGCAGACCAGCATGATGGGGCCTTGAATCGTGACCCGCAGCCCGAAATGTATATTCCGGCCGGTCAGGCAACCGATGCGATTCAGGCGCTTAACGTCAGGCTGACTCCACTGGCCTGGGTCGTCCGAACGCGTAGCGAGCCCATGAAGCTCCGCCAACCAGTGGAGGAAGTGTTGCGGCAGATAACGGGCCTGCCGGTTTCGGATGTTCGCGACATGTCCGAAGTCGTCTCGCGCTCTACCTCGCGCCAGCGCTTCCATATGCTGCTAATGAGTGTATTCGGCGGTGTAGCATTATTGCTGGCCGCGATTGGTATCTACGGCCTCATGGCGTATTCGGTCGAGCAGCGGACGCAGGAGATCGGCATCCGTATGGCCTTGGGAGCCGAACGAGGTGACGTCCGCGGCTTGGTTATTCGGCAGGGAATGGTCTTTGCCATTCTGGGCATCATCGTGGGAGTCGCCGGAGCATTCGCCTTGGCGAAACAAATATCGAGCTTTCTGTTTGGAGTGTCGGCGTGGGACCCGCTGGTCTTTACGTTGATTCCGTTAGTCTTGCTTGCGACCGCGGCGGTAGCGGTCTGGTGGCCGGCGGATCGCGCCACTCGGGTCGATCCGGCAACAGCCTTGCGGGAGAGCTAGTTGCTTATCGGATACTAGACAAATGGATTCCGAAATCGCGACGTTATTCATTACCCATTCGACCAAACGGTTGCGCCAGATGACCGGTCATATCGAATCGTGTTTCACCCGGCTCACTGACGATCAGATTTGGAGCCGTGGAGCGAGCCACGAAAACTCAATCGGAAATCTCATTTTGCATATTTGCGGCAATGCCCGGCAGTGGATCGGATTCGGCGTCGGAGCGGAGCCAGACGTGCGCGATCGCGAGAGCGAATTTTCAGCGCAGGGCGGGTTGAGCCGGGCCGAATTGCTTGCCCGTCTCAACTCTACTGTCGATTATGCAATCGCGATCGTCGATAAAGTCACGCCGGAACGGCTGGTGGAGAAGATTAATCCCCAGCGAGAAATCGTCTCCGTGTTGGATGCGATTTACCAGGTGGTTGGCCACTTCCAGTTGCACACTGGCCAGATCATCTTCGCGACGAAGATTTTGGCGGGCGAAGATCTTGGCCTCTATCGGCCGCAAACAGTCGCCAAATAACTTAATTACGCAAGCTTTCGAACGACCCACGTCGTCATCGCCCGTTGGTTTTGGACAACCGTCGTCTTCAGCGGATCGAGCAGAGTTCCGCCCAGTTCCTCGGCGAATTTGTTTAGAATCCCCGCATCCACCAGGTAGCGCTCGGAACCATCGGGCAACCGAAATCGCCGCCCTCGAATGCGCTGAATTTGGGACTCAATGCCGATTGAGGACGCCAGCCGGCAGAATAACATTCCGCCCGGCTTAAGCGGCCGCCACGTTCCGGTCAACATAGATCGAAAGTGATCGTCATCGCGCGCGAAATGAAGCACCGCGCTGCTAATCACTACTTTCACCGATGCGTCCGGGAAGGACATCGCTTCAACAGCCTCGACGCGGAAGTTGGATGCGGCAAGACGAGGCGCAAGCTGGGCGGCAAGGCCTCGCACGTTATCAATCGCAACTGGACTGGCATCGGCGCCAAAGACCTCGTAACCCTCACGCAGTAGGTAGACCAAATTGCGGCCATCTCCACAGCCGGCGTCGAGAATCCGCATTCCCTGGGAAATGCGGCCCCGGAGCATTTGGTCGAAAAGATAGATATCGATTTGGCCGAATTGCCCGGGGAGATCGATCATCAGAGATAACCGCTTTTCCCGCGGCTAATTCGCATTCCGTCTACGCCCTTATTTCTTCTTCTCGCTCGAAGGCGGAACCAAGCCCTTCAGCCGCATATAAACCGCCATGGTGCCGTACATCTCGTTATCGTGCTGGAGGTTCAATTCCAAGAGACCCAGCCGGGAATGCTTGAAGAAACCGCTGCCCACAACCTCGGCCTGATTGCTGTCGTTGATTGAACTATAGGCGGCGTCGCAGTTCTCGTTGGAAGCCTTGAGAGCCGCTACCAAATCCGCCTTGGTATCGCCAGGAGCGGGAGACGGCTTAGAAGTACCGAGAATTATGCCGCAAATCCGGTTTTGGACTTGAACGACATGGGCGATCAACTCGCCGAAAGGCCGTACCTCCGGGGTTGCGCGGAACGAATAATCCGCCTCCGGCGCCTTTTCCGCGGCCCTTAGGAGATTAGTTTCGATGCGGGAATAAGCTTGCTTGGCCTCGCCGGCGAAAGAACCGCCAGGTATCTGCGCGGACAGACCAGCACAGCAGGCAAAGAAGATCAGCAAAGTGGATTTCATTTAGATCACCGTGACAGAACGTGAATTGTGTTGCGCCAACTCAGATATTCTGTCACGGCTACGATGTAAGGCCTACCGCGGTGCGGGGAATTCAATGCCCAGATCCTCGCCCGCCGGGAAGATGTCGCGAAGGGCCGGAACGGTTCCCGGAGCGGTTTCATAAAGGGTGAACGCGCTGGTTTCGGCAGAGCCGGCCGGACGATCGACATTAAGAAATTGAGATGTAGCGATCCGGCGTTCTCCGTCCTTATCGAAAATCATTACTACTTCGGCGCCGCCATCGACAGACTTCACCGTGTAAGTTCCTGGCAGCAAAACTGTATTGTCTATTGCCACAGGTTCATTAGTCGTGAAAGTAAAGGGTGTATCAAGCGCGGTCGCGCGCAGAGCCGCCGGGGACATAAAAAGCAAAGCAAGCAAACCAGCCCCAGCCGCTAAGTAAATTCGTTTCATCGTTTTCTCCTCGTTATCCGCATTTTCGCGAATACAGTTATCAAGATGGCTGGTCCGGAACCGCAGTTACTGAAACAGAGCTTGTTTATTGTCAAGATGACTTAACGCCGCCCACACTTACAATTGGCTTCGTAAAGAGATCTTAAGTCCCTTAGCTGACGGCGTAGGTATGTCCATTCCAAGGCATGGGCAATCGCTGGCGCGAGCCAGCCCCCATTCCGCTAACCAATTGCCGGGTCAAGGGCCTGCGATCTCCTTCGGCGGCCATGGCCCACGCCTGCGTTCTACAGCAGGAGAGCAAGGCCATCCCGGGGCAGCCGTGCTTTGTTATTCTCGAAGATTAGGACGTATAGAGGTTTTACGCATGTCTGGACACAGTAAATGGGCCACCATTAAGCACAAGAAGGCGGCCCTGGATGCAAAGCGCGGAAAGGTATTCACGCGCCTGATCAAAGAAATCATGATCGCTGCGAGAAGCGGCGGCGATCCGGATATGAATCCACGCCTCCGTACGGCGGTGCTGGCGGCGAAACAGGTCAGCATGCCGGCCGACAACATCAAACGCGCGATCATGCGGGGTACGGGCGAGCTCGAAGGCGGGCAGATCGATGAAATCCTCTTTGAGGGCTATGGCCCCGGCGGCGCGGCTGTGCTGGTTTCGACCGCTACCGACAATCGCAACCGCACCGTCAGCGAAATTCGCCACGCATTCTCAAAGAATGGTGGCAATCTCGGTGAGCAGGGAAGCGTGGCCTGGATGTTCGAACGTAAAAGCCAGATTATTGTCGATGCGGCGAATGCGGACGAGGAGAAATTGATGGGCATCGTACTCGATGCCGGCGCCGACGACATCCGCGATCAGGATGGCGCCTGGGAAATCCTGTCACCTCCCGAAGCGCACGAAGCCGTACTTAAGGCATTGGAGACCGCGGGTATCCCGAGGGAATCGGCCGAAATCGCCATGATCCCGAAGAACACCATCAAGCTCGAAGGAGCGCAGGCGCGGTCAATGTTAAAGCTACTCGATGTATTAGACGAGCACGACGACGTGCAGAGTGTCTACGGCAATTACGAAATCGACGAAGCCGAAGTCGAAGCGATGGCCTAGCCACCCAGCCATGAAAGTGCTTGGGATCGATTGCGGGACCGAACGCACCGGTTACGGCGTCATTGAGACTGACGGACGACGACATCAACTAGTCTCTTACGGTGTCGTGCGGACAAAACCCTCGGACGCCCTGTATCTACGGCTGAAGGGCATCGCCGGTGAGTTGCGGCGAGTACTGGCGAGTTGTGACCTGGACGCAGTGGCGGTGGAAGAGGTATTCCACGCGGTCAACGCGCAATCGGCGCTGAAGCTGGCGCATGTGCGGGGCGTGGCGCTGTTGCTGGCAGCGGAAGCGCAGTTGCCTATCCATGAATACTCGCCGCTCGAAGTAAAGATGAGCGTAGCCGGTTATGGACGGGCGGAAAAGGGTCAGGTGAAAATGATGGTCCAATCTCTTCTCGGTCTCGCCGACATAGTCGAATCAAGTGATGCGGCCGATGCCTTGGCGGTCGCTATCTGTCACGGAACCCGAGCGGCGTTCGCGGCTGCACTTGCGGGGACGCGGTGAAACGCGCGGTTCTTGTGGCCCTGTTCTGTGCCTGCGCCGTTTGGGCTGCGACGCCAAGACTGATCTTTACCAAGAGCTTCCCGGGGAGCAATCCGCCGTATGTATTCATCAGCCTCGATCGCGACGGGGCGCTGCAATATAAAGAGGATCCCAAGGACCAACCCCTGGTGAGCGCGCAGTTACCCGAAACCGATACCGCCGACATATTCGACATCGCCGAACGGCTGCAGTTCTTTAAGCAACCGCTGGAATCCGGCCTAAAAGTCGCCAACACGGGAAAGAAAACCTTCCGCTACGAAGGGGCGGACGGCGTGGCGACAGAGGTGGTCTTCAACTATTCACTCGACCCCAACGCAAAAGCCCTCTGGGACCGTTTCGAACAGATTGCCGACAGTGAACGCGCCTATTTGGATCTCGACCGCACTGCCCACTTCGATAAGCTGGGCGTAAACGACGCCTTGGCAGAAATCGAATCGCTTTGGCTCCGGAAGCAATTGGCCGCGCCGCTACAGTTTGTGCCATTGCTGACGCGGGTAGCGAATCACGAATCGTATATGCATCTGGCGAGGGAACGCGCGGCTCGCTTAAAGGATGAGTTCACTGGCGTTAGCCAAAGCGCCGCCGCCAGCCCAAAGAAATGAAGAAACAACTGGCAGCCTTGGTGCTGATGACCGCCTGGGCGCCGTTAACCGCCGGCGCTCAACCGCAAAGCGCGCCGCCGGCGCAGAACCCCCTATACCCCTTCGGACAAAATGCACCGGGTTCCGACACGGAAGCCGCCGATTTCACACATGCCGTGCAGCAAGCGAGTGGCAGCCCATTAGATTTCACCCGCGCCTTTGAGGAGTTCCTGGAAAAGCATCCTCAATCGAGCCGGCGCGAACAGATTGTGAGGGCTTTGTTCCGCGCCTCCAAAGACCGCAAGGACCAAATCCGTATTGCGCGATACGGCGAGGAACTATTGAAGAAGGATCCCAACGATATTAGTTTGCTGGAACCGGTGGGTGAGGCGCTCAACACAATGGAAGATCCAAATGCCGCGACTCGCGCGCTTGATTTGGGCCAGCGATTGGAACTCGATCTACTTCGGAACGGCGACGCGGCGGTCCCGGGTGAGACGCCGCATGAGACAGGCAAACGATTATTTGAACATGCCAGAATGCTCTGCGCGGCTTATACGATACAGGCCGATGCGTTGGGCACGCTGGGGAAGTTCGACCGAGCCACCGCGATGGCCCAAAAGGCGTTCGATACATTGCCTTCGGCCGATGCGGCCCGGTGCCTCGGACGCTGGAACGCCAAGCAAGGCCATTACGATGCTGCGGTAACGGCTTATGCGAACGCGTTCGCCATTTCCGATATTCCTGAGCACCACCGCGATGACCGGATCAAAATGTCGGAGCTGTATCGTAAGACGCATTCCAATGAGAAAGGCCTCGGCGATATTGTTCTGGCGGCGTATGACCAGATGACAGCTTTGAACGACAAGCGGATGGAGAGTTTCGGTAACACGCCTTCGACCCGGCCTATCGATTTCCAACTGGCGAGCCTGGATGGCAATCGGCTGCCACTGCTTTCGTTGAAAGGCAAAGTGATTGTTATGGATTTTTGGGCGACATGGTGCAATCCGTGTCGCGCTCAGCATCCCTTATTTGAACAAGTGAAGAACAAGTTCAAAGACAATAATGGCGTTGTATTTCTAGAAGTCGATAGCGGCGAACCCAAAGAGACCGTTACGCGCTTCATCAACCAATATGCGTGGAAGGACACCATCTATTTGGACGATGGCCTGACACAGGCTTTGAAAATTGAGAATTTACCGACGACGGTTTTGTTGGGCCGCACCGGAGATCTCTATAGCTTCATGCCCGGATTTTCGCCCTCCAGTTTCGTCGGCATACTCAGTTCAAAGGTCGAAGAAGCGCTGAAGGCAACGGAAAGCGTGCCGGCGCTGAGGGCGCAGGGGAACTGAGTTGCCGGAGGCTCTGTTTTCACGAGTCGTCTGGATCGTGCTCGACAGCGTCGGAATCGGCGCTATGCCGGACGCCGCTGCTTACGGCGACGAAGGGAGCGACACCCTGGGCAACCTTGCCCGGCAGCGTTCCCTGACATTGCCCAATTTGTGCAAGCTAGGGCTTGCGAACATAAGACCGTTGGAGGGATTGAAGCCGGCCATTCATCCGGAGGCATCTTACGGCAAATGCGCGTTGGCATCGCCTGGCAAAGATACGACCACCGGTCACTGGGAGATGGCGGGCATCATTCTCGAGAAGCCGTTCCCGGTGTATCCGCACGGATTTCCTCCGGAGATCATGGACGAGTTCGAAGGCCGCATCGGCCGCAAAACGCTCGGGAACAAGCCCGCTTCGGGCACCGAAATCATCAAAGAACTCGGCGAGGAGCATGTGCGGACAGGCTGGCCCATCGTGTACACCTCCGCCGATAGCGTTTTTCAAATCGCGGCGCACGAAGCTGTGGCGCCGCTGGAAGAGTTGTATGGGATGTGCGAGATCGCCCGGGAAATCCTGCGAGGTCCGCACGAAGTGGGACGCGTGATTGCGCGCCCTTTTAGTGGCGAGCCAGGCGCATTCATACGCACCGGGAATCGGAAGGATTTTGCCATCGCCCCTCCGAAGGGAATGCTACTGGATAAGCTAACCGAGCGGCGTGTGCCGGTGTATGCCATCGGCAAAATATCCGATATTTTTCTGCGCCGCGGCATACAGACCTCCGTCAAGACGAAGAACAATGCGGACGGCTTACTGCGCACCGCTCGCGCCATGCGCGAACAGGCAGATGGCTTGATCTTCGTCAATCTTGTCGATTTCGATCAATTGTATGGCCACCGCAACGACGTGGAAGGCTATGCCACGGCTCTTGAAGCGGTGGATTGCTGGCTGCCGAAACTGGATATGAATCAAGGCGATATGGTCATACTCACTGCGGATCATGGATGCGACCCCACAACCGTCTCCACTGACCATTCGCGCGAGTATACGCCGCTACTTGTTTTCGGACCGCGCGTACGCCCGGGCGTGAATTTGGGCACGCGTTCATCGCTGGCCGACATTGGTCAGACCGTCGCTGAGAACTTCTCGACTTCCATTGCAGCCGGCCAGAGCTTTCTCGCGGAGATTCAGAAATGAGCGCAAAGGGCGAATTGTGCCCGTTTTGCGCATTCAACAGGAAAGGATAGAACACCAAAACGCAAATATATGAGACGACGCATCGTGGCGGGTAATTGGAAGATGTATAAAACGGCGCAACGGACCGCGGCATTTTTCGAGCAATTCAACCCGCTGGTGGACAATGTCTTGGGTTGCGAGATCGTTATCTTTCCCGTCGCTATCGCTATCCCAGCCGCGATCCAGGCCGTTGAGGAGACGTCCATCCGTATCGGTGGCCAAAATATTTATTGGGCAAAAGAAGGCGCCTTCACCGGTGAGATATCCGGCGACATGCTGCGCGCAGCCGGCGCCAAATGGGTTCTCGTGGGCCACAGCGAACGGCGGCAATACTTCCATGAAACCGACGCCGATGTTTTGAGGAAGGCGCAAGCGGCGCTCGAAGCCGGCTTGACACCCATCGTCTGCGTGGGTGAAAAGCTGGAAGATCACAAAGCCGGCAAAACGAATGAAGTGCTGGTGCGGCAGTTTGCAGCAGGCGTGGCCGGCTTAACGGAGGAGCAGTTTGAAAAAGTGGTGGTAGCGTACGAACCGGTATGGGCTATTGGAACCGGGCAGACCGCGACCCCACAGATCGCCGCGCATGCGCATGCTTTGATCAGAGCCGAGGCCGAAAAGCGCTTCGGAGGCGAAGCCGCCAACGCTCTGCGAATTCTTTATGGAGGCAGCGTGAAACCGGACAACATCGAAGGTCTGATGGCGGAACCCGAAATTGATGGCGCACTTGTCGGCGGAGCCAGCTTGGACCCAGATTCGTTCAGTAAGATCGTTAGGGCAGCCTGATTACCCCATCGGCATACTATCGCAACAGGCTGCAAGCCCTCTCAGAGGAGTTGCTTGGAGCGGAGCAACACTACCAGGCACTCTGGACCGTCGAACTGGGCCTCGTTCTTGCCGTGGGCTTCGTTTTCTACACCGCTTACGCGAGCGCCACAATCCCACACCCCCTTGCCTGGGCGGCTGTCATTGTGCCCGCTCTATTCGCAAAGCGCCTCTTAAAGGCCGGAGCGGGAACACGGCGCTTACGGCAGCTAGCCAATTATCAGCGTGAGCGTTTGCGCCGGCTCGAAGGTGAATGGCGCGGTTCCGAAGAGGCGGCATTCAACCCCTCGGAACCGGACCATCCATACGCCGCCGATCTCGATCTGTTCGGCCAAGGGTCCCTTTACGAATATTTGTCTACGGCGCGTACTGGCTTCGGAAGGCAGACGCTCGGCCAGTGGCTCCTTGATGGCGTAGCAGTGGAGCAGACACGGGCACGTCAAACAGCCGTTCAGGAACTTCGGGACCGTCACGATCTTCGTGAGTATTTCGCAATATCGGGATCGATGCAGGCAAGCGCGAAGGACACTCTGGACGACTGTCGCGCTCTGATGGACTGGCTTTCGTCTCCGCCTCGTCCTTTCGGCGCCGGAGCACGCATTCTGGCGTTGCTTATCTGTTTGCTCACGCTGGCATCGGCGCCGCTGGCCATTTTAGGTTGGGTGGGCCATTTCGTTCCGCTCCTGCTACTGGGAGGCGTTGCGGCGATAACCGTGGCTTTTCACGATCGCGTCTCTGCCATCCAGCAAGGCATCGTGCGCCAGGCGCCGCGACCCGAACTGCATCGGTTAGCCGCCTTTGCAACACGCCTTCAATCCGAACGATTTTCGTCGCCACTGCTCACGTCGCTGCAGGCTCATTTCGAACATCGGCCAGCCGCTATCAAGAGATTAGTGCTCACTCTCCGGCTGCTGCAGCTCCACGAAGATCCTGCGTTCACGTACATTTCGTATCTCTCGTTGTGGGGTGTGCAGTTCGCGATGGCGGTTGAAGGCCAGCGTACTCGTCATCGCGAGATGTTGATATCTTTGACCGCGGCCATCGGCGCTCTGGAAGCGCTGCTCTCGCTCTCGGCCTATGCATTCGAACATCCCGAGTACCCATTCCCAGACCTGGTCGATTGCGAAACACCAGTATTTGAGGCCTCGGCATTAGGACACCCGCTCCTCTCCGCCGTGTCCTGCGTGCGCAACGTGGCCGATCTGAACGCAGCCACGCGCTTCATACTCGTGAGCGGATCGAACATGTCCGGAAAGAGTACATATCTGCGCTCCATTGGCTTGAACACTGTTCTCGCACGAGCCGGTGCGCCTGTCTGCGCCGATAACTTACGGCTGTCGCACTTCCAATTGGCTACCAGCATGCGCGTGCAGGATTCCTTGCAGGAAGGCAAATCCCGGTTCTTCGCGGAGGTCTCGCGCGTCCGCGCCGTCCTCGATCTCGCCGAGCGCGGTCCGGTGCTGTTCCTGTTGGATGAATTATTGAGCGGAACCAATTCGCAAGACCGGCGCGATGGCGTAGCGGGCGTGATCGAGCACTTGATTGCTCATCGTGCTTCCGGACTCCTCACCACGCACGATCTTGCCTTGACCGGCATCGTCTCATACCACGGCAACTCAGCTGCGAACGTCCATTTCACCGACGTCTTTGAAGACGGCAAGATGAGTTTCGATTACAAACTCCGGCCGGGCGTTGTGAATCGCGCAAATGCGCGGGAGATCTTAGGGCTACTGGGCATTCCGGTCCACGCGCTGCGTACGCACGCCGATGATCGTGATCTTGTTTGACTCTCCCGGTAAGTGGCCTTTCAGGCTTCCAACTCCTGGCTTCTTAACTTCTGATTCCGGCGACTTACTCGCTGAGATCGACGACCGCGTAGACCTTCAGCCCGGGAATTGTAAACTCCGTGGCATCCGCCCCAGGGCTATAGTCGACCACATGATCGTCGGGGCTGTCGAATGAGTGTAGTTGCACCTTTGAATAGCGCCCGAGTATGCGAACGCGGAACTCTGCCACTCTGGCGCCTTTGCCAGCGCCATAGTTCAGCAGATGCAGCCGAAGCTTACCGGGCTTGCCGGTAACTCGAGCAACAACAATGCTGGTGCCGTATAGGCGAATCAACCGCCGCTCATCGCCAAGATTCGCCCGAATCTTATGTTCCATCAGGTCCGGATTCTTGGCCTCATTTGCCGGATATTTTTTGGAGCCGATTCGAACCGTCAACTTTAAATTGGGATTCGGTGCGCGAACTATTCTGAACAACAGGTTGTCCCGCACGAGGAGGTTCATGACCTCCGCATCAATTGCCGAACCATCGTCAATGAACCCTATATCTGCTACTTCCGGTTCTGCTGTTTGGCCGGTCGCAGCGAGGAACTTCAGCATGGCGGCTAGCGGCGCGAGGCCGCTTTGGCCGGTTTGCACCAGGGCGCTGGAGCCATAACAAAATGCTTCCGCTGCCGCCAGAGCCGCCGTAGCGCCGTTTACGTCGTAAAAGAACCGGGCATGGGGTTGGCGCATAAATCGCCATCCGTTGGAATCTATCCAGGGTACGCGCGACGCCGAAGCTTGATTCATATGATACGTGATTCCCGGCGCAGGCAATTTAACGGTGGTCTTTAGATTGGCGGTCTCGACCGAGATACCGGAAAGGCCTTTCCACGAGTCAGCTTGGGAAGCAGGCATAGCAATCCGTGTAATTCCGGCCTGACGAAGGGCAGTGGCGGTATCGGTTCCGCTGGGCCAGAACAAAGTAGGTAAAGTAACAGCCAACAGTAACAACATCAGATCTGTATCGCCTTGAGCTTAATCCCGGCGGCGTCGTAGATTCCTAATCCCAATTTCGATGCGTATTCCACGTGCCCAGGCTCACGAATGAAGTGATTGAAATTTGGATTGCTGTTGTCTTTTCCAATATGAGATGGTGAGCGGTCAAAAAGCGATGGGGCGCCTTCGGATTTCCGTTTCGTTTCAACCAAGTCGATCAGTTCATGGTCCATGGCAACCGGATCGGTGCCAAACATAATCTGCTTCGGGTAGAAGCGAAACTGTGGATACTCGCTAAACGGGCCCGCCTGCCACACACCGCTTAGTCCATCCATAATGTTCACTACGACTTTGGTTGGAATGGGCTCAACGGAAGCCAGTGTCCCAATGTACGAATATGTGTTCGTTTTCGTGAACCGGTGAGAACGGTCTACATTGGAGAAGTTACCATAAGCAATGTTCTTCAGGCAGCCTGTTACTCCCGCCGCCTGGTGCTCTTTCATTTTTGGTACGTTGATGATCTTTGTGAATGTGTCGGCGACCGGCCGCGTCATGAAAGACCGTGTATCTTCCTCTCCGAAAAAGTCGACCTCCACATATGTGTTCGGATCGTAGCCGGCAAGCGATCCGCGGCGTGTATGATCCCCTTCCGCGGCCCAAATATGCACTCCCGCCGGAACATATTTGTCGTAACCAACGCTCAACAATTGTCCTTCGAATCGCTCATATATCCAAATTCGTTGCGCCGGAACACCGATAGCGATCAGATTCTCCACAATTCCCGCGACGATCTCCGGGCTGGACATGATGTGAGGCGCTCCGGAGCAGTTCACCTTAATGCCCACCGTGTCCTGCGGGGAAATGAAGCGCGCCCAGGAATCTTTGTCATTGCTCTCGCCGGTGAGCGATTGCATTCCCGCCGACAGCATCTGCTTGACGACCGCCCGATCCACATGGGCTGAGTGGCTATCGATGGATTTATCGGAATGAACCCGGACTACATGGCCCTTGTATGGTCCGGGCATTCCCGGATTCGCAGAGTGCGGAAATCGGCTGCAAATTCGGTATTTCGGGATTATCTCCTCAGTCGTGCCCGCAAGCAAGGAAGAGGCCGCAGCGGCATAAAGGAATGAACGTCTGTCCACGGATCAAGCTTAATACACACGCTTTCATTCAACCCACGCGCAGGGCTCCTGCGGCTTGTCTTCACATAGAAAGACCTTGAATGCCTTCTTCTTGTGCTGGGCGGTCCATTGCCGCCCCAGAATGTAGTACGGCTTGGCCCAGACTTCGCTATCCAGGGTCTTCGGGGCAATCACCGAAACGGAGATCATGCCTTCCGATGGATAGCCGGTACGAGGATCCATGATGTGGCTCCATCGCTTGCCATCGGCATAGAAGTATTTTTCATAACTTCCGGAGGTGGACAGCGATTCGTCGCACAGAGTGACACTGTGAGCCCAAGACTTCGATTGCTTTCCGGGGTTCATCAGGTCGATGCGCCAGCCGTCCTTACCCGGGGGAGCGCCAAGCGCGTATATGCTGCTGCCGCCCGCCGAGATGAGCGCAGAACGCACTCCCTCCTTGCGCAACAGATCGGCCATTCGGTCTACGGCGTAGCCTTTGCCGACGCCACCGGGGTCCAGTTCGACGCCTTCTCTTCGAAAGCGAACGGTCCTTGCCTGAGGATTGAGGATGATATTCCGGTATCCGACGGATTTGAGCGCAGTGCGCACGCTGCCGGGGTCCGCCAGATGGCCCGTGCCTTTGTAGAACCCCCAAACCTTCATCAGCGGTCCCACAGAGATATCGAAGGTACCGTTGCTTTCGCGGCTGTATTCGACGCACGCGGCGAGCAGATGAAATAGTTCGCCGGAAATATGAACGGGCCGCTGCGCAGCCAGGCGGTTCATCTCGCTCCACTCGCTATGCGGCTTATAGTTAGAGAGCATGTCATCGAGACGGCGCGCCTCATCCAGCGCGTCTGAAATCGCGGCTTGTACGCGCCCCCCATTCTCGCCATAGGCGATGATCGCAGTAAGGGAACCCATCACGTCCATACTGCCTTCCTCGCGGACCCATTTTGCTGCCGGGACATTTCGAACGTGCGCATTGTTCGTGCGTGGGGCCGGCCAGGCCATCGGGGCGACTAATAGAAATACAAGAGGAACACTTTTCATTACAGGACGCGACAACCTTCATCGAGTGTATGCTCATGGTTGCCGGGACTATTTCTTTCACTATGCCTTCCGCCTCTGCTCAAACGCGCTACGACCTGCTCCTTCATGGCGGTCATGTTATCGATCCTAAAAATCAGATAAGCGCTGTGCGCGACGTCGCTATCCACGATGGCAAGATCGCCGCGATTGACGAACGCATTGATCCGTCGAGTGCACTGAAGACCGTCGATGTAAGGGAGTTGTATGTTACTCCTGGCCTGGTCGATATTCACGCCCATGCGTACGCCAGCACGGGCGAGAAGAACTCGTACGCTGGCGATAATAGCGTTTTCCCAGACGGTTTCACGTTAAGAAGTGGCGTTACCACAATTGTCGATACCGGCTCTTCCGGTTCCAGAAATTTCGAAGATTTCAAGGAACATGTTATCGATCGTTCCAAAACAAGAATCCTTGCTTTTCTGAATATTGTTGGCGCCGGAATGCGCGGCCCAACATATGAAAACAACCTTGCCGACATGGACCCGGCGCCGGCCGCGGAGATGGCCGAACGCTATCCCGAAGTGATTGTCGGTATCAAAACCGCGCACTATGCTGGGCCGGAGTGGGCGGCCGTGGAGCATACGGTAAAGGCTGGAACGCTTGCGAATGTCCCCGTCATGGTGGATTTCGGCGCTAACTGGACTGAACGTCCTATTAGTGTGCTCCTAGGTCACAAACTTCGCTCTGGCGACATTTACACCCACTGTTACTCGGGATTGCGAGATGAACTATTACCCGATGGTAAGTTGAATCCCGGCATGTGGCAGGGCAGAAAACGAGGCGTTATTTTCGACGTCGGGCACGGCGCAGGAAGTTTCGGATGGAGAATCGCTGTGCCCGCAATTCAGCAAGGCTTTCTTCCCGATTCGATTTCGACAGATTTACATATCCGCAGCATGAATGCCGGAATGAAGGACATGATGAATGTCATGAGTAAGTTCCTGGCTCTTGGGCTCCCCGTTGACGACGTGATCGCGAAGTCTACTTGGAATCCAGCACGCGAGATTCAGCACAAGGAGTTGGGAAATCTTTCTGTTGGCGCCATTGCCGATGTGTCAGTCCTGCATGTGGAACAGGGTAAGTTTGGCTTCGCCGATATGTACGGTGCACGAATGGATGGAACTCGGAAATTTGTTTGTGAGATGACCATCAAGGACGGCAAAATCGTCTACGATCTCAATGGAATCAGCCGCCCGGATTGGCATACACTGCCGCGAGATTACACCAATGTCGGAGATCCTCGATGGGATGCTCTCAATTCATAGAGCGCGGTAGGGCCACTCGCGTTTTCGATTGGCCCGCCAAAGATACGCAAGCACGCCTCCCGCCGTCACCGCGAAGCCAGTGAAAATATAATTGATTCCGCTACTGAAGAGGATAAAAAGCCATCCGCCAAGCGCAACCAGCACCGGCAGGGGATACAGAGGCATTTCAAAGGGCCTTGCGATATCGGGTCGTCTGCGCCGGATCAACACAACCGCCACGCATTGCGCGGCAAATTGGGTGACGATCTGAATGACGATCAGCATGCGGATCAGCGCATCGAGGGTAAACAGACACATCAGAGTTGAGATAACGCCCATAGCAACTACGGAGAAGGACGGGAAACAGCGCTTCGGGTGCAGGCGCGCGAACGCCGAAAAGAATTGCCCCTGCGCGGCCGCCGCATAAGGAACACGCGTATATCCAAGCAGCACACAAAAGACCGATGCGAACGCTATCCACAGAATCAAGCCTGTCATGAGGCGCGCAATGTTCCATCCGTATAGACGGGCGGTGAAGTCGGAAATGATTGCTTTGGAATTTATTGCTTCCTTCCAAGGCACAACTCCGATGATCGACAGGCTCATGGCAAGATAGAGCACTGCGAGAATAACGATCGACAGAATAACGGTGCGCGGGATCGTCGTCGCCGGCTTTTCGATCTCACCGCCGATCAGGCACACATTGAAGTAGCCGCTGAAATCATAGGTAGTGATTAAAGTTGCCGCACCCAGGCCAAGAAAGAATTGAGTCGATAAGTGGAATGCGCCGGACGGGAATTGGAAAGCGCGCGTGGCGCTGAAATGCGTCGCTCCGCTCCAGATGATGATGCCCATTGCGAGCATTAGTCCCGCCCACAGAACCATCGAGATCCGGCCGATTGCGCGAATATCCCGATACAGAAGAATGGTGGCGGCGATGCAGACCGCCATCGCCACGCCCGTATGGCCGGCATCGGTCATGTGAGGAAACAAATAACGGGCGTAATCGGCGAAACCGACGCCGCCAGATGCCGCTGTGAGCGGTCCCACTAACATCACCTGCCACAAGAATAAGAATCCCATCAGCTTCCCGAGGGACTTCGGACCAAACGCCCGTTGTAGGTAGTCGTACGAGCCGCCGCTATCCGGCATGGCCGCGCCCAACTCAGACCAGATCAAACCGTCGCAGAGAGAAATCAGTGCGCCAAAGATCCATCCCAGTAGAGCCTGTGGTCCCCCCATAGCGGCAAGAATCAGCGGGACCGTCAGAAACGGACCGACACCCACCATGTCCAGCATGTTGGAGGCTAATGCCGGGAAGAGGGTCATGCCTCGTCTTAGTTCTGATGTGGTGTGGCCAGGGGTGCCTTGTATCACAATCTAAAGCGTACGAAAACAGCACAGCCCTTCGCGTGGGATATCTTTCATACAATTTAAGTGGTGGTTACTAATGCTCCTGCAGATTCCGCTTACCAACAATACCGATGTCGATCTAAATACCGTGTATGACGCAGTTATCGTCGGGTCTGGCGCGGCCGGTGGCATGGCTGCTCACGTGCTTACGTCCCACGGACTGAAGGTGTTGCTGCTTGAAGCCGGCAAGTATCAGGACACCGGCAAGATTCTTCACTCCCTGGAGTGGCCCTATGACAATCCTTATCGAGGCAAAATGCCTCCCAGCTATCATGCGCTTACTTTGAACGAATACACTATCCGAAACCCTCCATATGCGCAAAATTCGCCGTACAAGAAGGTGACATCGTATGTCCAGGGTTGGGGCGGCGCCGACTACTCAAAGACGCTGGTTGTCGACGAGAAAAAGAATCCATATTCTGGCACGGATTACGCCTGGGTCCGGGCCCGGGTGGTGGGCGGAAAGACCACTATTTGGGGCCGATTGGCATTGCGTCTATCCGATTTCGACTTCAAAGCTGCCAGCCGCGATGGTTATGGGATGGATTGGCCCATCTCCTATGCGGATCTCTCACCGTATTACGACCGGGTGGATCGCTACTTAGGCGTTTCGGGCCATCCCGAGGGCCTTCCGCAGATGCCGGACGGCATCTATCAGCGGCCGATCAAGCTAACCGACGCAGAAATGCATATGCGGAATACGTTGAAGGGTATGGACCGTACACTCACGCCCTACCGCGCAGGCGTTACCACCGATGGGTTGAAGCACAATAAATATCGCAGCCGTTGTTATGGGCGTGGCGCGTGCGATCGTCATGTCGGCGGATGCGATATCCATGCCGCATTCGATTCGCCAACCGGCCTCATTCGGCCCGCAATGGATACCGGCCATCTCACGATGCGCACCAATTCCACGGTTTACGAAGTAAGCATCGATAAAAATACCGGCAAAGCGGATGGCGTCAATTTTCTCGATAGCGACTCGCGCCAGAGTTACAAAGCGAAGGCCAAAGTAGTTCTTCTCGCTGCGTCGACGCTCGAATCAGCGCGACTGATGCTACTTTCGAAGTCCGAAAAGTACCCCAACGGGATCGGAAATTCCAGTGGCTTGGTTGGCCATCATTTTTGTGAGCACATTATGGGCCCCTCCGTGAATGGCTTCTGGAAAGATTTGGTGGGTAAGCCAAGAACCCTTGATGACGGCCGGCCGGGCGGCTTTTATATCCCACGATTTCGCAATCTCGACAGCAAACACAGAGACTTTATTCGCGGTTACGGTTTCGAAGGCGGCAGCGGCACGACGATGGTTCCCGCAACTGCCTTCGATGAGCCTGGATTCGGCGAAGAATACAAAAGGAACGTTCGTGACTATGCCGGCGCGGTATTTAGCTACGGCGCTTTCGGTGAAGTTTTGCCACGGTATGAGAACGCGGTCGGTATTGATCCGCAATTGAAGGACGCGTGGGGCATTCCCGTTCTGAAATTCGATTACCGCTTCGGCGATAACGAAAAAAAGATGGCGCAGGATATGTACGACACTGGCCGCGAGATGTTTCAGGCAGCCGGTTTTGAGATCACGTCCAGCACCAAAAATATGTTGTGCGAGGGTTGGTCCATTCACGAGATGGGAACGTCCCGGATGGGCAACGATCCGAAGACGTCCGTGCTCAATCAATTCGAACAGTCTCACGATGTGAAGAATCTCTTTGTTGTGGACGGCAGCGCATTTGTGAATGCCTCCGCTCAGAATCCGACCTGGACCATCATGGCCCTCTGCTGGCGTTCCTGCGATTATCTGGCGGATCAACTCCAGAAAGGAGAAATCTAATGCCCACGGGAATGAATCGGCGAGAACTAATCAAAACCTTCGGCGCGATGACGCTTGGCTCAGCGGCGCTGCAGCTAACCGCGGGCGAGCCGGACGCCCCCCTGTTCTTTAGCAAACCGGATTTCGCATTGCTCGATACGGTGACGGAGATGATCATCCCCGCCGACGATCATTCGCCCGGAGCACATGCCGCCGGGGCGGCCGCATACATTGACACCTCTGTCGCACGCAGCATCGATCCCGATGAAAAGAAAAACTGGACGAAAGGGCTAGCTCTAATCAACTCCCTCAGCCAGCAGATGAATCAGGCGCCTTTCAACAACGCCACTCCGGAACAGCGGATAGCCGTTCTGAAGAGCATGGCCACAAACGAGAGACATCCCACTACGGAGCAGGAGAGGTTCTGGGGTCAGTTGAAGGAAACCACCGCCTTCGTCTATTACACGACCTCCATCGGCATTCACCAGGACATCAATTATAAAGGGAACGTTATTCTCGAGCAGTTCGTCGGCTACGAAGCAACTTGAACTTACAGGCCTTAGGTCAGATAGTCTTCTGTCGTGATCATAAGCTTGCGCACACCTTCAAGAGGTGGCCCCAGTCCTTCGAACTCCAGCGAGTAGAGGCCATGAAAGCCGCTGTCTCGCATCACCTTCATGGAAGCCGCGAAATCGTCCGGATAGAAAACACCATGGTCGGCGATTCCGCCTTTTGCGTGGCAGATGTTTGACGCGTACGGCGCAAGAATATGCAACTGGTTCAGCGCGTAGGCGGCAGATTTGGTGGCGAAATTTCCGAAATCCGGGCACGTGCCCGTTCGATCGCGCCCCAGTTGGCCGATGACCGAACTGAGAATTTCGGCCGACTCCCGCTTGATGTCGTCGTTATGGAACAGCACCTTCTTACCGCGACGATGTGCGGCGTCAACCACCGGCTTAAGATTCGCGGCGGCGACATGAGCATCGGGCCGTTCTTTCCCAGTCAACGCCACTGTGATCGTGGGGCAATCGAGAGCGGCTGCCACGCCAAGCCAGCGCTCAGCTTCCTGGACCATGGAATTAGTATCTGCATGAGGAGCGAATACTCCGCCGGTAAATTCGACGCCCATTAAATTGCAACACCCCGACTTGGCTGTCCGCAACCCTTCCTTTACTTTGTCAATAGTCGACGGCTGAATATCTGGAAAATGCTGCGGTAGGAATTCGACATTGTGAATATCGAAATGATCGGCCAGAAACTGTGGGAACTCCCATTGCATCACCAACGGATATTTCGGATCCCGGTAGTGATGCATTTCGGGTGTATCGAAGTAAGCGCGGAACGGCCAGGAGTTGCAGGCAAGCCGTTCTCGCTTCTTGTCATTCGAGCCTTGCTTCGCTTGCGCAGGAATTGAGGCAAGCAAGGCAGCCGCTGCCGCCTTCTTCACAAATTCTCGCCGGTCCATAGATCTCGTGCTCCTCCGTTCAATCCATCGTTGCAAATCCGTCCCACGTTGGTTGTGATACCGTCGCTGTTTTCGACTTATGCTTATCTTTCGACCTACTGTTCTACTGTTACTTGCCTCTGGCATGTTGACCGCCGGTACTCCCGGCAATTGGATCTCCTTGTTCGATGGAAAGGATCTTGCCGGGTGGAAACATGTTGGCCCGGGTGGCATGACCGTTGAGGACGGGCTTATCCGCACTCACGGCGGTATGGGGTTGCTCTACTGGACAGGCGGTCCTGTCGGCAATTGCAGAATCCGCGTTGTTTATAAGATGCGGGATCATAACGATAACTCCGGCGTCTATGTACGCATTCCTATCGAGCCGCGCGAACCGTGGATGCCGGTGTATTACGGCTATGAGGTTCAGATAGACAATATCGCTCCGGGCGAGGACGAATACCACATCACGGGAACGCTCTACTCGCTGACTAAGCCTTTGGCTCGGCCGGGAAAGCCCGGTCCCGAGTGGAACTCTATGGAGATCACGCTCGATGGGGCGCATACTGGGGTCTTCGTGAATGGCGTAAAAGTGACGGACTATACCGAAGGCGATCCCGTCCCGCCGAAGAAGCTGTCATATGAGCCCGAGCGCGGCCCTCGCCCCACTTTTGGCTTTTTCGGGCTGCAAAACCATAGCGACAAAGACATCGTGTTCTTCAAGTCCGTGGAAATCGAGCCGCTGCATTAGGGAGACTTCAGGCTTGCCGCGCTAGAGACAGGACGTACAGGGCGATGAGGATGATTGTGACGCCGATGCCCAGATATAGAAGAGCTCGCCGTTCGGAGCCTGCCCACTCGCCCGTGAATAATCCTGCAAAGTTGCTTGTAACGATGATGGTGCCCATTAATAGCGGCCATCCGATGACAGTGCCAAACGCCCCCATGCGATAGACGCCGAGCCCATACAAAGCCTGCCCTCCGAACCAGAGTGCACCCATCAGTGCGCCGAAGAACCAATTGATCCTCGAGTCACGCCAAAAGAAATTCGCGACAGTTCGATTACGGCGAAGTAGGTATCCGCAGTAGAGAGCGTTCGCGATGAACCCGCCCGAAACCGCCGGCGCAGCGATGACATTGGACATCCACACGGGCGACACACCGGCTCGTTGGGCTTCGTCGAGGGCGGCCGATCCAAACGCATACACGAAGTTCAGCGAGGAAGAGAAGAGCCCGGCGAACGTTGCTATCAGCAGGCCTGCGATAAATGACTTCTTGCCGGCCGCATTTTCTGTCAAGCTGGCGGTCTTCATTCGGGTGCGACGATCGCGCAGAGCGCCGGCGTAAGATGCCAGAACGATTCCCAACAGCATCACGGCGGTTCCTGCGAGATAAAGGCGTCCTTGTTCCGTAGCGAGCTTTTCCGGCGTCAGAACAAGAAGCGGGATCAAGGAACCGACCGATGCGCTGAGACCAAGCACGATAGCCATGGCCAATCCGATGCCAAGCATGTTCAAAGCAAGGCCGGTGAGCGTCGCTCCGGTTCCCCAACAGATGCCAAATCCGATCACAGCAACCAAAGTGCGCTCAGGAGTAGCGCGGTAGATTTCTGCGATGTGAGGAATGGTCAGAAGAGTTAAGAACCAAGGGAAGACGACTAACCCTGAAACTGCAAATATTAGCCAGATATTCTCGTACTGCCAGCGTTTGGCGTACTTCATAGGCACGGCAAAAAGGCCCTGCATAACACCGGCTGCAAGCACAACGCCAGCATCGAGAAACACGTTGCTACTCACGATTGCATCTCCCGAGCCTTGTTCTGCGCACGTTCCAGGATCAGCGGGATCGGATCGGAGCTGCCGATGGTCTGGATAACAAGATCGTCAATCACATGAGCAATCGCAGGCCAGTCGGCACGGCACGGTAGCTCGCGGGCGTTCTCATGCAATTGAGGAAGACGGCTGAAGAACGGCGCCACGCGCGCCACGTCTGGGTCGAGCCACGTCGAACGGCGGCAGCCGATGCCTCCTTCCAGGGTGAGAAGTTTATCCATTTCCGCTGTCATGCAATGGCACAGGAAGGCATAAGCTACATCGCGATGCGGGCACGTCGTCGGAATCGCAAGCAGCCAATAAACGTTCAGCGATGCCGAAACGTAATTCTCGTCATGCGGAACGGGCCCAATATCAACGCGCCCTTTGACACGGCAACCAGGCATGGTTTCGCACATCGCGGCAAATCCGAACCAATTCACCATCATTGCGGCCTCACCGGCAGCGAACGCCAGACCCGATTGGACCGAATCCATTTCACGACAGCGCGGATGGACGGCGGTCGCATCAAGCAAAATCGAGCGGTACCATGTCAACGCTTCCCGGGCAGCATGGGTATTGAGGTCGAGTGATCCATCGCGTCCAAAGATCTCTCCGCCATGGGTCCAGAGTTGCAGAAGAAAATCATAGACTGTGTTATGTCCGTCGGGGAACGCGGCGAAGACGGTGCCGTACATGCCCTTCGATGGCCTGTGAAAGAACCGCGCGATCTGATGGAATTCGCGCCACGTAGAGGGCAGCCGCAGTGGCTGTCCGCTCATCTCTTGATAAGCGGCTTGCTCGCGCGGATCGTCAAACAAATCCCGGCGGAAGATCAGGCACTCTGGCCCGTCATGATATGGCATTCCGGCGATGAACCCATCAAGATTCTGCAACCGAAGTAAAGACGGCGTCCAAGCGCTTGGATAGCCGTCTGGCGGATCTTTGGCGAGATACGAGCTGAGATCAACGAGGCGCTTTTGGCGATGTGCCGCGGCAACCCAATCCGTATTCACAAACGCAACATCCCATGAGCCCGACACGGTGCTCTCGGGACCAAACAGCACTTCTGAAAGAGCAGGTAGATCGAAAGCTTCGGCCTCCAATGTCAATCCGGTTTGTGCCTTGGATTCGAACGATTCCCATTGCCGCCGAATGGCCGATTCAAACGGATCGAAGCGCCGGATCGCGATGCGAAATGTAGAGTCGGACTGCATTCGACGCTGGCGCTAACTTTTCTCCGGCTCGGGCTCCGGTTGGAATTGAGATGGGTCGCGATACCTGGCCATCTGCAGATGCTCGCAATAGAGCACCAGTTCGCCGGGGTGTTTGAAGATCTCATAAGACACTCGCACCATTCCCATTTCGCGATACTTCGGATGCTTTTCAAGATTCGTGCGAATGGTGTAGATGGTATCGCCGAGAAAGACGGGCTTGACGAAACGAAGCCTGTCATAACCGTAGCTGAAAGTATGTACGCAGTTATGGGCCATCAAGCCCAGGCCCATGCTGAAGACCAGCGCGCCCGCGACAATTCTCCTACCAAAAATGCCTTCTTCCCTGGCGAAGACCTCGTCGGCGACATAGGGATGCATATCGAGCACCAGCGCATTGAATGCCATGCTTTCGCCCTCGGAGATCGTCCGCCGGATCGACCGGGCGCGTTCACCGATCACGAAGTCTTCATAATGCCAATCCTCCGCATTCCAAATGGGAATTTCTTTGTGCTTAGCGGGATCAGGATTTGGATTTTTCATGGGAATCGAGTGCAAAATCGCGAATGATTTCAGCCGTGTGTTCGCCCACGGTGGGCGCACCGCGAGGGCTCTTGTAGATTTCTCCGTCGATGCGGATTGGGCAACGGGTTGTCTTCAGCAGAACGCCCGGACGGCGAATTACATCCTGAACCATATCGAGCACCTGAAAGCCTTCATCGGCGAAGAGCCGAGGCCATGTATAGACATCTGAGCACCAGACATCGGCGGGCTCAAGTACAGATAACCAATGTGCGGTCGTCTGAGATTTCAGATGCTCCGCGAGTATCCTCTTAATCTCGTCGCGTTGCTCAAAGAGCGAGCTGGGGTCGGTATATTTACACAGGTCCCCGCATCCGATTAGAGTTCCAAGCCGTGTAATAGAACCCATCGCAATAGCGATATAGCCGTCGGCCGTGCCGTATATGCCGTATGGAGCTCCCAGATACGCATGAGCATTGTTAAATTCGCTTCGCCTCGGCAATTGGCCGCCATCGTTCAGGTAAGTGGTCAATACTTCAAACTGAAAATCGAGCGTCGATTCTAGCAGGCTAACTTCAACGCGGCCGCCTTTCCCGGTAATTCCGCGCCGAACGAGACAGGCCAGTATGCCCTGAACCAAGTGCGCGCCGGTAAACAAGTCGGCTACAGCCAGCCCGAAAGGTACGGGCGGCTGATCGGCATCGCCGTTGAGCCAAGTGAGACCGGAGAGCGCCTGAACAAGAAGATCCTGGCCCGGCTTATTCTTCCATGGCCCTTTCGTACCGTATCCGGTGATCTCCGCGTAAACCAGCTTAGGGTTCTCTTGGGCCACTGTGTCGTAGCCGAAACCCAGCTTATCGATCACGCCAGGGCGAAAGTTTTGAATCATCACATCCGCGTGAAGCAGAAGCTTATGAACCAACTCCCGATCCGCATTGCTCTTCAGATCGGCGGCGAAGCTCTCCTTATGCCGATTAATGGAATGAAAGAGCGTGCTGTCCCCATCGAGCGCAAGGTTTGAGATATAGAGCTCGCGGCAAAGATCGCCGCCGTCGGGACGTTCGATCTTGATTACACGAGCGCCGAGATCGGCTAGGCGCAGAGCGGCTGACGGGCCGGCCAGAAACTGGCTGAAGTCGACAACAAGCAATCCTTCCAGAGGTTTCATTGCGATACGGAATGATGAACTGATTCAGAATGCGCGGCCAAATGTTCAAGCGCGCCAAATGCCGCGACTTCCGAGCCACAATTCTTGAGATATTGCTGGACAATCAGACCACCTTGTTCTTGGAAATGCATGTAACCTTCGAATCGAGGGCGCAGATAAGCGGCATCCAGCGTGGAAAGCGTATCGGCAAAGAAGTTATTCGATCGTCGATTGACCTCTTGACTTAGCCATGCCTCGCGATACCCAGGTTGGCCGCCTGAGTCGAAATATAGAGTCGTCTGGCATTCTGATGAGGCGACAAACTGAGTGTAGGAGGCTGCTATAACCTTTTCTTTGCAGCCGGACGAAATGGCGAGCCCTGTGCCGCCGAGAGTGGACCGGCATGGCCGCCCATTGTCTAAGAAGATTAGGCCTCCGACCCTCAAGATATGGTCCGCATAACCCCGACGGCAGTAATTCGAATAGCCATAGGCGAATGGGCAGTAGGCAACAGTATCGTTCGAAGCCAATAATTCCCAGGTTCGAATCGGGTTTCGGCCCAGGCATCGCGGATCGCATAGCGAAACTAGTTCTCGGAGCATGCGGAGAGCCTCGACACCAATTTCCTTGCGGACAAAGTGACCGGGCTGGCTGAAAGGGTCCTCGCCCAAAGCGCCGCAGAGCATGTAAAAATGCATCAAGCTGTCAATCGGAATTGCCGGAACGGCAACTAACCCGAATTTCGCCAAATCGATTAGCTCAGTCCACGTACCGGGCGCCTTCGCGAGCAAATCCGGACGCCATCCGGCGATGGGAGTCGCGGCATCAATCGCCAAAGCCCACTGGTGTCCACCGTAGCAATAGCTATCGTGCGACTTCCCAACGGCATGCCGGGCCTGATCGTCAAGAAACTCAGCAGGCAGCCATTCATCCAGCGGCAGGAGCGTATCGTGCGCGGCCGCATAACCGCAAAAGGGATGATCGATGACCAGCAGATCGAAGCTTTCGGCGAGCCGTTCTATCGGGAAATCGGCGAATTCCTGTAATGAGCGAACCTGCCACTGAATCGTCACGTCCGGGTGAAGTTCGCAGAATCGCTGGGCCGTTGCCACCATCGGCAGATATCCCCGAGAGTGATTCCACGTAATACCCGACAAGTGAGCCACGACGGTTGAATTCTATCAACACAATGAATCCGCGACGCGCGATGAGCGAAAGTGGTATCGGAGCGCCGAATCGGGCAATGACATTGTCACCACTCTTCCAACTGCACTATAAGCCCAAACTGCCGATCAAATCGGACTACGGCATCGGAGTCATTGGCGCAGGCCAGATTGTGAATCAAGCTCATCTGCCGGCGTACCGAAATGCAGCGTTTCGGGTGCTGGCTATTACAGACATCGATTCGGTTGCGGCGAATAACACGGCAGCTCGGTTCAACATCCCGCGTGTCTGCCGTTCGGTAGATGAGCTTCTGGAGATGCCCGAAATCGATATCGTCGACATCGCAGTTCCGGCTATGCACAATCCCGCGCTCGCGGCGAAAGCTTTTGAAGCAGGCAAACACGTGCTGGTTCAGAAACCAATGGCGGAGACGACCACCCAAGCCAGCGCGATGGTGGAAGCTGCCCGTCGACATGGACGGAAATTGGCGGTGAACCAGCAAATGCGCTGGAGTCCGGCCGTGCGCGCCGCCTCCGACCTCGTCGGAAGAGGATTATTAGGAGACTTGCTTCAATGCAGCATCGATATAGAGATTCGAACGCCCTGGGATTTGTGGCCTTGGTTGAGGGATCATCCTTATCCCGAGATTTACTACCACACGATTCACCATGTCGATACGGTTCGCGCATGGCTGCGAGATCCCATACGAATTTACGCGTCTCTGGCGCGATATCCGGATACAACTTATAAAGGCCCCACCCGTAATTACATGGTGTTTATTTATCCGAATAACCTTCGTGCGACGTTTCTGGTAAATCACCACACTGCCGCGCCAAACGACGAATGGCGAGCGGAGTTTCGGATCGAAGGTACTCGCGGATGGTGTCAGGGCTTAGTTGGGCTATTACTCAACTATCCGACAGGGCGGCCGGACGTCATTAAGTTTGCTCACCAGGAGCTAATCCCCGGCGGTTCGGTGGAGATGGAACTCGAAGGGCGCTGGTTCCCAGACGCGTTCGTCGGTCCCATGAGTTCTTTGATGGATGCGATCACCAACGGGACGGAGCCCGAAACCTCTGGAGAAGAGATCCTGGGCACGCTTCGCCTCTTGGAGGCCATCCGGAAGAGCCATGAGACGAATCAAGCCGTGACTCTGTAGCGGCGTCAGTCCCCCTTCGGGGGGTGTCCGATGATTGTTGGATCGTAAGCATGTAAGGCCGCCAATTTCCGTTCGGGTACAAACGGGTCCCACTTAGTAATCGGCTCCGGCTTGGATACAGCCGAATCCGTCATCAGGCGCACCGTTAAAATCTGCTGTGGCCGTACGGGTATTTCGTAGTTCGGTCTCTTATAAAGACCGGATTTCTTTTTGCCTCTCGCATCCGTCAGCGAAGCGCCTTTGTGCGGCAGATTGACCGTCAGATGTGCAGTGCCGGCGAGGCCTAAGCATTCGAGCAAGCGAAGCTCGATGTACTTCTCTTCCCGACGAAGTGCGTGCAGAATCAAATTGTCAGAAGTCTCTATGAACGGCGAAGCCGGCCGCATCGCGGCATTTTGAATCGCAATAGGAGGAGCGTTATACTCCCAGGCGCGATGCGGAACTTGTGCCTGTTCCCAATCGCTTCCGTGCGGAAGCAGGGAATACTCAAGGACGTGCTTGCCGTTGCCACTCAACCAACGGTTCGGGTAGCCGTAATACTTGTCCTCCGCGTTCAAGAGATAAATGATTGGCGTTCGATCGTCCAACTCGCGCCCGCTGCAACCTCGATCGAAGATGGCCACGCCGCCGCCGCCCGCAAGGGCATAATCGATCCAGCGCACTGCGGGGACAATCCCTTTCGTCCAACCATGAAGATTTGCATTAGGCTTCGACCAAGCGCCGTGAGAAAACCCGAATGGGATGCCACGGCGAATTTCTGTAATCTCGTCCGCAAGCGGAAATTCTGCGACCACTACAGTGAAATTGGGAATGTCGTTAAGCTCAGTCTCAAAATCGATCCGGGGAAAGTCGTGATACAAACGAACGCTGCGGGAGATAGCGCCGCCCCCGAAAAACTGGCCCTTCACCTCGACGATTGTCGCAATGGGGCCGCTGGTAACGGACAAAGTTGAAGGCTGATCGCTCGACGTCCCAAGGCGCCGGCGATCTGGCCTGGGCGGCATAAAATCACCAGGATCGTCGTTCGGGTGAGGCATCCGGACCGGCCGCTCGGCAACGATGACATTAGCGGGCGCGGAAAGTAACTCGCGGCCATTGCTCTTCAATCTCAAGCTAGTCAATGCACCGGTCTTGAGGTCCAGTTCAACCAAATAGTCTTTGGTTTCGATCTTCGTCGCTGCGGCTATGGGCCGTGAGGACGGAGCAGGTTTATTCAGTAGCCTCCAGCCTCCAGCGCTGACTGACGGAAGATCGAGTTGACAAAGCGTCGAGCCGTCCGGCAAAGCCTGACAGACTGCGCCATCGATCGATTTGCCGTCCGGTAGATGAACTTCGAAGGGATCACGGCGGCGCCAGTTCGAAGAATTGAACAGCCCTAAGCCGCCACCAGCCCCCAGCATCTCCTTTCCCGCATTGGTCGCGACTTGGGCAGTGGTCTTCCGCACCCAGTTGAAGCGGTCGTTGACATCCCACGACTGCGCGTCTTCAAATACCATCCCGCCCGCGGAACCCCACAGTGTATTGCGATCCATGTTGAGGCACATCAAAATCCAGGCGTCGTACAGAGCTTTGACGGGATATTCGTGATGGCGCTCCAGGCTGGCAACTGTTGCGAGCATTTCCGCCGATTGAAGTGCGTGTTCGTTGCTGCGATAGCGTGTCTTCACTTCGGGATTTTCAATCCAGAACGCGTCAAAATCGTATGCAGTCCCTGCATGTGACGTCGGAATGGAGATCTCGCCCGAATCGATCTTCGGTCGAATCGCATCCACGTATTTGCTCAAAGTCGAGAATCGTATGGTACGCCCGAAGTTCGCACGGTTCCAATCGGAAATAAGCCGGCTTGGGTAACTTTTCACCGTCGGCGCCAAAGCATAATCACCGGAGCCTGCCAGCACCAGCAAAGGGGCATTTGCCGGCGTAATAGGCTCCTTTTTATCGAAGAACTCGTTGACCTTTTCTAGTTCGCTGGCGTTCAGCGGAGTCTTATTGCTAAATAGCGTTGAAGCTTCGCTGTAGTGGCCGGGACAGAGCGTAAGAATTTTCGACCCATCGGGAGATTCAGACCAGAATAGAGTCTTCCCCGTTGGATTCTTGCGCGTATAAATGAGCGCTTCCAGGCCTAGTTCATCGGCGATTTGCGGCATCTGCTCATGGGTCCCGCATACGTCGATGTTCCAGGAAAAGCGCGGCTTCCATCCGAATACATCCGCGTACCAGCGCAGACCTTCCACGCCCAGCCGCATCAGCGCTTCCCCGCCAGACAGGTTGATGGTCGATTCCAGAAAGTAGCCGTTGACGATTTCAACGCGGCCCGCGGCAACACGCGCCCTCAATTCCGGAATGCGGTCCGGCTGAAAATTCATGATGGCGACCACGTTGTTGACTTCCGACATCACGAACTCGTATTTCGGATCGTCGCGAACGCGATCCAGGTGGTTGAGATAACTGTTGGCGCAGTATACGCGCTCCTTCGAAAACGTGGTGAGCCAACCGCAACTGGCAGGATGGAAGTTGGGCACAATAAAGACGGGCCGGCGGTGTTCGATGGAGTCTTCGGCTTCAATATCCGCCGCTACACCTGCCAGGCTCAGCATTCCTAAATACGATAGAAATCCGCGACGATCTAAATCGCTTTGCGGAGGCGTCTTTGATTTGTTGCTCATCACAGCCGGTATTATATATGCAAAGTAAACGGTTACTGGCATGATTCAGGAACAGTATTTCGAAGATTACGAAGTTGGGCACCAACGGGAAACGGGGGGCCGCACGATCACCGAGACTGACATCGTCCTACACGCCGGCCAGACCGGGGACTTTTATCCACATCATATGGATGCGGAGTGGTGTAAGAATCAGCCCTTCGGCCAACGCATTGCGCACGGCACCCTCATCTTCAGCATCGGCGTGGGCATGACGGCCGGAGTGATAAACGCGCGTGCTATGTCATACGGCTATGACCGGCTGCGATTCATCCGGCCCGTTTTTATCGGCGACACGATAAGGGTACGGGTGACGATTAAGGACAAGCGTGAGGAAGTAAAGCGGCCCGCGCACGGGATCGTCGTGGAGGCTTGTGAGGTGCTCAATCATCGCAACGAGATCGTGCTGGTTTGCGAGCATCTGCTCCTGGTTGAGCGGAGAACGAGAGATTAGTTCCGTCGCCACCGTGATACGTTTGGGATAGCAGCCATGTCACTCAATCGTCGTACCTTTCTTGCGCTTGCTTCGGCGGCACTCGCCAGCGCTCAGAAAAAGAGCATTCCCATCGGACTCGAAATGTATTCCGTGCGAAACGAGTTGCAGACCGACCTTATGGGAACCATCCGTAAGGTCGGCGAAATGGGATATCAGGACATGGAATTCTTCGCTCCTTATTACACCTGGACCACGGATCAAGCGAAGGATGTTCGTAAACTGCTGGACGACATTGGAGTCAAGTGCCTCTCAACACATAACGCCCTGAGTAACTATAAACCGGAAAATATTCAGAAAGCCATCGATCTGAATAAGATCCTCGGAACGCATTTCATTGTGATCGCCAGCTCGTACCGGGCGCAGACTTTGGAGGACTGGAGAAGGATCGCCGATTCCCTCACCGAAGGAGCCAATAAGTTGCGGCCTGTCGGATTACGAGGCGGTTACCACAATCATCAAACGGAATTCACCCCTCTGGACGGCAAACGGCCCATCGAGGTGATTGCCGCGAATACTCCGAAAGATTTCATGCTGCAGTTGGATGTCGGCACCTGCATCGAGGTGGGCGCCGACCCGGTGGCGTGGATCAACGCCAATCCAGGACGTATCAACTCGCTCCACTTGAAGGATTGGAGTAAGGCGAAAGGGTATCGGTGCCTGTTCGGCGAGGGCTCGGCGCCATGGAAACAAATCTTCTCGGCCGCGGAAAAGACGGGCGGCGTCGAATTTTATCTCATCGAGCAGGAAGGAAGCGACTACTCGGAATTCGTAACAGCCCGAAGGTGCCTCGCTAACTATAGAAAGATGCAATCGGCCTAGTAAAAAACCGCCAGAGAATAGAAGTTAGCAAATTCTGGTTTCCCGTGTCTTAAAGTGTGGACGCGCCCCCCACTTATAAGTCACCATGCAATCCAATCCCAAAATTGACAAGATTCAGGTTGCCGTCTATACCTTCCCTACGGAGACCCCCGAATCGGACGGGACCTTTCAATGGGAGAAGACCTCCCTGGTCCTGGTTCGAGTGATCGCAGGCGACGTGGAGGGCCTCGGATATAGCTACGCCGATCTTGCCACCGCCCAACTCATCAAGGACACTCTTGCGCCCAAGCTTATTGATCACGATGCTCTTGCCGTCGGCGGAGCGTGGCGAAAGATGGTCGAACAAATACGAAATCTGGGCCGTCCCGGTATTGCTTCCATGGCGATTGCCGCTGTAGATAATGCGCTGTGGGATTTGAAGGCTCGGCTTCTCAACCTCTCCGTGGCCGCTCTTCTCGGCTTGGTCCGCACCCGCATAATGGCCTATGGCAGCGGCGGGTTCACATCGTATTCCGATTGGCAATTGACTGAACAGTTGGGCGGTTGGGCTGAATCCGGCTTCCTGGCAGTCAAGATGAAGATCGGGCGCGATGCCGTTGCCGATCTTGACCGAGTTCGCATGGCCCGCAAAGCGATCGGCCCGGACGTCAAACTCTTTATCGACGCCAACGGCGCATACACCCGCAAACAAGCTCTCTATCAGGCCTATCGTTTCAAGGAAGATGACGACGTCGCTTGGTTCGAGGAACCTGTCTCTTCCGATGATCTCGAAGGTCTACGCCTCATTCGCGATCAAGGGCCTCCCGGAATGGATATCGCCGCCGGCGAGTACGGTTACGACTCCTGGTACTTCCGGCGTATGTTGGCCGCTGAAGCGGTCGATGTTCTCCAGGCTGATGCCACCCGCTGTGCCGGTATTACGGGCTTTCTGTCTGCGGATGCGCTTTGCGAAAGCCACTCAATACCGCTCTCCGCGCATACCGCTCCATCCATTCACGCTCATGCTTGCTGCGGAGCTCAATGCGCTTTGAACGTTGAGTATTTCTACGATCATGGCCGCATCGAAAAGCTTGCCTTCGATGGAGCCATCCAGGCAAAAGACGGCTTTCTCACCCCGGATCTTTCCGCGCCCGGCTTTGGTCTCGTCCTCAAAGAAGCGGACATACGCCAGAATCTAACGTATGAGGCTGAATCTTCCGGTCAGAGCTTTCCATGGAATAGGCGGTGCGCTGTCGGTTCCGGGCAGCCTCGCCTTAATCCGCGCGAATTTTCCGGAGAATAAGCGCGGTCGCGCCATCGGGGGACGTGGTCTGGCTTTACCTCGATCACCACGGCTATAGGTCCAGTGCTGGGTGGATGGTTCATCGGCCACGGCTCCTGGAGTGATACGGGCACAGCTTGGCTCGCGAACGGTGTAAATCTTAGTAAAATAAAGTACAGATGTTATGCATTCCCGCGATAATCGTGGTTTGCCGACTCTCTCGCTCCTCTTGATTGACGACGACACGGAACTGGCTTCGCTCATCGGCGAATTCTTCTCCACCAGAAACCTGCAGCTCACCATGGTGCACAACGGAGAGGAGGGTCTCAAGCGCGCCGTCGACGGAGGCTTCGACTTGGTTCTCTTGGACGTTATGATGCCGCGGCTCGACGGCTTCGAAGTTTTACGTCAGATCCGGCGCCGCAGTGCAGTCCCGGTCATCATGTTGACCGCTCGAACCGAACATGGCGACCGCGTCACCGGCCTGAACGCGGGAGCTGACGATTACCTGCCCAAACCATTCAGCCCCGACGAACTGCTGGCCCGGGTCCATGCCGTACTACGCCGCGCGGGACGTGCATCCACGCTGAAGCCGGAAATGCTTGAGGCCAATGGTGTCCGCCTGAACCCCGGCAATCGCGAGGTCTTTTGCGATACCACTCCCGTCGACGTTACCTCCATCGAATATGACATTCTGGAAGTCTTGGTGCGGTCGGCTGGCCGCGTCGTCTCTCGTGACGATTTGGCACGGTATCTCTACAACCGCCAGGCCAATCCACTCGAACGCGCCCTCGACGTGCATGTCAGCCATCTCCGCCGTAAACTCGAACAAGGCCGTACCCTCATCAGGACCGTCCGTGGTGTCGGTTACCTTTTCTCGACTGGCGACGACTCTCAATACAAAGAAGAGATCGCGCCATGAGTTCGGTCTTCGTCAAGAGCCTCGTATGGTTCCTGCTGACGCTGGCGGTATGCCTGACCGGCTCAGCCATTACCAACGAATTGCGTTACCGCTTCGCACCGGGGCGCCACGACTTCTTTTCGCGGTCCTTTTCCTTTCAACTGGACCGGGCGCGCAACGCTTATGAGACCGGTGGCCGCGCGGCTCTGCAGGAGTATTTAGATAATCTGCAAACCTTCATGCCGGGCAGCTATACCCTGCTCGACTCCCATGGGCGGGATCTGCTCACGGGCACCGACCGCCGGGCGGAGATGAAGCGCATTGCACCTCCGTCGATTTGGAATCCGCTACCCAGGTCGCCGCGAACCAGCATCGCATGGCCAACACACGATCGGCGCTACTGGTTGGTCATGGATATGCCGACACCTGGGGTTGCTCCACGCAGCCCGGTGCCTTTTTGGCTCTGGATCGCCCTGGCCACCACCGTTTTCTATTACATTCTGGCTGTACAATTGGCCGCGCCCGTGCGCACGCTTGAACAGACCGTAGAAAAGTTTGGGCGTGGCGACCTCCGCGTCCGGGCCGCCAGCAAGCGCCGCGACGAGATTGGTAACCTCGCTCGCGCCTTCAACGTGATGGCCGATCGCATCGAAACGCTGCTTACCGCCGAACGCCGCTTGCTCCAGGACGTCTCTCACGAGCTCCGCTCGCCCCTGGCGCGTCTCGAATTTGCCGTGGAACTGGCCCGTACCAGTCCGGACCGCGAACGCGCGCTGGATCGTATCCGGAAGGAAGTCGGCCGGCTCAGCACCCTGGTCTCCGAGTTATTGCAGGTCACACGGGCCGAAAGCGACCCGGATAGTCGAAATCTGGACATCGTTGAGTTGACGGCACTGCTGCGCGACGTGGTGGGAGATTGCAGTGTGGAGGCCGACGCCCGCAAATGCCGACTGGTCCTTCATGCCGAATGCGATCTCGCCCTGCGTGGAGACCGCGAACTCCTAAGACGCGCAATTGAGAACATTCTTCGCAATGCGATCCGCTACGCACCCGAAGGTACGCCCGTCGAACTCCGGCTGGAGCGATCTGTCGCCAAAGCATCGCTCTTCATTCGGGACTATGGTCCCGGCGTGCCCGATGAGAGTTTGGAGAACCTCTTCAAGCCCTTTTATCGGGTAGAAACGGATCGCAGCCGGACCAACAGCGGCGGAGGCGTGGGTTTGGGTTTATCCATCGCGCAAAGGGCCATCTCGGTTCACAATGGCGCCATCGTCGCGCGAAATGCGCAGCCCGGACTACTGGTTCGGGTCGATCTGCCTCTATTGCCCGTGGCCACCGAAGTTTCAACGGCGTAGGGCGCGGACCGCCCCCGCCAGGCCAAGTCTGGCTGGGCGAAGGCCAAAATCACTATCGCCTTTCTACTGACCCGCACTGGCCGCCCGGCGACTCGCCGTACCGCCACCCGAACGTCCGTTTCCGGTGCGCGGTCCGTATCCGCCTTCGCCCGGTTCGGGCAGCGGCTTGCGCGGCAACATCTCACTGCGATTCGCCGTGTTGTACACAAACGACGCGATGATTGCCGAAGTCTGCATCAGATCGCCCGCCTGCAACCGGTCGTAGACGTCCATGTTCGAATGGTGCGTTCTGGTCTCGTAATCCATTGGATCCTGAATGAACTGGAAGCCTGGAACGCCCACGGCGTCGAAGGAAAGATGATCCGTTCCTCCCGTATTGCGAATCGTGATCGTGCTGGCGCCCAGGTCCTTGAATGGCGCAAGCCATGCTTCAAAGATCGGCCGCATCATGTCATTGCCTTGTAAGTAGACTCCGCGAATCTTGCCTGTCCCGTTGTCGTAATTGAAATAACCCGATACCTTCGCTTGTTCGGACGTCAGCTTCATGGTCTCGCGATCGCCGAAGTGTTCCTTCACATAGGCGCGCGACCCGAGCAATCCCTCCTCCTCACCGCCCCACAGAGCAATTCGCACCGTGCGGTCCATCGGTAGATGGACGGCCTTCAGAATGCGCACCGCTTCCATCATGACCCCGCTGCCGGCGCCATTGTCCGTCGCGCCCGTGCCGCCGTGCCACGAATCGAAGTGAGCGCCCAGCATGACCAGTTCATCTTTGTGCGGGCCGGTTCCGGGAATCTCGCCGGTGATGTTGAAGCAATCCGGGTTGTCATCATGGAATTCGTTCTGAATATTAAACTCGAGTTTCACTGGAATATGGTGCTCCAAGAGCCGCGCAATGCGATTGTATTGTTCGGGCATCATTCCAACCGAAGCGAGCGCATTGGGAGATTTGGGAGCATACGCTCCGCCGGCTGCGACGAAAATGGTATCGCCATCTCCATTGGGGCTTTCGGTAAGGGTAAGCAACACTCCCTCATCCTTCAGGAATTGGCGAATTTTCGCCTGCAGTCTCATCCGCTCCTCGCGCGACATTCTTGGCCCAGCCTGTCCTCTTGTGAGCGGTGTCGGTGCAAATGAGAATGGAGAACGCCCTGGTTCGGGAGCCTCCGCCATGGCCGCCAAGTCGGCGTCGCTGTATCGCGTCGCATCGGGTGACGTGGGAAACGGCAATTCGCGCGGTTCGGAGGTCAACACGATCTTGTCCCTCAACTTGCCCTTATACTTCTCGATGTCCGCGTCCGTGCGGATTGGGGCCAGCATCGCTTCGCCCGTCACACTCCCGTTTGTTCCCTCGGTCCACGCCAACGGAATGCCATTCAATGAGTAGAACCGCGGTTCCACCATGTGCCCTTCGTAATACTTGGTTTCCCATCCTTTTCCGAACGGGCCCCATTTTTCCTCTTTGACGTTAACCAGCCCAAACTCTTCCAGACGCTTCACCGCCCAGTCCCCGGCGGCCTTATAGTTGGGTGAATTGGTTAACCGCGGCCCATATACGTCTGAAAGATAGAACATCGTATCCATCACTTTCGAGTGGGCGAAAGCTTCGGTACGAATTTTGTTGACCGCGAATAGGTCCACCGTTTCGCCGGCCCAAACAACCAGCGGAATGGTAGCCGCCGCTATGCACAAAAACAAGCTTCTTGGTCGCAACATGTGAATTAAACGAGGATAACCTTTTCGGCGCGAGAGTGCCACCTCTCGGTTATGCCAGCGCGCGGATGCGGTTCTGATCATTTGGGGGGCTGACGCTTGCAACGAATCGCCCCAGCGGTCTCGCTAACAGGCTGCGGAAAAAGTCTCTGGAACACTTACAATGGCACCTACTACCATCCCCAAGTTTGCAGCAGGCATTGACACTAACTTCACTCCGGGCCTGATCTCTGCATGCCGAGAAGCGGAGCTGTTGTTTAGACGGAGGGACGCAACCCGCTGGGGGGTGGGCAAAGTTTAGGTCTCCGCCCACCCAAGGAAGGCGCTTCGGCCTCTGTTCGCCCGTTTTGGGTCGTTCTCGACCACTACCGTCCGAGGGGGAAACTCTGTGTTTTCTGTAAGTTGTTGGAGGCGCGGGGCGGGATCGAACCGCCGAATAAAGGTTTTGCAGACCTCTGCCTTACCACTTGGCTACCGCGCCAACCTCGAAAACCGCCGCGCAGGGCGGTTCTCACTCATTATATATGGACATTGTTCTAGTCGATCGAATTCGGCTTCTATTCAGCAATACACCACCCTGAAGTGGTGCTGTCGCACTATAATGAAACAGGAGGCGATTATGCCTGCGATCGTGTCCGAGCCCCCAGGCCTGACGACTACGGAAGCGCCGTTTATCGAAGAGGCCAAATTGAACGGAAAGCTTTTCATTAGCCAACCCTACGAGCAGTATTCGGAAGCCAATCAGGACACTTGGCGGCTCCTTTACCGCCGTATGCAACCGCGCTGGGAGCGATACGCCAATGACGCGTTCCGCCGCGGAATCCAGAAGCTCCGCCTGGATAGCCGCCATATCCCGCATCTGGAAGATGTAAATCGCTTCTTACAGCCCCTGACAGGCTTCGAGGCCAAGGCGGTTAGCGGTTATGTGCCTGCGCCGATCTTTTTCGAGTGTCTTCGCCAGAGGCAATTTCCCACCACCATCACCATCCGCTGCGCAGACGCCCTCGACTATCTCCCCGAGCCGGACATTTTCCACGACATTTGCGGGCACGTGCCAATGCACACCGATCCCGCCTTGGCCAAGGCATTGGTCCGCTTTGGAGAGTGTGCTCGTGCGGCTGCCGCAATCGCCGCCGATATGCCGGACAAATCCGCTCGAAAACCCGCCCTGCGCAGTATGATCCGGGCGCTGGCTAGATTCTTTTGGTTTACCGTAGAGTTCGGTTTGATGCGTTCACCCGCCGGACTGCGTGTCTACGGCAGCGGCCTTCTCAGCAGTTTTGGGGAAATCGAGCATGCAATCCAATCGCCGGAAGTCCAGCGCTTTCCACTGCAGATGGAGTGGGTCATCAATCAAGGAATGGAGATTGACCACTATCAACCTCTGCTCTTCATCGTCGATTCATTCGATCATCTCTATGAACTGGTTGGCCAACTGGAAATATGGATCAAGCAAGGGAAATTGAGCAACGTTGCGCCGGGCGAGCCGCAAGTCGGCGACGAGGACTTGCGTATTTTTCTCGAGGGCACCCAGGCAGCTTGATCCCGCTACTGACCGAATAAACTCTTACGTAAGACATAATAATCCGCGCCTTCAACGCGCACGCGAACAGTATTCGCGGTGAATCCAGCGCCGCGGATCTCGACTTCTTGGCCGGGTGTCAAATCCGTAAAAATGCCCAGTTTCGTATGTCCATTTTCCTCACCGGCAATGGACATCGCTCCGATATGCTTTCGCAGCTTCTTCGTCTCATTGCGAAGGTGACCCGGCATTGGTGAAATTCTCGCAGCCGCCATGACGTTCTCCTCGTTGTATTGACTCGTGAGCTCAGCAAAACGTGGAAATGCGGAGAAGCGCTCTCTAACCCGGCCGCCAGGCGGTGGCCTCCTTTAGAAGACGCCGCTCCGCGCCTTGAGACTTACTGCGGACCGCCAGGGCCGCCAAATCCGCGGTGCATGCCCTCGGGGCCCATACCCATTCTTCCCGCCATCGGGCCAAGCTGCTTATATGCGGCCTGTTGCGTCGGCGAAAGCATCGCGTAGAAACCCGCCTGCGCAGTGGCATGCGCTTGCAATTCCTGCGCTGTCAGCGTTCCCAGTTGGGTCGCCGCGGCCGAGATTCCAGCCGCGTCATTGTTTTCGACCGCCGTTCGAAGCGCCTTCTGGGCCGCTCTCATACTGCTCCGCAGCGTCGCGCCCGCAGTGTGCTCGGCTGTCAGAAGCGCAGTTGCCTTGCTTTGCTGCCCGGCGTCTAAGCTCAGAAGCGTCGCATAGCGGCTCACCTGTTTGGCAATCATTGCCTCCGGTGTCGGCCGGGTCGGCGCAACTTGCGAAGTCTGCGCATTCATCAGTAGGGCGGAGAATGCCGCACAGACGATACCCATCAAAATACGTTTCCTAGTCATAGTTCACTCACTCCTCAGTTATGTTTGGTCAAGTTACCGCGAATACTAACGCCGCATCGGCTCACGTCGCCTCGGAATCTCGGATTGTAGCCGCTTCCATTGGTCCTGTGTCAGCACACCGCGCATGGCGAGCAACATCCGCGCATTGGATTTTTCCAGTTCCGCCCGCGCTTGCGCTATTCGGTCGATCTGCGACAAAATTTTCGTCTCATCAGGCCGGTCGGCCGAGAGCAATGGTTCGAGAATGGCTTCTTGCTTCTGCAGGTTTGCGCTCAGGTCGATCAGTCGTAGGCGGTTCTGTTGAAACAGATCGTCCAGCTTCTTCTGCTGCTCGTCATTCAAACCAATCCGCTGCGCAAGAGCGGGATCGCTCCACCATCGCCCCATCCGCCCGACGTGCATGGTGCGGTCCATTGGGCCATGATTATGCTGAAACGGGGGAGGTGGCGAATGGTCTTCCCACGAACGGCGCGGCGCATCCGGCATCGAACCCGGTGGCGCCGGCGGAGGACCTTGAGTCTGCGCACACAAACTCACAGTAGCCAACAGAGAAATTTCTAACAGCCGCTTGATTGCCATAACGCTAATTGGCTGCTCCCTGCGCATTTTCTTTCACTACCATGCCGCTGGAAACCGGTTCGCTCGCGTCGGCATGGCCATCCCTCTGCCACTCCACAAGCTGCAGCAGCGGCTCCATGGCGGTGGGGACGGTGCGCGAAATCTGGTCGTCGACCTGGCTCATCAAAGCCCGATCGCTGATCGCACTCACTGCGGGCGCCGGGGAATGTTGCATCCGCCAGCTAACGCCTGCCAAGACGCATATCATCGCGGCCGCCATTACCAGGAAGGCCCGGTTCAAACTGAAGATTGGGCGATCATGGATCGCCGGTCCTGGAATCACTGCGGAAGTTGTGTTTTCCCGGCTCCACTCCCGCACCGCACCACGAAAATCCAGAAGCGTGGTCCCAAACAGCAACACTTCCGCCTCACAAGCGGAGCAACTACGCATGTGTTGGATAGCTTCCGATGGCCGCTCGCCGACCATCCATGCCGAGATTTGCTTTTGTGTCAAATGTTGGCCGGTCGCCATGTCCCTATCCTTTCCCGAACAGCTTTCAGCGCTCGAAATAGATGCGTCTTCACGGTTCCTTCCTTCATTCCTGTCGCCGCCGCGATCTCCAGCAGATCCATATCCTCAACAAACCGCAGCAGAAAAACCGTTCGTTGCCGCTCCGGAAGGCTCTGTGCCGCCATCCATATGGCCTCCACCTGCTCCCGTAACACCAAATTGATTTCGGGAGATCGCCCACCGCCAGCCAGCCTATCGCCTAAATCTTCGACGCGAGGCCCCGTCTTCTCGGCCCTCCGCCAGAATTGAAGCCGTCGATTTCGCGAATAATCCCGAACGAGGTTAATTGCGATTTGCATTAGCCACGTATCCAGGCTGCACTCCCCGCGAAAATTCTTCCGTGATAGATACGCGCGCAGGAAGCAATCCTGGGTGAGTGTTTCCGCCACATCCTTATCTCGCAGCGATGCAAGAATAAAACGGAAAATCTTCGGCTTATAGAGCCGTAGGAGCCCCTCCAGATCTTCAGCCGTCGCCGGAATGCTTGCGGCGATACTCGTCGTCAACTGTGCGGCGGCCACGAACTCCATTCGCCCGGTGTAGACGCTTTCTGATTCACCGGGGTTTACACCGGCGCCAAAATAATGATCACGCAGGCCTCGTTAATAATGCTATAGTAGTAACGAATGAGAGCGTGGCGCTCGCGCATTCGGTTGTTGACGATCCCGCGCCGCCCTGTCGTGGCACCAGCCCTGAAGCCTCAACCTTTACTTCCCCGCGTCGCGTTTCCTGATTCTTTTTTCCCTTGATGAAGTCCTGCATCCAGATATCCCGCGGCATTGAACCGCTTTTCGGCACTCGTGATGAAAACATGCGTCTGCTTGAAGGCGAGTTGCACCTCCGAACGCGCCTTCTCGATGGCGACTCGCTGGAACTTGAAGGCGAAGAGCCTGAAGTACGGCGCGCCGAACGCATTCTTGAAGATTACGTGAACCTCATAAAAGAGGGCCACGTCTTCAACAATGGCGACCTGAATAGCTACATGCGCGTGGTTGTTCGCGACCCCGGCGTGTCGCTTCGGCGTCTGGTCGAAAGTGGTAAGTCGCGCTCGGTTGGCAAGAAAGTCCTCGCGCCGAAGACCGTTAATCAACGGAGATATGTGGACGCCATCGAGAACCACGATCTTACCTTCGGCGTCGGTCCCGCCGGCACAGGCAAAACCTATCTCGCGGTTGCCATGGCAGTCTCGGCTTACCTCAACAAAAGGGTTAGCCGGATTGTGCTCACGCGGCCGGCGGTTGAGGCGGGCGAACATCTTGGTTTTCTGCCCGGTACCCTCCAAGAAAAGGTCGATCCGTACCTTCGGCCGCTCTACGATGCCCTTTTTGACATGATTGACGCCGACAAGGTCGAAAAATTGCTCGAAAAAAACGTGATTGAAATTGCCCCGCTTGCCTTTATGCGCGGCCGCACCTTGAACGACTGTTTCGTCATCCTCGACGAAGCCCAGAACACGAGCGCGGAACAAATGAAAATGGTCCTCACGCGGCAGGGATTCAATTCGAAGATGGTCGTCACCGGCGACCTCACGCAAATCGACCTGCCCTCGGGTAAGAAAAGTGGTTTATGGCATGCCGTCGAGGTTTTGAACGGTGTGGAGGGGATCGCTGCCGTCTATTTCGATGAGAAAGACGTAGTCCGCCATCCTCTGGTCCAGCGGATCGTCAAAGCTTACGACCGCTATAACGAAATGATCGGTGCGGGACGCCAACTGGCCCTTCGCTTAGGCGCCGATGTGCGTGGCGAGCCCTTGAGCGAACCGCCTTTAAACACGACAGTGGAAATCCCTGAATTTCCATCGCTCGCCTGATTCGCAGTATGCCTTCGGCTGAAAGTACGGTGCTCTATCGAGTCCTCCCCACCAAATTCAAGATTTCTTCAGCGGACAAGCGTGCACTCAGAGGATTCGCTCGAAATCTCGCGGCGCAAGTCGCTCCTGGGCGATCCTTCATCTGTCTCATTGCAAACGACCGCACCCTCGCGGATCTCAATCGAAATTTTCTTGGAAATGATTACCCCACCGATGTTCTCTCTTTTCCCTCTGGCCAACCGGGCGCCGAACTGGGGGAACTCGCAATCTCCATCGACCGCGCCGCCGCACAGTCCGAGGAGTTCGGTCACAGCTTACTCGATGAACTTCGTATCCTGATGCTGCATGGACTTCTGCATCTAACTGGCCTGGACCATGAGCGCGATCGCGGAGCTATGGCGCGCGCCGAGCGCAAGTGGCAGGAAGCTTTCAATCTCCCGGCCGCCCTGATTACCCGTTCCCAATCCACGACATCTACCACGAAGGCGGCCGTATGAGCAGTCTGCTCTGCTTGACCGCCGCTTTACTGCTTACGGCGCTACTCGCCTTCGTTTCATATGTGCAATTGCTCTATCTGGAATCACTCCGCCTGCTGCGGCGTGAAGTTCCCGCGCTCGATTATTTCCGCGAGACGCTGCAGCCCAAAATCGGCATCGAGCCAGAGCTGGGATCGCTCACATTTTCCCTCATCAAGCACCTTTCGCTGCCCTTGACTGGAGTGGCTTATCTTTGCGCATTCGTTCGCCCGGATGCGCCGCACTGGCAGAGCGTTCTCGAAGCCTCGGGCGCATCTGTCGTCGCAATGCTGGTCTCCACCTATCTGGTCCCGCAAGTGTTATATCGCCGCTTGAAGGGTTCATGGATGCTGCGGATGTTAGGACTGGTGAGATTGCTCGCGCTGTGCGCATCGCCTCTCACCGGGCTTCTGCGGATGTTCCAGTCTCTGCTCGATCTCGCTAAAGAAGGCAACGGCGAACCCGAGCCGAATGGTTCCGTCGAACACATTGAAGCCCTGATTACCGCCGGCGCCGAGGAGGGCATTCTCGAAGAAGAAGACCGCAAGCTGATTCATTCGGTCGTGGCGTTCGGAGATAAAACCGTCCGGGACGTCATGACCCCTCGGCCCAACATCGTCGCCATCGCGATTGAACGCTCGGTCGAGGACCTCCGCCAACTTGTAATTCACGAGCAGTACTCGCGCATTCCGGTTTACGAAGAGTCCATCGACAACATTGTCGGCTTTGTCCATGTCCGCGACATTTTTGAGCTTGATCCCAATCGCCGTCAGGAGAAGCCGCTGCGCGAACTGATTCGCCCTGTCCCGCTCGTCCCGGAAACCAAGCCGGTCAACGATCTCCTGCGCGAAATGCAACGCGATCGATCGCACATTGTTATCGTGGTCGACGAATACGGAAACACCGCGGGTCTCGCGACCATGGAAGACCTGGTCGAAGAAATCCTCGGCGAGATTCGCGATGAGCATGAGCCGGAGCGCGATGTCCGCCAGGAGTCGGACCACGTCTTCGTTGTACCGGGCAATCTGGATTTGGACCGGCTTCAGGAACTGGTAAACTTCCGGCCCGAGGACGACACGGAATCCACGACCATTGGCGGCTTGGTGGCCGAGTGGTCCGGTCACGTCCCCCAAGTCGGCGAGTCCGTTGAGCATGGAGGCATTCGTGTTGAAGTGCTGGCCGGGAATGAGCGCCGCGTCGAGCAGGTTCGCATCTCGCGCGTGGAAGCGGCGGTCGAAACTAAACCATGACACACCGGACCGGCTTTGTATCTCTGGTGGGCCGGCCCAATGCGGGCAAGTCGACGCTACTAAACGCTCTTGTGGGCGAAAAACTGGCCATCACGGCTCCTCAACCGCAAACGACACGCACTTCACTCCAGGGTGTGCTCACCCTGCCCAATTCCCAAATCGTATTCGTCGATACGCCCGGCATCCATAAATCGGACACGCTATTCAATAAGCGGATGATGGAGACGGTTCGCGGCGCCCTTGCCGGTCACGATCTCATTCTCTTTCTCGCGGACGCGACCAAGCCAATCACCGATGAAGACGAACAGGCAGTCAGCGCTTTGCGACAGGATTCGAAAGTGCTTTTGGTGATCACGAAAATCGACCGCCTCCACAGCAAACTATTGTTGCTTCCTTTCATCGAGCATTTTTCTAGGTTATTCCCGTTCGCCGAAGCCATCCCCATTTCCGCTCGCACGGGCGAAGGACTGGAGAAACTCAAAACCGTGGTCGCCGGCTATCTGCCGGAAGGTCCGCCGATGTTTCCCAAAGATTACTTGACCGGCCAACCGATGCGTTTCATCGCTGCCGAGGTTATACGAGAGCAGATCCTTCGCGCGACCCGCGACGAGGTGCCCCATGCCGTCGCCGTGCTCATCGATGAATGGACGGAAACCCCACGGCTCGTTCGGATCGGCGCCACTATTTACGTGGAGCGGGAAGGCCAGAAGGCTATTTTGATCGGAAATAAGGGAGAATCACTCAAAAAAATCGGGTCTGGCGCTCGTATGGAGCTGGAATCCATGCTGGCGCGCAAAGTATTCCTCTCGTTATTCGTAAAAGTGAAGCCTCACTGGCGGGAAGATCCGGTCTTTCTAGAATCCGTCGACTGGCGCTCGATGGTAGGCTCAGAAGATAGATGAAACGTTTCCTAGCCATCTTCGCGCTGCTTTCGATGATCGGAGGGCCGGCACTTGCGGCCGCCGGCAAAAAAGCGCCGCCTTCCGACGATCGCATCTACGATCAGGTCCGCATGAGACTCACCGACGACCCGGACGTCAAAGGCGGTGCGTTGGACGTTTCGGTGAAGGACGGGGTGGTCAAGATTGCCGGTCGGGTAACTACTGAAAAAGGAAAGTCCAAGGCAACCAAACTGGCCAAGAAAGTCAAAGGCGTCAAAAGCGTTGACAACGAATTGACGGTTGGCCCTCCGACGAGCTAACCCGCCGCGATTCTTGACCGGTCAATTCTTGCCCGGTCAATTTTTGATAGACACGAATTCGAAGGAAGGTGTCTGGTCACGCGCCAGATAGTGGGCAGCGGATAAGTTGCGATACACATTACCCGCAATGCCCGATGCAATCGGTCCGCTGATCCCACGACCGCCCGTCAGCAGCACCACTACCACCAACTTGGTCTTGCCATAATCGGCGAACGATCCAAACCAACCCAGATGCACTCCCGGTTGTGCCGTGTCCGTGCAAGTTCCAGTCTTACCGAAAATAGGTGCGCCTGGATCGAAATTAGCCCGCCGCGCCGTTCCGTACTCGACCGCTCCCTCCATACCTGGCCGGATCGACGGTACCAGATTGGAGATGTCGAGCACACGCTTGATACGCGGTACGAAATGCTCAACTTCTTCTTCGCTTCGCGGATACTGCAAGTAGTACATGGTCCCCCCGCTGGCTACCGTCTCTATGACGCTCGCAAGTTCCAGCGGCGTGACGCGGATGCCGTCACCAAAGCTCGTCATCATGCCCACCCCGGAATCGGGCGGCTCTGAAGCCAGAAAGCCGGCTTCTTCTCCCGGAATATCCAGACCGGCTTTTTCGCCCAATCCAAACATCTTGCCGTATTTCTCTACTCGCTCAAAGCCCAGTTCTTGGCCGAGTTTGGCAAAGAACGCGTTGTTCGATCGGGCCAGCGCCGTTGTCATATCCATCGCATAACGCCGGGTGATGTGCATCGGCATGCTGGCATCGACCAATCCCTCGCTCAGAGAAGCCAGGGAGACCACTACTTTTACGGTTGAACAAGGTTGAAACGCGCCTTTTAGCGCCAATTTCTGATTAACAATGGACAGAATCCGTCCCGTCTGCGCATCGGATATGACGACAGCGCCGTTATAAGGGCCGAGTGCGTCCACCGCTGCCTTACGAACCTGCAAATCTTCTCCGTCGATGCTGTCGCCCACCGTCGAATCGGCATATGTTGGCTCGGTCCACGGGCTGGCGATCACCCGACGCCGTCCACGGCTGGCGCGGACGAAGGCGCCCGGTGTGACCGGAGCCGTATTCGTGTGGATTACTGCCGCTCGCGTGCGAGTTCGGCGGACTACCCGGGTATTCACTACCGCGCGATGTTCTGAAGCGGCCGGCTTCCGGGCGGAGGCTGTAACACGATGCCGTCTTTTGTGCTTGTGTGCGACCGTACTTTGAGCCGTCGCTGACGCAGCCGAAAGCACTCCTGGCACAATTGTAAGCAATGCCACTATGGCCACCGCGGGTGCGGCGCAGACAAAGCGGGGCGCCGTCATTCAACCTCATCCTGTCCACTGCCGACTTGCGACATACGATCTATTATCCCCTTCAAACGTGAAGTGAAGCTACAAACGTAAGTTAATTTCTATGTTATGTAGTTAGCTTTCCCCAGTCAATGCCAATCCTGCTACGTTCAGACCTAATTCTGCTCGGCCAATGTCAAATTTCCGAAAAACTCGACTTTACCCCAAGTCGCCCGCACAGCTAAGCTGCCGTCCATCCGCCGTCGATCGCCACAACGGACCCATTCATAAAATCGGCCGCGGACGACGAAATATATAGGGCTAGCTTGGCAATTTCTTCCGGCCGGCCCATTCTCCCCAAAGGCTGCCGTTCATGTAGTTCCGCCCGAACCCGGTCTTTCTCATCCCGATGGTACTTTTCGAGGTACCCCTCGACGAAAGGACTCTCCACCGTCCCCGGAGCGATACAGTTGGCCCGGATTTGCTTAGGATAATCCACCGCCAGTTGCCGGGTTAAGGCGATCACCGCTCCCTTCGTCGCACAATAGGCGAAACGGCGCCTCACACCCACCAGTCCAGCGACTGAACCAATATTTACAATGACGCCATGCGCCGCGAGTAGCAAGCGCATCGCTGCCTGCGTCATCAAATAGAGTCCTTCGACGTTCACTCGCCAAAGCCGCTCGAAATCGGCCGGCGTCGTTTCCTCGATCGTCCCAACCAGCCCGATCCCGGCGTTGTTAATTAAAATGTCCAGCCGGTCGAGCGACGACATTAGACTTGAGACTTGCCCGCCATCCGTGATATCGCATGCGTAGGCGCTCGCGCCCGGCAACGCGGCAGCCAGCGCTTCCGCCCGCCTTTGGTCGACGTCAACAATCAAGACCCGCGCTCCGGCATCGGTAAAGACACGGGCTGTTGCCTCGCCAATGCCGCTCGCGCCGCCCGTAATCAGCGCCGTTTTCCCGTCAATACGAAATGGATCTGCCATTCGTCGCCCATTGTATCGAGATGGTGGAAGGTCAAGACATCTGCGTGGGCGGAGGGGGGAAGATCGCCGCGAGCGCGCCGTCGACAAGGGGCGCGAGGTTCCTCCGCCGATTTGTCGGTCCAAGAAGAATTAGGATCGAGATCCTGCGGCCGCCGAGGCTCTGTTGATCTGGGATGCCCCGATCTACCGCGATGAGACGCTCGAACCCGGCAGCTTCCGCCGCGTCCAGGAGTTGTCCATTCTTCAATCCCGCCAAGTTGGCGAAGCGGGAAGTTTGACAATCGTGCCCGGCAAAAAGGAACCGCAGACGATCATCGATACATTCGTCAAGAAGAAGTTTCACGAAGCTCGAGAGAGTAATAGCTGCCTGGCTTCCTCAAGGGCTTTGAGCGCTTGAGCGCGTGAAACAGTTGGGAACCCCTGGAGAAATTCATCGACGGTTTCACCGCCCTCCAGGTAATCGAACAGCGCTTTGACGGGCACTCGTGTTCCTCGGAACACAGGTACGCCATGCATGATCTCTGGGTCTGTTGTGATCGCCTGTGTCACGCTCCCATTGTCGCTTACCCGAACCAGCGGTTTGCACAATCGCTTGTCTAACGCGCTTAAACTAATCTCGTGACTGGCTTTACGAAAATTGCAACTGGAGCGATAGAATGATCATTAGTTGATGTTGATTTTGGGACCGGCTTTCGAGACGCTGAAGACCTTGATTCCAGAACATCCCGGGCGTGTTCCGAAACGTACCCTTTTCGAGACAACCGTCCAGTGCGTTGTTTACCAATTGTTAAACGCCCCCATGCAAGCTGACGGCTCCTAATGTTTGGGAACAATTTCACCTGCTTGTGTTTCAATGGCTGAAGGCTGATAATAAGCCTCTCGGTAAGCGTTGCGGGTTCTAAAGAGAGTTGGTCTATGCGAGTTCGTCACTTAATTGAGAAGACCAAGCTTGAGAAGAGTCATACAGGGTGGTCGCCAAACGACATGCCGCCGCGTTTCTCTCCTATTTACACGAGGACCCGGCCTATAAGAGCCGGATGGAAATGGCGGTCGAGCCAATCTCATGCAGAGAATATGAACTTCATCTTGACAGCACTATGCAACGCACAACGCGACAATTGGCAAGCATACCTTATGGTGGAAACACCGGATGGTGTATCGGTTGTCGCCCGCTTTGAATCACATGGAAGCCATCCGGGGCTGCATGGTCATTCACATTGCGAGCGTAGCGGGATTGAGGTTGGGGCAAGCGGATTGGATAATCTTGTTCGTTGTCCACCAGCCGATAAAGCTCACAGGCGTACAAACGCATGGACTGAAAATACTTTTTGGGAAGCCGCAAGGCGTTTTTTTAGGGTAAAAGATGATTTCGGACCCCTGTTTAGCAATGCAACCTGAAACGTTGAAAAAACGGCTTTGCAAGACCTTCTGCGGGTCGATTAACGTTCGACCTGTGCCAAGCGGTCTTGCCGTGAGTTCTGCGTTTGCGGATAATTCGGGTGACCCAATCAGCTTTTACGTGACTAGTTTGGATGATGGGGAAGTCCGTATTGAAGACGACGGCTCGTATCTGTCACATCTGATCGCTAAAGACATACCGATTGACCAAGGGCCTCGCGGTCAACTTCTGGATGCGATCTTAAAACAGGGGGATAGTTATTGGGACCGTGAAACCTTGGAAATTCGTTCCTCTGTATTTCCAGAAGGTGAACTTTCGCGGCGGGCGATTGATTTTCTTTCATCTCTTTTGCGTGTTAGAGATTTGGAATTACTCACCCGCGATGTGGTGAAGTCAACATTTCGATCTGATGCTATTGCGGCAATTGAGGCTAAGTATGGTGACGTCGCCAAGTTCAACGAAAATGCCCCTGTAAAAAAGGAATTTTCGGATTTTCCAGCGGATTTCGTAATCTCCCCAAAAGCCAACGCTGGTGCGCTCAAAGGGGCTGTGTATTTCGTAAATTCAAACGAAAAGCTCAATGAAGCACTTCTGTTGCAGATGGCAGCTTCCGAAGCGTATCGCGACAGCACTCAGGATTTCAAAGTCATTGCACTTGTAGAAGAACCGGAAATGAAAAACATCAGTGCAAAGAAATTTCAGCGGGCGCAAAATCGTTCTGTGATTATGCCAATCTTCAGAGGCGATGAAGACGCATCAGTGCTGAGCATTGGAAGAACGCTAAAACTTGTCGCAGCCTGAGGGCAAAAAGTCCAGTCCCGAGACTTAACCTTTTCGAGACGAACGGCGAACCGGGAACTGCTTTTTGTTCGCCGATTTGTGAAGCACCGCCAGACTTCATCATCCTCGATTATCCATGGGGCGATTAAGCCTCAACCTATTACCTCCCGTTCCGCCCGCCGCTCAATGAATCGCGTACGCCACCACGCGCCACTTACCATCTTCCTGCACCAGCGTAAGCCGCTCCGTCACTCCCTCCTTATTCTTGAACGACGTCGTGAAATGAAAGATCACATAATCCCCGTCCGGCGCGCCGCGCAGGGTCTTGGTGAAATTCACCCGCGATTGCGCCCGCGAAACCATCGGACCCAGCGGGTCGCGTGCATTCTTTAGCGCCGAAGCCCATTGGTCCTGAGTCACGGCGGACCGGAACTGCACGCTCGACTCTTTCCAACTTTCCTCATATTTCTGGGCGTCGACCAGGGAGAGCCAGGCTTCGCCGCTCTTCCGGGATTCATCCTCATCGGATGCGGCAGCGTGCGCTACGGAGCACGCAAGAGTAGTCAAGAGAAGAATCGTGGTAAATCGCATGCGCCATCTTCTCACGTCTTCGATTGCTCGATTCGATTACTTGCTGCGCGCCGCTTCGATCGCCAGAACCACCCAGCCCGCGATAAACGCAAGGCCGCCGAGAGGCGTGATAGCGCCCAACATCCGAACGCCCGAAATCGCCAGTGCGTACAGGCTCCCGGAGAACAACACGATCCCGATGAGCAACAGCCATCCTACGCGCGCCAGCCCCGCCGGTGTGATGCCATTCGTTCGCGCCAGGGACGCCGCCAGCAGAATGCCCAAGGCGTGGACAAAGTGATAGAAGACCGCCTTCTCATAGACGGACATCGAATATGCGTCTAAACGATTCTTCAGCCCATGGGCGCCGAAGGCCCCCAACCCCACTGCCAGGGCCATCAACACTGCGCCAACCACGCTCCAGTTCATCTCTTACGGTTGTACCAGTAATCTAAAGAGAGGCGGATGTTCAAATCTCTCTCCACGCTGTGGCCCTACCTTGGGCGCCACCGCAAAGCCCTGGCTCTGGGTATGTCGGCGCTGGTTCTGAAAGACGCCCTGGCCGTTTCGGTGCCCTTGGTTTTGAAGCGTGGCGTCGATGCGCTCACCAGCGGATTCCAATTGCGTATCGTAATCGATCTTGCCGCGGCGCTCATTGGATTGGCCCTGCTGAAAGGCGTGTTCCAGTACTTCATGCGCGTCATTATCATCGGCGTTTCGAGGGACATCGAGTACGACATCCGCAACGACTTATTCGCCCACCTTGTTTCGTTGTCGCAAGACTTTTATTCCCGCTATCGCACCGGCGATATTATGGCGCGCAGCACCAATGACCTGAACGCCGTGCGGATGATGCTGGGTCCGGGCATTATGTACTGGACCGAAACCAGCATTACTCTGATCCTGGCCGTCATCGTCATGCTCCACACCGATGTGCGCCTCACACTGATGGCGTTGATCCCGGCCCCGCTGGTCTCCGTCGCCGTAATTTTCTTTGGCCAGCGAATCCACAGGCGCTTCGAACAGATCCAGCGGATGTTCTCCGATATCAGCAGCCGCGTCCAGGAAAATCTATCGGGAGTGCGTGTGGTGCGCGCCTATGCGCAGGAGTCGGCCGAAGTCGAGCAATTTGAGGTACTGAATCGTGAATACATTCGCGAAAACATCGGTCTGGCGCGCATCCAAGGCCTCTTCATGCCGCTTCTGCAATCGCTGATCGGGCTGACGTTCCTCCTGGTATTGTGGACCGGCGGACGACAGTTGATAGAACATCGCATCAGCCTCGGGAGCTTCGTGATGTTCAACACCTACATGGGCATTTTGATCTGGCCGATGATCGCCTTCGGCTGGGTGGTCAATCTAATGCAGCGCGGCACCGCGTCCTTAAACCGTATCAATGAGATGCTGCGCGAACGTCCCGGCATTGTCGCGCCGTCGGACGACTTGCTTTCTCTCGATGACGTGGGCGACGAAATCGTCTTTCGGGATGTCACTATGTTGTTCGGTGACCGCGAAGCGCTGGCGGGACTCGATCTCACCATCCACGCCGGCGAGACCATCGCTATCGTCGGGCATACAGGATCCGGCAAAACCACGCTGGTCAATCTCATCTCCCGCCTGTTCAATCCCACTGACGGAATCGTGACTCTCGGAGGCTATGACTTGCGGCGCTTCGACCCCGAAGATCTACGCCGCCACATTGGCTTTGTCCCGCAAGAAACTTTCCTCTTCAGCGCAACGCTGGCGGAAAACATCGCATGGGGAGCGCCCGATGCTTCCCTCGAAAAAATCGCTTGGGCGGCCGAAATTGCCGGACTTGCTGCCGATATCGAGACCTTCCCGGACGGTCTCGAGACTGTGATCGGCGAGCGCGGCCTCACTTTATCCGGCGGTCAGAAGCAGCGGACCGCGATCGCGCGCGCCATTCTCCGCGATCCCCGCATCCTTATTTTGGACGACGCGCTGTCCAGCGTGGATACCGTTACCGAAGAAGCGATCCTTTCCGGCCTCGCCGGTGTCATGCGCCATCGAACCACGATCCTCATTTCCCATCGTGTCTCCACTGTCCGGAATGCCCATCGCATTGTGGTTTTGAGCGAAGGCCGTGTGGTAGAAATTGGTACGCACCAGGAGTTGCTGGATTTGGGCGGTTACTACGGCGAGCTCTATCAGAAACAACTACTGGAAGAGGAACTCGAGGCTATTTAAAATGTCTTATCCGAACATAACCAGGCGAAGCTGGCTCAAAAGCATTCCGGGCGCGGCAATCGTGGCGGCTGATGTCGGCTCTGGCCAGGCGCAGCTCTATAACATCGGAGGCGCGACGATCAAGCTGGGCATCGCATCCTACTCGTTCCGAAAATATACCCGCGCCCAGGCAATCCAGATGGCGCACGAGCTGCGAACGCCCTACATGAACATCAAGGAGTTCCATCTCAGCCTGAAGAGCACGCCCGAGGAGATAGATGCTGCCAAGAAGGAGTTCGCCGATGCCGGCATCATTCTCGTCGGCTGCGGCAATGTTTCCTTTGCCAAGGATGACGATGCCGATATTCGGTCGAAATTCGAATATGCCAAACGCGCCGGCTTCCCTCTGATCGTCTGCGCTCCCACGCACGTGACCCTGCCGAAATTAGGCAAATATGTCGAGGAGTACAACATCAAGATCGCCGTTCATAATCACGGGCCCGAAGACAAGAACTTCCCGACGCCGCAAAGCGTGCTTGAAGTCGTGAAGGACATGGACCCACGCGTGGGCTGCTGTATCGATATCGGGCACACCGCGCGAACCGGAGTCGATGTCGTCGAATCCATTGCGCTAGCCGGGCCTCGGCTGCTCGACATGCACGCCAAGGACTTGGCCGATCCGCACAATAAAGACCCTATGGTTGCTCGCGACAGCCAGGTGCCTGTCGGCGAAGGCAAGCTTCCGATTCCGCAGATCTTCCTGCAATTGATCAAGATGAAGTACAACGGCTGCGTGAATCTGGAATATGAGATCCATCCCGACGACGTCATGCCCGGGATGCAGAAGAGTTTTTCCTACATGCGAGGCGTGCTGGCCGGTATTGAGGCCAGCCGGGCTTAAGAGTGATCGTCCGCCCAGCAGAGATTGAGGATTTCGCCCGCATCGCGGAGATCTACGGCTATCACGTCCGGCACGGATTATCGTCCTTTGAAGAAGACCCTCCGAGTGAGGATGAAATGCGGGAGCGTTGGCGCAAGATCGACGCGTTGCACTTGCCCTACTTGGTTGCCCTAATGGACGGCGAGTTGGCTGGGTACGCCTACGCGGCTCCATACCGGCCGCGTCGGGCATATCGATTCACGGTCGAGGACTCCGTCTATGTCGATATAGATTTCCATCGCCAAGGTATCGGAAGCACGCTTCTCGCCCGCTTAATCGAAACTACGACCGTGCTGGGTTATCGCCAAATGATTGCCATTATCGGCGATAGCGCAAATAAGCCGTCGATTGCTCTGCATGAGGCATTCGGATTTAGACATGTCGGCGTACTGCAGTCGGTCGGCTATAAATTTGAGCGCTGGGTCGACACGGTTATCCTGCAGCGATTTTTGTCTTGACCGAACTCCGTTACCGAGCCGCAAGCGCGAGGGAGTCGACTCCTTCGAAAAAGCAGTCACCGATTTAGAAAATATTATTTCTTCCTTATTCCGAACGCTTTACGAACAAATCTTCGGATTAAACGTTGGTTTTTGCCTTCTCGCATGCTAGCGTTTAAGCCAAAAGCGAGACTTTTTATGTCCTCCCCCGCGCAAATCGCCGCCAACCAAGCCAATGCCAAACTCTCTACGGGTCCTCGTACAGAAGAGGGCCGCGCCAAATCCTCCCACAACGCCGTACGCACGGCGCTGACCGGCCGCACCGTTCTGCTGCCGACCGATGATGTCGAAGAATACAAGAAGCACGTCGCCCGCTTCGAAGCCGAGTTCAAACCGGTCACCGAGCGCGAAAAAGAACTAACCCAGAACATCGCCGATACCCAGTGGCGCATCGATCGGATTTTCTCCCTCGAACAAGGTATCTACGCCGTCGGCCGCGTCGAATTCGCCGATCTCTTCCAAAACCAGGATGAGGCCGTCCGCGCCGCCATGATCGACGTGAAAACTCTGACCACCTATCAGCGCCAGCTCAACAATCTCTCGCTTCAAGAGGAACGTCTT
>DATAXY010000036.1:0-3498 GCA_036272835.1 Bryobacteraceae bacterium
CAAGGATTTCGCCGAACTAAAACACGGTGCGCGCCACGCACTCCGCAACATGCGCCGCCGGCCAACCTTGATCACCGCCTTCTGGGAACAGGCTTCTTTATGGTCAGAATGATCCTATATTATGCGAAGCTCAGTAGGGGCAAAACGAATCGGGGAGTCTCCGCCGATGGACGATTCTGGGTGCCAGCAGCTCATATGTACATAATAAGGGTGGAGTTCTGACGTTCGGTTTCCGAACCACACCCTCGCGTCAGGCAGCCCGATCGTAACGATGATGCAGCCCACAGAGTCGATCCAGAGAGAGGAGGCGACCGGAGATCGGGGAGGGAGTTTTTCCAGCTGGCGTTCCCTTCTCCAGTCCGAGATGCGTGCGGTCTTCGTGGTGGCATTCGACGTATTCGGAGAGCAGTCGCTTCAGATGGCCCTCGTTCACGGCGATGGCGTGATCCAACAGGTCCCGCCGGCAGCTCGCAACCCAGCGTTCCGCCACTCCGTTTTGCCAGGGGCTCTCAAACGAAGTCCGCAAGGGCCGTATGTTGAGGGATCGCACCGCCGCGGGGGCCATGGTCGTGCCAGCGCCTGAAACTCTTTTGGCGGCTGGAATTGCTGCCCCGGCCGCTGCCGGCGACCCTATTCAGGCGGACTCTAACATTGGCACCGCCGCAAACGATACCGCTGCCTAGGCGTCGGCTTGGCTGGATGTCAATGGCCCCGCTACTCGATTCCCTCGACGATGCGCAAATCCCGATCAGCTGCGCCTTCGATGAACTTCAGCGCCGCCTGATATCCGTCGCTATCGTGGGCCGCAATTGCTTTCTCTACGCTGTCAAACTCTATGACTACAACGCGCTGCCTAATTCCGGATTCAAACGCCGCTACCGCTTCGCCGCGCACCAACAAACGCCCGCCGGCTTGCGTAAGGGCAGGTCCAGCGAGTTTTCCATACTCTTTCAAAGCCTCCGGGTTTGACACAGAGCGATATACTGAGATCCAGTATCCTTTAGCCATTTTCCCTCTTTCGCTCCCCTTTCAGAGCCGATCGCAACGCTTTCCGGCACGGCGAACATGTTCCGAACTGGAGAGACCATTTAATATGAATTGTTTAAGCCCTACCCCGGCGACATCGTAACTTTGCTCACATGGGCGCCGCTGATGCCAATTGCACCGACAGTTCGTTAGAGAATCTTTGCGACAAATTCCCTGCGAAAAGCATGATCTTCGATTCAAGGTGCGCCCTCCAAACAACTGCCGAATGCAAGCGGGAGGAGAGGTAATCGAGGGATATCTCGAATGGGTTCGCCTTGAACAGACAAATGTCGGGCTTAACGTGACACGAGCTACCGCATCACGAGAGCTGCGAGTTCGTAACCACTTGAGATCGACAGACGCTCGTAGGCTCGGCGTCTGTGGGTGAGAACGCTGCTCACCTTGATACCGAGCTCCTGTGCGATCGTCCTAGCCGTGAGGCCGGCCGCAGTGCGAGCACAGACGGCGCACTGGCGTTCGGTTAATTTCGCATCGAGTGAGGCCATCCTCTGAGTCATCTCTTCAATGCGAGCCTGCCTTCTCGTCCCCAGATTTGGCGATTCTCCTGTCAACTGGTAGTGCTTTCTCAACAGGGGGAGGAGAAGATGCGACAAAGCGGCGATACGCTCTTGTTCCTCGTTGCTGAAACATCCCCAACCCGAATCCCTGTAGAAATTTAAGACGAACCAGCCGTTTTCAGACCAGCGCGCCAGCGTGAGCTTCTCAACGACGGCGGGCCTCAAGTAACAGTCATTCAGGTATTGGTAGTTACTGATGCTACCGGGACGAACCCGCAAATTGATCCACTCCGTATGTGCAGTCTTACGGATCGTCTGGTATGCGGGATCGAAGGTGAAATATCGACTGATATAACGATGGATTCTCTCGCTGGAACCAGCAGCTTTGCCAGTGTGCACAATGAGCCTAGGATTCCCGGGGGCCTGCCACACCCATCCGGTAAGCTCGCAGATCGGGGCGATGGCGGACACCATCTCGAAGAAAGCACTTGTCATGCTGGCCGTTCCCGTAGACCGAACAGCCTGTTCGCAGAAAAACAGCCAGTCATGTTCGCCAGCAGCGGACATTATGGCACCCCCCCCCCGGTTGTGCGCGAAACTCTATTCTTGCGCATCAAGCGTGTCAAGACCGTTTGTTCGCCTTGACGAACCCTCGCCAAGCCCCCGAATCTTGAAACGAGTTACTAAGCCTGAAGGCGCTTTGTATAGAAATTATGACGCGTTAGCAATCATTCCCCGGAAATCAGAAACGAACAACCCTCTGTTTCTTGTCCCTACCCCTAGTGTCCCCCAAGTATCCTCCAAACGGCGCAAAAGAACCAGCCGACGCTACAAATCTTTCTTAAGGACTCCTTCCGCGCCGCCAAGGTCTTCGACCTCCGGCTCTAATAGATCTGCGTGCACACGGATTTCGTCTGGGTGTAAAGATCGAGCATCTCGTGTCCCATTTCCCGCCCCCAACCGGATTGCTTGTATCCGCCGAACGGCACCGCCGGATCGAGAACGCCATAGCAATTAATCCAGACCGTTCCGGCGCGAAGCTCGGCGGCGATGCGATGAGCCTTCTTTATGTCGCGGGTCCAGACTCCAGCGCCGAGCCCGTAGGGCGTGTTGTTGGCCTTGGCGATCAGATCATCCACGTCGCTGAACGGCATCACGGTCACAACCGGCCCGAAGATTTCCTCGCGCACGACCTTCATTTTGTCGCTGGTGTTGACGAGAACCGTCGGCTCGACGAAGTAACCTTTTCCGCCACGGCGCTTGCCGCCCGTGGCGGCTTTTGCTCCTTCCGAATATCCGGATTCGAGATAGCCGCAGACGCGATTGAGCTGCTCCTCGGAGATGAGCGGGCCGATCTGAGTAGTGGTATCCATTCCGGGGCCGATGCGGAGACTCGACGCAATCTTCGACACGCCGTCGACGACGTTGTCGAACTGAGCGTCTTCGACGTAGAGGCGCGATCCCGCGACGCATACTTCGCCCTGGTTGAAGAAAATAGCGTTGGCGGCGCCGGGAATGGCGCTGTCGATTTCCGCGTCCTTGAAGACGATGTTCGGAGATTTTCCCCCGAGCTCGAGCGAGACCTTCTTCAGGTTTCCTGTCGCCGCATGGACAATCAGCTTGCCGACTTCCGTCGAGCCGGTGAACGCGATTTTGTCGACGTTCGGATGCGCGGCGAGCGCAGCGCCGGCGGTAGCGCCATAGCCCGTAACAATGTTGATGACGCCATCGGGCAAGCCGGCTTCCTGGATCAGTTCGCCCAAGAGCAGGGCGGTGAGAGGAGTTTGCTCGGCTGGCTTCAGGACCACCGTGCAACCGACCGCAAGCGCCGGCCCCAGCTTCAGGGTCGCCATAACCAGCGGAAAGTTCCACGGGATGATCTGGCCGACTACGCCGATCGGTTCGCGCAGCGTGTAGGCGAGGAATTTTCCTCCCGGCTGCATGGAAAGCGGAA
>DATAXY010000037.1:0-89788 GCA_036272835.1 Bryobacteraceae bacterium
GGAAGTTTGATCTCCTCGCCGGCGTACTCGACGAGCGCATGCGGCGTTTGGTAGCCGCCGCCGAGGCCGAAGCCATTGGCTTTGGCGGAGTGACTGCAGTGGCTCGGGCCAGCGGTCTGTCGCGCGGGACCGTGATTCGGGGAATGGCCGAACTCAAGAGGGCTCCCCAGCCGGCACGCGCGCAGGGAATCCGACGCAAAGGAGCGGGCCGCAAGCGGACGATCGATCGGGACGCGACTCTGAAGCGCGATCTGGAATCACTGGTAGAGCCGGTGACGCGTGGCGATCCGGAGTCTCCTCTACGGTGGACATGTAAGAGCGTGCGGCAACTGACCGCTGAACTGAAGCGCATGAAACACCAAACCAGTCATCGCATGGTGGCGGAACTTCTGCATGAGATGGACTATAGCCTCCAGGCCAACAGCAAGACGTTGGAAGGTTCTTCTCACCCAGACCGGGATGCGCAGTTTCACCATATCAGCGGCAAGAGCCTGGAGTTTCAGGCAGCCCGTCAGCCTGTCATTTCCGTGGATACCAAGAAGAAGGAACTGGTAGGGGATTTCAAGAACCATGGAAAAGAACTGCGTCCGCAGGGAGATCCGGAAAAGGTGCGGGTGCACGATTTCGTGATCCCCGAACTCGGGCGGGCAGCTCCTTATGGGGTTTACGACGTGACCCAGAACGCGGGTTGGGTCAGCGTGGGCGGGGACCACGATACAGCGGCGTTTGCGGCCCAGAGTATTCGCCGCTGGTGGGAGTCTATGGGAGCCAAGGCGTATCCGGAAGCCAGCAAATTGCTGATCACGGCCGATTCGGGCGGGAGCAACGGAGCCAGAGTCCGCCTGTGGAAACTAGAATTACAAAAACTGGCGGACGAAACAGGATTAGAGATCTCGGTCTGCCACTTGCCGCCCGGGACCAGCAAGTGGAACAAAATCGAGCATCGTCTGTTCTCCTTCATCAGCCAAAACTGGCGTGGCAAGCCTCTGGTGAGCCACCAGGTGATTGTCAATCTAATCGCCGCGACCACCACGAAAACCGGCTTACAAGTCCGTGCGGAAATCGATCCCGGGAAATACCCCAAGGGCGTAAAGGTCTCTGATAAAGAAGTTTCCACGATCCGATTGGAGCACGACGACTTTCATGGAGAGTGGAATTACACGATCCTTCCGCATCCCACTTAAATGTTCCATTTATTCGTGACGGGCCCTTAGCCGTCAATTGCTGGACGCCTTGGACCGGTCAGAAGCGGCAGAACGTAATTTCCAGAGGCGTTTTCGGTCCTCGCTATCTGCCGTTCACGAACCTCAAGCTCAACCTGTCAACGGGTGTCGGGATCAAAGGAACGCGAAGCGAGTAGTATGACTGGAATGCTTCTAACGGAACCGGAGGTCGCCGACCGACTCCGTGTGAGCTTGGCATGTTTGCGGCGATGGCGTTTAGAGAGGCGTGGCCCACGGTTCGTGAAGGTGGGATCACTTGTTAGATATCCCGCCGAAGAACTGGACCGTTGGATAGAATCACTGCCCGCTGGTGGAACTCGGCATGCGGCAAATGCGGGGCGGAATGCGCGCCGCGCTGTCGCGTTCTGAACTGACGCGAAACGGGTTGATCCGACTCGCCGAAACTGTTTAGCCTATTGTGTGAGCCGTAAATGTTCCCAGATTCCATTATGGGCTCACCAACAGGCCTGCATGGCAAGTCCGAAGAGCATAAAACATGTCGCTATTTCGACCGAAATATACGGACCCGAAGACAGGCGAGCGGAAGCTTGCGTCGGTTTGGTGGTACAAGTTCTACTTCGCGGGCCAGTGTATCCGAGAGTCTGCCAGAACAACCTCGAAGACGCTCGCCAAGCAGGCTGAGCAGAAGCGGCGACGAGAACTCGAAGAAGGCTTCAACGGCATCACGGATCGCCGTGAGGAACGCATCAGGACGATCAAGGATTTGGCGGACTCCTACCTGGAGGGGTACAAGGTTCGCAAGAAGTCGGTAACCTTTGCCAAGCATGCGCTGGGTCATCTCACACGACATTTAGGCAAGCAAATGGCTGTCGAAGTGACGGAGAAGACCGTCAAGGACTATCAGACAGCTCGGCTCAAAGAGAAGGCCGCCCCGAAGACCATTAACGACGAAGTGGGCTTTCTCCTCCGACTTCTCAATGAGCAGGGCGATGATATCCGGACGAAGTTGCGGCGTCAGAAGGCGCTAAAGCTGCCCACCAGGTCGGACGTCGGCAAGGCGTACACGTCCGAGGAGAAGGGTTTCCTGTATGACGAGGCCAAGAAACGACGCTCGAAGGCGATCTATCCGGCCTTGGTGCTTACATTGAACTGCGGGCTTCGCGACAAGGAGTTCCGTGAACTCCAATGGGGTCGCGTTTATTTCCGCGAGGCTTATCTCGCCGTCGGCGAATCCAAAACCGATGCCGGAAGCGGCAGAACTGTACCTCTGAACGCTGTCGTCTTGGAAGTCCTGAAGACGTATTCCGCCTGGTACAGTGACAGGTTCGAGGATCTCAAGCCAGAGTGGTTCGTTTTCCCAACCGGCAAGCCGCGGCCCACCGATCCAACCAAGCCGCGCACCAGCTTCAAAACGGTCTGGCGGATGATCAAGTCGAAAGCGGGTGTGAAGGGTCGTTGGCACGACAGCCGCCATACCTTTATTACCGGCCTTGCTGAATCAGGAGAAGCCAGCGATCAGACCATCATGGATATCGCAGGCCACGTGTCTAAGCGGATGCTCAAGCATTATTCACACATCCGCATGGAGGCGAAGCGGCGGGCGGTCGCCGCGCTCGTTCCGAAGGCGGAGGAGGCTAACGGCACGGCAGAAGATGTCGAGGCTGCTGCCACAGCGACGTCAAAGAGGCTGGGCAAGCGAATGGTCAAAATAGCCGACGCCGGATAATAACCTCGTCTCTTGTTCGTTGCTGGCTTTCAGTATCTTCGCTCTTCCTTTACGTCGTGATCCCCATTTCAGTAAATTCAGGAATGGAGCAACTTCACGGCGCCGCCAGCTCGCGGAAAGGCGCCAAGCCCACCTGAATCGAAAACTGCAGCTCGTCGAAACAGTTACATAAATGATCCTGCCAAACTGTGGGCGACCACTTCGTCAGAGTTCGACTATTCGGGAGGGGCTCCGACCGTGAATCCCGCAGGCCTCAAAAGCGTGGGCAAAGAAATGGGCAAAGTCAGGATTCTCGATGAAAGAGCCGACTTTGCAAGTGCTTGATTCTTTTGGCTCCTCGAGTAGGATTCGAACCTACAACCCTTCGGTTAACAGCCGAATGCTCTACCGTTGAGCTATCGAGGAGCATCTCGCTCCGCGTCGCACCACCAATGTCCGGGCTGTGCAACGTGGCCTTATCCATTAAAGCACAGCTACATCTAAATCGCGTTCCACCCGCGGCCTGCCCACGCTCGTTTACGAAACCGCTAGAACTGCGCATCAGGCGGCGTGCCGGCAGTCCCCTAAAATAGAGATGTTATATGCCGGAAGACAACGAGTTCCCCATCCCGCCCGCCAGCTTTTCGTTCCTTGTCGAATCCATCATGATGCAAGCCCAGATTCAGCTAGGGCTCTTCCGTTTGGGTCAGGACGAGCAGGAGGAGGCAGGGCCCAATTTACCTCTGGCCCGCCACTCCATCGATATGCTGGCCATGCTACAGCAAAAAACCAAGGACAACCTGAGCCTTGAGGAACAGCGCCTGATCGACAACGGATTGACCGAAATGCGGTTCCGCTTCGTGCAGGTTTCCGACGAATTAAAGCGCGGTGAATCGGAACAAGTCTCTGAGCCGGCGGCATCGAAGGACGAGCCGTCGAAGGACGATGCGCCCCGAATCATAACCGCCGACGGGGGCAAAGGAACCAAGTCCGCTTAAATGCTCGACCAATTCGAGCAGGCGTCCATCCTCGTTCTCGGTTCCGGCACCAGTGTCGGTGTTCCGATGATCGGATGCGGTTGCAAGGTCTGCCGATCGACTGATGCGCGGGACAAGCGCTTGCGGCCCTCAATTCTGGTGAGGCTTGGCGAGCACCGCATATTGATCGACACGGCGCCGGATCTTCGGTACCAGGCGCTGCGATTCGGTATTGATCGCCTGGACGCCATCCTGTTCACGCATGCCCATGCCGATCACGTGCTGGGATTGGATGACGTCCGGCCCTTCAACTACATGCAGCGCGGTGAGATTCCAATCTATGGTTCCAGAGATACGCTTCAGGCAATCGAACATATTTTCTCTTATGTCTTCGCAAGCGGCCCGTCGCAATCGACGCGTCCTCGCCTTACACCGCACTGCTTTGAGATGGGCCCCATTCGCCTGTTCGACGTCGAGTTCGAACCCATCCCCGTATTTCATGGTATGAGTCGTGTACATGGCTTCCGGTTCGGCGATTGCGCATACCTGACCGACCATAGCTCCATTCCGGACGAAAGCCTGGAACGCCTGCGGGGCCTGGACGTACTGTTCCTCGATGCCTTGCGGCATAATCCGCATCCGACGCATTCGACTGTGCATCAATCGCTTAAGACTGTCGAGCTTCTGCAACCGAAACGCACCTATTTCACTCACATATCTCATGACCTGATGCACGCGACAGTGGAAGCGCAAATGCCGGCGCACGTGCGCATCGCGTTCGATGGATTGGAAATTCCTATTGGCCGGAGTGATCGGGTATGAAGGCCACTCCCGAGGCGACGGTTTTTCGGAATCTGGAGTCGGCGCGGGACAAGTTTGAACCGTGCGAATTGGCGATCGGGAATTTTGACGGCGTGCACATCGGGCATCAAGAATTGATCCGTCGCACCGTGACATCCGCATCGGCCAACGATCTGGTCCCTGCCGTGTTGACATTCGACCCTCATCCGGCGGCAATTGTGGCGCCGGAGAGAATGCCGTTAGCCATTGTGTCCCTGGCGGAGCGGCTGCGATTGCTCAGCGTGCTGGGTATTCGTCAGATTTTGGTGTTACCCTTCACGGCTCCGGTGGCTCGCATGACCCCTGAAGAGTTCGTAAAGGATGTTCTGGCAGGACCGTTGCGGGCGCGCGCCGTTTTCGTGGGCGAGAATTTCCGCTTCGGGGCGCATCAGGCCGGCAATGCGGCAACTCTTCGGGATTTGGGCGAAGCTTTTGGGTTTGCAACGCACTTTTTGCCGCCCGTCGTCTATCGAGGTGAAGTCGTATCCAGCTCCGCCACACGCCGCCACTTGCTGGCCGGGAATGTGGATCGCGCGGCGCGGTTGCTGGGCCGCTGTTTCTCCGTGAAGCAGCCGGTTGTCCAGGGCCATGGCATCGGATCGAAGCAGACCGTTCCCACCTTGAATATCAAGCCTGCGCCAGGGCAAGTCTTGCCACGCGGTGTATACGTCACCGAGACCGTTGACACCGATGACGCAAGGCGCTGGCCATCGATTACCAATTGCGGAGTGCGTCCGACGTTTGGAGGAGACGAGGTTACGGTAGAAACTTACTTGCTCGGCCCGCTCGACGGCGAGACACCCAAGCATATTGAGGTGCAGTTCCGCCATTTCGTCCGGCCCGAACGGGCATTCCCAGACGCTGCGAAGCTGAAGGAACAGATCCTCCGCGATGTCGCCAAAGCACAGACCTACTGGCGGCGCGCCGCGGGTTCTGGAACGCGTCTGCTTCGATATACTTAGGTTGATTCACGATCTAGCGCCATATATTAAGGAGTTTTTCCGTGCAGCTTTCTGAAGGCAAAGTGAAGCACATGGATGCGTTATCGAACGCCCAGGGTGTCATCGCGGCGGCCGCAATGGACCAGCGCGGCAGTCTGCGGAAGGCGATCGCGTCTGCCAAGGGCGTATCGCAGGACCAGGTAAGTGACGAAATGATGACGGAGTTCAAAGTCGCTGTCGCCAAGGTGCTGACCCCGCACGCGAGTGCGATTCTGTTGGACCCCGAGTTCGGCATTCCCGCTGCGCGAGCGCGAGCAAAAAACGCGGGCCTCTTATTGGCCTACGAAGAGAGCGGTTATGACAACACGAAGCCCGGGCGGCTGCCCGACCTGCTGCCTCATCTGTCCGTCAAACGCATCAAAGACTTCGGAGCCGACGCGGTTAAGATCCTGATCTACTACACGCCTTTTGACGATCCGGGCGTCAATGACATTAAGCACGCGTTCATCGAAAGAATCGGTGCTGAATGTGAGACCTACGATATTCCGTTCTTCCTGGAATTCGTGGGCTATGATCCCGCGGGCGGCAACGAGAAGGGACCGCAATACGCCAAGATGAAGCCGGACGTAGTGTTGGGATCGATGAAGGAGTTCGGCAAACCACAATACAAGGTAGACGTTTTGAAGGTCGAGGTTCCAGTGAACTCCGAATATGTCGAAGGCAGCAGTGTTTTCAAAGGACAGACGGTCTACACGCGGGCGCAGGCGATCGAATATTACCGGCGGGCTGCCGAGGTTGCACAAAAACCGTTCATCTATTTGAGTGCAGGCGTCAGCAATCCGCAATTTGTGGAATCCCTGAATATGGCTGCGGAAGCGGGAACCGACTACTCGGGCGTGTTGTGCGGCCGCGCGACGTGGAAAGATGGTGTGCCGGTATACGCAAAGCAGGGGGCCGCGGCGCTTGAGGATTGGCTCGCGGACGAGGGCGTCAAGAATATCAACGCCGTAAACGATGCCATTAAGCCTGCCAAGCCTTGGCGCGCTAAATTCGGCGTAGCCGCGATGGCCTGATGGCGTTTGCCTCCATCCCCGAAGCAGTAGAGGAGTTTCGGAAAGGCAAGCTGCTGATTGTCGTGGACGATGAGGACCGCGAGAACGAAGGGGATCTCACCATTGCCGCCGAAGCGATTACGCCGGAGGCGATCAACTTCATGGCCACGTACGGGCGTGGCCTGATCTGCCTCGCGCTTGCCCCGGAACTTTGCGCCAAATTGGATTTGCAACCGATGTCGCCCGTGAATACGGCCCGGTTCGGTACGGCGTTTTGCGAAGCCATCGATGCGGCGGAGGGTGTAACCACAGGCATCTCCGCGTATGACCGCGCCCACACCATTCGCGTAGCGATGCGCCCGGAAACCCGGCCACAGGATCTTGCGCGTCCGGGGCATGTGTTCCCGTTGCGCGCCCGTCCCGGGGGCGTACTGGTGCGTACAGGCCAGACAGAAGCTGCCGTGGATCTGGCGAAAATGGCGGGTTTCGCGCCAGGCGGCGTCATCTGTGAAGTGATGAATGAAGACGGCACCATGGCTCGTGTGCCGCAACTTATCGACTTCTGCAATCGGCATGGCATTTTCATGATCTCGGTGGCCGATCTCATCCGCTTCCGCCTGCATAACGAACGGTTTATCGAGCGCGAAGCCTCCGGTTGTCTCCATACGCCACATGGCGAGTTCCAGACGATTCGCTACCTCAGCCGGCTGGACGGTGAGGCCCATATGGCGCTCATTCATGGAGACATCGCTGGCAAATCTGACGTCCTCGTGCGCATGCATAGCCATTGCGTTTACGGCGATGTGTTCGGGTCGGTGGATTGCGACTGCCACCGGTTGGTCTCCAGCGCGCTGGAGTCCATTGCGCGCGCGGACTGCGGCGTGTTCGTTTACCTGCACCAAACGGGGCGGGGAATTCGAGACGCCTGGCATGAGGGCCAGCATGAGTTATTGACTCATGGCCGCGGCGCGACCGCCTTCGCACAAACCGACCGGCACCAAGCCTTACAGCACGAATCGGGCGTCGGCGCCCAGATCCTATCCGACCTTGGTCTGACGACTATTCACCTTTTGACCAACCATCCGCGCAAGGTTGTTGGCCTCGAGGGCTTCGGCATCCAGATTACCGGCCAAGTCGGCTTTTAAATCCGAATTGCCGGGTTTCTGGGCGTTTGCGATACCCTTTGGAAAGCAAGTCCGTCTCTCGTCTATGTCCAAGCCACAGTTGGCGGCGCAACCCGCCGCGAAGCCGGCCGAAGCGTCGCCTTCGCCGGATCTGGTCATTATCACCGGACTCAGCGGATCCGGCAAGGCGACTGTCCTCAAATCCTTTGAAGATCTCGGCTACTATGCCGTGGACAACCTCCCCATCGCGCTGGTCGCGAAATTCGCCGGGCTAACGCAAGACGCCAAGGGAGCGCGCAAAGCGGCCCTAACGATCGATATTCGCGAAGGCGAAGAATTGAAGAACTTCCCGCGAATGTACAAGGCATTGAAGAAACAAGTGAATGCGACGCTGCTATTCCTCGATGCCGACGACCATGTGTTGCAGCGGCGTTACAGCGAAACGCGCCGCCCACATCCCCTGGGAACAGAATCCACCGTTCTCCGCAGCATTCAGGATGAACGTGCCGCCCTCGCGCCTATCCAGCCGTTGGCCGACCTCAGCATCAACACCTCAAAGCTGAATGTCCACGAACTGCGCAGCCTGATCAATGAAAAATTCGAAGGCACTAAGGAAAGCGGCAAGATTCTGATCTACGTGAACAGCTTTGGCTTTCGCAATGGTGTTCCGCCCGATAGCGATCTGGTTTTCGATGTCCGCTTTCTCCCCAATCCGAACTATATTCCCGAATTCAAGAAACTGAGTGGCCGTCACCCGAGCGTAGCGCGCTACATACGCTCTTATCCACAGACGGTCGAGTTTATTAATCGGATTTCCGACCTGCTCATCTATTTACTGCCCCATTACATCCGCGAAGGCAAGAGTTATCTGACGATTTCGTTCGGATGCACCGGCGGCCAGCACCGCTCGGTGATGATCGCGAATGAGATTCGCAAGCGCTTAGCGAAAGCCGGTTACAGTGTCAAAGAAAGTCATCGCGACATGCACCGGAACTAACGGAACAGTAATGGCGCAAAATTGTTCAGATCGCGCCGCCAAGTTTGCCACTCATGAGCCGTACCGGGCGATTCGAAGAAAGTTAATTGAACACCCGCTGATCGTAAAGCGTCTGCCGCCCCTTTGATTCCCGCATAAAATTGCCTTTCATCAGTTCCAACACCCATCCAAAGAAGCTTCACCTGCTTGTTGAACGCAGCTGGATGGGCAAATGCACCATCGTAGGCAGTCTTCCTATCGAATCCACCCGCCGGCACGTTGATACCAGCGATCATTGGGCCGCTGAACGAGCCGATATAAGCGAACTTATCCAACCGATGCAGCGTGATGAAGAGCGTCTCCATACCACCCATCGACAGTCCAGCCATCGCTCGATGCTCCTTGTCTGGAATCGTCCGGTATGTTGCATCAATGTTCGGGATCAAATCATTGATGACCACATCTTGGAACGCGCTGAATGCCTGTTGCGAGTTCCACACGATACCCGCTGGTGAACCTGCCCTGGTGGCATAGCCGCAGTCCATCACGACAATCATGGGTTTGGCTTTGCCTTCGGCGATTAGGTTGTCGAGAATGAAATTTGCCTTGCCTTGCTTCGTCCATCCGGCTTCGTTCTCGCCCGCGCCGTGCTGAAGAATCAGAAGCGGATATCTCGTGTTGAGCGGCTTGTCATAGCCGGGCGGAGTGTACACAAAGGCGCGCCGCCACTCACCGGTCGTCCTAGAACGGTACCAGTGAGCGCGGACTTCTCCATGCGGGACATCCTGGATGTCGTAGAAATCGACACCGGCCTCGGGCACTTCTACGCCGCTGGTTTCTTTTCCATATCCGAAGTACGTTTCGCTCCCGGGATCGTTTACAGCGACGCCATCGAGAACGAACCAGTAATAGTGGAATCCAGGAACGGCGGGCGGAGTCGTCACGCTCCAGATTCCGTCCGCGCCTTTCGTCATCGGAAACGGACCTTTCCCTAATCCATCGCCGCCCTTAACTTCAATGCTATGGGCATCGGGCGCCTTCAGCGTGAACCGGATGCTCCGGTCAGGCAGGATTCTGGGACTCTGCGCGCCGCGTACGTTCGAAGTCGCGGGCGTGCCGTCGCCTTGTGCCTGCGAGGTCATAATTGGGCAAGCCAGAGTGGCGCAGACGATTATCGCTCGAAGGGAAAGTGCTTCCAAGGTTTTGAAATCCTTGCCGGCTAGTATACGAGACTCATCGTTCCTCAAACAACCTAAGGTCGATCGCGTTCGCCAACTTTTCGTAACCTGCCGCTGAGGGATGCAAATGATCGCCGCTGTCCACCGCCGCCGCGAGACGCAAGGGATGCTCCCGGTCGCGCATGACTTTGTCCCAATCGATAACGGCGTCGAACTTGCCACTGCTCCGAATCCACTCATTCACTTTCTGTCGAATGGCCTCGCCCGTCGGACTGAAGTAAGCAGCGCCTTCATAAGGAAGAATAGTCCCGCCATAAACACGAATGCCATGTGCGTGAGCCCTCAAAATTAACTGGTTATATGCCCCTATGATGTCCTCCGCATTGCCGGATGCCGTGCCAATATCGTTGATCCCCTCCAGCACAATCAACCAGCGCACGGCCGTTTGTGCCAGAACATCTCGATCTAGCCGCGCCAGGGCATTTGGCCCCAGTCCATCCTGCAGAAGGCGATTTCCGCCAACGCCTTCGTTCAGCACGCCGATGTCCGCGGTGTTTTTATCAGTCCGAAGGCGGCGCGCCAGTTCGTCCGGCCAACGGTCATTGCCGTCTGTAGTAGACCCTCGTCCGTCGGTGATGGAATCTCCCAATGCGGCCACAGATGCGGAGCCCGCGGGCCCTGTTACGTCAACTCCGTTCACGAAATACCAATGAACAGTTTGCACCGCGGACGGTAACTGGGGTGCGCTTACCGCGTCATCTGCCTGAAGATAAGAAGTCTCGCGGGAACCAGGATGCGCGGTCACAGCGGAGCTGCTGTCCGCCACATGCATCGTGATAGCCAGATTCGACAGCGGGGCCAGAGGAAACGCAACAGGATCAGACTCAATTGGCGCGCCCTCGGGTATGATCACCGAACCACGGCCGTTAAAAGTAACAGCTTTATCGCTTGGGACACTGATTCTGCTAAGTCCTAAGCTAACGGCTACATGGACACTGAGAATCGAAAGCGGTTTGTCGCCAAAGGCATTCGAAATTCGAATGCGTAGCCGGCTCCCGCCAATAGAAACGTGAACAATTTGGCGCAGAGTGCTATCCGATAGTCCCGGGCTGGGCGGCATGTTGTTCGGTTCCGCCCTTTGTGGAGAACAAGCCCATGTCCCTACCCAGCGGTCTTGAGCCCCAATTTGAGCGGCTGAAGACGAGGCTACTAATCCGCTCGCCAGGAAGCCCAGCAACCAAGCCGTTCTTCCATGAACGGATGTCCATTCGCGACCGGATATCACAGTCAATGATGATATCGTTTCGATTAAGGTCCCATGACGCTACGAATGGACGTAACATATGAACGAAAGGGTTAGACCCGATGATCGTTTATAAGTGTGATCTTTGTGGCGAGATTCGCGACTGTGCTCAAAGAGCAATTGAGCAAACCGAATACGACATTTGTTCCGAATGTTGGAATGAATTGATGGCTAAGGTGAAGGGGAAAGGGCGTGCCAAGAAGACTCCATCGAGTCCCATTGCGCTACCCCCCGCAATCGGTTACGAGACGTCATCCGAGCCGAGGCCACGATTTCCGGGAGAACCACCTGAAATCATTGCCGACGGCCGGCACCCAAATTAGCGCTTCACTGGAGCTGAACGTAATTGATCGTCTCGGCGATTTGTTGCTTTAAACCCGCTTCCTGGGCCGCATTCGCAAAATTTCGCAGTAAGGACAACGTTGCCGTCGGGTCGCGTGCCGTCTGAGGAATGCGATTCGGCTTTTCGAATGCCGCATGGATGAGTAGAACGGCATTTTGCATTTCACGTTCGGACAACGCATTCACGCCGATCAGGTTCACGATGTGTGCCGCAGCTTCGTCTCCATAGAAGCCTGGTGACAATCCGCTTTGCCAGTTCAGGATTAACGATTCCAATATTCCCATGTGGTACTGCTCCGCAGTCATATTCGATCGCGTGCGCCCCGGAATCATCCGGCCGTCGGGCGTGCGGAAGGGGTCCCCGTAGGAAGGCGTCCCGAAGCTCTGAGTACCCTCTTTGGTCTCGCAGGTCTCCACTCTTGGGGCGCCCAGGTATGCCACCGAGTGTTGCCCTCCCGGAAGACAGGGCGCGCCCACGGAAAACCCAGTGACAGGGCTGGCCAGTTTCCCACCAACCGTCCAGGCTTCGCTCCAATCGCCAAAATCGGACTTCTCAAACTGCCCGGTGGTCGACCACTGCCCGCCGTCGTCAGTCTGGGCAATGACCGGACCCCAATCCGTCCGGCCAAGAATTGTGGTTCGGACGCTAATGGGTTGGTTTCGCTGGCCTGTGATCACGATCCGGAACCGATCGCCGATTTGATAACCCGTCTTGCCAGGGCGGGAGACATTGATTAGTTGCGCGACTGGACTCTGGGCGGCCCCGAGCACAGCGCAAACGAAAAATAGCAAGATTCGCATGAAGGCCTCGCTCGCACAAGTTTAACCAAACATATTCACTTGACATACGAAGGTATTACTAGTAATCTCTTCCTAGATGGCGAGCCCACCTAGACCAACCGACGCCGAACTCGAAATCCTGACTGTTTTGTGGAGCATCGGACCCGCGACCGTTCGGGACGTCTATGACGTATTAAGCCGCCGGCGCGCGGCGCAATACAGCACCGTTCTGAAATTCATGCAGATTATGGCGGAAAAAGGGCTGGTGCGCCGCGATGAGACACAACGGGCGCATATCTATGAAGCAGCGAAACCGCGCGAGTGGACCCAGAAACAGCTCGCCGGCGACCTGCTGGATCGGGCTTTCAGCGGTTCTGCAAAGGCGCTTCTCGTCGGCGCGTTATCGGCGCGGAAGGCAACGAAGAAGGAATTAGAAGAGTTGCGCAAACTGCTGGATGAATACCAGGTGGAAAAGAAATGAGACTGGTCGAAACGTTTATTCAGACTCCGCTAGCGGGAGCGGTCGGCTGGACGGTTCTGCATTCTCTCTGGGAGGGAGCGATCCTTTCAGCTTTGCTTGGTATCGTTCTGTCGGCGGTGCGTTCACCGCGCTTCCGCTACGCTGCTGCTTGCCTCGCGATGCTGCTGATGCTGGTGACGTTCGGCATTACTTTGACTTATCTAATGCCGGAAGGCGGTGGCTCGCTCTGGATGGCGCAAGCGCCCGCCTTGCATATCGGAAATGCTGCGATTGCAGTCGATTCGCCCAACGATTGGGGTCGCGACGTTGCCGCAATGGTTCCTTGGCTGGCTCCGTTGTGGCTCATGGGCGTCTTCCTGTTCTATGTGAGGCACGTAGCCGGCTTGCTATCGGTGCATCGGCTCCGTAGTCGCGGCGTTTGTATGGCGCCTGAGTGCTGGCAGAACCTGCTTGGGCGACTCAGCACGCGCTTACAATTTTCGCGGCCGATTTTGCTGTTGGAATCTTGTCTGGCCGATACGCCGATGGTTATTGGGCACATCCGCCCTTTGATTCTGATGCCAATTGGCGTGCTTACGGGCCTGCCCGCTACACAGATCGAAGCTATCCTGTTGCATGAGTTAGCGCACATCCGCCGCTACGACTACCTGGTCAACTCCACACAACGTTTGGTTGAAGGGCTTTTGTTTTATCACCCGGCAGCGTGGTGGATCTCCCGGGTTATTCGCATGGAGCGTGAAAACTGCTGTGACGATATCGCCGTCTCCATCAGTGGCAAGGTTCGCGAATACGCCGTGGCGCTCGCAGCGCTGGAACAAACTCGTTGGTCGGGCCGCGAGCCGGCCGTTGCCGTAAGAGGAGGAAATCTCATGAAACGTATTCATCGTTTGTTGTATCCCAAAAGACCGAGTAGCGCTTGGACTCCGTTGCTCGTCACCCTGGCTTTGATGGTAACTGTGGCATTCAGTTTGGGCGCGTGGCAGTCGGGAGTAGTGCGCTCGCTCGTCTCTCATTCGCAGCCCGATCGAAGCAAAGCCGCCGCTTTTTATTCCAAATGGCTGAATGAGGATGTCGTCTACATCATCAGCGAACCCGAGCGCGCTGCTTTTGAGCAGTTGACGACCGACCAGGAGCGGGACGAGTTTATTGAACAGTTCTGGCTGCGACGCGACCCGACGCCGGGCACGCCTGAGGACGAGTTCAAGGAAGAACACTACCGCCGCATCGCCTTCGCCAACGCGCACTACGCCTCCGGGAAGCCTGGATGGCAGACTGATCGAGGCCGCGTTTACATCGTGAACGGGCCGCCGGATGAGATCGACTCGCATCCGAACGGGGGACCGCAGGAACGCTTTCCAAACGAGATGTGGGCTTACCGGCACGGAGCGGGCGAGGACCATATGGAAGTTTTCACATTCGTTGACGGAAATCACACGGGCGACTACCGTCTTGCGCCCGCCAAGTAACCGCTGTTCTTAGATAGGATGGAGGGGCTCGCACTATGAGATCCCTGTCTTTCCCGTCGTGTCTCGCGGCGGCAATGCTTCTGTGTTTGCCCGGCGCATCCCTTGCTGCTCAGGAAGAGGCGCCGGTGCATTTGACCGCCGGGCAGGACCATCAGCGATTAATGAATCTCCTGCACATCGAGAAGCTGCGGCCTGGGGCGGATCCGAATCACCCGGATGCGCCAAACGCAGTCAACTATGACGAATCCAAAGTGAGCGCGTATCGCCTACCGGACTCACTGGTCATGCAGGATGGCGAGAAAGTAACGACGCCAGCGATGTGGTGGAACGACCGGCGTCCGCAGTTGATTGAGTTGTTCGATGAGAACGTTTATGGCCGCGTGCCCGCGAACGTGCCGAAGGTGAATTGGGAAGTTGTCAGCACGACTCATGAAAAGGTGGGAACGATTCCGTCCATCACGAAAAAACTTGTGGGGCATGTTGACAATTCTTCGTACCCGCTTATCAAGGTCGACATTGAAATGACTTTGACGACACCGGCCGGTGCAACTGGCCCGGTACCTGTGATGATGGAGTTCGGCTTTGTGTTTCCAAAAGGCTTTAAGTTTCCGAAGGGCTTCACTCCGCCGAAAGTAACGGGGCCAAGCTGGCAGGAACAGGTGCTGACGAAAGGCTGGGGATATGCGATTCTCATCCCCACCAGCTTCCAGGCGGACAACGGAGCTGGCCTGACGGAGGGCATCATCGGGCTGGTCAACAAAGGGCAACCGCGAAAGCTGGACGATTGGGGAACTCTGCGCGCCTGGGCGTGGGGCGCTGGCCGAGGGTTGGACTATTTGGAAACCGACCGGGCTGTCGATGCAAAACGGGTCGGAATCGAAGGCCTTTCGCGCTATGGCAAAGCGACGCTGCTGACGATGGCTTATGAACAGCGTTTTTCAATCGCATTCGTGGGCTCTTCGGGAGAAGGCGGCGCAAAGATCTTTCGCCGAAATTTCGGAGAACTCGTCGAGAACCTGGCCGGTACCGGCGAGTATCACTGGATGGCTGGTAATTTTCTAAAGTATGCGGGCCCGCTGACCGCGAACGATCTGCCGGTCGATGCCAACGACCTGATTGCACTGTGCGCGCCGCGGCCGGTCTTTATCAGTTGTGGTTCGCCTAAGGTAGAGGGCAATTGGGTCGACGATCTGGGGCAGTTCGAAGCCGAAGTTGCCGCGGGTCCGGTGTACCGGCTCTTGGGCAAGGAGGATCTGGGAACCACCAAGTTCCCTCCCATAGAAACTGGGTTGATCGAAGGAGACTTGGCCTTCCGGCAACATAGCGGAGGACACACCACCGGCCCGAACTGGCCCACTTTCCTCGCGTTTGCAAGCCGTTATTGGGACAAGCACTAATTGCTTCCTGTCAGGTGCGTGGGAACGCCTCCGCGTCGTGCTCATCCTCGGGAGGATGTAGGCACTCCAGATCTTTTTCGATAGCTACTTTCAGCGGCTGTTCACCGGCAGCAAAGTCGTAATATAAGCCGATCTCCTGGCTGTTCGCCCAGGCCGAAACCGCTGCCGACGGTACAGCAATGCGAATCGAGACGCCGTCAAAGCAGGCGGCTGCATCTTCATTTCTTCTCGATTCCAATACATAAGATAGCTGCGCGTCGCCCGGGAAGAACACCTGCTCCTCGATCGTGTTTCCCGAGGCGAGCATGTCCACATCCCGCCGGTTCAGTCGCAAGCGAATGCTATTCCTTCGAAGGCGCAGCTTCATACACTTCCGAGTGTAGCCGCCACTCGCCGGAATAGACGTTGCAATGGCCATCGCGAAAGAATCCCAGCAGCGTAAGACCATGCTCACGCGCCATCTCAATAGCCAACGAGGATGGGCCGCCGACAGTGGCGAGCATAGGGCATCCCGCCATCAAAGCCTTCTGCACCAGTTCAAAGCTGCTGCGGCTGCTCATGAAGATCAGACGATCAGACAGCGGCAGGCGGCCTTCGAGTAGGCAGTGGCCGATCAGCTTATCCAGTGCATTGTGGCGGCCAATGTCTTCAAACACGGCTTCGATGTTTCCATAACGGTCCGCAAGCGCCGCGGCATGCAAACCGCCAGTTCTGTAAAAATCGCGCTGCTGCTCTCGCAGTCGCTCGGGGAGATGCGCGATGCCCGGCCAATTAACGTCAAAGGCGCTGTCCGCAAGCTGAGGGAGATTCTTCGAGATCGCTTCTCTGGTCCTCTTTCCGCACACTCCGCAACTCGAATTGACATAGCCACGGCGCCCCAGGGCAGGCATGTCCACGTCGGCATCGGGCGCCAACTCTGCCAGGATTTCGTTCGAAGCAACCCCAGCCGAGCTTCCGAGCATCCGCAAATCCACGACGTCCGCGAGCGCTCGAATAACACCCTCCGAGCACAACAGACCTGCCGCGAGTTCGCGATCATGGCCGGGCGTGCGCATCGTCACGGCGAAACTCTCGGCGATACGAGCCTCTTTGAAGCGGTATGCGATGCGAATTTCCAGGGGCTCTTCCGCAGTTACTTCGTCGACCAATCGCTCTACCGAAGATGTGCTCACTCGCTGAATGCTAAAGGGGCGGACGGGCTTCGAGTCCATACGCGGGTGCGTTCTGCCTTCGCCAATGATATCGTTCTACAACATACCTATATCCAAAAGGAGCAGTAACTTGGCTACTCCCGCTTCAGCGGCCGACCCTCGGGACCGCGTGCCAGCCACGATTTACTCCCGGTGGCCGATTCCCATCGCGGCCGTTCTCATCAATCTTTCAATTAGCTCGGTGTATGCGCTCAGCGTATTCAACCGGCCGATCAATGCACTCTTCCCCCACCCGCTATTTGCCCTATTCCAGGCGCCCTACATCACGTTCAGCACTTGCATCGTGCTGACCGGGCATGGGTGGAGCGCAAGGGGCCGCGGGTCGCCTCCGGTTGGGCCGCAGCGCTGTTCGGGGCTGGCCTTGATAATGGGCGGACGCGTCGACTCAGGTTGCGGCCGCGGCAAGCCTCGCGAGACCGGCAGCGCTTAAAACCTTCCAGTTCTATTTGCTCTGGGCCATTTTCTTCATCAACACCACCGCCGGAGTCGGCATTCTGGCCCAAGCCTCCCCGATGATGCAAGACATGTTCAGCAAAACGGCTTTGGGGCCGCCACGGTGGTTTCGTTGATCAGCATTTTCAACGCGGCGGGGCGGTTCTTTTGGGCTACGGTCTCGGATTTTATCGGCAGGCGGGCCACCTTTACGGTTTTCCTACTGGCGCAGACGGCACTGTTCCTGTTGATTCCGCGGTTGGGGGAGCGGCCGGCGAATGGATACTCTTTGAATCGGCGCCCTTCGTGGTCTTCAGCATGTATGGCGGCGGATTCGGCACGATGCCGGCGTTCGCGGCCGATATGTTCGGACCGGCGAATGTGGGCGGCATCTACGGCGTGATGCTGACCGCGTGGAGCGCGGCAGCGGTCGTGGGGCCTTTTATTATCACCCAACTCTCCGCGGCCGCCCGCGCGTCGCTTAAGCCCGGCGCGCCGAAGGTCCACATCTACGATCAACCGCTGGCGGTGCTGGCCGGCTTTCTCGCCTTCGGTTTTATTCTGTGCTTGCTCGTCCGGCCGCTTAAGTCGCGGCTGGTCAAGGTTTGAAGGGCGATGTAAGCTAGGATACGGCAGCGGCTCGCTTGATTTCGGTGGGTGTTAACGCGAAATCAGCGGCCATTTTCGCCTTTGTCCCAGGCGCGGGCAACGATAACGATGCGCGAAGCGACGCGTCCAGCTTTTGGGCCAAATCCGGCCGGTCGATGAGCGTTTGGCGCGCGTTATCCCGGCCTTGACCGATCCGTTCTCCGCCATAACTGTACCAGGAACCGCTCTTCTCCACCAGCGCTTGCTGCACTCCCAAATCGAGCAGATCGCCTTCGCGGGAGATGCCATGGCCGTAGAGAATGTCCACTTCCACTTCGCGGAACGGCGCGGCCACTTTGTTCTTCACAATCTTGATCTTGGTGCGGTTCCCGACGACGGTTTCGCCATCTTTTAAGGCCGTATTCCGGCGGACTTCCACCCGAACGGAGGCATAGAACTTCAGCGCCCTTCCGCCCGTCGTGGTTTCCGGGTTTCCGAACATAACGCCGATCTTTTCGCGCAACTGATTAATAAAAATCAGGCACGTATTGGCCCGCGACACCGATGCGGTCAGCTTGCGGAGCGCCTGCGACATCATGCGGGCCTGCAGACCCATATGGCTATCGCCCATCTCGCCTTCGATTTCTGCTTTGGGGGTCAGGGCCGCCACGGAATCGATGACGATCACGTCGATGGCCTGAGAATTGACGAGTGCCTGGGCAATTTCGAGCGCCTGCTCGCCGTAATCCGGCTGCGAAACGATCAGATTCTCTGTATCGACGCCCAGTTTCGAGGCGTAGCCCGGGTCGAGAGCATGCTCGGCATCGACAAAGGCGGCAGCCCCGCCGTTCCGCTGCGCCTCGGCGATCACATGAAGCGCCAGCGTGGTCTTTCCGGAGGATTCCGGGCCAAATATCTCCACTACACGACCACGCGGGAAGCCCCCGACGCCCAGCGCATTGTCAATCCCGATAGAACCGCTCGAGATCACATCGACGGGCAGAGCCGCCCGCGACCCCAGCATCAATACCGATCCCTTGCCGAACTGCTTGTCCATGGTAGCCAGCGTCGAAAGAATCTGTCTGCGGCGTTCGTCCATCATCGTCACCTCTGTCGTTGCAAAGACTAAGTCGGCGCAATCACAAGGCCTTCTCTCGAATTCGGGGTCAGAAAACCCTGACGCTACCCAGCGAACGAGTCAAAATCGGGGCCGTCCTCGTCTAATGGTCAGGAATTATCGCTATGAACATGGTCAAGACGGTTCTCCTTCTGGGCGTGCTGAGCGGAGTTTTGCTGTTCGGAGGCGAAGCGATCGCGGGACGTCAGGGTTTGTATATCGGGTTGCTCCTGGCCATGGCGATGAATTTCTTCAGCTATTTCTTCTCGGACAAGATCGCGCTGGCCACCTATTCGGCGCAGCCGGTCACCCCGGAGCAGAACCCCAGTGTTTATTCGAGGGTAGCGCCCATTGTCGGTGGTTTGGCCCGGCGTATGAATATTCCGATGCCGAGGCTATGGCTGATTCCGGAGCAATCGCCGAATGCATTCGCTACGGGCCGCAATCCGCAACACGCGTCGGTCGCGTTCACGGCGGGCATTTTGAACACCATGACGGATGCGGAGATCGAGGGCGTGGTCGCGCATGAGCTGGGCCACGTATTGCACCGCGACATACTTATTAGTTCGATTGCCGCGACTCTGGCGACGGCGATCACGTTTCTGTCGCGCATGATGTTCTTCTTCGGCGGAGAGCGCGACGACGACCGCGAAGGCGGGGCGATGGGCGGCCTCCTGATGATGATTCTGGCGCCGGTCGCGGCGCTCCTGATTCAAATGGCAATCTCCCGGACGCGCGAGTTCGATGCGGACGCCGCCTCGGCAAAGTATACCGGCAACCCCCGCGAATTGATCTCCGCACTTCGGAAACTAGAGACCTATTCGCAGCGCATACCGATGGATGCGACTCCTTCCACGGCTCACATGTTCATCATCAAGCCTTTCAGCGGCGCGAGTCTGATGCGCCTGTTTTCAACGCACCCTTCGACAGAAGAGCGCATTGAGCGGCTGGAAGCGATGATGGGGTAGTTAGCTCGGAAACCGGCGGAGCTTGCGCGCGAGCGGTTCGGAATTTAGAAACTAAACTTAAGCGCAAACTGAATCTCACGCATTGGGTTTTGCGTGGCGGTGATTCTGCCGAAAGTCGCAGAGGGCGTCGCGCTGGAGCCGTTTCCCCAACTGAGTTGACCGTTTTCCGTCAACTCCACGTGATTGGGCGCATTAAACATTTCGGTGCGAAACTCGAGAGTTTGCTTTTCCCGTATTGGGAAATATTTCACGATGGAAACGTCCTCGTTCCCCAGCCAGGGTCCGCGCAGGGTATTGCGCCCGCAATTCCCGAACGTACCTGCGACGGGATTTGAGAACGCTGCGGGGTTATACCACCCGTTCGGGTTGTTGCCAGGTAACACAGGATTCACGCCCGCAACGCAATTCAGACGAGTGGCGTTAGAGATGAAATTAGTACCGCCGGAATCCCACGAAGACGAGTCGACCGCGCCTCCGCTTTGCAGCGTAGTAATGGTGCTGAGCTGCCATCCACTGGCAATCTGGTTGACCACGCCTCCCCGGTTGAGAAAACGCTGACCCTTGCCGAACGGCAGCATGTAGAGAATAGACGCGACAAACCGGTGAGGAATATTGAAATCTGAAGGCGCATATTCGCAACTCGTCGGACATAAAGCATTCTGAGGCGAGAAGTCCGCCCCAACCGTGCCGCGAATTGCGCTAGTGTCGTCCAGGGATTTCGACCAAGTATAAGCGAACAAGCCGTTGAGGTTCGCCCCGAAGCGTTGCGTCAGCTTTACGCTGAAAGCATTGTAGTTGCCATTGCCGGCGGCTATCAGATATTGGATCCCCGATGCTCCCCATTCCGGATAAGGCAAACGCTGCACTACCGGCAATGCCGGGTTGAGAATTCCTTGATTCTCATCCAGCAGAAAATCCAGATGGCGGCTTACCGAACCGACGTAACCTACCTCGGCAATCGTCGAGTTACCGAGAGCGCGCTGCACGTTGAAAAGATATTGCATGCTCGAGCTGTCGGGCAGATGTTGCGCCACGCCCCACGTGAGTCCGACCGGTATGGTGATCGGGAGTGAAGCGGTGTTGATGAAGTTGGTGTAAGTGAACGCCGGTGCAGACCATGTAGTGGGCGCCAGAGTCGTAGCACGGCCGCCCATGCCGCGGGCGAGATCAAAGATAGAATTCTTGCTCTCCTGAGAATAAAAGATTCCGAAGCCGGTTCGGATCACCCATTTGTCATTCGGACTGTAGGCGATTCCGACGCGCGGTGCGAAATCGCCGTAATTCGTATTGATCAACCGGCTGCCCAGCCGCCCGTCCCTGACGGTTTGCAAGGGTGGAGATCCGGCGATTCCACCATTGGCGGCCCAGTACGGCTCGTAACGGAAGTTGATCCCGTCGTAGAAATTCCCAGTGCCCGTGCGAACATACACCGGGTGCAAAGCCAGATTCGGAACGTTTGCCTGGTCGGGCAGTGGCTGTTGAATCTGCACGTTCGGCTCCAAGCCGTCCTCGTCCAACAGCGGTTGCGCTACTTCCCATCGCAAACCCAAGGTCACCGTTAATTTCGATGTGAGCCGCCAAGTGTCGTCGATATAGGTGGCCCATTCGCTGTTGCGAAAATCTGCCTTGGCCAACGAAACGGCGATGATCGCGTCATAGGTATCGCCCATCAAAAAGTCTGCGCCGGTGTAGCCGCCTGTTCCCCCGCCGGTTGCCGTGACTTGGTTCGTGTACTGGCTGTCGAAGTAAAACTGTCCCCGCGGGAATTCGTTTCCAACTTGTGGAAACTCGTTGTACCGGTATTCTCCGCCAAATCGTAATGAGTGCTTTCCAATGACCCAGGAAAAGTTGTCTACCCCCTCGAAATACTTATCGTTGATTTGAAACGGGCTACTGGTCGGGTTACCGAAGGTTGCTAGATTCTGAGCGAGGGCAATGTTGGGAACGCCATAGGAATTCGGATCGGTCGGCTGAACCGGCATACCGAGTTCCTGGTTCACGTTCTCCTTCCCGGCCAACTGCTGGGTGATGTTATTGAACATCGAGTTATAGCCGAACCGCGCTTCGTTTACCTTGGTCGGGGAGAAGGTCCTGACATTGGATAGTACCCATTGGCCGGCTAGCGTGTACAGCGTTTCTCCATCGTCGGTGATCTGCCCGGTGTTCTCGAGTGTCGATTCTTCGTCCCGGCTATAACGCCCGAACCACTGCGACGTAGAGCTCTCGGCAAAATCGATGCGCGTGGTGAGCGTGTTTTTGTCGGTTGGAATTCTTAAGCCGTACTGATAGTTGTTATATGGCAAGCCGGGCGTGGTTTGCGGAAGATTAGGCAACGGGTACCACTTGCTTAGCAAAAGCGCCGATTGCGGACTGATCATGTTGGCGGGAATGATGTTCCCCGGAAAAGGAGCCTGCGACGCTACGACTTGCGCCAAGGTGCTTCCGGTCCGAGTCATCGGATTATAGAGCACGTAGCCGTATGGAAGAATGGAAGAAAAGTCCCCATTCCGCATAGCGGCCGGCAAAGTTGTGATGATCGCCGGAGTTGTCTGGCGGGATTGGTATTCTTCAAAATTCGACATGAAAAAAAGCCGGTTCTTGCCATTGAATATCTTTGGAATCCAAATCGGGCCGCCTAGTTCATAGCCGTATTGATTTTGCCGGTAGGGAGCTTTCACCGGCGGCGGATTTGTGGGGCTGCGCGTGGCCGAGGCGAAGTCGTAAGGTTTAGCGTCCAGAACATCGTTGCGCAGAAACTCCCAGAGGGCTCCATGGAATTCATTCGTTCCTGGCTTAGTCGCTGCATTGACTTGACCCAGTTCCCGGCCGAACTCCGCTGGGTAAATACCAGACTGCACCTTGAACTCTTGAAGCGCGTCCACAGACGGCTGGAGGATATAGGTATTGAAGTCGATATCGGTGTTGGTGATGCCATCCAGCGTGTAGTTCTCCCATGTCGATCGTCCGCCCGTTACCGCAATTGTAAGGGCAGCGCGCGTACCGCCCAGCCGGCCTGCCGCCTGCGCGGCCGGAACGAATCCCGTGGTCACACCGGGGCTCAGAGACACCAGGCTCAAGTAATTGCGGCCGTTCAACGGAAGATCCATAATCCGCTTCTCTTCCACGACGGTGCCGACCGTCGCGGTTTCCGTGCTCAGCGCCACCGCATTTGCCGACACCTCCACGGTCTCTGTGGAACGGCCCACCTGCACGGTGAAGTCGACCCGCGCTGTCTGTTGCACCTCCAGGACGATGTTCGATTTCACGCTGGTTGCGAATCCCGATGCCACAACCTTCACGTCATAGGCGCCCGGCACAAGGTCCGGGAAGACGTACAGCCCTGACGTGTTCGTGGTGGTTTGGCGCGCGACATTGGTCGCCATGTTGGTAACAATCACCGTTGCATTCGGAACGGCCGCGCCACTCGGATCGGTAACATCGCCGGTAATCTGTCCAAGAGTTTGAGCAGAAGCCCCCGCGGAAAAAAGGCACAGGCAACCAAGTGACGTTATCAGTCTGCGCATCAGTCCCCCTAACCGAACGGTTAATATTTCGTCCAAGATTGTATACCCAAAAAGGGAATCCTGGGTGTGCCACTTGTCGGGAAATAACCGCGGCAGTTTAGGAGGCCGGCGTCACACAAGGGACCCGATACCAGCTAGCAGTTCGTCCCTCATCGGGGAATTCGATGTCGAGCACGTGCATTGCAGGCGTGCGCGTTTCTAATAATCCCCAATGGCGCGAAAAGTGCACTATCTTTAACTGCGATAACTTGACTATTTCCGGAGGATGATTTTTATGGAAGATGCCGATTGGGTATTGGCCTATACTGATGTAAAGTGCGAACTCCCTGGCGACAAAACTCTTACTGCGATGAAAACAGCCGTGAAGAATGAAACGGTTAGGAACCATAACGGCGCAGGAGTCGGCACTCGGGTTACAGTTACTCGCAGATAAGTCGGAATTAGAAATAACTGTCTAACTTGCCCGGTGTACTTCAGCCCGGCTGGGCAGCTTCCAACCGGGGCGAACGTAATGGCAAGTATAACCGTTCGGGTAACGTTCCAAATAGTCTTGATGCTCGGGCTCGGCTTCCCAGAACGGACCGGCCTGCGTTACCTCCGTCACGACCTTGCCTGGCCAAAGGCCCGAGGCTTCGACGTCAGCGATGGCCTCTATTGCGATCCGTTTTTGATTTTCGTTGGTGTAGAAAATCGCCGAGCGATAGCTGGTTCCCCGGTCGTTGCCTTGGCGATTCAGAGTAGTCGGATCATGGATTTGGAAGAAGAACTCCAGGATCTCCCGATAACTTAGTTTCTTGGGATCAAAGACGATCTCGATCGCTTCGGCATGGCTGCCGTGATGACGGTATGTGGCGTTGGGAACGTCGCCGCCAGTGTATCCCACGCGCGTTGAAATGACGCCGGGGTAACGGCGTATCAAATCCTGCATACCCCAGAAGCAGCCGCCGGCAAGAATTGCGGTTTCCGTTGACATGTTATTTCTTTACTCCTTCTGCCGATGGTTGGAACAGTTTGCGGTAGCTGCCGTATCCTTCGGCTTCCAGTTGGTCGACAGGAATAAAACGCAGCGAAGCGGAATTGATGCAGTAGCGCAAACCGCCCGCCTCGCGAGGGCCATCGGGAAATACGTGACCCAAATGGCTGTCACCAGCACTGGAACGAACCTCAGTTCTGATCATGCCGTAAGTGGCGTCGCGATTCTCAACGACGTTTTCCGTTTCAATCGGTTTGGTAAAACTCGGCCAGCCGCAGCCGCTATCGAATTTGTCTATTGAGGTAAATAGCGGCTCGCGCGACACGATATCTACGTACAGGCCGGGTTCTTTGTTGTCCCAATAGGCGTTCCTGAACGGTCGTTCCGTTCCGCTACGCTGCGTTACCTCGTACTGCTCAGGCGTGAGACGAGAGATAGCTTCCGGATTTTTGTGAAAGTTCGGCATTGAAAGTGTCCGTCTTATTAGATTCCGGCCGGCTGAGTTCGTTGCAGGCAGTTCAGTTGGCTGAGGTTTGGTAACTGCCGGTCTTATTGTACGCTCAATCCTTCCCGGCTGCGTGCCTGCAGGCGTGATCGTCCTGGATCTGCAGAGTCGCAGTTCTGGGTGCGTTCCCGGGCGGCGCGAACGCGCTCCCGATTCGGAGGATAGAGACTGAAATCCTTAATAGGCTTAAGTGCGACGGTTCACTTCCCGGTACCTCCTCGAAGGGTCATTATTTTACGCCACGCTCAAATTTTGCGGTCTCGGATGTCGATTTGGCGTAGTGCCGTTCGACTCACTTAGGGAGATCCTCATGAGCGCCAAAATTCAAGAAAAAAGAACTGAAGAACTGATGTCACGAGAAGCATTGAAGACGGAACCTTCGCGATTTGTTTGGTACGAACTTCACACGCCCGACGCCGGGCCTGCCGAGGCGTTTTACCGGGGCGTGCTTGGATGGGCCGCGCACGATGCAGGCATGCCGAATCGGCGCTACACATTGGTTACGGTGGCAGGCATTCCGATCGGCGGTCTGCTGCAGAAACCCGCCAGCGGCTTTGCTTCTGGTGAGAAAGCGGCCTGGATGGGCTATATAGGAGTACAGGATTTAGACGCGAGCTTGCAACATCTCAAGCAAGCGAACGGCGTTGTGCATCGCACCCCCGAAGATATACCGGGCGTGGGCCGCTTTGCTGTAGTGTCAGATCCACAAGGAGCGATTTTTGTTTTGTTCGAACCGCCGAAAGGAGTGCAGCAACCAGAACGCCCGCCGGCCGGTACACTGGGAACCGCTGCCTGGCATGACTTAGCCGCCGCCGATTGGCAATCGGACTTCAACTTCTATGCCGATTTATTTGGCTGGAGCAAATCGCAAGCGATCGAGATGGGTCCGAATGGTGTCTACCAGATCTTCGCGGTCGGCTCCGAGCCCATCGGGGGCATGATGACAAGGATGGACCCATCGCAGAGCCCTGGTTGGCTCTTCTATTTCAACGTTAATGACATTAATGCCGCGGTTGGCCGGGTAAAGCAGCATGGCGGGACGGTGGTTCACGGACCCTCGGTGGTTCCGGGAGGCCAACAGATTGCGCACTGCCTTGATACGCAAGGTGCCATCTTTGGGATCGTCGGACCGCCGAAGCAGTAACGTACAGAGGATGGTCCGGCAGTCAGCGTTGTTGGCTTAAGGACAAGTTTGGGGTTTCATGGCAGATTCGTGCAAGGTGGAACGAATCACGATCTGACACCCTGGATATCAGCTCTCCCATTCAGTTTGGTAGTTTGGTTCCGTTAGGAGCGCTCAGCTATCTGACATCGTCCGATTTCGCGCCTTGGGGCGGCGGAGACGCGGCCGAAGACGTTGACCCCTATTCCAGCCTCGATTTGACGGGCTTCACTGTGCTGGACGCATCAGGTAATGTGGTCGCGACGCGTTGGTCAACTGCGCAAAATATCCCTGACCTGGATCTTTTCCCCGCTCCCGAGCCGTTTGCAGGCGGGCTGGCACTGTTCGGTCTCACTGCTTTGATGTCATTCACGCTTCGAAACGATGCGCGCACGCGTACGGTAATCCCTCTGTTGCGCTCCTGGCTTTGCCGGCTTACTATTGAGTAAATACTCAATTATAAGAGATGGCTCGGCCCAGAAGCGACGACAAACGTGACGCAATCCTATCGGCCGCCATCTCTGTCTTCGCCGAAGGAGGACTCAGCGCGCCAACGTCCGCGGTCTCCAAATCCGCGGGGGTCGCGGAGGGCACGCTATTCACATATTTTCCTACAAAGGACGATTTGCTGAACGCGATCTATCGGCAGATCAAGCTCGAACTCGCGGAGGTCCTCATGTCGGGCTTCGGGCGAAAGAAGGATCTGCGCGCCAAACTCCAGCATATCTGGGATGCCTATGTAACATGGGGCCTTGCCAACCCGGAAGAGCGTAAAGCGCTGGCCCAGCTTGTGGTCTCGGGCAAGCTCACGAAAGAGACGAAAGCGGTGGGAGCGGCGCCGTTCGCGGAGGTCGAGGTGATGGCGCGGGAAGCGATTAATCAGGGTATGGTGCGGGATTTTCCGCTGGAATTCATCCTCGCGATCATGGAGGCGTTGACGCAAGCGACCATTGACCTGATGGCCGCAAATCCGTCCCACGCCGCCAAGTACCGGAGATTCGGGTTCGAGGCGCTGTGGAACGGACTGAGGAAAACGTAATATTCTTCCTGAATCCTGAGTAACTACTCAGGCATCCAGACGAGTGACGCGGCATCCCCGGAAGCAAAAGGCGGAGGATATTACGGACCGGCGGGTCTGTTCGAACTCATAGGGCCAACGGTGATCGGGGAGCATGCGAAGGATTTGGCCGTGGCCACCAGGCTTTGGGAGATTTCAGAAAATCTGACCGGAGCGCGCTGGCAAAGCAGAGCGGTTTTACAAGTTCATTGAGAAAAGGAGGTTGACATGAAATACCGGATTTTAGGTAACAGTGGACTTCGAGTCTCGGAAGCGGCGCTCGGCCCGATGACTTTTGGCGACGACTGGGGCTGGGGCGCCGCAAAGGACGAGGCAAGAAAGATCTACGATGCTTTCCGTGAGGCTGGGGGCAATTTTGTCGATACGCCCAACATTTACACGAACGGCACCAGCGAATCGTTCCTTGGTGAATTTATGGATGGTCATCGCCAAAGCGTTGCGCTGGCGACCAAATACACCAATTCATTTCCCGGCACAGATCCGAACGCGGCCGGCAACCATCGGAAGAATATGATGCAGGCGGTGGAGGCAAGTCTCAAACGACTGCGAACCGACTATATCGATCTTTATTGGGTTCACATCTGGGACCAGATCACGCCGGTCGAAGAGGTCATGCGTGGATTGGACGATCTGGTTCGCGCTGGCAAAGTGTTGTACGCGGGCATCTCCGACGCGCCGGCATGGTGGATCGCGCAGGCGAATACGTTGGCGCAGTTAAGAGGTTGGTCGCCTTTCGTCGGGTTGCAGATCGAATACAGTCTGATCGAGCGAACGGTGGAGCGGGAACTGATCCCGATGGCTAAGGCGCTGAATATCGGCATAACCGCGTGGTCGCCATTGGCCAGTGGCGTGCTCACAGGCAAGTATCACGGGCACGGGTCGTCTGATGCAGGCCGCATGAGCAATGACATGATGAAGGACTTTATACCCGACGAACAACGGACCGGCCGTATCGTCGCGGCCGTCAAGAGTATGTCCGACGAGACCGGACGCAGCATGGCGCAAGTGGCGCTGGCGTGGCTTCGGTATCGTCCCACGCCGGTGATCCCTATCATCGGGGCGCGGAAACTTTCGCAGTTCCAAGACAATCTCGCGAGCTTTGATCTGGTGCTATCAGCGGATCAATTGAAAACGCTCGACGAAGCCAGCCAGATCGAACTCGGATTCCCACACGACATGTATAGCAAGGCAATCGTCCGTGCACTCTCGTCTGGCGGACTGTGGGACCAGGTTGTGGCTTAGGATTTTGATGCCGTCAGACCGGCTTAGCCGACAATAGTGGTTGTGCGTACATACCCGGTTGTGATTGCGTTGCTTATGGCCTCGGCAGCGCTACCGGATATTTTTAATTCCCCTCGCGAATCGGTCACGTTACCCGCAAACGGAGCCGTGAGAAGCGCCACGATCGTTACCTGGAACATCGACAAAGGTACCGAATTAGGCAAGATCCAGGCGGAGTTAGAAAAGCGCCCGGCCGATTTGTACCTGTTGCAAGAGGTCGATTTGAACACGAGACGCGGCCACAATCTGGATGAAGCCGTCGAACTGGCCGGCCGTCTACACATGAATTTCGTGTATGGGAGGGCGTTCGAAGAATTGAGCCAGGAAGATCACGGCCCGGCATATACGGGACAGGCGACGCTGACGCGGCTGCCTATTCGCCAAGCCAGGATTCTCCGGTTTCATCGGCAATCGGGTTTCTGGAAGCCTCACGCATGGCTGCCTTCGAACCTTCCCTTGATGCAAAGGCGATTGGGAAACCGGATTGCGCTGGTGACAGAACTCACTTTCAATAACCGGCTGTTGGTGGTCTATAACGTGCATCTGGAGAGCCGCAGCAACGGGCGCATCCAGATGGCGCAACTGGACGAAATTTTCGAAGATTTGAAGCGCTATCCGCCCCAAACGGACATCCTGCTGGGTGGCGATTTGAATTCGAAGTACTTCGCGTCATACTACCTCAAGAAGCTGGAGAAGAACGGATTCCATAACGCATTGGGGCAAAAGATCGAGCGAACGCACCGGATCATGATGGCGCTCGACTGGATTTTTGCGCGAGGTCCAATTGCACTCTCGTCCGGCAAGGTCGATCAGTCAGCAGAGGGTTCGGACCACTATCCGGTTTATGCTGTGATGCGGGCAGAGTAGCCGTGGCGACCCGTCTGTTTCCGATAACGCCCGGGGATTGACGCCAAACTCTGCGCGAAATGTTCTGTTGAAGTTTGAGATATCGCCGAAACCGCAATCCCGTGCGATGTCCAGGATCTTTGCCGGCTCGGTGCCAACCGCGTGGCGAGAATGGCGTTCATAGCCAAGGCGCTGCGTGATCTTCCGGCAGGATTGGAGAAAACTGCGGCGATGATCATAACGTTCCTTGAGCACACTAGCGAACACTATGGACAGCTTGTCGTCTATGCCCGGTTAAACGGCTTCGTATCGCCCGCATCCCGCAGTTAGAACCGCTTGCTGTACACTACGTCTGTTGTCGAGACGTAGACTGCCATGGATAAGCGAAAATTTTTAAAGACCTCAGCCGCGATTCTAGCTGGAGATATGCTCTCTCGGGTCAGTGGCTTTGAAACCAACGAGCCCCGCACGAATTGGTCGGGCAACTTTCGCTACCATGCCAAGAATCTGTACCAACCCGAGTCGGTGGAGGAGGTGCAGAAAATCGTGAAGAGCTGCCGCACGTTGAAGACGCTCGGCGCGCGGCACTCTTTCAACAACATCGCCGATAGCAGCGAGAACCAAATCTCACTGGCCAAGATGACGTCGGTAGAGATCGATGCTAATGCCCGCACGGCAACGGTCGGAGCCGGCATCGAGTATGGCCGGCTTGCTCCGCAGCTCGATGGCCATGGCTTTGCACTCCATAACCTCGCCTCACTTCCCCAAATTACGGTCGCGGGCGCTCGCTCTACGGCAACGCATGGATCCGGTAACAAGAATGGCAACCTTGCTACTGCGGTTGTCGGGTTGGAACTGGTCACGCCCGACGGCGAAATCGCCAAACTATCGCGTGAGCACAACCGCGAGACGTTTCAAGGTTGCGTGGTGGATTTGGGTGCGCTGGGAGTGGTGACGAAGGTCACTCTAGCGATTGAACCTACCTTCCAAATGCGTCAAGTGGTGTATCAAAACCTATCTTTCAACCAACTCGAGAAGCATTTGGACGACATATTTGCGGCGGGTTACAGCGTCAGCCTGTTTACCGATTGGCAGAATCACCGCGCGACACAAGTCTGGATCAAGAGCAAAGTGGAACCGGGCCGGAAGTTCGAGATCTCTCCGGAGTTCTACGGCGCCACAGCAGCCAAGGTGAAGCTGCATCCGCTGGCGGGGCACTCGGCCGAAAGTTGCACCGACCAACTGGGCATTCCCGGTCCATGGTACGACCGCATGCCGCACTTCCGCATGAATTTTACGCCCAGTAGCGGCAATGAACTGCAGACCGAGTACTTAGTGCCGCGCGCGCGAGCTTGGGAGGCGATTCGCGCGGTGGAGGGGCTGCGCGACCAGATCACACCGCACCTGTTCATTACGGAATTGCGTACCATCGATGCGGATACGCTCTGGATGAGTACCGCTTACCAGCGGCCATCGTTGGCGATTCACTTCACCTGGAAGCCGGAATGGCCGGAAGTGCACAACGTTCTTCCGCGCATTGAAGAGGCGCTGAAGCCGTTCGATGCCCGCCCCCACTGGGCGAAGTTGTTTACGATGCCGGGCTCGCGCATACAGCCTTTATATGCAAAGCTGCCGGAATTTCAGACGCTGGTGAGACACTACGATCCCACCGGCAAATTCCGGAACCAGTACCTCAACAGCACCATTTTCACTTAGCTTCCGGTCTCTGAGCTACGATCTCCGCCACGGGGCGGCGGTGTGCGGGGTCGCGCGAAGCACCTTCGTAATCGTGGAGAATCTGCCAGCCAGCAAAAAGACTGCGCAACTCTCCGGGCGCTGCCCGTTTCTCGCGCCCATTCTCGCCGGGATCCGGCGTATGGACAATGGCTAAAACCAAACCGCCTGGCCGGACCGCACGTTTAACGAGCGGGAACAAATTTCGCTGGAGATAGTAGGCAATCACGATGAGATCGGATGCGTCAGGTAGCATTTGGAACCTTTTCGACGTCAGGTCCGCGACCTCCGCTTGCACTTTGAGGCCGCGCGCCGCAGCCCGTTGGCGAACCATGTCAATGGCCGTTTGAGACCCATCGATTGCACTGACACCCCAGCCCTTTTCGGCTAGGTATAGCGCATTCCGGCCCGCTCCACAGGCCAGATCGATGGCGGTCCCGGGGCAAAGCGTCGCGGCGGTCTCGACCAGCAGAGCAGTCGGTGCATCTTCTTTACCTGTCTCGCCTATTCGATAGCGTTGTTCCCAACCTTCGATGTTCAATGCGTTTAGATTAACCGATTACTGTCGCCGTTCGCTTCTCTGTTCGTCTCATCGCTTCACACGTTCCAGTGTCAGATCCACCATCATCACCTGCTTCGAGCTAAATTTGCTCACTGAATGCCGTTTGCTCCAGTAGCCCTTCTTAGTCGCCGTAACCGTATACCCGAGATCCATATTTAGCCCATCGAAGTGATAGCGTCCATGCGCGTCCGTCCTTTGCGAGATCACCTGCAATGTTGTGGTGTTCTCAAGTTCCACCGCCGCCTGTGCCGCGGGTTCTCCACCCTCATACACGACCGTGCCATGAATGGAGCGCCTGTTTTCTTGTGCGTACGTCAACGCCGTCCCCAGCAGCAGACAGCCGAGCAGCCATTGGGCGACGCTCTTCTGTGTGCGGATGCCCATTTGAAAATCCCTTCCCTTAAGCAAAGGGACGCGTTCTTACAGCTTCCAGTTACTCGCCCAGGAACTGCGCCACCACGCTGCGCCGATGCGGGCGCGCGCGGTGCTCAAACACGTATAGCCCTTGCCAGGTTCCCAGCGTCATCTTCCCCTCTGCGACAGGAACCGTCAGGCTGCTCTGGGTCAAGGTTGAGCGGATATGCGATGTCATGTCGTCCGGACCCTCGGCGGTATGTCTATAGCTCTGCACCTCTGCCGGAACCAGGCGTTCGAAAAAATCGCGTAGATCCAGAATCACATCCGGATCGGCATTCTCCTGAATCACCAGCGATGCCGAGGTGTGAAGAATGAACAGTGTCAGCAGGCCTTGCGCAACGGATTGCTGGGCGAGCCATTTCGTAACCTGATCGGTAAAGGGATACAATCCCTTGCCGTGCGTTTCGACGCTCAACGTAGTCGTAGCGATTTTCACGGCTACAACTACTCGACCGTCACGCTCTTCGCTAGGTTCCGGGGCTGATCCACGTCACAACCTCTCCGCACCGCAATATGGTACGCGAGAAGCTGCAGCGGGATCATCTCCAGAAGCGGCAGCAGCAACTCGCGCGTCACCGGGATGGTGATCAAATGGTCGGCCATCTTCGCCACTTCCTGATCGCCCTCGCAAGCAACCGCGACCACAATGCCGCTGCGCGCCTTCACTTCTTGTATGTTCGAGATGGTCTTTTCGTAATGAACCTGGCTCTCCTCGGATTCCGGATCGCGGGTCGCCAATACCACCACCGGCAGGCTCTCGTCGATCAGCGCGTTCGGCCCATGCTTCATCTCGCCGGCCGGATAGCCCTCCGCATGGATGTACGAAATTTCCTTCAGTTTCAGCGCTCCTTCAAGGGCGATGGGAAAATGAATGCCTCGTCCGAGATACAGAAAGTCCCCGGCGCGGAATAAGGCCCGAGCCAACTTGTCATACACGTCGGTATCGGTTAGCACGTGCTCCAGCTTGCCCGGAATGCGGCTTAATTCCTGGACCAGCGTGCGGGAGGCCTCGGCATTCAACGTCTGGCGCACCTGGCCCAGATGCATACCCAAGATCAACAGCGCCGTGATCTGCGACGTGAACGCCTTGGTCGATGCCACTCCGATTTCCGGACCCGCATGCGTCAGCAGCGTTCCGTTCGCTTCGCGCGTGATCATCGATCCGACCACATTGCAGATCGCCAGCGTCTTCGAACCCTTGCGCCGCGCCTCACGCAGAGCGGCAATGGTATCCGCCGTTTCCCCCGACTGCGAGATGACAATGGTCAACGTGTTCGGCGGAACAATTGGATCGCGATACCGGAATTCGCTGCCGTAATCGACTTCCACCGGCAGGCGCGCCAGCCGCTCAATGATGAACTTCCCCGTCAGGCCGGCATGCCAACTGGTTCCGCAAGCGACAATCTTGACCTGTTGGAACAAAAGAAAATCGGCCTCTGAGATGCTCACTTCATCGAGAAACACGCGCCCGCTCTCAAGCCCTAAGCGCCCCAGCATCGTATCGCGTATCGCGCGCGGTTGCTCAAACACCTCCTTCAACATGAAGTGCTTGTAGCCGCCTTTTTCGGCCATGATCGGATCCCACAAAATATGCGAGACCTGGCGGCGCACGGTCTTCCCATCGAAATCCGTTAAGCGCACCCCCTCTGGAGTGAGGATCGCAAGATCGCCGTCGTTCAAAAAGAACATATCGCGCGTATGGCTAAGGATTGCCGGCACATCGGAAGCGACAAAGAATTCGTGATCGCCGAGCCCGATCACCACCGGCGGGCCCTGCCGCGCCGACACAATCTTATTCGGATCGCCGCTCGCAACCACGCTGATCGCAAACACGCCGGTCAGTTGCTTTACCGCTTCCCGCACCGCTGATTCCAGGTTTCCTTTGAAATATTTCTCGATCAGGTGCGCGATGATCTCGGTGTCGGTTTCCGTCTTGAACTGATGGCCTTCTTCGGCCAATTGCTTCTTCAACGCCAGATAGTTTTCGACGATGCCGTTGTGCACTACCACGATTTCGCCCGTGCAATCGCGATGTGGATGCGCGTTTTCTTCCGTGGGACGGCCGTGCGTCGCCCAACGCGTATGGCCGATGCCGTAAGACCCGGCCAGCGGCTTAGCGCGGATCGCCTCTTCCAGGTTCCGCAGTTTGCCGGAGGCACGCCGTATCTCCAGCTTTTGGTTGCCATTCATCACGGCGATACCCGCCGAATCGTAGCCTCGGTATTCCAACCGCCGCAGGCCATCTACGATCACCGGTACAGCTTCCCGGTTTCCTACGTAGCCAACAATTCCACACATAACTAAGTTTTTCGAACCGCCTCAATCCAGAATTTCCACCCGATAATTTTCAATCACAGGATTCGAAAGCACGTCCCGCGCCACTTCGTCGAGGAGCGCTCCTGCCGCCTCATGTGAAATGCCTTCTTCCAGTGCGATCTCAAAGAACTTGCCTTGGCGGACAGCCGTAATCTGCCGGTGGCCCAAACCGGCCAGCGCCGATCGAATCGTCTGGCCTTGCGGATCGAGCACTGTCGGCTTAATGGACACGTAAACGCGAGCTTTCATGGAAACTCCATTGTAGGGTTTGGCGCTACCGCCATTGGAGTACGACTGAATTTTCCACAGCACCCAAACAATTCTGTGCAAATTGTTTCCATATCTCCTCTTCCTACCGATAAGATTAGGTTAGCGGTCGTACGGGAGCCTTCGCCATCGTTAAGATCTGCATCCTCGCAAGTAGCAGCGCCGGAAACGCGGTCTTTATCGCGACTGGGCGTACACGTGTTCTGATCGATGCGGGCTTGAGCCGGCGTGAGATTGTGAAACGTCTTGCGGCCATCGATGAAGATGCAGACCAATTGGACGCCATCCTGGTCACTCACGAACACTCCGACCACACCAGCGGTCTCGCGACTCTCTGCGGCGCGCGCAGAAAATCGGGACGCAAGATTCCCGTCTATCTAACCCATCGCACCGCCCCGTACATCGATTGGGGAGAAGAAGCGGAGCCGCTGATCGAGCGCTTCCAAGCCGGTTGCCGTTTTCCCGTTGGTGATTTCGACATCTCCAGCTTTACGATCCCGCACGATGCTGTCGACCCGGTGGGCTTTGCTCTCACCGCTCACGGCATCAGAGTCGCGGTGGCCACCGATCTCGGCTACATTCCGGATTCACTGCGCATCCATCTCAGTGGAATCGATTTTTTAATGCTCGAATCCAACCACGATCTGGAAATGCTGCGCGTCGGCCCTTATCCCTGGTCGATCAAGCAGCGCGTGATGGGCCGGCGCGGCCACTTGTCGAACGAGGTGACAGCCGATTTCATCAAGAACGATCTCGATGTTAGTGTTTCTACCCTTGTGCTAGGCCACATTAGCGAGCACAACAACCATCCGGAACTGGTCCGCGCCGCCGCCGCAAAGGCTCTTAACGGCCGCGCCCTCTTTACCCGCCTCGTAATCGCCGAACCCGGCATCCAATCCGAAGTCTTCGAATACTAAAAGGTGGGGCAGGCTGCCAAGCCTGTTGAGCGGAAATGGACGTGACCGCGCGCCGCAGAAACGCTCATAATGAAAGCCATGGCGACTGTCACTGCTCCCCGTTCGCTAACGGTCGAAGAGTACTGCCACATGGAAGAAGTCCTCGGCTTTCGAGACGAATTGATCGAAGGAGAGCGTGTCTCGTCACCCTGCCCCATTCTTCCCCATACGGCGGTCATTGAGCGGCTTGAGCGCGAAGCGGGGCTCTGTGCTACCCTTCTTGCCGTCATCACCGCTGCTCAGCAACCACCGGCTTTCAGGTATTTGAGGGCGGCCGGAAACTCGTACTCAGCCGATTCGGATTTCCGCCACCGAATCCGCCTTCCCCCGGTTCCGGCAGCGGCTCCTGTTATTTGCGATCCAGAGTTTTCACGCCGTTAGGCGTGCCGACCAAGGCTTGGCAGGCCATGCCGATGAACAATCCATGCTCAACCACGCCCACCACGTCATTTAACTCGCGCTCCAATGAGGCCGGCGACGATATTGGGCCGAATGCGCAATCGAGTATGTAGTTGCCCCCATCGGTGATGAAGCGTTCGTTATCGGAGCGCAAACGAAGAGTCGGATTGCCCCCCAGCTTTGCCAAACTTCGGGCCGTGGCCTGCCAACCGAATTGAGCGACTTCCACAGGGACCTTCGCCTGTGTGCCCAGTTCGCGAACGATTTTGGTTTCGTCGACAATCACTACAAATCGCGCGCTGGCGTTGGCCACGATCTTCTCGCGCAACTGGTTACCGCCGCCTCCCTTAATCAGGTTAAGCGTATCGAGTTCCACCTCGTCGGCCCCGTCAATGGCGACGTCTATTTCTGAATGCTCTCCAAGCGTCGCTAGCGCGATTCCGAGATCTTTCGCCTGCGCGGCCGTCTTCTCGGAGGTGGGAATGCCGATGATTTGCAGACCCTCCCGAACCCGCTTGCCTATTTCGTCCACTGCCAAGCTTGCCGTCGTCCCCGAACCCAAGCCGACGATCATTCCATTCTCCAGTTGACTCGCGGCAGCCTTGGCCGCCGACCGCTTCAGCTCATTGATATCCAATTGGTGCTTCGATTCTGTTGTGCTGGGCATGGCGTGATCTTTATCCTTTCGCTGCCCAGGGTTACTCCGGGCTTCCCTTTATATTCTTACCCCGTCCGACGCCCCACTGGGCTCTAAGGTAGGATTTTTCTGGGGACGCTACAGTTCGTGTCACATTTTGGCGATACATAAGTTATTGAGTGACTTCTCGTATGCATTGAGACATTGGGAACTGCCATTAGCCGTGCTGGCGGCCGTTCTCCTGTCTCTGCTCATTCACGTTTTCTGGCGCCAGCGTTTGCGTCGCCTGACGCGGCAAAAGAATGAACTGTCGCTCGCAGTCATGCTACGTACGCGCGAGATACGCAAAGAAAAGGCCACCGTAGAGCGGCACCAGAAGCAGATTGAAAAGCTTTTGGAGGAGTCGCAACGCTCTAACCGTTTCAAGGATGAGTTTCTAGCCAATATCAGTCATGAGATTCGGACACCTCTGCACGGTGTTCTGGGCATGACTGAGTTGACCTTGGGCACGGGGCTGACCGATGAGCAGCGCGAATACCTCCAGGTCGCGGAATCGTCGGCGCGTTCCTTGCTGGCGCTGTTGAACGACGTCTTGGACTTCTCCAAAATCGAAGCGCGCCAACTGGAGCTTGACTGCATCCCCTTCTCGTTACGCGATTGTCTTCGACAAACTGTCGGCGCCTTTCCGGCCTCGGCGCGGCAAAAAGGCCTCGCGTTCGAATTTCACATCGCGGAGAACACGCCGGAGTGGGTGGAGGGCGATCCGATGAGGTTGGGCCAGATCCTCACGAATCTTATAGGTAATGCGATCAAGTTCACCGCTAGCGGCAAAGTGCTGGTGGATGTTTCGTCGGAGGCCGAAAGCGACGGGCGGTGCTTAACCTGTTTCGCAGTGGAGGATACGGGCATCGGCATCCCGCGCGCCCATTGGGAGACCATTTTCGAGCCATTTCGGCAAGCCGATGGATCGATGACGCGAAAATACGGCGGGACCGGGCTGGGCTTATCGATTTGCCAGCGCCTGGTAAACCAAATGGGTGGATCTCTGGTGTTGGATAGTGAAGAGGGGGTTGGCACTACTTTTACCTTCACAATACCGATGAATGTTTTGCAGCGAGCCCCGGCCAACACAAAACAGCGTGAGGCCGTGAAGGATCAACTGCCGTCGGGATAGCCGCCGCGGTGCAGCACCATGGGGTGGTGCGGCAGTGTCTCAGCCCTAGGCACTAACGCCCGCCAGCCATTGGGATGGGGCTCTAGTCCAAGGAAAAGCGGAGAGTCTCGTCCACCAGTCTCGCCGGCCAGCGCTTCCAGCGATTCTCGAAGGCGAGAAATGCGGTCCTCGCCGAATCGCTCTGCCCACCGCTCTTCGACAAAACGAAGCCGCGCGCAATATGCATCCCGTGCCGCTCGGCCCTTTTCGGTGAGTCGAATCGACTTCGTCCGCGCGGCAACCGGGTCCGGCTCAACGATCGCATAACCGCGTTTCTCAAGCAAGCCGATTGCCATTTGGATTGCCTCCTTCGAAACACCGGCCAGTCGCGGAAGATCTCGGATGCGCACGCCCTTTTCATCAACCAACCGTACAACGTTGGCGCAAATCGCAAGCGACACGTCTGACTTGCGTTCAAACGTGAGAGCGAAGGCGAGCAACACCTTCGCAAGAAGAGCTGGTAGATTCAGATCTTGCGCCGCCTGGTTGTTCTGCACGGCCGGGTGCTCCTCTCTCGGGCGCAGTATTTCCGAGAACAACCCGTATCCCAGTATGGGAAGATAATCCGGCAGCTCTACCGGGCACTGGTTCACCAGCGCCCGCAGCGATTCCCGTAGGTAGTCGATCTTGTCCTTACCGAAGCGCTCCTCCCAACGCTTCTCCATCACCCCGAACAAGGGCCGCCAGACGTGCTGAGCCCTTTGGCCTTTTGATGTCGCGCGAACCAGCCAGTCGCTCCGAGGCGGCTTTGGACGGCTATCGGCCGGATCGGGTCCGACAACGATGTAGCCCCATCGCTGCATTCCCGCCAAATTCAACTTCGGGGTACGGGCTAAACTCTGCAGCGCGCCCACTGTTAGCTTTTCTGCCCCGACGTACTGCATCACGTTCGACCACATCGCCATCGATACCAACCAGAGACCACCCGGCGAGTCTCCAGGAGTTGAAATCGTGGTCCTATGCGGCATCTGCCGCTCGAATTCGTTATCGAACTCGATCGTGAGGGCGACTAGGACCTGGGAGAGCAAGGTGGGCAGCGGCAGACTGGGAGAGTTCATTTATGATACGCATCCCTCCACGATTTTCCGCTATCGAGGTATTCGCAGGGGTCGCATAGACCGCCCCTTGCGGCGCGGCGCCATTCCGAGCCACGACCCGTCCCTCTGCGCTTGACAGTAATTGTCGAACTGAAAATATGCGTTAGTGCGAACTTTGTCCGCGGGCTAACTTCTCCCCGTGCTGTTTCTCACTGCCCACTCCGGCGCCAACCTTCACGCCCTTCTCCGACAGTGGATCGGCGATGTACTTGAACTTGGGCTCTGAATTCCAGGGTCCTCGTTCGTCTGCGCCATTCGAACTCATGTTGTAGTAAACGTTCACCGTCTCATCGGGTTTAACGCTGCCGAATAGCGGGTCCGTCAGCTTCCCGAGCGATTGCAGTGCCTCCATAAACATATGGGTATGTGCTACTTCGCGGGTCAGCAGGTGGACCAATGCCTTTTTCGTGCCTGCATCTTCAGAACGCATAACCAACTGTTCGTAAGTGGCCAGGGCGCCGGCTTCGGCGGCAATGTCCGCTCTTAGATCCCGAACCACCTCTCCGCCCTCATTGATATAACTCGCCGTCCACGCGCTTCCAAAGCTGTCCAGGAAGTGCGGACCTCTTCCCCTAAGCGCAAAGAGGTGACTCTCTTCCGCCTTGATCTTTAAATTTTTATCCCCCTTCGTATGCAGCTCGATGAGCCGCCCCACCATCTCGAGATGGCCCATTTCTTCCGTGGAGATGTCCAGCAGCATATCCTTAAGTCCGGCATTTTCTACGTGAAACGACTGGACAAAATATTGCAATGAGGCTGTCAACTCGCCGGTCGCGCCTCCAAACTGTTCGAGCAGGTATTGGCCGAAACGCGGATCGGGTGTGTCGACCGAGACTGGTTGCAGTAATTCTTTCTTGTGAATAAACATTTCCGTCTCCCAAAACAAGCCTATGCCTGGTACTTAGGCCGAACAATTAGGAACAATTCGGGCGGAAAACAGGAAGCTTTGGTTAAAAGCGAAGCCGTTAGGACTAACGTACTACGGCAATGGAAGCAGGTTCGACCGGATATCCCTTATCTTCCCAATCCCGCCGAAAATCGTCGGGCAAAGATAGCACTCGCACCCGAGTGTAGGCAAGCTCTTTCAGTGTGCGATAGGCGGGACGTATGTTTGGGCATCTCACCATCGGGCAGCAGCCGCAATAGAGCACGATATCGGCATTCTTCGGCAGTTGCGCAGCCGCCTGCTTAAGGCTCGCGATCCCCTCCGGCTTGCCCGTCGGCCCGGCGAACTGCGCTCCGGCGATATGGCGAGTCCGATAGAGCACCGGAAAAGCGACGCAAACGATGTGCGGCTGGCCGGAGTGCGTCTTCAGGATCTCCGCAAGTTGGGCGGGTTGGATGAGTTCGGACGGTGTCCAGGGATCCGTCTGTTCGACGGCGCTCCAAATATCTTTCGGGAACGCCGCCAAAAGGCCGAAGCTGGAGAAGAGAACACGCCGAGTCATGTCTATTAACATATCCTGCCGCTATGCGGCAGAAACTGGCAATTGGCCGCCAATGCCAGAATATGGGTGCGCATGCCACCGGCGGGCTTGCGCAATGCAAATCACATGAAGGATCAGCAGCAACGGCACGACAAAGGTTGGAATCAGGCTCATCGGCAGCACATTCATAGCGCTGGTCGCGATCCCGTGCGGATTAAACAGCGCGGCGGTTGTGCCGAGGAATACCGCAATTACAAGATCTGAAATTCCTAGCACCTGCCAAAGGATGAAGCCCTTCTTATGATCGGGCGTAACAAGTTTCATCGCAACCAGCGGAGCAGTCGCTCCGATGGCGATATCTCCCCAGCCAGCGGGTAACGCAAACATACCCGGCAGAATGCCATAGGTATACAACACAAGGAACACGATCCCGACGACCCTCCAGGCGTGCACGAGAGTCAACGTCAGCGGATTCAGGCCTAGCGCGAACTCCCGAAATTGCTCCGAAGTAGCGAACCACAACAGGAACACAACTATGGGACCGAGGGCCGCTATTCCAAACGCTAGTGGCGGGCGGCCGGGATCGGTCTTGAATATGTGCAGGGCTGAGGCGGCAAGAGAAACGACGAACCAGACCGCAATCAGACTGGTTGTGAGCTTTCCATAATTGAAATTCGTCATAACGATTTTTCCTTTATTCAGTGACTGCGTTCGTCACAGTGTCAGTCAGCTTCAGAAGGTTTTCCCAAACCTCATTTCCAAGCTGAGTACGTAATTGTGTTTGCAGGCTGTTCCAATAAGGCAGCGCGCGATTTAATAGGGTTTCACCAGCCTTAGAGAGCTGAATTCGCCACTCCCGGCGGTCCTCACCAGGCCTTCTCGCGATCCAGCGATGCCGAACCATAATTCCTAGCGTTCTGGTCAACGTCGTGCTGTCCATCGCGAGCATTCGTCCCAGCGCGCCTTGAGTTACTTCGCCGGCGATTGATAGCGCTTGGAGCACGGTAAACTGCGTGGCTCGCAGCTCAACCGGGCGCAGCGCCTCATCGTACAGCGAGGTAAGCGCTCGTGATGCCCGCCGGAAACTGGCGCACAGGCAAGGCAGCGTGGGTGTGAAAGTCTCGGCCACACCAGTTAAATGCATATACAACTATTTGGGATTCACAAAAGCGCAGAGAGGGCGGCGTGCCGCCAATATCGAGACGGCGCTACCCTTTACGCGCTTCGCACGGAGGCCGCGAGCGGGCGATTCTCTTCCTTGTCCGGACTTTGTTCCGCCGGTACAGAGATCTCAAAATGGAAGCAACTGCCGTGGTCTGGCGCGCTGTCCACCTGAATTTGCCCTCCCATCAGCCTCACCAGCCGGGAGCAGATACTGAGGCCCAGTCCGGTGCCGCCAAAGCGTCGAGTGGTTGAGCCGTCGGCCTGAGTAAACGCCTCGAAAATCAGCCGCTGTTTCTCGCTGGCTACCCCGATTCCCGTATCATGCACCGCGAAACGCAGCCGGAAATCGAGCCCGTGATGCGACTCGACTTCCACGACGAGCGCCACATAGCCCTTCTCGGTGAACTTAACTGCGTTTCCGGTAAGGTTGATAAGTACCTGCTGTAGCCGCGTCGAATCTGCGAATATTCTCTTGGGTACCTCAGGCTGAATTCCAAGACGCACTTCGAGACCTTTGTTCCGCGCCTGGAAACGCAGCGGCTTGATGGTTTGTTCCAGCAGTTCAGATAAGTCGAACCACATGGGATCAAGTTCGAATCGCCCGGCTTCGATTTTCGAAAAATCCAGCACATCGTTAATGATCGTGAGTAGCGCTTGTGCCGAGATTCTGCACATCTCCACGTATTCGCGTTGCTCGCCGGTAAGTTCGGTGGTCAGCAGCAGGTCTGTTGTGCCTGAGATTCCGTTCATCGGCGTCCGGATTTCGTGACTCATGTTAGCCAGAAACTCGCTCTTCAATCGACTCGCCGATTCCGCCTCCAGCTTGGCTTTGCGCAGCCTCGCCTCTCCTTTGCGTAAGCGGCTTTGCGTGACTAGAAGGCGTACGCTGAAACAGGCGAATGAACCTACTCCAATGGCCGCCGCGGCGATCGAATTATAGTGCGCGACGGGGCCCAGCAACATCATGATGATTGCCGGATAAACCAAGGGAAAGACTTGCTGAAACACTGTATGCCGCATCTTGGCGTCAACCGCCGCGACTGCTTCTTCTCTGCTGTCCCAACTAGCTGCGATCACCATCGCGACGATCACGACGAAGGCCCAAACGAGATCGAACCAATCCCCAGGCCGGGGAATGGGCGGCAGGCTGCCCGAGACCTCGGCCGCGCCGCAAACGATGCAGTAAATCGACATTCGGAGGAATAGGGATCGTATGGTTCCCGAATTGGTCAAGCCCCCCCGAAGCAAGAACAACGCGACCAGCAGAGTGTCGCAAAACATGCTCCTGTTCCAAAGTGGCCCGTACATCCTGGGAGCCATACCGAACGGCGTGAAGTACACGTAAAGCGTAATCCACAACAGCATGGTTTGAATCAGGTCCGCCCAGTGGAGCGGATCGAACCGCGCGGGTTCATGATCGGGTTCAAGAAATAGCGTCATCCCCAGGGGCAATGTCGCGAACTGAAAAAGGAGGTCCCCAAGAGCGCCGGGAGGTCTGATTGTTCCTGTCAGTTCCGCGACAATCCAGATCAGAAACGAAAGCGTGAGCAGACGCCAGAAGTATCGCCCCAGAGGACCCGAACGGGTAATGGCGCCGTAACAGGCTGCCGCGCAGGCCACGCCTTCCGCCAACAGGAAAAGAGCGGAAAAAAACGGCCCGTAGCCCCGAACGCCGATGCAAGCTATGCTACCTGCATGCGCCAGCAATAACCCGCAACCCAGAGCAATCCAGAGCGCCAAGCGAGAATTATTCGCCAGAACAGCCCGGAAGTCCCGTCGACTCGTACGCTGAACTCCCATTACCACTCTTAGTTCTTATCGGGTGTATGTCGATATTATGTGAATCATCCGCCGCAAGTCGGTTCGAACTGGCGTCGAAGTGACCGGCCCGATGGAGTCGCACGCCACAGTAAGAACGAGTACGACAGCGAACATCGCAAACGGGAAGGCGCGCACACCAAACGTTGTCAGCCGAGGGGTCCCAGGCCTAGACCCACAGCCCTGACCAATAGATACAGAAGAAGACCTCGGAACGGGCCTCGCGGTCACCCTGCCATTGGGCGATCGGGTCAACTAGGTTTCTGAGGAGACGGCGCGCGGCTTTGCCACTGGGCGGCGGTCGAGGCCCAAAACCGCGATGATTGTCCCGTCGAGTTGCTTCGGAACCGTGAGCGGCCCTTGATAGGTAACAATTTCTTGACCGGACGCACTCCCGGAGACCTTTAGGGAGACGCCGAAAGCCGCTTCCATCTGGGCGGCCGTGCCTTCTACCTTCATCGTGCGCGCATCGGGGTTTTCGGCCACTACCTGCAAACCATAACTTCGGACAAAATTGGCGACTGCGGCGAGGTCGTTCGGATCCGCCTCCAGAGCGCCTGGATACGGACGGCGGAGCATGATGGTTACGTCGAGGACTTCATTTGGCGGCGCAGCGGCGAGATAGGCCGCGCTAGCATGTACCGGCGCGCTGCCGGGAATAGCAATCCTCTCGTCCGCCATGCCTTCAACCACCCGTCGATACCGCATCCGCGGTCGTGCCCGGACTCGCCGCAGCCAACACTCGCAGGATCGGCGCGCCATCGGGACTGCCTAGACCGGTACAGGCGTCCCAACCCGGGCCAGCGCTGTACTTGCCGTTATTACCTTGAGTAATATCGTGAAAAGCCGGGAGATTCTGATAAAGCGCCGGATTAACAAACCCGATCGCTGGTTGGCTTGCGGACGCCCTCTGCTCATTGACCAGCGCGATCAGCGCGGCCCAAAGCGGCGCAACGGCGCTGGTCCCGCCGACCACTTCGTTTTGGCCATCGACAAGCACTTGGTAGCCAGTCTCCGGATCGGCGTCGCCGGCCACGTCGGGAACTCCGCGCCCGGCAAACCCGGTAGCCGATTGTTTGGGCACCTTCGCGTTGTTCTGATAACTGGGAATCGGGAACGTGGTGCTCACGCCCCCTCCGGTGGCGCCTTCATTATTGGCTTGTTCGTTCCACACCACTTCCGATGCAATCGTGGAACCGGAGCCAGTCAACTTGGTGCCTCCGCAGGCCAGCGACCAGGGACTCGAAGCTGGAAAATCGACTTGCTGCGATCCGTCGCTGGACCCGTCGGTAGAACCATCATCGCCGGAGGCTACCGTGATTGTAACTCCCAGCGTGGACCCGTCTTCAATAGCCGAATTCATAGCCGTTAGCGATTGCGGCGTCCAGCCATCTTCCGGGCCGCCCCAACTGATCGAGATGACCGCCGGTTGGTTGGTGGTATCGTGCACGGCATTGGTAATCGCATCAAGGAAGCCCTGGTCTGTGTTCGGCGCAAAGTAAACCACTATGTTCACTCCGGGCGCGATCGAACCGATGACTTCAATATCCAGCATCACCTCGCCGTCGGCGTCCGATCCGGGTGTATTTGTACCTCCGTCAACTGAAACCGACGAAACCTGGGGCGCCGGGCTGACTCCAAGCTGACTGAAATAGGTTGCCAAGTCCGCGGGCGAATAACCGCCGCCCAGTTCGATGATCCCGACCGTCTGTCCTGAACCATTTAATCCGCTCGGATAATCGTACAATTGCGCAACCTGGGGGGGCGTGTAGCTGGTCGAAGTTGCCTGGCGCGCGGCTAGCGGCCAACGTAAGTGGGGCTTCGCTATGGGCCGGTTGTCGAGACCCAGCACCGCAATCACGGCGGGACGCAATTCATCCGGGATGGTGATTTCACCCTGGCGGCCCCGGTATCGCACTCCGGTTTTTGCATCTTCGTAGTGGGCGAGCGACACGCCAAAGGCCCGTTCCATGTCGGTTGCCGCGCCGGAGAGCACCACCCTGCGCTGCGCGGGGTAGCTGCCCGCAACCGTCAAGCCATACTCGGCCGCGAATTGTTCCACTATCGCGAGGTCTTCCGGCCTGGCGCCGTGGTTCTCCGCAAACCGTGCCCGCGTCATGCCGTCTCCTGGGACCGGCTCGGGAAGCGGCGCTCGACGGCGCAAAACTACGGTAACGAGCACTGGTTCCTCTGGGCTTACTTGCGAGATTCTCTTCGAGCCCGCCAGCAGCTTTCGCTCGCTCCCGGGCAATGCGACTCTGTTGTTAAATGGCATACGCGATCCTTTTTGTCCTTAAGGTCAACTGCAGCATTCGGTCTCAGTTTACCGGCTTTAAGTAGTCATCAAATGGGAAATTCGGACTAGACATGTTGTACTAAGAGATGCACGGCTCGATGACGCATGCACTTAGCTTTGAAATTCACCAACTGAAAAAGCATTATGAATTTGAAGAAGTCGTCCGTCTCCAACGGGAAATCTGGGGGTTTGACGACGTAGAACTGCTCCCGTTTCGGCTATTTGTCGTCGCCGACAAGATCGGCGGTCAACTACTGGGCGCTTTCGACGGGGATCGAATGGTTGGATTTTGCCTATGCATTCCCGGTCTGAAGCCGGGCGGTAAATTCTATCTGCACAGCCATATGCTGGGCGTGCTCTCCGCCTATCGAAATACCGGGGTCGGGCGGCAATTGAAGTGGAAACAACGCGACTACGCGCTCGAACGGGATATCGACCTGATCGAATGGACCTTCGATCCGCTCGAAATCAAGAACGCGTTTTTTAATATCGAGCGGCTAGGGGCAACTGCCCGCCGCTATACTCATAACCAGTATGGAACCACTAGCAGCCATCTCCACGGCGGGCTACCCACAGACCGGCTGACAGCGGAGTGGTGGATCGGTTCCCCGCGCGTACAGGCGACCGCGAACAACCAGCCCGCCCAGCGGCCTTTGCCCGAAGCGGAAATTCGAATCCCGATCGAAATTGGAGACTGGAAGCGCCAACAACCGGAGCGCGCGCTAAGCGTGCAGTTGTCCATTGCGGAACAGTTCGATCGGCACTTCCGCGCCGGCCTTGTAGTTACCGGTTTCGATCGCGACGAAGACTCGGGAACTTATCAACTCAGTCCATGCGAATAATCGTAGACAAAATCATATTGCGCCAAATACGGATGCCGTTGGTGCATTTCTTCGAAACTAGTTTCGGGCGCACCCACCACCGGGATATTGTTCTAGTGGAGGCATTCGCCGGCGGCGTCTCCGGCTGGGGCGAAGTGACGGCCGGCGAAAACCCGTTTTACAACGAGGAGTGGACCGGGTCTGTCTGGCCGTTGCTGATCGACTATGCCGCTCCACGCGTTCTGCATTATCGGTTCGAAACGGCCGCGGACGTAAATGCCCGGACAGCGCACATTCGCGGGCACAACATGGCCCGCGGGGGCCTGGAAGCCGCTGTGTGGGACCTCCAGGCGCGCCTGAACAATGAACCTTTGTGGAAGACCATCGGCGGAGGCGCGCGCAGGGAGATTCCCTGCGGCGTCTCGATCGGTATTCAAGACACGGTGGAGCAATTGCTCCAGAAAATCGGGACCGAACTCGATGCCGGTTATCAGCGCATCAAGATGAAGATCAAGCCAGGTTGGGATGTGGATGTCATCGCTCGCGTGCGGGAGCGCTTCCCGGCGATCAAGCTGATGGCCGACGCCAATTCCGCGTACACGCTGAACGATTGCGCGCATCTCAAGAAGCTGGATGATTTCTATCTGATGATGATCGAACAACCGTTGGCGCACGACGACATCATCGATCACGCGATGCTGCAGGCCGCGCTGGCCACGCCGATCTGCCTGGACGAATGTATTCGGTCGGCTCACCAGGCCGGGCAGGCCATCGGTATGAAGGCGGGCGGGATTATAAACATCAAATTGGGCCGCGTGGGCGGCTTTGCCGAGGCCAAACGCGTGCACGATGTCTGCCACACGAGTAACGTGCCCGTATGGTGCGGAGGAATGCTGGAATCGGGTATTGGGCGCGCGCATAACATCGCGCTGTCCACGCTCCCGAATTTCGTTCTCCCCGGCGACGTTTCGGCGAGCAAGCGATATTGGAAGCGCGACATCATCGTTCCGCCGGTGGAAGTCTCGTCCCAAGGCACAATTGCGGTGAGCGATGCGCCTGGATTCGGTTATGACCTGGATTTAGATTATCTCGAAAGCCTGGTGGTCCGCCGCGAGATTCTAACGTGATTCCATGGACAATCCGGCTTTCGATCTCTACGTCGGCATCGACTACTCCGGCGCTCAAACCCCGAACGATAGCCTGAAGGGCCTGAGGGTGTATACCGCGGAGCCGGCGTTCGCTCCGCGCGAACTGCATCCGCCGCCGAGTCCCCGCCGTTATTGGACACGCCGTGAAATCGCGGAATGGTTGCGCGGTTTATTGGCGCGAGAACGACGCGCGTTGGTGGGCATCGACCATGGCTTCTCCTTTCCTATGCGGTACTTCGTCGAGCATCATGTCCGTCTCAACTGGACAGCATTCCTCGAAGATTTTGTCTTGCATTGGCCTACCGGCGAAAACTATATGTCCGTGGACTTCGTTCGCGATGGTTTTCACGGCAACGGCGCGGCGCGCACCGGCAATGCGCGTTGGCGCCGGTTGACCGACGTGCAGGCCCGGGCGAAATCCGTGTTTCAGTTTGACGTGCAAGGCACGGTGGCGAAATCGACCCACGCAGGAATCCCATGGCTGCTCTATTTGCGAAAGCACGCGGCGCGGACACGGCCCGTCCACTTCTGGCCCTTCGACGGCTGGAGAGTGCCGCAGGGACGTTCGGCAGTTGCGGAAGTTTATCCAAAGCTATGGACTGCCAACTATCCCCGTGAAAACCGCGACCCGCACCAGCACGACGCCTATTCCATCGCTGCCTGGATGCGTCAAGCCGACGCCGATGGATCGCTCCAGGACTACTTCGATCCCGGGCTAACTGGATTTGATCGGATTACCGCAGGCGTTGAAGGTTGGATTCTGGGTCTAATGGCTGAGCCCAGCCCTTCGTCAACGCCGCAAATGTTCATTACGTGAGGTCGAAAACCTGAACGGCAATCTGTCAGTGTTGCGTCCTGGTTAGATGCAGCGGCGCGAGACTCGCCTGTCGCGCTGTCTCAGCTTCCGCGAATCGCTGGGCTACGATTGCGCTCGGGAACAGTCCGCCCAAAACCACGAACAACACGCCCGCTGCCAAAATCCACTGCTCGCGCGGAAGGGCATCCGCAATGACCGTAAAACCTGTCCGGCGCTTGCCGAGGAATAGTCGGGTGAACAAGCGGAAAAAGCTCACGGCATTCAGTGCGATGGCTATGGGCAGCAGCAGCCCCGTTTGCGGGTGCGACTTCAGGGTTCCGTGAATAAGAAGGTCTTGAGAACAGAAGCTGAGGGTGCCAGGCAACCCAACCAGCGCGAGACCGAATACAAGAAAGAACACAGCCAGGCGCGGAGCGTGCTCGGCTAGACCAAGATGCGTGCTGGCTGTCAGATTCTCGCCGAAACGTACTTCTAATAATCGGAGGACTCCGAACAGCCCCATCGTGGATACCGACACGACGATCCAATGAACCAGGGCGCCGGTGATTCCTTCCTCTGTTCGGCTCTCGAGTCCGGCTAAGATGCACGCCGACTGGCTGAGCGCGAGGAAGGCGAGTAGCCGGCGAGGCGCGTTTTCGGAAAGCGACCGGATTGCGACATAGAGCGCGGTCACCAAGGCGAGATCCGAAAGTACCGGGAAAAAAGTGCGGACAGTATCGGGAAATAGAGGCACAATGATCTTTGCCACGAGTAGCGCACCGAAGTGACCATTCAGCAGAAGCGCGCTGGGGATTACAGGACCGCCCTCAATGGCATCTGCCACCCACGCGTGCGCGGGGCATACTCCCTTGCGAAAGATGACAGCGATAATCAAGAGAGCAAACGCAGCGGTTCCTCCGGAGTTCTGGCCCCTCAACTGATGGATGGCCAGGGAGTGGCCGCTTGCCGCAATCCCGCTAACCGCTACCGCGAGGGCAATGGTCGAAATTAAAAGACTTACTCGCGGCCGCCACAGGGCACGGAATAGCCGCGGCAGGTAGAAGGGAATGATGGTCAGAATCCAAGCTGCGAGCAGAACGAGCAGGTTGTCGGTCGAATAGCCGAGCAGCGTCGATCCTAGAAGGAATTGGATTCCGCCGATGATGCCGGAGCTGCAGTCGCGCCGCGGGAGCACGAGAATGGCGCCCACAGTAAGGGAAGAGAACAGAACCATCAACGCCGCATTCAAGGATTCACCCGCCGAGGTTGCGCTCAGCAGAAGCGCACTTGCGGCCAGGGAAACCAACGATGCACTGAAGCCAACGACGCGTGCCTTGCGCGCCGTGATGCTGGCCACGATCGCAGCGAGCCAAGGCGCCGAAATAGCAACAACTGTGAGAAGCAGCCGAGGATCTGTCATGAATCGCCTCGCACCTCGACGCCGGGCGGAAGAGGAATTGCGGGCTCCTCGCGCCGTTTCGTAATCTCGCCGAATGCGATGCCGTCCAGCTTTGCAAAAATGCGCGATAGCCGCACAAGCGGATCCACTACAAATCTGTCGAGAATCGTGTCGAGATGGCCGCGATCGAGTGCCCACCGGTACAGCCAAAGCTGTAAGGGCTCCGGAAAGATCTCTTGGAGGTGCTTGCCGGTTGGCGCTAGCTCGCCTCCGGCGGCCGCATGCATTTGATGGTAATCGTGCAACATCGAAGGCGCGCGCAGGAACTGCAGTGTCCGGACAGTGGCATGGCCCAGAATGTGAATCACGGCGATCCACGTCCAGCCGAGCCCAATCTCGACGAACACCACCCCCACTTGCGTCAACGAAGCATACGCGAGCGATGTTTTGGCATCGGCGCTTGCCCGGCCCACGATGGTCCCGTGGATGGCTGTAAAAAGGCCGATAACGATCACAAGCCCGGAGGCTCTTGCGGAGTGGGCCAGAAGCGGTCGCGCGCGCAGCAACAGATAGGCGCCGGCATGAATCGAGATGGCGCCATAAAAGATGGCGCTCGACGGTGTCGGGCCTTCCATTGCGCGCGGAAGCCAGCCCGAAAAAGGAACCTGCGCCGCCTTACCGGCGGCAGCCAGCAGCAGAAGCAAACCGACGACCGCTGCCTGTATCCCGGTTAATTGAGGAAATCCGCTGGCGAACGAAGCCGTGCCGGCCCATTGATGCATGGCGAACACGCCGGCGAGTAAACCGATATCGGACGCGCGGTAGATAGTGAAGACGCGAAGAGCGTTTTCGACGGGCGCCGGCCGCTGTTGAAAAAAAGCGATCAGCAGGACTGAAGTAATGCCGACCATCTCCCACCCGCCGATGAGCAAGTCAAACGAAGCGGCAGCAAACGCGAGTAAAGATCCGAACGCGAAAAGATGCAGCAGAAGGTAGAACCGAAGGAAGCCACGATCGCGATGGAGGTAGGTGGCTGAGAATTGTCCAATGAGCCCCGACAGGACGACCGTCATGCCGAGAAAAGGCAGAGAAAGCCTGTCTGTCATAAGGACGAGTGGGAATTGGTATTGACCCACCGCGAACCAGTTACCGAATTCGATTGCGACGGGACCGGTCCCCACGTTCCAGACAATTCCGGCGAGCGCGAAAATCGACGCGGCAAACACCGTTCCCGTGGTGGTGGACAGAACGCGTTCAGTGGGAACCCAGCCCATCAACCAGAGCAGGGATATGACGGTAAACACCACGCCGGGTGCCAGAACAATGAAGAGCAGGAGAGCTTGAGAGACGTCCATGTTTATCGGCCCCCGGCTTGAGCTTCAACCCAACACATGGGGAGATGTTCGCGCTTGCCGTGATACCACTCGGGAGAAGAGAATGCCACCGGCAGACGTTCCACCGGTCCATCGAACTCTACAAAGCCGCCGTTCTTGCGGACATGAATCTGGCCCGAAGCCGGATCTATGGTTGCGAAGCGGACCCACCGGTTGTTTACCAACTCTTCGAGTGCGGGGCTTGCGGCGATGACCTTTGTGAGCCGTTCCGGTGTTGTCTCGACAACGAACAGCATGCGTACCGGCTCGTGAATCTCGACCATTTGCCACGGCAATCCCGTTCTCAAATCGCTTGCATGTCCATCCATGACACCCATCAGGCCTGTGATGTTATGCGGTAGTTTGGTTCCACAGCCGTAGCGGTCGTTATCGACGAAAGAGAAGTAGTACTCCAGACTGATGCCTGCGCAGACAGGAACAACGGCGGCTAGCACTTGCGCCAAGCTCTGGTCGTCGGGATCCTCATTAGGGTCGTAAGAAGCGAGAAATGCGCGCCTGTCCAGGAAGAGGCCACGTGTAAGGCTGCGCCGGCCGATCACGCAAAAAGAGTTTGAGCAGTGGCCATATTCGGGCCGCGGTTCGGCCAGATGTTCGCTGCGTCCTTCTACATGCCGGAGCGCGGCATCGGGTGAAGCATCTGGCGGGAGCCTCTCGAACCGGCGTGCACGCTCGTGCGCATTGCGTGCCCTGGCTTTATCGAGCGACTCCCGAACGCGCTCCAGATCAAGTCGATGTGTGACGGGAAGAGCGTCGAGGTCGTACAATTCCACGTCGTCGCTGCAAGTATCGTGATAGCCGCCTATGAACCAGACGTCGTCCGGGATCGCGATGCATCGCCGGTGAAGCGCCTCGCGCACCTCGGGCCGATTCGCCATGGCGGCGAAGAGCCGCGCGTTGGGACCGCCGCGGTGGCCTCCGCATGCTCCGCAATCGTGCGCCGATTCGTGCGGGTTGTTCAGGCTGGTCGATCCATGCCCGAGGACAACCACCAGGCGGGCGAACCTATGGGTGAGACCCGCCGGGCGCATGATGCCCGCCACAATCTCGACTTTTTCGGAGGCGGAAAAGCCTATCAAAAAACCCGCCACTACATCGTGTGATTGGGCGGTGTTCCGCATGAACTTCAGCTCCGTCCGCGGCTCGGGCAGGAATGCCTTGTTCAGCCGTTCTCGCAATTTCGCGTAACGTCTGGGCGCCAGCAATTGACCTATCAGCGGAACCAAGGATAATAATCCAAGCGTGGCCGTTGAGAGCCAGCCGCGCATCAGCGTCCTCGACGATACGAACGAATTCTGCGCCAGCCGCGCCACAATCCGCCTGCGCAAGCGGCGGCTTCGCAGTAATTCGTCGTCTTCCGTTTTCGCTTGTTCAAGAACCGCATGCTGAGGCTGAACGGTCACCGGGCAGAATGCGGCGCCATGAGGATCGTCTATCCCCTTGTAGTTCACGGCTACGCCGAAGAACCCAGCCACACTGAACGTCTCCATTTCCCGGTCCACCTCTTCGAGCGCACGCCGCATCGATTCCTCCCGCTCATCGATGCAGAAGAACAACTGCGCGGCAGGTCTCGCTGGGATGGAGGATAAGCCTCGATACTTCCGATTGCTAGCCAACCCGCCTAGAATCTGGCGTTCATGCCAACGTTCATAAGCCAGGTGGAGAATCCGGCGGCGCTCCCAGCCATTACAAGCTTTTACTTCAGTTGTGAAAGCCGTCCACTCGCTGGCGGAAAGCGTTTCTACTTCGCCAGCGGAGAGCGAGACTACACGGGCCGCGTCATACACGCGAGCGGCGCGGCTCATACGCCGCTTTTCTTCTGTCTTGAGCGGGCTCTCCTGCGGACGAGGTTCCGTTGCGCCCATGCGTGATGCGATACGGGCCATGGTCAAACGCACCGCCAGGAAATCCATGAGAGAACAGGACAGGTATTTGTGAGGAGCAAGACCGGGATCCAGCTCCAGTCTCCGCATCAAGCCCGCCCAACCCGGCAAGGCGAGCAACTCGGCCTGCAGGATCTTATCCCACTCGGCTTCGGGAAGGCGCTGGGATTCGAGATAATCCAGGACCGCATCCGCCGCGGAGAAGGAACGGCTTTCCTGCCGCCGGAATTCTTCGTCCAAGCCGATCAGATATCTCGGGAAGATGCCACCGGAGCGGGACAGCAGCATCCGGACGATTCGATAGAATCCCAGTTCGCGTTTCGGCATCGGCCAATAGGCGATGCCCTGATCCAGGAACTCGGCGCATAACCGGATTAGCCAGGGATGGATGACCTCGTCCACCGGACGCGCTGCCGGGGGCTCCTGCTCATGTGCAACCGTACGGGCGAAACAAGCCGCGAAGAGCCCGCGCAGCGCCGGTTGGCGGAAGTCCTTGGCCAAGTCACCTTGCTCGGCCCGCCACACGATCGTGGCTGCGTCGAACTCTCTCACGCCGGGCGCCATCATGGCTTGCCGCAAAGAGCGCCGGCTGAGGCGCGGAAAAACCATCTCATCGGGTTCGCTTTTGAGCACTGCGTCAACATCTTCCAGGCGAATGCGGCCGCGTGACAGTTCAGACCGATAGGCCGCCTCGCTCATGTACGGCTCGGCGCCAAAGATCTGAGCGGACTGAATGACGGCCTCTTCAAATGGCAAATTCTGGAACGCGTGCAGCGTGTTGTGGTGGACGAAGACTCCGATCGGACCCTGCATCGGAAGTAAATGCGCCGCGTGGTTAACCGCCTGGCGCAGCCGAGCCTCCCGTAATTCCAACGAACTGACGGTGTCGCTCAAACTCCCACCGCCGTATAAGCTTTATAGCCAGAGGCCGGCCTGTCGAACGTCGCGACAATGGCCGCTAGCGTTAATACGTTCATCTTCGAATCTTGTCTGCTTTGTCGATGGCTTTGAGCGTCGCGAGCACTTCGCTCATGTGAGCGTGAAAGTATCGGCGCATAATATCGAGAACTTCAATGATGAGAGGATCTCGTACGGAGTAGAAAACCTGATTCCCGGCCTTCCGGTTCATCAGAATGTTTTTCGCCCGCAGAACGGCTAAATGTTGAGAAGCATTTGCCTGCTCGATGCCGAGCCGTTCAATGATCGCGCCGGCCGATAACTCGCCTTCTCGAAGCTGTTCCACAATTGCGATCCGGGTAGGGTGAGCAAGAGCCTGAAAGAAATCCGCTTTGAATTGGCGAAGTGCGTCCTGCATTGGAAATAATAGATCAATATTCGAAACTTCGAATATAACACAGTGTCAATCGATTTCGCCGGCGCGCGTGCTGGATAAACGGCGAATCGCCTCGATCGCATAAGATCTGCGAAATCGCTTGGCAGGTGCTGTAAAGATACGCCGCGGCTCCCACAAAACTGGCGTTATTTGGGAGCGGTTGCTTGTGCCTTGCTGTGCTCCTTGTTGTAGGCTCTCCAGGACAGATCGATGATGTAGGCGTGAATCGCATCGGCATCCTGAACACTCAACTTTTGCTTTAGGATCGGGTAACCGGGCGGATTACCAAAACCCGGCATGCCATTTTTTTGATGGCTTCCGGCAAGAACAGTGGCAGACCATAGCCGGTGTGATTCGGCAGGCAAGTAACGCAAATCGGGAACCGCGCCATCTTCGGTGAAAGCGGCGCTTCCATCGGCTTGCGGAGCGTGACAGTCGAAACACATGTACTTTACGTACATCGCCGCGCCCCGCTGAATGACCTCCTGGCTGAAGGTTTGGGCGGGCGGCTTCGGTACCGGCGGGATGTAGGCCGCAGCTTGCGGCAAAGGCGTGGTTGCGCCTAGCCTAAATGCCAATAAGCGCGCCGGCCCCCGCTTGGCTTCTAGTGTAGCCATGGAACTGCCGCGGCTGAACAATCTTGAACCGGAGCCCCAGCCAACCGGGACCAGGATATACTGTTCGCCTCGAACGGCAAACGTCACCGGGACCGAATGAATCGCTGAACCCGTCATAATGGACCAGAGCTTGCGCCCGCTATCGGCCGCATAAGCGGCGAACTCGCCCGTCCCTTGGCCTTGAAACACCAAATTGCCGGCCGTAGAAAGAACTGCGCTGTTGGTTGCAATAGGCTCCGTCACGGACCAACGCACGGATTGGCCCACCGGGTCCCACGCTACAAGTTTTCCTTCTTCCGGGAATTCGTCCGCGGCCAATGGTCTGTTCTTTGGATCGTGCAAGGGAAGATAAACCATGCCGGTGATCGGACTGTAGCTCATCGGCCACCAGTTATGACCGCCGGTTTGGGGGAACCGGCCGTTCGGAGGCAAAGAAACTTCAACGGCTCGGCCGGTCTTGAGATTGATGGATGTGGCCCAACCTATGTGAGCGATCGGCTGGGCTTCGAGAAGCGATCCGGTTTTTTCGTCCAGTACATAAATGAAGCCGTTTTTCGGCGCGGTAATAGCAACCCTCCGCCTCTGTCCATTCAGCGTTAAGTTGGCCAGCAGAATGTGCATATTCTCGGTGTGGTAGTGCGGTGCACTGGTCTGAAAGTGCCAGACATACTCGCCGGTATCGGCATTCACCGCGATGACACATCCGGAATAGAGACGATCTCCGCTCACCTTCAGGCCGGCTTTGTCGCCGAAAAGCGCTTCCGGCTCTGCTCCGGCAGTTCCGAAGATGACGAGGTGAGAGGTGGGATCGTAGGTAATGGGATCCCAAACATCACCGCCGCCGGCCTCCCACCATTGGTCACCGGACCACGTCTTGGCAGCCGTCTCCAGGGCTTTCGATTCAAAGCCTTTTGCGGGATCGCCGGGAACGGTCCAGAAGCGCCAAACTTCCTTACCCGTGGATGCATCGAATGCCGCCAGTGAGCCTCGTACTCCGGTGTCGGAACCGTTATAGCCTATGAAGACTCTGCCGCCGCCGACGTGCGGAGCCCCGGTAATTCCGGTTATCGAACCATCGCAGACGGTAGACTCCCAAACCTTGTTACCGGAGGCGGCGTCAATCGCAACCAGCCGGCAATCGCCGGTGCCTACATACACTTTTCCGGCCCATACCGCGACGCCGCGATTACTGCGCGCGGCCCAGGAATTCCGCATCCTATCTAACCGAACTTCAGGATCGAAACGCCAGAGCACTCTTCCACTAAGAGCATCGACCGCATAGACCCGGGATTGGGGGGCGCTCAAGTAGATAACGCCGTCGACCACAATAGGCTCGGTCGCGAGCCCCATAGCGCTGTCGATGTCGCTAGCCCATGCCAGGCCCAGATGGCTGATATTCCGGTCATTGATTTGCTTCAACGGACTGAAGTGCTGTTCGTCGAAGGTGCGCCCAGCGAGCATCCAGTCTTGGCCGGCCCGTTCATCGGCAATTACTCTGGCTTGATTGACGTCGCCGGCGCTGTGGACCGTCTCACCGGCGCTACTAACTGTCCAGGCGATTAGAACGGCGGCTGCGCCAACTGCGAACACAGCACTACATGCCCTCATTTCCGTAACCCCCAATTATTCTCGGATTTTCCCAGAGGGCATACGCCCTCGTTGAGCTTGCAATGTTTTCAGCAAGCGTGTCAAGGTCGATTGGAATTGGAAAACCTCACCAACGGAGCATAGGTTGCGGACGAGTCGAGCGCGCCGCCTTTCCGTGTCTTGTGGATTATTTGTGAAAATGGGACCTACAAACCGGTTACTTCAACCTTGGGCTTGCTGAGGTTGAGCGAGGCGTACTCTGAAGACTTATTTCATCGACGGCACCTACGAGTTGTTCCGGCACTACTATGCGCTGCCTTCCGCAAAGGATCGGGACGGCTTTGAGGTGGCCGCAGTTCGAGGTGTGCTTGCGTCGGTCTTGGGTATGATCCAGGACGGCGCAACGCACATCGCGGTCGCCACCGACCATGTGATCGAATCGTTCCGCAATAATTTGTGGCCGGGCTACAAAACCGGAGAAGGCATTGAGCCCGCGCTGCTCGCGCAGTTCCCATTGCTCGAAGAGGTGCTTTCCGCGGCAGGCATCGTGGTGTGGCCGATGGTGGAGTTTGAGGCCGACGATGCGCTCGCCGCAGCGGCTGCAGCAGCAACCCGCGATGTACGAGTAGAACAGGTAGTCATCTGTACTCCGGATAAAGACCTTGCCCAATGCGTGCAAGGTACGCGTGTTGTTCAACTGAATCGCCGGAAGCGTGTCGTACTTGATGAGTCTGGCGTGATTCAGAAATTCGGTGTCGGTCCGCGATCAATCCCTGATTATCTCGCCCTAGTGGGCGATTCCGCCGATGGCTATCCAGGTTTGCCGGGATGGGGGGCGAAATCGTCTACTGCCGTTCTCGCTAAATACTCTCATCTCGAATTGATACCTAGGGACTGGCGTGAATGGCGTGTCGACACTGCGAAAGCGAGCGCTCTGGCCTATACTCTATTCAGCGAGCACGACCGGGCGATGTTGTTCCGGAAGCTTGCCACCCTACAAACCGGCATCGTTCTATTCGATGACGTTGAGCAGCTAAGGTGGACCGGACCGGCGCCTGCATTTGCGGCTCTCGCTGCCAGGCTTGATGCGGCGGTTACCGGGACCAAGCGGACGATTCGCAACCAATCCAGCAATAGCGAGGTCCGAATAGGTGCGCCCGAATAGCGGGCCGGCGCCGCTTCAAGCCTTCGCCTGGACGCTCACGATCATGGTGGTTAACAGCGCGAGTAACCACGCGGATATTGTCCTCATGAATTGTAGAGTACGTGATCGACGGAATTTCGGTTTCCAACAGAAACAGTTAATATCGATAAACAAAGTTTTGATATTGATCCGGCGGTTGACGATCCGTAACTCGTTTTACCCAATTAGCCTGTATCAGACGCAGACGTTTGTTTGAGGCAACTTATTCAAACACGGTCCGCGGCGGCCGATCACACGCAAGGACAATTTTCTCTGTAGCAACAGGCCTGCAGGTAAACCTTTGTGACCTTGTTTGCACCGAGTTCGTTGAGCTACTATAGAAGCCAATCGCAAAAGGAACACTTAGTAGATGATCCCTCTCCAACCTCTGCTCAATAGTACCCACGTGACAGCAAACAAGACCCACTTTCAAGAAGCAAAATATCAACCCGACAAGGTACTAGATGCTCAAAGAAACCTCTGGCTCACGTTAGGAGTCACCGGAGCAAGTCAGAGGACCGCTGCGGAAAACTTCCTTATCATCGGGGAGCCCTTCAAGGACGACGACGGGACCATCTGCTCAAAAATCTTCAACGAGGAACTCTTCAGGCCTTACAAAGAACCCTGTTTGACGACACTCCATTCAAGCGACACCTGTTCAAACGTTAAGAAGGCATCTAACGGCTGGGTTGTATGGAAGCACGTTGGCGACGATGAGGGCCAAGTGCGTGACTGGTACGCCGGCATCGGGGCCGAGGCAAAAGACGGTCGCGTATTGTTCAACCTACATTACAAGGACGCATGGGAGGCGTTGTTTCACGAACCCGTTCATGAGGCTGCGCCGACTGGTGGAATTGGGACGTCCCCTCGCTGGACTTATGAGGGCTATTGCGAGATCTTCGCCAAGCGGCTTGCTGAAACCATGGGCTTCACGAGTTACAACATCGAATCGGGTCCGTACGGCTCTTACGCGCGTGAAGTGCAGAAGTTGATTGACTTTACTTCGGAGACCTATGTCGCGCGAGCCTATTTCGTAAACGACGAATGGTCCTACGGCTTGCTCGCGCCGTTATGGTACAGATCCGTTTTAGGTCACGACATCTCCGGCAACATCGCGCACTACCTTCCAACCGAGTTAACGCCTGTGCCAAGCAAAGTTGATGACTTGCTCAAGGCAGTCAAACGGAGCACCAAGCCGGAGTGGTACAAACGTTGGGTTCGTCTTTTCGGTCGTACCGGACAGATGCCAGCCTTGCCGACCATTGGCCTTCCGAGCGGACCTCCTAGACTCGGTTCACTGCCGCCCAAGTTTCCGGGTAGCACCGGTACTCCCCTACCCCCGCAAACGGGGCAAGATCCTACGTCCTCGGTAACTGACCTTACCTTTAATTCATACATTCGTAGGTTTTGGGCGGTTGACAGATAGGCCTTTTGAGTGACAGGATAATCAAGCTATAATCCAGGGGAACCCATGCCCATCAGCTCAGGCCGGGCTGACTTTCCGACCACTCGTTGGACCCTGGTTGCCGCCGCAAGCGATCATGAACGGCCTGATAGCCGCCGAGCGCTGGCTTCTTTATGCGAGGCGTATTGGTATCCGCTCTACGCCTACACGCGACGCCGCGGCGATACGCCGGAAGAGGCGCAGGACCATACTCAGGAGTTCTTCGCTCGTTTTATCGAGCACGACTACTTTGATCGCGCCGATCCCGAGCGAGGACGCTTTCGGTCCTTTCTACTGTCGTCCTTCAAGTTTTACCTTTGCGACGAGGCGGGGGGCGCGCGCGCGCAAAAACGCGGTGGCGGCCTCGCCTCCCTGCCTTTCGAACTTTCCAAAGGCGAAGAAATGTACGTTCGCGAACCGGTTCACAATGAAACTCCTGAAAGAATTTATGAACGGCGCTGGGCTCGCACGCTGCTGGACCGCGTAATCGAGCAACTCCGTGAGGAGTTTGCCCGCCATGACCGTCTGGAGTATTTCAATAAACTGAAGTCCTGCCTGCAAGGCGATGCCGATATGCCCTATGCCGAACTGGCGCGCCAACTGAAGACTACGGAGCCCTCGTTGAAAGTTGGGGTTCACCGGCTTCGCAAGTGTTACCGCGCCGGCGCGCTCGCCTTTCTAGGCTTGGGCGATCTCCGCGGATCTCTTGATTATGAACAGAAAGGCTTGAAACTGGAGCGCTATCCGGCCTCACCCAGGGATGCTTACGAGCGGGCTCTGCGTCTCGCGCGAGCCGGCTCGCTTCAATTCCGCCTTGGGTTTCGCGATGCCGCACAGGAGAGTTGGCGCAAGTCGATTGTTGGTTTCAAGCGGGCTGCACGTGACGGGGAGCAACAGTGGTCTGCCAATAAGCAAAATCCGAATGCCTTTGAAACCGTAAGACTTGCGGAATTCTGGGAGGCCTTCGTACAGCAGAATATCGAGGGCCATCCGCCGGCGCTTGGTCTCGGCGCGGATGCAATGGACACCTTCGCCAGCGCCATTCCCTTGCGGTTGCAGGCCACCGGGAAAGCAGTCGAGCTGAGCCGTCAGTTGGCGGCAGCCAATGCCTCAACAGCAAATCGCCTTCAATTGGCCCAAAGCCTTCGATCGGAGGGCGATGCGTTTCGTGCAGCCGCGCGTTGTTCCAAAGGCTCGGAATCGATTTCCGCTTATCATCGCAGCCGCGATTCTTATGTTGAAGCCCTCAAGATATTGACTTCCCTGAAGCCGTCCGGCCAACTTCCCATCGCCGGCAAGGCCGGCCTCATCACGGTTACCAACAATCTTGCCGATGCCGAGGAACGGCTGCGGGAATAAAGCGATCCACAGTTACGCCGTTTGACTCCGCATCGATTCAGACAATCTTCGTAACCTTGGCCGGTTTTTTTCTTATTGGCAATTAGAAGGGTGCCGCACAGGAAATCGAAGGCCGCGGCGGGAGGAATGAATGCCAGAAAACATAAGCAATGTCGTTGTATTTGGAGATAGCTTGTCTGACATCGGCATCAAATGGACGAGTGCTACAGGCAAGTTGGCACTCGGGCTGGGGATGATGACCGTCAGCGCGTCCGGCAGATTTAGCGATTCCAGGAACTGGACGGACTTTATGTACGAGGACGCCAGCGGCGACAGTCTGGTGCAGTCCGGCGCCGGCGCTACAATTGCCGCAAGCCAGATTCACCAGAAATTTACCTCGGGCAGTTCCGTAACTGTGACGGGCGCCCAGCCGTTTAACTACGCCAATTATGCAGAGGGAGGCGCGTGCGGAGGCATACCTTCTGCTTTGGACAAGAAAGGAGCTTTGGGAACCTTCAAAGATCAGGTTAAAGCCTTCACTAAAGACTATCTGTTGGTAAAACAACCCCCGGGCAGCAGGACACTCTTCCTGGTGTGGTTCGGCGCCAATGACCTGTACACTGCCGAGTGCAAAAACACGGCTATGGCGGATCTCGCTGAGAAGGTAGCTGTCACGCGGCGGAACGAACTAGCGGCTCTCGTCGAGCCTAAGAACGCTCGCTTCATCTTTATGAACCTGGGCCGGCCAGAGGCAGCGGTGAGATACCAGGAATGGGAGAAGAAGTTTACTGCCAGAAGGGACCAGGGGAATGCTGTCCAAGCCTGGTGGAACAACAGAAAGGTGGAGTCGATAACTGCCTTGCGCGATGGCGCAGATCTCTATAATGCCAAGCTGTTGGAATGTACTAGATCGAATGGCGATGCATTGGTGGATATCGCTTCCGTTATCTCGCCTGAAGTAATTACGCCAATGCTCAAGTCCTTACATCTGACGCCGGGCGCGCAGGCACCCGTAAAATCAAATCTCATTCAGAGAGTGCTGGGAAGAGACGAGAAGCAGCATATCGACCCCGCGGCTTATAACAATCCAAAGGTGAGCAAGACGCTCCTCGGCAGCAGGAATATAATTACGTCCGACAAGGTCCATCCCACAGATCAGGTGTACAAATTGATCTGGAAGACGATCAGAGAGACGATTGTGCGAAAAGATTACAAATTTGGCAAGCTCTGAACGTTACTGATTGTCCGGCCTGAGGCATAAGTAACAGACTAGTTATCAATAAGTCGCACATGAAATTCGAGCTCTGGGCGTTATAGTGGAGTGGTTATGCTTCTGAAGCAATACTATCTGGGCTGCCTGGCCCACGCGTCCTATTTGGTTGGAGACGAGGCCAGTGGGACCGCCATCGTCGTCGACCCGCAGCGCGACATCCAGAAGTACCTGGATGACGCCGAGAGATTCGGCCTCCGCATCCGCCACGTTTTTCTGACCCATTTTCACGCCGACTTCGTCGCTGGCCATCTGGAACTACGGGACCATTGCGACGCGATCATCCATTTGGGCTCTTGCGGAAAGGCCGAATACGCCTTCGTGGCGATGAGGGACGGCGATACGCTTGAGTTTCCAGGACTGCGCCTTGAAGTCCTCGAAACCCCCGGGCATACGATTGAGTCCATCTCGATCCTGGTGTTCGATCTCCAGAACGACCCGGCCAGACCTCATGCCGTTCTCACGGGCGATACGCTATTTATCGGCGATGTTGGGCGCCCCGACTTGCGCGCATCGCTTGGGTGGACTGCGAGCGACCTCGGCGCACACCTGTACGACTCTCTTCACGACAAGCTCCTGACGCTTCCCGACGAAACGCTGGTCTATCCGGCGCACGGGGCTGGCTCCCTTTGTGGCAAGAAGCTTTCTTCCGATACCGTCTCCTCGCTCGGAGATCAGCGGCGCATGAATTATGCCTTGCAGCCGATGTCCAAGGAGGAATTCGTTCGCCTCGTCACCGTCGACCAACCCGACGCTCCACCATACTTCACCTATGATGCGATCCTCAACACTCGCGAGCGCGCCACGCTGGACAAGAATCTCGAGCAGGTTCTCCATCCCGTCGATTTGGCCGAGGTCCTTCGAATGGGAGATGCGGGAGCTCAGATCCTTGACGTCCGTGACGCCGCCGAATACGCCAAAGGGCATCTCGCCGGCAGCATCAACATCGGACTCGGCGGCCAGTACGCCACTTGGGCTGGTACGTTGCTGGATCGCGCCAAACCCATCGTGATCATCGCGGAGCCCGGACGCGAGGAGGAAGCCGCCGTCCGCCTGGGCCGGATCGGATTCGATCACGTCAAAGGCTATCTGCACGGAGGCATGGAAGCGTTAGCCGACAGACCGGACCTGGTGTGGCCGACCGAGCGTATCAGCGCCCCACTGGTCGCGGAGGCGTTGGCGAGCGTTGATCCTCCTTTGCTTCTGGATGTCCGGAATCCGCGGGAGTGGGCGGCCCGGCACATTGACGGCAGCGTCAACGTGCCCCTCAACCATTTGCGCGAGCGCATTTCCGAAATTCCCCGCGACCGCCGGATTGCCGTTCATTGCGCGGGCGGTTACCGGTCTTCGATCGCTGCCAGCATCCTGCATCAATATGGAATCACGAATTTGATCGAAATGGCCGGTGGACTCGCGGCTTGGGACGTCGCTTCCCACAACCTCACGCCCCTGGCGCACTAATATTTTGGCCGAAGTAACGCGATACAGAAGATCAAAATCGAGGTTCACTGAGCCTGCCGTGCTGGAGGCGACAGCGGAAACACGCCCTTCACGGTTCGAGTAACCGGAGGAATGAAATAGGCCGGCGGCTGTCATGCGCGCAAGGACCGGCGCGAACGTGGCCAGTGCCATACTAAGTGAATGCCAACGCCTCAGTGGGCTTTTGAACTGGCATCATGGTCACCTGGCGATGAAGACCTGCCCGTCGGCCTCGACGGGATAAATGTTGTTCTGAACCGTGCCCGTCTGGCGAATTTCCTTGGCCAGTTCGCTGAAGACAAGGACGTAAGGGACCTGCTTGTGCTGGATCTGGTCGCCAATGCCGCCGGATTCTCCATTAGTTCAACCGGTGTTGCTGAAGCGGAACCAACGCTCCCTTTTCGCCCGTTTCGGCTTTGGGAGTACGCGTGGCTCTACAAGACGCTGCGACTTTCGAATGGGCGCCTCAGAGTTCTAGACCTCGGTGGTCCGGCCACTCCTCTTTCGATTCTCGCGGCGGTCGCTGGATGCAGCGTGACGAGTCTTGACATAAATGCAGAGGCTGTCAAGAGTGCTGAGGAGTGCGCTCGATGCTGGAAGCTCCGTTCATTCGAGGCGCGCGTGGGTGACATGCGCGACCTTACGGATCTTCCTGCGGAAGGCTTTGACGTGATCGTCTGCTGCTCCGTTCTTGAACACCTGACATCACAAGATCAAGAAGCGGCATCATACGAAATGGCCAGAGTCCTTGCGCCCGGAGGTATGGTAGGACTTACCTTCGATTACGGCCCGGCGGCGCCAGGCGCCAACCGGTATCTGCCTCCGCCGCACGACCCGCCGCACAATGCGGCCGAAGCGGTGCGCCGTTGGTGCCAGGGAGGGCTGAGCGTGGTGGGGAATTCATTTTCGGAGGACCCCGTTCCCGGATCTCTGTTTCACGATCCTGTGGTTCGTTATACGATGGCTTCTCTGTTTCTCGCCAAGCAGCCGGAGCCGGAAATATGTCTTCCGCGATGCGAGCCTATTGGTTCGGCGCTCGGCGGCCTCGTCATTGAGAGGCTGCCATTCCGCCTTTACCAAAGGGCGATTCGGTCACAAGCCACAATCGCACTCTTACAAAGCGAACTGGAAGAGTTGAAGCGTGCCGGAGTGGCGCAATAGCAGAATTCCTGCGGGAGGTGCAGCGCGAGTACGATGACGGAACCATTTGGAGAATTGACGCCGCAATCCGTCGACGCTCTGATTAGGTCGCTCGCTGACGCCCCCTCCCTTTCGGCAGGACAAGAGCACTTGTTACGCAAACTGGATCATCTGATTCACGCCTTTCGGACATCCGGTCATCTGGGCGGTTTAACGGCGGACCAGGTGAAGACCATCCTATACGCTCTTTATGAAGCTGGACATTTACTGACAGCCACGCCCGTCGCGCCGGCAGGCGCTTCCCCCACCTACGATCAGGATGGCCTAATCACGATACATAACGCCGACTTCATCCGCGAGCCTGAATTCCAGCAAGCCTACCAGCGCGGTATGGTGGCTGCAGACAACGATTACCGCTGGCATTGGCGCGTGCACGTCGGACTTTGGGCGGCCTGGCAAGCGCATCATCTTCCAGGCGACTTCGTTGAATGCGGTGTCAACCGCGGATTTCTCAGTTCTGCCATCATGAGATACCTGGATTGGAATCGGCTGGACAGACAGTTTTTCCTGCTCGATACCTTCCGCGGCCTCGACGATCGATTCATTTCCGATGACGAGAAAGCAACAGGCAAGTCTAGTTCATACAACGGCTATTCCGAGTGCTTTGCGGAGACGTGCAAGAACTTCGAGGAGTTTCGGAACGTCGTGCTCATACGCGGTCCGGTGCCGCTCACACTGGCGGAAGTTAATGCGGAGCGTGTCTGTTTCCTCCACCTGGACATGAATTGCGCGCCGCCCGAGTTGGCTGCCATTGAATATTTCTGGGAAAAATTAGTTCAGGGCGCTATCGTTCTTCTCGACGATTACGGCTGCTTCAGCCATGATATTCAGAAGCGCGCGATAGACGGTTTCGCCGCGGAACGAGCGGTGCGGATCTTATCGCTTCCAACGGGACAGGGAATAATGATCAAACAGGCCGATAAAGGATGCCAGGCGTGATAAATCTGGATTGGCGTTGTCCGGTCTACGTGCTGATTGCTTTAATCCGCAGCTCGATACTATGATCGGCACATATTGATGCCAAGGTTCTCGATCGTCATTCCGACGCGGGCGCGTGCGGATACTTTGACTCATGCCCTGAGGACCGTGATCGATCAGGATTACGAGGATCTTGAAATCCTGGTGCACGAGAGCGGTGACGACGCGGAAACTGCAAACGTTGTCGCGGCCGCAGCCGACCGGCGGATCCGTCACATCAAAACGGTTCAGCCGGTGTCCATGACCGAAAACTGGGAGCGTGCTCTCAGTTGTACCACCGGCGAATACGTTACCTTCATCGGCGACGACGATGGAATGCTGCCGGATGCCTGCGCGGCCGCGGCCGGAATTCTCGGCCGGAACTCAGCGGATCTGCTCTCCTGGGGCCCGGCTTGCTATTTTTGGCCGAAGTATGTCAGTCCACCCAATAGAAATCGTTTGATTTTGCACCTGCGTCGACCTGAGATCGTCGAAGAACATGGTTCGCGAGCCGCCCTCGAAATCTTCTATCGCTTCCGGAGCGACTATTCGCGCTTGCCGACGATATATAACTCGTTCGTAAGCCGCGCTTTGATAAAACGCGTTCAAGCGCGAGCGGGGTGCTACTTCATCGGCTCCGCTCCCGACGTGACATCCGGAATCGTAAATGCGCTCTGCTCGGAGTCTTTTCTGGTTACCGGCCGTCCTCTTTCGGCCTCTGGTTTATCGCACCACAGCACCGGACACCGAATGTATTTCAGCAGTGACGATTCCTCGCGAAGGGAGGCAGTGGTGCAGGCGTTTTCAGCGAACGGAGGAGGAACTCCGGCCAGGAATCTAAGACTATTCATCGGCGACGAGATGCTCAAGGTGAAGAAACAAATGTTCCCGGATGCGGCGCCGAGCTTTCACTACCGTAATCTGCTTTGGTCGGCCCTACATTCTCTGAACGAGACGCCGGGTGAGTATCCGGTGCTGCTCGCTGAACTGCGTGACGCCGCGTCGCGGAGTGGCCTTTCCATCGAAGGGTGGATCGAGCCTCCGCAAATGCTCAGTCCAGTGGCTCCGGCCCAAGGCATCCGCGCGATATCGGATGGAGTGCTGATGGATATCGATTGCTCTCGCGCCGGTATCGGGAACATCCATGAGGTTACTCGCTTGCTCGGCGCCCTGCTGCCTTCCTTCGCAACTCCGGAACTGATTCGGCTTCAGGAGCCACTTCAATCCATTCTCCCTGACCGGAACACGCTGCTGAAGTTCGGCCGCGACGGCAATGGTCTGCTGTTTCTCGGCTATGGCTGGAGTGAATCCGAAGAGTGGGGCGTGTGGTCGCTAGGACGCAGCTCCGAAGTTGTCCTTTCGTTCTCCGGTCGTCCGGTCAGAAGCGTCGACGTATGCGTTCACGGGCGCATGCTGGTCCGCGCCGATGGGTCGCGATCGCGCGGGGCGATTCTTTGTTCCGGTCGCCGAATTAAGGAGTTCGAGGCATCCCGTGAGGGCTCCAACATCTCGCTCCGTCTCACCGTACCGCCCGGCGAGTTCGTCAATGGGGACCTGGTCATCGGTTTTGAAATCGAAACCCCTTGGAGTCCCGCCGAAGATGGAATCAGTAGCGATACCCGGCGGCTTGGCTTCGGCCTGGAAGAAATTTCTATCGCATGCGCGCATTAGTAACTGGGGCATCCGGGTTCATCGGATTGCCAGTTGTGCGCGCACTGGATGCCGAAGGCTACGATGTGCAGGGCGCATCTCGCTCAGTCCCGGCATCACCCTCGCCGAATATCGTGTGGCATCGGGTCAACCTATTGGAGCCAGGCTCTGTGGATCGGCTGATACAGGAGTCTAAGCCGGATGTGCTCGTGCATCTCGCGTGGGAAATGACGCACGGAGAGTTCTGGGACGCGCCTGTAAACCTGAGATGGACGGACGTGACTTTACAACTTGCTCGGGAATTCGCCGCGGGCGGTGGAACGCGGTTCGTGGGCCTCGGCTCGTGCGCCGAATATTCCTGGGACAACCTGAACGCTGGAGACCCGATCCGGGAAACCAGCCCGCGCACGCCACGAACCCTGTATGGAGCTGCAAAGAACGAATGCCTCGAAGCGCTATCTCGCTTTTTTGGACGCGGGTCTTCCGTCTCGTTTGCATGGGGACGCCTATTCTTGCCGTACGGCCCAGGCGATCGGCGCCCTACTCTTATTCCGGAACTGACGCGCGCTCTGCTGGCGGGTGAGCCCGGACTTCTAACGGCCGGAACTCAAATCCGAGATTTCATTTATGTGGACGACGCTGCTCGCGCGATTGCGGCTCTGGCCGGCACTTCGGTAACCGGCGCGTTCAATATCGCTACGGGCGTGGGCAACTCAGTGGCGGACGTCGCGTTCCGTGTTGCTACCGAAACGGGACGCCCCGATCTTCTGCGCATTGGAAGCTTGGCCAGCCGCGATGGCGATCCTTCCTGGCTGGTGGGTTGTCCTCAGAAGATTACCTCTGAAACCGGCTGGCGTCCGCGTGTGCCTCTAGACGAAGGAATCCGCGAGACTTTGCGTTGGTGGCGCGCCTCGCGATGAGCCTTTGTCCCATCTGCTTCGCTGATGCAGGGCCGCCGTTGTTGGTGAGGGACGGCGTCCCAATCTTTCTGAATCGCCCGTATGTTACCTCCAATGCGGCGCGGAGCGCGCCGGTAGGGCGCATCGAATTCTCGTTTTGCCGCGATTGTGATTTCGGCTTCAATGCGGCGTTCGATCCATCGCTAGCGGTTTACGACCAGGAATACGAGAACGAGCAAAGCCACTCGCCCGCGTTTCGCCAGCACCTGGAACACGTGATCGATCGAGCGGTAATGGTTCGAGGCACATCTGGCGGGCCGGTGGTTGAGATCGGATGCGGCCAAGGCGAGTTCCTGCGTCGCCTGGCTGCACGAATCGGAAACGGGGCATTGTTTGTCGGAATGGATCCGTCCTGTCGCGTATCGGCGACGGACCACGGCCATCTTCGCTTCTTGCCCACGACCCTGCATGAAATGGCGCCCGCGGACATACCGCGGAATCCGTCTCTGGTGTACTCTCGTCACGTAATCGAGCATATTCCGAGCCCGGTCGAATTCCTCAAAGAGTGGATTCGCCGGGAATTTGTCCGGCCCACAACTCCTATACTCCTTGAAACGCCGAGTCTCGAATGGATCGCGCGAAGCGGCGCCTTCACCGACATTGTCTATGAACATTGCAACTATTTCAGCGCCAGTTCACTACGGCGCATTTTAATGCGAGCGGGTTTTCAGGCAGGGTGGCTAGAACTGGTTTTCGAGAGTCAGTACTTTCTCATTGCAGCTCACAAAGAAGACCAGGTGGCGGAGGATGCTCTCACCGTTCCGGCTATTGGCCAGGCGGTGCAGCATTTCTCTCGGGTGGAATCGAGGCTGAGGGAGTCTTGGCGTGCCCGGCTGGCCGAAGCTGCGGGTCGAGGCCCCGTCGCCGTTTGGGGAGCTGGAGCGAAGGGCGTTTCGTTCGTTACTCTGCTCGACTCCGGTTGTCATCGGGTGGACTGCCTCATCGATGTGAATCCGGCCAAACAGGGACGTTTCGTTGCAGTTACGGGACACAAAATCGTTTCGCCCGAAACGGCGCTAGGCCGTGGGGTTGTCACCGCGTTTGTAATGAACCCCAATTATATTGACGAGATTCGCGCCCGGGTGGCCGCGCTCAGCGCTCCAATAGAGTCGATTCCCTTTGAGGGATCGGTGAATGACGTATGGGATTGACGATACAGAGGATATCTCAAGCGGCTCCCCAGTTGAAATTCGGAAGTCCGGCGTCGCGTTCGGACAGAAACGGCGGCATGATCGGCCACTCCACTCCCAACGCGGGATCGTCCCAACGGATGCCCCGGGCAGATTCCGGATGGTAGAACTCCGAAATCTGGTACGCTACTTCAGCTCCATCCGTAAGGGCTTGAAAACCGTTTGCGACGCACGCGGGTACGTAAATTGACAGCGCATTTTTCTGAGACAATTCGAACGAGGTCCAACGTTTAAAAGTCGGGCTGTCGGGCCGTAGATCGGCGATTACCGAGTAAATGGTTCCGCTGGTGCATCGGACGAGTTTCGTTTCACCATGCGGTTCCGTCTGGTAGTGCAGGCCACGCAGGACACCCCGGCGCACGTTTTGGGAAAAGCTGCATTGTACGAACCTGGATACCAGTCCGTGATCGTGAAATTCACGCTCGCAAAATGTTCGGGCGAAGAAGCCACGATCGTCCCTGAACGGATCGAGATCGATGATGAACGCGCCCATGATGGAGGTCTCGGTAAAAATCATGGCAGTATTGTCAATTTTGGTATTGGAATGACGAACTTTCCTCCCCAGGCGCGTATTGCGCTCATCTGGTCCATCACCTCGTCTTTAATGTTCCAGGAAAGGATCAGTAAGTAATCGGGCCGCGTCTCGAAAACGCGCTCCGGAGGATAGATCGGGAGATGCGTCCCGGGCAATCGTAATCCTTGCTTGTGAGGACTGCGATCCACCACGTAATCGACGAATCGCGCTTCGACACCAACATAGTTGAGAAGACTGATCCCTTTTGCGGACGCGGAATAGCCGGCGATCGTCTTACCCTCACGAGCCGCGGTCGAGAAGAAGCCGGTCAACTTCATCTTCGCGGCGGCTACTGCGGGCGAAAGGCCACAATAGGTTTCCACACGGTTCAATCCCGCGTCGTGTTCTGCCTGCCGGACCCGCAAGACATTTCTCGATGGCGCGCGACCGGCGGACTGGTGAGCGGCGTGGACTCGAATGGACCCGCCGTGAGTAGGCAACAACTCAAGATCGTACACAAGCAGGCCCTGGCGAGAGAGCGCAGCTTCTACCGAAAGCAGAGAAAAGTAGAAGACATGCTCATGATAGATCGTGTCAAACTCGAGCTCATCGATGAGCCGCAGAAGGTGGGGAACCTCGATATGGACGGTGCCGCCGGGCTTTAGCAGCAGGGTCAAACCGCGAACGAAGTTGTTGATGTCTGGCACGTGTGCGAATACGTTGTTCGCGATGATCAGGTCAGCCGAGTAGCGGTCGCGTAAGCTAAGCGCCGTCTCCGCGTTAAAGAATGCCACTTTCGTTGGTACCCCAATGGCCTCAGCCGCACGAGCGATATTGGCTGCGGGCTCGATTCCTAGAACTGGAATTCCCCTCTGGCGAAAGAAGCGAAGAAGGTAGCCGTCATTGCTTCCAATCTCTACCACCTGTGAGCATGACGTTAAACCCAGCCGCGCGCACACGCAATCGACGTAGCGCTCGGAACGAGCAAGAGTCTGCGGCGACATCGACGAGAAATAGACATAGTCGGAAAAGATCTGCTCTGGCGCTACGCTCGATTCCAATTGGACCAGCAGGCAATCCCTACAAATCCAAACTCTTAACGCGTGCCTAGGTTCGTCATCGGCCGCCGCATCCGGCTTCAAAAGGGAGTTGGCCAAAGGGACCGTGCCGAGATCCAGGAATGTCTCACCCGACGCCGATCCGCATAGGCGGCAGCAATAAGAGGTCATGCCGTCCCGCTCCGAACCCGTTCGAGAAGGCGACTGATTTGCTCTGCGAAGCGATGGCACAGCACGAATCGCTTCCAGCAGATACGATGTTTCGAGTACGTTGCTTTCAAAATGTCTTTACTGGTTCGCGGTAAGAACGTTGCACCAACGTTTGAACTGCCAGTGAAGGACAATCTCCGGCTCCGTCTAGCTTACTACGGTTGGCAATTTCTTGCCTCTCGGACACTACCGTGAAGCTCATTTGATTACGGGATGATAATACTCGCGAACGACCAGGCCGGGCGAGACCATCGATTATCGAAGAACCGGGCGTCAAGGCTGCCCTATTGCTAGCGGAGTTCCATTCCTGTCTGGCCTTGATTATCGGATCTCCGCGACCGGCGCGCGAATTGCAATGACCGAGATCGTTCACGACACTCAAAGAATGTTTTATTCGCAACGCTTCCAGTCACTTACAGCCGATTTCACGCTCCGCCCCTTGCCTCCTCGCGCGAAAACGGTTGTATACCATGACACCCCCGCCCCTGAACCGCAAAGCCCGCCGCGCCGCTGAGCGCGCCGAGCGCAAAGCGATTGAACACAACTCCCTCGAACCGGCGACGCTACAATCCGAAACGCAACTAGCCGAGCCGCGACCGTCAGGAAGCGGTCTGACCCCCGGACGCCTCGCTGCCAACCGCGCCAACGCCCAGCTCAGTACCGGACCAAAGTCCGAGTCTGGAAAAATCAACTCCTCAAAAAACGCCAAGGATGAGGCCGCGTTTCTCAGCGAGCCGAAGATTCAACAAGTGACCGCTCTCACCGGGCGCACCGTCCTGCTTCCCGAAGACGATGCCGGCCGCTACGAAAATCATCTGAACCAATACAGAAAGGCCTACCAGCCCGTCGGCGAACGCGAATGCGAACTCGTCCAATCCCTCGCCGATACCACTTGGCGTCTCGACCGCATTCCCGGTCTCGAAGAAGCCATTTACGCCAGAGGCTGCAGTGAATTCGCCGCCGAAGTGTCCGATCTCGATCCCCGCTCGCGCAGCGCGTCGCTCCACATGCGGACCTATCTCGCTTATGAGCGCCAGCTCCGCAACCTCAACCTTCAGGAGATGCGACTGCACCGCTTACGCGAAAAACTGATCGCCGAAATCAAACAACTGCAGAAGGAGCGCGAACAGAAGGAAAAGGACGATCTCGCCATCGCCGCCAAGCTCTATGTCGCAGCCAAACACGACCACAAACCGTTCGATCCGGCCGACTATGGCTTCGAATTTTCAACTGCGGATCTCGAAGGTTATCTTCATGGCCAGCGTGCCGCATTCCTGACCGAAAAAGCCATGATAGGAGGGCAACGACACTAATTTAGTTAGCCTAGTTCTTCGGCGGGTCCCACAGAGGCAGGTCTACGGTAATTGGGGCGTGATCCGAGATGCCATCGGGCACGGCATTATTCAGATCGCGCATCGTCATTGGGAAATGAGGCGCGAATTCGTAACTCATTCCGTCGCCACGAGGCCGCGGGATGTACGGCTTCACGAAAAACCAGTCCAGCTTGTAGCGGCCCACCAGCCCGCCAAAGTCACGCTTTAAGGTGAAAGTCGGCTCGAATCCTTTGCGCGCCCGCTGATTGCTGTTCGCCAGGGTCCCGCCCTTCTCGTGCAGGTTGTGCTCGGTTTCGCCTCGAAAATCGAAAGCCTTTTGATCCATGAACCGAAACCGCTCGACGTGGCGGAAGAGGATCGCCTCCTTGTTAGTTCCAATGACGGGAAGGTGCGTCGCTGTGGGGTCTAAATAGTTCTTGAAGTAATTAACCGGCATCGATGCCGTTAATGGCAGTGAGGCGGGTGTTCCCCATTTCAGTGCCTGAGTTACCCAAAACTCGTAGTTCTTCACACGATTGAGGATCTCCCGGCGGATGGACGTCGGCGTTCCATCGGATCCTGTTGTGTTCAAGTCGCCGGCCACGATCACCGGGTGGTCGATCTCCTGGATTTGGGCCAGCAGCGCATCCATTTGCTTGGTCCGGCATTCGGGCTTGCATTTGTTTTCGAGATGAACGTTGACCACCGTGGCCAGACCGCCTGGCAATTCAGGAATTCTGACGTCCGCGATTACCGCCATGCGCCCGCCTCGGCGCACTTCTCGTTCGATTCGCTCGAGGAAAATTTTGTTGGCGGCAAAGCGTTTGCCGTTCTCGAGTTTGGAGATCTCAGCTCTCTCGGCGTTGTACCAGTCGTGGCAGACGGGAAGCCGGAAGATCCGGGCGTTCTCAATCGGATACCGGCTGAGAATTGCGCTCCCATGGAGACCCAAATATTGCGCGGGATCGGGCGCCAGATCTTCTCGCATCTGTTGAGCGAGCGCCGGGTCTTCCAGTTGAACCTTCTCAAGACCAAGGTCGTCCAGCCGGTCCACTTCGACGAACTCCACTCCGAACACATAATTCATGCCCAAGGCGTGAGCAAGATCCTTGGCGACATCGCGATAGCCGGTGCGCTTCATGCCAAGATCCACTTCGTTCAGCACGACGATATCGGCATCGCGCAGCATCCTCAATTGCTCTTCGATTCTTGCCTGCTTAGCGGTGTCAAACCCGCCGCGCTGCAATGCGGCGCTCTTGAACCCGGCTGGATCGGAAAGCGCCAGCCTGATGAGATCGTAATTCAGGCCCCTTTCAATGTTCCAGCTAACAACGCGAAGAATCGGGCCGATGCCACTCACCGAAGGCCGATGGGGCCGAGCGCCACTCATGGCCGCCTCGTTGCTCAAGATCGGAGTCTTCAGCAGCCTGTCAAGTTTTGGAGCGAGAGGCTCCGATAGCTGGTCTGTATCCGACAGCGTGACCAACTCGTCGAAACTAAAGAACTCTGGAACGGTTGCCGGCGCCGGCTGTTCGCGAAGCGCAAAAAGCGGCATGACAGCAAAGCACAACGCCCAAATGGAATGTTGATTCATCTGCATATTCGGCCCCTAGGCATGCCGGTCCATCGCGACGATCAGCCGAGTCTCAGTCAAATCCATTTCGTTCTCCATTTCGCGCCACACTTCGTCCGTTATGCGGCCTTCGTCCCGCAGTCGCAGCGCGGCTTGGCGTTCAACGTCCAGAAGTGTGCGCGAGAGATCCAGGTATCTGAAGTAGTGCTCCTCGTGCGCGCCGCGTTGTTCTTGGCTGCGCCCACTGGCACTCGCGAGACGGTGTTTATAGTGTTGCGCCAAATCGTCGTAAATCTCGGCAAGACCGGAGGAATCGCTTACGCGGATATGTTCGAGATGTGTCTGAGCAGCTTCCAGCACTAGCCGGTGTGCTTCCCGCTCTTCACACTTGGGGCCGGAAGTCTCTGCGAGACCTAACATCCGAATTAGTGGACTAAGTGTGAGCCCCTGGAAGACAAGCGTCACGACTATGACGCAGAACGTTAAAAACACGATGAGGTCTCGATGCGGAAATGGACTACCGTCGGCGAGAATCTTCGGTAGAGACATGGCCGCCGCGAGTGCGATCACCCCTCGCATTCCCGTCCAACCCACTACAAACACTTGACGAGCGCTCGGCGGCTTCTCGTTCTGGTGAAGAACTCGTGTTCGAATCAAATAGGCGGCATATGCGCCCGGAAACGTCCAGAAAAGCCGCAGGAGGATCAGGAACAAGCTGAAGATCGCACCGTACAGGACGATCTTTCCCAAGCTCAATTCCCTCACTCCCGCTAACACAGAGGGAAGCTGTAGGCCGATCAAGACGAAGACGAACCCGTTGAGAATAAAGGTCAGAGAATTCCAGACGGCTTGGGTCTGAAGTCGTACGCCTGGAGAAAGGAATTCCGAACTCTTCCGGCCGAGATAGAGTCCGGCGGCCACCACAGCGAGTACGCCTGATGCATGAAAAGCCTCAGCGGTAAGAAACGCCGCATAAGGAACCAGAATACTGACCGCGATCTCAATCGGCCCATCGTCGATTCGATGTTCAAGCCATTCCACAATAACCGCAAGGGTCAGGCCGCTCGCAATACCGGCGAAGATGAGATAAAGAAAGCGCACGACGCTGGAGTTGACCGTTGGATGTTGGCCGTGCACCACTATCGCCGTAGCGAATTCGAGGGCCAGCAGTCCGGTTGCATCATTGAGCAGACTTTCACCTTCCAGCAGGTCGACGATGCGCTTCGGCAACCCGATGTGTTTCGCAATTGATGTTGCGGCAATTGCATCCGTCGTGCATACAGCGGCGCCTAAGACCAATCCAATGCGCCAGTCAAAGCCGGGGAACAACGACGGACCAGCGATCGCAACGCACACGACAGTGAAGCCAACCAGTCCGAAGGCCAGCATCGCAATGTTCACTAAGTTGTACGAAAAATCGCGCCATGAAGTAATCGACGCTGCGGCATACAACAGTGGCGGAGTCACGACAAGGAAGATAAGGTCGGGCTCCAGAGCGATTCTTGGTATCCCCGGAACGAAGCCGAGTAACAGGCCAGCGACGACCAAGACGATCGGATACGGCGTTTTGAGTCTTCGTGCAAGAGCGGCAAAAGCCGCAACGAACACCAGAAGAAGAAGCATAATCAGTTGTGCGTCGTGAATGCCCGTCTCCGGCATGAGCCCTCCTTTCTGCCTTTCCTGCCCCTTACGGCAAGGAGGCATGCTTTGAAAAGCCGATTCATATACAACGTCCTCATGCAGATGCGAATGCTTCGTACCGGCTTGGACTTTTATCGCGGAATCCCTCTGCCGCGGACTCGATACCGAGCCGCCGCATTTTCGAAATCAAAGTGGTCCTTGCTATTCCCAAGCGCGCAGCGGCCCCGTGCTTCCCTCCAACGATCCACTTCGTTTCCTTCAGAACTTGAAGAATATGGTCCCGGGTGGCGTCCTCGAGGGTTTTGTTTTCTTTCCGAACGCCGCTATTTTGGCGCCGCAGTTGGCCGAAAGGCGGCTGAAATGTTCGACCTGGAGAAACGATGACGCCATGCTCAACAAAGTTCTGAAGCTCGCGTACATTTCCCGGCCAATCGTACGCGAGCATGGCCTCCATCGTCTCTACCGGGATATCTTCTACCACCTTGTTCATGCGCTCGGCGTATTTAGCAATGAAACGCCGCGCCAACAGGGGGATGTCCTCTAGCCGATCTCGCAACGGTGGCAGAGAGAGAGGAAAGACGCTCAGCCGGTAAAACAGGTCCGCCCGAAATTCCTTTTTTTCGACCATCTGGAATAAATCGCGATTCGTCGCTGCTACTAGACGAACACTGACCTGCGAAGTGCGTGTACTGCCCAAGCGCTCGAACGCCTGTTCCTGTAGAACGCGCAGTAACTTCACCTGTAAGTCCAACGGCATGTCGCCAATTTCATCGAGAAACAGCGTCCCGCCGTTGGCCATTTCGAAACGGCCAATTCGCTGTGTCACGGCTCCTGTGAAGGCGCCCCGCTCATGGCCGAACAGCTCACTTTCCAACAAGCCAGCGGGAATGGCAGCGCAGTTCAGGGTGACGAGCGGAGCTCTGTGCCGGCGGCTCACCTTGTGAATCGCCTGAGCAAACAACTCCTTTCCCGTTCCCGTCTCGCCCTGAATGAGGACAGTCGAGTCCGTGGGCGCGACCACGCCGATCTGGTCCAATACCGATCGTATTGCCGCGCTATTTCCGATGATTCCGTGGCGGTTATCTTCAAGGTCGCGGTCTCCAAAGAGGCGAAGCCTTTCTAGGTCTTGCAGCCTAGCCGTCCAACTAACTGCGTTTGACAGTTCGCCATTACTAAGATCAAGAGATTTAGTTATCATGCTCTACTCCAATAGAATCAATTGATACGCACTTACCGTTACAGTCCCAGCCGCTTTACAAGGAATGCTTGTAGAGCGCTTAAAGTTCCAGTCACTCTGGAATCTCATTCACTTTCGTCAACTTCGCAGTACCGCTGATGTCTGGGCTTTGGGAATTGAGGGTCCCCGCAACGCGCAACGGACGAGGGAGCGGAATGCTGCTGCATCTCTTGCCAGTTGATAGGCTGCCTGAATGGTTATCTGACGGAGGGACTTCTCCGTATCAGTCGTGATTGTATCTGCCCTCTCAATCCCTTTTATCCAGAGATCGGCCGCCCTTTGGACTTCCTCGATTCCAAACATCTGCTCTACGGCGAACAGAAACGCTCCCAGCTCTCTCTCCGCGGCTTTGGCCACCTGGGCAAACGAGGAGTCGCACTGTTTCGAATCGTCAGCCGCGTTTGTTGGTGACACTGTAAAGTCGGTTTCCCGATTCGAAATGTGCTCAGTCGCTACTGTTGCAAACGGCGTTACACGCTTTTCAGAAACCCTTCGCATGTACACATGGTAGGCGCTTTATTGACGCGCTAATATCCTCTCTTAGTAGGAGATGGCTACTCATCTTGTAAGAATCTCAGAAGGGACTGACTAGTTCGGCCAAGAAACTTCACGCGATTGAGAAATGCTGGCCTTAAGGCGGGAGTCACTTACAGATCAAGTCAGGTATGAGTATGCAACGCGACGCGTACGACGCGCTCCGGCGACAGCTCAGTGTTGAAATGCTGATTGAATGGCCTTGAACAGAGATTCCCGGCGAACAGGTTTACCCAAGAAGTCTATTGCTCCTGCGTTCAATGCCCGCTGCCGGGAGGACTCATCAGAATGGGCGGTAATAAAAACGATCGGGATGCGGCGCCGTTCCGCGTTCAAATGGTTCTGCAGTTCGAAACCGCTCATACCTGGCAAAAAGACGTCCAGGATCAAGCAATCGGTGCCGTCAACGCGTTCGGAGGCCAGAAATTCCTCTGCCGAAGCGAAAGCCTCCACACTGAAGTGAACCGCTCTCATCAGGCTCTTTAATGCCTCGCGGATCGATGCATCGTCATCCACGATCGAGACTCGGCGGGGCGGCGTGTCTGCTCTTGTAGCGCTCGAGGCGCGATCCTCCGCGATCTTCATCTGGCTTCATGGTACGCTGTCGCCCGGGCCGAATTCTATCCTACATTAGTAGGACATTACTGCTTGTGTCGGGAGTCGGAACCCTTTAGCCGTTCCGACATCCTGACTAAATCAGCCAAGGAGTCCGCACCCATCTTTTGCATGACTCGTCCCCGGTGGGTCTTGATGGTTAGCTCGCTTGTTCCAAGCTCGGCGCCGACCTGTTTGTTGAGTAGCCCGGCGGCGACCAAATGCAGTACTTCCTTCTCTCTGGGAGTCAAGGAGTCGTAGCGAGCACGGAGTTCCGTCATTTGCGCGCGTTCGTTCCACGCCGCGCGGTCCCGGGTGATCGCCTCCTGAATTGCGTCAAGCAAGTCCTGACCGCGGAACGGCTTAGTGAGGAATTCAACCGCTCCCGCCTTCATGGCGCGCACGGACATGGGAACATCGGCATGGCCGGTGATAAACACGATCGGGATGTGAAAGTTGGCTGTAACAAGGTCACGCTGAAGCTCGAGGCCGCTTACGTCCGGCAGCCGGACATCGAGAACCAGGCACGCCGGCGCCTCCGGACGCTTGCTGCCGAGAAACTCGCGCGTTGACCCAAAAGCCTCGACTCGCAAGCCAACGGACCCGATGAGCTTCTTAATGGCCTCGCGGACCGACGCATCGTCATCAACAACAAATACGATTGGCTCAGGGTCCTTCATAATGCGGTCACACGGTCCGCCGGCAACGCGAATTGAAGCGTTGCGCCGTAATCGCCGTTGGCGCTAGCCCACAATCGGCCATCGTGAGCCTCAATAATGGAATGGCTAATAGACAAACCCATACCCATTCCTTGGGCTTTTGTTGTGAAGAACGCGTCAAAAATGCGCCTGGCATCCATAGGGTTGATTCCGATGCCGGAGTCTTTGACCGAAATCAAAACGCTTTCGGGGTCCGGCATTTCCGACCGTATTAGGAGGCTCCGCGGCCGGTCAGTAACGGCACTCATCGCTTCGATGCCATTCAGGATCAGATTCATCAAAACTTGTTGCAATTGGACCCGATCCCCGACCGTGGCGGGAAGATTCGCGGCTAGGTCCATTCGGATCGTAACGTCGTTTCTGGAGATCTCCGGCTGAAGCAGAGCGCCAACCTCGCGGATCAGTTCGTTTAGCTGAATCCTTGTTCTTTCAGGTGCGGCCTGCGTGAACATAGCACGAATCCTCCGGACTACTTCGCTGGCGCGGGTGCCTTCTTGCGCGATACTGTCCACCGCCGTTCGGACCTCCTCCAAATTTGGAGGTTCGCTGGACAGCCACATCACACAGGCGTCGGCGTTCGTGACAACTGCCGCAAGAGGTTGGTTCACTTCGTGGGAGATAGATGCCGCCAGCGCACCCAGGGCGCTTATCCGCGTCATCCGAGCAAGTTCGGCCTGTGCTTCGTAATACGCGTCTTCGGCACGGCGCCGATCGTCTATCTCCGCCAACAACCGTTCATTGGTCCGCTTGAGTTCCGCGGTCCGTTCCTCAACTCTCATTTGAAGTTCGTCGCGGGCATACTTGAGCTCGGCTTCCGCTCGTTTTCTCCACGAGCTGAACCAGCCTACGACCGCGGCGGATGCCGCAAACTCAATAAATACGGGGATAGATTGCCGGTCTATTCCAAAGGTATGAAGCGGAGCCGTGAAGAAGTAATCAACGGCCACTGTGCTGAGGATAACCGCGAGCGAGCCAGACCACTTTCCACCGAACCAAGTGGTGACCACAACTGCCGTGTAAAAGAAGACGTATCCAGATGTGGAAACGATACCGCGCAGAAGAAGCGTGACTCCTAAGGCGGCCGCAACGAGCACGATACCGAGTCCACAGTGAAGGAACGCGACGGCTAACCGGCGGCCGGTACTAGTTTCCGCAGCAATCATGGTTTCTGGTACCGAACAGTTCGAGGAGCATTCTTGAGGTTACCTCGATTCAGAAGCTTAGCGCACGAACTGAACGTCCATGCCCGAAACTTCAACCAACCGTGACTGATCCCGGCTTGTGACGTACCGAAATCGATGCGTCGAACAGTTTCGTCGCGTTGCTCATTCTCGGGAACTGTTTTAGTGCTTGTCTTTGTCGTGAGTATCCCCAAAGTGCTGAAAACACACTTACGCCGGTCTGTCATTTGTGAAGAGGCGCTGGGGCCGCCTAATTGCCTTTGAAATACAGCAAGGTGATCCCAGCAGTCTGAGACTGACGTGATCGCCTGACTAAGCTTCCTAAAGGAAAAAAGAAATGAACAAGTTTGCGAAAATGATGTTGTTAGCCGGTCTTGGAGCCCTCACGCTACTGCCGGGCGCCAGAGCCGATCAAAGGAACCAGAAAACCGTACTTACATTCAGCGGGCCAGTCGAAATCCCGGGTCAAGTATTGCCTGCCGGGACGTACGTATTCAAGCTGGCCAATACCCAAAGCCGGCATATAGTGCAAGTCTACAGCAAGGACGAGAGGCGTTTATTCAGCACGTTCATCGCGCTTCCCGCTTACCGTCACCAACTTTCGGATAAGACCATTATCGCTTTCGACGAGCGGCCCGTCGGGTCTCCGGAAGCCATCAAAGCATGGTTCTACCCAGGGAGGAACTATGGTCACGAATTTGTGTATCCGAAGACCGAGGCGCTTGCCTTAGCCAAAGCAAATGACACCCCGGTTCCGTCGATGCCAGCCGAACTAACGGCCGATACCACGAAAACTGTCGTTACGATGGACGGACCAGAAATCGCAGCACTGAACGCGGCCCCTCTCAAAACCGAAAAGCCGAGTGGAGAGGAAGCAGAGGTCGCCGGCGTCTTCGTAGTTGACGACACTGAAGCTTCCGCCTCCCGCTCCGAATTACCGGAGAAGCTGCCCGCTACCGCAACATCAGTACCTCTCATCGGTCTCATTGGATTGGTGTCACTAATAACCGCTGCGATCCTACGACTAACTGCATCCCGAACGAACTAATTCGGTCAATTGCCGGCCGAGTCAGATGCAGCGGCTTTTAGCACAGATCCAGATATATAGGGCCCGGAACTTTTCTCTGTTCCGGGCCCTTCTCCTTTTTAGCGATTGTGCTTGCCCAAAAAACGAGTCTGTGCTTGGCGGACACGTCGTCTCGTGACGAATCGGCCCGGACGTGACGTCGCCGAGACGTCGCTTTGCGACACCATGTGTCGACCGTTGCTCCTTCTCCTGCGCCCGCGCCCCGCCATTTGCACGCAAACTCTTGAAAAATTGGGGCGACTGGCATTCTGAATGCTTTTGTAACTTGGAGCGAGAGTTGCCTTGGAATCAATGTGACGGGCCATCGCGGTTCTTCTGAATCACGAGATAACCGCCTTGCGTCTTGATGACGGGCATGGATGTGACTCTAGTCACGGTGAAGAAGGAGATTATCATGATCGATTACAAAAGCTGGAAACCCTCGTCGAATGGCGAGAACAGAGCAAATATCAGGAGGCAAGATTCCATTCAAGACGGGCTCAGGCACGTATCCGGTGACGGCACTACTCTAATCAATCCCGCAGATGCAGCCCTGTTGCTTTTGAATCACCAATCAGGTCTGCTCCAAGTAGTGAAGGATATCGGCGTAAAGGATTTACGCGCGAACACGGCGATGCTTGCAAAGCTTGCTACTTTGATGGACCTACCTGTCATAACCAGTTCCTTGGTTCCCGAGGGGCCAAATGGCCCGCTTATACCTGAGATCCGCCAATTCGCACCGCATGCGGTCTATGTGCCGCGGAAGGGAGAAATCAACGCTTGGGATAATGAACAATTCGTCGCAGCGGTACATGAAACCGGCAGAAAGACTTTGATCATGGCCGGCGTCTGGAGCAGCATCTTCCTGATATTTCCGGCGCTAGAGGCAAAAGCTGCAGGGTTCAAAGTGTATGCCGTGACCGATGCATCGGGTGACTCGAGCGAGATGTCATCAAGAACGACCCTTGCCCGTTTGTCACAAGCTGGCGTCGTTCTGGCCAGCGCGCTCACGGTGTTGAGCGAGCTTCACAGGACCTGGGACCGGCGTGAGAGCGCGGAGCTCGCGAAGTTGTACACCATGGTGGCGCCGAACTACGTTACGGTCAAGGAAACGTCAATCCTGGATTGGCAAGCTGCGCGCTTACACTATTGAGCCGTGCGTGTGCGGCGCGCTGAGCAGTGGTGCTGTTATCCTGCACTACGTCCTGGACGCCGCAGATTCTTTTCCGCTTCATCAAACCTCCTATTATGCGCAAGGGAAGAAGGCTGCCGTTTCGAAGCTGCTCGTAGCGGATGAGGAGGAGCACTACAAATGGGGCGCTACACATACCCAAATCCAAATCCAAAAACAAGCGCCACAACAGAAAGGGCTGTGACTGTTTTGGAGGATGAAGCTTCGTTCCGGCAGTCGATCACTCGCGACATCATCCGCGACAGATCGAGGACCTGCTATGCCCCTTTGTTTGGGTCGCATGTGTAAACATTTATACGCATCTAGATGTACTTACTTAGTTCTTACTTATGCTCGCAAAACAGGACGGGCACGCGACAGATGCCGCGTGCCCGTCCCTTAGGTGTCTCGCCGTGCGCAGATCTAATTACTTAGCTATCCACTCGTAGATTGTTCGTTACCGAGAAGACGCCAGAGACCGTTTTCGCCTTAATGTTAGCGATGTCCTTGTCCCCTTGTCTTGAAACCATGCCTTCCAGTGTTACATGGCCGTTGTTCACGACAATGTGTATAGCATGATAGCCAACCGGCGGATTGTTCGTAATACCCAGCGTTTTCGAAAGACGGCTATCAAAAATCGGGCCGTGTCGGTTAGAGGTGTACTTCTGCAACGCAGGCGTTCCGTAGATGCGCTTGTACACTGCCGCCCGTATACGGTCGTCGTTTGGCGAAAGAGGCAGCACTCTAATGTTGTTGCGAACGCCCGTTACGCCCTCAACGCCTTTGATGACTCTTTCCGCGTCGCTTTTCAAAGTTGGACGCGACGCCTGGCCGAGAAGAGTTACCGTGCGGCCGTCTACTTGGAATTCAATATTGTCGAATACTCCGTAGTACGGCAGCATCGCTAACTCATGGCGAACTTGTTTGTTAATACGCGCCGTCGCCTGGTCATTCTGGGCGAAGGCCATTCCTGTTGTCAATACTGCGATTGTGCAGATATATTTGATCATTGTGATCTCCTCTTTGTTGATATGTGTACGGTTAAAACAACTGATATGCTAATTTCCCGGAGGCTTACCTGCCCCTTAAGCAACTTTCTAAAGATGTCATTCCTTGAGGCGTCTGAAGGAAAACGCACGGCTCGGATTAACGAGGGCTAACATCGACCGAACGGACATGCCCTGAGATGAAGTCGACGGAGCAAGAGAACGAAAACCACACGGTTTCGAATCTCCGTTTTCCACTTACACTGCCCGTAACCAAATCGTTGCGGCCCGGATTATTGTTGGGAATTGTGCGTTCAAAGTTGATGTACTGAAAACCATCGCGGTTGAGACGCTTTGTCACGGAATCCTGACAGGCTCGAATTACTGTGTTGACCGGCAAGTGTCCCGGACTTGGTCCGTGCCCGGGAGACGGAGTTGGATATGAATGTGGTGGTCCGGGCGCCCAGCCGCCGCCTCCCCGCCACTGAAGATCAAACCTGTAAGTTCCGCGGCCACGGCCGGGGTCGTTGATGTGAATGACTGCTCTGCCTCCCGTGCGCCGGGGATCGCCAAGAAGCCGGACGGTTCCTCTGCCGTCGATCCCAACGAAGCGAAAGTCGACGGGATTCGTGGGCAGCGGGGCACTGCACTCGAACCGCCGCCATACCGCCGGTTGCCCCGACAGTGTTCTCAGGAGGCCCACATCGCCGGAGACGTCGACCTCCGATGCACCGTCGACAATCACCTCAATCGTGCATCGACCATGCCCACCACCGGTTATCACCGCACGCCGGGGAATCGGGTTGGCAAGTGCCGGCTGCATAAGCATGGCCCACATTGCCACTTCAAGAGCTAGTTGTTTGATCATAAATTACCTCCTCCACCCCTGCTTGACCACTGTCCGCGGGAGTATCCGTACTTCGACAGACAATACTGCAATAAGTCCTCCAAAGCGCACGTAAAAGGTTCAATACAACGTTCTCTTTTGTACTTATCGGGTTGCAGACGGCGGCTACTAAGCTCCTCGTCAGCACGGGCTTCCGGATTCCCGTACGAGACGCAATTGTGCGACGCACTGATCAAACGCCGTCACCAACCGGAGCCCAATACGATGGAGTTGGTTTTCAGCGACTCGAATCCACATCGCCGCAGGACGAATGCTTTCTTCAGGTCAGTCCTGTCGATTGGCAACATCGAAACGATCATCACCTGAGCTCGGTGTCCGCGCGACAGCAAGCTCTCGCTCGCCGCGAAGGAAATAGAATGGTGGACACTCGAGGCCACATGATCGCGAAGTTGTTTTGCCAAATGTTCGCGCTACTCCTTATTCCTTTCGGATGGGGGTTCGCGCAGAGTACCATTCCCGATACTCCTGCGGGACGAATACTTCGAGCCTGGTTAGAAGCATTCAATAGTGGAGATCGGTCGAAGGTCGAGGCGTACGTAAAAACTTTTGATCCATCGCAGTCTGTTGATGGCTTGACCTCGTTTCGCAATCGGACCGGCGGTTTCGATTTGCTGTCCATCGAGAGCAGCGAGCCCTTACATATTCGCTTTCGCGTAAAGGAAAAGGGCGGGTCTACGACAGCGATTGGTAACTTCGTCGTTAAGCCGGGTCAACCACCCAGCGTAGAGGTCTTCGGGCTTAGAGCCCTGCCGCCCGGAGTCCAGCCGGTCAATGTGATCGTTGATGCGGCGCTCCGAAAACGGGTGATCGATGGCTTGAATACTGACCTTGGAGAGTTCTACGTCGATGCGCTATTGGCCAAGCAGATGCAAGATGCTTTGGAGTCGCACCAGAAAGCCGGCGATTATGACTCGATCGTGGACGGAGATGCCTTCGCGGAGCGATTGACCAAAGACTTGCGTGCGGTCAGCCATGACAAACACCTAGGCCTCAGCTTCAGCCCGTTTAAGATGCCGGAAAGCAAGGGGCCAACTCCAGAGGACATCGCAGGCATGCGGAAGCGACTCCAGCAGGACAACTGCGCATTCGAGAAAGTTGAGGTGTTACCAGGCAACATTGGTTATGTCAAGTTCAACGGCTTTGCGCCCGCCGCTATTTGCGCACCCACCGCTGTGGCAGCGATGGACTTTGTGGCCCACACGGATGCGGTCATTTTCGATCTCCGCGATAACGGCGGCGGAGACCCAGCTATGGTCACATTCATCGCGAGCTATTTGTTCGACGCGCCCACGCATTTGAACGATCTGTATAACCGCAAAGAGGACTCCACCCATCAGTTCTGGACCCTGGCCTATCTGCCAGGCGAGCGGATGCCTAAACAACCGGCATTTGTGCTGACATCCAAGCGGACGTTCTCGGGGGCCGAGGAGTTCGCCTACGATCTGAAAAATCAAAAACGGGCCACGATCGTGGGAGAGACTACCGGGGGTGGCGCGCACCCGGTGGGTGGACATCCAGTAGCGGATTACTTCACGGTGGGAGTGCCGTTTGCGAAGGCGATCAATCCGGTCTCGAAGACGAACTGGGAGGGAACCGGCGTCGAGCCGGATGTAAAAGTGCCGGCAGCGGATGCGCTCACAACCGCAGAGAAGTTGGCCACCGAGAAAATTCGCGCGGAGAAGCCCCAGCACGAGTGAGGCATAATCGGCCAGCACTCCGCGGATCCCTAAATCCTTGGCGGCTTTGCGGGAAAATCATTGATGGGCGTCCACATTGGCCGAATCACAATGGCTCGCTCCAAGAGAACGCATGGCCTGTTGAACAACTCTGATAGCCCGCAACAACTGGGAGAGGGAAGGTAATCCGTGACGAAACCGGCGATACTTGTGGCAACGTGGGGCGATGGGCTGTTCGCGGTGACCGGCGATGGGCGCACGCAAGAGATTGCGAACCAGTCCGTCAGAGGGCTCGCGTCGGATGGACGCGGCGGTGCGCTCGCCATTGTCGGCCGGCATTCGCTGCGCAGGCGTGAACCAGGCGGCGAATGGGCAACCGTCGCTACCAGCGAGTTCGAGCTTTCGTGCTGTATGGCTGTTAAAGACGCCATCTACGTGGGGACGGACGATGCACGCATGCTGCGGCTGAGCCATGGCGGCGTGCTCGATCCTATCGATGGTTTCGACAGCGTCGAAGGGCGGGATACTTGGTTTGCTGGTTCGGCAATTGTTAATGGGCAGCGTCTTGGGCCACCGCTAGGCGTTCGCTCGGTTGCGGCCAACTCGAATGGGACAATGCTGTTCGCCAACGTTCACGTGGGAGGCATTCCGCGGTCAATGGATGGCGGAAGAACCTGGCAGCCCACCATAGATATCAACAGCGATGTTCATGAGGTGCGCGCACACCCTGTAGATCCGGACATCGTCGCCGCCGCGTCCGCTATCGGACTTTGCATGAGCCACGACGCAGGCGCGACATGGACCATAGAACGGGAGGGCCTCCACTCACCATACTGCTCCGCAGTAGCGTTTTCGGGCGACGACATTCTTGTCTCCGCGTCGACAGATCATTTTGCGACCCAGGGAAGAATTTATCGTCGGCCGATCAGATCCGATGGAGACATAGTGGCCGTCGAAGGTGGAATGCCGGAATGGATCGAGGGTATCTCTGACACCGGTTGCATCGCCGCAAACGGCTCGTCAATTGCGGTTGCTGATAAAGCCGGCAACTTATACGGCTCGGACGACTTCGGGCGGGCTTGGTCATGCAGGAGCACCAGGCTGCCGACTCCGAGCGGCGTTCTCATCTGTTAAGGAAGGCGAGTACTTCAGTTCATGTCTCTTCCAAGCTGCCAATTCCAGATTGCCGCCGGCCATCATCGAACGAAAGGTTCCGCGCCAAGCCCACAGGAGAAACGCTTCCGGCATATATGGATGGCTTGGCAAAAGCGCGGGGAACGCTGATCGCATAGAACCGCTGAAGGCATATTGTGCCGGATTGTTTTATATCCCTTCCCAAATTCGATCGAGCGTAAGAACGAAACCGTCGAGTAATCCCTCGCCGCGAACTTCGTGTGCATCGCGGAGAGTCTCCGCCGATTGGCCGGGGCGATAAATCTCCACCAGGCGGTCATCTGGGATGATCAGCCATGCCAACGGAACGCCCTGCTCGACCCACTCGCGCATCTTCGCGCGAACTTCGGATAGTTTGTCGCTGGGCGAGAGCACTTCGATCACGAAATCGGGACTCAGCGGAATGAATTTACGCTTGGCTTGTTTCGACAGCGTGGCCAGCCGGTCCTTACGAACCCAGGCCGCATCGGCCGCTCGTATGGAGCTGTCGGGCAACCGGAAGCCGCCGCTCGAATCGACCACAATGCCGCGCCGGTCAGCGATGGCCCATTCGCGTAATTGACCCACGGCTTCGCTGTTTTGAAAACTGCTCTCTCCACCGCAAGGGGCCATTACCAGAACCTCACCATCGCTTGTACGCTCCATGCGCAGATCGGGATTCGCGGCGCACAAGGCGAGAAACTCGTCGTCGTCTGAAAAGCTGTTTGCCGCTATTACCAGGGTTTCGGGTTCAATGTTCTCCGGAATGGTCAGGCGCATGATCTTAGGATACGGTGAGCGCGGCATGCCCAATACTGGAGGGATGCCCTCTTCGGCGCTCCAGTCGCCCACCCGACCCGTTCAGCGCACCGCGGGGTATTTGTCCTGCGCAATCGCGGGCTGCTGCTGGGGGACAGGCTTTTTCTTCGGCAAGATCGCTTTGGAAGAACTGAGCGTTGCGCACATGGTGCTCTACCGTTTGGCGTTCGGATCTTTGGGTATGCTGCCCGTGGTTCTACTTCATCGCCAACGCTTTTCGAAGAGCGAATGGCTGATCCTGCTGGTGAGCGCCCTGTTGGGCGTACCGGTTCAGTTTCTGATCCAATTTCAAGGCTTGGCGCACACCACCGTCTCGCACGCTTCCTTGATGGTTGGGACGATGCCGGTAATTCTCGCTTTGGGCGCGGCGATCTTCGCGCATGAACGGCTGGATCGCATCGGTTGGACGGCACTGGGGGCATCCACTTTAGGCGCGGGCCTGATCGCACTGAGCGGCAAGCATGCCGCAGCCGCTGGTACTCACGGACCCAGCCTGTATGGCGACCTTCTTGTCGTCGGTTCGCTGATTGTGGCCTTAGGATGGATTCTGCTAAACAAGCGCTTGATCGAGCGCCACCCGCCTTTAGTTGTGACTGCTTATGTGATCATCAGCGGAACCGCGATGCTGGCACTATGGGTGGGCTTGGGCGATGGACTGCCTCCGGTGCATATCTCCAGCAAGGCGTGGTTCGCTTTGGCGGCCTCAGGCCTACTCGCCACGGCTCTCAGCACGTCAGCTTGGAATTGGGGCCTGGGGCGCATACCGGCGTCGGAGGCTGGTGTGTTCCTGAATTTAGAACCGCTGATTGGGTCATTGCTTGGAATCACGGTATTGGGCGAATCGTTGGGTCCGGCGGCGTGGGTCGGAGGGGCGGCGATACTCGCGGCGGCCTTCATTCTGACCTCGCGGCGCAAGTAACAGCGGTGTTCACGTAAGCTTATACATATGTCTGCACCAGCGATTCCGCAAAGCGACCTTCGCGAGCGCATTCTGAGAAAGGTTCGCGACTCGAAGAAGCCCGTTACGTTCAGAGATCTTCTGAAAAGCGTGAAGGCCAAGAGCGAGGAGCCTTTCCGCACCGAGCTGGAGTCGGCTATTAGCGAGAAATCTATATATCGTTGGCCCGACTATCGCAGGTCCCAATATTTCTGGCACATCCCGCCGGAAGAGAAGGCGCGCGAAGCCATTTTGGAAGCTGCTGCCGCTGAGGCGCTTTCGAAACCGGATTTGAGTAAGGCGGCCGGCAGAAAAGTTCCCGGATTCCCGCAGAAAAGAATGGAGAACGAGGTATCAGCTTTGCTTTCCGAAGAGCGATTGCAGCAGGTTCCAGCATTCGCCAGCAATACGAAACTCCTGGTACGCGCCGGTGACGGTCAAGCCTACTTCAACGCGGCTCGCGCGTTTATAGCGATGAAGATGGGGAAAGCGGGATTCGATCCTGCGGCCTTTTTCACCGGCGATGCATCGCCTCAACGCAAACCCGCGCTCCCCCACGCAGACGCTGCCGCGCGGATACTAGAGGCAATCCTGGCGTTGGAGCCGCAGCCGGGAGTACCGGTCTCGACATTGCGTTTACGAAATCATCTTCGAGATCTGTCCAAACAAGAATTCGATATGACAGCGCTGGAATTACGCAAGAAACAAGAAGTCTTCTTGAGCCAACATGCCGATCCCTATAACATTTCTCAAGAAGACAAGGATCTACTGATCGATGGGCAGGATGGAACCTACTACGTTGCCATTGCCATTCGCTGAACGGGCCTTTCCGAATCCTTTCGGACCCTTGGTCGGACAGCCTCTTGACAACGATCAAGTGGATATTGCCGAGATCAATTCAGAAGCCTTTGAAGCGTGCCAAAGGCTGGTGCGCGATGTGGCCGACGGCGGTTTTTCCGCGGCCCTGACGGTCTTTGGAGACGTCGATCCTGCGACATTCTGCACCTCCTTGCTACAACATTGAAAATATGAGTATTTTAATGGCTGATGAATGGCCGACGGGACTGTTTTCCCAATTCTCTTCAACTTAAAGCTCCTTTGGTTCTACAAACAGGGGCAAT
>DATAXY010000038.1:0-142035 GCA_036272835.1 Bryobacteraceae bacterium
CCACCCCGCCGCTGAAGCCGCCCAGCTTGCCGCCGTAGGCACTCGCTCAGGTCCTTCCGGCGATGTAACTATGCAATTGCTCGATGGTTTCTTCCTGCGAAGTGATGATCCATTTGACCAGGTCGCCGATAGAGATCATGCCAAGAACGGCCGCGGCCGAATCCACGACCGGCAAATGGCGGATTCGATGCTCGGTCATTATACGCATTGCTTCGGAGATTGAGCAATCGCCGGAAATCGTGATCGGCGGCGACATCATGATTTCCTCCACGCGCGTCTCTTTCGAAGAACGCGCTTTCAAGATGATCTTTCTCGCATAATCCCGTTCCGACATCACACCGGCGATGTGTCCGCCGTCCATGACGAGCAACGCGCCGATCTCCTTGTTGGCCATTAGGACCAGCGCATCGTAAACGGTCGATTCCCGGGCAATCGACCAGACTTCTCCGCCCTTCTGCTTCAAAATCGCGGAAACTCGATCAGGCACTTCCATCGGTCACCCCCCAAACCGCACTCAGGGCGGCTTAGTATGCGGGCATTATACGCCCGTCCGAACGCCTTTGGGCATGCGAGGAATTACAGTGGCAGTGCTTGAAGGGCCGCTTCGATCTCCGCCCGAGTATGTGCATCGCCCTTTTGCGTCGCGGCTGTGATGCCTTGCTCATACATCGCTCGGGCATCCTCCAAATTGCCTAACTTCTCTGATGCCTGGCCGCCTTGAAAATAAGCCGCGACGTACGTGGCATCGTTCCGCAGCAGCTCGCGATATTCGGCAAGCGCCTGCTCCCATCCGCCGCTCTTGCCATACTCCATCGCCAGCCCGTAGCGCGCAAAGCTATTCCGCGGGTCCTGCTCCACCATCTGCTTCAGAATTTCCAAACGGTTGGTCGCCATGCCGCTATTGTCCCATCGCAAACGGTCGCCGGAGGCAAATGGAAAAGCCGGGCGCATGCTGGCATACAAGGCCAACCGCGTCCGGCCGTTCTTTGCGTTCAGATTAAGGTTATCGAGCTTCCGCAAACTTGACGTGCGTCTGAGGATGGTTGGGGAGCGCTCGTGACGGCTCTCCTGCAAGCTGAAGGCGAACCAGCACCGGGCCGTCTTCGGTCTTTTCGAACACGAGATTCGGCTTGCCGTTCGGATCGGGCGAGCCGAACGGCGATGTTACAACCGCAACTCCGTGTCCCCCTCCCTGCAGAATCACAAGGCCGTTTGTCATTTCAGACTGTACGTCATATTCACCGGCGGCCATTTTCTGGGTACCGACCAGGAACGCGAACGGAACGTTCACGCGCATGGATTCCGTTTGGGCAAAGGCGGGAACCAGAGAGGTTACAGCCAAAGCACCTGTCATAAGCATTGTTTTAAACATTTTCATTAGTGTTGTTTCTCCTTTAATGAGATGATTCGGTCACATTAGGGGAGCAGACGCTGCACCAGCAAGAATCCAAGACCCTGATCGGTCGAGGTCCAAAGAGACATCGGCGCCAAAACAAAAACCTCTTGCTTCCGTGAAGAAGAGAAGGCGCCTACATAGGGTTTGCGGCGTGGTGATTGCCGGGCTTCCGTGTTTGTAAGGCCGCATCAAAACGAGTGATGGGCGTCAAACGAAAGAGCTGGAGGCGACAAGGGTCCTTGCGGCTCGTGTGGGGAAGCTAAGCTACTTCAGTTCGGCGAATCGCGGCCGACTGCAAACCGACTGTCCAAAACCAGAATACACTGCCGCGAGAAAAAATACAATGGCACCGCAAGATGTTTAGGATCAGAAGAATTTATGATCCTTATTGTATTAGAATTCCTTCATCGCTCAGGCTACTTACTTTGCAGTAAGCCGCTGCAAACAATAACTTTAGTCAAAGCAGCGCGTTCTAATCGTCATACAAAGTACACAGAAAGTCCAGGGCAATACTTAAGGAAATAAATCGACTATATTTCCCAAAAATAAGCACTAAGTGATTTATTCCACCACTGGCTTCGGCGCCGGCCCCGGTAACACAGCCACTTCCGTTCTTGGAAACGCGAACTTGCGGCCGAATTCATCGATCACATTCACCTGGCAAGCATAACGCCCGGGCTTGATCCCATTGACAGGCAGTTGGATGCGCACCGGAAGCACACCGTTGCGCTTCACGAGCAATTGATGCGCGCTAAACGGCTTGGTCTCGAACACCATCTTGTTGTGGGAGTATAAAGCCAGACTCGCCTCGACATCGGCCACACGAAACCGTTCCGGAAGACTATCCGGAATGGTCGGGTCGTAGACCTCAAGATAGATAAACATATCCTGGCCCGGATGGAACACCTTAGTCACATTGGGGACCAATTTATCTCCTTTGTCGTTCACCAGCGGATTATTCTCGATTAGCTTTTTCGGGTTCTTCGCGCCGGCAATCTGCTGGGAAAGAGATTGCTGCTGATTGCTAAAGACCACCGAACTGAGGCGTAAGTTGGAGCCCACATCGAGATCCGGTATCGTGAATTTCTCTTCGAAAGTCCCGATTTTGCCCTCCCCATTTTCACGGGCCACGAAGCGCAGCCGGTATTTGCCGGGCGTCAACGTAACGCCTGTATCGTATTCGATGCTCTTCTGCTCGACTACACCGGCAACAGTCTGGGTAACCTTAATTGGAATCGTGTCCTGCACGGTTGCGGCAGGACGATTTCGCGTATCGAACACCTCAGCGATGAAATCCAGCTCGGTCGCAGCCTTGGCCCCTTTGTTCTTGAACGAGAGAGCCGATCCGGGGATCTTTACCGAAATCGGTGAAAAATACTTATCCTTTTCCAGCCGGAAGTAATCGACCTCGAGAGCCAGCGGTAAGTCCGTTACCGGATTCGGGGAAAGCAGCGCTTGCTGAAGCTGAGCGTCTTTGTCCACCCCCCTCATCTTCGCAAAAGTAGTCGGGCCGTAGTAGCCCTGGCGATATTCGATCTGGGCTCTGAGCCCGGAATCGGCGGGCGCCAGCTTCACCTGAATGCGGCGATACCTACCATCTTGCGCCTGATTTGTGCTGACGTAGGAAAGCACGTAGTAACTGGTGAAATCCTGCTGCACCTGGCGCATGCCCTCGGTCAGATCGTTTGAATCGAGCAGCGCCTTGCCGCCTGTCTCGGCTGCCAACGTGTAAAGCGTCTCCTGCTGGTTATTCAAGTTGTCACGTTGCGTGCGTTGCGCAGACCCACTGAACTGTTCATTGCCGAACCCGGAACCTGTCGTGGTCGCATCGCCGCTGGGTACTTGCGCGATCAGTCCCCGCGCGTCAATCGGGTAGAACGCCACGTTGGACCGAACGGCCGTGTTGACGGTCGCGAGTAACTGAGATTGATTGTCCACCCCGCTCTTTTGAATGCCGCTGGAGAAGTAAATCAGAGCTTTCTTTTCGGGGTATTGCGCCAAGCGGCGGGCTGCATCTTCCAGCGCAGCGAGTTTCATGTCGGAATTGAAGATATTGAACTCGGTCTCATCCGCGACAAACGATCCGCTTGCGTCTTGGGAATCTGCGCCCTCATCGGCCATTGAGGCATTTTCACTCGAATCGCCAATTCGGAACTTATTAATGGTGTTGATCAGCAGATCGCGATCGGCGGTGAAGTCCAAAATAGTCTTCAGTTCATCGCCGAAAACCATAATCGACACCGTGTCGCTCTTGGTCATCTGAGTTTTCAGGAATTTGATCGCCGAATCGCGGCTGCGTATCTGCTCGGCCGGCTCCATGGACGAGAAGTCGAACAACATGACAATCAGGCGCCGGTCCTGATACCTGCTCAACATGGTTAACTTAGCGGCCGCCTTGTCCTGGTCGGGATTGTACGGCTTCGGTTTGTTGTCCTCAACGGGAGGCAGAGAGTCGGCCGGTGTCATCGGCGGCAGCCTATCCAGTTGCAGCCGCTGCAAATCGACGGCCTGCAATGTTTGCCGCTTGCCATCCTCTAACAGCTCAAAGTCGGATTTTTTCAAGTTCTCGATCGGCTTTCCATTCTTGTCCAGGACCGTAACGTTGACGATGACCACATTGCTGGTAATGCTGAAGGTCGGGCGCGCCGGCTGCTGTGGCAGGAGCGGGTTCACAGTGATCAGAGCGATCAATAGGATAAGCGTGGCGATTCTCAAAACCGAAACCTCGCGACTAGATTTAATGTGCGCATGGAGCCGGCCGCTGAGGGGAGTCCGTAGTTGATGGCGTTCACCGTAGTGTACAGGCTGGTGATATTTACCTTGTTCAAGACGTTGCTGCCCTCCACTCGAAACTCGAGCCGCCGGCGTGTTTCGCCGAATTGAAACGAGCGTGCGATCGCGGCGTTGAGCACCGTTTCGCCGGGACCTTCAATCGTGTCCCTTCCGGCATTGCCGAATTGGCCCGCGGGCGCAACCGCGAAAGCCGCCAGGTTGAAATAGCCGGACCCGCTGTTCACCGGAAGCCCCGTGGCATCGGCCCGTTCGCTTCCGGCGCCGTTCGTTTGCGCAAGTTGCACGGTATTGCCGAGTTGCTTGGGCGTCAAGTTGTAGAGACCGGACTGCACCGTAAGCTGGCCGCTAATCTGCCAGTCCTTGAAAGCGCGGCCTAACCTGCTGTCGGGCGCAATGTGAGAACCGTTGGCAGCAATCGGCGAAGTCCAAACAAAGCTGCAGTCAAAGTGTTGTGGCACGTCGAAGCTAGACAAAGCTCGTTCGGCGGAGAGATCAAGCCAATTCTGCGCGACGTTGCCGCCGAAGAGCGAACTATCGTCGATCGATTTAGACCATTGATAGAACGCGAAGAAGGAAATGCCTCTGCGAAATCGCTCTACGGCCCGAAGTTGCAGCGCGTTGAAAGTAGAATCGCCGACGGACGCGTCGTACGTGAAGCCGGTGGCGTTGCCCAACTGCGTGCTGGAGAGACTCGAAGCACTGCCGGGCGCCCCTTCATTGGGGACCAAGCGGACATCAAGATCGGTACCTTTATTACCGAGATAGCCGGCTTCGATAAAGAAACCGCGTGTAAAGTCGTGCTGGATGGTAAGGTTCCAACTCTGCGAATACGGCACGCGATAATTCCGGTCTACCGCGAAGGTATTTGTGATTGTCTGCGATGCGACTCCGAGGAAGCCCTGGTTCAAGGTCAGCACACCCTCGGGGCTCGTATTCAAACTGAACGATTGAGCAAATGGCGGCTGTTCAGCCAACAAAGAGGTGAACTGGTGATACGCCTGGCCGTCGTAGTAAATGCCATATCCCGCGCGCAAAACCGTCGATTTCTTAAAGCCTGGAAGTTTCCAGGCGAGCCCCACGCGGGGCGACCAGTTCTTAAAATCCGGATTGATTAGTCCATTCGGGAACGCGCCCGTATAGGGCCCTGGCGCCGCTGGAGTCACTTGGGCGACGTTCGTAAAGCCGGGCGCGATGTCGAGATTCGCGATGCGGCCGTACTTCTCGTAAAACGGCGAGAAGAATTCATAGCGGACGCCGAGGATCAAAGTAAACCTGGCATGAGCCTTCCATTCGTCCTGCAAATATCCGTTCCACTGATTCTGAATGAAGTAATTAGTCTGATCGCTGAAGCGAATGGAAGTCGATTGGGGATAACCGAGCAGAAAGTCGGCCAGATCATAACCGGTTCCCGTAACCGGCTGGCCGGCCGCCGTTAGCTCGCTGGTTGCCTGTCCAGTGAAATTGAACGTTCCGCGGCCATTCTGGTCTGTAAGGCTGCTGAGATCGTTACGGCCGTAGCCGAATCCCATCGAAATGGTGTGCAGTCCACGTATCAAGGTTAGGCTGTCAGTGGCGGTTTGCGATTGATTGCGGGTAAGTGTGGGATTGGAATCGGTGAGACCACCGAAGTTCGTGAAGTTCAGATTTGGTGGCCCGTAATTCAAAGGGTTTGTGGAGACACCTGCGATACCGAGTTCCGCCGCCACATCGGGACCGCTCGAAAAGTACGGAACGATGTGCGTATAGTTGCGATTAAACCGGAATTGCAGATTGTTAATCGCATTACTATTAATGTTACGCGTCCACTGCAGCGTAGCGTTCAGACCATATCCGTTCGTGGCATCGAAATATTGAAACGGGTTGGCAGTCTGCCCATCGCGGCGCTGGAATTGAAAGTTGAGCGAGAGACGGTCCTTCGACGTGATGCTCCGTTGGATGCGAATCCCCAGATTGTCGGTGTCGGCTACATTTGCCGTTTCATAGAGATAATTATTCGTTGCGCCACTTTCATTGGGCAGTGGATAATAATTCAGCAATCCCAGGGAAACGGGACTAAGCAAGCTGGCCGGAATGATGTTGTTAGCAATTGGCTGGTGCGTCGTCGGATTGTAGAGCACGATCGGCGCGTTCGTTTGACCGGGCCCGAGCGATTGCGTCGCCTCAGAGAAATTGCCTTCGCGTTCGAGCGCAGTGGGAACTGTTTCGGTGAACGAGTCCGGATTTCGAGCGCGGGTGCCGAAATAGGTGACAAAGAACTGCGTCTTTGGATCTTTGATCAAATGCGGAATCACCAGCGGGCCGCCGGCGATCAGGCTGAAGCGGCTCTGCGCGTATGCGGCTTGCGGAACGTTCTCACCATTGATGGAGAAAGGCTTGGCATTGACGGCCGAATTGTCGAGCGTGAACGAAAGCATCCCGTGTATGGTCTGGCGCTGGCGTCGCCGGTTTCCGAACATCGCTCCCGCTACTTGACCGGGCCTTCGATTGCCACCGCGGCCTCCGCCGAAGCCGCCGCCACGAAATCCGCCACCTCGGCCGCCTCCGCCTCCGCCAAATCCCCCTCCGCCCCCGCCACCAAATCCTCCTCCGCCCCCACCACCGGCTTGAGGAGTTGAAAATTCACCCGCGGCATTTTGGGCAACTCCCGGAACGCCGAACTGCCCGCCCGGTCCACCAGGTCCGAATTGCCGCATGTCGGGGCCGGAATCGGCTTGAGCGTTCTGCGCCATGCCGGGACTGAGACTGCCTTGGACAAGGAACGCCTCGTTGCCCGCTTCGCCGTTCGTCGACGTGAACCCTTGCGTCTCATTGCCGCTTAACGCCGCCTGGAGTTGTTGATCGAAGTTCTGGTCGCCCGAGCTGGCTCCTGGTGTTCCGCCACCCAAGCCGGGCGGCTGTGACGCGTTCTGCGGTCGATTACCCGGGGCAGCCCCCGTTCCATTGCGCGGTCCGAATCCACCAGCGCCGCGGCGTGCCTGGAACTCGCGCATTCTTTGGATTATTGCCGGTTCTTTCAGTTGTAAATCGAAGTTAACGGGCTTATTGGTCGCGGCGTAGTCCATTTCCTTCTTCAGCGGTTCAAATCCGAACATATCGATGGTTACGGTCCAGGAGCCGGTTCCAAGGGGCGGAAATCCGTAATGACCATCCTGATCCGTCACCGTGGAAAAGCTCTGCGAGCCTTGCGTTGCCGTGACAGTGGCGCCCGGAATGGGCTTGCCGCCGGAGGTGACAAACCCACTTTGCGACCATGCTGCGCCCGAAGCGGCCAGCAGTATGAAAATCAGCTTAAAAATTTCTCGGTTCACTCGTGTGCTTTACGATGTTCAAAAACGCGCTAAGGTTACGTTTTTACACGTATTTACAAGGGTTCCAGCATGTCCCGGCGCCTGTACCGCGGCTCGCTTAAACGCGTCCGTTTAGCGATTTGATAGCTTTGAAGCGAATGGGTCTCGATCTGGAAACGTTGAAGGCCGAAATGCAGGCTTACTTGGCGCGGGAAGGCATGACCGTGTTCTATGGTTACTCCCGCAGCATCGATTCGCCGACCCAAGTGTACTGGGATATCGAGAATCATCCGGACTTCCGCGAGTTCCTCGACGCAGGACGCCGCGCCGGAGCCAAACTGGTCGTCTTTTATCATCGCGCCTTTTCGCTGGACGCGATCGACGAAGCACTGGATCACATTGAGGATTCCGAACTTCCGCGCGATGAGAAGCGAAGTTTCGAAAACCGTCTGCGCGAACTACAAGCCTATGAAGGGTTCACCTGCGCGATTGAATTGTCTTTCGATCTGGACGGCCGCGTTTATCTCTTCGAAATACGCACGGAGTGGTACGAGGCGTTGAACGACTTGCTGGCGGAAATCGATGCCGCCACGGAAGACGTGGAAGACGACGAGGACCAGGGCCCTATTTCCGGGTATTTCTCGAAGAACTAAATGCCGGACTCTGTTACCGCGTCGGGCGTACAGGCTGCGCGTTGGACTCGCCCGGCTGCCCATTGGAAGCTTCCGTCCGTCGCAGCGGAGCCGGTGCAGCAGCTTTCGCGTGCGTTATCGATTGACCGCGTGACGGCGGCGGTCCTGGTGCATCGGGGCTTCACCGACCCAGCCGCAGCCCGCGAGTTCCTCTTGCCTCAATTGACTTCGCTTGGCGATCCGATGCTGATGCGCGATATGCCTGTAGCGGTCAATCGCCTGTGGCAAGCGGTGCGGGAGAAGCAGCCGATCCTGCTCTATGGCGATTACGACGTGGACGGGACGGCATCGATCGTCGTTCTGAAGAAGGCGATTGAGCTATTGGGAGGACGCGCCGATTTTCACGTGCCGCATCGGCTGAAGGAAGGCTATGGCATGCGAAGCGAGGTGATCGAAAAAGCCAGCGCCGATGGCGTGCGGCTGATCGTCAGCGTCGACACCGGCATCAGAGCGAATGAGGTGGTAAGGCATGCGATGCAGCTCGGGATGGACGTGATCGTAACCGATCATCACTTGCCCGAAGCAGAGCTTCCGCCCGCGTTCGCGGTACTAAATCCGAACCGGCCGGATTGCGGCTATCCCGAAAAAGGGCTTTGCGGCGCCGGCGTCACGCTGAAACTGGTGCAAGCGCTGCTGGCAATAAGCGGCGTCCCGGGCGGACGGCAAGCGGCGCTGCTCGATTCGTTCTTGAAGCCGGTCGCGATCGCTACAGTGGCGGATATCGTGCCGTTGATTGGTGAAAACCGGGTGATTGTCCGGCGTGGTCTGTCGGGTCTGCGCGCCGTTAAGAACCCGGGATTACGTGCGTTACTAGCGGTTTCCGGGTTCGCGGAAGGGGAAATCCCATCAGCGCATCAGGTTGGCTTTCGACTTGCCCCACGAATGAATGCCGCGGGACGCATGGCCAGCGCGGAAGATGTAATTGAACTCTTTCTCACCGACGACGAAAGCCGCGCCCGCGAGCTCGCCGGCATGCTGGATGCGCTCAATCGGGAGCGGCAGCAAGTGGAAAGCGAGATCGTCGAGACCATTCTTAAGCAATGCGAAGAAACTCCATTCGATGAAGACTGCGCAGCCCTGGTATTCGCAGAATCCGGATGGCATTTGGGCGTTTTAGGGATCGTGGCCAGCCGATTGGTGGAGCGATTCAGTCGTCCGGCATTTGTCTTGAGCGATGCAACGGAAGGCTGCTTGTCGGGTTCCGGGCGCAGCGTGCCAGGGTTCCATTTACTAGAGGCGCTCGAGAGCATGCCCGATCTCTTCACCAAATTCGGAGGGCATCGTCAGGCCGCGGGATTGACGCTCCGGCCCGGACAAATCGGCGAGTTCCGGCAACGGTTGCGTGTATTCGCCGGCAGCATGCTGGGACGCGACGATCTTCGGCCGCGCTATGAAGTGGACGCCGAAGCCGCGTTTTCAGAACTGACAGACCGCTGCGTCGAAAACATCTTCTCACTGGGACCGTTCGGATTTGGCAACACTGCTCCGATCCTTTGCGCAATGCAGGCGGAAGTGGCAGGACCGGCCAAAGCGCTCAAAGAAGGCAAGCATTACAGCGTGCCCTTGCGCCATCGCGGACGATTGCTCTTCTGCAAGGCCTGGAATTTCGGCGATCGGGTTGCGCTGTTCCAGCCGGGAACCGTGATCGACGTGCTGTATCAAATCGAAGACGACACCTATGCGCGGGCGCGCGGGGAGGGCTTCTGGTGTGTGACCTTGAAGGATGTGCGCCGTGCTGAGCCGGCAGTGAGATAACAGTAGATGTGACATTTTCGACGGTCGGAACTACTCATTTGCGCTATCATCGCTGGGCAACAGAAAGGGTGCTGGACGAAGTCAACGCGATGCCGGCCGAACAATTGGTGAAGGATTTGAAGAGTTCGTTTCCCAGCATTTACGGCACGCTGGCTCATATCTATCAAGCCGACTCTATCTGGTGGGATCGGTTATCGGGCCGTCCGACAGGCACTCGGGACGACTATCCCGCGCCCGGCTGCACATGGGAACTCAAAGAAGCCTGGCTGGCCTTGCACGACAAGATGATTGACTGGGCCATGGGCCTGAGCGATGAAGATTGGCTGCGCCATATGTCATATAAAACGCTGTCGGGCATGCCAATGGTGACGCCGCTTTGGGAGATGATTCTGCACGTGGTGAACCATGGTACATATCATCGGGGTCAGGTGACGACAATGATTCGCCAGTTGGGAGGCAAGCCCGTCAACCTGGATCTAATCGGGTTCTATCGCGAGCATTACGGCACACGTTAATTTCTTGAAAATTGGCTATCGAAAACCGGCCCCGGATTTCAGAACCCATCTGCGAGCAAGGAGGTCCTGAAAGCGGGGATGAGCGTGCAGGTTCTGGAAGAATGGAAAAACGTGGAGCCAAGCCACGTAAGGCTCGCGATCTTCAATCATCTGTTCGACAGCATCCAGCGCCTGATTGGCCTCGCCCATTTCCGCCAATATGACAGCTTTGCCGAGAGAACTCGGAAACCCTTCAATATGGTTGTAATCTTCGAGAACGGCGCGGGCCTCGCTTCGCCGGCCGGTGCGGCTGAGAACGATCCCCAACATTCCCGTGCTATAGGCATTCGGTCCTGACAAACGGCGCGCCGTCTCAGCAAAAGTCAAGGCTTCCTCCCACCGCCCCAGTTCCAGATAGGCGCCGGCCAAAAGAGGATACGGTCGAAAGTAAGTGGGATCCAATTCAATAGATCTGCGAGCCCAGAACTCACTGCGTTTCCATTGGCGGTCGTTGTAGCAGTAACTGGATGCTAGATAAGCCGTAGCCGCCGAACAATTATCGGCTTCGGCATGTTCCTCCATGCGGAAAGCGGCAGGGCCCGAACCGTTCTGAGCCGCGGTTACGGCTTCATTCCAGAAATGAGTCGAATCGCTTGTTGGGTCAAGGGACCGTGCCTCGAGTAGAGTCTTCGAAGCTTCCGCGAAATCCCATTGAAAGGCGAATTGAGTGCCGCCCTGAGCCACGAGGGCGATAGCGAGATGGGGCGCTAAATGAAGTGCACGTTCGACGCTTCCTATTGCGAGCTGCATTTCACGTTTGGGCGGACCGATTCCAGCGATGGCGGCAAAGATATGCGCGTCTGCCATGAGCGCGTGAGCGGCGGCATAGTCTGGTTGAAGGTCGAGAGCCCGGGAGAGGTAAGCAAAGGAAGTGCGTGTCCCTTCACGGGTGCCCAAGCGATTGGCCTGACGGGCTCTCAGAAACAGAGTGCGGGCTTCCGGATCAGCCGATTGACGCGGTTGAACCTGATTTTGGGCTTCAGCCGTGAACTTCGCGCCGACACGCCTGGCAATCTGTTCGCACAAGTCGCGGATCGCTTCCGATGTGTCGGATAGCTGGGTTCGAACCTGGAGATACGAATCGAAGACAGCGGTAAGTCCCTCCACCCAACTAAGCGTAATTTGGAAAAGCGTGTCGCCTAGTTTGCGTACCGTGCCGTCAAGGATGATATCGGCCGCGGTGATTCGATGATATTCGCGTACATCGCCAGTCTTTTCCCGAAGATAGTGCGCGGTGGTCCACGGCACTAGCGAAACGCCAACTCCGGCCGACAGGGAGATCATTAAATCTTCAAACAATCCGTCGGAGAAGAAATCGCTGTCGTGGAAATTGACGGGGTTGAACGGGAGCAATAGAATGCGCGGACCACGACCGGAGCGACCGTGAACGCGAACGTCTTCCTTGGGAAGAAACGCCGGGCGATAGGAACCGCGTTCGAGAACGATTCGGACCTCGGCGGCGCGGCCCTCCCCTGAGTAGTAGGAATCGAGCTTTTCGCGCAGCCGGCCCATGGTCTTGCGGACAATCGAGTCCTCTAAAGGATTGAATGCCGGTCCCCGCTTCAATACCTGAGTCCCGAGACAAGACTCAGTAACCGGGGGAGAGCCCGGAGTGATGGCATTCCTAACTAGAAAGTCCAAAAGTCCACGAAGGATTTCCGTCTTGGCGAACGTGCGGCTGGCAAGCAAGTCGTCCAGACACTTCTCAACCTCCGACCTGTGCGGTACATTTGGCTCCCCGCCCTCCGCAATCAGCGGGTCCGAGTCACGCATTTACCCTCCAGAAATAGCCGCCCCCAACAACGTGCGCTTTTTAGAAAGGTAACAGAATTTAAGGTTTTTTGCGCTTGGAAAGGGCATGGAAAACGGTAAATGTGACGTACTTGGAGTACTTAGAATCCGTAAAGCGACGGCACTTGAGGAAATTCTTGCTATACAGTGCTTGCGCTATCAAGTTATTCAGCAGAGTTAGGTCTGGAGTTACCTGGGTTAGACCATGAGCGGCAACGATTGGTCGAGACACTGGACGAGTCCGCCATCCACTTGATTGCATGGGTTAATTCTAAAGTTACCGGGGCCCTCAGGATTAAATATTAACCGTGTGCCGCAGGAACTCGAACGGGTTCTGGAAGCGAAAACGCTGCCGAAACCATTCTGCTACTACTCGCGTTTGTACGTGATGAAACGGTGGAGAGGTACTGGGATTGTGAGCCGGCTCGTAAAGGCGAGTTTTGCCGAATTCCATCGCATTCAAGCCGAAGTTGCGATTTGCCATTGCTACCCGCACTTGCAGGGATTTTATGAGCGGGTGGGATTCCGTCCTTATGGCAAGCCGTTCATCCAGACGGGGTTAGACGAGCTTGGCTGGCAACGGCCTCTGAGGTGTGCGATCCAGAGGAGTGAGTTGGTGCAATCGGCTTAGCCACCGGAATCCTGAGAGATTCGAACGTGGTATTCGTGATAGACACGTTTCCGAAATGTGACATCACATATTTGCCACTTGAAAGTATTTGTCGCGCAACAGATACTCTCTTCAGTCATCTTGCGCGACGGAGGCTTTCTAATGAAGTTGTGGCTGATCAGTCACGGCGACCGTTGGAAAGAGCGCGTACTCCCTCGCCACGGTGTTAATCGGAGATAGAGAAGTAAGTGCTGTGACTGTCCTGCAAATGCAAAAGAGGATTGGCGGTTATGAGCTGAACAAGCTGCTTGGCGAAGGGGGAATGGGCGAGGTATGGCTGGCTCATGACACGTTCGCTGACCGTCCGGTAGCTCTGAAATTTATTAAGCCGCATCTGCTGGCAAATCCAGGGTTTCGCACCCGTTTCAGTAACGAAGCGAAAACCTTGGGAAAGCTGGAGCACGAGCGGATTGTAACGCTTTACGCCGTATTGGAGGAAGGCGAACACCTGGCATTGGTGCTGCGGTTCATCGATGGAAAGGCCCTGTCGGACAAGATTGACGAACAGGGCCCATTACCTTTAAGTTTCGTGTATTCTTGCGCGCGAGATATATTGCCAGCGCTTGATTTTGCGCATCAGCAGGGCATCATACACCGCGATATTAAGCCACAAAATATCTTAGTCGACTCTCGGGACCGCAGTTTCCTGACGGATTTTGGGATTGCAATAGCAGCGTTCGCGGAGCGCGGGACGGTGACCGGGCACGCGATCGGTACGCCGCACTACATGAGCCCCGAACAGATACGGACGCCGCGAGAAGTAAGCATTGACACGGGGGGGCACCGCACCGATATCTACAGCTACGGGGTAGTCATGTTCGAAATGCTTACCGGACAGTTACCGTTCGGTAAGGACTCGGGCATAGAGGACATGTATGCCATCTACCACGCGCATTGCAATGAGGCACCAGGCTCGCCGCGCGCGTTGAATCCGTCAGTCCCGGAGGCGCTTGACGAGATAGTCTTGTCGTGTCTTGCTAAGGATCCGGCGGATCGTCCTCAGACTTGCCTCGAATTGCTTGAACGGTTGGAAGGAACGGTTGCGGACAGTGGACGCAAGCGAACCCCGATAGCGCATTTAGGCACGATCGTTGAGCCGGCACCAGGCACAGCGCCGAAGCAGTCCGAAGCGCCAGTACCTGCCGGGAAATCATCGGATGTTAAGGCGGCGCCTGCAAAGACCGCTCCCGCGCGACACAAAATTCCGCAAGCGGCGTGGCTAGGCATTGGGGGCTTACTGATTGCGGGTGGAGTTGGATACACGGTTCTCACACCGGGCACGAAGCCCAAACCGGCAGTGGACAAGCCGAAAGCAACCGTGACGTCCGCGCCACCGAAACACCAATCCGCGCCGCCGCACTCATTGAATAGCCTGACGACTCGTACAGGGATCCGGCCAGAGAGGACTCTCGCGGTAACCACCCCGCCGCCCGAACCTAAATCGGCAGTACCAAACGGGCCGACGGCAGAGCAGATCGCCGCGAAGCAAGAAGCGGACAAGGAATACGCTACGGGCCACAGCATGTTTCAGGCGGGGAATTATTGCGGCAGTGTGGCGCATTTTAACGAGGCGACGAAGCTTTACCCGGAGAGTAAATATGCAGTTGAGCAGCGTTCGGCCGCAGACGGGTGTAACTCGCAATAAGATCTTTGAGCATTCTGACAGGGCGAATGCGCATAGGTGAAGTGAAGGGGGATTTTGGTATGTACATTTCAATTTCTCGGCGCCAACCATTGGCGCGGCTCGGTATTGTTTGGGTGGTAGCGCTTGGCCTGGGATCCCATGTTGACGCGTTTGCGCAACAAACAAAAAAGCCCAGATCCACAGTAAAAAGGACGGTCAGCGTTCAGAAAGCGATGTCGAAGCAGGATGTGGAGAAGATCTGGAAGCCGCAAGACGACATGCTGCTGGTGAATCAACTCAAACTCCGCGGTCTGGCTTTTGTGCCTGAGGAGGACTGGGTGATGAACCAATTACCCAAAGACACCGGCGTGCCGCTGTCCGCATTACCCGATGCGGCGGCAGCGTTGAAGTTACTGATCGAACCCGCTCCGCAATTGGAACTAGTGACCAGCGAGGCGCCGGATCTGCTGAACCGTATTAAAGCGGCCGCGCAACAACGAGATACAAAGCAGTTGGACGAGCTATTGCATCCGGAACTTGCGGATGACAAGGCCAAAGTTTACGACCTTTTCGATGTGTCGAATTATAAAGCGCATACTCTCGGCACATTCGCACGAGAACAAAATCGGGAAGTTAGCGTTCAATTCTTCCAACTGACGGCAAGCGGGGTTGAAAAGGTGCACTATGTCTATTTCAGCAATCTCCACGGCCATATCGTAATGAGAGACGTCAAATCCGGCCCGCAAGAGGCGGAGCGTTTCATGCGAGACGAAGAGGAGTTGGCGCGAAACAAGTTGCAACTGATGTTTCGAGCATTGAACGACGGCGACGATGCGGGAGTAAAGCTGTTATGTACGGAAGGGTTGTACAACAACATCAAGGAATGGGGTGGAGATCAGCATCCTGGCGACCGGCTGACGCGCGGACGGCGGCTGGATCAGGTTACCGTGACGACCTCAGTTCCTTTGGATCAGAAATCCGTTCGCGTGGTGGCACGCATCAGTTACCCGTTGACGCCGGCCAAAAAGGTGGAATTCGATGCGGACTTTGAGCGCGTCGGAAACGACTTGAAGATCGTGAGAGTTCGCGATGTGGACAACAAATACATTGTGTTCGATCCGAATTCGGAAAACTATCTGAACCGGCGCTACGGCTTGCCCGATGGGCCGGTGATCACGAAAGAAAATGTGCCGATGACCGAGCAAGACGTTTTCATTTCGATTGAAGATCTGAAGGGACGAATTCCGAGAGTGCTTGCGGATCATAACTCTCAAAAAATAAAGGATCTGGCGCAGACCTTCATCGACTCAAATCCCACCGGCGGCGTTGGGTATGGCTTGCGGGTAGCCGCTGATCAGTTATTGGGGAAGTATGACGACGAGGAGAAGGACGCGACACGAGCACTGGAACTGAACGGCACCGTTTATATGGCAGTGGAGCGGCATGCGGCGTGGGCGAACGAGACATTTACTCCGGTCGTGCTGGGCATTTCGAAGAGCAAGATCGACTACACCCCGGCTCCGGGACGCGGAATGCCGGAGGTGATTGACATTCGAACCGTTAAAGTCAAATTTGACACGGGCTCGAAATTCAAGATCTTGAGTAGCTCGCGTCCCTTCATGTCCCTCGAATTCCGTGGCGTCGATGGGAAAAGGAAAACCTACAATCTCGCCGCTTTTGGAACATCCTGCACAGGGGACAAGAAACTCGTTCCGGTTGCCGGAGGAAGCATATGCGGAGCAACCTCCGGACCGTCGGGTGGCACTTCAATACCGATCTTTGATCCGAATACCAAATCACTGCCTGTCTATGTTCCGGAGGCATGGCAACAAGATTTAACAGCCGTTTTGCGTACGATTCAAGAGGCCGCGCAGTCGGAACGCGGGTCGAGATAAAAGCCATGAGCTCATTTCACAGTCGCCTTCGGCCCGCGCGCTTATCGCTTCCTAGCCGCCGGAGCGTGCTTCTGTCGCTCATCGCTGCGGGCGGAGTGCGGCTGGGAGCGACCGAACCGAAGCCGGCCACTCCCGCCTATAACAACATGACGGACGAGCAAGAGATCTCCGTCGGCCGCGACATCGCGAAGAGTTTGGAGAAAGACGAGAAGCTGAAATTCATCGAGGAACCCGAAATTCATTCGTATTTCAACGGTGCGTTTCAGAAGATCGCGAAGAGCAGCCGGCGGCCCAAAATGCCGTACAGCATCAAGATTGTCGATACAAAATCGGTAAATGCGTTTGCGCTTCCGGGCGGGTTTGTTTACTTGTATCGCGGTTTGATTGAATCTTCCAGCAATGAATGCGAAGTGATGGGCGCTTTGGCGCACGAAGTAGGGCACGTGGTGGGGCGGCACGGAGCGAATTCGCTCTGCAGGGCCAGAGCCGCGGACTCTCTGCTATCGGAAGCCAGCCGCGTCCTTCTCGGCGATGAAGGCCCCGCGCATATTCTGGAGCAATTGGGAGGACCGGTTGCGGCGCTCGCGCTTCTAAAATACGACCGGCAGCAGGAATTAGAGGCAGACCTGTTCGGTTTCTATAACGTCCAGAGAGCCGGATGGAGCCCGAAGGGCATGGTGAACATGTTCAAGCGGTTTGACGATAGCTCCACTCCGATCGATTCGGTCATGAACTTTACCTCCGATCATCCGACGCCGGCCGAACGCGAAGACCAGCTTTTGAACGAGATGAAGCAATTCCCGCCCGCCGAAAATCTGAAGGTCGATAGCGATGGATTCCAGCACGCGTTGGCCGCTTTGAAAAAGCTGCCGCCTCCGCCGGCAAAGACGTCTCTCAATTTGCACAAGCTCGCTGAGCTAGGGTAGGCGATCCGTGAGGCGAGTATTTCTTGCCGTATTCCTATGCACCGCCGGCACGGTGGCAAAAGGCGCGGCCCCGGCAAAGCTGCGGACCTCGTGCATCTCAATTGTGCAGCTACCGGAGGTTACCGGCGTCCTGGATGTGTATCGCGTCGATTCGCTGTACCCCGCTCTTCGACCCGAAGACTTTCTACTGTTCGAAGGCAATCGAAAACAATCTGCGGAGACGCAGCTTCAGCAATTTCGCGACACCGGCTTGGGGCTAGCGTTGATTGTCGCCCTCGATGCCAGTGGCTCAATGAAGGGGCGGCCGCTGGCAGCTATCCAGAAGGGGCTGCTTCACCTCGTTGAGCGAAAGAGGCAGCAGGACAAGGTGGCGGTGCTCAGCTTCGCCGACGATAATCGATGGGAAGCAAAGTGGGATGCATCGGACAACGATTTAAAAAACAGCTTCCAAAATCTTCGAGGCCGCGGCCACTTGACGCGGCTCTACGACGCGATGGAGTTTGCGATTGACGAATTCGCTCGCGCTAGCAGTGAACGCGCCGGCTTCCCACTGAGGCGGTGCATTCTCGTCGTCTCAGACGGACATGACGAGGGATCGCGAGCGACACTTGGTCAATTGCAAGCCAAGATCAAAGCATCCAGAGTTCGCCTGGATTCGGTCGGGCTGGCCAACACAACGTTGTGGTTTGGGAGTCTTCGCCAGGTGTCGCAGGCGGCGTTCGGCGAATTTCGCGCGGCGCGGTCGCCCGATGGGTTGGAGGCAATCTTGGGGTCGGGGATTGATGGCCTGCTCGACATGCCCGTGGTGAAATTTAAGGACGAAAAGCTGACGGCTGACGGACAAACGCATGAGCTGGCAGTGGAGTATACGCCGAGCGCAACCCGCGATGCGTTTCAAGTGAAGTTCCCGAAGGCGGTATTGTTCACGACTAAGCTTTGGTACGAAGCTGCGGCCGCCGCCGGCGCAGTGATTATCCTCTTGGCTGCATGGTTCATTTTCGCCGCGAAACGCAAGAAACCCAGCACACGTCCAATTGAGCCGATGAAGGCCGAAGCCGTCGCACCCGCCCCTGCCGAACGTCCAACAAAGCCCTCGGGAACGGTCAATAGACCAGCTACGATAACCGAATCGAACCCCACTTTTACCAACCTGACGTCAGGCCTGGAGCCGGTTATTCAATACGCGCAAGCCACCAACAGTGGCGTGGCTGCAAAACCTGCGCGCCAGCCCACCACGCTCGCGCCACAAGAGCAAACTCGCGCCAGCAAGGTAGAGTTGCTGGCCATTAGTGGTCCCTACGCCGGTCAGGGCTTTGAAATTAAGGTTCAGGAATTCTGGATTGGCTCGGCCAGCAACAATCATCTGTGTTTGAGCGCCGACCCGAGCGTTTCCGGAAATCATGCCTGTATTCGAACAGAACAGCCATTCTTTCGTTTGTTCGACAACGGTTCGCTGAACAAGACCTGGGTGAACGGGCGTGCGATCGATGAGGAGGCCGCACTGATCCGTCTTGGCGACCACATCCAAATCGGTCAGTCGGAGTTCCGTATTGAGGCCCGTGCGTGACGCTCGAAATAGGGTCGGAGTCAGAGACGGGCAGGAGGTCCGAGAATCAGGATCGCCTGGTCCATTTCGAATCGGATTTCGGCAGTGTCTTCGTGTTGGCAGACGGAATGGGCGGCCACCAGAGCGGCGCGGTCGCTTCCCAGTTGGCGATCTCAACATGTGAAGAGATACTCCGAAGCCTACCTGTCGACCTGAGTGCAGGCGAGGCGCTGGGACAAATGATTCAGGAAGTCAATCGCCTGATATTCGAGGAGGGCCGCGAACAAGCGACGAAGCATGGGATGGGCTCCACGCTGGTTGCCTTGTTGGTCTCGCAAACGGCCGACGGCCTGCTGGCAATTGGGGCGCACGTGGGAGACAGCCGATTGTATTTCCTCCGGCAGGGAAAGCTATTCCGTCTCACGGAAGACCACTCGCTGGTCCAGCGGATGATCAGGGACGGCATGTTAAGCGAAACGGAGGCCCAGGTACACCCACATGCCGGCGTATTGACCCGCGCGCTAGGACGGCAGCGCGAGATAGCCGTTGACCTGACATCCTGGATGCTACTGCAACCGGGAGATGTCTTGATGCTTTGTTCGGACGGACTATCCGGGTACGTGGAGGACGAGCATATCCGTTGGACACTGCGGCAGGAAGGCACAAGTCAGCAACTGGCGCGCAGGATGGTGGATCTGGCCCTTGAACGTGGGAGTGAAGACAACGTTTCGGTGTTGATCGTGAAAGTCGGCGCTGATGGGCCAAAGCTCGAGTGGTCCGCCGCAAAGCACTCAGCGGAAGCAGTAACCTATATACCGAGCAACGCCGGATCCACGATCACAAACAGGAAGTTAGTTGAGCCCGCGCGAATTTTGGCGAGGTTCTTCAAAGGCCTGAACTGCTCTTCGATGGGGACGCCGTCGACGTCCGTGCCGCTCATGCTGACCAGATCTCCGACCGTAAAGCTTTGCCGGAACGTGATGTGACTATTAGTGGTCGACAATGCCGGATCTTCGGGGACGCGCACGTCGCACTCCTCGCCGCGGCCAATCAGATTGCGGCCCTCTCGAATGGGATAGACCTGTCCCTCTGGTTTCCAGCTATAGCTAACCAGTACGGCGAGGACGCGTCGGCCCGGAGCGACAGGAGCAGCTTGCGGGTTTCCCGCGACGCCAGGGGTCATGGGCATATATACCGTGTGACCGCGTCTCCCGGGTGTGGCCGGAGCGGAAGGAGAACTAGCAGACACCGGAGTGGGCGAAGGAATCGTTGACGGCATGCCAATGCTGGGCGGCGGAGCCGGGCGGTAATCGGAGCGCGGAGGCAGTGGCGGTGGCGTCGGAGCCGGCATGGACTCCGTCACCTCGGTAATCGTGGGCACGCGTGGACGCGCGGCGCGTGCAATCATCGATTGATCGAGCACCATTCCACATTGAGCGCACGACGCAGCGTTATCTTGCGCCAGATTCTTGCATCTTGGACACTCTTTCAAAGCGGCAACCTCCTGATCAGCATTGACTCCGTTCAAAACGATTCCGAAGGAAAGTACTTCAAAACCGTACCAATGAACGCGGCCGAACTATCGTCCTGCAACATGCCGGCCGCTCCCGATTCCAGCCACACGGGTGAGCCGGCGGATTCAGGGCTGGCGTCTCGCAGTATGTAGCGTCCATCCTCCTGCCTGACCTCGGTGACCCAGACGTTCAGACCGGACGCCGGCTCGTACCGGAATACGGCAGCCGTCTGCCACTCATCCATGCTGGGATCATTGGCTAAAGCAAGCGCGCTAGCGGTTACCGATATGCCCTTCAACTCGATTAGAGCACTGTTTTCCGTGGTTGCGCGCAAGGCCGCCTGAGCCGCTTTCGAAGGTTGCTTTAGAATTCGCAGTTGGCCCTTGCGCAAAGAGAATTCGGCGGGAGAACCCGGAATAGGAGTAACAAGGCGAACGACAATTTCTACCGATTTGGCGTCGAGCGCCCCTCGGTGACTGCTGAGATCCTGTGCCAGCGTGGGCGCGTACATCCACGGCTCAACGGCTTCCTCCACCGTCAGCACACGCCCGCTCGGAAGGATGAAGCCGAGGGAATGGTTCGTAATCGTTTGGTCTCCTTCTGAGCGATAGCGAATTGTGAAGACGGTCTCGATTTCTGCTAGGGATCGGCGCGCGGCACGTTCTGCCTTGCCGCTGAAAGTGTCGCGGCTATCTTGCCATTCGCGTCCCCGGCCGCTCAGCTCCCAAGCGGGTTCGGCCGCTGTTAGAGCTGCGAGCGCGGCTATCTTGCCAAGCTTCCCTCCCGGAAGATCGATCGGAACATCCTGATCCACGTTCGCGGAAAGCCACACGGTCTTGGCGCGCAGAGCGAGCATTTCGATGGGATTCAGATCCAGCCGAACCAGCAAGTCGACGTGGACGTGAGCCATTTCGTCATCGATCATGTTCCGGATAGGATCGAGTGAAGGAATTTGTCTGAACGCGGCTACCGCCGACAGAGGCGGCAGACCATCTATCGGCTCGCCTTTGCGAAACCGGAATGGGCCGCGAACAGGAGAGACCCGGAGCGGAATGCCATTGACCGTGACGCGGTCGAAAAAGATACTCTGTACCGTCAGAGATTTTGACGCGGTTCCGGATAACGTAAGATCAAATTCCGCAGAGTCCGCGCCAATGCGGGTTAGGCTTATACTTTCGCAATGTAGGTCTGCAACGTGGGCGGTACCGGCGGAGTCGCCCGGCACCGCAAAGAGCTGAGCCGTTATCATGGCAGTCAAGCTCGCATGCATCCAATAGGTTCGTGACAATCGCGGCCCCTGTTATTATAAGCGGATTTCCGAAACAAAAACCGACTTATACTGGATTTTCGCCGTTGCCGTACTTATGCCACCTAATCTGTTGCGGATCGAATTCGAGAAGCGAAAGCGGGCGCTTTTTGAAGCTGTTAGAGATCTAACTGACGATCAACAGGCGCGTGCTATCTCGATGCACGCCGGGGATAACCCGGAGCTTGCGGCCGCGGTCTGGAAATTACTGCGCGCAAGCCGGCCGGAAAGCGACGGGGTTTTGAATCGTCCCCTGTATAACCGGCCTATAGTTTCGAACGAACATCCAATGGCTATCGGGAAGTACCTGGTTGAACGCCACGTCGGTAATGGAGGCATGGGAAGCATCTATGCTTGCAGGGAACCGCAAACGGGTTCGCTAGTCGCCGTGAAGATCATCCGATCCGACATTCAGGGCCAAGCGGCTCGCCAACACTTCAAGCGCGAACGGGACATTCTGATGCGGACCGATCATCCGAACATTTGCCGCATACTGGATGCCAATATCGCAGAGCAAGGGACGCCCTTCATCGTCATGCAGTTTGTCGAGGGGAAGCCTCTGGATCAGTATTGTCGAGAGAACCCCTGTCCGATCGAAAAGAAGCTGTTGCTTTTTAGCCAGGTACTGGCGGGCGTGGACTATCTGCACGGGCAAAATATCGTACATCGCGACCTGAAGCCTTCGAATCTGCTGGTGACCGCAAACGGCAGCGTACGGATTCTGGATTTCGGCGTCGCGAAAATGATTGAGCACGCGAAGGGCCGGACCGGCCATGATCCGACCGCAACAAAGGCATCGTTTATGACACTTCCCTACGCGAGCCCCGAGCAACTCATGGGAACGTTATCCGGACGTGCAAGCGACATTTATTCGCTGGGAGTGATCTGTTATGAGCTGTTGACGGGCCGGCTACCTGCATCCGGGGAATGCCGGAACAATGCGCAACTGTTACTGCAAGCGCTCAAGTCTCGCACTCCTTGGCCACCGAGCAGGGTGTCTGTTTCCAAAGGCATCACCGAATCCATAGATAATCTCGTTTTGAATGCATTACAGTTCCAACCCGAGGCGAGATACAGTTCGGCGGCTCTGTTTCTATCCGATCTACGCCGCTGTCTGGAAGGCGGAACCGTTCCGCGACGCCAACCCTCTGCCGGGGCGAGTGCGAGCGTATGACAAATGAAAATGAAGATCAGGATCTAACGGCCCTGCTAGCCGCCGCGGCCGATGGAGACGCCGTAGCGCGAGAGCAGTTTATAGAGGCTACGTATCGTAACTTGCATCGGTTGGCCGAAAGGATGATGAGTTCCGAGAAGCCGGGCGCCACGATTCAGCCTACGGCGTTGGTGAATGAGGCGCTGTTGCGGCTATTCAGCGGTAAGACTTTGCAGGCTAACGACCGAAAACATTTTCTGAATATCGCGGCGCAGCAGATGCGGCGGGTCTTGATTGACCGGGCCCGTTCGCATGGCGCGGCGAAACGAAAGGGAGCGGCAATTCCAATTGAAGATGCCGGTTTTGTTCCGGTGGAACGAAGCGCGGAATTGATCGCGCTCGACGACGCGTTGAATGCGCTGGCGCAAGTCGACCCGGCGGCGGCAGATGTAGTGGAGAGGAAATATTTCGGCGGTTATACAGACGAGGAGACAGCCGCGATTTTAGGGGTTAATATAGCCCAGATCCGCCGCGACTGGACATACGCGAGAGCGTGGCTGCACGATTATCTCTCGCAAACCTGACCGGCGCGGCGGACACTGTTCCCATCCGGGCATTCTGCGCACGCCTTCTCCTCATGCGCTTAGTTACCGTCGGTAACAGTCCAGGAAGGCTCGGCGCAGACGTTGAAATTCGAGGTTACGGCTTCCCGGCCATCGGAAAGGACGGCCCGTAGATCGTACCGGCAATGACCTGTTCCGTCGTCGATATTGACGTCGACGTAGTGGTCGGGAAGGAGTACGGCAAACGGTCCCAGCAGATCTTCTTCCCAAGTTCGACGATCCACATTTGAAGCGTAGAGGTATCGGATAGAGCTGGACGCCCGATTGATGATGCGGACACGGCGATTCTCTTCCGAGTGAGCGGAGAAAGTGAGTGATGCAAGCAGGCACACGGTGGCGATTCCGGTAGCCAGGCGGCGAATGAGTTTCATTGAGAGTCTCCTTAAGCGAATCAGTTTGTCAGCGGCGATATCGTCGAACCGCTTCAATCAAGAGAGCGCAAGGAGAGCGGGGTTTTGAGCAAAATAGTGGGCGTTTATTTCTTTGCCTTCATTCCCAGTGCCGACAAGATCAAAATCAACAAAATCCCGAAGGATGTGGCGAGCACCTGAAATGATCGGCCGAGGCTCGATCGGCCTTCGTCAATAGGAAACGCCGTCTCGGCTACATCGGCCAGAACGGGAGGAGACGCAGGGGCCGGTTCGCTTTGCGCGTTTCTGGCCGCACGAGGTGCCATGCGGGACTGGCATTCGGCCACCGAGGACTGGCACTGCTGAAACTTTTCAGCCAATTCATTCTTGAATTGCGCCTTGCGGGTGGAGGCTTCCTGCAAAAGGTTCGCTTCATAACCCCAACGCGTAGGGCAGACGGAGGCGACCCACTGCGCGGGAGCCGGCATTTCATGCAGTGGTTTGATTCCGCCAGCCAGCAAAATGAACGGTAGAAGCACCACCGGTAAAAAGGCAATGGCAGACTCCGTTGTGGGTGAAACCGTCGAAATCAGTAATCCGATCGTTGCGCCCACTAATGAACTGGCGACCAGAACAGCCAGTTCAGTGAAAAACGGACCGGAAAGATGGCAGGCAAAGTAGGTGATGACGAGCAGAGATGCGCACTGGAAAATGCATATCAGAGTGAGCACAGCCAACTTCGAGAAAACGTAAGACGGCAGCTTCAGGTTAACCATCCGCTCGCGCAGGAAAATAGCGGTTTCGCCCACGATATCCCGAGACGCATTGTTGCAGCCAAACCAAACAGCGGCCACAACCATCAGGAAATGGATGCTGGCGACCTTACCGCAGAACGCCGCCCAGGCAGACGCTTCGGTGAAGTTTGCGTCGTTCACCCGGCCGAAAGCTGTTACCAGGAGCACGGCAAACAGCGGTGCTTGACCAAGCAATATTAACGTCTGAACGCGATCCCTCGCCCGGAGCTTGGCGTTTCGCGCGGAAAGTACCAACCACTGGCCAATTCCGAATTCCCTTTTGGGCTTACTAGCAGCCTGTTTATCTTTCGTCGAGACCACCTGCCCTTTGCGGGAATCTACAAAGAGCTTCTTGAACGGGCAAGACCCATAGCTGGTGGCCCAATGAGCGGTCGGTTGTTGAGCGAGGCCGGACATTAACATTTCAGGAGTCCGCGTCACTTCTTTTTTTGCGGAAGGATTGAAGAAATCGATGGATTCGGGATAGGCAGGACCGAAATAGACCACCATGCCAGGTGTGTTCCCCTTGTCGCGGGCAACCATAATCAAGGAATCGAACTGGCGGTAGATGTCAACGCTCGGCTGATGGATGGTCGTAATGATCGTTTTGCCGTTGTCGGCCAACGTCCGAAGGAGTTGCATGACTTGGAACGCATCATGGGAGGAGAGTCCGGAGGTTGGCTCGTCGAGAAACAGCACGCTCGGGTCGCTGAGCAACTCCATGGCAATGTTGACGCGCTTGCGCTGCCCTCCGCTAATGACCTTCTTTTCCGGCGAGCCGATGAGGCGATCGCCGATGTCTTCGATGCCCAGGTCTGTCAAGACACGCATAATGCGTGCCTCTATCTCCGAATCGCGCAGATCGGTACGGAGGCGGACGGTGTAGTAAAGCGCTTCCTTGACGGTTAATTGCGGATGCAGAATATCGTCCTGAGGAACATAGCCGATCTGCAGGCGGAACTGATCCTGATGAGCATACAGGTCTTCTCCGTTAAAAAGGATTCGACCGGCATCTGGCGGTGTATACCCATTCAACGCTTTGAGCAAAGTGGTCTTGCCGGCGCCGGCGGGTCCCATCAGGGCAACCAGTTCCGAGGGGTAGACGGTGAGGGAGACTGGATCGAGGAGACGCCGATGAACGGAGCCGCGATGAATCTCGACTACGATTTCCGAAGCTTCGATGGTGACGTTTCCTTTGTAGTCGCGTTTGGCGAACGTGCCGGCTTCATCGAGAAGCGTAAAGCGGAAGCTTCCCAACCCGATTTCGCTTCCCGTCTTCAGAATGACGCGCTGGCTGATGCGCTGGCCGTCGACGAAAGTGCCGTTCTTCGAACCCAGGTCTTCCACCTGAATGCCTTGGGGAGTGCGTTGCAGCTTGGCATGCTGCCAGGAGATCATCGGGAAATTGAGCGGGTAATCGCACTCCGGGTCCCGTCCAATGATCATTTGCTCACCGGAGAAGCGCAGCGGTTCCTGTGGTGAATCGCCAAGAATTACTCCGCCCGGCTCGATAAGGCGGGAGACGCGTATCTTAAATGACCCGAAGAAGACGCTATCGTCGGGACGGACCTCGGCGCTAGAGATGCGATTGCCGGCGTGCCCAACGGCTGTGCCATTCGTGGAACCCAGATCTTCGAGAGTCCAGATTCCATCGGCGCCGGCAAGCTGTGCATGATTCCACGAAATCATCGGGTAATCCAGCACAACGTCGTTCTCCGGCCCACGTCCTATCGCGATAACGCGCCCGGCTGTCTTCACATCGGGCTCGGCATGAGCCAAGTTCCTGTCGGCGGCGCCTTGCATCGTGTTTCCTCCGTGTAAAAGGCAGGTGCGACTGTAGTTGGGCAGCCGGCGGCAGCCAAGAACAAATGTTCATGTCCGGGCCTGCCCAGTCGTTGAATCTATGCGGCAGTGTACGGCAACCACGAACTAGGGAACAAGTGAATAAACTGTGACATCACATTCGAGTTGCGTGGCGAGGCGTCCGTCACCGCCTCGATTTGAGCTAACCTTATCTTGAGAGGACGATTTCTATGGTTCGATCGCTAACAACTGCAGCGAGCTTATGGTTGTGTAGCGCGCTGGTATTCGCGCAGCAGCCGAGAGGTGTGCCGGCCCGGTCGACACCTTCCGATTACACTGCCCATCTATCTGTCAATGGCGTGACCTATGCGGCATCGCTCCTTTCCCCGGCCGAGGTCAAACATGCTTTTGCATTCGATATCAGCAGAAGCTACGTCGTTTTTGAGATTGCCGTATACCCGCCATCCTCCGCCCGAATCGATCTCGATCCGGACGGTTTCGTTGTTCGGTCCTCTCACTCGGGCGAGCCGTTGCGGCCTTCGGACTCGGTAACCGTCGCTTCCGATATCCAGCAGAAGAATCTACCGCCTCCACCATCCAGGGGGCCAGGCGTAACCGCGTCCACCGCCATCGGTTATGAATCAGGCACAGATCCTTACACTGGCCAGCGCTACCACGGGACCTATACAGCTAGCCAGGTCGCGGTCGATAATAGGGATAATTTCCCGCCGGTCGCGCCTTCGCCAGGAGGCTACCCGCAAGATCGCGCGCTCTTGGAAAATCAACTCTGGGACAAGAGCCTGCCGCAAGCAAAAATCGAACGGCCAACCGCGGGCTACCTCTATTTCCCGAGCTCTCTATTGAAGAAGAAGTCGAGCGGCGAATATGAAATCGAGTACCTGGGTTCCGGCAAGGAGCCGGTTCTGAACGGCGGCGCTTCTTCGCAGAAAATTGTGCTCGTCATCCCCGCCAAGGCCAAATCCCACTAGAAGAAGTGGAACGCCTTCACGATCGCTGCGCCAACGGCACATCCAATCAGCGGGCCCAAAATTGGAATCGGAGCATAACTCCAATCCGACGATCCTTTGCCGGGAATAGGAAGCACCGCGTGCGCTAGCCGAGGTCCTAAGTCGCGTGCCGGATTGATCGCATAGCCGGTGGGACCGCCGAGCGACAGCCCGATTCCCCACACCAGAATCGCCCACAAAAACGGCGCGTAACCGGCAGGCAGGCCCGCCGCTGAAATAGCTTTCGAACCAAAAGCAAGGCCTACCACGACCAGCAGAGCGGTCCCGATAATCTCAGTTAGTAAGTTGGCGCCGTAACTCCGTATCGCCGGGATCGTGCAAAAGATTCCACGCTTCGCCGTGGCATCCGCAGTCCCGGGCCAGTGACTCCAATACGCCAGCCAAACCAGCACCGCGCCCGCGAATGCTCCGGCAATCTGAGCGGGGATATAGGTCGGCACCTTGGAATAATCGCCACTCACGATGGCCAGGCCAACCGTGATTGCCGGGTTGATGTGCGCATCGATGCTGCCACAGGCCATCGCAGTAAAGATGCCGGCCATTACGGCGAAGCCCCAACCGGCTGTAATCGCGAGCCAGCCGCCATTCTCCCCTTTCGACTTGCTCAGGAGCGTGCTGGCGACCACTCCGTCGCCCATAACGATCAGCACCATAGTTCCCATGAACTCGCCTACCGCCGGTGAAGCCATATCTACGTTTCAATCCTCATAATTACTTACTTACTCTTCCCAATCGAACGATCGGGTCACGGCCTTCTTCCAAAAGCGGTACAAACGGTCTCGCTGATCGTTCTCCATTTCGGGGTTCCAACGGCGGTCGACGGCCCAATTATGCACCAGTTCATCGGTGTTCTTGAAGAAGCCGGTCGCGAGTCCCGCGGCATAGGCGGCGCCCAGCGCCGTTGTCTCCGTCACCTTTGGACGAACTACCGGCCTACCCAGGATGTCCGATTGAAACTGCATCAGCAGCTCATTTTTGACCATGCCGCCGTCGGCGCGCAGCACCTGCAGATCAATGCCTGAGTCTTTCTCCATCGCCTCGACCACTTCGCGCACCTGGAACGCCGTAGCCTCAAGGACGGCGCGCGCCACGTGGCCCTTGTTGACGTAGCGCGTCAAACCCGCGATGATTCCCCTCGCATTGTCTTTCCAATAGGGTGCGTACAAGCCTGAAAACGCCGGGACAAAGTACACGCCTCCGTTATCGGCGACCGTGCGAGCGAGAGTTTCAATTTCATCGCTTTCGGAAATCAGCCCAATGTTATCGCGAAGCCATTGCACCAGCGCTCCCGTGATCGCGATGCTGCCTTCAAGCGCATAAATGGCGGGGGCCGCGCCAAATTTATAAGCGACCGTCGTCAGCAGGCCGCTCTTCGAAGGCACCGCGGATTCTCCCGTATTGAGTAACAGGAAGCACCCGGTTCCATAGGTGTTCTTCGCGCCGCCTACGTCAAAGCAGACCTGGCCCACTAACGCCGCATGCTGATCGCCTAAATCGCCGGCGATGGGCACGCCGCGAATGGCATCGAGCCTCGCGTTCCCATATATCTCTGAACTGGAGGCGATTGTCGGAAGCATCTGCCGCGGAATCTGGAAATCGCTTAAAATATCCGTGTCCCACTGCAGCGTTCGGAGATCCATTAATTGCGTACGGCCGGCATTCGTCACATCCGTGACATGTACTCCTCCGTGAAGGCCGCCGCTCAATTTCCAAATCAGGAACGTATCAATATTGCCGAAAACCAAATCGCCCGCCTCAGCCTGTTTGAGGGCGCCAGGCACGTTTTCGAGCATCCATCGGAGTTTTAAACCGCTGAAATACGTGGCAAGCGGCAGGCCCGTCTTCGCGCGATAGCGGTCCTGCCCCCCGTTTGCGGCCATCTCCGCGACCGCCCCGGCCACGCGCGTGTCCTGCCAAACGATTGCGTTATGAATCGGCCTCCCAGTGAATCTGTTCCACACCAGAGTCGTTTCGCGTTGATTGGTGATCCCGATGGCCACTAGATCCTGCGCGTCGAGACCTCCGGCGCGCATCGCCTCCCGGATCACTTCCTCAGTACGGAGCCAGATCTCTTCGGGATCGTGTTCCACCCAGCCCGGCTTCGGATAGATCTGTTCATGCAGCCTCTGGGCGGAACTAACGATCTGACCCGACCGGTCAAACACGATAAACCGCGTGCTCGTCGTGCCCTGATCGATTGCCCCGATATAACTCGCCATATCTGCTCCCGGTTGGAAATTCAGCCTCTAAGACTATACCGGAGGCGTGGTTTTCAACGATGGCGAGGCCGGCTCATCATGTGATGGTCGTCGCACGGTCGGCAGGCTTCGGACGCACCACCGGTAGCGGAGCCTCAATCGATCGCACGTGCACGTCCCGCTGCGGGAACGGAAGCTCAATCTGGTGTTCCGCGAAGACGCGGAAAATATCATAATAAAGGTCGCTTTTCAGAATTTGCGGCGTGCGTAGACGCTCCATGGTCCAGACGCGCAGGTCGAAATCCAAGCTACTATCTCCAAAGCCCACAAAGATGACATCGGGGGGCGGATCCATAAGGATTTCACGGCGCGACCCGGCTATTTTCAACAATAATTCCCTAACCATTGCGGGGTCGCTCGAATAACCCACGCCAACAGGTATGCCGATTCGAACTCTTCGGTCATTGGCTGTCCAGTTGGTCACGCGATTCGAGATGAAATCGGCGTTCGGCACGATAATTATGATGTTATCGTTCGTGCTCACCCACGTGCTCCTGGCGCCGATCCGTACGATGTCGCCGGTCAAGTCTCCAACTTCGATACGATCGCCTACTTTAATCGGCCGCTCGATCAGCAGGATCAAACCGGAGACGAAGTTATTCATAATATTCTGCGTTCCGAAACCTACACCTACGCCGACGATCCCCGTGAAGAAGGCCAGGCTTGAAAGGTTCAGCCCGACCGACTGCAGCCCAATAATCAGCCCAACTACGAATATGAAGTAACCTGTCCCAACTTCAATTGCATACTGCAGCCCTGGGTCGATGGATGTCCTCGTCAAAATGCGGGTTTTTAGAACGCTACGCCCCACACGGGCGGACACGATCAAGCACAGCATAAACACCGCCGATTTCACCAGGAACACTGCGGTTACAGGCAGCGTTCCCAACATGAACAGCGGCTGCGTCCAAAGCTTCCATGCCCGCGTTCCATAGCCGCTAAATGAGATAACGCCGGAGGCGTTCAGAAGGCTCAAGGCTATGAGAACGCCAAGAATGGCGATCCCGATAATCACAGTCCGGAAAGTCTTATTCATACGGCGCCCTGATCCGGCTTCTAACAAGACGGCGCTTGGCGCGATGCGCCATCGGCACCGTGAGCGCCGGGAACCTTCTGGTGCGGGGCGGCCCGGAATAATCGAAATCCAGGCGCCACATAGTCGGACGGTAAATAGGACTCAGGAATCGCCGACGCGTTACCATCGCGAACGGCCGCATAGTGCGGCGACATAATTTCGACTCCCGCTTCGTAGAACTTATCTTGAATGTTTTGATGCAAGTCACTGTAAATGAGAGCCATCCGGGTAGGTTGATCGGTGTAGGCGTTGATCTCATATGAGACATAGAAGTCATCCAGGCTGGTTTGCAACACAAACGGTTTGGGCTCTTGTAGGATATCGGGCGTCGCTGCCGCCGCGGCAATTAAGAGCGCATGTATCTGACGCCAGGGTGCGTCGTAGCCGATGGTCACGGAAGTGTGAAGTATCAACGGCTGTCCGTGGGCCGAGGAGCTGAAATTGATAATGTGGCTACCGAGCACAAGAGAATTCGGAATAGTGATCAGCACATTCTTGATTGTCCTCACACGAGTGGCGAGTAGCGTCTTGTCGGCTATGTCGCCAACGGCGTTCGCAATCTGGACCCGGTCCCCGACACGGAATGCCCGCGCATAAGTCAGAATCACACCGGCAATTACATTTGAGATCGCGGAACTAGAACCCAGAGAGAAGAGCACCCCGAGAAAGATCGATACCCCTTTAAAAGCCGGCGACTCCGACCCCGGTAAATACGGGAACATTACGACCAGAGCAAACGCCAGGAGCAGCAGTTCGACAATCCTATAAGTTGGCATTGCCCATTCGGGGTAAAAGCCCGGCCAACCTATAGTTCCGCGTTCGATCTCCTTGAAGAGAAATCGCGCGATGCGGATGGCGAGGTAACAGAATCCGGCCACGATCAAAATGATGAGCAGACTCGGCAGGTATGAAATGAACGCTTTCCAGCCGGCGCCGATTGGCGTTGTCACATAGCTGAATACCCGGACGCCGAGACCTCTTGTCCATGGAAAGAAGCTGAACAGCAGCGGGATATAGACGTAGAACAACAATACTGTGATGCCCAATCGCGCCAGCCGCGCCCCTTGGACAAGCAGTTCGGTGAGGCGTGTCGCCGACACTAGTTCGAGCGATTGAATTCGAAACGTGGGAATGCGGGTGCGGCCCCAGTGATTTATGCCGTCGTAAACGAGCGGGGAGAAACGACGAAGGGCAATCAAAACCACAATAAGAACAAGCGTTGTGAGGACGGCATACAATACCCCAAGAAGGAGGCTACGATATGTGTATTCACCGCGAGTCTTTGAAATGGCCGCGCGAATCTTCGTTACATAATTGAGCGCAAGTACGCCTCGTGGAACTCCCACCGCGGCGGCATCGTCATTCGTGATGCTCATGATAATGATGTCGTGCGCTAAGATATCCGTGCTGGTCTCGTGTGGGTCAGTGGTGATTTTGTTCGGATCGATTTCGAGATCCCTCGCAAGGCGCGTAAGTTTCAGGCTCGCGGCCGCTGCCCGATCCGCAGGAGAGAATGGGCCTAATGTTGTACGGATCGGGAAAAGGATCTGATCGCCAAGTACAACATTCGCCGAGCGGCTATACGGAGATTTCGCCTGTGGCTGAATCTGAGCCCACGCACATAGGGCCAACCCGAATGCCATCGAGCGCCACACGGCCGCTAACGCTTTGGCGAACAGATTGCCTGGAGCGGAATGCCTCGTAAACATACGTCTCCCTACTGAGTAGTCTAACTTTGCGGCCCTCGGTGCGGCAAACAGAGGAAGATCATCGTCCTCGTCTGCCGTGCTAGGCTATGTAAGCTGATCCAGGCTGAGATTCAATTCACAACCTTTGAACTAAGTAAGTCAGATTTGTGGGGGGCGATCAAAAAGGAAGAAATATGAAGAAAATCGCGATGACTGTTTTATCAGTTGGAGTGATAATCGCCGCCGCAACACCGCTTCTAGCGGACACATCCGCCGAGCGGCTCGAAGAATCGGCAACCGTTTTGAAAGAGATTACGAATGCGCCCGACAAGGGTATCCCTCGCGATCTGATAGAAAAGTCGAGCTGTGTAGTGATCGTCCCTGGAGTCAAGAAAGCAGCCTTTATCGTCGGTGGGAAATACGGGAAAGGCTTTATGATCTGTCGAACCCCGGGGAATTCAGGCTGGGGCTCTCCGGCAGCCATCAGGATGGAGGGCGGTAGCTTCGGCTTCCAGATTGGCGGCTCTGAAACCGATGTCGTGATGCTCGTCATGGACAGGAGCGGCAAGAATTCGCTCTTGCGCAGCAAGTTTACTCTTGGAGGCGATATCAGCGTTGCCGGAGGTCCCGTGGGCCGTTCCAGCACTGCGGAAACCGACGCGCAAATGCGGGCAAAAATTCTGTCCTATTCACGCTCTCGGGGCGTTTTTGCCGGAATTGCCTTGAATGGCGCGACGCTTCGCGAAGATACCGGCGACAATAAAGAACTCTACGGCAGACCATTAACAAATCGCGAAATCATTAACGGAAACGTGCCTTCCCCGCCTGCCGCTGCCGAACTAATATCGACTCTCGACAAATTGTCCCGTCACAAAGAGCGATAAGCAACCTTACGAGAGCAGCAGTTCCAAGTCCTCCCGGCGCAGGTTGCGGATCACGCTGCCATCCGCCTCGATGATCGCGGCCGCAAGATCGCGCTTCGTCTGTTGCAATTCCACAACTTTTTCTTCCACCGTATCGCGGGCAATCAACCGATACGCAAATACCTGGTGCGTTTGTCCGATCCGATGGGCGCGATCGATCGCTTGCGTCTCGACCGCCGGATTCCACCATGGGTCCAACAGAAAGACATATTCCGCCGCCGTAAGATTCAGCCCAAGGCCACCCGCCTTGAGGCTCACCAGGAAGAGCGGACATTGCGCGTCTTCCTGAAAGCGCTCGACCTTTTCCTGGCGGTTGCGAGTAGCGCCATCGAGATATTCATAAACGATCCCGGCGTCGTCCAGCCGGTCGCGAACAATGCGCAGAAGGCTCGTGAACTGAGAGAAGACGATCGTCTTATGGCCTTCGTCTACGATTTCACGCAGACGTGCTAACAAAACTTCGAGCTTCGCGCTGGGATCGGCGGAGCGCGTCTTATCGATGAGTCCGGGATGGCAGGCGGCCTGCCGCAAACGAAGTAACGCTTCGAGAACATGCATCTTCGATTTCGCCAGCCCGTTCTGGTCGATGCGGTGGAGCAGCGTGGCGCGATAATGCTCCCGCAATTCGTTGTATAACTTGCGCTGGTCCGGCTCCATTTCGCAGTAGATGGTCTGCTCCGTCTTGGCCGGCAGTTCGCGCGCCACTTGTTCTTTGGTTCGCCGCAGAATAAACGGCCGCAAGGCATGAGCCAGCAAACGGCGAGTGTCTTCTTCAAGAACACGCGTCGACCCACCCACCCCTTTGAATACAGTGGCTGTATCCAGCATGCCTGGATTCAGAAACTCAAACATCGAAAACAGTTCGCCAATGTGGTTCTCGATGGGCGTTCCGCTAAGCGCCAAACGGTGCTCCGATTTAAGCAACCGGACCGCCTTGGCGGATTCCGTGCTGCCATTCTTCACAGCCTGCGCTTCATCCAGCACAACGTAGTCGAACTCGATGTCCTTCAATTTGACGGCATCGCGCCGGAGTGTACCGTAGGTGGTCAAGACAATATCGTGCTTGGCAATGTCATCGCCGGAGCGGGTCGCCCCGGTGTAATCGAGAATGGTCAACTGCGGAGTAAAGCGGGACGCCTCCATCTTCCAATTGAAAATGAGCGACCGGGGCGCAACGACCAGCGACGGACGTTCCGACCCATGGGAGGCGCGGCGATCCTCCAGCATGGCCAGCACTTGCGCTGTTTTGCCCACGCCCATATCGTCCGCCAGACACCCGCCAAAGGAGAAGCGGCGCAGAAACTCCATCCAACCGAGACCCTCCCGCTGATAATCCCGCAGGGTGCCCACAAAGCCATCCGGTTGCGGAGCGGGCTTGATCGATTGAAACGACTTAAGCTCTTCGCGAACGCGGGTGAAAATCTCGTCGCAACGAATCTCGGGCTGCGTGGCCAGCAGGGCATCCAGCAGGCCCGCCTGGTTGGAGCGAAATCTCACGTGGCCATTTTGCGCGTCGCCCATCTGCGCTAACATGCCGGCGCGCTGCAGCCACTCGCGCGGGAGCATGCCGTAGGTTCCATCGTCGAGACGCACCACGTCTTCACCGCGCCGCAGTGCCGCTAGAAGCTCCGGCAGACGCGCTCGGGAGTCGCCGTATTCCACGCCGCCTTGCAGCTCAAACCAGTCAATGCCGCTCACCACCTCCATATGGAATTCGCCCGGGCGCCGGAACAGTTTACCTTCGGCTTCGATGTGCCAGCCCGATTCAACCAGTTCGCGCACAGCGCGCGGCAGTTTGGTGTTCCGGAGATGCCATATCCTCAGACCCTCGTAGCTCCAATTCTGAGTCTTGAAGCCAAGCCCCTCAAGCTGGCGGGCGGCCGCGGCTTCGGTCTCCTTCTGGCGGGGAATCCAGCGGCGTTCACCCGGCCGGTACAGTCCGCCGGCGTGATCGTTCGGATCGACGGCAACGCCATCGTATTCAAACGAGAGTTCCGCTTCCAGATTCGTCTCGTTCTTCACCTTGGGCGCTTTGATATGCAACCTGGACCGCGGCTGCACAGCCTCTTCCCGATAGCGCAGCTCTTCGGGGACGGAGACGTTTGCCAGACCCGGAGCGGTGAGTAGCGCCGAGAGCAGTTCCTCCCCCTCATCGGCGCTGGCATCCAGTGCTCCGTCTTTCCGCAGCGTCGTGATCCACTCCATGGGGGCGCCTTCGGCCAGTCGCGACACCCGATCCTTCGTGAAAATCAATCCGCTTGTGATCGTCAGCGGATCGGTCAAGGCCATGCGTTCGTCGCCCCGCCGCAGCCATCCACCGGCAATCCATTTGCCGCTGCGCGGTTCCCGGGTCATCTCCAGTTCAAACCGCCACGGTTCGCCATCGTCCCAACTGAGCGCAACTGAATCCCGATCCGGAGGGTTCCGGCTGCAATAGCAACGCCCGGTTTCGACGGCCAAATGGACGATCGTCGCTGCCACCGAGTCCCTCAGCACAACCGAGTCGGGCACGTCGCCATAGCCGCTGGTGTATGCGCCGAGCACCATCGAAAGAACCGTACGATCAGCTACGTCCGGCAATTCTGAAATGCGATCAATTCTCAACTTGAGCGGCGTCGTGCGGCCCCACTCGCCATCGGCCTTGCGGTCCCGGGAGCCGATCAAGACCGACAGCCCTGAAACGTTAGCACTGCGAACCGGGTCGATCTGATAAACGATCTGCCGCTTTGCAGGCCATGGCTGGGAAGAGAATGCCGTCGTGTGCCGCGCACCCGCAATCGCGGTCAGCCGCCGCTTCCACCTGGGAGGTTCCGGAGTAAGTGTAGTTGTAGGTGGAGGCGGCGGGGGAAGCAGTTCAAATGGATCTTCATCGTCTTCATCGTCGTATGTATCGCCCAATTCCACCACGATTTTCTTGGCCACGGCGACATCCGTGAGATGCCCTTTCCCCTGCGCGGCCAATATGGTCGCCCAGAGATGCTTGCAAGGGCCGTTTTCCAAGAAATATGGGCAATCGCATTCCAGCGTCAGCACAGGATCGCTCCAGGCCAAGCTGACGTGGTAAGTCGCTTCTCCCGAGACCAGCGCCTCTAACTCATCGCCGCGAACTTCCTGAAGACGAACGCGGCCCTGCTGGTAATAGGTGAGCCCCTTTTGACGAGACGAACTGGTGAATTCGTTTGCGAGCCGAAAAACAAGTTGCATGTTCCTATTTCCGAGGGGGGCGGCTCACCCATTATTGTAAGAGAGCCGGCCGGCGCGATTAGTGGCGCGTGAAGGCGATAGGCCGCACCACCTTCACCGCCTTGTTTTCGAACAATTGCTGGATCACGCTTTCCGTGACCGGCTCGTCAGTCTCGACAATCGAGATAGCCGTAAGCGGCTTCTTACCACCGTTGTTCGGATCTTGCCGTCCGAGTGCAAAATTCGCGATGTTGATGCCGTTCTTGCCGAGCACAGTTCCCAGATAACCAATGACACCCGGCACGTCGTCATTTTTCGAATACATCAGATTTCCGCCGAGCGTGGCCTCGCAGGAAATGCCTTCGGCCTGGATCAGGCGCGGCTTGTCCAGCACCACTGCTCCTTCAACTGAGAACGATCCGGCATCGGTTTCCATCTCCATGCGGATGGAATCCATATGCGCGGCGCGTGCTTCGCGTTGTTCGGCTACGCTGAATCCGCGCTGGGTCGCAATCTGCATCGAATTCACCACATTCGCGCGATACTCCAGCGAACGGCTGAGTACTCCGGCCAGGCCAGCATTCCGGAGTATCTGTGTATTTTGCGACGCGAGATGACCGCGATACACAAAACGTATGGTATGCGGGTTGCCCGTGGCGATGTGACTGAGAAACAGCCCCAGCCGCTCTGCCAGATCGACGTAAGGTCCCAACGAACGATACTGCTCGGCCGTCAATGCCGGCATATTGACCGCATTGATTGCGACGCCTGTAGTCAGGTATTCAACCACCTGCTCTACAATGCGCACGCCCACGATCTCCTGCGCTTCCTCTGTCGAACCGGCGATATGCGGAGTGGCCACCAAAGATTCCTGCTGAAACAGCGGGTCCTCGCCAGGCGGCTCCTTTTGAAATACGTCGAGCGCGGCGCCTGCAACTGTACCCGCGGCCAGCGCGTCTTTGAGCGCCTCCTTATCTACCAACTCGCCGCGCGCGCAGTTGACGATGCGCACGCCTGGCTTCATCGCCGCGAACGCTTCGGTATTCAGCATCTGGTCGGTTTCGGGGGTAAGCGCAACATGCAGCGTGATGTAGTCGCTCTCGTGATAAAGTTCGGCGAGGCCCAGCATATCGACACCTAGATCGAGCGCGCTTTGCACATTCACATACGGATCGTGCGCGACCACCCGCATTTCGAAAGCTTTCGCTCGCTTGACCACCTCGCGTCCAATGCTGCCAAAGCCGACCACGCCGAGCGTTTTGCCGCGCAATTCGTTGCCGAGGAACTTCTTCTTCTCCCACTTGCCCGATTTCGTCGAAGCATTCGCCTGAGGGATGGAACGCGCCATCGAGAGCATCAACGCCAGCGTATGCTCTGCGACCGATACGGCGTTACCCCCTGGCGTGTTCATCACCAGGACACCCGCCGCGGTGGCCGCCGGCAGATCGACGTTATCGGTGCCCACTCCTGCGCGTCCGATGATTTTTAGCTTCGGAGCCTTGGATAAAACGTCCTGGTTAACCTTGACGGCGCTTCGCACCAGCAACGCATCGGCATCGGCAAGGTGCTGCGCATACGATTTCGGGTCGGAGATGACAACGTCCCAGCCCGTTTGGGCGCGCAAGAGTTCAACGCCGGCCGGAGCCAACGGTTCAGCTACAAGAATTTTCATGATGTGTGTTCAGTGCGCCGCCAGCGCTTCCTTCGGCAGCGCCGCTTCGGCGTAAACATTCTGCGCCGCCGCCACGCCCGAACCGAACGTCACCGGGTAACCATTGGCCGCAAGGATTAATTCCAACTCGGCAACAATGGCGAACAGGTCATGGAAATCGAAATAGCCCAGGTGTGCCAGCCGGAAGATCTGACCCTTCATCGTCCCTTGACCGTTGGTGATGATGGCGTTGAACCGATTCCGGAATTCTTTAATGATGACGCCCGAATCCATTCCCGCGGGCGGCCGGACCGCAGTCACCGACGATCCCGGAGAACTCGAAAACAATTGCAACCCGAGAGCGGTCATTGCCGTTCGCGTCGCGTGCGCCAGCATCTGGGCATTCGCAATCAGCTTGTCCATGCCCAATTCCTTGACATATTTCAGCGCTTCGGCCAACGCCAGCAGCAGCGCGGTGTTCGGCGTCCAGGCGGATTCCCCATTGACGGCGTTCTTCTGCTCTCTTTTGAGGTCGAAGTAATACCGCGGCAACTTTGCGGTATCGGCGTGCGCCCAGGCCTTCGGGCTGATGGTCAGAAACCCGAGACCCGGGGGAATCATAAAGGCTTTTTGCGATCCACCGGCGACCACATCCAAACCCCAGCCCTCAACGTCAAGCGGCATGGTTCCGATACCCGTGATGGCATCCACTACGAAGATGGCGTCGGTCTTCTTCACCGCAAGGCCCATCGTCTTCACGTCGTGTTGTGTGCCGGTGGAAGTCTCGGAAGCTTGTACGAAAACGCCGCGAAAGTTGCGATTTTCCGCCAGCGCGCGCTCGACGGCCTCCGCCTTCACGGCGTCGCCATATTGGGCGCTCAGCACGGTAGCCTTCAGGCCCCAGGCTTTCATAATTTCTACCCAGCGCTCGCCGAATTTACCGGCTGAGCACACCAGCACTTCATCGCCGGGCGAAAAGAAATTCTGTGTTGCCGCCTCAAGCGCGCCGGACCCCGAAGATACCAGAACCAACGCGTCGTTTGAAGTCTTCAGAACCGTCTTCAGATCCGAGAGGACCTGCTTGTAAAGCTTGCGAAAGTCTTCGGTCCGATGATGGATGTCCGAACCCATCATCGCGTGCAATGCAGCGGGTAGTAGCGGAGTGGGACCAGGCGTCAGAAGTCGTTGTTTCTTTATATACATGAACGGAGGGCCAACGGGAAAGGTTGGGAAATTCCAGGATATCAAACGGAGACATCGAACGGGCCCTCGCCTTCCGTTCCCAGTGCTTATGCCCTGGCCGTACGAAAATACTGCGTTGCCTGCGGGCGGAATAGAAAATATAGAACAGCGATGCACAGCAGACTGTGCACGAGCAATTCTAATGGCGGGTGAAAGATGCTCAGCGCGACATGGAAGCCGATCCAGGCAAGCGCGACCCAGCGCGCCCAGTTGCGCCCCCGGAGCAGATACGCCCCACAGACAATCGCTGTCAGGTTGACGAGAGCCATCCAAACGATGTCGTACTGAAACGGATGTTGCGGCTTGAAGCCGATGAGATGAAAAGCGAGCGCCATCACACCGGTTGCCACATAGAGCCAACCGATCACAATCACAGCGAGCGGACGTTTGTTCATGGCATCCAACGAGCCCTGTTCCACAATATCGGAAGCATATGGACGTGTATTGTAAAAAACCGTCATACGATCAGGCGCGCTGCAAAGCGACCTTGATCGCTTGTTCGCTGGAACTTTGGGGGCTTGACTGCGTTAGGGCCTCCGCGGTACGCGCGGTTTTCAACTCGAAACAGGTGATCCGCGATCTGGATCGCCCCATTCCGTGCTTCCAACGTAGATCGTGGTCCCGCTCGCATACTCGGCGCCCGTGACAGCATCGACAATCGCGGCCGCGAACTCCTCCACGTCAGGGAGTGACCCAGCTTCTCGGCGGCGTTCTTCAATAAGGCCCGGGCTCTGCCGCTGTAGAAGCCGGGGAGTGATCGTTCCCTCTATTAAATCCCCGCTAACGACAACAAGTCGAATACCAAGTTCGTCAAGCTCCGGCATCATGCTGCGTAGGGCGTCTTCTCCAGCCTTCTTGCTCCTCGCCACAGGTTCATAACCGTCATATGCCGGCTTCGTTTCAGAAAAATGTGCCAGATGACTCGTGACGAAGACGATCCGCCCTCCAGGTTGCATCAGAGGCAAAGCTCTCTTGACCAGGTTGACTTGGGCGTCGAGGTTCAGTTGCATTGCGTAACCGGCTGGCTTGTCCTTTTCAAGGCCGCCGCTCGCATTGAGTACCAGCACATCGAGGGAGCCCCATGCGTTTTTGATCTGATCGAACATCGAGGCCAGATCCGCAGGGCACGTAATGTCGGCCTGAAGGAGAAGAGAGCGTCGGCCGAAAGCCTCGATCGCGGCTGCGACCGCTTGGGCTCTCGCGCCTTTGGTGCGATAGTTAACCGCCACATCGGCTCCGGCAGCGGCCAACCGGCGGGCAACGCTGGCGCCGATCCCACGCGATGCGCCCGTGACGAGCGCCGTTTTGCCGCACAGAGGATCAGAAGAGACGGCGGCATCGGAGGAATCGCTCAGCTCTGTCATTCGTATAGTGTACGAGCAGTCAGTTGCCGGTCACCGAGTTCAAAAATATTTTTTCTTAATTAATCCGAATGATTTACAAACAAATTGTCCAATAACAAGTTCGTTTTCGCCTCCTCACATGTTAGCGTTTAAGCCGAAAGCGAGAATTTTCACTCATGTCCTCTCCCGCGCAAATCGCCGCCAATCAGGCTAACGCCAAGCTGTCTACGGGTCCTCGTACCGAAGAGGGCCGCGCCAAATCGTCCCACAACGCCGTCCGCACGGCGCTCACCGGCCGCACCGTTCTGCTGCCCACCGATGATGTCGAAGAGTACAAGAGACACGTCGCCCGTTTCGAAGCCGAGTTCCGCCCGGTCACTGATCGCGAAAAAGAGTTGGCCCAAAACATTGCCGATACCCAATGGCGTATTGATCGGATTTTCTCCCTCGAACAAGGTATTTACGCCGTCGGCCGCGTCGAATTCGCCGATCTCTTCCAAAACCAGGACGAGTCCGTCCGCGCCCCGATGATTGACGTGAAAACCTTCACCACCTATCAGCGCCAGCTCAACAATCTCTCCCTTCAGGAAGAGCGTCTACGCCGCCACTTCGCCAAAGATAGCGCCGAACTCAAAGAACTGGTCCGGCTCCGCGAGGCCCGCCGCAAAGCCGAAATGGAATGTGCTCTCAACAACATGCGCACTGCCAAAGCCGAAGGCCTGCCGTTCGATCCGCGCGAAATTGGGTTCGATTTTTCAACCGCCGAACTACTCGCCTACCATGAAGCAGCCAACCGTCGCCAGCACGTCGCCCAAGGCGCTTATTATTCTGAAAAGGAGCAAAAGGCCGCCTAGCCTCGCCTAGCCTAATTGCTCAGTCTGACGATAAGGACCGCAAGAGTATTGGCGGTGGTAAGTGGCTTGCCGTCCGTAACGTCCTGCAGATAGAACAGCATTCCATCTGTAACCCATGCGCCCGTAGTGGCGCTGCCGGAATTGCCGCCCTCGGCAAAGAGCGCTCCATCCGGTGAGCCCACGCGTATCTGCACCGCGGTACCCGGCGGCGCGTTCCATTCTAAAGTCGTCGTTCCAGGGCCAAACCCGAAGCTCTGAATCGGATTCGGGTTAGCCGTGAGAGAAGGTGCAGAGGGCTGCTGGAGATGCACCACAAGCATGGCCAAGGTGTTTTCCGCGGAGGTTGGATTACCATTGCTAGCGTCCTGGAGGTAAAAGGGCAGGCCGTCGGTGACAATTTGTCCCGTCTGCACCGAACCGGCTGTCCCGCCCGCCGTTAGGAGCGGGCCAGACGAGGAACCAACGTGAATCTCTACCGCGGTCGCGGTGGGAGCATTCCATTGCAGAGTTGTCGCGCCAAGCGCACTGCGGCCCAATAAGAACAACCGGCCCACTAGCAACCAGTTAGGGACTGGGTTCGGACTTGCGGAGAAATAGGCTTTTAGCCCAACGTTCACCACCAGCTTGGCGAGCGTGTTAGACGCGGTGAGCGGCTTACCATCGCTTACATCCTGGAGAAAAAACATCATGCCGTCGGAAACCCAATCGCCGGTTGTCGCGGACCCGCTGTTCGCGCCGCCCGCAAACAGCGGTCCGCTCGGGCTGCCGAGGTGAATTTCAACGGCACTCGCAGTCGCGCGTTCCAGTGAAGTGTGGTCGCGCCGAGCGTCTCTGCCGGGATCGGATTGGGGTCGGCGGTAAAGACGGCCGGCTGCTGCTCGAGATGGACCACAATCGAAGAGACGGTATTAGCGGGCGTCAATGGTTTACCTCCCGTCACATCCTGGAGATAGAAAACCATGCCGTCAGTGACCCAATCGCCGGTAGTTGCCGCCCCGGTGTTCCCACCCGCCGCAAACAGCGGCCCGCTCGGGCTACCGATGTGAACCTCAATCGACAGCGAGGACGCCACGAACCACTCGCCGGCAAGCGGAACGTTCCACGAGATGGTAGTCGCGCCCAGCGCGCTGCCGGGCGGCACGGGAATCGGGTTGGGGCTGGCCGACAGCACCGGCTGTTGCTGCACGTGAAGAATCAGCACGCCGAGGGTATTGGCCGGGGTAAGTGGAGCGCCGGCCGTTGTGTCCTGCAGATAGAACAGCATTCCGTCCGTGACCCAAAGGCCCGTTGTGGCGGATCCTGTGCTCCCGCCTCCTGCAAAGAGAGGTCCGTTCGGGCTGCCCAGGTGAAGCTCGACGGTACTTGCCGAAGGCGCACTCCACTGGATGGTAGTGACTCCCGTCAGTGTTCCTGGCGTCACCGGAATAGGATTGGGTGAAGCCGTCAGGCTGTTGCCGGCTATCTCGCCCGCTACCGCGATCGTCGTGGAACTGGATGTGCTTGACGCATAGGGACCAGTCCGAGAGTAAGTCGCAGAAATAATGTGAGCGCCGATCTCCGCCGGATTGGCGGCGCAGGTCGCCTGACCGAACGCATCCAGTGTCCCCGTGCATACGACCGAGTTACCGTCATAGAAGGCGACCGGGCCGGACGGAGTTCCCTGATTAGCTTGGACTGCGGCAGTCAGGACGACTTGGCTGCCCTGGGTTATCTCCGTCGCCGAGGCAGTCAACTTGGTTGTCGTCAGCAAAGCCGAAGTGTCGATGGCGATAGCATTGCTGCTGCTCGGCTGATAGTGGGTGTCGCCCGAGTAGGCTGCCCCCACGGAACTGATCCCGCTCCCCGGAACCAGCGTGTTCGGCGCAGTCAAAGTGGCGATTTGGGCGCCGATCATTACTGCCACTCCGCTGGCTGATGCGACGGCGAAATCCGGTTGGCCGTCGCCATTGAAGTCGCCCACAGCGGAGGGAAGCGGCCCTCCAAAGTTGTTGAGGCCAAGGCTGTAATTGCTTCCCTGATTCGGAAACTGGCCAGGATGAGCTGGGTCGCTCAAAAGAATCGTTGCAAGCGCCGGAAGTGTGTCGCAATTTGAGCAGGATAGGCGCGGAGCGGTCAATCCAATCAGATCGGGTATTCCATCGCCGTTTACGTCCACAACAAACGAATTCTCGTAGGAATCATTATTAAAGAAGCTCGTGGCAACGCTCTGAAAGTTGCCCGGGTGGGCAGCATCGTTGAGCAAGAGGACGGACCCGGCAAGGATATCCGGCAGGCCGTCGCCGTTGAAGTCCCCTAATAGTTCGTCGCCAGTTCCAGGCGCTGGGTACGTGCCCGCTGCCGTGAATTGGCCGGGATGGGCCGGGTCCCCCAAGAAGATAGATATCGCCGTGTCAGCGGAATACTCGTAATTTTCAGGAGTGGAGACAGCAAGATCGGGAACGCCATCCTGGTTGAAGTCCGCGATTTGGAGGCCGGCAATTTCCAGACCGTATGGGCTCACGCCGATGCCGGTCAGGTTGAGGTTTTGCGGTGCCAGGAATTGGCCAGGATTTGCAGGGTCGCCGAAGAATACAGCGACATCCGAGCCCGACGGCACCGCCAAATCCAGCATGCCGTCGCCATTCAGGTCCGCTAGCAAGCCGACGGTACCGGAGTTTGGAACGTTGCCGAGGACTTGTTCCGCGTTGAACTGCCCGGGATTGCTGGCGTTGTTGAGAAAGAGCCCAATGTCGGTATCATGGGACCCCACGACCACGTCAGGCAAGCCATCGCCATTCACATCGCCAACTGCTATCCAGTTGGCAAATGCGGATAAAAGATAAGAGACTGGAGGCAAAAACTGGCCGGGGTGATTAGGGTCGCCAAACTGAATCAACAAATTCGTTTGGAAGGCGCCGTTTCCTAAGTTGGTCAGGTCAATGAAGGCCAGATCCGTAACTCCGTCTCCATTGAAATCGCCGGCAGCGGCGGCGGAGAACTCGGTGTCTTGGAAGAATGTCTGCGCGGGCAGGAAGCCACCTGTAGTGTCGACGGATTCACTTGCCAAACTTGTGCCGGTCGTAAGCTCGTTCAGATCCAATGTGCCCTGTCCCGTAACGGAGCTGGCGGCAAGGAGAGTAGCTGTCAGGTCGTAGGTGCCGGGCTGAGTCACGCTCGGAAAGATGGTCAGGCTCGTCGAGGTGGGCGCAAGACCGGTGACAGTGATCGCGACGGGCGATGATGAACTGGAGCCAGTGGACTGGGAAGACTGCGGCGCGCCGGTATAGAGAGCCTTCACGCTATGAGGGCCGGCCGCGAACGAGGCGGTCTTCAGGACAGCCGTTCCGGCGGAGGCTCCACTGATAACCACTTGCCCTGAACCCAAGACGCGGTTCCGTCGGTGAAGAGGACAGAGCCCTCCGTTACAGGTCCGCCGTTGACGGTCACGGTCGCGGTAAACGTGAAGATCGTACTCAGCGGGCCGGTTGTGGGGTTCGCGGAAAGGGCCGTGGCGGTTGGCCGTGGCGCGACCGCCCCGAACAATGCGGCGCTGCCAATCATAAGCGCGCAAATTGCACTCGAACACGCACCCCAGCGTCGGGCGCACGGAAACTTGACTCTCACTTTTAGCTCCTCAAGGGGCTTATCTGGGAGTGACAGGAACGGCGCACCTGCTCATGGAGCCGCGCGTGTCAGCAAGCGGCCATGTATAGATGATGATGGCGCTTTCTTCTTATGAATCTCTCCTCAACGGGGCCACGGAGCGAACGGATGAGGATCGCTGCCGTTGATGCTAGGCATATTCAGTGCGAGGTTAGCCGTTACAGTCGCGAGCGTGTTCGACGGACTGGTCGCGTTCCCATTCGACGCATCTTGCAGATAGAAGACCATCCCGTCCGTCACCCAAGGACCGGTCGTCGCCGAACCGGTGCTGCCTCCGCCGGCAAATAGCGGCCCGCTCGGGCTGCCCAGATGAATCTCGACCGCCGTGGCAAACGGCGCGTTCCACGTGATTGTCGTCGTGCCATCCTGACCCCCCGAAACAGGAATGGGATTCGGACTGAGAGTGAGCGTACCGCCCGTCTCGAGGTGCGCAACGAGGGCCGCGACGGTGATGCTCGGGCCCCCTGGGCCGTTGATGAGGTCCTGCAGATAAAACGTCATTCCGTCGGTGACCCAATTGCCGGTAGTGGCGGACCCGGTGGGGCCATTGACAGCCGCGAATAACGGGCCGGTCCCGCTGCCCAGATGTACCTCTGTCAAAGTCGCGCCCGGGACCGTCCAGGACAGTGTCGTCTGGCCAAGTGTGCTGCCGGGCGAAACGACAATCGGATTCGGGCCGGCAGTCAGCGTGGCCGTGCTGGGCTGGTTTTGGATATGAACCGTAGCAACGGCCAGCGTATTGGATGAACTGGTTGAGTTCCCATTGGTCGCGTCCTGAAGATAAAAGGTCATGCCATCGGTAACCCACAACCCCGTTGTCGCTGCGCCCTGGGATCCGCCGGTGACGAACAGTGTACCTCCGGGGCTGCCCACATGCACCTCAACTGTGGTGGAGTTGGGAGCATACCAGTTCAAGGTAGTGGCTTGCGGCCCTGTCGTACCGGCGGGGACCAGAATGGGGTTGGGCGAGCCAGCCAGAGTGCCGCCAATCGGCTTTACCTGTGCCGTAACTGTGGCGATCGTGTTATTTGGACTGGTCGTCGTCCCCTGCGTTGCGTCCTGCAAGTAGAAGGTCATACCGTTAGTGACCCAATTCCCCGTTGTTCCGGAACCTGTCGAGCCGCCGGCGCCGAACAGCGTTCCGCCGGGGCTCCCCACATGAATTTCAACCGCGCTCTGCGGCACGTTCCACGACAGGGTTGTCGTACCGGTCGTAGCTCCAGGCCCGGCCAGGATCGGATTGGGATTGGCGGTAAGGAGCCCGCCCGCGGGACCGACCGGTATGGTCACAATGTTACTGATAAAGGCATTTTGGGCAACATAGACTGGGGTGTTGACATTTGGGGTTAAATCTCCCGGCATTATGACTTGAATTCCATACATGCCGATACCGCCAGGAACCAAGCCAGCGCTAATCGTCTGTCCCGTTTCGCCGTTGACCGTAGTCGTGACGAAACTCGTTGCACTGTTCGGTTGCGGCCCGTTATAGGGCACTCCTGCGACGGCGTAATTTTCGGCACTGCTCGTATTGGGGTCCGTAACCTGGCCGACCCCGGTAGCATAAAAAGTGATCGTTTCGTTCGGCTGCGCGGGGTCCTGAGCAGTGACCGGCTGCCCATCATTGTCGGTGCAGCAGGTAGCGCTCTGATAAGCCGTGATGGTCACGTCGGCAGTGGAACTGGCGGAGCCCGCGATGGTAATACCCGCGCCGACCGGAGCCGGTTGTCTGGCCGTCAGGACGACGCGCGTAAATGCGCCGCCGACCGACGCGACCACATAGGGATCCGGACCTGCGTTGATCACGTTCGCCAGATTCTGGGCAATCGTTGCCAATGTGTCAGCCGCGACCACGGTGTAGTTGTAGGCAGTTCCGTTCACGGTGATCGTCGCCACATCGCCTGCGTTCACCGAGCCATCAATCGAGACCGTGGCCGATGGATTCGTCGCCTGGTGCATGGCATTAAATACCGGCCTCGGTTCGGGATAGTTGGGACTGGCGAACAGACCGGGATTCGCCGGCGCCAGGTACACCGGCGATGCGGTGGTTACAGTAACCGTGCCGTCCGCATGTACCGTCCGGACATACACACTGCTGCTGTTCTTTTCCGTGAAATTGAACGGGATCTGCGATATCACCGCCGTCGGCGAAACAGAGAGGATGGGGGACGGGAAACCATCGATTGAAACCTGTACGCCGCCAAGTGTAGTGGGTAAGCCTTTACCGGACGATGTATCGGCACTTGCGGTATAGTCCGATAGCGTCGGGACGCCGGGCGTGGCCGGATTGCTGATCTGAATCAAGGTACCCGGCGCGACCGTCGCGCTGGTTCCGCCAGTCAAATAGCCGTTCGAAGCCAAGCTGGAAGCCGTCGCCGTAATATTCGTTGGGTCCGAAGTGGTTGCTGACATCGTAATGGTGTCCGCGTCCAGATTCGTTGCTCGCGAGTTTAGATAGACTGTATCGGGGACCGACCCGGTTAAGGCAATCACATAAGGATCTCCTGCGCCTGAATTGGAGGTGTTGATCAGATTGATCAGAGCCGTCGTAATGGTGTCCAGAGTGTCGGTGCTCTTGATGGTATATGTGTACGTCGCGCTTTGGATCGTAATAGTGACGGTATCGCCGGCGACAATGCTGCCCAGTAGCTGCAGCACGGCAAATCCTTCCTGTCGAATGGCCAAACTAGCTGCATTCAACGTCGATTTTTCAGCCAACTGAATATCCGCCGGCGTATAAATCAATACGCGCTCATCCCATGGGTCGCTGACGTACAGATTTGTTCCGTCCCAGGCCAGCCCCGATGGGTTCGCGATGGTATCCACACTCCCGGTATTGTCGATAACGGTGCTGATGATGGAAATGGACGCGCTCGTCACCACGTCGGTAAACATGTCTGGCTGCCCAAGAGCGATGTCGGCGGAAGCGCCGTTGGCGGTAGGAATTTGATTGAAGATCAACACACGATCGTTCCCGCCATCGGCCACAAAGAGGCGTCCCGTATTATCGGCAAGAGCGAAGCGCGGAAACTGAATTGTCGCGGCACACTCCGAGGGATACGTCACGACGCCGCTGATGGTAGTAGATGCGCACAGCCCGGTAGTGGTGTTGTCGGGAATGGAGGTCGTCATATCCGGCTGGCCGATCTCCACGTCCGCGGGTTGATCGTTTTGAGTTGGGATTTCGTTCCAGATCAAAATGCGATTGAACCCAAGATCGGCGACGAAAAGATGGGTCCCGTCGGAGCTGACCCCAACCGGGTCCAGCATTTCGCTCGCGTTAGTCGAAGGATATAGATTCGCGGCTACCGGAGGCTGGTACACCGACGTGAAATCCTTCTGCCCCAGCACCACGTCCGCCGGTTGATTGTTCGTCGTAGGAATCGAATTCCAGATGAGGACGCGATAATTCATGGTATCCGAGACGAACAGCTTGCCGTTCTGGATCCAAACGCCTTGCGGGCCGCGCAGCGTTGACGCGTTCACGGTGTTGGGCGTCTGGAAGGTATTCAAATCGGGCTGCCCAAGCACCAGATCCGCCGGCGCATTCGGAGTCGTCGGGATGGACTTCCAGATCATTACGCGATTATTGTTGGTATCGGCAACAGCCAGGATGGTGCCGTTGGTAGCGACGGCGGTGGGCTCGTTCATCGCGCTGGCCGATCGCCCCGGATTCACCGTGCTATAGTCTGGTTCGCCGAGAACGTTGTACGCCGGAAATCCGCAGATATTGCAATAGGTATCGAAACCGCCAAACGTAGAGACATCCGCTTCGGGCGCTGGAATCTGATTCGTGTTGAACATCATGACCCGGTGGTTATTCGGTACCGCACCGAGCACATTATCGTCGGCCGCGAACAGTGTCCCGTTGGCCCAAGCGATGGCACCTACACCACCCAGGATCTGGGATGACGCGCCCATCGTCCCCAAGTCGAACGAGTACTGACCGATGACTCCTCGGGCCGCCTGCCCGGTGATGAATTGTGGCTGAGTCTGGGGCCAAGCCAGCGATGCGGACGCAAAAAACGCGACAAGAGTAAAAAAACGGGAAGACTTCATTGTTAATAGGAAGACCAAAAGCTAGATCAGTATAACAAGGCAGGGGGACGCGGCGGCCCAAGCCGCCGTTGCAGAAATCTGGTCGAGCGATCGGCTTTCAGCGCTAACGCCAGCCGCCGAAATTCTATTGTTTCTCGGCGACCAGAATCACCTGATAACCGAACAGTCCCGGGGCTATGCTGGTGAAAGCCTTCAAAAGCAGATTGGCGGCGCCAAGCACGGGGTGGTCGGGCCGCACCGCGATGACGCGTTCCAGCGGGACGATTGTGAAATAACGTGCTGTTACCCGGAAGCCCTCGCTTTCGAGTAACTGACGGATGGTGAACGCGGTAAAGAAGCGCAGGTGCGACCAATCCATAATGCCCCGATCGCTGTAACGGAAGCGGCCGAACAGAATCATTAAGCGGTTTGTAACATGAACTGCGTTCGGGACCGAAAGAATCAGCTTGCCGCGTTCGGCGAGTAGCGGCCGCAGTTCGCTAAGGATCTGCTTGGGTTCCGCACACCGGTCGATCTGGTCCAGCAGCAAAATGCGACTGAAACTGCCTTTTTCGAGGAGTTCTTTCGGTTTAAACCCGGGGTGGCTTACCAGGACTGCTTCATATCCGGCGGTCTCTGGAACCGTCGGTTGCGGGTCAATGCCAACGATGCAATTGCCGCCCCGCGCCAGTTCGGCGCCAAAAGTCCCATCGGCACAGCCAGCCTCGAGAACGCGCTGGTTCGTCCCAACCAGCCGGCGAGCGTAGTAGTGGCTGGAATAACGGCTCTGCTTAACCTTGTATGGAACAAAGTACTCTTCGTATTCCGGGTACGAGCGCACGGACCGCTGCGTCGCAAGGTAACGGCTGACCGCCCGGAAGCAGGCTTTCGCATATTTGACGCCGTTGACGTAGCAGATTTCATCGCCATAAAACGTTGGGATCGGCACTTCAGCGATCCGAAAGTTCTGATGATGAAGTTTTATGATGATCTCCGTATCAAAGTGGAAATCGTTCGTCATGTTGTCGAAGCGGACCTGCGACAGCGCATGCAGGTTGTAGGCCCGGTAGCCGCTGTGGAATTCGGTCAGTCCGAGGCCAAGCGCTCGATTCTCAAAAATTGTGAGAATGCGGTTGCCAACATATTTGTAGAGCGGCATGCCGCCCTTCAGCGGACCGCCGTAATCCGTCATCATGCGGGACCCGAAGACCGCATCAGCCTCGCCCCGCACCAAAGGGCCGTACATGTGTGACAGCAGTTCGGGCGCATATTGCCCGTCGCCGTGCAGCAGCACGACGATATCGAAACCTTGTTCGATAAAGTAGCGATACCCGGCCTTTTGGTTGCCGCCGTAACCCAGATTCTTGGGATGCTTCAACACCTTCAACTTAGATAGGTTGCGCAGGGCTTGAATGCCGACGGCGAGTTCGAAGGTCGCATCCTGGCTGGCATCGTCGGCGACAACCACCTGCTCCACGTTGCGCCACACGTGTGGGGTGATCCGGCGAAGGACCTTATTTAAGGTAGTGACGGCGTTGTAAGTGACGATAAAAATGCCGATGCGCTTGCCATGGCAATCGGCGTGCTCGGCGGAATCCTCCAACGCATTCTGCCGGAACTGCGGTAGCGGCTCAAACGGCATCTCTGCCGCGCTCTGCCAATCGGGCGCGGCGGCGTGATTTTCAATGCTCTGGGTGCCCATCGGCTATACGCTGCCACAAGTTTAACACCGCAAACGGCCGCGCGGCCGGACGCGTACCAGTACAATAAGGACCGATGGCACTGCTGGACAGGATACAAAAGGACTTGGTAACAGCCATGAAGGCGAAGGATGAAGTCCGGCTGGGCACGGTGCGCATGGTCAAGGCGGCGCTGAAAAAGCAGGAGATCGATGCCATGAAGCCGCTGGACGAAGCGGCCGAAATGCAAGTGATGAGCACGCTGGTCAAGCAGCGGCGCGAGGCGGCGGATCTGTTCCGGAAGGGCGGCCGCGAGGAGTTGGCGGCGAAGGAAGAAGCGGAACTGAAGCTGATCGAATCCTATTTGCCCGCCGCGCCTACTCCAGAAGAGCTCGACGCGGCGGTCGGAAGTGCGATTGCCGAGACCGGCGCTACGTCGGCTAAGCAAATCGGCCTGGTAATGAAGGCTGCCCAGGCAAAGTTAGCCGGCAAGCGCGTGGACGGCAAAGTATTGAGCGAGACGGTGAAATCGCGCCTGAGCTGAACGGTTCGCAAGGAGGTGCTATTCCTCTCGCAGGGCCGTCATCGGCTCGATTTTTGCGGCGCGGCGCGCCGGGGCCCAGGCGGCAAGAAGCGCAATCGCCAGCAGCGCGAAGAACGCGAGTCCCGCCGTCTCCGGATCCAATGGCTTCAGCCGGAAGAGTTCCGATTCTAAGATTCTTCCAATCGCGTAGGCACACGGAAGGCCGAGCACAATCCCGGCGCCGATGATCGAAATGGAGTCGCGCAGCACCATTCGAACAACATCGCCACCGGCGGCGCCCAATGCCATTCGAATTCCGATTTCGTTGGTGCGGCGGGCAACCGAGTATGCCAGCAAACCGCCAATGCCGATTGCCGCAAGCGTTAGAGCAACCATACCAAAGGCGCCCGACAGGAATGCCAGCAGCCGCTCGGTTCGAAGCAGACGGTCGATCAGAGCCGTTTGGGTGTGAAACTGCGTCAACGGCACAGCCGGATCGACCGAAGCGACGGCCTTTCGAACCTCCTGTGTGAGACGCACAGAGTCGATTTTGGAGCGGATCGCGAAGTGGATGGCACCTACGTGCTCACCCGGAATGTAAGGCAAATAGACCGTCGGAAGCGGTTGATTGCGCAGCGTGTTATAGCGGCTGTCCGCCACAACGCCAACGATTCGATATTTATTATTTTCAGGGGCAATGAATCCAAAACGGCGTTCGAGCGGATTCTGGTTTGGGAAAAAGTGATGCGCGAACAGCTCATCGACCACGACCGCGTCGGCATTCGGGCGAATGTCACGAGCATCGATCGCTCTGCCCGCCAGCAGAGGTATGCCGAGCGTCTTAAAAAAATCATCTCCGACATGGTTTATAAATGCCGATTCCGCAGGATTTGCTATGCCCTGAGCGGTGGACGATGGCCGGCCGGGAATGCTGATCGAAAACAAATTCCCGTTGCCGGACAACAACCGTACTTCGACAGGACTCACTCTGACGACGCCGGGTGAGCTGCCTAGCTGCGCGAGAACGCGATTGACATAGGGACCCACACGCTCAGCCGAATAACCGGCCTGCCACGGATTCACTGTGGCGTAAGAAAGGTTATCGCGGTCAAACCCGATGTTTGTCCACTTCAGGTTCTCCAGTGAACGGCCCAAGAGCCCGGCAGCCACCAGCGCGGTCAGGCACAGTGCAACCTGGATGGAGACCAGGAGCGACGGCAACCGCAGACGTCCGCCAACCACCGATCTTGTCTGCGCTTTAAGAGCATCATTGAGGTCGGCGCGTGCGGCGCGGAATGCCGGCGCCAGCCCAAATAGGAAGGCGGTAAAGATCGAAAGAGCCGCCGTGTAGCCAAGAATTCGCAGGTTAAGATGGAGATCGAATGCGCTGCCTGCATCGCGGCCCGCTTCAAATAAAAGATGGATAGATCGCGCAAGCACATATCCAAAGGCCAATCCGGCGGAACCTCCTAATAGGGCGAACACTCCGCTCTCAATTAAGTGCTGCCGAAAGAGCCGTGTTCGCGCAGCTCCCAGGGCAAGCCGCACAGCAGACTCGCGCTGCTTACCGGCCGAGCGGGATAAGAGCAGGTTCGCTACATTCACGCAGACAATCAGCAGGAGCACGCCAACCAGTAGCATCAAAATCCAGAGCGCGCTCGTGTCCCTTGGGTTCAGTGCGCCGAAGCCGCGGCGGCCGGGCAAGGTGATTAATTCCGGAATCTCGTTCGACTCGATCTTCGAGCCTTCCGGCGCCGCAAGGTTTCGAAATAGAGCCGCGATCTGTGTTCTCGCGGCATTCTCTGTCACGCCGGGTTTCAATCGGCCAATCTGACGGACCCACCAGTCCCCATCATCTTCGCCGCGCAGACCATTGTATTGGGTCGGTTGGAATGCAACGCTCATAGCGAGCGGCGCGTAAACATCAGTCCACTCGCCAGGTGTGGCGCCGAAGAATCCGGGAGGGGCTACGCCGACTATCTGAGCGGGAACATTGTTGATGCGGATGTCCTGGTTCAGCATATCTTCACGGCCTCCGAGATGGCTTATCCAGAACCGATGGCTCACAACCACAACCGGCTGGTGACCCACGCTGTCTTCTTCGCTTAGGAAACCGCGCCCGATGACAGGCGTAATTCTCAAGCCTTGAAAGAAATTGCTGCTGACGTACTGGAGGTTGACTTGTTCGGCTGGAGATGCATCCGCCACTGCTGCCACCTGATCTGCATCCGCAACTCCCATCAGCGCCTGGAAACCGGTCTGTTCTCGCGCCAAAGTTCGATACTGATTCGCTGAAACGGACGAGCCTTGGAACCGGCCGCCCGAAATGGCATGGTAATCGCCGTTGATGTTCTTTACTCCTTCGGGGAATGCCGAGCTTGTCCACTCAATGATACGCAGCGAGTCGGGATTATGTACGGGCAACGGTCTCAGGACCGCCGCGTCGACTAGGTTGAAAATCGCTGTGTTTGCGCCGATTCCGATGGTCAGCGAAAGCACCACCGCGAATACCAGGCCGGGCGTTTTGCGCAATTGACGCAGTCCATAGCGCGCATCCTGCAGCACCGAATCGAGCCATTCAATGATTCCCATCTCCCGTGTCTCCTCTTCTATTCGTGTGAAATTACCGAGGCGCATGCGAGCGTCCCTGCGATCACAGCCGTCCGCGATATCCATGTCGAGATGAAACTGAAGCTCTTCGTGAATCTCTTCGCTTTGACGGCCGCCACGAAACGTCTTGCGAATTCTGGACCACATCCCCATTTGTTTCTACCTATGCCGTCCGGAGAATCTTTGCCACCGCGGCCGAAATCGCGTGCCACTTCTTTTCGTCTTCCTCAAGCTTGCGACGTCCCTTGGATGTGAGTTCATAGAACCGCGCACGGCGACCTGCTTCGGACAGACGCCACTCCGCTTTGAGCAGTCCCGCCTCCGACATGCGATGCAGAGCCGGATAGAGCGAACCTGCCTCCACGCGAAGAACCTCGTCCGAGATCTGTTGGATCTGCGAAGTAATTGCGAATCCGTGATTCGCCCCCCGGCGGAGAATCTTCATAACCAGAAGCTCCAGCGATCCTTGAAGGTTATCCGTTTTTGACATGATATAGACGTCTACTGTAGATATCTATACCATATCTGGGGCCAGCCCGGCGGGCAGGGCGATGACAAAGCGAAAGCAGGTAGTTCACCAGAAAACGTAAAAGAAAAATTGGCCAAGAACTGCTTTTGAGGGATCAAAACTCAACTAGTAGGCGTACACTAGCAACTAGTAGGTGCATATTACCACCTAAGCTAGAGCAGAAAGAGGACAAATGGCGCAGGCAAAGTCGATTTCACTTAGTCATTTCACCGCTGCTGTGCAATCCGCTGTAAAGGATGCCGTGCAGAAACACCCCAAGTTCAAGGTAGAGATTCCGCAAGGAATTGAGTTTTCGTACCTGATTCGTGGCATCCCCGTCCCGGAAGGTCTTTTGACAAATGTCACGGTAGGCGAAACGCAGGCGTTCGCAAACGAAATTGCCGGCCACCTCGGAGGATTTGCCGAGGTCACGGTGGGGCGAGCGGGCGGGTCGCGGGGAGTAATCTACGTCAGCGGAGGACACATCATTGTTGGAATTCCTCCGGCCGAATCGTTCTTGCTCGAGCAGTAGGTGGAGGCTGCCATGTCGAAGCTGTGTCCCAGCGCACAACCCGGTATGGACAATTGCACCATTCTGGGGGTGGTCCAGCATGAAGGGCCATCCCCGACGGTGGTGTACTTGAACCAATACCTTCCGGCCACCCCGGAGGTTCTTGCCCTGGCATCTCCGCTGAAGCCAACGGAAGTATTTCGCCTTGCGGCGACGTGCGCCGAGGGAGGATGCCCCCACTATGACGGAACCGATTGCAAGCTTGCAACGAGAATCGTGAGAATTTTGCCGGCGGTGGTGGATGCTTTGCCACCTTGCGTCATACGCAAGAACTGTCGCTGGTATTCCCAGGAAGGCGGAGCAGCGTGTAAGCGCTGTCCCGAAGTTACAACGGTCACTTACAATTTGTCCGAACAAACCCGCGAAGTTTCGGGATTGCCGGTCATGGTTGAGCGCTAAGGAGGGTCAAGATGCTGCTTTCGCTGCCTGCGAACCCCGTCCCATCTGAGCTATATCAATTCTTTCGCGGAAGCTCGCCCATTTGGCTGCCGTGGTATGTCTGGGGCGGCGGGGTTTATGCGACTTCGCTGACGACCAGGTGAACGACATGCAGTTTCGTCACCGCCGCACGGGACAGTGCGAACGGATAAAAGTCGGGCTGACCCATGCTGCGACAGAGTTCGTTCATGACCGCCGTCAGCTTTAGCCAGGAATTGAGAAACGACAAAAAGCGCTCCGACTCAGGTCGCTGGGAGTTACAAAGCACTTCCGCGCCAAAGCAATCAAATGGCATTGAGATCGTTTCCGGATTGATGCCGAAGCTGATGGCCGTGCCAAGAGTGTCCATCATGTGCAGATAGTGCGCCCAGGTCTCCGCCCAGTCTTCCCAAGGGTGAACGCTGGCATAGGCACTTACGTATCGATTCGGCCAACCGGGTGCGGCACCCTGCAAATAGTGTCTGTGTAACGCGCTAGCATAATCGGCCCGCTCGTCGCCAAAAATCGTCCGAAACAGTTCAGACCAATGCGAGTTCGCTACCAGGCGATCCCAATAATAGTGCCCTACCTCATGGCGGACGTGACCGATCAATGTGCGATAAGGCTCCCCCATTGACGTGCGGATCTGCTCACGCTTGGCTTCATCGGCTTCCTCGATGTTGAGCGTAATGATCCCTCCCTTATGACCAGTCAGCACACGAGGAGCGTTTACGGGAGAGCGCAAGAAGTCAAATGCAAGCCCACGTAGAGGATCTTCGGTCACTCGCGAGGCCACCGGCAACCCAAGCGCGATCAGGGCCGAAACCACACGCCGTTTTGCATTTTCAATACGTCTCCAAAGCCCTGCATTTTCCGGGATGGACAGGTCCGGAACCATACGGTTTAGACGGCACGATATGCAATAAAACTGCCTCGGAGCTTGTGGGGTGTCCGCTATTAACCAATTGCAAGCCGCGGCGGTATTCAAATTTGCGCACCTTCGATAAACGTGTCTTCGATAATCCTCCGGAACTTTCCGGCCTGCGAGTTCCCAAGTATCTAATCTACGACCAGGTTCGAGTGAAAAGACTCTTCCCAGGTGGGGCTCGTATCCGAGTGGCGTGTAGCAGCTCAAACACTGACTGTTTTGGAAGAATACGGCCCGGCTGCAGCGACACTCATATGATCGCTGAAGCGATGACAAGACATCGGTCCGGTCTATGCCGTTCGTCTGTGCTTGCGGTTCATCAATCAGATATTTCATGCAGGCTTCGAACAATCGGAGGGGGCTCAGCCGCCGAATTGCCCCTACATGATAGATGCTATCGAAGATCAAATCCGAGCTAGCTTTTTGCGTAGTCGTCTATTGCAACCACATCGACATTGACTTTCAGCGTGTGATCCCGGCCGCCGAGTATGAGACCCCTCAGTGGGCTCACGTCGCCGTAGTCCCGGCCCCATCCAAGCGTCACATGATTGAAAGACGGCACTACGTTATTCGTTGGATCGATATCCATCCAACCAAATCCGGGGCAGTATGCCGATACCCAGGCATGTGAGGCGTCAGCACCGGCCAGCCGCGGCCGCCCGGGAGCCGTGAAGGTCCGCAAGTATCCGCTCACATATCTCGCAGACAGGTTCAGTGACCGGAGACAGGCGATTTGTAAATGTGCGAAGTCCTGGCAAACACCGCGCCGCTTACGGAACACTTCTTCAGTGGAAGTTCGCACGCTGGTCGCCTTCCGATCAAACTTGAAGTCCCTGTATATGCGCTCAGTCAGATCCAAAAGTCCCGCGATAAACGGGCGCTCAGGGGTGAAAGATTCGAACGCATACGAAGCAAGCTGGGCGCTGGGACGGATACGCGGAGATTCGAAACAGAACTCGACTGCCTCCAGCGATTCAGGGTCATGCTTTTCCTGAAGCACTTTAGCTACCCGCTCCCAGGGAGGGGACTTCTGCGGTTGCGGCCGTTCGCTCGCGTTGATCTCTACTTCGCTGCGTGCTTCAACCACCAATCGGTTGTGCGGCTCTTGCACCGTAAAGAAAGTCAATTGATTTCCGAAATAGTCCGTACGTTCGGTAGACTTCGCCGCGGGGCTGATCCGCAGTTCATGGCGCGTAAGGTGTTGGTGCGGAGAAGAGCGCGGCGTTAAGCACGCCACATGGTTCCCAAAGGATACTGGGTTGCTGTAGCGATAGGTAGTCTTGTGGATGATCTTATAAGTCATTCGCCTATGATGGTCGGCAAAGTACGGGCGTGACTGAAATACCTGTCCGTCAGATTATTAGACCAAGCGCGAAGCGTGGCGCCAACCTCTTCCAAAACGCGCCTTAGCCGGTGGCGCTCGTCTAAATTTCCCTCGGTAACATCTGTTCCAGGCAGCATATAGTGGACGCTTGCCAGGTTGACATTTCTAAGCGAAGCTAGCGCTTGCTTAATGGTTAGCAAGTCATCGGAGCTGTGACGCGGAAGTTTTGCGTAAAGATCCGCAACATGGCTGATCTGAAAATCCAGGGACCTCGGGTTCGTCTCATCTGCCATCAACACGTCCAACACAGCAACGGGCTGCAGAGTTGTGTAATATCTCGACCTGTATGTGATAGAACTGTCGGCCGCCTCGAGCATGTATTCGAGTAATGGCCAGTCTGTTGGCGCGAGCGGCTCCGTCAACTCTCGGAATTGGCGAGTCAGATTCATTCCGCGTTCCAAGCGCCGTCCCAAGCTCATGAAGAGCCAGCCGGATCCCCTTGTGACGTTCTCGCGCTCCAGGCCCGAAAACGCTGACAATAACTCGAGACATCCATTCAAGAGTGCCGAGTACTCGACGAACAGCATGTATTCTTCTACTACGATCGAGTCGGTGAGTTCGCCAATCAGCCGCGTCATATCGGACGACAGCCGCTCCCGCACGCTGCCGCCGATCCGCTGCACTTGGGTCAAAGTCGTAGCGAGACTGTCCCCACGTTCCGGATCGCTCATCAACGAGATGAGCTCTTCCTCTAACTGAATAGCCGTCGGCCGCCGCTTCTTTCGCAGCTTACTGTGCGAGGAATCAAAGCACGCGTGAAGGCGGAGTAGGCACCGCAGTTCGGCTTGCCCGGCTTGTCTCACTCGGTTCATCAAAGTACGCAAGAGCCGCGCCGTGTTTTCGGCGCGCTCGACATAGCGCCCCAGCCAGAAAAGGTTGTCGGCAACCCGGCTCGGCAGGTCACTCGACCCATGGCGGAGTTCCAGGGGGTGGTCCCGCGGATGCATCATGCTGAACGTGTCTACCGGGCCGTCCCAAAGTACCCAGGCGTCCTTGCTGTGGCCACCTCGTTGCATCGATACCACCGGGCCTTCCGCGCCGGCTACTCGCACCAACCCTCCTGGCAGCACAATCCACCCGTTTCCTGTATTCAACACGTAGGTCCGCAAAACCAAGCTGCGTCCATAAATGTGTCCGCCGTCCCAAACTGGGGCAGTTGAGAGGGCAACCTGCTCCTGCGCTACATACTCGTATGGGCGCGACCGCAATTGATCCGTAAGCCTCTGTTTCTCCGCTTTTGCTAGTTGTGCACCAAAAACAGGTTCCATGCCCCGCGAGGGAAATGCCGGTTTCACCACCACGCTATCCAAATGCTCCAGCACCTGGGCAAGCGCATAATCCTCACCGCACCACCAGGTTGCAATCGAAGGAAGTTTGAGACGCTCTCCCAGCATGTATTTTGATAAACCGGGAAGAAACGGCATGATGGCGGCAGTTTCAATCACGCCACTGCCCAGTGCGTTTGCCACTCTCACATTTCCCGCGGCAACAGCCTCCACTAGGCCTGTTACGCCCAGAAATGAGTCGCCTCTTAGTTCCAAAGGGTCGCAGAAGCTGTCATCGACACGCCGCAGAATTACGTTGACCCGCCGCAACCCTCCCACGGTTTTCAAATAGACCCGCCGGTCGCGAACCATCAGGTCAGCCCCCTCCACCAGCGTGAAGCCCAGATGCCGGGACAGATACGAATGCTCGAAGTACGTTTCATTCAGAGGCCCTGGAGTCAACAAGACCACCAGCGGATGGTCGCAATCGGCCATACTCATCAAGGCTTCGCGTTCGGCCCGGAAGAAATGGTCCAGCCTTTGCACGTTTGAACTACGAAACAGATCCGGCAGAACATCCGATACGATTGTGCGATTCTCCAGCGTATAACCAGCGCCTGACGGAGCTTGCGTTCTGTCGGCAAGCACCCACCACTGGCCGTCGGGTGAGCGCGCCAGATCCACCGCCAGCAGATGCAGAAAGCTTTGCTTCGGAACGCTAACGCCGGTTAGCGGCCGAAGAAACGCCGGATTAGCATAGAGCAACGCGGCGGGCACACGCCCTTCCGTCAGGAGTTTCCGTGGTCCATAAAAATCCTCAAGCAGCAGGCCCAGCAATTGGGCACGTTGTACGATTCCTGCTTCAATGAATCTCCACTCCTCGCAGGAAATTAGGAGCGGGATGAGATCAATTTTCCACGGCCGATTAGCACCCAGGGGATCCCCATAGATGTTGTAAGTGACGCCATTCTCGCGGATTCGTCGCTCCGCTCGCGCCCAGCGTTTCCCCAACTCTTCCTGCCCCAGCGTGTCCAGGGACTCCACCAATCCGCTCCAATGCGGCCGCGGTGTGACTCCATCGGCGGAGAGCTCGTCATAGACGATCGGATCGCGGAGTGCCATTTGCAGCAGATCGATAATCATGACACTTCTACGGCTTCGGCCAGCGCAGATCCAAAGTCATTGAGAAACACGGATTCATCTTTTCTTCAGGCGCGGTCATGCGGCCTGGAGTATGAACACCGGCCTCGAAACGCTCTGCCCGGCGGCTCTCGGCTTCCGCGGAATTGACCGGACGGGTGTTGTATGGCTGTCCTCCGGGACGCAGTACGTGGAAAGTACCGCCGCCGGCAGAGAGGTCGTTCCAGAGATCGACGATGTCGAAAACGAGCGGCGTGTGGACCGGAATTGTCGGGTGCAAACACGAACTGGGAAGCCAGGCCCGATATCGCACACCGCCCACTGATTCTCCCGGCTTACCTGTCGGATGAAGTGGAACCCGGCGCCCATTGCATGCAATCGCATACCGGTCCGTCAACCCTGATACTTTCACCTCTATGCGATCAAGGGAAGAGTCAACGCTACGCGAAGTTCCACCCGAGGTCGCTTCTTCTCCGAGAACGTTCCAAGTCTCGAGCCCTTGCCGAAGTTCGAGCGCAACTCCTTGCGCCGCCACGGACCCGATCCTTGGGAAACGAAAATCGAATTGAGGACGGAACCATTGCCAATCAAACTCGTACCCCGACTGCTTCAAGTATGCGAGTACCTCAAGAAAGTCCTGCGCAACGAAATGATGCAGTAGAAAACGGTCGTGCAAGTCCGTGCCCCAGCGAATCAGCCGCCTCTCGTAGGGCTGCTTCCAGAACGCCGCTACCAAAGCCCGAATGAGAAGCAGTATAATCAGCTCCATCTTCACGTACGGAGCCATTTCAAAGGCGCGAAGCTCCAGTAGGCCCAAACGCGAACCGGAACCTTCCGGCGGATATAGCTTGTCGATACAAAACTCAGCGCGGTGCGTGTTACCGGCGATATCGACCAGCAAGTTTCGAAACAGCCGATCTACAAGCCACGGCGGACAATCGCCCTTCGGCGCTTGCTCGAACGCAATCTCGAGCTCGTACAAGGAATCCATGCGGGCTTCGTCCACCCGAGGATACTGGCTTGTCGGACCGATGAAGGCGCCCGCAAAAAGATAGGAGAGCGATGGATGGTTCTGCCAGAAGGTGAGCATGCTTCGCAGCAGACCGGGCCTTCGTAACAGTGGACTGTCTGCCGGAGTTGCTCCCCCCAAGACGACATGATTACCTCCGCCAGTCGCCGTATGCCTCCCGTCGTATTGGAATTTCTCCGCCGTTAGGCGGTTCTTTTTCGCTTCCTCAAAAACCAAGGTATTCAGCTGTTCCAGTTCGTCCCAGGTACTCGCGGGCGGAAGGTTCACCTCAATCACGCCTGGGTCCGGCGTGATGCTAAATGTCCTCAAACGTGGATCGGAAGGCGGCCCGTACCCTTCAATCCAAATAGGGACGTTGAGGTGTACACACGTGTCCTCCACGGCCGCGAGCAGATCCAGATAGTCCGCTAACTTGGTCAGATACGGCAGGAACACATGCAGACGGCCTTCTCGCGCTTCCACCGCTAGAGCGGGGCGTACTACTGACTTGGATGAGTCATTCGTTTGCGGGTCCGCCGGTAACGGATCTTCAGCCGGCGTGCGAGTAAACAGATCCATCTGACGCGCTTGGGCAGGCGGCAACTGCTCTCGTTCCGCAAATGGGTCGCTCTCGTACTCATATTCGATATCGTCGGGAGCCACCCACGGCAGCGAATCTAACGGCAAGCGATAGCCGACCGGTGAATCGCCCTGAATCAGCAACAGCCGCTCGGGTCGCAGAAACCATGGCTGGCTCGACCAGTAGAGCTTCCCAGCATATTGCCGCCGCCGAATCGGAAATACATATCCCACCGGCTCCATTAAGCCGCGGTCGAAAACACGCGCGAGTTCCTCACGCTCTCGCGCATTGGCCAGCTTCGAATCGGAGACGTCCACGTTCACCGGAAGCCGCCTCTCTCGCCAGAGATAGTAAAAGGCGTCTTCGTAAGCAGGCAGGACGTCGCGAAAACTCACCTCAAGCCTTCGCGTAAGCGCCTCAACAAACTGACGAGCATCGTTCGCGCCAAAGCCGTAGTCGTGTTCTTCCGCCGCAATTAGGTCACCGCGCTCCCACAAGGCCACACCGTCTTGCCGCCAGTAACAGTTCAGCGCCCATCGCGGCAAAGCTTCGCCCGGGTACCACTTGCCCTGGCCAAAATGCAGCAGGGCGCCAGGCGCAATCTTCTCCTGGATGGCCCGAATCAGCCCGATAGCGAGGCTCCTCTTCAATGGACCCATCGCGTCGCCGTTCCATTGCGGGCTATCTGGTTCATCGATACCAACGAAAGTAGGCTCGCCCCCCATTGTCAGGCGAACGTCTTCGCGGGCCAAATCCTGATCTACGGTATGTCCCAGTTGCTGTATCGCCGTCCACTGATCATCCGTGTAAGGTTTGGCGGCGCTAGGCTCATCCTCGATGCGCCTGATCGACATTTCATAAGCAAGATCGACTTCCGATGGTTCCACCGAACCCGTTATCGGAGATGCTTCTGAAAAGTCCGGCGCACATGCGAGAGGGATGTGCCCCTCCGTCGCCAATAGCCCGGAAGTCGGATCGAGCCCGACCCAGCCTGCCCCCGGCAAGTACACTTCGGCCCACGCATGCAACTCAACGGAGTCCGCTTTGGATTCATCGTGAGCCAGTTGGATCAGGTAACCGGAAACGAAGCGCGCCGCGAGCCCGAGATGTCGAAAAATCTGCACCAGCAGCCAGGCCGAATCGCGGCACGAACCGGTCCGCAATCGGAGAGTCTGCTCGCACGTCTGCATGCCGGATTCCGGCCGGACAACATAACCTACCTCGTCCCGGACGCGGAGATTCAAATCCACCAGAAAGCTCAGCGTTCCGCGCTTTTCCCTTGGCACCCGATTGATGAACCCTTGGAGTAGTGGGCCGGCATTCTCCAATGCCCGGTACGGCACAAGATCTCGGGCCAGTGCCGCAGGGTACTCAAACGGGTAGGTCTCTGAACCAAGCTCCAGGAAGTAATCAAACGGATTGATTGGCGAAAGCTCGGCAATCAATTCCACTTCTACGTCGAGCTCGGTCGTCTTTTCCGGGAAGATAAGACGCGCCTGAAAATTGCTCAGCGGGTCCTGCTGCCACTTGATGATGTGGTTTGCCGGAATCACTTTCATCGAATAGCTGAGGATGGGCGTGCGACAGTGCGGGGCAGGCCGCAGCCGCACGATTTGCGGACCTAAACTGACCGGCTTGTCATATTTCCAGTGCGTGCGATGATTGAGCGCAACCTTGATTGGCAATGTTTTGTTAGCATCCCGTACTGCTTATTGCGGCGCGGACACGAATGCAAGTCGCCACCCCGTTCCGCCTCTCCTGCCCGCGACTGAGCAAGATCGGCAGCAGACGCTCGCAACGAGATCTGCGCAAGATGCTTTTCATTAGTCTATTTCATCAGACTCGAAGTTTCGTGAACTTTTCGGCTTCTTTTAGAAGTCCCGAGGGGAACTCCGTCCCCCCTTAACAGCCCAAGAAGCCACCGGCTTTATGGAACAATAGTTGGTTGCGCTTCTCTGTTCGAGCCTTACTCGTTCTGATTTGCAGTTGCGGGCTCTCCGGTTTCGCTCGGGCCGCAAATTTCACTCCGGCCGACGATGGCAACCAGCCCTCTTATAAACTGTTGCTCACTCCCCAACGGCTGCGCCGACTGCAGCGCGACCGCGAACGGCAGACCATTCGGTGGGAAGATTTCGATGCACGCGTGCAGTCGTCGCCCGATTCGCCGGAGCGTGGGTTTGAACTAGCGCTCTATTATGCGGTAACTCACGAAGAGGCATCCGGCCGCGCAGCGGTCCAATGGGGGCTTGGGCACGCCTGCGATCGGCGGCAAGCGGCTCTAATTCTCGATTGGTGCCGCACGCTCCTAACGGCTGCGCAACGCGATCGTCTCGCAAATGCAAGTTGCGGACGCGGGGCAGCTAAGTCCTCCGCGCGCTCCGAGTGGCAAGCTCTTCGCGACCGCGTGTATCTCGCGATTGCAACCGGGCAAAGCAATCTCGGCCTTCCGGCGAATGGTCTCAAGGCCGAACTGGCCGAGTTCGCGCAGGGCGGTTTCCATGATCCCCAAGCGCTCTACGCGTTATGCGAATTGATAGACGGTTTGCGCATCAATGGGCAGGACGATATCCGCAAGCAGCTACCGGAATTCTTCATGCGTCTTCCCGCCGAATTCCTGCTTGCGATGAAACCCGCGCAACTGGAGCAACCCGGGTGGGAGGCGCCCATTGCCGCCCTCGCTCTGGTTGGGATCGATCCCAATCTCCAAGCTTCGCAATTTCTGCAGGGATGGGCGATTGAAGGGCGGCAACTTGTGCAAGAGGGTCCCGGCGTGGCGTATGAGTTCTTGTGGGGCGATCCTTATTTGCCCGGCATAAGCTTTGAGAACCTCGATCCCTGGTACTATGCGCAAGAAGGACGACTCTTCGCCCGCACGACTTGGGAGCCAGACGCCTGCTGGGTCGAAATCGAACCGGGCGGCAAGCTGGATCAGAGCCAGTGTCCTGCCGGCTGGATGGACAAAACCGCTCAATTCGGCCGTATGCAGATGATCCCGCTGACTGCGCAATGCGCCCAGGTGCCGGTCATACAAAACGGCAGCGCGGCCATCCTGTGGACCCGTAAAGCCGGTCAAAAAGTCACCGCGCGCATGGGTAAAAAGACAATCGTTCGTCAAACCGATTCCTCTGGGCTGCTGCAAGTTCCAACCGAGATCAGCGGCAAGGTCTGCGTCTCAAATCGCTGAGACCGTCTACCGCGTCCACCAGTGGATTATCTTTTGAACCAAGCATCGGTCCTCTGTGTATCCGATTTAGAATTGTTAAACGTTCCAGAAGAACATCGAGTGGAGCGTATTGATTGGAGCATGCGCCGGTTGGCAGGCGCCGTGGCATAACCCCTTTGCCTTGCTACACTGAGGGTTCAATGCCGCGCACTTTTGCGCGCCATAAAAAGGAGAAACTTGGCCCAGCCGAGCCGCACATCTCATTTCCGGGTTGAGCGGGTGAATCAAAAAGCATGATCGCAGCAACACAATTGCGCCCAGGCATGGTCGTGAAGTTCAATAACGAACTGCATTCGGTGTTCAGCATGGTGCACCGTACTCCGGGCAACCTCCGCGGGTTCGTCCAGGCGAAAATGCGCAATCTCCGTTCCGGTTCGATGATTGAGCACCGGTTCTCATCGGAAGACAAGGTGGAGCGGGTTGCGCTAGACGAACAGGAAATGGAGTATCTCTACGACGATGGCGAGTACTTCTATTTCATGAATATCGAAAACTTCGAACAGATGCACCTGACAAAGGACACCCTGGGCGATGGCGTGCTGTATCTGATCCCGCAACTACACGTCAACATCGAATTCTATGAAGGCAAACCGATTAGCGTCGAACTGCCGCCCAGCGTAGAGATGACCGTTCTCGAGACGGAGCCTGGCCTTAAGGGCGCCACCGTTTCGAACGTTACCAAGCCGGCGAAAATGGAAACCGGCTTGGTGGTGCAAGTACCGCCGTTTATCAACCAGGGTGAGCGCATTCGCGTCAGTACTTCCGAAGGCACGTATCAGGAACGCGCCTAGCGAGTGCTGTCCCCGCGCAGAATTAGATCGACCGACGATGACGGCGAGCAGCCAAGAAAACACCTGCCAAAGACGCAATTAGCAACCCGGCTGTGCCTGGTTCCGGTGCGATGGCTAGCTGGCCACGTAGTTCACCGGCAGGATAGGCCGTTGTGTGGACGTTGGCGTATGCGTTCCCGTCCATAATCGCGGTGGCTACCTCCGCGATCGTCGTGATGCCGTCGGCGCCGGTGACATCCGCGTTCGTAAGGGTCCCCGAGATGGTGTCCGTTCCCGGCAATGGGGTGGTAAAAAAAGGAACGATGATGGGGCCGTCCACGCCCACCGCGCCAAAGTGGATGTGCGCCGCCGTTGCATCTCCGGTCAGATCCGCCCACGACAGAGTGTAAGTAAATAGGTCTGCAGTCGAATTGTAATCGAGCGTTATACTCCCGCTTCCCTGTGAGTTTGTCGCGTTGTCCGCGCCCGGAGTTAAGTCTGCCGTCGCAATAAAATCTGCTTTTACTGGCGATACGGTCGCTAAAAATGCGGCAGCGGCCAGAATTATAGTGCTCAGTATTTTCATTGGGCTCTCCTTCGCGATGTATTTGCCGCTTGATTGGCATCTCGCGGCGTCGTGGAACATTCCTCCATTGGAGAGAGCGCCCGGGCGGCCGTTACTTCCGAAGAATTACTCGACAGAAACCGGTAGGATCGTTAGCGACACGCGGAGCCCCTGCCCAAAACCATGGCCGCGATCGGTGGGCCGCGACTAGCGCCCTGGATCACCAAAATCGGAAAAAAAACTACCTCCTTCGAATCAGCAGGTTGCAAGAAAATTTTTGTTTCGGCGCGCGGCCGGCGGCGGATGCTGGGATCGACCTTTGATTTTGAACTCGTCCAGGAGAGCCCAGCGAATGAGTATAGTCCTCGCTTACAAGAATTTTGCCGCCAACCGAAACATTAGTCATATCGGTCTCGGCGTTGCCGCAATCAATACCGCCAAAGTCCTCCGTCGCGAGGGCATCAAGGCAGACGTTTGGCCGATTCTCAGCGCCGCGGATCTTCGCAAGCGTCTCGCCACGTCACCCGCCGGCCACGTCATTATTTCCGCGCCTTGGATTCCCGCAGCGGACATGCAGGCGCTCTCGGTGGAGCATCCGGATACCCGGTTCGCCGTCAATTGCCACTCGAATGTGGGCTTTTTGCAGGCGGATCGCAATGGTGTGAAACTGGTGCGCGAAATGATGGAACTGGAGATGGGCACGCCGAACGTCCACCTGGCGGGCAACAGCCGCCGTTTTTGCGATTGGATCATATCCGCGTTTGGCGCTCCCTGCACGTACCTACCAAATCTCTATTACCTGGATGGCGCGCCCGTGCCGAGCCGGTCTACCTTCGATGGCTGCGTGCTGCGGATCGGCGCGTTCGGCGCGACTCGTCCTCTTAAGAACCTGATGAGCGCGGCGGGCGCTGCTCTCGAAATCGCCCGTGGCTCGCGAGTCGCCTTGGAATTGTGGCTTTCGGCCGGCCGTGCAGAAGGCGGCGGCGAAACAGTGCTGGCGGCCGTGCAAACCATGCTTGACGGCCTTCCACACGTAAAGCTGGTCATGAACGGCTGGCAGTCGTGGCCCAAATTCCGGAAAGTCGTCGGCCATATGCACTTGCTTCTACAACCCAGCTATACGGAATCGTTCAACATGGTCACGGCGGACGGCGTTGCCGAAGGCGTGCCCTCCGTTGTCTCCGAAGCCATCGACTGGGCGCCCGATGCGTGGAAAGCGAGCGTCGATGATGTGGTCGAAATTGCCCGCGTTGGACGGCATCTCTTGAATGATTCCCGCGCCGTCCAGGAGGGTCTAACGGCGCTTAAGAACTACGTCACCGACGGCATCCGCGCTTACCGCCACTTTCTGGCCTAAGCGGCTTCAAGCCGGTAGATAGTCGGTTTGAGTGAATTCCTTTCGCGGAGATTGTTACTTTGAAGTAAGACAATAAACAGCCGGGGGCGGTCCGCGCCGCCCTCTGTTTTCGACGTCCGCTGACTCCGACTTTATAAGCCCTTCACTAGATCAACATACAATCCCCATCCCAGAAAAACCGATATTTCTCCCGCACGGCGTGCCGGTAGGCTACCGGAGTATGCTTGCGGCCGGCAGATGCCGAGACCAGAATGAGCAAACTCGATTGCGGCAGGTGAAAGCTGGCCGTCCGTTCGAACGCCCGTCGTCCCGGCGCAAAAGAGCGCTCAGCCGCGCGCAAAAGTGGACAATTTCCGAGTGGCGGGACGATTCGTTCAGGATGCAAAATTGAATGTTGACGCGTTGTTTCAAACGCTCTTTAGCATGAGGAGCATAAATCGAGATTTTCATAACGCGGGTGGCGCAATTCACATCGATGGACGTTCGGGGTACGGGGCGTCGGATCAAGAACACTAGCAAATATGAGCAGACTGTCTAATAAAGTGGCAATAGTGACGGGCGCGTCCAAAGGCATAGGCGGCGGGATTGCAACGGCCTTTGGAGCTGCGGGTGCGCGCGTGGCCGTGAACTATTCCTCCGACCGGGAAGGCGCCGAACGAGTCGCTCAGGCGATCACCGGCAACGGGGGCAAGGCCATCGCGGTCGGGGGCGACGTTTCCAAGGCCGCAGATGTCGCGCGGTTATTCAAAGAAGTGGATTCTGCGTTCGGAAGACTGGACGTTTTGGTCAACAACGCTGGGGTATTCCGCTTCGGCGCCTTCACGGAGATCACCGAAGAGAGCTTTCACCTCCACTACAACATCAACGTTCTCGGAGCGATTCTCACCGTGCAGGAGGCGATCAAGCGGTTCGGGACGGATGGCGGGAGCATCATCAATCTCAGCTCTATCGTCGGTTCGCATCCTGTGGCGGGAGCCCTGCTGTACGCTTCCACGAAAGGCGCCATCGAAACGCTGACCAGGGGATTGGCGCTCGAACTAGCGCCGCGCAAAATCCGCGTCAACGCCATCGCTCCCGGTCATACGGAAACCGAAGGCAATGTGGCCGCGGGGACCTTTGAGGGTAGTGCCGGCGCCGTTCTGGCTGAGAAGACGCCGCTCGGCCGGCTCGGTCGCGTCGCGGATATCGCGCCGCTGGCGGTGTTCCTGGCGTCAGACGAATCAGCCTGGATCACCGGGGAGGTCATTCGTGCCGCAGGCGGTCTTGTTGTAGCCACTTGAGTGCAATGTGCCGACCTTGCAATAACACATGCGGGTGAACCCAGTCAGGGCAACACAGAGAGGACAATCCTATGCAATTTCAAGATGACTACTTGGCTGCCTATCGCAGCCTGAAGCTGACGCGGGATGCGAATGGCGTGCTGGTTGCTGAGTTCCACAGCAACGGCGGGCCGTTCATTATGACCGCGCAAGCTCACACGGAATTTATCAATGCGTTCTACCGGATTGCGCAAGATCGAGCCAACAAGATCGTAATCCTCACAGGCGCAGGGGGGGGAGTTCATTACTGATGTCGATTGGTCCTCTTTCGGCGATGTCGCCGATCCCGGCGTTTGGAGCCAAGTTCACGACGAAGGCGTGCAGGCTCTGGAAAACATAGCCAATATACGCGTGCCGGTGATCGCGGCTATCGAGGGACGCGCCCATGTGCACTCAGACTACGCGCTACTTGCCAGCGTGATTGTGGCGGCCGAGGGTGCGACCTTCCAGGATGTGGCCCACTTCTCCGCCGGCGTTGCGCCCGGTGACGGAATCTTTACTACCTGGAGTTATCGCGCTGGAGCGGGACGAGCGGAGGCCTTCCTGCTGAACCCACAGCCGCTGAGAGCGCGTACTGCATACGAATGGGGAGTGGTTGCAGAAATTGTGCCGAACGGTCAGGCGGTCAGTCGAGCGCGAGAATTGGCCGAGCTATACCTGAAGGCTCCGGAAGTGACGCGCCGAAACACGCGCGTGCATTTCATCCAGCCCTTGAAGGAGCGCATCGTGCGAGAAGTTGGCTACGGGCTGGCGCTTGAAGGAGCGTCGGCGGCCGATCTCGTCAAATCAATGCGAGCCAAGAGTGAACCTGTTGCTCGAAAAGGAAAATCCGCATGAAAAACACCTCCGCCCAGGCACGCAAGACGACGCAGCCGGAAGAATTTGATGTGGTGATTCTCGGTGGCGGCACGGGCTCGACCCTCGCTGCGTGGACGTTTGCTGGCGAAGGCAAGCGCGTCGCAGTCGTCGATCGCAAGTATATTGGCGGCTCTTGCCCGAATATCGCATGCCTTCCGAGCAAGAACATAATCCACAGCGCGAAAGTTGTGGACTACTTTCGCCGAGGCAAAGAGTTTGGCATTGCTCACGATGGCTTCACGATCGAGATGCCCGGTGTCCGAGACCGCAAACGCAAGATGGTTGCCGGCCTGAACGAGATGTATATGGAGAATTACCGTAAGACAGGCGCGGAGTTCATTTTGAGCACCGGGCGGTTCGTCGCTCCGAGAACTGTGGAGGCCGTCCTCCCCGACGGGAGCGCTCGTCAACTCCGCGGCAATAATGTGATCGTCAGTACCGGCACACGGGCCACATTCGGAGCAATTCCCGGTCTTGCTGAAGCACAACCGCTCACGCACATCGAGGCGCTCGAATTAGGCCAAGTCCCCGAACATCTGCTTGTAATGGGTGGCGGCTACGTCGGAGTAGAGCTTTCACAAGCCATGCGACGATTCGGCAGCAAAGTCACTGTGATCGACCGCAACGAGCGATTGATGTCCCGAGAGGACGAAGATGTGTGTGAGGCTCTTCGCGATCTGCTCGAACATGAGGACATCGAGATTGTTCTGAACACGCATATCAAGCAAGTGTCCGGAAAGTCGGGAGACTCGGTGACCATTCTGTTCGAACAGAATGGAACCGATAAGACGCTGACGGGTACTCACCTGCTTGTCGCGACAGGTCGAACTCCAAACACCGAGGGACTGGAATTGGAGTTAGCCGGTGTTGAGCTGACCGGCCGGGGATACATCAAGGTCGACGAGCGGCTGCAGACGACAGCGCCGGGAGTGTGGGCGATCGGCGAGGTGGCGGGCAGCCCGCAGTTCACACACATCAGCGTCGACGATTTCCGTGTGGTCCATGCCAATTTAACCGGCGGCAACCGTGTGACCACGGGCAGGCAAGTCCCATATTGTCTGTTTACCGATCCCGAGCTTGCCCGTATAGGTCTGAGTGAGACCGATGCAAAGATGAAGGGAATCCCATATCGACTATTCAAGATCCCGATGGAGGCCAACCTGCGTGCCCGGACACTTTCCGAAACGCGCGGCTTTCTGAAGGCGCTCGTGGAGGCTGATAGCGATCGCATCCTCGGGTTCACGGCCTTCGGTGCCGGTGCGGGGGAGATTCTGGCCTCCGTCCAGATTGCGATGATCGCAGGGTTGCCCTACACTGCGCTGCGCGATGCGGTCCTGACTCACCCAACACTGGTCGAAGGTCTCTTATCTCTGTTCTCATCGGCGGCGTCAGCGCACAACGTTGTCGAGGCGGGACGAGCCAAGGCCTCCGCTAGCTAAGTGACCCACCCCCTTCACTCGATCAACATACAATCCCCATAGGAGAAGAATCGATACTTCTCCCGCACGGCATGCCGGTAGGCTGCCAGAGTAAACTCGCGGCCGGCGAACGCCGAAACCAGAATGAGCAAACTCGATTGCGGCAGGTGAAAATTGGTCAGCATCGCTCCCGTTGCGCCAAAATGGTAACCGGGTGATATAAAGAGGTCCGTCTCCCCAACCAGCGCCCGATACGCGCCTCGCTCATGCGCTGTTTCCACCGTCCGAACGCTCGTCGTCCCGACGCAAAAGAGCCGCTCAGCCGCACGAAGGCGGGCGGCATTTTCTTCGGAGATCTCAAATCGCTCCTCATGTAGTCGTACTTTCCATAATTCGGGAACCCTCAACGGTGCAAATGTCCCGAGCCCGACATGAAGCGTGACATACGCAATCGATGCCCCCGTATCCCGGCAGGCATCCAGGACTCCGGGCGTGAAGTGCAGGCCGGCAGTCGGCGCTGCTGCTGAACCCGTTTTGTCGGCGTAAATCGTCTGATATCGCTCGCGATCGGCTGCGTCCGGCGCGCGATGAATATACGGCGGTAGCGGAATCTGGCCCAGCCGTTCCAGAGAATCCTCAATTGATCCCCGCGCCTCAAATTGAAGGATTCGTTCGCCGTAGCCGCCTTCCATTAAGACCTGAGCCGTCAACCCTTCGCCAAACAGAATGCAGTCGCCGCGCCGAACTCGCTTAGCGGGCTTGACCAGGGCCTTCCACTCGTTCGCCGCGGTCCGCTGGCGGCGCACTAAAAAGACCTCCACAACAGCGCCACTCTCCTGGTTCCGCCGTCCGCGCAGCCGGGCTGGGAAAACGCGCGAGTTGTTCAACACCAGGCAATCCCCGGGTCGAATGTAGCGGCTGAAGTTGGAAAAAACGTCGTCGTGGAATGACTGTTTCGCTCGCGACAGCACCAGCATGCGGGAATCGCCCCGCTCGGCCGGGGGCGCCTGCGCGATCAGTTCTTCAGGCAGTTCGTAATCGAAATCGGAAACCAGCACCGCAGACAGTTTAAGCTACGAATTGGATTCCACTCTCATTCTGGGCATTGAAAGCTCATGCGACGAGACGGCTGCGGCAGTAGTTGAGAACGGCCGCAGTATTCGATCGAGCATCGTGGCTTCTCAGCTAGATACTCACGCGAAATACGGCGGCGTGGTGCCCGAACTCGCTTCTCGCGAACACCTGCGCGCCATCGTCCCGGTTGTCCGCGAAGCGCTGCAAGTGAGCCAGTGCGGCCTTGGCGACCTTGGCGCTGTCGCTGTTACATCCGGGCCCGGACTCGCCGGCTCACTCCTGGTCGGGTTGACTTATGCCAAGGCGCTTTGCTTTGCTGCAAACTTACCGCTCGTCGGCGTGAACCATGTCGAAGGCCACATCCACTCCGTCCTCTTGGACCATCCTGGCATCGAGTTCCCTGCCCTTGCATTGGTCGTGAGCGGCGGCCACACGCACCTATTTAGTATTGTGGCCGTGGGCAACTATCAATTGCTGGGCAAGACGCGCGACGATGCCGCCGGCGAAGCTTACGACAAGGTTGCCAAACTCCTCGGCTTCGGCTATCCGGGTGGTCCCGTGATCGATCGGCTCGCGCCGTTCGGTAACCCCCGCGCCGTCAAATTTACGCTTGCCCGCATGAAGGGCAACTCCATGGATTTCAGTTTCAGCGGACTCAAGACAGCCGTTCTGCGTTGGACTCAAGCGAATGATCTGGCAGCCGAAATGAACGCGCGGCGTCGACTTGCCGGAGAGTCGCCTCGCCCTACGGTGGAACAATGGCTGGCGGTAACCCCACAGCGAACACTAGATCTCCTAGCGAGCTTTCAATACATCGTCATTGAAGAATTACTGCGTCGCGCCGCCTCGGCCGCGGACCAAATCGGCGCTGAATCGGTGATTATTGCGGGCGGCGTAGCGGGCAACGCAGGCTTACGTAAGGCATCGGCCTCGTATGGGTCTCTGCGGTTCTATTTTCCCGCCGTGGGTCTCACCACAGACAATGCCGCCATGATCGCCGCAGCAGCTTACCCGAAATTTTTGTGCTGCGAGTTTGCCGGTTTCGATTTGCGCGCTCAGCCTGGGTTTTCTTTAACGTGAGTGTTCCCCTCGATTGCTAGGATCGAGATATGGGTCCTCAACCTCACGGAGAACAGCCGAAGCTCCCGATTCCGGGCGTGCGCAACATTATTGCAGTCGGCTCGGGAAAGGGCGGAGTCGGCAAAAGCACTATTGCGGTGAATCTGGCTATCAGTCTAGCCAAGCTCGGCCACGTCACCGGTTTGCTTGATGCCGATGTCTACGGGCCCAACGTGCCGCTGATGATGGGTATCCGCGCCACTCCTCACGCCGTCGGACAGCGCATTCAACCGCTTAAGGCCCACGGCGTCACGTTGATGTCCATGGCCTTTCTCAATCCGGGCGATAAACCCTTGGTTTGGCGCGGACCCATGCTGAACAGCGTCATCCAGCAGTTTCTGCGCAATGTGGATTGGGGCGAATTGGATTACTTGGTCATCGATCTACCTCCGGGCACGGGAGATGTCCAATTGACGCTCGTTCAGACCACGCCACTGACCGGCGCTATCGTCGTGACTACGCCTTCCGATGTCTCGCTCGAAGACGCCCGCAAAGCCGTCAACATGTTCGAACAGGTTCGGGAACCGGTCCTCGGTATCGTCGAGAACATGAGCTATCTGGAACACAATGGCGAGAGACTTTATATTTTTGGCAAAGGCGGGGGCGCGAGAACCGCGGAATTGATGAAAGTCCCACTACTGGCCGAAATACCGCTGGACCCGCAGACTCGCGAAGGCGGCGACACAGGCCATCCTATTGCGACCGCTCAACCGCCTACTGTGCAAACTTCGGCTTTTGAAAAATTGGCGCTGAAAATCGTCGAAAGCGCCCGCGAGGCCGACACTCGCCGCCGCCCAACGATCAGTGTAGCCGACTAATCTTGTCAGACAGATAGAATTGCACTCGGGAAGTAACGGGGCAGACTACGGTACGTCCAACCTTTCGGAAACTGTCAACTCTGGGAAGCTGTTTCGGATCGATGAGAGAATCACTTTAGGCCCAAAATTGCCCGTACGCGTTAAACTACCAAAAAATCCGCTCGCCTTCACGACCCTCGGAAAGATTTTGCTCATCAGCATGGGCGTGTTGTTCGCAGCCGGAATAACTGTGTTCGTGGTTGCCTACACGAAGTACTCACGTCTTACCGACCAAAAACTCACAGAGGGCCCGTTTCCCCATTCTTCGATGCTTTATGCCGATGCCCAGGTAATAGGTGTTGGGGATCCGGGTACACCGCTCGAATTTGCCTCGCGGCTGCGTGAGGCCGGTATGGCCGAAGATGCGCGCACCAATCCCATGGGTTGGTACCACCTGCGCCCTGATGCCATCGAAGTGTTTCCCGGTCCCGAGTCCTACACAGGCGCGGAGCCTGGGGTGATCCGCTTCGAGAACGGAGCGGTTTCGGACATCATTTCTTTGACGGACAATTCCGATCGGACTGAATACACGATGGAGCCGACACTTCTCAGCAGCCTTTTCGATAAGAATCGCGAGAAGCGGCGGCTGGTGCGATACGATGACATCCCTCCGTTGCTGGTGCATGCGGTGATCTCGATTGAGGATAAGCGTTTTTTCCAGCACGCGGGCTTCGATCCGATCGGAATGGCCCGGGCTGTGTGGCTGGACATACGCCACAAAGAGTATTATTCGGGCGCTTCCACGCTGACTCAACAGCTTGCCAAAATGCTGTGGCTTGATAATCGCAAGACCTTCGAACGGAAGTTCGCGGAGCTGATGATCACCATCCACCTGGAGCGCAAACTGACCAAACAGAAGATCTTCGAATATTACGCGAATGAGGTGGATCTGGGGCGGCGCGGTTCCTTCACCATTCGTGGATTCGGAGAAGCGGCTCAGGCGTATTTCGGTAAGGATTTGCGGCAGCTATCTCTTGACGAGGCGGCAACCCTGGCCGGGCTGATCCAGCAGCCGAGCTTCCGCAACCCGGTGCGTTGGCCGGACCGGGCCAAGGCGCGGCGGAACATGGTGCTCCACCTGATGTTCGACAACGGGTACATCTCGAAATCGCAGTACGAAGAGGCCGCCGCAGCGCCCCCTGTGGCGGTTTCCAAACAGGGCGTGGAGTCAGCCGATGCGCCTTATTTTGTGGATTTGGTGAACGACCGGCTTGGCGAGGATCTGGAAGACAAAGACTTTCAGGATTCCGGTTCTCGGATTTATACGACACTCGATCCAGATCTACAGAAGGACGCGGCGCAAGCCATCGCTGCCGGCATGAAGGAAGTGGACGCTGTCCTCGCCAAACGGCACAAGAATGGTAAACCGCTCGAGGAGGCGCAGGTGGCGCTGATTGCTCTTGATCCGTATACGGGCGAGGTGAAGGCCCTGATCGGCGGACGGAATTACGGGATGAGCCAGTTGGACCACGTCCTGGCAAAACGGCCGTCCGGAAGCGCTTTCAAGCCCTTTGTATATGCCGCGGCCCTGAATACGGGCTTGTTCGACCGGCCGAATCCAATTACGCCTTCGACCATTTTCGAGGATGAGCCGCAGACGTTCTTTTATGATGGCAAGCCTTATGAGCCGACCGATTTTGAAAAGAACGAGTGGAAGGGAAATGTCACGGTACGCGAGGCGCTGGCCGACTCGTTGAATGTGCCAGCGGTAGAAGTGGCGGAAGCCACAGGTTATGGGGCCGTTGCGGAATTGGCGCACCGCGCAGGTTTGGCGGATATCCGCGCTACACCCGCCATGGCCTTGGGATCGTATGATGTCACTCCGCTGGAGATCGCGGGAGCGTATACGACATTTGCAAATAAAGGCACCATGGTGAAGCCGCGCCTGATCTTGCGCGTAGTGGATAAATCAGGAAACGAAATATGGTCCTCCAAACCGGAGATCAAACGCGTGCTGGATCCCAGGGTGACGTTCCTGATGGTCAATCTAATGGAGCAGGTCCTGCAGACGGGTACTGGCGCCAGGGTGCGGGCGTTGGGATTCAATCTTCCGGCTGCCGGCAAGACCGGTACATCGCACGATGCCTGGTTCGCCGGATTTACCACCAAGCTGTTATGCGTTGTCTGGGTGGGTCTCGACGATTATCAGGACATTAAAATGCAAGGCGCGTATGCAGCCCTGCCAATCTGGGCGGACTTTATGAAGTTGGCCCATCAGCACCGGACCTATCGATCAGTTTCGGAGTTCACCGTGCCGGACGGCGTGGTGAGTGCGCAAATCGATCCTGAAAGCGGCGAGCTGGCCACCAGCGCGTGCCCCCACGTACAGACGGAGTATTATTTGCTGGGAACTCAGCCGACGCAGTTCTGCACGCTGCATCAGGGAGGCTCGACCCAGATCGCAGGATGGGACGCTTCCAGTCCCGCAGCGCCAAGCGCCGGAACCGCGCCCGCACCGGGGCAGCCCATACAACCTGCCGCTACCGCCCAGAACGCACCGCCGGCCGTCGATCCGAACAGTCCGAATCAACCTCCCCACCAGAAGAAGCACGGCTTCTTCGACAAGCTGAAGAGTATCTTCAAATAGCGCTCCATGTATTGTGAGCAGCCGGTTGCGGAATTGCTGGGCCAATGGGTGGAATGCCGCTGGCACGTCTCCGGCGGGAGCGGCAGATATGCGGTGCCTCCGGACGGCTGCGTAGACATAGTGTATTCGTCCAGCGTGGGCCTGTCTGTGGTGGGAGCAATGACGAGGGAGCGTTCGTTCACATTCCCGGCGGGAGAGCATCTTGCAGGCGTGCGCTTCCGTCCCGGAATGGCCAAGACTCTTCTGGGCGGCCGGTGTCCTGGGTTCTCCGCGGCTGAGTTGACCGATGAGGTCGCGCCGCTCCAAGCAATCTGGGGTGTAACAGCGAGGGAGGCGCTCCGCCGCTTAGACGACAAACGCTCTTCCGCCGCGTGTGGAACTTTGCTCCAAGATCTGTTGCGCCCCGTCGAGGCGAGGAATCCAGTGCAGCGCGCCCTCGCATACGCCGCCTCCCATCACGGGATGATAAATCTGGACTGGGTCGCTTGCCAATCCAGCCTAAGTATTCGCCAATTCCGAAGGCGGTGCCTGGAAGAAAGCGGACTTACTCCCAAGCGGCTCTGCCGAATTCTGCGTTTTCGCTACGCGCGCGGACTCGCGGTAGCTGCGCGTTGCCCCGATTGGGCCGATATCGCCGTGCAATCGGGTTATTGCGATCAGGCTCACCTGATCCGCGATTTCCGTGAGTTCACCGGGCGGACTCCGATGTCCGTTTTGTCCAATCTCCCAGGCGCACAACTGGACTAGCATGGTCCAGTTATGACCATCACGCCAGTTTTAATAGTCGAAGAGATTGAAAAGTCCCTGCCGTTCTGGGTGGACCGCATGGGGTTCGCGAAGACAGCCGAGGTTCCGGAAGGCGACAGACTAGGATTCGTGATGCTCGCCCGGGATGGCGCAATCCTCATGCTGCAAACGGTGGCGAGCGTGTTCAAAGACGAGCCGATCTTCGCCCCGAAGGGCGAGAGTCGAGTCGCCTCGATCTTCATTCAAATGGACGATTGGGACGATACCCGGCGGCGACTGGAAGGCTATCCGATTGCCATGCCGGAGAGGAAGACCTTCTACGGGATGCGTGAAATTGGGGTGTGGGAGCCGAGCGGCCATATCGTCGTGTTTGCCGTGCGGGAATAATCAGGCAAAAAAAACGGGGAACCGAAATTCCCCGCTCTTCTGACAATCCTATGATGCGGTTATCGGCGTCCGCCGCCGCCGCCATGGAATCCGCCGCCACCGCCATGGAACCCACCGGCAAAGCCACCGCCGTGGAATCCACCACCGTGGACGCCGCTCGCACCATGGAAGCTGCTCGCACCATGGAAGCCGTTAACCCGCGAGGCGATGCCGGGGCGTCCCGGCCATCCGCCGTGACCGAAACCGCCGACGTGATGCCCGTAATGTCCCAGGTAACCGTAGCCACCGTATCCCAGGCCATAACCGTATCCAAGCCCGTATCCGAAGCCGAAGAAGGCAGGCGAATAGAAGCCCCAGCCGAACGGACTATAGAGTTCCGCATCCAAAGGCCAGAACCCGTAAAAGTCCCAAGCGGGGTCCCAGTACCAGCCGGGCCCTGCCGTCGTGTAGTAGCTGGCGTTGCTGGCGGCCATTTCACTCGCTTGCGATTCATCCTCGCTGCGCGTTGCGCTCCAGACATAAAGCGGTGCTTGCTTGACGAGCTTCTCGTCGAAGTCACGCCGTTTTAGAGGATGATTGCTGGCCAGCAGCACTTGATCATGGGAGTCGAGCTTCCGGTTGCCGGCGGCTGTGTTCACTTCGGCCTTACCGTTCAACACTCGGATGGCATGCTGACTCACATCGAAATCGTAGAGGCCTTTCTTTTCGATTTGCGTAGTGGCGCCGTTCATTACTACGGCCAAATGAGCGCCCTTGATTAATTGATCGACTTCGATCATGCTGGCGCCGCGGTCGAGTTGAACCTTTGTGTCTGCCAACCCGGCCGAGAGAATGTGGACTGCGCCGTTGTTTCCGACGCGCAGGAATGCGCCCGGTGTCAGAAGCACTTCGACGTATCCGTTGCCGGTATCGAGTGTCCCACCCGGTTTCAGAGCCGCCGATCCGATCGAGGCCTGCGTCAGATTCTGCCCATTCAGCGATACTTGGCCTTCAACATAGTTGATGGTCCCAGGGCCAACGGGTGCAGCCTGTCGCGGCGGCTGATTGTAAGTGCTTTGGTTGTATATATTAGGATTCTGGGCGTACGGCCCAGGTGCGGACATGCTGCTCGTTTGCGCGAACCCGAAGGCCACTGAGGCGAGCAGGAGGGTTGTGACTTTCAAACCCGTACTGATTTGTCCTTTCATTTTGTTTCTCCACTATTTGGACGCGCCAACCTCACACCACGTCGCAGTGGGTTTAGGGTAGAAAACGCGTTTCCTGGCCGTAGTATGAAGTGGATACAGGCGGGAGGGCCGTGATGCGACTGCGATCTATTGGTCGGATTGGCTGCGAACCAGGCGGGTTTGCCGGACCCAGCCCCAAAGAGTCAGATCGCGAGCCGTTTGATCCCGATTCGGAAACAAAAAGCTAGCAAAGTAACCCGTACCCAGCAAGACCAGGTGGCCGATCACGCCGATCATGTAGTCGTGGAACGGGAAATTGAAGGGGCTCAGATTCCAAAGCTTGCCGCCATTCTGCGTCAATGTCGCCCAGGCGGTAAACAGAATGCTTATGCCAATGCCAATGTAGGCGGCGGTTCCACTGGCGCGCTCCGACAGAAATGCGAGCAGAAATAACCCGGCTAATCCGCCCGCCACAATTGCGGATACCGTGTACCAGAGAGACAGAGCGACACCGGATGTGTGTGCGAGCACTGTGGCGACCACCATGCAGAGCACTCCCGCAACCGCGACAATGATCTTCGCAACGAAAAGGCGCTGGCTTTGGGTGGATTTCGGCTTTAGCGCGCGATAGTAATCCTCGACGCCGATGGCGGCAAGAGCGTTCAGGTCGGACGACAGGTTCGCCATGGCCGCTCCGAAGAGCGCAGCCATGAAAAGGCCCGCAAGACCAGCGGGGATATGCGTGGTGATGAAGTACGGAAACACTCCGTCGGCCTTTTGGATGTATGACGGCAACGTCTCGCCGCCCAGCTTGTAGAAGACCCAACACAGCGTGCCGATCAGCATGAAGAGGCTCCAGACCGGAACACAAAGGAGGCCGCCGAGCATGAGACCTCGCAGGGCGGCGCGATCAGATTTGGCAACGAGGAACCTTTGGATGACCGTTTGGTCAGCGGTGTAGCGTTGCAAGTAATAAAAGAATCCATAGATGGCAAGCACGAGAAATGTCGGCTTGCTCAAGTCAGGCGCCATGCTTCCAAGGTTGATTTTGTGGCTGCTCCACGCCAGATGAAACACAGCGGAAGGTCCGCCGGGCGGGAGGAAAATCAAATAGCCGAGGCAGATCGCGATGCCAATCCAAAGCGCGAACCCCTGCAGAACGTCGGCCCACACCACGGCCTCAATGCCGCCAATTAGGGTGTACCCGATGGTGATGATTCCGACCACTATAATCAAGCGATCGGTGTGCCATCCGGTCATGCTGTTTACTGTTAGGGCAAGCAAGTAGAAGACAAAGCCCATCTTTGAAAAATGGCCGAGGGCGAAGGCGATGGAACCGTATACCCGCGCGGGATAACCGAATCGCCGTCCGAAGTATTCATAGGCGCTGACGCCCACGACGTGCCTGTAAAAAGGAATGACGAAGAATCCGGCAAGCAGAAGGGCGAAGACACCCATTAGTCCGGGCACGAGATTGGCCCAATCTCCGGCATAGGCGGAGCCTGGATAAGCAATGAAGGTAACGCTGCTAATGAGTGTCGCAAGGAGCGACAGACCCATGGCCCATCCCGGGATGGTGCGCTTTGCGGTGAAGTAGCGGTCAGTGGAGGTCTGCCGGCGCGCGAAGCGGAGCCCAATAAAAATGAGCACCACCATGTACACCACGATGACCGAAAGATCCAACCAGCGAACGGAGCCCATGACGAGGAAGCCGACTGTGTTGTTGTATCACGCTCCGTTTTCTTGCCGGCGCAATGAGCTATTCGTACCTGAGCGCAGACACCGGTGAAATGCGTATTGCCCGAAGCGCGGGAAGGAACGTTGCCAGCAGGACGACGAGCACAATTGCCAAGGGCGCCGCCGCATACGTCAGCGCGTCGGTGACGCCGACACCGAAGAGCATCGTTTTGAGCAGGCGCGTTAGTGCGAAAGCCCCGCACAGGCCAAGCAGAACGCCAATAGCGGCGAGCGACGCGCTTTGCCGCAGGACTAAGCGCAGCACATCCGACTGCGCCGCTCCCAAAGCCATGCGCACACCGATTTCGTGGGTGCGTTGGGCAACCGAATAAGCGACTAGTCCGTAAATGCCGACTGCCGCGAGCAGTAGCGCGATTGCCGCGAACAATGCCAGCAGCATCGTATCGAAGCGCGGCTGCGAGACGGACAATGCCAGAGCCTGCTCCATGGTGCCGATCTGTGCCAACGTGACGCCGGGGTCGATCGATTGAATATTCCGGCGAAGTTCCGCAGCCATGCTCGCGGCGTCACTGGACGTGCGCACCACCAGGAACATCCGCTGCCCATATGATTGCGCGAACGGCATGTAATACGCCGGGTCCGTGTCAACGGTCAATCCCAGGTATTTCACGTTGCCGACGACACCTACGATCTCCAGCCATTTGTTGCCGAAACCGGGCCCGCTCTGCCTGATGCGCTTGCCGATAGCATCCTGATTCCGGAAGAAGCGACGCACAAATCCCTCGCTGACTATGGCGACCGGAGCAGAGTCCGGACCGTCGTGACTGGTGAAGTACCGGCCCTCGATCAAGGGGATGCCCAGCGCCTGGAAGAAGTTCGGCCCGGCAGTGCCGTCGGAAACGATTGGGTTTATGTCACCCGGAGCCAGAGATTGGCCCTCAATGCCGAACGTATCGGCATCACCCTGCCGGTCAGGCGGCAGCGAATCAGTGACTGCAGCCGCGGTCACTCCTGGCACATTGCGGGCGCGCCTGAGGACTTCGTCATAGAAGGCAAGACCTACGCGGGGATCATTGTACTTGCGGTTGCCGGGCGAAATCAGCATGGTCAGGATTTGCCGCGGCGGAGTCGAGAATCCGCCATTTACACTCTGCAGGTTCACAAAGCTGCGGAGAAGTAATCCCGCGCCGACGAGGAGCATCAATGAAATCGCGATCTCGGAGACAACCAGAGCCGCCCGTGCACGTCCATGAGTCCGGCTTGAGGCGCCTGTACGGCCGCCCTCCTTAATCGTTGCGTTTAAGTCCGTATTCGCGCATGTGAGCGCCGGCGCCAGCCCGAATAGCACACCGGTGAGCATCGAGATGAAAACCATGAAGCCGAGTGCGCCACCGTCCAAGCGGACTGAATCGATGAGTGGCAGATTGCCAGGATTCCAAAAACGGATTAGTGTGATGCTTCCCCAAGCGAGCGCCAGACCCGCCAAGCCGCCAAGCCCTGAAAGAAGCATGCTCTCAGTGAGTAACTGGCGCACCAAGCGGCGGCGACCGGCGCCGAGGCTGAGCCTCAGAGCCATTTCCCGCTCGCGGACAGTAGCACGCGCGAGCATCAGATTGGCTACATTGACTACGGCGATCAACAGCACGAACCCCACCGCGCCCGCTAATACCAGCAGTGCAGGTTTCAAAGCGGTTCCCATGAGCGCTTCGCGCAGGCTCAGCACTGGCAACGTCAGGCGTTTATAAAAAGAGTTCTGTTGCATCATGAGCTGCCCAATACTGTTGGTCTCGGCCTGGGCTTGCCGTAGCGTCACGCCGGGCTTCAGACGGGCCACGCCACGATAGAACCACGGGCCGAAGCGCGTCGGCGGATCCAGTCGCAGATTGTTCCAAACTTCCGTTTGTCGCTGTGGGAAACGGAAGACATCGGGCATGACGCCGATCACGGTAGAGGGAGCGCCGTTGACCAGAATGACCTGGCCGAGGATTGCGGGAGTGGCTGCGAAACGTTGCCGCCAGATGGACTCGCTTAATACAGCGAGCGCGCCGGCTCCCGGCTTGTCGTCGCCAGATGCAAATGTACGGCCGATGAGCGGCCGGACGCCGAGCGTGGAGAAGAAGTCGGCAGTGACGGATGCGCCACGGACCTGTTCCGGGACGCGTCCCGTCCCCCCGATATCCATGGTCAAGACTCGGAAGAGGGAGGGATCTTCAAACGCGTGGTTGTTCTCCTTCCATATGAGGTAATCGCGAATGGACAGGGTGCCAAATGCAAAATCCCGCGGGAAGTAACGCATGTAGACAATTGCTACGCGATCTGCGTTGGCATACGGAAGCGGCCGCAAAAGGATGCCATAAGCAACGCTGAACATGGCGGTATTCGCGCCGATGCCCAATGCCAGCGCCAAGACGGCGACAGCGGTGAACGCTGGATTCTTACGAAGCATGCGGGCTGCATAGTGAAGATCCCGTAAGAACTCATTGAACATGCGGCCGGTCCTCACCTGCCGCACTTCTTCTTTGACTTGCTCCAGGCCGCCGAGCTCGATTCGAGCCGCGCGCCGTGCCTCGTCCGCGCCCATACCAGCGTCGCGCTTCTCCTCAACCAATTGGTCCAGATAAGCGCCCAGTTCGTCATCGAGTTCCCGTTCGACGCGCGGGCGGGCAAAGATGTTGAGGCGAAGACTGGCCAAGCGGCTTAGTAGCGACATCGCCGATCCTGCAAACTGGACATCTTCATATAGAAATCCTATATGAATGTCGTATAGACTGTCAATAGGACTCCTATTTCAAGATCAAGGGTATGACGGCTTCGGAGTGATTTCAGCGGTCTGTTCGCCTGCATCGATCATTCTCTTGCGGAGGCGTTCGCGGAACGAATTAGATATTTCGCGGGTTTCGCGCCTGCCCGCGAGGTTCACGAGTTGGTGCGGATCGGAGTAGAGGTTATACAACTGATACTCCTCGTAATGCGAAGAGGAAGCCTGCGATTTGCCATCCGGTTGCGCAACGACATACGTCCATTCCGGAGTGCGCAATGCACGACCGGTCATGGACTCGCTGATCTCGATGAATACCTCGTTTTGCCATCCATCGATCTGACGCGCCAAGAGCGGCATAGCGCTGCGGCCCTGAAAGGAAGTGGGGCGCGCGATGCCACAAGCTTCGAGCAAAGTGGGCGCCACATCGATTTGGCTGACTAATTCTCTTATGGAAAGCGACCGATTGAAGCCCGGACCAGCCATAACCATAGGAATGTGAATGGATGCCTCATGTCCACTGCGTTTATATTCGGCGTTTCGCGTGCGGAAGTGGCAGCCGTGATCACTGAGAAAGGCTACGATCGTGTTATCCGACAGCGAGAGGTTGGCGAGTTCGTTGCGCAGCGTGCCGACATTCTCATCGACACGCGCGATGCAGCCGTAGTAATCGGGAAGCTGGGACTCCCAGTCGCCGGGAAAGAACTTTAGATCGGCCGGTACAAACGAGTTCCGGTAGCGTTCGGCATAGCCTTTTGGCGCCACGAAGCAGTTACAGTCGTTCTGAAAGTGTGGTTCGAGATAGGAGATCACCAGAAAAAACGGCGTGCGGGGCTTCGTTCGCAAGAAACGAATAACTCGGCTGGTGATGAAGTCGACACGGTATTCGTCACTGAACGGTATCGGCCGTCCGTCACCGTCCCAGATGGTGCCCTCATACGGATGCGAAGTGAGTTCCAGTTCGTTGCAGCCTTCCCAGAAGTCGTCGAAGCCGCCTCGATACTCGGGAGCAACGGCTCCGGGAACTCCAGGTAAGCCCAAGTGCCATTTGCCGGCGTAATTGGCGGTATAACCCGCTTGTCGAAATACTTTAGCGAGCGTCAATGATTGTTCCGGGAGTGCAATGCCGTTCTTCCAAACCCCGTGGCGGTTTGGGTAGAGGCTGGTAAAGAGACATGCTCGCGACGGGGCGCAAACAGGCTGGTTGGTAATTGCGTTTGAGAAGTTTACACCTTGGCGCGCAAGCGCGTCTAAGTTGGGCGTGAGATTGAGCGGGTTCAAAGCATTTTCGCCCAGACAATCCCAACGAAACTGATCGGAAATGATCAGGATCACGTTTGGCCGTTCGTGATCGGGAGCGCTGGCGGCGGTTGCCGTTGATGCCGTGACAACGGGCATGATGCCTCCGGCGGAGGACCGCTTCAGAAAATCGCGGCGTGTCACTGAATCCATGAGTGAATCATCATTCATCTTTGTTCAACTGGGAGCGATCTTATCGCACCGGATGCAAGGGAGCGAAAAACTGGATTACGATCGGGGAGTGGTTCCTTGGCCGGCTTGGAAAGCACCTATTTGGATCGGTGTGCTGCTGACAGCGATGTGTGCGCAGGCGGCGGATTTCGAATTAGTTGGGCAGTTGCAACCGGAGCAAGCGCTTGTCGTGTCTCTGCATGGCGCGACGATGCCTTTCAGCGCGACTACGGAGGCCGATCCGAGCGGGCGGTTTCATTTTCGAAAGCTAGTGGAAGGAACTTACGTGCTCGCGGTGAGGGGGCTGCAGCGAACGGTGGAAGTGGGGCCAAGCCTCGCGGATTCCAAGCGGCGCGTGCGGATTACGATCACGCTGAGTGAAGCAGACACCGATGCAAGTTCTGCGGGCCGGGATCGTGTTTCGCTGCGTGAACTTTCGATCCCCAAAGAGGCTCAACGTGAATACGTAGATGCCGAGAGCGCACTCCGGCGGCGAGATGTAGCCACGGCTGTGGAACACCTGAAGCGAGCGGTTGAATTGGCTCCTCGGTTCTCAGCGGCTTGGAATTATCTTGGGACCATCGCGTACCAAACTGGTAAGTTCTCGGAAGCGGAGGGCTATTTCCGCAAAGGACTTGATGCCGACCCCGAAGCGTACGCGCCGTTAGTGAACCTGGGTGGCGTGCTTCTCAATTTGAGTAAGTGGGATGAGGCGCTTGAATACAACCGGCGCGCTGTGGTGAAGAGCCCCAACGACGCGCTGGCCAACTCGCAACTTGGCATGGCGTATTTCTATATGGGACATCTCGACTTAGCCGAGAAGTATCTCACCGCGGCCAAGCAAATCGATCCCGCGCATTTTTCGCATCCGCAAATTTTGCTCGCTGAGATCGATCTGCGCCGGAACCAGCCGAACGCGGCGGCGGACGAACTGGAGGACCTGCTGAGGCGGCATCCCGACTTGCCGAACGCGGCGAAGATCAGGGATGAGATTGCCCGTTTGCGAACGGAGGGGCATTGAGACCACAGGCCCGTTCCGCGTCGCCGCTTTCGTTGCTAAACTCGGATCGTAGTTCCTTAAGCTGGAGGATCTCCATGGCTGTTCGCTTCTCCCTGAACGGGAAGCCCGAATCGCTCGACGCAAGTCCAAGCATGCCGTTGCTCTGGGCCCTGCGCGACGTCTTGGGCATGACCGGAACCAAATTCGGTTGTGGAATGGCGCTTTGCGGCGCCTGTACCGTGCATGTTGATGGCAAAGCGGCGCGATCGTGCATGATGCCGCTCAGCGCTGTTGCGGGTCGTAGTGTGGTCACGATCGAAGGTCTTTCGCCAGACCGTTCCCATCCGGTGCAAGTGGCTTGGACTGAAGCCGACGTGCCCCAGTGCGGATACTGCCAATCGGGACAGATCATGGCCGCCGCTGCATTGCTCGCAAAAACGCCGCATCCAAGCGATGCCGACATCGACGAAGTGATGCGCGGCAATATCTGCCGCTGCGGCACTTATCAGGAGATCCGCAAAGCGATTCATCGCGCAGCGGAGATTCAGTCGAGAGGAGGCGCGGCATGACACTCAACGTTTCGGTCGATCGCCGCGATTTTCTGAAAGGCGCCGCGGGTCTGGTAATCGGCTTCTACTTACCCGGCCGCGGCGAACTGCGCGCCGATTCGGCCGTGCCGCCAGGCAAACTGAACGCTTTTGTCCACATCGCGCCGGACGAGACTGTGACGATCATGGTCGACAAAGCGGAAATGGGGCAAGGCCAGATGACGTCGATCCCGATGCTGCTAGCCGAGGAACTCGAGTGTGAGTGGAGCCGCATCCGCACGGAATTTGCACCCGTCGATAAGGCTTATGGATCTTTCCAGGGCACTGTCGGCAGCAGTGGCTTGCGCAGTTCCTGGATGCCGGTTCGCAAGGCTGGCGCATCTGCTCGCGACATGCTGATTGAAGCGGCGGCACAGCGTTGGAATGTGGATAAGGCTCAGTGCCATGCCGGCAACGGAGCAGTGGTGAACTCGGCCACCGGTGCTCGTCTCACTTATGGTGTTTTGGCTTCCGATGCCGCGAAACTGCCCGTTCCGCAGAACGTGACCCTGAAGGATCGGAAAGATTTTCGGCTCATTGGAACATCGCCAAAACGGCTCGACACGCCCGCGAAAGTGGACGGCAGTGCGCAATTCGGCATCGATGTGCGCGTTCCGGGCATGCAGTATGCGGTTGTTGCGCGATGTCCGGTGTTTGGCGGCAAGGTATCGGGCTTCGACGCATCGAAAGCGAAATCCATTCCGGGAGTGAAAAACGTAGTCGAGATCTCGCGTGGCGTTGCGGTTATTGCGAATAACACCTGGTCGGCGCTCGAGGGCAGAAAGGCGTTGCAGGTCCGCTGGGATGAAGGGCCGGTCGCGTCCGTGAATAGCGCCGGGATCTCAAAGACCTTTGCAGCCCGGACGAAACAGCCCGGTGCAGTGGCCCGCAAGACCGGGGACGCGCCATCCGCCTTGCAAAGCGCTTCGAAGAAAGTGGAAGCGGTGTATGAAGTTCCGTTCTTGGCGCATGCCTGCATGGAGCCGTTGAACTGTGTTGCGGACGTTCGTTCGGGGAGCTGCGAAGTCTGGGCCTCGGCGCAAATTCAAAGCGCGGTGATGGGCACGACCGCCAAGATCACGGGTCTGAGTCCGAAAGATATTCAGGTTCATACGACGTTTTTGGGCGGTGGTTTCGGGCGGCGCGGTAGTACTGATTTTGTGGCGGAAGCGGTGGAGATTTCAAAGGCCATCGGAGCGCCGGTGAAGGTCACTTGGTCGCGCGAGGACGATATCCAGCAAGGCCCTTACCGGCCTGCCTCCTATGCACGCTTCGCTGGTGGGCTGGACGCAGAGGGTTGGCCCGTAGCTTGGACGACGAACGTTGCCTGCGGTTCCATTCAGGGCCGCAAGGAGGGAGTGGACCGAACCAGCGTGGAAGGCATCGAGGACTTACTCTATGACATTCCGAATTTCCAGGTCGATTACCAGCTCACCGGCAGCGGTATACCGGTCTCGTACTGGCGCGCGGTTGGATACACGCAAAACACCTTCTTCTCGGAGAGCTTCGTCGATGAGTTGGCGGCGGCCGGCGGCAAGGATCCTGTTGAACTGCGGCGGCACATGCTGGCGAAATCGCCCCGTTTGCTCGCTGTGCTCGAAATGGTGGCGGCCAAGTCCAACTGGGGACAACCGTTGCCGGAAGGGCGCGCCCGCGGCGTAGCGGTAGTGAATAATATCGGGAGTTTCACCGCGCAGGTGGCTGAAGTCTCCGTCGATCAAGGCAAGGTGCGCGTGCATCGCGTCGTTTGCGCCGTCGATTGCGGCCCAGTTGTGAATCCCGCTTTGGTCGAGCAGCAGATTCAGGGCGGCATCGTCTACGGCTTGAGTGCGGCACTGAAAGGCGGTATCACCATCGACCACGGGCGCGCCCAACAGAGCAACTTCAATGACTACGACGTATTGCGCATCGACGAGATGCCATCGGTTGAAGTGCACATCATTCGCACCGATAATTCGCCGGGCGGAATTGGCGAAGCGGCCGTTCCGCCGATCGCACCGGCCGTATGCAACGCGATTTTCGCGGCAACGGGCAAGCGCATCCGGCGGCTACCGGTACGAGCGGCTGATTTGATTGCGTGAAGCACTTTCAAGACGCCACGATCCCTTTGCCCTCTACGATCTGAACATATTTGTTGATGGGTGGATTTGCGATGCGGTCGACTTGCTTGCTGGGCGATGGCCAGTGTATTTCAAGTTCCTCGATCTTTGGTGCGCTGCCAATACCGAGGACTTCGCGCGGGTCGTGTGAAGACAGATAGCTGCCGCCGTTGTTTTTGAGGCGAGATCGTTTCTTGCCTCCAGCCGTCCAGAAAATCTTTGCTCCGATTGCGTCACGGGTGCAGTTCACGCCCTGCAGTTTGACCCCGAGCCAGTTATTTCCTTTCGCGGCGTTGTTCTTCAGGAGAACCGGCGGCCCGCCATTGTTTGCGACCAGCACATCGATGGCTCCATCATTGTTGTAGTCGCCCACTGCGAGACCACGGGCGGCATAGAAATTCTGAAACACCGGGCCCGCTTGATCGCTGACGTTGTGGAGCTTTCCGTCTTCACCCTGGTGAAAGAGCAGCAGAGGCTCCTTGTAGCGAACCTGCCTGGAGTATTGCTCAATCATGTCGTCGGGATGGCCGTTGGCGAGAAACAGATCCACCTCGCCGTCGTTATCGTAATCGAAGAACTTCAGGCCCCAACCACTTAGAAGGCGAGTAGCTTCGGCGACGCCTTCGAGATGCGCAACGTCTCGAAAAGTCTCGTCTTTATTATTCAAATAGACGGAAAACCTTTCCTGATCGACGTTGGCGACAAAAAGATCCTGCCATCCGTCGCTATTTAAATCGGCCGCATCGACTCCCATGCCGGATCTTGGTTCGCCGTTGTCACTAAAGGCAACTTCCGCTTGCAGGGCGATCTCTTCCCACTTCCATGTTCCATGCGGTCCCGGCCCACGGTTCACATACAGCCAGTTCTGTACTGTGTCGTTGGCGACGAACAGATCCATGCGGCCGTCATTGTTGATATCGGTTGTAACAACGCCCAAGCCTTTGCCGATCGATTTGGCAATAGCCGTACCTTTTGTGACGTCTGTGAATGTTCCGTCGCCGTTGTTGTGATACAGAAAGCTGGCAGTGCCGCTGAACATGCGGGGAATGCAGTAATAGTGGTGGCCGATCTGGTTATCTCCGCACGAAAATTTATGAGCGCCCGAGTAATCTACAAAACTGCAAATAAATAGATCGAGCTTGCCGTCATTATCGTAATCGAACCACACCGCGCTCGTCGTCCAGCCGGGAGTCGCGAGACCCGACTTATCGGTCACATCGGTAAATGTTCCGTTGTGGTTGTTTTTATAGAGGATGCACTTACCGTAGGCGGTGACCAATATGTCGGGCCATCCATCGTTATCGAAGTCGCCGGCCGCAACGCCCATTCCGAAGGCGTCGCCGCATACGCCGGCTCTTTCCGTGACGTCGGTAAATGTGCCATCGCGATTGTTCTTGTAGAGCGCGTTTCGAACAGGCTTGGGTGGCTTCCAGAAATCGCACGGCCCGCTGTTGACCAGATATATGTCCATCCAGCCATCGTTGTCGTAGTCGAGAAACGCACAGCCTGGACCTAGTGTCTCGGGGAGATAGTGTTGCAGAGAGATGGCATTGTCGTGTCTCCACTCAATGCCGCTCCGGGATGTGAGGACTTCCTCAAAAAGTGGATCACTCGCACCAGCGGCGGCGGAACGTCCGAGGAGAGGCGCCGCGGCCGCCAGACAGAGCAACTCACGCCGGGTCACGCTATGGCGGATATGACGCATTTACCCTCATGATTCTGATCCAATGATCGGTGAATTTATAGTGCGCTCCGGGCAGCTCCAATTTGGGCATGTGGCACGAGACGCAATTTTTATTGGAAACGGGACAGTGTTTGGCGGTTGCATGACAGGCCAAGCACTTGCTGTCATAGAAGGAGCTCGATTCGACCACTTCCTGGTGAACATTGTGACAGGCAACGCAACTAATGCGTTTGTCGGAAGGGTTGTAGCATTTGCTGTTCGCCAAACGATAGGGTTGAAAGCGGAGATTATTAATGTTGTGCGGCCCGTCCGCAGCGATTTGCGCCCAGGTCCGATGACACTGGCCGCAGAAATCGCCGAGTTCCTCCGTCGTCATGGCGGACAGGCTCTTCATCGCCACAGGTTTGCCTTGACGAAAGCCTTCAACGTGCTCGCGAGCCGATCCATGGCAATGCTCGCACGCCACTCCAGGGGTCAGCGATTCCGGTGAGTGCAAAGCATCGTGCGACAGGCTTGTGGTGTGGCATCCGAAGCACTGTTCGGTCTCGGGCCTGCTCATCAGCCGGCCTGTAGCCTCGACTAAATTTCGTGGGCTTATATTGATGGCGCCCATAGTCAAATCCAGACCGTTCAACGCCTGATAGAAGCTGACGCGGCTTTCGTACAGATTGCCGTCCCGCTCAAAAACATAGGTCTGCCCGGCCTTGCCCAGTCCGAAAGCGTATTCGAGCGGCACCGAGATGGTATCCTTCCCATCCGTTACCGAATACAAACTCTTGTTTCCTTGCCGCTGGATTCGATAGTAATAGACGCCATTGCGAAACGTGAGCAGCGCATGTTGTTGGAGAATGCTACAGCCTGCAACGGGTTCCATGGCGTGCGCCATCGAGGTTGCAATTTGCGATTTGTATTCCCGCTGATGACAAGTGGCGCAACTTGCGGAACCTACCAGAGCCGGCATCATTGCTTTCTTACTCCGGGCTGCCTGGCTTGCGCTTCGGCGGTTAATTTTTGAACGATCTGGCGTTCGCGGTTTCCGTCGTCGAGGCGTTTCAGGCGGTAATAAGCCGTCGCCAGAGAGACGTGCGCTTCGGTAAATTGCGGTGCTTCCTTAACGATCGATTCCAGTTCACTGCGCGCTTCATCGACTTTATTCTGAGAGAGAGCGATGGTTGCGATCTGATAGCGCACCCCCATATCGCCGGGCCGGACACTCAGAGCGCGATTGAGATAAGGCATCGCCTGATCGTACTTTTCATCCTGCCGAAGTAAGACGCCCATGGCGAGATTTGCATCGAAATTATACGGATCGCTAGCTAATTCGGCCTTGAATTGTTTCAGCGCTCCGTCCGGGTCGCCGGTCGCTTGAAGTGCTTGAGCGTAGAGGACGTGAACTTCGGGAGTCTTCGGATTGAGCGCTAGAGCCTTGGCGAACTCGTCGCGCGCTCCCGCAAAATCTTTCACCTGCATTTTGGCGCTACCTAACATGAGATGGGCTTCCGCCGAATCGCCATTGCGCAGGATACGGTCAACCAGGACTTGGCCTTCGTCCACCTTGTTGTCGCGAATCAAGGCCGTGCCAAGGAGATAAGCGATCGCCAGGTCATCCGGATGGTCCTTCTTGACCGGCTTCAGAAGATCAATTACGTCCGTGTTCCGGCCCATGCGCAGGTAGCAATCCGCCAAGACGAGTATGGCTTGACTATTTGCCGGCGTCTCCGCGTGAACTTTGACTAATTCCGCAGCAGCGTCTCCAATGCGGCCCATTTTGTAGTAGGCCAGTGCGAGGTTGAGAGCAACTCCCGCGAGCGAGGGCGATTGTTTGAGCGCGATCTTGTATTCGGCGACCGCTTCCGAGAACTGGCCTAATCCTGCGAGAGCTGCGCCTAAGTTTGAGTGGATGACCGCCGCTTCGGGGTGGTCTTTCAGGAACTCTCGATACTCCTTGACTGCGGCTTGGAGATCGCCTGCACGTTGTTTCGCAATGGCATCTTCGACCAAAGCTTGGGCGGCTTGAACGTCCTTGGACGGCGCTTGCGCCGGCGGTTGCGAAACGCTTACTCCTTGGATCGCCGCCTGGAGTCGATCGGGCTTGAATTCAAGCTCAGTTAAAGCAGTGCTGTAAGTGATGTGCCCCAGACTGTCAATGACGTACGCTTTGCTGGGCCATGCCGAATACGCCTTCTCTGCGGCGCCGTTCATGCTATCGAGGAGGGCCGGAAAGTCCAAATGGAGCTTGCGAACACACATGGCGGCGTGTTGCTCGCGTTCACTCATATTCGCAGCGGGGCGCAAGACGATTCCTTCGCGCTGGTTCCGTGTGCTCTGCCAGTCGCCAGTCGAATGGGCTTCGCGAATGTAGATCAGATAAAAGCCCACTTGATCTTTGTACTTTGCATAAAGCGTGTCCAAGGTTTCGGCAGCATCGCGGAAATTAGGGCAGGTGTAGCTTCCGAATACCAGGACGGCCGGTCCGGCTTTGCGCAACTCCCGCAGCGTTACGCGTTTGCCAGAAGACCCACGGATCGCCGTGAAATCCGGCGCTAGTTCGCCAGCGCGGGGCCCGGGTTGGCCAGTGGCCGAGTTGGGTTCGAGATCCTGATGCGCGGTGGCCTTCGCGAAGTCATCCTTGGCCTCGCCTGAGTCCGGCCGCACCAGAAGCGCCCGTGACAGGAGAGGCTGGGCTTCATCCCACTTTCTTCGATTGATTAATATCTCGGCCAAATACAGGTTGGCTGCGAAATCGTTCGGATCGGTGGCAAGCTCTTTTTGAAAGGCGTTTGCGGCGGCGTCCGGATCGCCGGTGTTCAACAACGCTTGGCCGTAGTAAGACTGAAGAGAGGGCAGTTTCGGATTCAGTTCGATGGCGCGCGAGAACTGCTTTACAGCCGACGGAAAATCTCCCGATGCGAACATCTGGCTGCCGAGTAAGAAGCGAGCTTCCGCCGAATCCCCATTGCGGAGAATCCGATCCACAAGCCGCTGTCCTGCTTCGACCTGTTTATCACGAATCAATGCCGTGCCCAGGAGATAAGCGATGGCGAGATCGTTCGGGCTTTGCTCTTCGACAGGCTCCAGCAGCCCAATGACCTTGTCATTCTGGCCCATTCGCAAATCGCAGTCGGCCAGCAGAAGCGTAGTTTGGCGGTTGTCCGGCAACTTCTCGTGAACTTCTGAAAATTCTTTGGCGGCTTCGGAAATGCGGCCCGATTTGTAATATGCCAGCCCGAGGTTTAGGGAAATGCTGGCGTTTCCCGGCTCGATATCGAGCGCCTTCCGATATTCGGCGATGGCCTCATCGAATCGCCCGAGATGTGACAGTAGAACGCCCAAATTCGACCGCGCGGCAACCTCGTTGGGGCGCTGGACGAGAAAGTCCCGATACGTTTTTACGGCTGCTTCGAGATCGCCTTGGCGTTGCAGCTCGACGGCCCGCTGCAGCAAGGTCTCAGGTGTGGGCGTTTGGCAATAGAGCAAACCGGCGAGAAGAAATCCGGTTGCCAGCAAGCGATACATCGGGAACAACAATTGTAATACTCGACGCGCGCGAAATATAGGGGTTGCAGCCGTCCCTCTGTCGACGATTGCAACCCCGCACTGCGGCCCTCTAGAAGTAGAACTTCACCTCAAGCTCAACGATGCGATTGCCCTGTTTGGTCGTCACGGTTCCGAAGTTGGGGCTTGTATTGGTGAAGCCTCCGCTGGCGTTCTGGGCAAACGAGAGCGCCAAGTTGCTGCCGTTAAACGACCATAGCGGGTGATTCAGGAAGTTATAGGCTTGAATACGGAACTGAAGTTTCATCGACTCTTTGATCTGGAAGTTCTTGAACAATCCAAGATCGGAGTTGAAAAAGGCCGGCCCATATGATACTGGGATCAGGGTTGGACCATTCTGGCCAACGACCGACGGTGCGGAGAAGCAACTGGGGTTCACAAATTGGTTTTTGCCCAGTCCCGATGAGGGATTGCAGGTCAACAGCGGATTTAGCTGTATGTCGCTGGTTCCCAGAATGGATTGATTGTTGATCGCGATGCCGGTCAGGTTGGTCGCGCTTACGGAACCCGGGATAACCGCATTCGTGCCGCAAACGACCGGATATGCCACTCCCGCGGGAAGGGGCGCGGTCGGACATGCGACGCCGGAGCCGGTCAAGGACATATTGTAATTGAAGTTAGTGCTGTTAAATGGAAGATTGGAGCCGCTCTGCCATTCGGTTACACCAGAAAGCTGCCATCCGTTCACAACGCCATCCAAAACTTTATTGGAGTGGAGCGGGCTGCCCAGTTCGACCGAGTAAGCGGCGTTGAAAATATGCCTGCGATCGCCCGGCTCGATGCCATAGTTCTGCCGTAGGTCGAACGGATCAAGCGACGCCTCAAGGCTACTCAAGTTACTGCCGTTGGGGCTGACGATACCTAGCGACTTACCATAGGTGTAATTCGCGCTTATGGTATAGCGCTTTCCCTGACGAAGGTATTTTATCTGCAGTGAATTGTAATTCGAATACAGATTATTCGTCGCCAAGTTAAGATCGCCGTATCCTGGATAGGGACGGAAATTATTCGCGTTGGCACTGGCTGGATTCGGCTGACCGAACAGCGCTCCAACGGGAACCAAGTTGATGTTGCTTCCGGCGCCGGCTGCGTTTTGCAGGTCGTGGCTGTTATTCCCCACGTACGCAACTTCCAGTAGACTGGACCACGGCAGACGCTGCGAAACCGTAAAACTGTAGCTATCTGTATACGGCTGCTCGCTGTCCGTACTGTTAACCGCCGAAGGAGTCGGCGGCGTCGCGGTAAACGGTATCGTGCCAAGATTGCCCACCAGCAAGGCGGATGTGCATGGGGGCGTGCCGCACCAGTTAGTTGAATTTAAGGTGACGCCCTCGGAACCCGCGGATGTATCCAGCCCGCTAGTGAACTGGCCGGAGTGGTAGTAGAACCTGCCCCATCCACCGCGTAAAACCGTGTTGCCCCGCCCCGTAAGGTCATAGGCGGCACCGAAGCGAGGCTGCCAGAAGAGGGTTCGCATAGGGAACCCGCCGAGAGGAACCGATGAATCGCGGGCATGCCACTCGAACCCGCAAAAAGTCGGCGCCGACGCGCAGCCCGAGTTGTTGTAATTAGCAGGATTAAAGATGGAATAACCGTAGCCTTCATCGTCGGACCATGGAGTAAAATGCGTCATGCGCAGGCCGAGCTCCAAAGTTAGCCGCTTATTGACTTTCCAGGAATCCTGGATAAAGCCTTCATAAGTGTTGTAGGAGATATCGTCTATGCGATTAAAGTTTTGCTGGGTGAACGAATTCAGGTTTCCCGTTAGCTCGTCGGCGAAAGCATTACCAGTAGTGTATTGATTGCCCGGCGGGTCAAATATCATTTCTCCATTGGTGTCGTTGCTGGCCGGCTGGGCGTTCCGAATCCATTCGTAGAAGAAACCCGCCTTGAGCGTGTGCGTTCCCCATACTTTCGTCAGGGTGTCGCTGACGCTGGGCATATACTTGTTCGCGTAGAGACCGGAACTGGCGCCGCCGGCCTCGAAACCTCCGGGATTGAATATGAGGGCGGCTTCGGCTGGTCCAAACTGGCCAAAAGAGGGAATCTGGGGAACGTTATTTTTGAACAGTAACGGGTCTGTGACGCCGACATTCTTGGGATTGACCTTGGCTGGATCTTCAAAAACGTTCGGAAAACCGACGAAAGTGTACGCCATGACGACTTCGTTGGTCATGCTCGGGCTAAACACATGTGTCAGCGATCCTGTGACGGAATCCGACCGATTCAAACCCTGGATCGGCGTAGGATACGGCACCTGGTCGGTACTGCGCCACCAGAGGCCGACCGGAAATTGCTGGGTTTCGCGCTGCAGATTATAGCGGACGAAGAGCTTGGTATTGTCGCTGATGTTGTAGTCTACGCGGGAGACCCATTGATAATTGTTCTGATTGAAGATTTCCGACTGAACATAGTTATATCCGCCGGTGGCGTTTGGGTCGGCATTAGCAGCCGGGTATAGCTTCATCAGAGCCAGCGTACTGGGATTGATCATCGATGACGGAACTTGTCCCCCGGGAAAGAGCGCTGTATTGATCTGTCCTGGCGCCTTGCCGGAAGCGGTGATGGTGCCTTCACCCGCGATCGAAGCCGGGGAGAAGTCTCCGGAAAGCTCGCTTGCTGTGGGGACAGTCGCGCGCAACAGGCCGGTGTCGAGAACCTGATAGAAGTATTCGTAACCGGTGAAGAAAAACAGTTTATCGCGATTGTGATTGAAATGGGTCCAGGGGATCAGCACCGGGCCGCCAAGGCTGCCGCCGGGATAATAGTACTTGTTCTGCGGCCGCTGCTGTCCCGAAGCGTTAAAGAGCGCGTCATTAGAATTCAGCGTATAGTTGCGGGCGGAAAAGAATGCGTCGCCGTGGAATTGGGTGCCGCCGGACTTGGTCACCGTGGTGATGACCATAGGCCCTTTTTGTTCTTCGGCGCTAAAGTTCGAGGTCAGAATCCTGAATTCTTGAATAAAATCCGCATTCGGATTGACGGGCGTATCGCAGTTGCAACCGGGATCGGATACATGCGCTCCGTCGGCGACGATGTCCAGTGTATTGCCTGGGAGTCCATTGTAGCTGTAATTGTTGTTCAATGGGCTCTGGCTTCCGCCGTCGCCATTGGCATTGATACCAATGGTCTGTCCGGTATAACTGGCGTGATTGGAACTCCCGTTCTGGATGCCAAAACCAGGCATGATTTTGATGTATTCAGCGGCGTTGCTGCCGACCTGCACAAAGTTCTGCAGCTCCTGCGTGGTCAGGATGTCGGATTTCACACCGGAATCGACGGGGGCAATAAGATCGGCGCTACCCTGCACCTCGACCGTTTGGTTCGTACTGCCAACCTGCAACGACACGTTAGCATTGCGCTTCTCGCCACCGCCAAGCGCCAATCCCGCGACCTTGGAGGTTTGAAAACCGGGCGCCGCAACGCTCAGGTCATATGTTCCGACAGGAACAGATGCAAACGTATAATAGCCGGAACCGTCGGTCGTGGTGGTTCGAGTTGAACCGGACTCGGCATCGCGCAGGGTGACTTGCGCATTCACGACCGCCGCTCCGGAAGGGTCGGTCACGACGCCGGTCAACGTGGCAAAGATGGCCTGCGCCCAGAGGGCGGAGCTCATTAGGCAGACAATGGCCACCCCCGCCAAAACTGCGGCAATTTTCGACATGGAATCCTCTCTAAAGCAAAAAAGCGAAATTTAGTCGAGTGTAGTGCCGTTGGGAATTAGTGTCAATATGTAACATCGAAGTTTTTCGCTGTAACGGTTGTAACTCCAAGTATTTTGATGGTTACACTAGTGCCAAATGGCTATTTGTGTGCGTTTTGCCCGGAGGATACTGCGCAAGGACTACGGACGTTGGCGATATTCCCGTGAAGGGAACGATTCAAATACGGGCTGGATGGAAATGGCGTAGCATAGACATTTGATTGTTCGAATCATTTGGGTTTCAGTCATCGCCGCAGGAATTCTCGCGGGACAGGAAAGCGGCTCGCTCACCGCACAGCAGGTGATCGAGCGCATCAAGAGCCACGTCGGCGTCCCTTGGAATAGAGACACGGTCGATACGTTCAAAGCGGGAGATCCCGGAACACGCGTGACGGGGGTCGCCGTCACGATGATGGCGACTTATGATGTACTGGTCCGCTCAGCCGCGGCTGGGAACAACTTGATCATCACGCACGAGCCAACTTTTTACAGCCATCTTGATCAAACGAGCGCGCTCGAACGAGAGCAAGATGCGGTGTGGAAGGCAAAGGAGCTCTTCATTAAAGAGCACAACCTGGTGGTTTGGCGATTTCACGATCACTGGCACCGGCATCAGCCGGATGGGATTATGACCGGCGTAATTCGGGCGCTCCAATGGCAAAACGATCAAAGCCGATCGGAACCTGGGTTGTTCGTACTGCCAGAGATGACGCTGGCAGAACTGGCTGAGCAGATGAAAACAAGGCTTGGGACGAACATCGTCCGTGTAGTTGGCGATCCCCAAATGAAGGTGACAAAGGTGGCGTTGTCGCCGGGCGCCGCAGGACCGCTGCGGCACCGCCAACTGCTGCAGCGCGACGATGTGGAAGTCCTGGCTATCGGCGAAGTTCCGGAATGGGAAACGGTCGAGTACGCTTCGGATGCCGCAGCGGAGGGCAAACGGAAGGCGCTCATCCTGCTCGGCCATATTCCGAGTGAGCAGCCAGGAATGGAGTACTGCACCGAATGGCTGAAGACGTTTGTGAAGGAAGTGCCGGTGCAGTTCATACCGACGCACGAGTTCTTTTGGCTGGCAAAATGAACCCGCTGCAAATTCGAATTAGGCTAACGGAAACGCTTGCTTCGGAAAATGTAACGGGTTACAGCCCGTTCTCTTATCTTTAGCAAAGTCCCATCTTTTCAGTAATGTACATAGCCGCGGTCGTGAAACATAAGCCGATTACGAATTAATCAGCCACAGGGCGGAAGATGATCAACGGCTGTTACCGGGGCATGCCGGCGTATTGTCGTCCGGCAGGCGAAAATGAATCGCACCTCTCTCGATTTGACTTCCCTGTTGAGCGCGAAGTTGACGGTGTAGCGCAAGCTGTTCGGTGGCCAGTTCCGGTTGGCCGGAGCGGGCGTAAAGTTGGCTGAGGCGATAGTGAGCTTCGACCAGCTCCGGGTTGCAGTCGAGTGCGGAACGATATTCGGCGATTGCAGACGGCAGATCCTCGCGGGCGGCGTAAATTTCCGCGAGGCGGAAGTGCGCGTCGGCCAATTGAGGGTCAAACCTGATGGCGTCCTTCAAATGGGTTTCGATCGCGGCGGATCGAACGGGGTCCGGCGCTCCGCCGGCGGCAACCGTCAATGCAGAGGCAAGGGCGTAGTGCGGGCCTCCGTCTTGCGGCGATCGATGCGTGAGGGAAGTCAAGACGTTTATGGAGCGGGTCAAGACGGCTGCGTCAGCGGAGCGGAGAGCTACCGCAATGAAACCAAATGCTGAACGGTTGGCAGGATTTGCGCTTGCCACATTTAGAAAAAGGTCCAGAGCTTGTTCGATCCGTCCCCGCTGGAACATCGCCGCGGCCAGACCTAAGCGGGCGAGAGCAGCCTGTGCGGCACTCTGCTGAGAGGCACCATGGAAAACAGCTTCGGCCTGATCCACTTCGCCCAAAAACAGCAGAGCAGCGCCGTGCGCAACCATCGCCGCGACATCGGGCCGTGCGACAGCAGCAAGGCGAAATTGTTCGGCCGCCGCCTCCAACTGTCCGGAACCTTCATAGGCAAGACCCAACAACTGGCGGGTGCCCGGCTGGTTATCGGTGCGCAGTAGAGCTTCGAGCGCAGTGGCGGCTTGGGAATACTCGCCGCGAGTCAACAGGCCGATCGCCTGCATGCGCGGCGAGCCGGTTCCATTGCAACGGTCTTGCGGCGCCCATACGGAGCGTAGGGCCGCGATTTGGAGATGGATGAGCTGCTCATAAAACTCGGTTTGCGCTTTGACGGTGGCCGAAGAAGAATACCCGCCGGCGTCGATTGTGCCGCGGACGCCTACAGATTTGAGAGAGTGGGGCGGACCGGTTGTGGAGTCGTCAAACGTGCCCAGAGGCTTGGAAGGTTTCGGCGGCGCGGGACCGCTCTGTTGAGCGGCAAGAGCAAGGGCAAGCATAACGGTCAGCACCATAAGTTCACCGGCTGATGGACTGAAGAGCCTTCGATAATTCCGCGTTGTTCGGATGGCGGCCCAGGAAGTTCTTCAGAACCTCCTCCGCCTTTTGCGGCTGACCCTGTTGCTGATAGATAGACGCAATATTCAGAAAAGGTCTATCGTAGTCGGGCGCGAGACGGATGCAACGGTCGAAACACTGGAATGCTTCCGATATCTTATTGAGACGGAGGAACACGACGCCAAGATTATTCAGCGCAATGGGATCGCCGGGCCGCAGTTGCACGGCGCGTTCGAGTTCCGCCTCGGCTTTATCGAACTCGTTCTGACTCGCCAGCAGCATGCCGAGAGCGAAGTGAAATTCACCGTCGTTTGGCTCAACAGCAATCGCATTCTCGATGGCTTGCTGCGCTTTATCAAGTTGTCCTTTCCAACGATCGAGCATGACCAGGTTCTGCAATGCGACCAAGTGATTCGGCTTCACGCGGAGAGCTTGTTCGAAGTAGCGATAGGCCGTGTCATAATCCTTCTGCTGTCCGGCGGCCGATCCCAGATTCGTAAGCGCATCGGCATCCTGGGGATCGAGGGCAACCGCGCGTTCGAGGCTGGACTTCGCTTCAGGAAGCATCTGCTTGTTCAAGTAGATGGTTCCGATGTTGTAATATGCAGCCGCATAATTCGGATTGCGAGCAATGGATGCCTGGAAGCATTTGAGGGCGGCGTCTGCGTACTCATTTTGGATGTAGGCGATACCGTATGTGAAGAAATTCCGGCTAGGCGGTTCGCCATGATAGTGGCCTGCAAACGGCAGAGCGCGCGTAAGGCGAGCTTCGGGACTGCTTGGGGCAATTTTGAAATCGTGGAGCAACCCCGCGGGATCGGTGGCGCCTTGATAGACCTTGAAAATCGCCTGGCTAGCATCCAGCAACAGAAGCGTAGGCGTTTCGAGATCGCGGCGACGGTCAAACAGGTAGCGGTAGAGAATGCTATAAATGCCCGCGGTAGCCGGATCGGCCAAAAGAATCGGAAACGGCAAGGGATTGCGGCGGGCAAATTCGCGGATGGCCGCCGCGTCGGCATCGAGGTGAAGCGCCGCAACCTGAACCTTCTGGCTGGTGAAAGATGTGTACGAGCGAGCCAGACGCAGCAGTTGTTCGCGGCTCGCATCGCAAGAGTCACCGGCCAGAACCAACAGAAGCGGTTTGCCATCAAACGACTTCAGCGTGCGGATCTTTCCGTCTATCCCGGGCAGAGAAAATTCAAGCGCGGGGAGGGGCTCGATGAGCCACGACTCAAAGTGAGCGGGAAGGGGAGCGGAGATGGCCTCGGGGATGCGTGGTTGTTGACGGGCCGCCGCGAATGGCTTTGCGTTCCAATCGGGCTGGCTTTCCTCTACGGTGATGTGATGCTGGGGCAGGATATTTTCCAGCCGCTGTACGGCGCCGCTGGGCCACCGAATAGTCGCATGGATTGGCGATGCGTTTGCACCCAAACCGAAGCTGAGATCCTTGGTGTGTTGTGAAAGAAATCCTGAACCGGCCTGGATGAACTTGACTTGTTTCGTTGAGCCGGATTCGATGGTAACCACCGCGCCGATGGCATCGCGGTTACTCTTGTGACCGCGAAGCCGGAACGTGACAGAGTTGCCGATAGGGTTAAGTTCGTTGCGAAGAATGCGTATCTGTGGACCCGTGCGATTTTTGAGAATTACCTCAAGCCGGCCATCGCCGTCAAAATCGGCGAGCGCAAATGCCCGGCTATCGTCGAGAAAATCGAGGCCGAGTGGGCCCGATAGCTCCGAGAAGGTTCCGTTGCCATTGTTGAGGAAAAATACATTGCGTTCGTAACCGTTCCAAGTGTAGTCGGAGCGAATCAATTCGTTGATCGCATTCCAAGCCAGTTCGTAATCGTTAGCGCCGCTTCCGGTATCGAGGGATCGGGACACAATCTGGCGCCAGAAAAAGCTTGCCAGATCATCACGATTCGCTCCCGAAATAAAGCCGTTCGTGACATAAAGGTCGGTTGTGCCGTCGTGGTCGAAGTCCCAGGCGTCGCCGGACCAAGACCAGCGGCCCAATGCGACTTGTGCCTCGGTGGATGCATTGGTAAGCGCGTGCGAGCTCTCGTTGCGGAACAGAGAATTGCCGCTTGCGTGCTTGCGATAGGCGCTGCGAATTTTAGAGTCTACGCCGGGAAGGAAAACATCCTGCTCGGTCACGCGAGTGCCGGCGGCGGAGTACATATCCGTGACGTAAAGGTCCTGGCGGCCGTCATTATCGTAGTCGAACCAGGAAACGCTCATCCCCGCCCCGTAGTCTTCGACACCCGCTTGCGCCGCAATATCGTGGAACGTGCCGTCGCGGTTGTTGCGATAGAAGTTCTTGCGGCCAAAGTCGTTGGCGACGTACAAATCGGGCCAGCCATTGTTGTCGTAGTCGCACCAGCCGCAGGCGAACGTATAACGATTGTTGTTCTCGTTGATGCCGGAGGCTTCGGTCACATCTTCAAAGGTGCCATCGCCCCGGTTACGCATCAAGAAGTTGGGCGGGCCATTCTGCGCGTCATAATATGGCCGCGGATGCGTGTACTGGCTGAGACCCTGATAATAAGCGTATAGGCAGAAATAGAGGTCGAGGAGACCATCGAGATTGTAGTCGGCGGCGGCGATGCCGGTGAAGGTGCCGGATGGAGGGTTTGCAAATCGGAATGCGTCAGGCTTCAATTCGAATTTGCCGCGCCCACGGTTGAGATACAGTAACGGTCCGTTGGTACGAACAACGATCAGATCCTGCGTGCCACTGTTGGTGAAATCCGCGAATAGAGCGCAAGCAGTTCCGTCGAGGAGTCCGAGTCCGGATCGATCGGTCACATCCTCGAAGGTCCCATCGCCGCGATTGCGAAAGAGGCGATTCGGCAGGCCGGCCGGCTGGCACACATAGAAGCCGTCCTGGCCAGTGCCCTCAAAGTCACCGACGGCCACGCCGTTATTTCCGTAGACGTCGATGCCCGCAGCCGCATCGACGATGCTGCGCCAGTAATCTGTCCCATTACCAAATTGCTCCTGCGCGGCGGCGTTGCCATGGAGCGCCTCGGCAGTGATGTCTACGAATCCCAGTCCTGAGACGCTGGCACGAGTTTCATTCGTGGTTTGCCATTGCAGGATCTGCCATTTGCCTTGCTTGTCGGCGTGGCACGTGAGAGACCACGAGCCGACGCGTTCCTCGCGAATGTCGCGATCGCGGGAGCCAACCAGATCGTAACGAACTCTGATTTCGACAGCAACCGGCGATGGATTGGCAATGCGCAGTCCGGTGATCAGAAATTCGGCGGTTTCGATGCGGGAGAAAGAATGTAAGTAAGAGGCCAGGCTCTTGAGAAACGCGTCGCGGCCGTTTGAAGGGGTGGGGCGAAACTGGATTGCCTCCACCCGAATTGCAGGGCCTTCTCGTAAGATCTTACGATCGAAGCTGTCGAATGGCACGAAATCGATATCGGGAGCAAGTGTATTGGTGAGAGCGGTCGGATCGCCCGGAGAATCGCGGAGAGCAGTGCTCCACTGCTGGAATATTACGCCGAGATCCGCCGCATATCGTTCGCAGAGAAAAGGATCGGAGCCGGGTTCGATCGCGGCGAAGAACTTTTGCAAACTGGGAGACAAAAGTTCATGAGTCTTAAAGCGGCAACCGGCGCCAGCCAGCATGGGCGCACCGCGAAGAATTGCAGAGCCAGAAGCTGCCGCGGCCGTAGAGAGCGCCAGCCGGTTGAGAAAGGACCGCCGGGAGAACCGTGAGAAAACATCATTCAATGAGTTACCCAAACGTCCAAACTTTACACCAATAGGTCCGTCAGAATATCAGCTTACCGGCTAACTGAATGGTTCGCGGGTTGTTCTCCTGGCTTGTGATGACGCCGAAATTGGGATTACCCAATGTGTATCCATTCGAACTCGGATTGGCGAAGGCGGGGTGATTGAAAATATTAAAGAACTCGCCGCGGAGTTGAAAGTGCAAGCGTTCCACGATATCGAACGTGCGGAAGATTGAGAAATCGAAATTCCAAAACGCCGGACCTCGCAAGGTATCGGGGCCCACGTCGCCATAAGTATAAGGAGCGGGAAATGTGAACGCATTCACGTTGAACCACTCGTTAACGGACGGATTGCTGAGGGATGGGGTTCCGGCGACATTGGGCCGTTCGTTAACGCCGCCGCCAACGTTCGCATTGTCAAAGTTGATGACGGGAGTGAAAGGGATACCGCTGCGGACGGAGAAGATCCCATTGACCTGCCAATCTCCCAATATCCAGGACGCCGGCCCATGGGTCAGATATCGTTGGCCTTTGCCAAAAGGCAATTCATAACCGGGACTGAAGGTAAATACGAGTGGAACATCCAGGGGTGAGGGTCCACGTTCTGCATTTAGGTCATAGGGGTTTTGGATATTGCAGGCTTCCCAAAAGTCGGCGCAACCGATGTTGATGGTCTTCGACCAGGTAAACGATGTAATAAAGAAAAGGCCGCTGCTAAACCGCTGGTTGAACTGTGCCTGGAGCGATTCGTAATTGGCGCGCCCGATGCTTTGAATCATGGAAAAAGTCGAGATAGCGTTTGGACTGCTCATGTCCTGATAGGGCTGGCGGGGGTAAATCGCACCGGGGCCCGGCGTGATGGCCTGGTTAAACGGCACTTGGATTGGAATGCGCGAGCTGCTTGAGGCGACATAGGCTAGCGATGCGGTAGAAGATTTGGTGACCTCCTGCTGAACTTCGAAATTCCATTGGGACGAGTAGGAGTCCTTCCAATCCGGTGCAACGAACCCGCCGCCACTCGGGAACGGCGAAGCGGGGATTGTTGGAGTGAGGCCAACAAAAGGATTCTGCGCAGTGACTCCCGGAGTTACACCAGCGATGTCGAGATTACTTACGCTCTGGCTGGCGCCCGATGGCCAAGCGCCGCGAGCGTTCTGCGCAGATTGCAGAGCGCCAGACCAATTGTCATAGAAGATTCCGAATCCGGCACGCAAAACGGTCTTCGGCATTACCTGATATGCAAAGCCGAGGCGCGGCGAGAAATTCAAATAATCGGGCTTAGTAAGAGTGTTGCGATTCAAAAAAGCGACGCCTGGAGGGAGTGTGCTCGGGGCGTCCTTGTCGCCCTGGGCCAGGAGCCAGGAGCCGTTCCCCAGACCAATAGTCGCCAAACGATTGTCCTTGTCGGTTACCGATGAGGAGTAGTCCCATCGAAGCCCATAGTTGAGAGTGAACTTCGGCGTCAAGCGCCAGGAATCTTCCGCATAGAGACCGGTGACGTTCATATGAAGCGAGACGCCGGCATTACCGAGCTGGCGCGTAGCGCTATTGGGAAGCCCGATAAGCATACTTGCGAAACTGTCACCCCCGGTCTGGGTAGCCGGATTCCAGGTAGCCTGCTGGTTATAAGTTTCGTTGTCTTGCGCCCAGTTCGTGTACATCCACGTTTGGTAAAAGGACGCGCCGAACTTCAGATTGTGGTTACCCGTGGTCTTGCTGATGCTGCCGGAATATTGCGAAAGGTATTGCGGACCAATGGGACCCCAGCCCGTGTTGACGCCGAAGTACCCGTTAGCACTGAGCCCAGGAACTTTGGGCACCTGAATGGCGCCGGGAGTATCGGTAAATCCCGCGGCAAAACCGGAAGAGTCAAAAACGCTCGAAGCGTTGAGTTGCTGGTACTCCTGGGGATGAACGAGTTCGTTGAAACCGATCGTCACTTGGCTAACCAGCGTCGGACTGATCGAATGAACCCAGTTGATTCCGGCGTTCTTACCATTGAAGCCGGTCAGGAAAGACTCGTTGGGCAGCGAGCTGGGCGATGCGTTGTTAGCCTCGCTCTGCATGAAGTGGCCGTCAAAGCTGTCCTTACTGGTTGCCGCGTAATCGATGCGAATGCCGCCCTGATCTTGATTCGTCGTGTTCGGCTCCGTGTCCAGAAAATTATTTTGCGAGGAAGCGGAGAAGTAGTTCGGCAGCGGAACGAAATTCTTTACGTACGCTAATACGCCCTGATTGAAATAACTTGCCGGAATCATGTTGTGAGGAAAAGCGGTGGTACTGTTAGTGGCCGGGTTATAAGTCGTCGGGTCGTAGACGGTGGTTTTGATAGCGCTAAAATCGCCATTCAACTCAGCTTGAGTAGGAACTATAGTGAAGTTATTCGCAGCCTGCGTATAACGGTAACCATCGTAGAATGCGGCAAAGAATAACTTGTTGCGAATGATGGGACCGGCAAACGTGCCTCCGAATTGGTTTTGGCGGTAAACGCCCACCGTGGGAGCAAAGAAGTTTCGAGCGTCGAAGTAGTTATTGCGCAGGAATTCATAGGCGTCGCCGTGAAATCCGTTGTTGCCCCCTTTCAACGCGACGTTTATTGTGCCACCGATGGATTGCCCGAATTCGGCAAGGTCCGTATGCGTCTGTTCCTTGAATTCCTGCAGCGCGTCGATGGAAGGGCTGATGGAAAAGGTGCCAAAGAAAGGGTCAGTGGCATATATGCCATCGATATAGAACAGATTACTTCGGTTACTGCCGCCGTTGATTGCGGGCGTGGTGCTGCCGGCTCCGATGGCGGGCGTCGCGCTTTGAGAGACGCTAATAGGCACGGTGCCGGGCGCAAGCTGCAGTAGTTGAACGAATTGACGGCCATTCAGAGGAAGATCGACGGTTTCCCTTTGCCCAATGACAGTACCGAGGCCGGCGGTGGTGGTTTCGAGCAGGGGCGCCCCGCCCGTGACTTCGACAGTCTGCTGGACGGCTCCGACGCTCATCTTTATCGGTAGATTAGCGATCTGCTGTACGGCGACCGTTACATGAGAATTTTTGGCTGTTTCAAAACCCTCTCGCGACACAGTGACGCTGTAAGTGCCGGGTTGAAGTTGCGGAACCGAAAAAGCGCCAGAAGAATTTGTAACTACCTGATGATGTATGCCGGTATCGGGATTTTCGACGATAACTGTCGCGTCTGGGATAGGCGCGCCAGTAGGATCTGTTACGGTACCACCTATAGTGGCTGTATTGATTTGCGCAGGCGAGACGACCGCAAATAGGAAACTTACGAGGGCGGCGATGAGGGCCGGGTTTATGCAAGCGCCTGAAGCGCGGAGTCGAAGCATAACAATTAAACTCCAAACTGGGAGACCAACCGAGTTAATCTTAGAATATTTCAACACAGTTTGGGAGTCAATCATAAAGGTATCGATAACTCTACGTATTTCTATGAGCAAGGTATTACGTGATTCGATTGGGCAAGCGAGGCCACAGGGCTTTTGAAAGACTTGACAAGCGGCTGTGTATGCGCGTACAGTTCATGGCGTTTTTTTGCCTGGTGCTCTGGGGAGTAGCGCAACCCGCAAAAAGGCTACCACAATTTATAGATGCGACCGCGAAAAGCCAAATCCGGTTCGTGACTAGGGCTAGCCATACCAAGCAAAAGTACTTACTTGAAACGATGGGCGGCGGGGTCGCAATTTTCGATTTCGACGGCGATGGTTGGATGGACCTATTCTTCACGAACGGAGCGAAGTTACAGGATCCTATGCGGCCAGGAGTCGAACCGGACAAGCGCGATCCGGTCTACTGGAACCGGTTGTACCGCAACAACAGAAACGGAACGTTCACCGACGTGACGGAACATGCCGGACTTCGCGGAGCCGGCTACAGCATGGGCGTCGCCGCGGGCGATTACGATAACGATGGCCATGTGGACCTTTTCGTCACCGGCTACGGCCACAACACGCTCTATCACAACAACGGCGATGGAACCTTCACGGATGTGACCGCAAAAGCGGGAGTGGCGGGCAGCGGCTGGTCGACTAGCGCCGCTTTCGTAGACTACGACCGCGATGGGCTTCTCGATTTGGCGGTAGTGCGGTATTTGAAATGGGATTTCTCGATGAATATATGGTGCGGCGACCGTAGTGCGAATCTGCGGGCCTTCTGCCACCCGGATGTATTCCCGCCCGCGACTTATCTGCTCTATCACAACAACGGCGACGGAACGTTCACCGACGTATCGGCACAGTCCGGCTTCGGCAAGGCGCCGGGGCACGGATTAGGTATTGCTATCAACGACTCCGATGGCGACGGTTGGCCGGATATCGCGGTAGCGAACGACGCGGTCGCTCAACAATTGCTCCGGAACAATGGGAAGGGCGCGTTTAAAGAAGAGGGCCTGGCCGACGGCATTGCTTTCGACGACGATGGCCGGACATTTTCGGGCATGGGTATCGCGTTTGACGATTACAACAACGATGGCGCGCCCGACTTAGTAATCACCACTCTGGCGGACCAGAAGTATGCGCTGTTTCGCAACCGCAATGGCGCTTACGACTATGTGACGGGCCAAAGCGGGCTGGGCGATATTAGCCTGCGGCATTCCGGTTGGGGCATCGGATGGCTTGATTACGACAATGACGGATGGAAAGATCTCTTCGTGGCACAGAGCCACGTGATGGATAACATTGAGCAGACCGAACCTGGAATACACTATGCGGAGGCTCCGCTTCTCGCGCGCAACGTGGGCGGGAGATTCGCGGATGTGTCGACCAACAGCGGTGAACCGTTCCATCAGACGATGGCGGCGCGCGGGTCGGCAGTAGGCGACTTAAACAACGATGGCCTTGAAGACCTGGCGATCAACTGCAACGAGTGCAACGCGAAGATCTTGATGAACGGAGGCAACGAGAATCATTGGCTAACGGTCAACACGGTAGGCAGCATCAGTAATCGCGATGGGCTGGGTGCGCGTGTTCACATCGTATCCGAAGCCGGCGTTCAGCAGTGGGGCTATGTCAGCAGAGCGGGCAGTTACTTGAGCTCTAAGGACAAGCGCGTACATTTCGGGCTCGGACCGGAGCGCAAAGTGCGGCTGCTGGAAGTGATTTGGCCCAGCGGGACAGTGCAGAAGTTGATGAATGTCGCGGCCGACCGGATCATCACGGTGCGGGAACCGCCAAAGGCGGGTGACCGCCGGTGAGGAAATTGCTTATCATCTTGCCTGTGTTCCTGAGCCCTGTTTGGGGGGCGCAAAGTGCGGATCAATCGGTGGCGGCCGGTGTCGAGGCCATGCGAACGGGGAAACTGGCGGAAGCGCGGATGGATTTCGAGAAGGCACTGCGGGATCAGCCGCAGAGCGCTGAAGCGAATCTGCAATTAGGCCTACTTTACGGACAGTTAGGCAATGTGACGAGCGCGAGCGAGGCCTTTCGGAAGGCTGTCAGGGTTAAGCCGGATTGGGCGGAAGCGCACTATAACCTCGGCCTGACGATGGTGTCCGATCCGCATGGAAAGCGGGACTGGCCGGGCGCGATGGCGGAGTTTCGAGAGGCATTGCGGCTTCGTCCAAACTACCCCGAAGCGCATCGTTTGTTGGGCGTGGGTTTAACGGAGACGGGCCAAAATGCGGCGGCCATTAGCGAATTTCGCGCGGCACTCGCGGCCGATTCAAACTCGCCCGAGATTCATCTGGATCTGGGCAAGGCGTTAGCCAACACCGGCGGCCAGGCAGCCGCGGAACGTGAATACCGTGAGGCGATACGGTTGCACCCCGGGTATGCGGAGGCTGAACTGGAGCTTGGGAAGTTGCTTGCCAACGCCAACAAGGCAGGCAATACGATAGAGGCCGTAGAGCACTTCCGGCACGCCTTGCGGTCCAACCCCGATACCGCCGCGGCACAATACGCGTTGGCAAAGGCATTACAGCAGCAAGGACATTCCGCGGAAGCGGCGATTGCGTTTCGGGAAGCCGCCGCATTGACGAAGCGGCAACAGGATGCCGTACAGTGCACGCGATTAAGCAACGAAGGCCTGGATGCCGCGCATCGGCACGATGGCGATACCGCGGTCCGCATGCTTCGGGAAGCTGTGGACCTGCGGCCGGATGCCGCCATCGCGCATTACAATTTCGGGCTGGTCCTGGCGGATCGAGGCGACCTCGCGGCAGGCGTGGCGCAAGTGGTGGAGGCGATCTCGCTAGCGCCGGCGGACGCACGCTTCTATTTGGCTCTGGGGCAGTTGTACATCAAAATCGGCGATCGGAAACTGGCTCGGGCTGCATTCGAACGAATGGCCCAATTGGAACCGGGAAATGCGACCGTCGAAGCTGAGTTAATCGACTTAGACAAAATCAAGACAACCACATCCGTTCAGAATTCCGGCGGAGACCCTTACCAATTTGGCGCCACGGCGGACACACCCGAGGCACATTTCACATTTGCAACGGTGCTTGGGCGCCGCGGCGATTGGCTGGATGCGGCAGGCGAGTGGATGCGCGTGCTGGCGTTACAGCCTAATAACGTGGATGCACGAAACAATCTTGGGGTCAGTTATGCGCATTTAGGGGAAGACGACCGCGCGGAACTGGAGTTTTGCAAGGCTCTACAGGTCTCAGCCGATTCCGCGGGAGCCCATTTTGGGTTGGCGGTATTGGCATTGAAGCGTGGCGACAAGACGGATGCCGCCGGGGAATTACGAGCGGTCATACGGGTGCAACCGGATTATCCGAAGGCTCAGAGCCTGTTAAACGCGGTGTCCAAATGATCGGGCATTTTTCGGTGCATTCAAACCCTTCAATGTAAGTGTCTCTTGCACTCCGCCACCAGTTCTTCGGCCCGCGCTAGATCCTCCTCGTAAGCGTTCTCCCTCTCATTGGTGATTACATAGCGCCACTGCTGGACGGCCACTGTGCCTGTGGAAAGGGCATCCGGCCAGTTGCCGAATTGCCGTTGAATTCCGGCCATCGCACTGTAGGCTCGCGCCAGGTGCATCCTAACTACGAGATTTGTGTTGCCGGCGGCGTTTTTCTCCGCTCTGTCGACAGACCGTTGAGCATACTCAATAGCTCCGGTCCGGTCGCCGGTCGCGGCAAGAAGCTTCGCGATCGATTGTTCGGACGACAGCATCTGGCTGATGCACGAAAGATCCTTCGGATCTATTGCAAGAGCTTTTTCCGCATTGGTTAGCGAGATGCGATATTCTGCCAGCGCCTCCGCACGACTTCCCGCCGCCTGCAGACGGTTTCCGATCCACTGGTAAGCGAATGCGAGAGATCGCTGGTATCGGATGGTCCGCGGGTCGGCTTTCACTAATTCATCAAATAGGATAGCCGCGTGTCTCAGTAAAGCCATCGATTCCGGAACTCCGCCAGGCCGAGGATCGAGAGCGCCGAGACGAAGCTCAACTGAAGCGAGGTCGTACTTCGCAACCCGGTTCACCGGGTCGGCCTGCGCAAGTTGGCGGGCGATCGCGGCTGCTTTCAGGTAGTAGCTCCGCGCCGCTTCGGCATCGTTCATCGTCGATGGATTGCCCGGATCTCCCAGCGCAGAAGCAATCTGTCCGTATGCGAGCATCAACTCGCGTTGGTACGCTGAGTTGTCGGGCCGCTGCGCGATCAGGCCTTCGCGCAATCGTGCAGATTCGCGAAAATGCTTCAACGCTTCGATGGGCTCCATAGGGCGAAGGATAGAACCCAAAAGACTGTGGACTGCCGACAGAGCCATCACCAAATCTAAATCCGAGGGATTTCGAGCCACCAATTCGTTGAAGCCCTCAATCGACCGCCGTGCGTAATCCCTGGCCTCGGCCGGGTGAATAAACTCCAGCGCGGTCGCGAGTAGCTGATCAAGATTGGCTTCGCGGGCGTCGCCAACTGAAACACGAGATAGAGTAATGGCGCTCGGCGTTGCAGCGCGCAGTATGCCGGCAGCCAACTCAGCTTGTCCCGTCCTCAGGAGCACGGTTGCGCGAGAGCTCTGAATATCGACCCAAGCTGCGAGTACCTTGGGGTCGTAGGGATGGCGGCCCAGCAGCGGCCGAACCCACTCGGCGGCCCGAAGATAGCTTTTCCGAGCGCCGGCCGTATCGCCGAGATTCGGCGTATCCGGCGCCCCTTGAACATCGCCGGCACGCCAGTAGGCGACGCCCAACGCTAATCGCATGCGATCGTCGGCGCCAGCGTCTTTTTCGATGCTCTCAAGATAGTCGAGCGTGGTTTTCACGATTTTCTGACGCGCAGCGGTCGCGCCGGGAAGCCGCTCGATGGCCGCGTGGACATCAAACAGGGACTTGTTCGCGAGTTCCATCAACTGCGTCAAGCGCTGTTCTGCCTTCCGTTGCTCGTCTCGCGCGATGGCAGCCTGTTGGACGGCAATAACGCGTTGGCGTTCGGCGATGGCATGTTCACGATCGGAGACCGCTCGGGCGGCGTCAGCTTGGCGCGAACGATCCTCGGCGCGCGCACGTTCCTGTTCGGCAATCTGCCGCGCGGCCTGCGCCTGGCGAGCCTGAGATAACGCAAGAACTGCGCCGGAGAGCAGGCTGATAGCCACAATCAGGGCGGCTCCCAGAAAAAGAGCGTGGCGCTTGACGTATTTCACGGCGCGATAACCCAACGAGTCCTGGCGAGCGGCGACAGCCTGGCCCTCCAAGAAGCGCTGGATGTCGGCAGCGAACCGGTCTACGGAGGAATAACGGCGGTCGCTTTCTTTGCGCAGCGACATCAATAGGATGCTGTCCAAATCGTGGCTCAATTGCCGGCGCCGTGAACTGGGACGCGGAATCTCCGTCTCGCAGATCGCTCGCTCCCACTCGGCCGCACTGGTCGATTCGACTGAGTGAGCACGCTCGCCAGTGAGTAGTTCATACAAAACTGCGCCGAGCGAGTAGACGTCTGTGGAGGTCGTCACTACCAGCCCGCGCACTTGTTCGGGGCTCGCGTATTCCGGCGTCAATGGCCGCCCAAACAGGCCGGCTACCGTGCTGTGAGCGTCGGGGGCGGCGCTCAACAATTTCGCAACACCAAAATCGAGGAGTTTCGGCGCTCCGTCCGTCGTCACAAAGATATTGCTTGGCTTCAGATCGCGGTGCACCACCAGGCTGCGGTGAGCGTAAGCTACTGCCTCGCATACGCGCAGGAACAACCGGCAGATCTCTTCGACGCTGAGCCGGGATTCGCGGCAGAACCGATCGATTGGCCGGCCTTCCACGTACTCCATTACGAAGAAAGGCCGGTGATCCGCTGTGGACCCGCCATCCATCAGACGTGCAATATATGGATGATCGAGGTTGGCGAGTATCTGGCGTTCATGGCGGAACCGCTCGAGCATGGCATACGTGTCCATGCCACGCTTTACCACCTTTATGGCGACTCTCTTTTGAAATTCGTCGTCCGCTCGCACGGCCAGATAGACCGCGCCCATGCCGCCGTGCCCCAGTTCGGACGTGATGCGATACGCGCCGATGCGCTGCCCGACGAGTGAGCCGTCTTCAATCAGAGCGGCCGCGGCAAGTTGAAAGACCCCCGCGAGTTCGGCGTCCAACCGGTCATGTGCCAGAAGCGATTCAACTTCTTGTCGCAGCAACGAATCTCCCCCGCAAGCGCGATCCAGAAACGAAATTCGCGCTGCCGGAGAAAGTTCAAGAGCCTCGAGAAACACCTGCTGCGACCGCTCCCAGAGTGATCGAGGCCCATTCCAACTGGTATCGCTTGTGCTTGAGAAAGCGTTTTCCGTCGAGTGCCTTTCAAAATGGCGTCGCTCAAACCTTGCCAAAACAATCAAAGAGGCCCGGATGGGCAGCCATGAAGCCTCCGTCCCCACGCCCTTCGCAACTCCGAGCCTCATTCAGATATGCGTGAAACCGTTGCGCGGTTGTGAAGCTTTCTGGTTGCCAGGCAGAAATCATCCGCCTGGATTATTGACCGGCTGACGATCGGCGGCGCCGAGATTCAATTCCCTATGCAGCCATGCTTGGGCGATGCGGAGGTCGTAACGGATGACGTTCACCGTGAGGCCCGTCACTTCGGCCGCTTCCGCCAACGTGAGCCCACCGAAATAGCGCATCTCAATGAGGCGCGCCTTACGCGGATCTTTTTTTTCCAGTTCGTCCAGTGCATCCGAAAGGGAGACCATAATCGCCGGCTCTTCGACGGCAGCGTTCAACGCTTCCTCCAGAGTCGTCTTGTGGTAACCCGCTCCGCGTTTGCTCGTTTTCCGTCTGCGGGCGTAATCAGTCAGGATTTGACGCATTACCTTTGCCGCAATCGAAAGAAAGTGCGACCGGCTTGCAAAGGGTGGGTTTTCCTGGCCAACGAGACGAGCATACGCCTCGTGAACCAACGCTGTGGGTTGGAGTGTACGGGCGTTCGATTCGTGATGCAGCAACGAGTTCGCGAGCCTCCGTAACTCCGCGTAGACTAGCGGCATTAGGCGGTTTAGGGCGTCCTTATCGCCATCCGAGAACTCCTGAAGCAATACAGTGATCTGCTCGGTCTCCGCCATCGAGACTCAAGTTTAGCACTTAACTAGTATTAATAGTGTATTGGCATCGGATTGCACGTATAGGCCGCAAGTACGAATTGGGCGATTCGTCTCAAATGAAGATCGTCCCGCGACTACTAGTTATGATCACCGTAGCGTGCCGGAGCCCATCTTCTCTCTTCCCAAGCTGTTCCGCGCCACCGTGGCATCTCAACTGTCTTTCTTTCGGCGCTCCACTGTCGATGTCGCTCGAGACCTCATAGGCGCGGTGCTCGTCCACGCGCCCACCGCCGGAATGATCGTAGAGACGGAAGCATATCTAGGGGCCGAGGACGCCGCTGCCCACTCCTCTCGTGGCAAGACGGAACGCACTAAGGTTATCTTCGGCCCGCCGGGCCGCGCGTACGTCTACTTCATCTACGGCATGCACGAGTGTCTAAATGTCGTTGCAAAGTCGCGGGAAGAAGCGGCGGGCTGCGTGCTCATTCGCGCCCTGGAACCCCTTTGCGGCCTCGATGAAATGCGCCGCAGGCGTCATTGGACCGGTCCGGCGACCGGTCTAGCGAACGGTCCCGGCAAGCTTACTCAGGCCATGGGTATTACGCGCCGCCACTATGGTCAACGTCTCGATCAAGGCTCGCTCACCATCCGGCTTTGGCGCCAACGACCGTCATTAGAAATCGCCGTCACTCCCCGCATCGGCATCTCGCAATGCGCCGGGTGGCCGCTCCGATTTCTATGGCCGGGCCACCCGTGTGTTAGCAAATAAGAGATGATTCGAGCCGTGCTCCTCTTCGCGCTTGTCACTTGTTCCTCAAGCGCACAGAACAATCTGGATTCATTAGTCAAAGCAAAAATAGCCGGGTTTCAGGGCCGCGTGTCGCTCTATGCAAAGAACCTGAAGACCGGCGCTACGTACTCCATCAACGGCGCTGATCCCGTCCGTACGGCCAGCACCATCAAGCTCGCCATTATGGCCGAATGCTTTTTTGAACGTGCCGAAGGCAAGTTGAATTTCGATCAGCGGCTCGAACTCACTTCCGCCGGCAAAGTAACCGGTTCTGGCGTGCTTACTGAGTTATCGAGCGGGATCAAATTGCCGGTCCGCGATCTGATTCATCTCATGATTGTTGTCAGCGACAACACGGCGGCCAACCTGATCCTCAACCGCATCACGGGTGAGGCGGTCAACACGCGAATGGCAAATCTCGGTCTAACGCAAACGCGCGTCATGCGAAACATTCTAGGATCCGGAACCCATCCTACTGGCGTTACGCAGGAAGGCCGCAAACCCGAAAACGCGAAGTGGGGCACTGGCCGATCGAGTCCGCGCGAAATGGTAACGCTACTGGACATGCTCTATCGTGGCAAGCTTGTTGACAAAGCCGCTTCCGGCGAGATGCTGGCCATTCTGAAACGCCAGCAGCTTCGTTCGGGGATCGCTCGCGATCTTCCCGATCTAGTCGTGGCGAGTAAGTCCGGAACGCTTGACCATCTGCGGAGCGGCGTAGGCATTGTATATACGCCTCGAGGCGATGTGGCGATGGCTATTACTGTGGACGATATTCCGAAAGTCTTCTATAGCGACGACAACCCCGGCAGCCTCCTGATCTCCGCGCTGTCGGATATTTTGCTCAATGGACTGACCGCAAAATAGACATGCACGGTCGAGTTGGATCTGCGCGATGCTGGAAGTGGGTATGAACATCGGCCGTGTACTTATCGTGGCCGGCTTGGCCTTGGTGGCTCTGGGCTTAGTCTTCATCCTATTTGCCAAGCTCCACATTCCACTTGGCCGCCTGCCCGGCGATGTCGTGTGGCGCGGGCGCAATACGACCTTCTACTTCCCGGTGGTCACTTGTATTCTTCTGAGCTTGCTTGCAAGCTTCTTACTTTGGCTCTTCAATCGCCGCTAGTGGACGGTGCCAACTCGATCCAGCGGCCAAAAAATGAAGACCGCTTTGCCGTAAATGTAGCTCCGCGGCACCAAGCCCCAAGCTCTGCTGTCGTTCGAGGAAATGCGGTGATCCCCCAATACGAAGTATTGATTCGGTGGGATCTTTTGCGCCGGTAGTGACGTGTCGTCCCGGTATTCCGGCGGAACGTAATTCTCCACCAGCTTTTTTCCGTTAATGATCACGTAGCCGTCGTCGACCGCGACCGTGTCTCCAGGCAAACCGATAACACGTTTGATGTAGGACTTCGTCGGGTCCCCTGGAAACCAGAAGACGACAGTATCGCCGCGCTCAATTTTCCCAAGTCCGAACTTGTAACTGTACTGGTTGATGAACAAACGCTCCTGATCGTAGAGGCTGGGCATCATGCTGGTGCCTTCCACCTTCACAGGACGATACAAAAACAGAATCACCAGAACGGCGATGAGCACCGAAAGCATCAAGTCCCGGAGCCAAGCAACTGTTGTTAATAAAGCGGACCGCGTTCTAACCTGACTTTGGTTAGCTTCGACGGTTGGAGCGGGAATAGTGGGCCCGGGCTCGCGCATAACTGTACGCTGTTTACCAGCTTAATTCAATGAGACGGGCGCGTGCACTGCCTTCGTTCGTGCACCCTAGCCGCCGCACCTATTCAGACGAACCCGGATCTGATTCGTTTGCGGGCGTTTTTAACTCTGCGCCAGGAGTTCGCTTTCAGCGCGGAACCAATCCTCTTCCGGATTCCCCTGCGCGTATCCCCGCGCTGCCCAATAGGAATGCGCTAGCTCCGCGACTCTCTCGCGCGTTACAGGTGGTTTTGCTGCGTGCGATTGCACCACAGCGCTGGGCGCCGAAACTTCCGCGCCTGCTCCCGCCGAGGCTGCCATGGCCTTGGGCGCGGCTGCACTCTCGACCGCAACCGGCGGCGCGGTCTTGCGATGCCGTTTCGCGGACGAGGTTTCAATCGCCTCGTTCTTCTTCACCGTGGAAGACCTTTGTTCTCGCGGCTTGGACATTGCTTCGGCAGATGTGCTCTTCAGTTCCGGCACGACGGCATTGCCTGTCTCCGCGATATTGCGTGTCTTTTTAGACGATGGTTTGTTCGACTGCATGGAACACATTTTAGCGGGATGCAACATACTTGCCAAGTTTTGTTTGATAGAAAACTTTTCATCGCGCTTTTCAACTGCGATTTCTTCTAGGTATCAAGTGGTTTTCGGCGTAGCCGTAGCCGAGACCGGTTCCACTGGAAGATTCAACTTTCGCCATGCGTCGAATCCTCCCTCAAGCGGCCGCACATGCTTAAATCCCAGTTTTCTCAATTCAAGCGCCACACGGGCGCTGGTGGCTTCGTTCGGTCAACTGCAATAGAGAATGATCTCCTGATTGCGCGGTATCTCGCCCGATCGCGATCGCAGTTCTTCCGGCCGCAATACGCGCGCGCCGAGAACCTTCAAACCTTCGCGCTCGACCTCAAGCGGATGGCGAAGATCGACTATGTTCAGTGGTACGTTCTCTCGTAACAGTTCCGCGACTTCTTGCGGCTCTATTCGCGCCATCCGCAACCTGCGCAGAAAACGCCAGCGATCGAATCGTTTGTAACTGAGATACAGAGCCAGGAGCCCGGCCAGCAACACAATTGCCCAGCGACCCAATCCGCTGAGCGCATCGATCACGTCTTGTACCTGCCTGTGAAAGATCGATCCTAATAACAAATAGCTTCCCGTCCACACCGCGCAGGACGCCGTGTCCCACATCAAAAACACGCGGCGAGGCATGCGTATCATTCCAGCCAGCGGAACCGAAACCAGGCTCATTCCGGGAATGAACTTAGCTAACAGCAGTGCGCGCGCGCCGCCTTTCGCAAAGCGTTCTTCGGTGGCGCGGACGCAACTATCGGGCTCCATGGTCCACCGGCAGAGGAACTTCACGACAGATCGACCGCGCCGCCTTCCGAGCTCATACCAGATCGAATCGCCGAAAAGCGCGCCAGCCACACCGGCGAGCAGCGCCAATCCATAGGAATAACGTCCTTCGCCGACCATTGCCCCCATCACCAGCAGCATTGGATCGGCCGGAATGGGCAGCCCGCTCTGCACGGCGAAGACATAACCGAACACAAAGGCGTATCCGTGAAGAAGAAGTAGGCGCCGAATCAGGAGCACGAGGTTGTCTCCAGTGTAGACTGGCAATACTGCGTTACACTGTTAGCGGGAGTCGGCAAATTGAAAACTATTTCCACGGCAATGGCGGTTGCGGCGCTCTTGTTAGGTACGGCGTTGGCCGCCGACACCGGTGTTCTGAGAAAGGCCCCGGAATTGGCCTATTCGGTCCCGGCCGGTGGACATCAGGAGCCGAAACTTCTGAGCCAGTACCACGGCAAAGTTGTCGCCTTGGAATTTATTTTCACCACCTGCCCCCACTGCCAGCATGCATCCATCCTGATGAACAAGCTGCAGCAGGATTACGGCAACCGCGGCTTCCAGGCGCTGGATGTGGCGATTAACGAGAACGCAGATCTTCTCGCCGGCAATTTTGCGCGCGATTTTCAGACTAACTTCCCAGTAGGCTGGACCACTCGTGATCAGTTTCTTACCTTTATGAGTTTCAGTTTTGCCGATCGGTTTGTTGTGCCGCAGTTGGTCCTGATCGACCGCAAGGGCATGATTCGTTACCAGACGCCGGCACTCGGCGATGGCGATTACGAAAAGCAAATGCAGGAATCGACCATTCGTTCGCGGATTGATGATCTTCTAAATTCGGACCGCACGACCTCCACCAGGCACGCCTCCGGAACTAGAGTGCTAGCAAGCAAGCAGTAGCAGTGTTTCCCGGTGTGCGCCCGTAGCTCAGTCTGGATAGAGCGTTTGCCTCCGGAGCAAAAGGTCGTAGGTTCGAATCCTACCGGGCGTACCATTTAAGCTACTAATACTAATGACTTTAGCCATGTTCCCGTCCCAGTCGGCATTGGCCGGCTCACGATCATTCTAACGCACGCCAAGGCTCGGCAGCGAAATCCTGATCCAACCCAACTGTGAAAATATAGTGTGCGCCCTATGATCGTCGTTCTCGTCCACATCCACGTCAAGCTTGAGGCTATCGATGCTTTCCGCGCAGCCACTATCGAAAACGTGCGCAATAGTCTACAGGAACCGGGAATCGCTCAGTTCGCATTTCTCCAGACAGCGGACACCCCCAATAAGTTTCTTTTGATCGAGGCCTACCGCACCGCCGAAGCGCAGGCTGCACACAAGGACACGAAGCACTATCAGGTCTGGCGCGACACAGTCATAAGCATGATGGCTGAGGCGCGCAGCGGCGTGCGGTACGAATCGGTGTTTCCTCCCGCTGAGAACTGGTGATGCGTTTCGAATTTGCCACTGCCGCGCGCATCGTGTGCGGTCCCGGATCATCGTCGGAACTGCCTGGCATCGCCGCTGCGTTCGGCCAGCGCGCCATGGTCGTCACGGGAAGCAATCCCGGCCGCATCCGCCATCTGGTTGAACGCCTGCACCATGCAGGCCTATCGACATCTCTCTTCTCCGTTCAAGGCGAGCCAACCGTCGATTGCGTCCGCCGGGGCGCGCAACAGGCCCGCGGCACTTGCGATTTGGTGATTGGCATTGGGGGCGGCAGCGCGATCGATGCCGCGAAAGCCGTCGCCGCCATGGCCACTAACTCAGGCGAACCGCTAGACTATCTCGAAGTCATCGGCCAGGGGCGTCCGCTTGAACACGCTCCTCTGCCCTTTATAGCCGTTCCGACCACCGCCGGCGCCGGGGCTGAAGTTACGCGCAATGCCGTCCTGGCTTCGCCCGATCACGGCGTTAAGGCTAGCCTGCGCGGTGCCGCTCTTCTGGCCAAAGCAGCGATTGTCGATTCCAACCTCACTCTGGATCTCCCGCCATTCGTCACGGCTACCACTGGACTCGACGCCCTTACCCAATGCATCGAGCCGTTCGTCTCCATTCGCGCAAATCCAATGACTGATCTCTTTTGCCGTGAAGGAATGCGCCTCATTTCGGCATCGTTGAAGCGCGCGTTTGAGGACGGACAGGATACGGCCGCTCGCGAATCAATGGCCTTTGCCAGCCTCCTCGGCGGCCTGTCGCTCGCCAATGCAGGCCTCGGCGTCGTTCACGGCTTTGCAGCTCCCTTAGGCGGTATGCTGCATGCCCCGCATGGTGCGCTCTGCGCAGCCGTGTTGCCCTATGGCATGGCTCAGAATATCGAAGCGCTGCGCGCCCGCGCTCCGGAACACCCCAGCTTGCTGAAATATCGCGAAGCCGCTCAGATCTTGACAGGCGTTGTCGACGTGGAGCCGGAAGAAGCGGTCGTCTGGGTACGCGGTCTGTGCCAGGATCTCCAAATTCCTCCTTTAAGGATCTACAGCCTCGATCGCAGTCAAATACCCGAACTCGTCGCGAAGGCCTCTCATGCCAGCAGCATGAAGGCGAATCCTTTGGCGCTCACGGATTCCGAACTCACCAGAATTATCGAGCAGGCTCTGTAAGCATCGCCTTCAGTCGCAGCGCGTCCTTCGCGGCATAACCCGCCTCGTCGTTGTCGAAGTAAACGTAGACGGCCTTCATTTCTTGTGTCCAACCCGAAATCCGTTCGGCCCACTCCGCCAGCGCCTTGTGATCATAACTGCCCTGATATTTGCCGCCCGGACCATGCAACCGCACATAAGCGAAATCGGCAGTATTACGAATTGGCGACCGCTCGCCCGCCAAATGAAAAATGCAGTGGCCAGCGTTATGGCGCTCCAGCAATCGAAAGACTTCCTCCGTGTGCCAAGTCGCGTTTCGCAGCTCAAACGCCACACGCTGTCTCTTCGGTAGAATGCGCAAGAACTCGCCCAGCCGCTCTACATTTATTTCCCACTGCGGCGGTAGCTGAAACACAATCGGACCCAATTTGGGCCGCAGAAGATCCACGGCGTTTAAGAATTTCTCCAACCCTTGCCCGGCATCTTTCAGCTTCTTCATATGCGTCAGGAAACGGCTGCCCTTCGCCGCAAAGACGAAATGTTGCGGCGTCGCATCGCGCCAGGACGCTAGACTCTTTTCGGTTGGCAGCCGATAGAAGCTGTTGTTGATTTCTACCGTATCGAAGCGTTCGCAATAATAGCCAAGCATGCGCGAAGCCGGCATCTTTTCAGGATAGAAATTGCCCACCCAGTGTTTGTAGTGCCAGCCCGATGTCCCCACGCGAATCTCACAATCGCTACTCATCCGTCCCATTGCGATTAGTCCCGATGCGACTATATTAGTTCTGACCGATTGGTTCTTATGGATTCACTGATTGAAGCGGCCATTGCAGTACGGGAGCGAGCCCATGCCCCGTTTTCGGGATTCAAAGTTGGGGCGGCAATTGAAGACGAGCACGGCCGCATATTCACCGGCTGCAATGTCGAGAACGCAACCTATGGCCTATCGATCTGCGCTGAGCGCGTCGCTGTCGTCAAGGCCGTCTCGGAGGGTGCCGGCAAACTTCGCCGTGTAGCCGTGGTTGCCGATACCAGCGTTCTGACTCCTCCTTGTGGAGCCTGCCGCCAGATTTTGTGGGAATTTTGCGGAAACGCCGACGTCACGTTGCTCAATCTAGCCGGCAAACAGGAAACTATGTCGATGGAACAAATTTTTCCGAGGCCCTTCGATGCATCTTTTCTCTAAGGCGCTGTTCATGCTCGCCCTCTCGAACGCCGCGCTGGCCGCGCCGGACAGCGCCGACTGGGTCATCCACGCGCGCTACGTGGTCACCATGGATGCGCAGCATCGGATCATCGATGATGGCGCCGTCGCTATACGTGGCGAGCGCATCGTCGGCGTCGGGACCAATGCCGAGATCGCAAAACGTTTCTCTGCCAAACAGACCATCGACAAACCGGATGCCCTCATCGCTCCGGGCTTCATCGACACACATACCCATGCGCCTATGTCGCTGTTTCGCACCATTGCAGACGACCTAAAGCTACAGGACTGGCTGACCAAAGTCATCTTCCCCGCCGAAGCCAGGAATGTAACACCGGACTTCGTGCGATGGGGAACGCGGCTGGCTTGCCTTGAGATGGTCCTCGCCGGCATCACCACCTACACCGACATGTATTATTTCGAAGACATCGAGGCCGAAACCACCAAGGAAGCCGGTCTCCGTGGAGTCCTGGGCCAAACCATTATCGGCTTCCCCGCCCCCGATCACAAAACCTGGCAGGAGGCACTAACGGCCACTGAGGCATACATCCAAAAGTACAGAACAGATCCACTCATTACACCAGCCGTGGCGCCGCACGCCATCTACACGACGCCCGATGCAGCTCTCGTCGCTTCGCACCAACTCGCCGTGAAGTACGGAGTGCCGCTCCTGATTCATCTCTCAGAGACCGAAGTGGAGCGCGATGAATCCATGACCAAGCGCAGTATGTCGCCCACCCAGACTCTCGAAAAGCTCGGTGTATTGGACGGCCGCGTCGTGGCTGCGCATTGCGTCTGGGAGGACGACAATGACATTCAGATTCTCAAGAAGCACAATACCGGCGTGGCGCATTGCCCATCGAGCAATACCAAGCTGGCCAGCGGTATCGCACGCGTTGCAGATATGTTGAAAGCGGGCGTGAACGTCGGTTTGGGAACCGATGGATTCGCCGGCAGTAACGACACCGCCGACCTGATCGGAGAAATGAGCCTGGCCGCCAAATTGCAAAAGGTCACCATGAAAGATCCGCAGGTGCTTCCCGCCGAACAGGCCTTCGAAATGGCAACCATCGGTGGTGCGCGCGTGTTGGGCATGGAACGCGATATCGGATCCCTCGAGGAAGGCAAACTCGCCGACCTGATCACCATTTCGCTCGCTCATCCCAATAGCGTTCCGCTCTACAATGTCTACTCATCTGTGGTTTATGCCGGAAAAGCGGCCGACGTGGAAGATGTCTTCATCAACGGCCGCCAAATCGTCGCTAACCGCAAGGTGCTGACCCTAAACCAGGACGAGATCTACCGCAAGGCCGCCGAATATAAGGAACGCATCGCAACCAGCATTAAGGTCGTGCCTCAGTAAGGGCGTGAACGCGCTCGTTTATCTCCGCACCCTTTGCGCGAGTGGCCTTTTCGAGCTCGTAGTTCGCTTGCAGATTCATCCAGAATTGCGGCGAATTGCCAAAAAAACGACCGAGACGTAGGGCAGTATCGGCTGTGATCTGCCGGCCGTCATTGACAATTGCCTGAATTCTGGTCGATGGCACATCGAGCTTGCGAGCCAACGCGTGAATGGTAAGGCCAAGCGGCTCGACGAATTCCTCTTTGAGAATTTCGCCCGGCGTAATGATTGGGTGGTAGAACTTCAACTTTTGACTGTGCACGGTCAGCTTCTTCGTCGCCAGTCTAACAGCCAGGGCAAACCATGCCTATAACTTGACGGAATACGGGCAATTCTGGTTAAGATCCTTTTTCCGCGCCCACCACTTGCCTTCTGAAGCAACAGTCTTGGAGGGTTTGTGACGAAACTACGTGTGCCTAACCTTATCGGAGCATTATTGGAGGAGTTTTGCTGGCCGCCGCTGTGCCGGCGGGAGCGACAACGGTAACTTGGGACGGTTCTAGCGGCCTAACCGTGTACAACTCCTGGGTACCGGATGTCACAGGTACTCCTTCGGAACTGAGTTTCCCGACCTCGGCAAGTTGCCCCGGCGGCTCGGGAGCCATCTGCGCCGGCGGCAGCGCAACATTGGGCTCCTTTACTATTTCCGGTACCGGCCTGAACGTCAACTACGATTCGAGCGATCATGCCCCTGGATTTGAGTCGTCCACGGTCACAGTGACCACGCCAGCGGGTGGCATCAATGCCTTTCTGATCGAAGCCGGTGCATCAACCTCCACCATCCCCAATCACGATTACGCTATCGGACGGCGAGGTGATAACCGCTGAAGCCGCAACAGCCCTGATGATCGGCGGCGGGTTACTGGCGCTGCTCGCCTCGCGCCGGAAATGGGTAGCGAGATTCGCCGCCTAAAAATAACGGGCGTCAAGCTGGAACTGCGAGAGACTACCTTCGGACGGTCTTTTTTCGTTTTGCCCAAACCAAACCTGCTGTAAATAGAAGTAGAGCCCCGGGGCACTCGCCTCGTTTTGCCGTTGACCGCCGAAACACTCAAACAGCTCGCGCACGATTGCGGTTTTGAACTGGCCGGCATTGCCGCTGCCCAACCCTCCGGCGATTTCGACCGCTTCAATACCTGGCGCGAACTCGGCATGGCCGGTGAGATGACTTATTTGACCGGCCATCGCGGAGACAAGCGCGGCGACCCTCGTGCCCTTCTGCCCACCGCACGCAGCATTCTTTGCGTCGGCAAGCTGTACCACTCGGACCACCCGCTATCCACGGAACTCGAGCAGGGTGGCCGTGCCTGGATTTCCCGCTATGCCTGGGGATCCGATTATCACGAGGTACTCCGCCGGCAATTGGAAGACCTGGTCGAGCGTATTTCCGCCCGATACGATCAGCCGTTCGAGTGGAAGATTTGTGTCGATACCGCTCCGCTGCTCGAACGCTCTTACGCCCGGGACGCCGGTCTGGGCTGGATCGGCAAGAACACCTGCCTCATCAATCAACAGCAAGGTTCCTGGTTCTTTCTGGGCGAATTGTTGTTATCCATCCCGCTCAGCCCGGACATGCCCCCGCCGGACCGCTGTGGCTCCTGCCGCCGTTGCATCGACGCGTGCCCTACCACCGCGCTCGTCCCCGATGGCGCCGGCCGCTTTCGCCTCGACTCCCGTCTCTGCATCTCTTACCTAACCATTGAAAAGCGCGGAGACGTGCCGCCCGATTTGCATTCAGGCATCGGACCTCACGTCTTCGGATGCGATATTTGCCAGGATGTCTGCCCTTGGAATCGCCGCGCGCCACACACGGAGGAACCGGAGTTCCAGCCCACCAACTCCGCTCCTCGGCTCGACGATCTCGCTGGCCTCACAGAGCGGCAATTTCGTGATCGCTTCCGCCACTCGCCCGTGTGGCGCGCCAAGTATACTGGCTTTCTGCGAAACGTCGCCATCGCGCTTGGGAACTTGGCTAGCAGTGAGGCGACCGCACACCTCAAACGGCTCGCCGCCCATCCCGATCCCACCGTAGCTGCGGCCGCCCGCGCCGCTCTCGCGCAAAGATCCTAAGCAGCTCGTATCCGCACCTCTTCGGGTGGTGTGGCCAATACCATGCGGCCGCCTGCGGCATCCGGCAGCGGCTGCGCCCTTATAAGCCGCTGCCCGAACTACTCTTCCAGCGACTTAGACTGAATCCGCTCGACGATTTCCCCCCGGAACCCATCAACGGACTTTACGCCTAGATCGCCATGTTTTCGGTTCCTTACCGAAACTTGCCCCGATTGTGCCTCGCGGTCCCCTAACACGAGCATGTACGGAATCTTTTGTAATTGAGCCTCCCGAATCTTGAAATTCACCTTCTCGCTGCGATCGTCGATCTCTGCTCGGACTCCGGCATCGACCAACGTCTGCTTGATTTGGCGGGCATAATCATTCTGCCTGTCCGTGATGGGCAGAACGATCGCTTGCACCGGCGCTAGCCAAACTGGAAACGCGCCCGCGTAGTGCTCGATCAGAATACCAAAAAAACGTTCTATGGAGCCGTATAGCGCCCGATGTACCATCAACGGCTGGTGCGATTTACCGTCTTCGGCAATGTACTCCAGCCCAAAACGGCGTGGCAATGTGAAATCGAATTGCACGGTCGACAACTGCCACAAACGTCCGATCGCGTCAACTAGTTTCACGTCGATCTTGGGACCATAGAATGCCGCCTCGTCCGGCGTAACCTTCACCTTTAGATTCAGCCTCTCCGTGGCTCTCTTCAATGCGTTCTCACCTAATTCCCACTGCTGCGGAGAACCGTCATACTTCCCGCTGGCGCCGCCGTCCCAGGTCGATAACTCAGCTTCATACTGGGTAAAACCAAATGTGTTGAGCGTATCGATAGCAAACTGCAGACAGTTCACCACCTCGTCTTCAATTTGCTCCGGCGTGCAGAAGATATGCGCATCGTCTTGCGTAAATCCCCGCACGCGCAGCAGTCCGTGCATCACTCCCGAACGTTCATAGCGGTAAACCGTTCCCAACTCGCCCAAACGCACCGGCAGGTCGCGGTAGCTGTGCAGGCGATCCCGATAAATCAGAATATGGAACGGACAGTTCATTGGCTTCAACTGGTATTCGGCGTCGTCCAGTTCCATGCGTTTGAACATGTTTTCCGAATAGTAGTTGTAATGCCCCGATGTCTTCCACAGATCGCTGCGCGCCACGTGCGGCGTATAAACCAGCGAGTATCCGCGTTGCATATACTGTTCGCGCATCCAGTCTTCAAGCAACTTGCGAATCGCGCCGCCCTTCGGATGGAAAAAGATCAGCCCGGGCCCGGCCAGTTCCTGAATGCTGAACAAATCCAGCTCCTGGCCAAGCTTGCGATGATCGCGCTTCTTCGCCTCTTCGAGCCGGTTGATGTATTCGTCGAGTTCTTTCTTAGTGAAAAACGCCGTCCCATATATGCGCTGGAGCTGCGGGTTCTTTTCGTCCCCTTTCCAATACGCGCCCGCGATAGAAAGCAGCTTGAACGCCTTGAGCTTCTCGGTCGAGGGAACATGCGGCCCACGGCAGAAATCAATGAAATCCGGCCCCAACGTGTACTCGGAGAAGATCTCGTCCGCTTTCTCGCTGATCAACTCCCACTTCATCCAATCGTCCGCGTACTTGGCCAGGCCTTCTTCTTTTGCCGTCAGCTTCCGTTCAAACGGCAAATTCCTGGACTGAATCTCGTGCATCCGGGTCTCGATCCGCTCCAAGTCCTCCGGTGTGAACTTCGTCTCGCGCTGAAAATCGTAATAGAAGCCCGTCGCCGTCGGCGGCCCGATCCCAAGCTGCGTCTCCGGAAAAAGTTCCAGTACGGCTGCGGCTAACAGATGAGCCGTCGAATGCCGGTATACCTGTAGCGCCTCAGGATTCTTGGTCGTCAGAATCTGTAACTCCGCATCGGATTCCAGCGGTCGAGTCAGATCGAATAACTCGCCATTGACCCGAGCGACAATAGCGTCGGCCGCCAATCTCGGGCTGATGGAGTTCGCGATGTCGATCGGCCGGGTTCCGATGGGTACGGCCTGACGGCTGCCGTCGGGCAGCATAATATTGAAACTGCTCATGATTTAAGGTGTAAGCTTCGAGATTACCAAACGGCTGGACCGGCATCCTAGTAGAGTCCGGTAGTCCTGGTGAGACATAATTGGGTTTGTGGTTTTTTCCACCCGTCGCGGGGTCCTTCGCTTACTCGCAGCTTCGGCCACCCGCCTTTTCGCAAAACAGGTAAATGTCTCTCCGGTCCAGGGCATGGCGTCGAACCATGTCAAGCCGGCGCCTCGCGGCAAACCTTCCGGGCTTCCCTTTAACGCTCATTTTGTCGATGTCGCTGAAGCGGCCGGCCTGAAGGCTATAACCGTTTGCGGGCACCCGAATCGGGTCGATTACGTTATCGAAGCCATGGGCTGCGGCGCGGCGTTTTTGGACTATGACAATGATGGCTGGCTCGATGTGCTCCTGTTATCGGGCTCGCGCTTCGGCGATCCGCCCGCAAACGCGTCGAATCGGCTTTACAAAAATAATCGGAACGGGACTTTCACCGACGTCACCGAGCGCTCGGGTCTGTTTCACACCGGCTATTCGTATGGCGTCACAGTGGGCGACTACAATAACGATGGCTTTGAGGACATCTTCATCACCGGATGGCCGCAAAACCTGTTGTACCGCAACAACGGAAACGGCACCTTCACAAACATCACACAAGAGGCGGGCTTATTAAATAAAGAGCCCCGCTTCGGAAGCGGCTGCACTTTTGTGGATTATGACCGCGATGGCAAGCTGGATCTGTTCGTTTCGAATTACGTAGCGTTCACTGAGAAATCCACTCCCCGCGACGGAGCGATTTTCGTCGGCCCGCGCGGTCTGTCCTATGGCCATCACTCCCTATATCGAAATAATGGCGACGGTACCTTCTCGGATGTCACGTCGGCGTCCGGCATTGCAAAGGCGCCCGGAGGTTATGGACTGACGGCAGTTGCCGCCGATTTCGATGACGACGGCTGGCCCGATATTTACGTCGCCTGCGACTCGACTCCGAGTCTGCTGTTTCAAAACAAGCACGATGGTTCCTTTGTTGAGCAGGGAATAGAAAGAGGAGTTGCCCTTAGTGACGATGGAATGGAGCAGGCGGGCATGGGCGTCGCCGTTGGAGATATCCGATTGAATGGCAACCTGGACATCCTAAAGACTCACTACTCCTCCGACAGAGCAGCAGTCTATGTGAACAATGGCCGCGGCGATTTCCGGGATGACGCGTTGCGATGCGGTCTGGGCGTGGAGACTCGGTTTGTGAGCTGGGGAACGGGCATTGTAGATTTGGATAATAATGGGAACCCAGACATTTTCTGGGTCACGGGCGGCGTATATCCGGAACTCGGAAACAAACCGGATGAACCCTACAAAGGTCCGCGCATTGTCTTTCGGAATCTGGGCAACGGCCGGTTTGAGGAGTTGATGGGCGCGGCAGGTCCTGGAGTGGACGCGCTACATTGCAGCCGCGGATGCGCTTTCGGCGATTTCGACAACGATGGCGACGTGGATATCCTGATTATCAATCACAATGAACCTCCGTCGTTGCTTCGCAATGACATGAAGGGAAGCAATCGCTGGATCAAGGTGCAATTGAGAGGCGTGAAGTCGAACCGCAGCGCGATTGGCAGCCGGGTCACCGTTCACTACGGCGGCAAAATGCAGGCGCAAGCCGTATTGGCGCAGTCTTCATATCTCTCTGCGAATGACCGGCGCCTGCACTTCGGCCTCGGCACAGTCGCGAAGGTGGACATAGCGATCCGATGGCCCTCCGGCGAGACCGAAAATATTCCTAACGTCCCAACCAACCAATTGGTGCAAGTAACGGAAGGCGCCGGAATCACGAGTACGCACAAATTCGGCTAACTCATGACTCGACTTATCATCTTTCTGGCTTTCGCTGGTTCGCTGCTGTGCCAGACAAAAAGCTCGGTGGAGAAAGCTTGGGGATTAGCTGCAAACGGACAGCGCGAACAAGCCGTGTCTCTACTCCAAAAGGTGATCGCTAGTAATCCCAATGATGCGGATGCTCGCCTGTTATTGGGCAGCCTGTTCATGGACGCTGGGCGTGGGCAAGAAGCGATTGCGCAGCTTACCGAAGCTGTAAAATTGCGGCCGCGTTCGGCGGAAGCTCAAAATGCGCTGGGCGAGGCCTACAACAGTGCTGGCGAGGCCAAGGCTGCGCGCGAACCGTTCGAAAAGGCCGTAGCGATTAAACCGGATTACGGCGTAGCGCAAATGAACCTCGGCGAAGTCTTGCTGAATTCGGGGGAACTGGCTCCGGCCTCCGAACATCTGAACCGCGCAATCAAACTGCTGCCGCGCGGCGACGATTCGGCATACACTCGCTATTTGCTTGCGAAACTCTATACCGCTCAAAACGATGTCCCGCAGGCGGCTGAGACCTTGCAGCAAGCCATCGCCATGCGACCGGAATTTCCGCAAGCCTGGTCAGATCTGGGCGAGGCCCGCAAAACGCTGCTGGACGACAATGCGGCACTCGCTGCCTTCACGCGCGCGGTCGAACTCGCGCCTAATGACGCGGTTGCGCAGTATCGCTTAGGAGCTGAGTACCTCGATATGAATAAGCCGCGGATCGCGGTGGAGCATCTCGAGATCGCATACCGGCTGAGTCCCGAAGATCAGTCGACTTTGAACGCATTACAAAGCGCGCTGAGGCAGGATAACCGAACGAGCGAGGCGGATGAGATTAAGCAGAAATTGACCGAACTGCTCCTGATGAAGGATAAAGCCAATCAGGACGCGCTTGCTGCGGCAAACCTGAATAACGAGGGTGCCCGTCTGGAGCATGCCGGCGACTTGCCAGACGCGCTCAAAAAGTATCAGGCCGCCGTCAAGCTCGCACCGAACAATGTTCCTATGCGGGTTAATTATGCCGTTGCGCTCCTTCGCATCGGAAAGTGGACCGACGGACTCAATGAGCTGCACGCCGCGCTTTTGATGGACCCTTCAAACGCGAAAATTCAAGAAGCTATGAAGGAAGCTCTGGCGCAGGCTCCTGCCAACACCATACCGGACTGGGGCCGGAGATGAGACGGAATCGGTCCACTGTGCACAGTTGTGACAATGTTTGATAAAGCGTTTATTGTTTCATCGGCTCTTTTTGCGGATCGTCAGGAGGACACGCATCGAGTCCTCCTGGGGGTTGGCTGGCGGGCCGAAGTAGTGAACGGGCCAAAGGTTGATGCCTCTTGGCTAACTCCGGCTCGACCGGGAGGGAGCATTGCGGTCGCCAAGACACATCTGGAGACTGTACGTCAAGGACTTAGCAGCGGCTGTGAAGTGATCGCGATATTTGAAGACGACGTTTTGCTTCGCAACGATACAAACGAGATTCTGGCACAGGGTCGATCCGAGCTGCCGCCAAGCTGGGAGCTTTTGTACCTCGGCGCCGCGTTTTCTCGGGCGCCCGAGCCGTTCACCGATCATTTGCTTCGAGTTCGAGGCGCCGGCCACTTCCATGCTTATCTGCTCAGCCAAAGCGGAATGAAGCGGATGGTCGATCATCTCGAACGGTGGCTCGCACGCCCCGAAGGACATTTTGACTGGATCTTTGGATGGAATGCGTTCATTGTTAATCCCATCGCGGCCATTCAGCGGTCCGGGTACAGTGCCACAGACGGAACGTATGTCGATCGCGAGACCCGTGACTATTTCACATATTTCCACAAAGATGAATTTATGCGGCATCTGAAGATTCGATAACATCGGATCGCTCGATGCCGCCCTGAATGGCTCGGAACGGAGCCGCCCGCGCCAGCAAGCGGTCTCTCTATACGAGACCGCATCTATGAAGCCGGGCACTTAGAAGAAGATTCTAAGTCCTAACTCCATCTGCCGGCCGGTTATGTTCGTCGGAGTAGCATCCTGCGCGCCGTAAGTGCCTCCGGGAGCACCCTGGAACAAAGCCGTCCCGTAGTTAGGATCGCTCGCGTTCAAATTCGGATCTCCACGATTCAAGCGGTTGAACGCATTGTAGGCAGAAATCTTTAGCTGGCTGTGGATTTTCTCGGTAATGTTGAAGTCTTTGATAAGACTCGCGTCCACATCCCAGAACGAAGGGCCTGTCAAACAGGAAAACTGCACGTTGTACGGAACAATGGCATTGGCGTTCGCGGCCAGCGGCACGGCGGCCGTGTTGAAGTACTGCTGCGGCGTCGGATTGTTCACGCAAGCGTTGCCGCTGATCGTGACCGGAGGATTGATTGGACCCGCTCCGCTGTTGAGGTTATTGAAGCGCGGATAGTCACCGGAGCTAAACGTGGACAACGCGGTGAGCTGCCATCCTCCGATGAGGGCATCGGTCAATCGATTGGCGTGACTTAGGAAGGTACGCCCTTTACCGAACGGGAATTCGTAAGTGAAGGCGACGTTGAAATGATGCCGGGGCTCGTCCCCATCCTGATACGACAAAATATTGTTGTATTCGTCCAACGCATTATTGAAATTCTGTAACTTCTCGCGAATATAGACATACGACACTACAAAGTTGTAACCGCTACTAAATCGCTTCTGTATCGTAAATTCGCCCGAATTATATCTTTCCGAAGCGCCCAGAACGCCGATCTCAAACAGCGGCCCGTACTGCGGATACGGAACCAGCAACTGCTGCAGTTGCACCGTCGGTTGACTGTACAGGTTGCCGGGAAGCAGCGCCGGGTTATTCAAGTAATGATAGAAGGGATTCGCAACGCTCTGTTGAAGAGCCGCTGGGCCGAGTTGCGCGGCTAACTGCGGGTTCACCGCATTCAGCTCCTTATTATATTGCTGATCACCGAAGTTCGCGAAGTACGTGCCCGAGGCGACGATCTGCCCCGGGAATTCATGCTGAACCGTCACGTTAATACGGTCGTTATACGGCTGGCGAGAGTTCGGATCGTACCACAATACACCAGCCGTGCTTCCACGGGCTGTGGCGGCTCCGCCCGCTTTGCCCTGAATGGGCACCAGAGGATTGACGTTGGCTGGAAATGGATCGGCAAACGTCTGTTGGGGTATTCCGTTTTGCAGTCCCAAAGTATTCTGATTGGCCGATTCCCCATAGAATGGCGGCTCTAGAATGTTGATATCCTCAAAGCCCGACAACGGAGCGTGAGCGAAATCCATCGCGATCGGCTGGATATACCGTGCGTATCCAAAGCGCAGCGCAGTCTTTTCATTCAGCCGGTAAGCTACGCCGAATCGTGGCGCTAACGCAAGTTTTTGCGCGTTCCACATGCCGGGATGGCCACTGCTGGTGAAATTCCATGCCCCGTCGTATTGATAAAAGCTACTGCCGCCCACCAATGCGAGCGCCTGCGCGGGCATTTGTGGAGGATTGGCCTGAAACTCCGGAATTGGCGTGCTGAGGTTCAATCCCTGAGACAGCAGATGATCGGGATCGCTAATCGCGGTCTCGTATTCGTCGCGAACGCCCAACGTTATGGTGAGCTTGGACGTGACTTTCCAATCATCCTGTATGAACAGCCCAAACCATGAGGAATCGGGAGTTGGGGCCGGACCGCCATAGACACTTGAGCTGCCATCCAAGGCGCCCAAAAGGAAAGTTGCAAATCCGTCGCCCTGTGTCGCTGGAGGATTATTGAACGTCGCAGCGGTAAGGCTGGCCGGGAAATAGAATTGGTCGGCGCTGTTAACGTACGTGATGCCGCCCTCGCGCCGCCACTGGAATCCTGTCTTCAGGTAATGCGAACCATGCTGATGGGCAATTGTGGCGCTAAACGACTCGGCGGCGGGCTGCTGATACCAATAGAATCCCGGGCCGCCGACACTGGTGCTGCCAATGTTCAGGTTAGGCTCGAAGACGGGTAGGTTATTACTTGCCGTCTGATACGGCGTATACCAGTTGCTGGTCGGCCACACCTTGGAATATCCGTTCGCCCCCAGGTTAGGAGCCGTGTATGAATCACTGAAGTTATGCCAATCGCCATTGAAATCGACTACGGTACTGGCGTTCATCGTCCAAATCAAATCGGCCGCCGCCTGATTGCCGCCTCGGATAGACCCGACCGGCTGCACCAGGAATGAGTTGTTCGGTGTCGGGTTTCCTCCCGTGTTGTTCGTGTTGTAACGGGCGTAGTGGCCGGATAGTCTCCATCTGTCGTTGATCGCATAATCGACCCGGTCCAGAAAATTGTAATAGCTGAACAGGTTCGGAAGCGCGGACGTATAGTTGTTCTCTCCAGTCAGATTTGTTCCGGGATTGTTCGGAGCCCAGAAATCGGACATCAAAGCCGCGGCGGCAGGGTCAAAGCGGCTTGACGGAACCATGTTTCCAGGAAACTGAGTGCGGCTGATTGCGCCCGTTGTGGGGTTCACGATCGTGCTGAACGGATCGTATATCGTGCGCAGACTCCCATCGGCGTTCAGGGAGTGCGAGAAGTCTCCAGTCTTTTCAAGATCGGTGGGTACGGTGGTGTCAAACGTGCCTGGCGAGTTTACGTGCCAATCTTCTATAGAAAAGAAATTAAATAGCTTGTTGCGAATGATGGGATTGCCGAATGTGCCGCCGTACATGTTTTGCCGGACTGAGGTAATGTTGTCCGTAGTGCGGTCCTGCACCGCGCTCAACCACGGATAGCGGCCCAGGTAAAAAGCCATTCCGTGCCAATCGTTAGTGCCGGATTTCGTGGTTACGTCAATCGCGCCACCGATGCTATGCCCTGTTTCCGCCTCAACGCTGTTGATCGAAACTATACTCTCCTGAACATCGTCCGTATTGGGAACATAAGCCACTTTTTGCCCGATGCCCAGCGGAATGCCATCCAATTCGAGCTCGTTCTTCAGATTGGTCCCGCCGCCCAGATCGACGCTGTTCGCGGACCAGGAATTGTAAGGCTGAACTTCGCTTCGCGTATTTACCGCTTGCGGCTCGATCAGAGTCAGCTTGTACGGGTTACGATCGAGGCGCGGCGTATCGTTCGCCATTTTCGTGTCAATCGTAAGGTCATCGTTCGAGGTATTGAATTGCACAGCCTCGGCGGATTCATTTACGGTGACCGATTGCTGCAATTCGCCTGGGTTTAAGACGGCGTTGACAGTTACGTCACCCCCGGACTGGACCTGAATATTCTGCTGCGTGAATTTCGGGAAGCCCGCCGCTTCCACGACCACGTTATACGTTCCGGCATTCACCAGATCGAATACATATAACCCGGTATCGCTGGTTTTGCGCACCGTGGCGACACCAGTAGCGGTATTCAAGAGTGTGACCGTGGCACTAGGCACAACGGCCCCGCTACTATCGGTGACAAGACCTTGGATTTGCGCCCGGCTTGTCTGTGCATTCACGGCAAGGGCGGCTAACCCGGTGAGCACCATGGCTCTGACCAACATGGGCACGCATCGCTTGAACTGCATTGTTCTCCTTTAAATTCTTCCTGCTTCGGTCAAAATTCGCGCAAGATTTCCGCGCGTTAAGCCCGCGCCAGGCAGCCACGTCACGTCTCGACAACCCGGAAACATGAAAGCGTGTGATGACTGCGGAACTAACCCGTTCCTCTTACCGTACTTCAACATAAGCAATATCGAACCGCACGCTTTACAAATTTGCAATGTTTCGCGGGGCGATACGGCGTCAGAGTTTGAAACAGCGGCAACGATCTGAAAAGGAATGTGATAGAAGGGTGCACGTAATGTTAAGCGCGGTTCAGCCTCACCGGATTAAAATGAAAATTCGTTTCTTCTGGCGAAACGATGGGCAGAATTTCGCCGGAGGGATTGGTTCAGTAGCATGTCCGGCCCGGTAAAGAAGGAGACTCGCCAAGCCTACCTGGTGGGCCCTATCTTGCGCGCCTGCGAACTGCTGAAGACGTTTCGGGCGCCAGGTGAATCCTTAGCCCTATGCCAACTGGTCGCGCGGACGGGGCTAAATAAGACGACCGCGTTCCGTGCGGTTCAAAGCCTGGTTGCCGGCGGCCTGCTGGAGCGAGTAGGCCACGATCAATACCGCTGTCTCGTCGCCCCCTACCCAAAGAGCGAATACCGGATCGGCTACGCAGCCATGGCTGGCAACTCACTTTTTTGCCAGGAGATCAGCAGCAGTCTCCGTGTGGCGGCCGCGGAACGGCAAATCGATCTGATTGAGTTGGACAATCAGTTAAATGCTCGCGTCGCCCTACACAACGCCGAGCTCCTGATACGGGACCGCGTCGATCTGGCCATCGAGTTTCAAGTGCACCAGAAGGCCGCCCCTGAAATCGCCTCGAACTTTTCCCGTGCCGGCATACCGATGATTGCCATTCACACGCCGCACCCGGGAGCGACCTTCTTTGGAGGCAACAATTACGTCGCCGGACGGATTGCCGGCCGAGGCCTGGCACAATGGGCCAATAGCGCCTGGTCGGGCAAGGTCGATATGGTTTTGTTGCTTGGCCATGCCGCGGCCGGCCCCCTGACAAACGCCCGTCTCACCGGAACGGCGGCAGGAATCAGTGAGATCATCCCAAACCTGGACCCGGCAAACGTCGTAAATCTCGACGTCAAAGGCGGTTTTGCCGAAACCATGGGCGCCGTCATGCGGTATCTCTCGCGTTCCACCGCGTCCCACATCCTGGTCGGATGTATCAATGATTCGGTTGCGCTGGGCGCCATTCGTGCTTTTGCAGAAGCGGATAGGTCGGAGCATTGCGCCGTGGTGGGTCAAAACGGTACCATCGCTGCCCGTGCCGAGTTGCGGGAATTGAACAGCCGGCTGGTGGGATCGGTCGGGTTTTTCCCGGAGACCTATGGGCAACATTTGGTTACGCTGGCATTAAGCATTCTGCGTGGCGTACCAACGCCGCCCGCCGTCTTCGTCAAACACACCCTTATTACGAAACTGAATGTAGACGCGTATTACCCAAACGATGCGCTGGCAGAACCGCCGGATACGAATTCTCTTCTATTCCATCGCTACCATTAACCGCCGGGTACTCTACCGCGCGGCTGCCTCCACCGTAGTCGTTGGATCGGCGCCCGTCCACGTCACGTCGGCAGTCGGCCCATAGGTCGCCGGTACGGGTTTGTCCAGCAGTCTCAGGTATACGCTCAATTGCGTCCGATGATGCGCCGTATGAAGCACGCGCCGCCAAAAAATCCAAATATGCTGACGCCGCACGTCAAAGAAGGGTGCCTCCTGAAGCCACCACGATTCAGGCCTTTCGGCCAAGAATGTGATTCGCGGCAGGACCAATTCCAGAAACCGCGCCACATAGCCATCAATGGTCTCCGTCTTCGGCAATACATCGCCCGCGTCTGGTTCCGGCGTTTCCAGGAATCCACTGAAGAATCGCCGCTCGCTCAGCAATTGGTGCTGCAAAATCTCCCGTACAGTCGATGACTTCGGGTGCGGCTTGAAATCCAGGTCGCTATCTGCAAACGCCCGCCAAACCGGGATCACTTTGTTACTCTCGCTGACGTACGTATCGATCGCCACCTGCAGCAAAGGTGTGGCCGCCTGCGGAATATCCTCATCGGGAATTGCTGGATTTTCGTACGTCATCTCCTTGCCCTTCTCCTCTTCAGACGCCAGGCAATCAGGATGATTACCGCCACGGCAACGGAAATCCAAAGTATGTAATGCTCGACTATGTGGAAAACTACCTGCCATTGGTCGCCCACGAAGTAGCCAAGCGTTAAAAATCCCGCCACCCAAATCGCCGCCCCCAAATAGGCGTGCCCGGCGAAAATCCTGTACTCCAGACGCGCCATACCGGCCGCAAATGCGGTTACGTGCCGCACGCCCGGTACAAAATACCCAAACATCAGCACCCAATTGCCCGCGTGATGAAACCACCTGTTCACAAGCGCCACGCGCTCCTCGGTCAAGTGAACGTAACGCCCAAACCGCCGCACAAAATGGAATCCCAGCGTTTCGCCCAGATAATAGCTCAGCGAAATACCGCAAGCGCTGCCCGCAAAGGCCGCCAGGAAAACCAAAACCAGGTGCAGCTTGCCCTGGGAGACCAGATATCCCGAGAACACCAGCAGCGTTTCGTCCGGGACCGGCACACCCACGATACCGAGCACCAGCAATCCAAACAAGCCCGCGTATCCGTAATGCTCGATCCACAAAAAAACTAGGCCCATACCTAATTGTGCGCACGCGTTCACACTTATTTCGCAAATTGACTCGTGGATGCCGTGTACTTTATCCCCCGCCACCGTCGGATCTCGCGGCCGGGCCGCTTGACGCGCTGTCGTACGTACAGCCTCCCATTAGGAGCGAGCGATGCGTTACGATGCCCGTATGCCCGATCGCACTACCGACTTGATTGAGGTTTCGTGCCCATGTTGCAACGCGACGCTCCGGATCGACCCCGAGACCCACGCCGTGATTCACCACCAGGAAGCCCCCAAAAAGCCCCTGATTGAAGACTTACAGGCGGCGGTCCAGCAACTCAAGGGCGAGGCTGGACGGCGCGAGGAACTCTTCTCAAAAAGCTTCGCCTCCCATCTGGGCGGTGAAAAGGTTCGCGAGAAGAAATTCGACGAGCTGTTGAAGCAAGCCAAGGAAGACAAATCCGGCGCGCCGCCCAAACGCGCTTTCGATCTGGATTAGCGGGACTCCCGAAGCTTAATCGCCCAATCCCGTCACGTTCTGGCAGTTCTTTGAGATGACCCTGCTCCCACAGCATCACGCCCAAAAACCCATCGCCAGGCACGCAACACACTGGTCGAATCGGATTTGATACATCTAAAGAGTTTCCAAAGGAGCCTTTATCGTGCCACGTTCTTCGCTTTTGATAATCTCCCTGTTCGGCGCGGCCGCGTTAGCCTCGGCTTTCCAGAAACCCAGCCCGCCCGCCGATACATCGACCACCATCGGCGGCAAGAACATCGTCATTCATTACTCGGCTCCCTCCATGCGCGGCCGCAAAATCTTCGGCGGTTTAGAACCATACGGCCGGGTCTGGCGCGCCGGAGCCAATGAGGCCACGTCCCTACATACCGATGCCGATCTCGACATCGAAGGACTGAAAGTGCCTAAGGGCGATTACACCCTCTTCGTCTACCTCGATCCCAAGCAATGGAAGTTGATTGTTAGCAAGGCCACCGGCGAATGGGGCCTCGATTACGATGCCAGCAAAGATCTCGGTCGAGTGCCCATGATCATGAGCAAGCCGCCGGCGCCCGTTGAGATATTCAAGATCGCGCTGAATCACACAACCGGCAATAAGGGGTCGCTTCAAATGGCTTGGGAAGACACTGTCGCCACTGTTCCGTTTACTGTGAAGTAACGCGCCAGGTCACCCGATCCCGCGCGTCTCAGCCAACTCAGCTTAACTGGCTTCTAATGCGCCTCGGACAACTGGTCCGATGCGGACCACCGCGCTTGAGATCGGGAACTAATCGAATTGTAATGGTGGGCGGAGGGGACGCTTAACCTTGTATTTCAGAAAGGCCATCGTCGTTATCGGGCCGCCCGGTTCCGGCAAAGGAACTCAATCGACGCGGATTGCTGCCGAATTGGGTATTCCCTCCATCTCGACGGGTGAAATGTTACGGCACGAAGTAGAATCGGGATCCGTGTTGGGCCGAACCGTCGCCGCGCTGATGGCCCAGGGCAAGCTAGTCGAAGACGGCCTCATGAATCAGGTAGTCGCCGAACGGCTTAGCCAATCCGACTGCTCCAACGGGTTTCTTTTAGATGGGTACCCGCGGACCGTCGAGCAAGCTCGTTTTCTGGATGGCTGGTTACGAGAGCGGGGCTGGGATGCCCCGGTGGCCCTGCACTTGGACGTGGCACGCGAAGAGGTTGTGGCGCGATTAGCAGCGCGACGCCAGTGCCCACAATGCGGCCAGATTTACGGCTCCGCGCCAGCCGGCCCCCAACAATGCGCAAGAGATGGGTCGGCGCTAGTGAGCCGGGTCGACGACGAGCCGGATGCCGTCCGCGAACGGCTGCGGATCTACAAACAGACGGCGGACCCGCTTCTGCGCCATTATCAAAGCGGCGATTACCACCACATCGCAGCCAGCCGGTCACCTGAAGAGGTCTTCAGTTGCATTATGCAGATTTTCGGGGATTGGCAGGGCGTCTTGAGTGAGCCACAGCCGCTTCGTCTTGCTGGATACCAGGTAGCGGGCTTCCTCTCCTGATTCCCGTTCTCCGCCCTATCGAGCCCGTATCGAAAACACCGCCACTTCGGCCATTAGATTCGGCAGCAGTCGCACTTCGTGGTCACCCTGCAGAAAGATTTGCCGCTCGATCAGCCAGTACTGCTTGCGGCAGAGCATCGCGAAATCTTCGACGGTTAGGAAATGCAGATTGGGCGAGTCGTACCAGTCGTGCGGGAACAGTTGCGTGCGCGGCGAGCGCCCACTAATCAGATGCGAAAGCCGCACGGTCCAGTGGCCAAAATTGGGGAACGCCACAATCGCGTGCCGGCCAACGCGCAACATCTCTTTCAGGACCCGCAACGGCCTTAGCATCTCCTGCAGCGTTTGGCTCAAAATGACGAAATCGAATGCCTCATCGGGATAATCGGCGAGCCCCTTATCGATATCGCCCTGAAAGACGGACACCCCGAGCGCAATCGCTTTGCGAACCTTGTTGCCGTCGATTTCAACGCCCCTCGCATCGACATGCTTATACTCGCGCAGCCATGCGAGCAGTTCGCCTTCGCCGCACCCCAGGTCAAGCACGCGCGAGCCCGGTTCGACCAACTCCGCAATCATGGCGTAATCACGGCGGTTGAGAATTTGGGAACTGACCGCCTTAGTCTCAGCGCTCATCGTCCGCCGAGTCCACGAAAGACGCTATCCAGGAAGCCGCTGACCATTTCCGACTGCTCCTTGGTCTCCAGCAGGAAGGCATCGTGGCCATACGAGGAATTCAGTTCGCAGAAGGCGACGTCAATGTTGCGGCCTCGCAGCGCGCTCACCGTCTCAAGAGATTGATACGTCGGATAAAGCCAGTCGGACGTGTAGCTGAGCACCAGAAACCGCGCTCGCGTGCGGTCGAACGACGCCGAGAGCGATGGATAACCGGCCGAAAGATCGAAATAATCCATCGCCTTCGTTATGTAAAGATACGAATTCGCATCGAACCGGTTCACGAATTGGCTCCCACGATAACGCAGGTAGCTCTCTACTTCAAAATCGACCGAAAAGTCGAACCCGAACGCGTCCTTATCGCGCAGGCGGCGGCCGAACTTGTTGCGCATGGACGTGTCGCTCATATAGGTGATATGTCCCACCATGCGCGCCACGGCGAGGCCTCGCGCCGGCGGCTTGCCATCATAGTAATTGCCTTCGTTCCAATCCGGATCAGCCATGATCGATTGCCGCCCCACCTCGTTGAACGCGATCTGCTGGGCGCTATGTCGTGACGTGGTAGCGATCGGTATCGCCGCGACCACCGAATCGGGATAAGCGACCGCCCATTCCAGAGCCTGCATGCCACCCATGGAGCCGCCGGCGACGGCAAGTAGCCGGGGAACGCCCAAATGATCGATCAGCAGCTTCTGCAGGCGCACCATATCGGCTATGGTGATCACTGGAAATCGCAGCGCATAGCGCTGGCCGGTTTCGGGATCGATCGAGCTGGGGCCCGTTGTGCCCCGGCATCCGCCCAACACGTTGGAGCTGATGATGAAGTAGCGATCGGTATCGAAGCCCAGACCGGGACCGATCATGCTGGACCACCAGCCAGGCTCGCCGGTTTGTTTGGAGATTCCAGCGGCATGCGCATCACCCGAAAAAGCGTGAAGCATCAGGATGGCGTTGGTTCGTTCTGCGTTCAGTGTTCCGTACGTTTCATACGCGGCCTCAACGTTTTTCAGAACAATCCCGCAATCGAGCCGCAACGATGGGAAGGTGGCGGTTTGTGGTTCAACAATAATCGCGGGCTCAGAGATCAGGGGCATGGCCACCGGCGTAAAGGACTGCTTGCAATTGCACGATAGCAAATCCTTGTGACTCCCGTTGACAGTAAGATATCTTACTATCTGTAATTCCGTTTGGTAATTTCCCTGTAAGCAGCTATAAATAAAGGCTTTCCTCTTAGCTCAAAGCGGAGCGCTGAGAGCTGAACGCTGAAAACTGCCGGCTGACCGCTCGCGGCGCCGCGCCGCCGTTCCCAAAACTCCCCAAAAATATTTCTCCCTTCGTTTCGTCAACTTAGCCCCATTTACTCACCGTCTTCGGCCCGCCGCCGCGCGACACTTGCGCTCAAGAAGACCAAATGGCCAAAAAGCTCCACGACGACA
>DATAXY010000039.1:0-3129 GCA_036272835.1 Bryobacteraceae bacterium
GACCAAATGGCCGCCGAGCCGGTCGCCAAGCACAAGCGACCGTTCGAGATTTACCGGACTGCCTGCTCGCAGGCGGCCGAGATTGGTGCGCCTTAGCGTTTCCTCGCCCGCCTGGAACGAAAGTGTCTGAACATGGATGGCTACGATCGTGAGGCAGCAGCCGTTGACCGCGATGCTATCGCCGATCCGCGCCCCGTCGGCAATCGTGCCGGCTGAAATCGACAACCGCACCCCCGGCGGCTCCGGCCGAACGGCAGAAACAATTCCAAGCTTTTCGACAAGGCCGGTAAACATCAATGTGAGTTCGGCTCGGCATCCGTCTGATCTCGATCATGGCACGTTTCGGCCCAATCATTATACAACGCTTGACCGGCTATCACAGTAACTCCGAAAGCAGCGGGAGCCATGATCTCGCACATCCCGCGCGCGTCGACATAACGCTACCGTCACCCCTGGAACAGCCTCGTCTGGCGGCTGGGGATAATAATGTCGGAATCGTGCTGAATACTCAAACGGCGAGACTTCGCGCCGGTTTTGTCTTTGACTTTGATAATGCCCTGCTTCGCCAAGTCGCGCAAGACTCCTTTCATAATCTCTGCGGTCACCGGGCAGTCGTTTGTCAGTTTCGAAAATAATTCGCTGAACGGAACGCCGTTGTCGAATTCGAATATTCGCTCGGGCAGCTGTTCGAGCAGCTCCTCCTGGCTGGAGACGAGCGCTGTCTGATCGAAGAAAAACCCGGGGAGCATTCTTTGGCTAGTCCAGTCAGCGTCATATCGTTGATCGTAACCGAGCATCCGCAAGCCGGAACCACCGTAGTGCGCAAACGAGGTGCCGTGCTGCCAGTGGAGTCCTACCATTACGTCGCGTGCGCGGAAGTGTCCAGAGAGATGGACCAGCCAGAAATCACGATGGGCATCAGCGGACCGGATGAAGAATGGCGTGTAAAACTTTGCATCGGTTTTTTCGGGAATCTGACGGTGCAACGCGAATTGGATCGCACGCCTCCACTCCCGTTCAGCCTTCGCTGTACGAATGTCCTTTGACGGCAGTGCGATTCCGACCTTGCTCAGGATCTTCTGTGATTCCTCGTTTTCACCAAGATAATCAATGAGCGAATCGGTCGCGAACGTCAGAATGATCTCTGCGTTCTCAAGGGTGGCAAGTATGTCCCGGATGGTCGGCAGCGGCACGGCGCTGTAGCCGAACTGATCGAGTACGAAGATTGCACGGCCTGCTCGTCCACGTTTTTTGACAGACGCCACGACCTTTGACACTTCACCGGTGAATTCTCCGTGGATAAGCTGGATCGTGTCATCGATCAGCGGCGCGTATTTTGACTCTGCAAGAACCTGCCGGAGGTAATCGAAGGACTCGCGGTCCTTTTCGATGAAGATGTATCGCACGTCGAGGTGAAACGGCTTCATGCGTATCTTTTGCGCTCCCTCCGCCGCTTCCTCCATCGCCTCAAGCATGACGAGCGGAGAGCCTGGGCGTTCTTCCTTCGTCAGCGCATCCAGGTAGCGTCCACCACCAGCAAAGCCGTCGATGAGCGTCAGACGAAACGCGTCCTGTTGTATTCTCGCGGTCAGAACCGAAACGTAGCGTTCAAGGTACGCTCGGAGCACACGATGCTTGGCTTGGCTGTGTGGCCGAATCAGCGGTGGGCCACTGCCAAGTTTCCAATCGTGATGTACGTCCCTTATCGTCAACGGTCAGGCCCTCCGCTCATTTCCCTGGCATGGGTTTAGCTGCCATTCGGTCTGAAACTGCTTGGCCATCGCCTTTCTGGCTGATGCAGCAGGCACAGCGTTGCGACTGATTTGTGGGAAGCCGTCGTACGTCCTGCCATCGAGGTCACGGCCCGAGGCGCTCTTTCTGACGCCGCCCCACTGTTTAAAGAAAAACGGGATATTTGCGTTTTCGCACTGTTTGCGGACACTAACGACCCAATCGCGGACCATCGGCCGCGCACCAAGGCCGCTCTCACCCCCAACGATCACCCAACCAATCCCATTCAAATTGATCGTCCCAATATCCTCGAGCAGCGGCTCAATTGACAAAAAGGCCGTCATCGGTCTGGCTTCACGGAGTTGCTGGATTCGTGGCAGCCCGTGTCGCCGGTTCTCGACGCTAACGCCCCACCAGATATGTGGCAGCTTGGCCGCAAAGCGAAGGTTCGACGCCAGCAAGTCGCGCATTCGCTCGCCTCGCTTCGTGAGGACTTGGTAGACGTGCCAGTCCGCGGCAGCCATCACTCGCGCGACCAGTTCGATGTAGGCGTCGGGAACGTCCTCGTGAAAGAGGTCGCTCATTGAATTCACAAACACCATTCGCTGTTTCGACCACGTGATCGGCTCCGTGAGCTTCTCTGGCACCAACCGCAAGTCGAAGCCTTGCTTGTACGGGTGGCCGGGCACGCCGCGGAATCGCTCAGCAAATGTTTCTGCGTAACAATGAGCGCAGCCAGGACCAATCTTCGTGCAACCTCTAACTGGGTTCCACGTGGCGTCGGTCCATTCGATTTTCGAATTGGCACTCATTCGGGCTCTCCGCGAGGAATTGTAGTGTACATATTTATCGACCGGCAAGCGTGCTTTCGGCATTCTTTCATGTTTTTAGTCGGCAGTTCGCGAGAATTGGTAGTGGCTTGCGTTTATTTGTGCCAGCGCAGTCACCAAGCCGTCTGAACCGTTTGGTCCGCGCTTGCTACCACAGCACGCAGAATGCAGCCACTGTGTTGTCAATGCGACAAGGAAAAGAGGGATCCGGCCCGGTGCAACTCGGGCGCGGCCACTTGCCGAGGAAAAATGCACGCATGTATCGATCCCTCCACGTCCCCCAAGCGAGCTGAGATGCGGAAAGATCCTTTGACCGAACGGAACCCAATGCTAAAACAACGGCTCGTTCTGGCTCGTTCGGTGATGAATGCGTTGCCAAAACACGCGCAGCGGCGGCACCAGCACGAACGCCGAGGCGATGATCGGGATCGAATACCCCTGGCTGATAACGATTAGTATCAGCGCGAACACGACGCTGACGATGTGCCCAAAACTTCGCTGCCCCCGGAAAATCTGGTTCACGATATGCGGATAGGGGATCCGTGAGACCATCAGCGCCCCCGCCGCC
>DATAXY010000040.1:0-13653 GCA_036272835.1 Bryobacteraceae bacterium
GTATCGCCGCTCAACGGGGTGAGCGCATGGTGCCGCATGGCGCCGCTGCCGCTAACGAGCTTGGCCTAACAACTCAGGTTCCCGTGCGTGAGGTATATCTGACATCGGGGCCGAGCCGGCGCCTCAAACTGGGTGCTCAGGTGATCGAGATCCGGCACGTTCCAGCCTGGCAATTGGTCTTGCCGGGGCGCCCCGCGGGCGCGGCGATTCGAGCCCTCGCGTGGTTGGGGCCGAAACGAACACATGAAGCGCTGCGAGTACTTCAAGGTAAGTTGTCGCCACCGGAACTGCAAGCACTCGTCGGCGCTCGGGGAAGGCTCCCGACATGGATGGCGCAGGAAGTCAGCGCTCTGGCAAACAATGGCTGACCTCTTCCTCGAACTGCGGCCGGACGAACGTCGCGAGGCTCTCGTCGTCGCTGCGGCAGCGTCCGGTCGGCCATTGCACTTGCTGGACAAAGATGTTTGGGTGGTCTGGATACTCGATGTTCTCTTCCGTGCCCCGTTTGCCAGCCATATCGTTTTCAAGGGAGGCTCGTCCCTGTCCAAGGCGTACCAGATCATCCGGCGATTCTCGGAGGATGTGGATCTTACTTATGACATCCGGGCGCTCGCGCCGGACTTGGTTGGCGTCGACTCCGAACCTCTGCCTCCCAACCGTAGCCAGGAGAAGCGCTGGACGAAAGAGATTCGCACCCGTCTTCCCCTTTGGATCAGGAAAGAGGTCGTGCCCTTGATAACGCGTGCGTTGTCAGAACAAAAGCTGTCGGCGGGAATCTCAACGCACGACGAGAAGATATTCATCGAGTATGAGCCGCTCGCGAAAGGATCGGGATACACGCGGCCAACAGTCATGCTCGAATTTGGCGCTCGCTCGACCGGCGAACCGTGCGAGGTGCGTCCTGTTCGCTGCGATGCTGCGGATCATTTGCCGGGCGTGACGTTTCCGTCGGCGAATCCCCGCGTCATGTCCCCGGCGCGAACCTTTTGGGAGAAGGCCACGGCAATTCACGTATATTGCGCTCAAGGGGAATTCCGCGGAGGAGATCGCTTCGCTCGTCACTGGCATGACATCACCCGGCTCGACAGAGCCGGTTTCGTAGAGACAGCTATCGCTAACCCGGTCATAGCCCAGGCCGTCGCCCGCCACAAGGCGATCTTTTTCGCTGAGAAGAACCCCTACGGTGAGGCCATCGATTACGAGGCCGCCGTTTCAGGTAAGCTGCGACTCGTCCCGAGGGACGAGGCCCTTGAAGTTTTGTCGCTGGACTATTCCCGGATGGTAGATGACGGCCTGTTGCTTGATGAGGCCGAACCGTTCGAGGAGCTTCTGGGCCACTGCCGGGAAGTGCAGGAGCGAGTAAACCGCAGCACTTCACGCCACACCTGAGAAAAGCGGCAAACGAGGACAACTCAAGATGACAGCCTGTGTGTTGACCTTATTGTTTGTCCCTGCCATGATGGAGGTGGCGTGATTCGGGCTTTAGATCCCGCCACCGGTGCATTGGCGCCTGGTGACCATCGGGCGACGCTGGAAGAAATAGGAGGCCGGTTCGGGTTCACTTCTCGGCGCCGTTGGCTTCTGGCGGGATTGCGCGGCGCGGTGACGGCGTTCTGGGCGGCTGGCATTGAGGACATCTTCATCGACGGGAGCTCTTGTACCGAGAAGCTCGATCCACGTGATGTGGACGGATGCCGGGTCGAGCCAGACGACGGCGTGTATGATCGCATCGATCCTTATTGGATTGACTTCGAGATGATTCTGGTCCTGCAAGTTCGGAAATGGAAGTGGCGGACGTGGGTGGATCACGGCGTGGAGTTTTTCATCCATCCCGCCATGCGCGCAAAACTGATGGTCGGGTTTCCGGAGTTTTTCCGGCAGGATCGAGAAGGGCTGCCGAGGGGCGTAATTCAGGTAGTCGGGTCAGAATCATGATCAAGAGCGATGCTCAGAGAGAACGCACGGCAGCGCAGATAGAAGGCTTTCGGCAAGCTCTTGCCAAAGTGGACCGGGAGATGACCGGAAAGCGCGCCGCAGCAGTTCGAGGCAGCTACGAAGGCATGATCCGGCAACTGGAGGAGGAACTCCGCGAATACGACGACCTCAAGTCCGGCGAGCTAACGCTTCCGAACGTCGAACGGCTGGATCAGATCGCGCCCTTTGTCGCGAAGATGCGGATTGCGAAGGGAGTCTCTCAAACTGAACTCGCCCGCAGACTCGGTGTGAGTAAACAGGTAGTCAGCCGTTACGAGGAAACGGAATACCAAACCGTGGCGATATCCCGACTGCAGGAGATTCTCGACGCAATCGGCATTAAGGCGCTTGTCACTTTGAGCGCGTAGGAGTTCTATCACGCCGACCAGAGAAGCGAATATTTTCCAGTACCGCAATTTCAATCGCTGCCCAAACACAGAGGCGAGCCGTTTTGATCGTTGCCAAGGCCCATCGTGAAATTCTTACAAATATAGGAGATGTCGCACATTGGGTTCGCTGAGGAAGCAACTACGCAATCGTTCTTCAAGTTGACTATCCGCCCGGGTAAAGCGGTCATGCTGACGAAGGTGCTCCGACCAGGAACTCACGATAAAAGTTTCGATATAGCGGTCGGCGGCCTCAAGGTCCCGGCAGAGGCCCCATCGCGACGCGCCATCGCGGCGCCGAACGCGACCGTATTGACGCATGGTCTCGACGAAGTCTGCCACTCGACTGGGATCCACGTGGTATTCAACCGTGACCAGGACCGGGCCTGCTTCGGCATCCGCGTCACCGATAGACGGTACGCGCCAGTGATTCCATGGCGTCAAATCGAGGTTCACATCGGGCAATCGCAGAAATAATCCGAGCACCGTCGACAGGATCGTTCCGATTCCCGCCCAAAGGAGAGTCCTGTCAAGCCCGACGCGTGCTGCAAGGGCGCCCCAGGTGGCACTTCCCGCGGCAACCCCTCCTTGAAATACCAACAAGGAAACGGCGAGAACTCGAACTCGCACCCAGTCCGGCGCCTGGTTCAAGACCTGAACATTGAAGAGCGAGACGAAGGAAATCCAAGCCGCGCCCCCGATCAGCATAACGGCACCCATAACCGGCAAGACGCGTAACGATCCGGCAGCGATCATAGTCAGGCCAAAGACCCCGATGCCGGCCGATACGATCACGTCGCCCGACCACCGGGATCGAGCGCGCTGCATCACGAGTGCGCCAAGCACCGCGCCGACCCCGAAGCAACCGAGCAGGATGCCGTATCCGATGGGGCTGCCGCTGATACGATGTGCGATCGAAGGGAGCAATGCGAGAAGGGCACTGGCGAAGAACATTGCGGTTCCTGCTCGCAGCAACACCACCCGCACGGTCGGAGAGAAGCGAACGTACCGGATTGCAGCCACGGTCGCACCGGTTACTGTCTCAGGTGGCGTGGTTCGCTTGACGACAGATCGCTTCCAGCGGGCCACAACGAGAATAACCCCAACGAAGGATGCGGCGTTCAATACGAATGCGGCGCCAATGCCGGCAAATGCAATCACAAGGCCAGCCAGGGCGGGCCCGACGGCGCGGGCGAAATTGAATTCGATGCCGTTGAGTGCGGAAGCTGCCGGTAGGTCCTCCTTTTGAACCAACTCCGGTAGGACAGCGCGCCAGGTAGGCGTTTCAAATGCGTCTCCTGCCGACAATGCAAAGGTCAGAAGAAGAAGTAGTATCGGAGACATCGTACCGGCGATGGTCATTGCAGCAAGCACGACTGCGACGGAGACCATCCACAATTCCGTAAACAGGATCACTTTTCGGCGATCGACGATGTCCCCGATGGCGCCTGCCGGCAGGGCAAGAATGAAGAACGGGAGTGCCGATGCCGTCTGCGTGAGTGCCACATTAGGCCGGCCCGGCGTTGAGCGATACCATCAGCCACGCCGCACCCACGTTTTGCATGAACGTACCTATGTCAGAGACCACGTCAGCGATGAGCAAATTGCGGAAAGTGGACGAGCGTAAGGGCCGCCACAAACTGGCGGAGCCGGGATTAGATGGTTGCGCCGACGCCATACACCTTGCGTTTCCACGTTATCAGCATCTTCCGAGGGCCGGTCAGCCGTGGCTCAATCCGACAAACTGCGGTCGAAACGAGACAGCCCCAGAGATGTTTTTGTGGCTGCCTCGTATTCGCCGACTCCTTCTCGGCCTGAGCACCTACTCACAGTCATCGATCGAGCATCGCCAACGCGATCTTCGCGACCTTACGCAGGGCCTGGCGGTCTGATTTCAGTCTCGCCATTGCGCGCATGCCCTGGATCGTCACGACGAAGAACTTCGCCAGCGCGGAGGCCTCCGCTCCGTTGGGAAGTTCGCCGAGGCGTTGCCCCCGACGCAACGCCTCGGAAAAAATGGATTCAACCTCGGCCTGGTTGTCCTCAAGGAAGCGGGCGATCTCTGCATCATCTACCGCGCGTTCCATATTCGCACTGAGCAGAAGGCAGCCGCGCGCATGCTCCTCCCGCGATTCGGCGACCAGCCCAAGCAGAACCCGCGTAAAACCGTCTTTTACACTCGGTGCGGAAGTCAGCGTCTTGCGCAGCGATGAGTTCGTTCGCTCGCGGTAAAACGCCATCGCCTTGAGGTAAAGCGCCCGCTTGTCGCCGAAGGTGTCATACAAACTCTGCCTGGCGATGCCCATTTCGCGCATCAGGGCTTCGAGCGACGTGTTTTCGTAGCCCTGGCGCCAGAAGACGTCCACCGCTGCAGCCAGCGCCCGTTTTTCGTCGAATTCCTTGGAGCGAGCCATTGCCTAATTCCATAATGCATCGGCGTGCTTGACTTAGCGGATTCTAGACTGTACAGTCTAGAATATGAACACTGAAATGCCCGCCGAGACGATCGGGCGCTTCATCTCTCTTTTGCTGCTGGCGGGGCTGCGACGCGTGAGCGGAGCATTATTGCTTTGCGCCACCATATCGGCAACCGCTTGGGCCGCCGAACCGGTCGCCGCCCGCGAGACCGCGGTCCAGGGCGTCAAGCTGCACTACCTGACATCCGGGCACGGTGCGCCCCTTCTGCTGCTGCACGGCTACGCTGAAACGTCTCTGATGTGGAGGCCCTTGATGCCATCCCTCGCGGAGCGATTCACCGTCATCGCTCCAGACCTGCCAGGGATAGGCGACTCTGCGATACCCGCGGACGGTCTGGATATGAAAGCAGCGGCTGTCCGTATCCACGCGCTGATGTCGTCGCTCGGCTTTCAGAAAGCGGAGGTTGTGGGGCACGACATTGGCCTAATGGTGGCTTACGCCTATGCGGCAATGTACCCTGCCGAAACCACAAAGCTCGTGGTCATGGATGCCTTTCTTCCCGGCGTCGCCGGATGGGAAGCCGTCTACAATAATCCCGGCATTTGGCATTTTCGCTTCAACGGGCCGACGCCCGAAGCGCTCGTGAGCGGGCGAGAGCGTATTTATTTCGACTATTTCTGGAACGACTTCGCGGCCGACAAGACCCGTTCCATCCCCGAAGCAGACAGAAAGGCCTACGCGGCCGCCTATGCGCGCCCTGGACGGATGAAGGCTGGCTGGGCCTATTTCGTTTCTTTCAATCAGGCGGCGAAAGATTTTGCACAGTTCGCGCGGACCCCCCTGACAATGCCAGTGCTGGCGATCGGTGGTGAGAAATCGTTAGGCGAGGTTCTCGGCGCGCAGATGAAGTCGGTGGCGCGAGATGTGACGGTGATCGTGCTCAAGGACACCGGCCACTGGATTCTAGAGGAGAACACCCGAGAGACAACCGACGCGCTGACAAAGTTCCTGTAACCAACTGCCGATTGATCGGGGAAAAATCCATGATCGTGAATGCCCTGACGAGTTTTCATGTCGCCCTGAGTCTGATCGGAATTGGCTCGGGTGTCGTCGCGATTTACGGGTTGCTAAAGGCGAAAACGCCCGGTCGATGGACGCGGGTGTTCCTTGCGACGACTGCGGCGACAAGCATTACCGGCTTTTTATTCCCGTTTCACGGCGTCACGCCTGCCCAGGTGCTCGGCGTCCTCTCTCTGATCGCGCTGATAATCGCGAGCCTTTCAATCTATCGCTACCACTCCAAAGGGATCTGGCGCCGGACCTATGGGATCACCGCCGTGATGGCGCTTTATTTCAACGTTTTCGTGCTGGTCGTTCAGCTTTTTCGCCGGGTTCCGGCGCTGAGTGTCATGGCGCCTACCCAGTCGGAACCGCCTTTTCAGGTAGCGCAGCTCGCCGTGCTGCTGCTGTTCGCGGCGATTGGAATTCGCGCGGCGGGCGCAAAGCCGCGACACGGGCTTGTCCCGTAACTCCTCAATCGCAAAGGAGCTTACAAGTGAGAATGAAGGTATTAGCTGGGCTGTTGCTCGCGTCGTTGTTATACGCTCAGTCGCTGCCCGAGATCCGCATGCTCCCCGCGGAGATGCGCGGCGGAGCGGTTGACGGCAATCAGATTGGGAGCTCGGGCCTCGCTGGCGTCCATACTAAAGTGCTTTTCGGTGACCGACTGACAGGCGCTATTTCAATCCATCCGACGAACCAAAACCCATACATTAGAGCCTGGTACTCGTGAGGCGGTCTCGGTTAGTCCCGGAGCTCGAAAGGCTGGGTGTAGATTTCGTCAGCGTCGAACCGTCCGGACTCCCGAAACGAATTCCAGAGCGCAACCGGCGGAAAGTCAATATCGCTCGGTCTTGATTCCGTGGGCGGCCCAGCCAGAGCCGTCAACCTCGAAGGGAAACCAGACACTCAGGATTTTGTGAACATGGCGTTCCCGCTCGGTGTGTCGGCCGCCGAGACTTCCTCCTGCATTACGTCCCAGTGTTCCACAACCTTGCCATTTTCGACGCGGAAGATATCTACCGCGACCATTGGCTTTGGTCCCCAGCCGGTATAACGCCCATGAACCATTACGAGGTCGCCATCAGCCACGGCCATGCCGGGTTCATACGTGAGCGCGGTAAGGGTCGGGATCATCTCAGCAATTGCTGACGGACCGTCCGGGATTACTGGGTTGTGCTGCTTGTAGTTCGCGCCGAAATATTGCTCAACCACTGTCGGATCTCGATCGATAAATGCCCTCTTGAGTACTTCGAGTGCGATTTCTTTGTTGGATTTGGTCATAGTGTCTATCCATTCCTTTTCTCCGGCTCATAAACAGGAAATGACGAACCAAACATCGGGGCCTTGCTCTTAGATTGGTCTTCAGTCGCCTCGTCCTGAATGACGTCCCAGTGCTCGACCAGAATGCCGTTCTCGACACGAAGTATGTCTGCCGCAATCCAGTTCACAGGGAGACCCATGCCGCTGAAGCGCCCATGGACGATTACAAAGCCGTCGTCGGCAACGATCAGCCCGGGTTCGTACTTCAGGGTCGCGGGAATGCTCTTTACAAGGTTGAACAGTCCTTCTCGCCCTGGCTCGATGTGTGCGCTGTGCTGGATGTACTTCGACGACCAGAACGTTTCAGCCGTCGCATAGTCGCGCTTGTTGAACAACGTGTCAAACGCCTTGAGTACAAGATCTTTGTTTTTCTGCTGGATCGATTTCTCCACTTGATTCTCCGTTTGCAGGGATTTTAAGTCCGCTTCTTCCGCCGACCGAAATTCTCATTTAACCCTTTACTGCGCGAGCCGAATTCCATAGCACTGGGGAATTCACTCGATCGGGATAGATCGCGAGCATCTGGTCGTACAATTCCTTGGCCGTTTGCGTCCTTGCTGCAATCCTGTCGAAGTCCCGAATGTATTGTCTGGTTTCCTCCACAATGCTCGGAGCATCCGGGCGGCCCGGCCTCTTGTGCCCCGCGATGACGGCGCGTGGCTTCAGCGATTCGATCATGTCGAGCGCGGCGATCCACTCTTGTCTTGAATCAGCATTCGACTCGCCGAGGTGGATATGAACGTCGTTGTACGCAACGTCGCCCGCCACGACCAGGCCGATCGAAGGGACATGGAGACAAGTCGTATTCCGTGTATCCGTATGGCCCGCAGGAATACTCACGAGTTCCTCACCTTCAAGTTGAAAGACGTTCCCAGCGAGTTCTTCTGCAATCGGAAGCGCCGGGTCGATCTGCCCAGGGAATCGGGATTTCCAATATGCCTCAAGCCAGGGCGGTGAGAGTTGCTCTCGCATCACCGAGATGGCCTCTCGCGATGCGATAAACCGGGCATTGGGAAAACGGTGTTGAATCGTGTTTACACCGAAGAAGTGATCTCCATGGCCATGCGTCGCATAGATCGTGGTCAAAATCTTTCCACTTGCGACGACCCATTCGGCAAGCGCCCGGTTTTGCTCCATGGTGATGAAGGTGTCGACCAACACGGCATCTCGTTCGCCCGAGATCAGCGTTGACGATATCGGTGACCATTTCCTCTCCGTTGCGCCCGGCGGCAAGTCGCTGGTGATGACGGCGACCTGAGGGCTGACAAAGACCTCCCACTTCAAAGGGCTGTTCATAGCCTTCGCTCCTTGACGGCGAATTCCCGTCCTACTTTGCGTGAACCGGCTCTGCGTGAACAAGCGGCGCATCCACCAAGTGCTCACTCAGGAACCACGCCTGCAGCTCATTGCGGCGCAGAACTTCGCTGACAACCAGATCGTTCGTGCCGTCGTCCCCGAGTTCGCCGGCGCGACGTGCCAGTTTGCGAACCTGTCCAATGATCACCTGATGCGCGTCCAACAACCTGGAAAGCTATACCGGGACGGCCTCACGTCCGCGAGGTGGACGCTCGATTCGCGTCATCTCAACAACATCGTGCGCCATCGCGATGCTGATGCCGCCCAGGAGTTGTATCCGCTCCGCGATGGAGTCGACCAGTTCCACTTGCTCGTCGAAGTCCTTGTCGAAAAGCAAATGCAACTGGTAGAACGTCGGCCCGGCGACCTGCCAGTGCGATTTCTTGTACAAATCGCGGAGCGTCATTGTGTCGGCAAGAAGTTGGTTTAGCTGCGCGGTCATCTCCAGCCGAACCGTCTCCTCGAGTTCAAGAGGCAGTAAATGGTTTACCGTTCCATATGCCTGAATCTCAGCGGCACGTTGATGGAACCGGGGTTGTGCGGTGGTTCCGTCTGATGCCGCACTTTCACGTTTATTCTTCACAAAGAATCCTTTCCTAATCTTTCAAACCGCAGCCTGTCGCAAAAGATTTTCGACCTTAGCGTCCAGGTCACGAGCTACGTTCAACGCCTCGCTGTTTCCATAAGGCGCTAAGAGGCTAGCCATCCGGTCACATGAAAGATGCACGCCATCGGCACGCTCATCAAGAAGGACGGTTACCGGAGCATAGGAGCCGGCGTCCGGAACAAGCCTGGCCATGGATTGCATGATGAGCGGGTTGTCCAAGATTACGCGTACGCTCTTTGGATCGCTGTCTACTCCGGCTTTGGCAAGTATCGCGCCGTGATCGAGCCGCATGAACTCCATGAGACCGGTCTCGCTTACGCTCTCATTAATCACGCTCTGCATTTCCGCGAACATCGTTGCGGCGGCGACCTTTGCCGTGAATTCGACCATGTTCGGCCTGCCGATCGCGTCTTCCACCGCCGCTAGAACGGTGTCAAACGGCTTCCGGGAGGTCATGCTCCAACGTTGTACGTTCACCTGATGAGTTTGCATTTTCGGTTTCACTCCCTCTCTTGGTGGGCCGCCAGCGGGACCCGTAGTTCAAATTTGCGCGAAGCCTCCGTCGACGAACAGCTCAGTGCCCGTGATGTAGCTGCTGTCATCAGATGCGAGAAACACAACGGCGTTGGCGACCTCGTCTGGCTGGCCGAACCTGCCGAGGGGTATGGCGCTCGCGACCATCTTCCGCCGTTGCTCACCCGCTTCACCGGATGCAAGTAACTCATTCAGTCCCGGCGTGTCGATGGTGCCAGGGCTGATCGCGTTGACGCGAATTCGCCGGCCTTTGAGGTCCGTCGTCCACGTTCGAGCGAAAGAGCGGATGGCCGCCTTCGTAGCGCTGTAAACGCTGTTGGATGCCAGGCCTTTGCTGGCCACAACGGACGCGTTGAGAATGATCGAGGCGCCATCAGACATCAGCGGGAGCGCTTTCTGTACGGTGAACAGCACCCCTTTGACGTTGACGTTGAAAATAGAATCAAATAGTTCCTCAGTGATGTTTCCGAGTACAGCGTATCGGGCAATCCCCGCATTCGCGAAGAGAACGTCGAGACGCTGTTTCTCGCTCTTGATCTGCGCGTAGAGCCGGTCGAGATCGCCGGCATTCGACACATCTCCCCGTACACCGGTCGCATTTCCCCCAATTTGCTGGACAGCCGTTGCGAGTTCTTGTTCGCGACGGCCGGTGATGTAAACGTGGGCTCCCTCTTTGGCGAGTGCTTTCGCCGCCGCAAGGCCGATCCCACTCGTCCCGCCCGTTACCAATGCTACTTTTGCGTCCAGTCTTGGCATTCCGGCTCCTTCCAGTGGTTCAACCTTCCGGCTTGACGATAGCTGTCGAGACTTCCCGATATCGGAAGCATTCGACGAGGTGGTCGTTCACCATTCCCACTGCCTGCATATGGGCGTAAATGATCGTGGAACCCACGAATCTGAATCCGCGGCCTTTCAGGTCTTTGCTCAGCGCATCGGATTCCGTAGAGGTGGCGGGAATCTGCTTCATGACTCTCCAGCGGTTTACTTTCGGCTCTCCTCCGACAAAGCGCCACGAGTACGCATCAAAACTTCCGAACTCCTCCTGAATCGCGAGAAACGCACGCGCATTGCATACAGCCGCCTCGATCTTTTGCCGATTTCGAATGATTCTTGGATCAAGCAATAGCTTCTGAATGCGCTTCTCGGTATATCGCGCGACTTTCCTGGGATCAAATTCGCTGAAGGCACGGCGATAGCCTTCACGCTTGTTCAGGACGATCGACCAACTGAGCCCAGCTTGCGCCCCTTCGAGAATTAGAAATTCGAAATGTTTGTTGTCACTGTGAACCGGTACTCCCCATTCCCGATCGTGATATTCGAGCATTAGGGAATTGCTTTCGCTCACCCACCCACAGCGTTTTTTGGGCATCGACTCAAGCTCCCGTCAGAAACTGCCGCCGCCCAGGCAATCGAGTAGATGATCCCATGGAATTCTGTCCGTTTCCTGTTACGATCGTTGGCTTTCATTGAGGAGGTTGCCGACCACCGCAGGCCATCCTTTCTCGAAATCGCCGTCCTGCTGCAAACCGCGCTCCAACAGCGCTTTCACGCGCCGCTGTGTTTCAGGCCAGGTCAGGGCGACCTGAAAGGAGTTGATGGCGTCCAGAAGCCGGTCGGCGGATGGCAACGAGACTTGATTAAGTTCTTTGCCGCGGCGATGGCGCGTCGGTCGAAAGAAGCGATTCGGCGTGCGAACGCATCGACGAAACCGTCCAGTTCCGCATCCGCGAGGGCGCGATTGATGTACCCGTAGCGCTCGGCTGTGTCTCCGTCGAAATCATTGCCGCCGAGAACGATTTCGAGGGCGCGACCTCGGCCGACCAGGTGCGGGAGGCGTTCGGCGCCACCGCCGCCCGGATGCAAACCTACGGCGACTTCGGGCTGGCCAAGCCGCGTGTTCTCATGCGATGCGAAGCGCATGTCGCACGCGAGGACGAACTCGCTGCTTGCGCCGCGCGCGCATCCGCGGATTTTCGCGATACTGACGACCGGCGACTTCGTGAGACGCACGAACGTATCCAGAAGTACCGGGAGACTGGTAGGGCCAACGCCGGACATGACATTGCCCAACTTGCCGGTCAGGTCAAAGTGGGCAAGGTAAAAATCAGGAATTGCGCTTTCAAACACGACGACGCGAAGGGTCTGGCTTGCGTCCATTCGCGCGAGCAAATCCTGGAGGCTTTGGAACATCGTGCCGTCCATCACGTTGAACGGCGGGTAATCAAAAACGACCCTCCAGTAGGCGGGCGTTTCCTCGACGACCCGCAATGGTGAAGTTGACTCAGGCATTGTTCACGACCTTTTCATCAACCTCAAACCCACGAGAGGGCTCGGTAATTTTCTTTTCTTCATAATTGCGCATGCGGGCAAGCGCCGTGTCGGAAGTGCAAAGTCTCAGGAAAAGATTTCGTTCGAGAGCCAGCCCATCCGCCAAAGGCGTTTCATTGGCGCTGCGGACGAGGCGCTTAATGTAAGCCCCCGATTCCGGAGGATGTTTCGACAAATGCCTTGCAATTTCCATCGCGCGATCAATGGCTTTACCCTCGACTGTTTCGTGGACAAACCTTTGGCTTCGGCTTCACGCGGACTGAGGGGCTTGCCCATAAGAATGTGCCAAAGCGCGGCCGCCATGCCGACCGTGCGCCGAAGCCGTTGCGTTCCACTTGCGCCGGGCAGAAGACCAAGTTCCGTTTCTGGTAGTCCGATCAGATAATCGCCGTCTTCAGCGATACGTATATCGCAGGCCAGAGTAAATTCAAAAGCGCCGGCAAGAGCGGTACCGGAGATCGCGGCAATCACCGGCTTCGGCATGGTCTCGCAGATGGCCATGGCCTTATCGAAAAATCCGCCATGGTAGCTTGCGTTGTCCGGCCATTGGCGGCCCGAAGCGCGAATTTGCTCGGCAATCGCAATGAGGGCGGGAATATCAAAATGACGATTAAAATATCCGGGCGTTCCGCCGGTTATGATGACGACGCGAACATCAGGGTTGCCGGCGAAAGCCTGCAGCTCCTCTGTAAGGGCGTCGCCCATCGCCATATCGAAATACATTTTCTTTGGACTTCCCAGGGTGACGACGGCAATTTTGTCGATGACTTCTGTTGCAAGGATGTCGGTTTTCATCGGAGGTCCTTCTGAGTTCCGCGATCTGTTTTCCGACAAAGCCGTCAGGCTCTTGCGGATGATTCCTGAACGGCTTCTGCAGCGGCACGGATGACGTCCACAACGAAGCCTGGATTGGACAGCATCGGGACATGGCTGCTGTCAACAGCGTGGGTGCTGGCATTCATCCGTTTCGCCAGGAAGCGTTCCAGTTCCGGCTGCACCGTCCGGTCGTGGTTGGCGACGATATACCAGCTCGGCTTCGACTTCCAGGCGACACCGGGTGCGTTCCGGCTGAAGAGATCGAGAGCCGGAGCGTAATGGGTCGCCCAAACAAGTTTTTGCTCTTCCTCCGGGAGGTCTCCCGCGAAGCACTTGACGCCTTCCGGCTTCATCCATAGGCGCCCATCCCCCGGTTCGACATACTTGAAGACATCGGTCGGTGGGTACGGGGCCTGCTGGCTTTGCGATGTTTCGCCGGCATCGACGTCGGGCGCGAGAGCGGCGATGTACACGAGTCCGACGACGCGATCATCGGTGCCCGCGGCCGTGATCACGCTTCCTCTATAGGAGTGGCCAACGAGGATGGCCGGGCCGCTAACCCGCCCGAGCGTCCGATTGACCGTGGCCACGTCACCTTCGGGTGTGTCGAGGCCGTATTGGGCGGCGATCACTTCGTATCCTTCCGCCTGTAGCGGGGGAATCACCTTGCTGAAGCTCGAACCATCTGCCCATATTCCATGGCAGAAGACAATGCTGGGTTTCTTTGTGTTCATCTCGAGTCTCCCTTCTTTTTGGTCTTCATTACAGTTAATGTGCCGGCCGCTCGCGCTCCTGCACCATCCACTTTTTGATATAGGCCGAGGCGTTCAACACCGATACTCCCTGCTCCTC
>DATAXY010000041.1:0-291792 GCA_036272835.1 Bryobacteraceae bacterium
GGCTTGGTTACACTGCGTTCTTCACACCTCGTCCCAAGCCCGGTCGATACGAGTAGATCGCAGCTGCCCCCGCTTGTCCAGTTCTGCCAAAACCGGATTCACCGAGATCCGCCGCTCCCTGCTTTCAATCATGCCCGGTACAACCGACCAGAGCGGCTATTATGTCTTTACAAACCTGCTCCCTGGTTACTATTCCATATCCGCGGACGCCAGTGGCTTTAAGAAGTTTCAAAGCATTCACAATAAGTTGGATGCCAACACAACATTAACGCTCAATGCCGCGCTTGCAATCGGGGCGGCGACTGAGACAGTGGAAGTCACTTCCAGCGCCTCGGTCTTACAGACTGAATCCGGCGCGGTGCAGTCCGTTGTTTCGGAGCAACAGATACAATCGCAAGAGCTAAACGGCCGCAACCCGCTCTACATGGCGTCGCTACTTCCGGGCATACGAAGCAGTTCCACGTTGGGCGATTTTAATTTTTCGCTAACTAACGGTGGCTACAATATCAACGGTACGCGCCAGCAGGACACCATGATTACGACAGACGGCGCGCCCGCCACGCGTACTCGGGGTAACTCAACCAGTATTGGTGTTCCCGACGTCGATTCCACACAGGAAGTACAGGTCCTGACTGGTGACTATGCGCCCGAATACGGCGACACCGCTGGGGGCCAGATTCGTATTGTTACTAAGAGCGGCACAACCGCGTTCCATGGGTCGGCCTTCGAGTACTTTCGTAACTCGGCAATGGACGCCAACACATGGACCCGCAATTTGAGCAAGTCCACCGATTTTGCGTCCCCATTTCGCTATAACGATTTCGGTTTCAATGTAGGCGGCCCTGTCGAGATCCCAAAGGTCTGGGAGAAATGGAAGGAAAAATTCCTGTTCTTTGTAGCTCAGGAGTGGACCCGGTACCGATTTACGGACACTCAGACCCAAGCGGTGCCAACCGATTTGATGCGGCAAGGCAATTTCAGCGAGTTGCTCGGCCCCAATCCCTGGTATAGCAACAAACAAATAGTGAATCCGGCAACCGGCGTGCCCTTTCAGAACAACATCATCCCGGCCAGCATGCTGAGTCCAAACGGCTTGGCCATCTTGAACGCCTACCCGGCGCCGACCCCCGGATATTTGAATGGCACGCAGAACTGGCTTGCACAGGCCGCTCATCCCATCAATCAGCGCAAGGGCGTGTACAACGGCGATATCCTTCCGAACGACAAGAACCACATCGAACTGCGGCGGACGGACTTCTCGTATTTCGAATATCAACCGTTCGACCAAGGCTCGGGGCTAACCGGAAAGTATTTCAAGCGTCCCAACCAGACCAATACTGTCGCCTGGACCTATACCATCAACCCGACCATGATCAACGAGGTCCGCGCGACCTTGAGTGTTGACGACGTTTACATTCCGGTGAATACCGCTCTTCCCGGTTTCGACCGCTCGGCTCTTGGGATCGACTTCCCGTACATATTTCCGCAAGGTAAGGACATAACCAACAAGATCCCAACCGTTGCCGTGCCCACCTTCTACGGCTTGGCCGGCGGACCTTATCCGTCGCATTCCCAAGGCCCAATCTACACGCTTTCGGATAGCCTAACGAAAGTCGTAGGCAACCACACGTTCAAGGCTGGCGCCTACTTCGAACGATCCGGTGAAAACGACCGCGATCAGATCAATGTAAGCACGGTTCCCGGCGGCGCAAGTAACCAGAACGGAAACTTTACGTTCACGGACGACAAGAGCGGAGTAGGTCTGGCGAACCTCGCCCTGGGGCAAGCCGACGCGTATACGGAAATCGGCCCGCGCGCTTACACCATTTGGCGCGGCATGACGTACGAGTTTTTTGCGCAGGATTCCTGGAAGGTCACGGACAAACTGCACATAGACTACGGCATTCGCGACTCGATTATCACGCCATTCCGGGCGCTCTGGGGCAATGAGGACTATTTCGATCCGGTGCTCTACAATCCAGCTCAAGCCGTCCAGGTAAATCCGGCAACCGGCAACGTTCAATTGGGTACAGGGAATCAATACAACGGCTTAGTGATCCCTGGTTATAGCCAATTTCCCAGCAGCGCGGCTGCGCATGGCGTTCAAGCGGCTACGGTATCCACATACAACAGCTTGTTTGATCCTAATCTATCCAAGTATTACGTCAATATCCAAAACGCCATCCAGCCCCGCTTAGGAATTGCATATCAAGTTAATTCGAAAATCGTCCTGCGAGTCGGCGCCGGCCGCTTTGTTACGCGAATGAACCTATTGGACAACGTCTTCCCCGGCGGAAATACACCTTTCCAACCGTTTGTAACGGTAAACAACGTATCTGTAGACAATCCCGGGGCGGCGCTTAGTTCGACAGTAGCCGCGCCGCTAACTGTAACTACACTCGATAAGAACCTGAAAATGCCGGAGACCTACAACTGGAACGCGACCGTCCAGGCCCAGATGCCCTGGAAGTCGGTCTTGTCGGTGGCTTACGTAGCGAATCGCGGAACGCACGAGTGGAATGTGTACGACATCAACCAACCTACCGTAGGAGCGCTGCTGGCCAATCCCGGAGTCAACGTAAACGCGTTGCGGCCTTATAAGGGATATGCTTCAATCCAGGAAGAGAAGAGTGGAGTGAACTCCGACTATCGATCCATGCAGATCAGTTGGCAGCGAAGATTCGCTAACGATTTCAGCTTCACGGCCGCATATACGCTCAGCTCCGCCCAAGATGGTGGATCGAACTATCGCGATATCGTGCCCGATTCGTACAACACCAGCAATCTGTGGGGTCCGTCCGAGTTCGATACCCGGAATGCGTTCACGGCTGCTTACACTTATGACATCCCGATTTTCAGAGGGCAGCACGGTTTAGCCGGTTCGCTCTTAGGTGGGTGGGAATTGAACGGCACAATTCAGGCCCAGACAGGGACGCCCTGTGGAATCGGCAGCAACAACGATTATGCGGATGTCGGCGAGTATGGCAGCTTCGGCTGCGGCAATGAAGGCCAGTTCTGGGTTCTCAATGGCGGCACGGTACCGATCATCGGCGGTTTTGCCGGGCCTCAGGGCACCGGCTCGAAGTACTTCGCAACCACCACATCCAACGGAACACCCCTGTTCACCGTTCCCACGACCGGAACCTTCAATCTACAGACTGGCGTGCGCGACGAAATTTATGGGCCCGGCTTTCAAAACTGGAATTTAGGCCTATTTAAGAAGTTCGCGATCAATGAACGAACGGGCTTCGAGTTCCGTGCGGAAGCGTATAATTTTATCAACCATTCGAACTGGGCCGCTATCGGCGCAACGGGGGGACTTAATCTGAATCCAACCTCCAGTCAGTTCGGAGAAGTCACGAATAAGTCGACCACCAACCCACGTCAGTTACAACTGTCTTTACGATACTTCTTCTAAGAAGTACTCGATAGTCTTAAAGCGCGGCGCTTCTCGTAGGCGCCGCGTTTCTTATTTTGTCCCGAAATGTAAGGCCGAGATACCTCCCGTCAACAACTCGTAATCGGCTTCCCGAAACCCCGCCACTAGCATCATCTCGCGCAGGCGTTCCGCCCTGGGGAACTTAGCGATTGACGCAGGCAAATAGGAGTAAGCCTCTTTCGATCCGGATACGGCCCTACCGATTAGCGGCAGAATCCAACGCGAGTAACTCCCGTAAAAGAAGCGCATCAAACCCCCTTGTACATGGGAGAACTCGACAATGGCTAAATTCCCACCTGGTTTCAACACACGATAAAGCTCGCGCAGGCCGCCTTCATAATTAGTCAGATTTCGAAAACCGAAGGCAATTGCAATCGCATCGAGGGAATCGTTACGCAACGCCAATTGCAGCGCGTCGCCTTCAAACAAGATCGAATTACAATTTTTTTTAGCAATTTTGCGACTTGCGGCGACCAGCATGGGATGGCAGAAATCGGCGCCGATGATCGCTGACTTTGCCGCGCTTTGAAGATCGAGTAGAACATCCCCCGTCCCGCAGCACAGATCCAGAACGCGGGCATTCGGCCGTTCAAGAACCGGGCGTAACCGCTTGACGATGCGTTTGCGCCAACTGCGATCGATATTGAATGACAGTAGATGGTTTAACAGATCGTATTTCGGCGCTACCTCTGCAAAAGCCCGCTGCACCCATTTCGCGGCTTGGGCTTCGTCCGTTGCACCGGGAGGCGTAGTTCCGGCAGCCATTACTGAAGCGACTCGAGAATCGCTTGACGAATAAGGCGTTCGTCGATCCCCGACTTAATAACTACCTGGCCGATTGCCGTTGGCAGGACAAAGTGGACTTTCCCATGCACGGTCTTTTTGTCGCCTCCCAACCGGCCGATCAGATGAACCGGATCGATATCGCCGGCCTCGGGAAGCGGGCCATAGCTGCGGATAAGATCGCTAACCGCAGACGCATCGGCAGCCGCCAGAACGCCGAACAGGTGGGCCAGGCGCGTGGCGGCCAGCATTCCCCATGCAACCGCCTCTCCATGCAGGAAGCGCTTGTACGCGGTCTCCGCCTCGATCGCATGTCCTATGGTGTGGCCGAAATTAAGTATGCGCCTAAGCCCACTCTCTTTCTCGTCAGCGGACACGACATCGGCTTTGATGCGAACGGCTGCCGCGATCAGTTCGTCCACTGTGCCGGGCTGTCGAGAGAGTACTTGCGCCCTGCGGTCGCCCAAAAGATGGAATAGCTGAGGGTCCCGAATGACACCGCATTTAATTACTTCGAATAAACCAGCCCGATACTCGCGTTCCGATAATGAAGCTGTTACATCCGGATCAATTAGCACCGCCAGCGGTTGATAAAAACTGCCGATCAGATTCTTTCCGCTCTCCAGATTGACACCGGTCTTGCCTCCGATCCCGGCATCGACTTGAGCCAGAAGCGTGGTTGGAATCTGCAACAGTTCGACACCTCGCATGAAGATCGCTGCCAGGAAGCCGCTGACGTCCGTGACGATGCCTCCGCCGAACCCAATCACCATGCTGGCACGATCCGCTCCGTGCTCCGCCATCTGCTCTGCGAGATCTTCCACAGAAGATAGTCTTTTATGAACTTCACCGCCGGGCAGGATTAGCACTTGGTGTTGAGCGCCCTTCAGCGCCGCTTGCAGAGCATTGCCGTAGCGGTTCCACACATCAATCGTGGTCACGACGAAGGTCTTACTGATATGCGTCGGGATAAGGCCGGCGGCTCTCGATAGTATGCCGCGCTCCACGATAGTCGGATAGGTGCGCTGCGCAGTCCGCACCTCAAATCGGGCGGCCAAGTGGCGCCCGTCTTGCACGAGTTCCTTAGAGGTTGCCATCTCTCCTCGTTGTACCATTGAATTCGACTTGTGCCAGTTCATTCGCAAAGGAAGATCCTGGCGTTCAGCCGAAACACGATTGATAGGTCCATCTAACGTAAATCGCACGGCTCGCTACGGGGCTGCCTTTGCGTTGCTCTTATTCGCCGTTCCCATTCGGCAATTCGGTCCATGGTCGGCCTTGTGGACCACTCCCTCTATCCTGATCGCCTCTGTATTCATAGCGTGGGGCGCGGAGTCCGCTCAGTTCTTTGTGGCCCAGGGCTTCGCGCTTGCCATCTTGGCCTGGATGCAAACGCTTCCTGAGTTTGCTGTCGAAGCCGTATTGGCATGGAAACAACAGACCGCTCTGCTGATGGCGAATCTGACAGGCGCGGTGCGTTTGCTGACAGGGCTCGCGTGGCCCATGATTTACGTTACGGCGGCGGTGGTCCATCGCAGGCATACCAGACAGCCTTTACGAATGATCGAATTGACGGCGCACCAGAGCGTGGAAGTGATCGGCTTACTGCTGCCATTGGTCTATGCGCTGCTGATTTGGTGGAAAGGTACGCTCGCGCTGTATGACGGCGGGTTTCTCGTGTTCTTCTACGTGGTGTACCTGGCTCTGCTGACTCGCTTGCCTGCCACAAGCCATGAAGAGATCGACGAACTGGAGTCCGTTCCTAGAGCGGTAGTCACTGCCAGGCCGTTGTGGCGCAACGCAGCCATCGGCGGGTTGTTCCTTATCGGCGGCGGATTGATCTATTTCACGGCGGAACCGTTCCTTGGCAGCTTGATCGCCGTCGCGGCCGCGGCGGGCATCCCCACATTCGTCGTTATTCAGTGGCTCGCGCCGGTCGTCTCAGAATTTCCGGAACTCGCCTCCACGTTTTACTTCGCGCGCCAGCAAGAAAAAGCCTCCATCGCCTTGATGAACATCGCTTCCAGCAACATCAATCAATGGACATTACTGGTTGCGATGCTGCCGGTTGTGCTTTCGCTCGGCCACGGATCGGTGCAGTCGTTGATCCTTGATCCGGAACAGAAACGCGAGCTGTTGCTGACCATCGGACAGAGTTTCATCAGCTTTGTGTTCTTACTGAACATGGAATTCGCCTGGTGGGAAGCGCTGATGCTTTTCGTGCTTTTTGCAGCACAATTCGCGCTGCCGGCCTGGTGCAAGCAATACATTACCGATGCATTCTTCTTGTGGACCATCGGCGAGTTCGTGGCTATCGGGGTTCGCCGGAAACGGCCGCTTGCCTTGAAGCTGTTTATTGACACGCTGCGAGCACCTCGGCCGTGACCGAGGGCATCGTCCAGCCGAGGCCCTCACCCACCGGCATTGCCGAGATTGATGAGCGCGACGCCCACCACGATAATCGCTAAGCCTGCGACTTTACCCAGGGTAAAAGGCTCCTTGAAGAAGATACGAGCCCAGACCAGCGTCCAGATGTAGCCAAGCGACACCATCGGGTACAGCAGCGTCAAATCCCCTTGCGCGACCGCCATGATGAAAAACACAGAGGAGAGCAAATAAAGGCATATGCCCAATGCGAGCCAGTAGTTCTTCACCATGCTCAAGATTCCGCCCGACATCCGTTCTGCGCCCAGCTTTAGAAACACTGCGCCAAAGGACCCGACGAAGGACGAAATCAGTATCAGGACGATAGCGCCCATTGGTGTCTTCATAAATTCTGCTTTATGGAACTCTCTTCAGGCCAAGGATGGAGACACCGAACACAATCGCGGCAATTCCCACTACTCGGAAAAAATTGATGTGTTCATGGAGGACGAAAACGGACAGGAGTGTAACCCAAACGTAAGTCAGGGCGATGATGGGATAAAGCTTCGAAAGCTCACGGCCTTTCAACGCCATAGCCAACAGAATAGTGTTTACCCCGTATAAAGCATAACCGAAGAAAAGACTCGGATTTGAAATAATTCCGAATGCATAGCGAAAGATTAGACTTGGACTGCGCACCACGTCCAGCAAAGTTACGTGTGCGCCCATCTGTGAAGCGCCGGTCTTCAGGAAAAGTTGGGCCAGCGCCCCAATTACGGTGCAGGCGAAAACAAGCAGGAAAGATCGCATCGCTCCGGAACGATCTTCTATGGGTGTTGACAGGACTTGCGATGAACTCAAACCGCTAGTTTAAAGCATTTGATGGCTTATTCCAAATAAGCCACGGGTCATTGCCGGGTTTAAGGGATACACTAAGACGATGGCAGCGCCCTTGATGCCCCCGCCTCTCGATGAAATCGGGCGGCGGCGGTTTGCCTTCTATCCTTCCATTTGGAACCTCGAACCGAACGAGTGGATGTTAAGCAGCGCCACTTGGGTGGACGCGCAGGTCGTAAACGCACGGACGGGTCAACAGATCGCCGTTCCGCGGCGCTACATCGGCGCAGTTTCGGAGACGGACGATCCAATCCTGATCGTGGGACTTACGAAAGAACTGGAATTTCGCGAGAACGCTCTTTGGCCACGAGTGCGGAGAGTGATCGAAATGCCCATGGCCGTGAACGAAACGCGGCCATTTCGCATGTTCGACACTCGACCGGAAGGCCCTGCGCCCGTGGTTGGGATACGGCTTGAAAGCGGCGATGAGTCGCGCGCAGGTAAGTTGCTCACCATCGCCGGCATTGGGGCCGTCGTGGTGTCCTTATTGGTCGTCGGCGTATTTTCTACGGGCATTATCGACGGACGTCCCGGAGCGCATCCGGTATGGCAGAGCAGTCGCGGATTCACGGGAGGCGATACCTACGCTTCCATCACGAGGCGATTGGGACCGCCCGCAGCCGAGCGGCGTTTTGAGTCGGTGAACGGTACAAGGTTCCTTGCGCTCGATTACCCCGATCGGCGCGTTACGATCGTCATGATGCAAACCCCTAAGGATGACGAGGCGCGTTACTTGGGGACGATGAATATAGCTGGACGCGTATTGCACACCATTCCGGCCGGCCCGGGCTTGAACCCTGACGCCGTTCTGGCGGCTTTGCCGCGCCCGCTCGATTACTGACCACAAAATGCGCCGGCAACCTACGCGAATCCGGCGCCTGGCGCCAATCTTTTGGGCTCTTATCGCTGTATTGGCCGCTCTGGCATTAGGAGTCATTGCCACGAACCGCGGCGAACCCGTAAACAGCTTGTGGCTGGTTGCTGCCGCGGCCTCTATTTTTCTAATCGGCTTCCGCTTCTACGCAAAATTCATCGCGGCGAAAGTCATGGCTCTCGACGATTCCCGAGCTACGCCCGCGGAGCGCTTTCGCGATGGCCACGATTATGAGCCCACGAATAAATGGATACTGATGGGCCACCATTTCGCTGCCATTGCCGGGCCCGGTCCGCTGGTGGGTCCCACGCTCGCCGCGCAATTCGGCTACTTGCCCGGAACATTATGGATTTTGTTTGGATGCGTGATCGCGGGAGCGGTGCAAGACTTCACGATCCTGTTCTGTTCCATGCGGCGCGATGGCAAAACGCTCGGGCAGATGGCCCGAGAGGAGATCGGCAAGGTAGGCGGCTTCGTTTCACTAATCACCGTCTTGATCATCATGGTGATTTTACTGGCCGTGGTGGCTCTGGTGGTTGTCAATGCGTTGAAGGGCAGCCCCTGGGGAACGTTCACCATCGGCGCTACCATCCCCGTGGCGCTCCTCATGGGCCTATACCTGCGCTACGTCAGACCCGGCCAGGTGATGGAATGCTCTGCTGTCGGGTTCGCGCTCATTCTGCTCGGTATCTTCGGGGGCCGATGGGTGGCCATTAACCCACAATGGTCGGCGTTCTTCACTTTCAGCGGCGTGGCGCTCACCGTCATCATCGTCGTCTATGGATTTCTGGCCAGTGCGCTGCCTGTATGGCTACTGCTTGCGCCCCGCGATTATCTCAGCACCTTCGTGAAGTTGGGCGTTGTGTTCTTGCTTGCGATTGGAATTCTCTTTGTTCATCCCCGGCTGGAAATGCCACCGTTGACGCGCTTTGTCGATGGAACCGGGCCCATCTTCGCCGGCAAAGTGTTCCCATTCTGTTTCATCACTATCGCCTGCGGCGCGGTCTCCGGTTTCCACGCGCTCATCTCATCGGGAACCACTCCTAAAATGATCTCCAAGGAGTGGCATGCCTGGCCGATAGGTTACGGAGCGATGCTGCTGGAGGGCTTTGTCGCGATTATGGCGATGATCGCAGCCGCCGCATTGAGCCCTGGCATCTACTTCGCCGTAAACGCGCCGGCCGGAGTCGTTGGCGCGACTGCCCACGCGGCGGTTACCACCATTTCAGGCTGGGGCTTTCCAGTTAACGTCGACGACATGACTCGATTGGCCCGTGCCGTGGGCGAACAAACCCTGTATAACCGCACTGGGGGCGCTCCTTCGCTTGCGCTGGGCATGGCACATATTTTTGGGCGGCTTTTCGATAAAGCCGGTCTTGGTCAGGACATCATCAGTTTCTGGTATCACTTCGCCATCCTGTTTGAAGCGCTCTTCATCTTGACTGTGCTCGATGCCGGTACGCGCGTTGGCCGGTTCATGCTGCAGGATATGCTGGGGCATGTGTATCGTCCGCTTGGGCGCATTGGCTGGATGCCCGGCGTAGTGGCTACCAGCGCTGCCGTCGTATTAGCTTGGGGTTACTTCCTTTACCAGGGAGTCATCGATCCACTAGGCGGCATCAACTCCCTTTGGCCGTTGTTCGGAATCGCCAATCAATTGCTGAGCGCGATCGCGCTCTGCGTGGCTACCACAGTGCTGATCAAAATGCACCGCGCGCGGTACGTCTGGATCACTGCCATTCCGCTCGCCTGGCTGGCGACGGTTACGTTTACGGCTGGTTGGGAGAAGATCTTTTCTACGGAGCCGCGCGTCGGCTTTCTGGCTCACGCGAACGCACTGGAGGCGGCCATCGCCGCGGGCAAAATAACTGCCTCGAAGCTCACCGAAACTCGGGCCGTGCTGTTCAACGAACGGTTGGACGCGGCCGTTTGCGGGCTGCTGTTGGCGCTGGTAGCGATTATCGTAATCGATTCCCTGCGTGTCTGGTACGGTCTGCTGCGCGGATCGCGGTCTAATGCCAGCACCGAATCGCCGTTTGTCTTATCGACGCTGGCGGAGCCATGATGACTACAGTTAGCCGGATATGGCAGTATCTGAAAGCTCTCGCGAACGAGTTGTCGGACCAAACAGCTTATCGCCGGCATCTGGAGCACACTGGCCGCACTCATTCCGCCTCTGAGTGGCGGCGGTTCAGCGATGGGCGTCACCAGAGCAAGTATCGAAACGCAAAGTGCTGTTGAAAGCCTCATCGACCATCGTCTGAATCAGTTCCTCGGCGCCCGCTGTGTCGCCTGCGCGCATTAATTCCAAGGCATCCGAATCGACGATTCGGTACCAGAGATCGCGGCGCGCGCCGAAATCCGGAATACGTTTTGAGACCATCGGACGGAGCCGTTTCAGAATCTCCAGCAAAGCCGCATACTCCGGCCCGATTTCGCGCTCCAGTTGCTCCCGAATGCGAACCGCTAGTGCAGGCGCCCAGCCGTTTGAGGAAATCGCGATCGTCAATTCGCCCTGGCGATGAACGGAACCGAAGCTGAACCGGCAATGCCCGGGATCATCCACCGCGTTGCACAACACCTTGCGTTGTTCCGCCAGTTGGAAGATCGCGCTGTTATCTTTGTGATCGGCAATGACAAGGAAACAGTCTTCCAGATCGTCCGGCTCAAATGCTCGTTGATGCCAATGCAGCAGCCCCATCGCGGATAGTTGCTCAATTTCGGGCACCGCTGTGGGATTCACATACGTCACATTTGCCGAGGCGTCGACCAGCGCTCGAACCTTGCTCGCGATCTCATATCCCTCGCCCGTTACGAGACATTTCAGGCCAGTAAGATCGAGGAAAATCGGATAGCGAAAGTTCACACCTCTATTCTGAAGGAAGTGCCTGTGCCCCGCCTCTTTTTGATTGACAGTTTTGGATTCATTTTTCGCGCCTATCACGCCCGTGCGCGCAGCGGAGCGCCGCCGATGCGAACCAGCGCCGGCGTGGCCACTGAAGCGGTTTACATCTTTCACAATATGGTGAAGAAGCTGCTTACCAGCTATAAGCCGGAGTACATTGCCGCAATCTTCGAAAGCAGCGAACCCACGTTTCGTTCGGAGGCGTTCGCCGAATATAAGGCCAACCGTTCGGAAATGCCGCCGGACTTGGGCGAGCAGATCCCCTATATCCGCCGGACGCTCGAGGCCTTGCGCATTCCTATTCTGGAGTTCCAGGGATATGAAGCCGACGACGTGATCGGCGCGATTGCATGCCAGGAGCCCGCCGATCCCCTTGAAGTCGTCATCGTATCCAGCGACAAAGACATGCTCCAACTTGTAAATGGGCGCGTTTTTATGCTGAATCCCATGAAGGACGACACCTGGTACGACGAAGCCAAAGTGCGGGAGTTCATGGGCGTAAAGCCGACCCAGGTTGCCGATCTTTTGGCCCTGATGGGCGATTCCATCGACAATATTCCCGGCGCGCCCGGCATCGGCGAGAAAGGCGCCCGTGACTTAATTGCGCAATTCGGAAGCGTGGAAGCCGCACTCGATCGGGCCAACGAAGTGCAGCGAAAGATGTACCGGGAAAGCCTGCTGAATAACCGGGATCGCATTCTCTTGAGCAAGCAATTGGCGACGATCCATACCAAAGTACCCATCGCGTGGGATCTAGTCGCCCTGCGAGCGCAGGAGCCGGACCCGCAGGCGCTAAAGGCCGTGTACAAGGACCTGGAATTCTTCAGCCTGTTGCGCGATCTCGCGCCTCAGGACGATGCGCATACTCGCGATTACGGAATCCTGTCCGACACTGCTGCGTTAGAAACTTGGCTAAATGCCCGGCCCACGGATGCCCCATTGGCCGTAGCGCTGGACCTGACGAACCACTATATCGGGATGTCGTATCGCATCGGCGAAGGCAGGACGGCCCCGCTAGCGTTAGTCGACCGCCTGAAGCCGGTTCTGGAGTCCGAAACTCCGCCGAAAATTGTGCACGATGTGAAGGCGTTTCTGGTCGCTGCCGCGAGCCTTGGCGTCTCGCCGAAGAATCTTGCCGAGGACGTTATGCTGTATGCGTTCCTGCTCTCGGCCGATCCCGGCGGATGTTCCCCGGAAGCTGTGGCGTCGCGCCTGCTCGATCGTAAACTGAATGCCGCCGCCGAGCAACAGGCGGAAGCGACGCTCGCCATCGCCGATGTGCTCAGGCCCCAGGTCGATCGTCAGAGATTGCGTTCGGTGTATGACGAGATCGACCTGCCACTCGCGCCCGTGTTGGCTGCGATGGAAGAGACAGGCATCCTGGTCGATATTAACTTGCTCGCTGAGCTCTCGGTGCGGCTGACGGAGCGCATCGAGAAGATTGCCGATCAAATCTGCACGCTCGCAGGCAAGACGTTCAACATTAATTCCCCACAGCAGTTGGGCAAGATTCTATTCGAGGATCTCGCCATCCCTTCGCCAGTCAAGTACGGCAGAGGCAAGGTGGTCTCCACTGCCGCTGACGTGTTGGAATCGCTATCTGTGGCATATCCCATCGCCCAGCTCGTGCTGGATTACCGGCAGTTGGTAAAGCTCAAAGGAACATACATCGACGCTTTGCCGCAACTTATCCGGCCGTCAACCGGCCGCGTCCATACGACGTTCAATCAGACGGGAGCGGCGACGGGCCGGCTCTCATCGTCCAACCCCAACTTGCAAAACATCCCCATCCGCACAGAAGAAGGGCGTGAGATTCGGGCCGCATTCCTTCCCGATCCGGGTTGGGACCTGGTGGTTGCCGATTATTCACAGATTGAGCTGCGCCTGTTAGCCCATATGTCGCGCGATCCGGTGCTGGTGGAAGCGTTCACGCGCGGCGAAGATATTCATACGCGCACGGCCGCGGAAGTCTTCAAAGTGAATGCGATGATGATAACGCCCGATATGCGTCGCGCCGCCAAGGCCGTCAATTTCGGCATCGTCTACGGACAAACGCCGTTCGGGCTGGCGCAGTCGCTGGGCATCGATCGCAAAGAGGCCGATATTTACATCAAACGCTACTTTGAACGCTATGCCGGCGTGCGCGAATTCATCGACCGCACAATCGCTGAAGTGCGCCAAAGCGGCGTTGCTCTAACGCTATTCGGCCGGCGCCGCCCCATCCCGGACATGCAGAGCCGCAATGCGGCCGCGCGATCGTTCGCCGAGCGCACCGCCGTCAATACACCGTTGCAAGGAACCGCCGCCGATCTGATCAAAGTCGCGATGATCCGCATTGCGCGTATCCTGGAGAAAGAACGGATGCAGTCGCGCATGCTCCTCCAGGTACATGACGAACTGGTATTCGAGGCGCCATCCGCCGAAACCGATTCTCTGAAAGCCTTGGTAAAGCGCGAAATGGAAGGGGTTTACACGCTCAACGTTCCCTTGTTAGTGGAAGTGGGCGCCGGCAGGAATTGGCGCGATGCCAAATAAGTAAGTACAATATCTTGAAAAAGGAAAGGTGAGACTTGAAAAGTAAGGTCGTATTGGGCGCACTTAGTGTCGTTTTCGCGAGTTTGTGGCTCGCCTCGTGTGGTGGGAAGGCTAACCAGGCAGAAACGAAACCTGCGCCGGATGAATACAAAGTGGTTCTACGGACGACGAAGGGCGACGTAATGATATTGGTTCATCGGAATTGGTCACCCTTGGGAGCGGATCACTTCTATCAATTGCTCGAATTAGGTTTCTATAATGGCGACCGCTTTTTTCGCGTGGTGCCGGACTTTGTTGTGCAATTCGGAATGAACGGAGACCCTACGCTAAACCGGCAGTGGAGCGATACGAATATCCCCGACGATCCCGTGAAGGTCAGCAACAAACAAGGCACAGTCGTATTCGCCGACGCCGGGCCGAATACGCGCAGCACCCAGATCTTCATCAACCTAGGTGACAACAGCCGTCTGGATGGCAGGGGGTTTTCACCTTTCGGCGAAGTGATTCAGGGCATGGAAAACGTCGAGGAATTCTATAAGGGCTATGGAGAATCGCCCGATCAAAACCAGATCTCCGCACAAGGGAACGCCTACCTGGAACAGAACTTTCCTAAGCTGGACTACATCAAGAATGCCTATATAGTCAAGTAAATTGAGTTACCCTTTTTCCAGCCCGGCGTTTGAAAGCATCACAGTTGGTTACTTCCCGCTGAGTGCACAGGAATTATTACTGCGAGCAATTAAATTTGCGGCCGTATTGACCAGAGCGAAAGAATCGCCGCTGGAACCTGGTGTCGACTGGTACCCCTACCACACCATGGCCGCGCTGCGATTCTTAGTTCCGATCTTTAGAGTGCATTTCCCCGAACTCGCGCGAGCCGCGGCAAGCGGTCCGATGCTGGATATCGGTTGTGGTGATGGCGATCTGGCTCTATTCCTGGCCGCTTTGGGCTGCCGGGTCACCGCCATCGATAATCCGCCCACAAACTACAACTTGATGAAGGGAGTCCGGGCGCTATCCGGCCGATTAAATCTTCCGGTTGAGATTATCGAGATGAACGTCGATTCGCAGTTCACGCTGCATGGCGGACCTTACGGCTTTGCACTTATGCTGGGCATTCTGTACCATCTGAAAAATCCCTTCTACGTCTTGGAGACCATGGCACGGCACGTGCGCTACTGCGCAATCAGCACGCGCGTGGCTACTGAGACGATGGCGAAGACCAAAATTGGCGAAGAGCCGCTCGCCTATCTGCTCGACCACCGTGAAGCGAACGACGACGGCTCAAACTTCTGGATATTTTCGCCGGCAGGCTTGCGGCGTTTGGCCAAACGAACTGGCTGGCGCGTGATTGGCGCTACCCTCGCCGGCTGCACGAAGCGCTCCAACCCCGTTGACCCAGACAGAGATGCGCGCATGTTTATGTTTCTTGAAAGTCAGCGCTTGTCCACTCCAGCCGAGGTCACTCTACTCGATGGATGGACGGCTGTCGGCGAGCACAATTGGGCTTGGACGTTGAAGAAATTCTCGCTAGAAGCCCGTGTCCAAGACCAATCGCGGCTGGCCCGATTCTCATTGGGCTTCATTACAACGCGTGAGATGGTAGACGCCGCGCCTGTGAATATGCGCTGCACAGCGAATGGAGCGCCAATCGAAGAACAGTCCTTCAACAAACCTGGAGAGCAGGTCTTCGAAGCCTTGATACCCGCAACGATCGGCGACGCCACGACGCTTCGATTCGAGTTCACGGTAACACATCGTTACAAGCCGGGAACGGACCTTCGCGACCTCGGCGTGATCGTACCGTTTAATGGCGAGATTCTCGGAATATCGCAGAAACTGCCATTCTGGTTGGGCTGAACCCGCCTATTTCAGTTGCGATTCCAGGTCGTCGAAACGGCGCTTCAACTCATCTAGGTCGGACCGAAGCTGCTGTACTTCCTGCTCCAATTGAACCAGTTTCCCTGTTGCGGGCGGCGCAACGGTCTCCGCCCATGTGGTCGCCGCCGGTTCGCCCGATAATAGATGGCTGTATCGCGATTCCTTTTGGCCGGGTTGCCGCGGCATCTTCTTCGCCAGCGATATACCCGGCCATTCGGCCAATTTTTCGAGCACGCGTTCGGTCTCCTCAAGGTCTGCAAACGAATACAGCCGCTCGCTGCGGTCCTTAATCTCGCCCAATGTTTGCGGACCCCGCAGCAGCAGCACACATAGCACCGCCAGTTCCCGTCTTCCGAGATTCAACGTCTCGCTAATGCGCTGCGCATATTTGTTCACACGGCCCCCGCCGACAACAGTCAGCGCGAACCGCTTCTCGCGAAGACTGTCGATCGCCTGGTAAACCGTGTCCTCGTCGTACTCGACTACCGGCTCTCGATTCGATTTCTGGTTGCAGGCATTCACCAGCGCATTGAGCGACAGCGGATAGTAGTCCGGCGTGGCCGCTTCTTTCTCGATAAGCGAACCCAGTACGCGTACTTCGGCGGAATCGAGGACGATGCTCTGCTGTTCCATTTTTCTCTTATAAGATTCGCAGATGGAATCCGCCGTCCACATGCAGGACCTGCCCGGTGCAGTAATCGAGCTGGCCATCGGCAATCGATCGGATTGTGCGGGCGATGTCTTCGGGTTCGCCCATGCGGCGCTGCGGCAGCAGACCGTCGGCGATGCGCTTCTCATAAGCCGCGGCAACGGAAGCGATCATGTCCGTCCGGATGATCCCAGGCTGGATATCGAACACCGGAATGTTATGGGCGGCCAAGCGAGCCGCGAAGAGCTTCACGGCCATGCTGATTCCGGCTTTCGCGACGCAATAATCGCCGCGATTCACAGACGCGGTGAAGCTTGAAATGGAGCCGACGAAGACGATTCGGCCGCTGCCACGCTCCGCCATCGCGCGTGAAATCTGCTGCGTCAAAAAATAAGGGCCCTTTAGATTCGCTCCGATGATTTCGTCGAAGCTTTCGGGCGTCGCATCGAGAAGGTCGCGTCGCTCCCGAGGCGCCATGCCCGCGTTATTCACCAGCAGATCGATTGGCGGGAACTGTTTGCGGACTGCTTCGACCAGCTTGGAAATCGAAGCGAGATCGCCCAAATGGCATGGCACAATGGCTGCGCCAGTTCCATCGGCAACGGCCTGCGCGGCATCGCGATTTGTGTTGTAAGTCGCGATCACCTGGTGCGTCTTCGACAGCTCCTCGACAATTGAGCGGCCGATGCCGCGGCTACCGCCGGTTACAAGTGCAATAGGTTTCGACACGTTGATTATTGGTTAAGTCGCGAATGGATTGAAATCCGTGCTGCGGTCGAAATAGTCCACCCCCTCGTGCCGTTTAAGGAAGTTAACAACCGCATAGGTTATCGGTGTCATCACAGTCTCATAAACCACCTTACTCAAATATCCGGATATGATCAGAGCGAAAAGGACCCCGGGAGGTCTGGTTCCATAAAACGCAATAAGGATCACCAGTGTCGTATCGACCGCCTGCCCCACTACTGTGGACCCGATGGTGCGCGTCCAAAGGTACCTTCCATTGGTCACCAGCTTCATTTTGGCCAGGGTGAAGGAATTGGCAAATTCGCCGCACCAATACGCAATGAGGCTGGCGAACACGATGCGACCGACCGGCAGAAAAATGGTTGCATACGCCGCTTGGTCGTGAAACTCCGGCGCGCCCGGTATCTTGACGGCTAGATATGTAACCGCGACCAGCAGAAATGACGCAAAGAAGCCATACCAGATTGCTCGTCGAGAGGCGGAGTAGCCGTACACCTCGGTAAAGATGTCCGCGAAGATATAAGTGAGCGGGAACAGCATCTGGGCTGCGCTAACACGTAATGGCCCTAAGGCGAAGAATTTGGCCGCAATGATGTTCGAGATCAGCAGAATCACAACGAACAGCGTGATCAGCGAATCCAGATAGCGATAACGGCAATCGCAGGCGAACAGGGAAACTTGCGGCTGTTCTTTGCGCTCTTGAGAAAGCATTTCCGATTATAGAGTTTCAGCGCCGGACGTTGTCTGTGCGGTTTGAGCCAGCCAGACTGTCCTGGCACACAAATTCGAACCCATTTAACTTCACGGGGGTCAGGTGCGAGATGCTGGTCCCCCGCTGGCGCTCAGGATTCTGTCGCAGGATGGTGATCCCGGGAGCGGTACGGATGCTGTTTTTCGCTCAGTTGAAAATTCGAACCCATTTACCTTGCGATCAGTGGCTTTTCGTTCGTTTTCTTCGGCTTGGCGCTGACGTTGAATATCACTCAGTTGCTTCAGCAAAGTTGAGTAGCGACGGTTCAGGCGGGATTCCTGGAGATACAGATTGTCGAAACGCTTGCCGTAGGTGATGAAGGTGTGAGCGCGGATGAGGCCCGGGCAGATTTCCTCGGGCTGGTCTTCGAACATGCTGGCGAAGGTCAGTGCCCCAAGGGCGTAGATGTCTTGTTCGAGTTGGGGGACGCGTAGCAAGCGCCACTTGGTCTCGGCGAGGTCCTGGACGAGTTCTTCCTCTTCGGGTGTTTGAGGATCGAAGCGGACGAAGTAGTTGGCCATGTGATCGCCATAAGCTTTGGCGTCGTCGCCGGGTAGAAGGACGGTCCTGCCGGTCAAGCCGGTGGACACGGCGTTGAGGGAAGATTTGGCTTTTCCGGCAGCGCTCTTAGGCCCCGTAGAGAGCTGGGCGTTGGCCTGATTTGCGGCGATTTGCGCGGGGGAGGACATGGGTAAAAATTCTCGCTTTCGTCCGAAACGTTAGCATGCGAAGGGGCAAAAACGAACTATGGCATCGGGAACTTTTTGGTTAAGTCGTTTGGAATGAGAGCGGAAGAAATATTTTCGATATTTGTGACCGACTCTTTTGAATTTAGGGAAATGCGAGCGATAATCGGACTCCTTTTTCCAGGCGCTTCTTCTATCTAGATATAATTCGACACTTCGATCAGATTCTCGTCGGGGTCGCGGAAATACACTGACGTGAGTTTGCCGGTAGCGCCTGTGCGTTCGACTGGCCCTTCTTCAATCGGAATAGACAACCGCGTGAGGTGCTCTATAACATTTGCTAGAGGATCCTTTGAAATGAAGCAGAGGTCGCCAGAACCCGGTGTGGGGTGATTCGCCTTGGGCTCAAACTCCTGACCGTGCTGGTGCAGATTGATTTTCTGCTGACCGAATGTCAGAGCCCTGCGCGTGCCGAACGCCGTGAGTTTCATCCCCAGTGCACGCGTAGAAGTCAACAGCCGCTTCGATATTCGTAACCGTTAGGACAAGGTGATGGAGACGATCTATTGAAAACGCCATCTTTGCATTGGACCACCTGATCGGAATCCCGATTGATGTAGTTGGTGCAGGATCAGCCAACATTGCGGACGATCAGTGGCTTGCGGCGATGCAAAGCCGTCTTTATAATAAGACATCTTATTATGGCAAGAGTCGATTCGCTGCAGGGTTCGCTGGATCTGCTGGTTTTGAAATTGCTTTCCAGGCGGCCCCGGCTCCATGGTTACGCCATTATGACCGCGATTCGGGACACCTCACAGGACGTGCTGAGAGTCGAGGAAGGTTCGCTTTACCCAGCCCTGCATCGTATGGAGGAGGCGGGGTGGATTCGCGCCGAGTGGATCGAGAAAGACAATGGGCGGCGGGCGCGTATCTATGAATTGACGGCTGCGGGGAAGAAGCAGCTTGCGGCGGAGGAGTCACGTTGGCAAGCGGTAACTTCGGCGGTGAATCGCGTATTGAGGATGGCTTGAAATGTCTGTCTGGTCGCGTATTACGAATGTTTTTCGGGGCGATCGATTGAGGCGGGAGATCGACGAAGAACTGAAATCGCACATTGAGGAAGCCATCGAGCAGGGCCGCGACCCGGACGCGGTACGGAGAGAGTTTGGATCGCTGATACGCCATCGCGAGGAGAGCCGCGACCTTAAGGTGACGGTGTGGCTGGACTCGCTGCGCGCGGATCTGGTCTTCGGTTGGAGGCAACTTGCGAAAAAACCCGCGATTTCGCTGGCGGCCATTCTGTCATTGGCTCTCGCGATCGGATCGTGTACTTCGGTATTCCGGCTAATCGACGCACTCTTGCTGAGGCCATTGCCGATTGAACACGCAGATCGCCTGTATGCAATGGTTTTACGCGGAATCGGCCCTAACGGCTCGATGAGGGATAGCGATAGCAATGAATATCCGCAGTTCCTGCTGATGAGAGCCGCGGTCAAAAATGACGCGGAGATGATTGCAGTTTCGTGGACAGAACGCGCCGATTTAACCTTTGCTTCGGATGCCGAGATGGAGAAAGCGCATCGGCAATATGTGTCCGGATGGATGTTCGGCGCATTTGGATTGAAGCCCGCGCTGGGGCGTCTGCTGACGGAGAGCGACGACCTGAAGCCGAAAGCCAAGCCCTATGCAGTGCTTTCTTACGACTACTGGGTGCGACGGTTTGGGCGCGATCCGAAGGTCATAGGACGGACTTTCGAGATGGGCAACGATCTATACGAGATTGTAGGGGTCGCGCCGCAGGGCTTTACGGGTACGGAGCCTGGCACTTTTACGGACATCTTTCTTCCGGCGACGATGTATGAAGGGTTCACGCATGACGACTGGAGTTGGATCAGAACGTTCATACAACTGAAGCCAGGGGGCAATGCGGAGCGCGTTCGAGATCGCTTGCAAGCAATATGGATCGCGGTTCAAGGGGAGCGGGCGAAAGGCTTCACAGGCTGGCCGCCCGGGCGCATAAAGAAATACCTGGAACAGAGGGTTCTGATCGAACCTGCGGCGGGAGGTTTGTCAAATCTGCGCCAAGACTATCGGGTTGGGCTGGGAGCGTTGGCGGTAATCGTAGGTCTGGTGCTTCTTGTAGCTTGCGCGAACGTCGCGAATTTGCTGACAGCGCAAGCCGCTTCGCGTGCGCGCGAGATGGCACTACGGGTTTCGATCGGCGCGGGGCGGTGGCGGCTGATTCAACTCGTGCTGGTGGAGAGCGCGCTGCTGGCAATGCTGGCGACGTTGGCCGGCGAGCTATTTGCGTGGTGGTCGGCTCCCTACATTGTCGCGAGAATCAATCCGCCGGACGATCCGGCGCGCCTGCTTCTGCCGGCGGACTGGCGCGTGCTGGGGTTCGCTGTCGCAGTGAGCATTGGCACGACATTTCTATTCGGCCTGCTACCGGCGGTGCGAGCTTCAACGATCGATCCCGCCAAAGCGCTGAAGGGAGGCGACGATCCCCACACGCGCCGGCGCCTGATGCATGCTTTGATTGCGGCGCAAGTCGCGTTTTGTTTTGTGGCGCATTTCGCGGCGGGAGCGTTTGCCTCGACATTGCACCGGCTCTCCAACCAGCCCACTGGGTTTTCGGCGGAACGTCTACTAACACTGCAGACCATCGCGTCGCGTCCGCAACCTACGGAATTTTGGTTTCAGACGGCCGACCATCTGCGCGACTTATCCGGTGTTGAAAGCGTGGCAATCGCAGGATGGCCTCTGCTGAGCTTTATTGGTTCTAATGGCTTTGTTTCCGTTAATGGAGCGCCGCCGGGGCCAGTTTTGGCATACTTCCTGGACGTATCGCCGGGGTGGCTGGAGACTATGAAAATTCCGCTGTTGGATGGCAGGGATTTGCGGCGAAACGACGTCAGTCCGGGAGCGGCCATTGTGAACCAGGCGTTCGCGAAGGAGTATTTCCATGGCGAAGATCTAGTGGGAAGGTCTTTTGACAGAGGAAAGCAGCGGTTCCAAATCGTGGGGCTGGTTGCCGACGCTCGCTATCGCAACCTGCGTGAACCAATCACGCCGACAGCGTACATTCCACTGGGTAATCCTCCGGCCGATACGCTTACCAGCGCAACTTTTCTGGTGCGGACGGCAAGCCCGAATCCGCTATCGCTCGCCCCGATGCTGCGGCAGGAGATATCGCGCGCGCGGTTCGAGTTTCGTGTGACCAATATACGGACACAGTTGGAGATCAACGAGGCTCAAACGGTCCGCGAGCGATTACTGGCAATGCTGGCTATGTTTTTTGCCGGGGTCGCAGTGTTATTGGCAGGCATCGGTCTGTACGGCGTGCTCGATTATTCGGTCTTGCAGCGGCGCCGGGAGTTGGGCATACGCATTGCAATCGGGGCTCCCGCGAATAATATTGCGCGGCTAGTAACGGTGGGCATCTTTTCGATGGTTCTGCTAGGCGCGATCATGGGCGGGGCCATTGCGCTGCTATTGGAGCCATATGCGAAGAGCTTACTTTACGAAATAAGGCCATTCGATTTGGAAGTGCTTACACTTCCAGCGCTGACGATCGCGTGCGCTACCCTGCTGGCGGCAGTGCCGGCCGTGATCCGCGCGATCCGCACCGATTCGGTAGCGATGTTGCGCGCGGAATAGAATGCAAGCGGTGGTATTTGACCTATGCAGAATCTGAAATAAGTCCCATCGCTTGTTTTTCAAAGAGACGTTGATAGGTTCCTCCCAGCTTCCGGACAAGGCTGTCGTGCGATCCCTCTTCAATGATGCGGCCCCGATCGAAAACGAGAATTCGATCGAGCATTCTCACCGTGGAGAGACGATGTGCGATGACTATGGACGTGCGGCCGACCATGAGGCGCTCCATGGCCTCCTGTATGGTGGCTTCGGATTCCGAGTCGAGGCTGGAAGTTGCTTCGTCCAGGATCAGGATGGGCGCATTGGCGAGAAACGCCCGCGCGAGTGCGACCCGTTGGCGTTCGCCGCCGGAGAGTTTAATCCCGCGCTCGCCGACCAGCGTGGCATAGCCCTTCGGTTGAGAGCTGATAAATTCGTGCGCGTTCGCCAGACACGCCGCTTCTTCGATCTCGCCACGTGTCGCTTCAGGCCGTCCATAGGCAATGTTTTCGGCAAGCGAGCGATGAAACAAGATGGGCTCCTGAGGAACCAGGGCCAGTTGAGCGCGCAGAGACTGCTGGCGGACCAGCGAAATATCCTGCCCATCGATGAGAATGCGGCCACCGGTCACGTCGTAGAGCCGATGAAGAAGCTTGACAAACGTGGTCTTGCCAGAGCCCGAATGGCCTACCAGGCCGACGCGCTCACCGGGCGAGATGTGCAGAGAAAGATCTGTAAACAGCGGCTTCAACGCCTGCGCGTACCGAAAGCACACGCGGTCAAACACGATGGAACCCTCAGAAACGCGCAGAGGCTGCGCATTGGGCCGGTCGATGATGCCAAGGGTCTCCGATTGCAGCGACACCATCTCCTCCATTTCATTTACGCTGCGCTGCAGGTTGGCGACGTGTTGTCCCACGTCGCGCAGGTATCCATGCACGATGAAGTAACTGGTGAGGATGAAAACCATGTCACCGGGCGTGGCCAGCCCACGCCACCACAACACCACGGCGTAGGACGTAATTAGGGTACGAAAGGCTAGTAGGACCGTGAGCTGCGTTCCGCTGCTGCGGGTGGCGAGCATCCAGTGGCGATAGGTGCGCCGTGCCCATCTTTTCAGAACACGATGGAGGCGCGCTTCTTCTCGCGCCTCGGCGCCGAAGGATTTCACAACTGGATTGCAAGTGACGGAATCGGCCAGAGCCGCGCCCACGCGAGTATCCTGGGCATTCGACAAGCGAGCCGCGGGCGCAACGTAACCGACCGAGAGCATGATGGATGCCATGATGTAGCAGGTTGCCGCGATGACAACGAGAAATCCCACGCTCAACCAATGCATGCCCAGCACCAACGCGGAGCCGGCCAGAACGACGAAAGCGGGAAGTAAAGCGAGGAGCAATGTATCGTCCATAAGGTCGACGGCCCACATGCCTCGCGTGATACGCCGTACGATGGAGCCGGCAAAATTATTGGCCTGCCAATCGGTCGACAGGCGTTGTAAGCGCCAGAAGGCTTCCGATGCGATGTCTGACATAAGGTGCACGGTCAGGCGCGTGATGGCCATGAAGGCGATGTAGCGAGCGCAAATCAGCAGGAGGCCTAAGCCAGCCATGCAAGCGACGGCGGTCTCGGCGCTATGAAGAGAGTCTATACGTGAGGCCTTCGACGCTGCGATTGCATCGACGAGACGGCCCGAGTACACCGGCATCAGAAGGTCCGCAACCGTTGCAAGGGTCATGCTTGCCGCGATCAAGAGGACGGTTGCCCGGCGGCGTTTCCAATGGCGGAAGAGAAAGGCAAAGACGTTTAGGATTGCTTTTCGAGTATCAGATTTGGACGACATATGTGCACTGGTTTTACGAGCGACAGAGCCATGCGATCATCCTGCCGTTTGAGAGCAGGAAGCGCAAAACGACGAGACAGTTGGATTAATTGCGAAGGAAACGGCTTCCGGAAGGAACGAGCGACTCGAGCCGATTGGCTAGCAGTTCAGAACAGACAAATGGACTGAGAAACGCTCAAGCCTGGGGCCGGAACGAGAGCCGCGGGCTTCCTGGAAGGACTGGGTTGGTGATGTTTTTCATGCGGCACCTCGAGAAAATCAGTGAACTTTTTGAGGATAGCAAGGACGACCGCAGGTGTGCAAGCCGGGTGGGAATGTGATACTCTCTCAGGCCACGGGTAGGTAGCCATTTGCCTGATTTCACCAAGATCATTGCAGAGCCGCTGGCGAAGCGAATTAAGAGAGACGAGACGGCGCTGTATCGCGTGATTATCGCGCTCGATACGAAGAAGACAACGGTGGGCGCGGCGTCCGCACGGGTAGTGGCGCTCGTGAAACAGGCGCTGGAGAACGCAGACCGGACGGAACAACATATACTCACGTATGGCGACGAGATGCACCCGTACGTCCGGGCACGCCTTCAGGGCAAGGTGATCGAGGCGTTCGTGAAACTCGATCAGGAGAGCGGCGATCCGCCGGGTCCGGTGATCACGGAAGTGCGGACGGATGTGGATTACGAGCGCTATTTCAATCCGGACGATATGGTCCGGAGCGTCATCTCGCTGCCGATGCTGAGCAAGATCGAGGCGGATGAGGACGTGCTGCAGAGCGTGTTGATTGAGGTCAACGTGAATAGCGCGCACGGGCGCAAGGAGGCGAAGGAGCGTGTCAAAGGACTCGTCCGGAGTGCGATCGAAGGAAGCGGTGGTTCCGGGGAAGACCAGTTTGTCAGCGATTGGAAGAGCGATACGAGCGAGCAGTATGTGTATGCGAAGCTGACCGGGAAGGCGATCCAAAAGCTGGTTGAACTGGATAAAGAGGAATCGCAAAAGCGAGAGCAGGAAGACGAGGAACAGCAGAAAGAGAAGGGCGAAAAACGAAAGAGGGACTGGCGTCTCCTTTACCATATCTGGCCGGATTTTAAGCTTCGCGCGCAGGTTTGGAAATCGGCGGCAACGGTAAAAGCGGATGCCTGCCGGCGATCGTTCGCGACGACGGGGCGCGGGATTGTTTGGGCGATTTTCGATTCGGGAATCGATGGACTGCATCCGCATTTCAAGAAGCATTCCAATTTGGAGTTGCCGAGCGGCCTGACTCACATGGATTTCACGGGCGCCAATCCAACTGTGGTGGCGGCCGCCGATTTGACCGACGAATACGGACATGGCACGCACGTGGCGGGGATCATTGCGGGTGAACTGCCGGCGGATTATCAGGCGCTATCGCTGACGCGCGAGAAGGACCAGGAGGGCAGGATCACTTATAGGGCGGATGCGGTGGCAGTTATGGTGATGGGGGTTGCGCCGGAGTGTACACTGCTGAGCTACCGGGTGCTGGACAAGAACGGCGAGGGCGATGTCAGTACTGTGATCGCGGCGATTCAAATGATACAGGAGTTAAACGGCTACGGGCGGCACATAATGATCCACGGGGTCAACATGAGCCTGGGCTATGATTTCGATCCGGAGTGGTTTGCGTGCGGACAGAGCCCGGTATGCGCAGAAGTGGATCGCCTGGTGCGGTCGGGAGTGGCGGTGGTGATTGCGGCGGGGAACACGGGCAAAGGCTTCGCGCTGACGATCAACGATCCTGGGAACGCGGAGCTCGCGGTGACGGTAGGAGCTACCCATCGCGAGATGCCGCACCGCTACGGGGTGTCGTATTTTTCGTCGAAGGGACCGACGGGGGATGGGCGGCGGAAACCGGATGTGCTGGCTCCGGGAGAGCGCATTATTTCGTGCGGCGCAGGACCGGACCTGCAGACCTATCTAAAGAAGGCGGGGGGCGCGCCGCCTGGCCCGAATGTCGCCTATTACCTGGAGCGAAGCGGAACCAGCATGGCGGCTCCGCACGTGTCCGGAATCATTGCGGGAATTCTGTCTACGCGCGGTGAGTTCATAGGCTTACCGGAGGAGATGAAAGACCTGCTGGTCAACAATGCAACGGACCTGGGCCGGGACCGGAATTTTCAAGGCGGCGGCCTGGTGGATATGATGCGAACGATTCAAGCGGTATAGGACGAATTGAGATGAGGAGATAAGACGATGAGTTTCCCGTATCCGTATTTTCCAGTGCAGTTCACGAAAGAAGGCACGGTATTTCAGCAGTCGGACGTTGAGGCTTTGATGGGCGGCGTGGCGGCCGGGCCGAACGCGCCGACCGATCTATTCTTCACGTGCCATGGATGGAATAACAATATTGACGACGCGACCAGCCTGTATTCGGGTTTGGCCAATCTGATCAAGGCGCAGGTGGACGCGAATCCGGCGCTGGCTGGACGGAAGTATGCGATTTGCGGCGTGCTGTGGCCGTCGAAGAAGTTTGAGGATAAAGATTTGATTCCGAGTGGGGCGGCGGCACTCAACGATGCGGTCACTACAGATCAATTGAAGGAGCGCGTGCGCGATCTGCGGTCCTTGTACGGCGCGTCGGAGTGGCCGGTAGCGGACGGGTCGACGCCCGCTGCATTCGATGAGATGGAAGCGCTGATGGACAGCATTGAAGACGATGAGGCGGCGCAGGCGCGGGTGGTAGATCTGCTCAGGCCGCTGTTGCCGCAAACCGCGGCGTCGCCGGACGATGCCTCGGACCGCTTTTTTGAGACTGGAACCAAAACGTTAATTGCGAATTTGAAAAGGCCGCTGAATCCACCGTCGATCCCGGCGGGAACGGGGGCTGCGTCGTTAGATCCATTTTCCACGGATCGAGTGAGTGGGCTGGGCGGCGCGGCAAGTTTCCGGGATGTGCTGGGTGGAATCAAGTCAGGATTTCTGCACCTGCTGAATTACGCGACGTACTACTTGATGAAAGCGCGTGCCGGCGACGTGGGGGTCAAAGGTTTGGTCCCATTGATCGTGAAGGTGCGCGGGAGCCGCGGGGACTTGCGGATACACCTGATCGGACACAGCTTTGGATGCCGGTTGGTGGCGGCCGCGGTCAACGCCCTACCAGAGCAGGAGCAGTTCCGGCCAGACACGGTGATGTTACTGCAAGGCGCTTTCTCACATAACGGATTTGCGCTCGATGGTGGACAGGTGGAGCGGGGCGCGTTCCGGGATGTGATCGAGAAGAAGAAGGTGCGCGGGCCGATTGTGATCACGCACACCAGGAATGACCAAGCTGTGGGGACGGCCTATCCCATTGCATCGCGCATTAACGGCGTGGTTGCGGCGGCACTGGGAGACGAGAACGATATTTATGGTGGGCTGGGCAGCAATGGCACGCAGACCAAGGACACGACGCCGGAAAGGATCATGGGGACGCTGCTCGCGGTGGGCCAAACCTACCCATTTGCAAGCGGCGTAAGTCCGAGCACGCCGTGTAACTTGAAGGCGGACGAGTTTGTCAAAGGGCATTCCGATATACAGAAGCCGGAAGTGGCATTTGCGTTAACGGTGGCGATGAGTACACCGGCAGTCATGCGGGCGACGCCGTGAGGGGTGCCAAAGGCTTGGCGCCAAACTTATTCGTGGCGCAAGGCTGAGATCGGATCGACGCGCGTGGCACGCCGGGCCGGCATGTAGCCGGAGAGCGTCGCGATGAAGAGGATGCCCGCAATGGCAAAACCAATGCTCGCAGGATCGGCAGGGGACATTCCATAGAGCTGACTCCGGAGCAGACGTGAGACGGCGAGAGCAGCCGGTAGACCAATGGCGATCCCGATTCCGACTAACAGCAGAACCTCACGCATGACGATCCAGATAACGTCGCCGGCGACAGCGCCCAGCGCCATGCGCAGTCCGATTTCGCGCGTGCGGCGAGTAACCAGAAATGCCATGATACCATAAAGCCCGATGGCGGCGAGAAGAGTCGCAAGGGTGCCGAAGGCCGTCGATAGGCTGGCGGCCAGGCGTTCCACTGCAAGCACATCGTCGCGTTGGCTTACCTCCGTTTTCATTTCGTACACCGGGAGGTTCGGGTCCATTCTTTGCACAGTAGACCGGAGCACAGGAAACATTTGGCTGGATGCGACGCGCGTGCGCACGTAGGCGGTCATTTGAGAAGACCAGTCGTTTTGAAGATAGGGTTGGTAGATCTCGATGGGCGGTTCCTGCCGCATCGTTTGGTAACGGGTATCGCGAACCACGCCGATGATTTCCATATCCATCTTCGTGCCGGGATCGCCACCCATTCCGATGTGACGGCCGATAGGGCTCTGGTTGCCGAAGAAGTGATGGGCGAATTTTTCGTTTACGACGACCGTCTTGAGCGCGCCCAAGCTATCGCGATCGGTGAAGTCGCGGCCTCGATACACCGGAATTTTCAAGGTGTCGAAAAATCGCGGGGAGACATAGTTTTGCCAGGCTTGCATGTCTTCGCCTGGCTTTGGAGAGTAGCCCTCGACGCTTACGGTACTATCCCACTCGTCGAAGGTTAGGGGCGGAACAATACATAAGGCGGCGGAGTCCACACCGGGAAGACCGGCAAGCCTTTCTTGCAACTGCTGGAAGAAGAGCTTTGAACGTGCTGTGTCATAGCCGGTTAGAGTGGGGTTCACCGAAAAGGACAACAGGTTGGCGATATCGAACCCGGGATTCAGGTTTTCGAGATTCCTGAGCGTACCCACGAACAATCCAGCGCCAATCAACAGCAGCAAAGAAAGACTGACCTGCGCACAGACCAGCAATTTACGCCACCCGGCCTGTCCGCCGCCCGCGACCGCGCTGGCCTGGTCTTTCAGCACAGTGCCGACGTCGGGACGCGTGGCTTGCAGCGCGGGAATCAGACCAAAGGCGACCGCAGTGAGGAGAGAGACCACGATATTGAAAGCCAAGACGCGGGTGTCCGGATTGGCCGCAACGGCTAACGGCGGCTCGACGTGGGGCAGAAGACCCGAAAGCAAGCGCATGCTCCAGGCGGAGACCGCAAGCCCGAGTACACCACCCATCAGAGAGAGCAGCAAGCTTTCGAGCAAGAGTTGGCCGACGATGCGTCCGCGGGTTGCTCCCAGGGCCAGCCGAACAGCAATCTCCTTTTGACGCGCAGTGGCGCGCGCGATGAGTAGATTCGCTACGTTGGCGCAGGCAATCAGGAGCACCAATCCGACCATCGCCATCAACGCCCAAAGCGGGGCGTCGAGGAACTGGCCAACCTCGTCCTGGCCGCGGCCGCCGGGCATTACGTGGAGCGTCATCTTAAGAAATTGCTGGCGAGAATAGGGGGACGCATGGGCGAAGCGAGGTTCCTGAACTTCCATTTGGAGAATATCGCGGAAGACAGGCTCCAGAGCCGCTTTGGTCTGCGCGGGGCTAACTCCGTCCCTTAAGCGCGCGAAGACTTGTACCCAGCGGCGCCCCCGGTTATCGAAAGGTTTTTCCTCTTGCGTGAGTTGCTCCGCCATCGTGACAGGCGCGTAAATCTGGGTAGCAAAAAGCCGCTCCACACCTTGGAACCCTTTGGGAGCGACACCAATGATTGTGAATTGGTGATGATTGATGGAGAGTTGCTTGCCGATAACGGAAGGATCCGCGGCGAAGCGAGTCTGCCAGTAATCGTACCCGAGCACGGCGAAGGGCGAACCACCGCGCGTACGATCTTCATTGGAATCAAAGAGGCGTCCCAGAGCAGCATGCAAGCCTAGAACAGGAAAATACGTACCGGAAACGAGTTCGCCGGCCGCCCGCTCGCTGCGCCCCTGAAAACTTATACTGAAGGGCACGCTATGCCGGCAGAACACTCCGCTGAATACGCCGTTCTGTTTACTGAAATCCGCGTATAGGGGATAAGACAGCGAATTCATTCCGGTGTTTGAGCCATGAAAGCCGCCGGTTTCCGTCAATTGGACCAGCCGCTGCGGGTCCTGAACCGGGAGCAACCGTAAAAGGGTTTGATCCAGGAGCGTAAAAACGGCGGTATTGGCGCCAATTCCGAGGGCCAGCGAAAGCACCGCAACCGCGGCAAAGACAGGGGATTTTGCAAGAGAACGAAGAACGAATCGCAATTCACCAGGCAGGCTCATAAGACACTCCGGACACAGAAACGCATTGACTCTAGTACGGAAACATGCCGTCTTCGGTTCCCTCCGGACTTATCAACTCAGCCGAATTCCGATTCAAGATACAAGATAGTAGAGGAGGATAAAGTGGATAGGCTTGACGATTCACGGCGGCGATTCTTGAAGAGCGTTGCAGGTACGGCAGGCGTGTTACTGATGTCGTCCGGTGGCGCGGAATCGAAGAATGCGGAGTCTACGGCTGCCGAGTATACTTTACGGATTGCCGCGAGCCCGGTTGAAATTGCACCGAAGCGCATTATTTCGACAGTGACCTACAACGGACAATTTCCGGGCCCGCTATTGCGGTTCAAAGAGGGTCGCGAGGTCACGGTGGACGTGTTTAACGACACCAACACGCCGGAGCAATTGCACTGGCACGGACAGATGGTGCCAACCAGCATCGACGGGGCGGCGGAAGAGGGCACGCCCTATATTCCCGCGCACGGTAAACGGCGGCTGGTTTTATCCCAAGACCGTCGGGTTTTCGTTTCTGTCACACGCATAACCGCGCGGGAGCGAATCTTTAAGCGGGACAATACGGCGGGCAAGCCGGTCCGGTGTACATCGAGCCGAAGAACGAGCCCGGCAGATACGATCAAGAGATCTTTCTCGTTCTCAAGGAGTTCGAGCCCTCGTTCAGCCTCGGAGGCGACATGGCAGAGGATTTTCTTTCTCCGGCGACGAAGGTGAAGGAACTCAAGACGCAGGGCGAATCTTCGATGAAGGCATCGTTAGCGAAAGGCATGCCGCATGGTTATGAAGTCGGCTACGATTCGTTCACCATCAATGGCCGCATGCTGCACCACGGAGAACCTGTTCGCGTGAAGCAGGGCCAACGCGTGCTATTTCACGTTTTGAACGGTAGTGCGACGGAGATTCGAAGCTTGGCGCTTCCCGGGCACTCCTTTCAGGTTGTTGCTATGGACGGCAATCCCGTTCCCACTCCGACGCGCGTCCCGGTTTTGTGGATTGGAACGGCGGAACGCATTTCAACAGTTGTCGAGATGAATCACCCGGGTGTTTGGATTTTGGGAGATTTGGCGGACGATGACCGGACTCACGGGATGGGAATCGTGGTTGAGTATGCGAACCGGACCGGGAAGGCGGTTGGCGCGTATTACGAACAACTCGTGGGTTTCGTCTCCGGCGCAGGTTCTCGTAAGGCCCCGCGGAGGCTTTTGTCCGCTGTCTGAAGACAGCTTTCGATTTCTGAGCGGCCGGGAATTTTGTTTCGCTCGACTTGCTCCAATGAGGCTTGAATGGACTGGATCTTCAAAACACTATCGGTAATTGCTTCACGTTCTAGTCTTGTTAATGGCATCTCAATTTGCGCAATTATGCAACTCGACGTGGCGTAGATAAGCGTATTTCGCCAACTGCTTTTTTTCGTTCGCCATGTGAATCAACAGATCGAATCGGTTACTTTCGCCATCCCCCTCGGCTATAGCCATGAATTGATCCTCGTGAAGTTTGAGCAGTTCACGTACCGCCGCACCAAAGGCGTCGAGTAAACCACGATGTTCTTCACACTCGGAGCTGCCGGATGTCGAAGTTCCTTTCGCGACAGCCGGTTCGCCGTCTTGGCTTATGGCTTCCCTTTTCTTGTGAGCAATTGGCCGGCCACTGTGGCCGTCGACCGGGGGTGGAACGGCTAAATCCATCCAGAACGCCTCAATGGCGCGAACCAACCGTGTCAACTTTTCCAAGGAGGTAGGTTTTTGCAGGTAGCTATTGGCATGGGCCTGATAACTCCAGCGGACGTCGGACGGTGCGGTGGACGAAGAAAAGATGATCGCCGGAATGACACGTAGCTCAGGGTCGTTCTTAATGGCTGACAGTACCTCCAGGCCGGTAACCCGCGGCATGTTTATGTCCATCAAAATCAGATCTGGCCGTGCCGCGTTTTCGTAAACACCTCGCCGGTAAAGAAACTCGAGAGCCGCCGAGCCGTCTTGCACCCAGTCAACTTCCCAGCAGCGGCCGACATCCTTGAGCGCTTCGCGGATCGCGATGACGTCAGCCGGGCTGTCGTCTACGACGAGAAAACGGAATGCCTTAGCCTTTTTGACAGCTCCAACGACCGCTTTTGCACTCGCTTCACCATGACCAGCCATCACTCAAGAACCCACTCTTATTAGAGCATTTACACGAAAAACTGTTTCCGCACGGATTCAGCAAAACTACGGTACCCAGCCGGGGGTGAGAAGATTGGTCGACACAATCATGCGTATTACTCTCTTCTTCGCGGGACTTATTATCGTTATCGCGCGAGTTTGCGCGGCGCAAACCGATCGAGACCTGATTGTGTACGGGGGCACTGCCGGTGGAGTGATCACGGCCGTCTCCGCGGCGCGCGAAGGGCTCTCGGTGACGCTTCTGGAGCCTGGCAGCCATTTGGGCGGAATGGCGACGGGCGGACTTTCGCGGACCGATTTCGGCAAGAAGAACGTGATCGGCGGCTATCCACTGGAGTTCTATTGGCGCGTTGGAGAGAAGTACGACATGGCACGCTTTGGGCAAGGCGTCGCATGGTATTACGAGCCCCACGTTGGAGAGCAAGTCTTTAGCGAAATGCTGCGCGAGGCCAAAGTACAGGTGCTGCTGCATAAACGCTTACGCGAGAAGGACGGTGTATTGAAGGAGGGCGCCCGAGTAATTTCAGTGGCGATGGAGGACGGCAGTATCTTTCGAGGCAAGGTATTTGCCGATTGCAGTTACGAAGGCGACCTAATGGCGGAGGCCGGCGTGAGCTACACGTGGGGCCGGGAATCGACCTCGAAATATGGAGAGAGCCTCGCCGGCGTGCGAGAGCACACGCCGTTCCATCAGTTTCTAGTGCCGGTGAATGGGTACGACAATGAGCATCATTTGTTGCCTGAGATCTCGACGGAGCCCAAAGGTGAAACCGGTTCGGCGGATAAGAAGGTACAGGCTTACAACTTCCGCATGATCCTGACGGACAGTCCGGCCAATCGTCTTCCGTTCCCCAAGCCTCCGGGTTACGATCCCCATCAGTATGAATTATTAGCCCGGCTGATTGCCGCCAAGATGGAGAAGAGCGGGAAAATTCCCGACCTGCGCGAATTCGTTCTGATCGCGCGCATTCCTAATGGGAAAGCCGACTTTAATAATAATGGACCTTTTTCCACCGACTATATCGGCAAGAGTTGGGATTATCCAAACGCGTCTTACGCGCGGCGCAAGCAGATTTGGGATGATCATTTGAAATACACGGAGGGATTTTTTAACTTTCTGGGACATGATCCCAGAGTGCCGAAGCAGTTGCGCGACGACTTAAATAATTGGGGCCTGCCAAAAGACGAATTTCAGGATACGAATCACTTCCCGCACCAACTCTATATTCGCGAAGCACGCCGCATGGTGGGTGATTTCGTCATGACTCAGAAGGATCTACAGACAGATCTTACAAAGCCCGATGCCATCGGCATGGGTTCCTACAACAGCGATTCGCACAATGTTCAGCGCGTTGTGAAGGCCGATGGAGACGTGGAAAACGAAGGAGACATGCAAGTGCCAGTGAAGCCGTACCAAATTCCATATCGCGTCATGCTGCCAAAGAGAACGGAAGCCACGAACCTGCTGGTGCCGGTCTGCTTTTCTGCAAGCCATGTTGCTTATTCGTCGCTCAGAATGGAACCGCAATACATGATTCTTGGGCAGGCCGCCGGGGTGGCCGCGGCCATGAGTGTAAGGCAACAACAGGCGGTGCAGGACGTAGATACAAAGCAGCTTTCGCAAACGTTAATTAAGCAGGGGGTGGTGCTTGAATTCCGTCCGCAGTTACCGGTGCCGCCATCGATTCTGCAGTTTTTCCATCAATCGGTAAGCGGCGTGAAGTATTCACCTGAGTTTTTCTAAGTCTACCAAGCGTACTTGATATCTCTTTATAGTTCCTTGCCCACACGAGACTAGTGCTTCGTAAGGCCCTTCAGGAGAGAGTTCAGCGGATTCTGCTTCTTCTGGTTGTTTTGGTTCGGCTGCTGCCCACCTGCGCCATGAAGGACGGATCCAAGAAGTCCGGTTGCAAGTTTTGAAGGCTCCGTGCTGGTGGGCAGAAGGTGACTTAGTTTCATCTTGGCGATAGCCTGAACATCCGGCGTGACGACAGGATGAGCCATGTTGCCAGTGACGACCACCGGTAACACAAGCTCGCCTTGGTTATTTGCGAGAGCTGTGTTCAGAAATCCGCCGACATGGGTCCCGCCGACAGTATTGCTGACACCGCTCGAAAGAATGGCGTTCACATGCATGTCAATGGCTTCATTAGCAAGGTTAAGCGAGCCGTTGGCGGAGAGTGAACCTTCGGGCATGGTGGCAACCAAGTCGTTGGTTGTCGCAACACCATTGTGGAAGTTAAACGTGCCAGCAAGTTTTTGAAGAGCGGTTCCGGAGGCGGACTGTACGGGCGCACTATTCAGAAATTTACCAACACGGGATAGTTCGTTGAGAATATTTACGTGTTTCAACTGCCCATCAGTCACTCCGAAGGTGAGGCCGCCATTCAACGTGCCCGCGAGATTGCTGGCGGAATCGAGCGCGAAGTTGAAGTTTCCATTGGCAGCGAGCTGCCCGTACAATGTATCTTTCAGAGAACTGACCGCGGACAATAGGGCATTGGTGTCAACTCCCTTCAGGGCGACCTTAACCGTGCAAAGGGGATGAGCGGCATTGGTATCGATCGTAACGGTTCCATTCTCCTGACCGCCGAAAAGGCCGGCAGTGAGCGGCGCCAAATCAACGATGCCATTTTTCATGTGGCAGTTTGCGTGAACGTTATTGAGGGCAATATCTTGCGCTTGAATCGTGCTCGCGGATATGGTGCCTTGCACCTCGGGAGCATTCATGGCGCCGGTGGCCGTCAGATCGGCACTCAGCGATCCTTTAACCTGATCGTTCGGGTTAGAAGCGACGCCCGCGAGGCTTGCCAAACGCGAGAGTTCAATAATGGAAGCGTTATTTGTTTGGAGTCTGGCGTTGAAGGTGGCAGGTGTTGCGCCGTTGTTGACCGCGCCTGACAAGTGTATGGCGGTGGGCCCCATCTTTATCGACGCCGAGGAGATGTCAATTGCGTCCGTCGAAGGTTTTAGGCTGAGATCGTATTGGCTATCGATAGGGTAGTTGACCTTTGAACCGCGAACGACCGCGTTACTCAAAGTCAAATTACCTTTGCACGTGATCACGCCGTTAGCCGACGCGAGATCCGCATCACCCGACATGCTTGCGTCGGTATTGGCGGGAATGGCTCCGGAATGAACACTGTTCAGTCCTGCCAGTGAGAGTTGCTGAAGCGTGAGCTTGCCGTTAACAGCCGTGAGCTCCGAGTTACTGGCAGCAAATGGGCCTACCATTCCATGGAACGCGAGCAGCTCTGTGCCCGGCCCAGATAAGTGAATGCCCGCGTCGAGATTGAACGGTTTTCCGGGGGAAAATCCTGCCATGGTGACATCAATGTGGTTGTAAACGGCGCGAGGCGCTTTGCTCCGCTGATCGGTTACTGCAACCTGCCCGTTGACGATTTTCAATTTATTCAGACTGAGACCGGTGCCGCCGCCTGATGATGACGCGGTGCTGCCGGATGCAGTCCCCAAGTTTGAGAAGTTCCACATGCCTGCGGAGTTTCGAATGAGTTCGATACGCGGATCGTCGAGCGTCACATCTTTTATGCGCGGGGCACCGCGGAGGAGTGAGAAGAGACTAACGCTAACGTAGACTTCCTTGGCAGAGGCGAAGGGAGCCGAGGATGGGAAGGCTGAAGACTCTGCTATGGAAAGACCGTCTACTCGTATAGATAGCGGGAGCAAGTGTAAGTGCAACTCGCCTAAGGTAACGGGGCGTCCTAACTTGTTTTGCAGCTCAGCCTGAATCTGTGGCCTAAACTTGTTTACGTTTAGAGAGGCGGCGGCCCCAATCACGAGGATCAGGACTACTACAACGGCGATCGAAATAATAATCCATGTACGTCGCATCATACTACCAGTATCTGACGTAAGTCTCGGCGCGTCACCCGGGAGGTTCGCTTGCACGTAGACTTAGAAGTAGAGGTATGCGGACGTTGCGGAGAGCCGGCTTTTCGGTACTTGTCCTGCTAGCAGGATGGATGCTGGTAACTTGCCGCGCCTCGGCCCCGACTGGCGAGGCACTCCCGCTGGTCCTCCGCGTATCGATCGATGGGCCCATACACCCGGTGACGGCTGAAATCGTTGGCGATGCTATTAAACAGGCACAGGAGCATCGCGCGCGGCTGATCCTGATCCGGTTGAATACGCCCGGCGGACTGGTAGATGCGATGCGGGAGACTGTCGCGAAAATTGTTGCATCTCCAATACCCATTGCCGTCTATGTGGCACCCAGTGGCGCCCGGGCAGCCTCTGCGGGTTTCTTTCTCCTGGAGGCTGCCGATGTCGCCGCCATGGCTCCCGGTACAAACACGGGCGCTTCTTCTCCTGTCCTGATGGGGCAAACGATGGACCCGGTTTTACGGGCGAAAGAGGAGAATGACCTCGCGGCGCTGCTGCGCAGCTTAACGGTTCGCCGTAGCCGGAATAGCGAACTAGCCGAAGAGGCCGTTCGAAAAGCGAAGGCTTTCAGCGATATCGAAGCGATGAACGACCGGTTGATCGACTTAGAGGCGGACAACGATTCGCAGTTGATCGATAAGTTGAACGGCCGTGAAATCACCGGGTTTAGCGGCGTGAAGCAAACTCTTCAGCTCACTGGAGCGCGTTTCCGCGATGTCCGTTTGAGTTGGCGAGAGGAGATCTTCAAGCTGATCGCCGACCCGAATATCGGGTTCATTCTCCTGGTGTTGGGCGTTTTCGGAATCTATGTCGAATTCTCTTCGCCCGGATGGGTTTTCCCGGGGGTGGCGGGGTCGATAGCTCTAGTGCTCGGCCTATCCTCTCTAGCCGTTCTGCCGATCAACTGGGCTGGCGCCACGCTGCTTGTGGTCGCGATCGCATTTTTTGTGCTTGAGGTGAAGTTCAGCTCTCATGGTGTGCTTGGCGTGGGTGGAGCGATTGCGATGACACTGGGCGCGGTCATTCTGGTAAACGCCCCACCTGCGATGCGTATCCACTGGACGACCGCTATTTCGGTCGCACTGCCGGTTCTGGTCATCGTCGTCTTCCTGACAACCATGGCGCTCAAGGCTCGGCGATCCAAAGTCCTCAATGGAGCCTCGGCCCTGCTGGACGAAGTGGGTACGGCGCGCACTTCGCTCATGCCAGTTGGACAGGTGTTCATACACGGTGAATATTGGCAAGCAGTGGGTTCTGTGCCCATCGACATGGGCAGCAAAGTGCGGGTGCGGCGGGTGGAAGGTCTTAAGCTCTACGTCGATCCACTGCCGGGGATTGGGGAAGCCAGTCCGGAGACAAGGCCCTGAAGGCGAATACCGCGGACTGATCGGGTAATGGAGCGGCATTCGGCGCGGCTTCATCCTTCGTTCGGATACGGTTATGCTCCGCTGTAATTACTAGCCAAGCCGAAAACGAATCGTGTAAGGCCCCAGGGTTCCGCAACACATAAAGCGTGGCGTTAGCTCCATGGCGGTGATCGCCTGCATGAGAAACGGACGGCTTAGGGCGAGGATTGTGAACTCGCCGCCTTTGCAGTGGCCAGATTCGCATATTGACGAATCTGTTTACACGTAAATGCTCGCATTTCCTGGCCTTGCAGTCTTGCTCGATACCAGTCGACAGTCATTTCGAGAGCCTGGCGCAAACCTATCTGGGGCCGCCATCGCAACTGGGTAGCAGCTCTCGAACAGTCCAAGGTAAGGTTCTGGTCTTCGTGCGGCTGCGAAGCGTTTTCTAACTCCCACCGCGCGCCGTCGCCCCAAGCGGCCGACAGTTGCCAAAGGACCCACTCCACCGATTGAGCGTCAGATGGATCAGGACCAAAGTTCCAGCTCTCTTCATGTCGAATGCCGCTCTCGCAGAGCGATTCGGCCACCGCTAAATAGCCTCGCAATGGCTCCAGCACATGCTGCCAAGGCCGAATGGCTCGCGGATTCCGAATTCGTACGGGATCGCCGACGGTAAACGCACGAATGATGTCAGGAATAAGCCGGTCCTCGGCCCAATCACCGCCTCCTATCACATTGCCTGCACGTACCGAAGCCAAAGCTACACCATGGCTCCGATAGTCCGCCGGATTAAAGAAGGAATTCCGATAGGCGGAAAGTATAAGTTCTGCGCAGGCTTTGCTACTGCTGTACGGGTCGTATCCGCCCAAACGATCGATTTCGCGATAACTCCAATCCCATTCACGATTTTCGTAGCACTTGTCGGACGTCACGACTACTACAGCACGTACGCTGTCGGTATGACGGACAGCTTCAAACAAGTTGGCCGTGCCCATCACATTCGTGGAGTACGTGCCCAGCGGGTCACGATACGAACTACGCACTAACGGCTGCGCGGCAAAGTGGAAGACTACCTCGGGACGGAAGCCGGCCAGCGCGGAACAGAGCAGGCCGGCATCTCGAACGTCGCCGATCATTGAACGCATATCGCGCCCTACCGATGCGTCCTCGAACAAATTGATTCTTGTGGACGGCAGCAGCGAATAGCCACAGACTTCGCAACCCTGCAATTGCAGCCAGAGCGCCATCCATCCACCCTTGAAACCAGTATGGCCGGTCAGAAAGACGCGCTTGCCACTCCAGTTCATTCCCAGATCCTCCACGGTGCTTCTCCCCGATTCCATAGCGTTTCCAGAGTTACTTTGTCGCGGAGGGTATCCATTGGTTGCCAGTAACCAAAGTGCTTGTACGCAGCAAGTTCTCCGCGCTTCGAAATGTTCTCCAATGGATCTCGTTCCCAAACTGTGGTGTCGTCGATGAGATAGTCGCCAACCCTTGGAGAAAGCACAAAAAAACCACCATTGACCCAACCTGCATCGCCCTTTGGCTTTTCTGCGAAGGAACAGACAGTTCCATTGCCGGCAATGCGCAGTGCTCCAAATCTACCCTGTGGCTGCATTGCCGTCAGGGTTGCGATTTTTCCACTCCGTTTATGGAAGTCAATGAGCTCAGGAATATTGATGTCCGCAACGCCGTCACCATAAGTCATGCAAAACATTTCTTCGTTTTGCACATAGGGAAGAACGCGGCGCAGACGGCCGCCCGTCATCGTACCGTCGCCAGTGTCGACAAGTGTCACTCGCCACGATTCCGCGATGCTGCGATGAAACTCTATGGTCTTCTTAGCGAGATCGAAAGTCACGTCAGAGGAATGCAGGAAGTAGTTCGCGAAATACTCCTTTATAACGTGCCCCTTATATCCCGTACAGACGATAAACTCCGTTACGCCATGGCAGGAGTATATCTTCATAATGTGCCATAAGATAGGCTTCCCTCCGATTTCCACCATCGGCTTGGGCTTGAGCATCGTTTCTTCACTTAGCCGGCTACCAACCCCGCCCGCGAGAATTACAGCTTTCATTCGTTCGTCCCAACATATTGCAATTGCGGGAAACTTTCTTCTCCCGTCTTAGAGTCAGTGGCCCGGACGCGTTTCCGATCGCTGCCGGCGAGAAATATCCCAGATTGATTTCATTCAATTTGTAGAATGGGAGGCGCAGACGTATACGCCGCAATCGGAAGTCTCAACCGAATCGACGTAAACTATCGCCATCAGGAGCCTCTGCTGAAGTCCCTTGTTTGTTGCGTTTGCCGCTCGAAGCAGAACAATCTGTCTCCGGCAGCTCCGTCATGGTCACGCAATACTTAATACTGGTAATACTATAACTACAGCGTCAATTGCAAGAAACGTATCAAAAAAAGCTATTCGATACACTCGGCTGCAAGAATCAACTGCGAGATGCGCTCTCGGCGGCCTGAAGTGTTTGCCGGTGGGCCGGAAGCGGAGACTACGGTCCGAAACGGGCAATCAAGTATTCGATCATTCGCTCGACCTCTGCGTTTGTTCCGGTTGCGCCTCGTGCCACCATCGATTGAACTACATTGGACCAACCGGCGTTGTCGTGATGCTGAGAGTCCGGCCAGTTCACCGAACGGGCGATTTTGGCACGGGATGCGAGACCCTTGATCCCAGAAGCTCCCATAGGGACCCATTTCAGAACTCCGCCGATAGGTGACCTGACCCGTCTTGGGATCTGGCCATTTCTCCATGTGACGACAAGCCAAGCACCGGGTCCACCGAAAGACCGCCCCAATTCCCGCCGCCGAGAGATTAACCGCAGCCTTCAGATAGCCGCCCAGGCAAGAGGACAATGAGTTAACATTCGCCTATAAAGGAAATCCGTGGCTAACGACGATCATTCCATCACGCGAGCCGAGGCTCTAAGAAGAATTGGCGGATTCGCCGTTGGCTCAACACTCCTCCCGGTGAACGCGCCTGGCAACTCCGCGCCGCAGGTCTCCGGCTCCACAAGTACTCCAAAGCAATCGTCGCGCCAGCCTAACATTCTGTGGATTACCGGCGAAGGTATCCCCCTAAGCGCTCTAAGCTGCTACGGCAGCCGTCTGATTCACACTCCGAACATTGATCGGATCGCGAACCAAGGAATACGTTTCGAAAACAGCTTCACGACGAATGCCCTTTGTGCTCCAAGTCGCGCGACCCTTCTAACCGGCAAGTACGATCACCTGAACGGCATGATCTCAAATCCGGCGGCGACTACAAGTGGGCAAACTTCGCCCACCTTCGACTCCTCACAAGAGACCTTCCCGAAAATACTTCAACAGCACGGATATCAAACTGGCATGGTAGGGAAATGGCATTTACCCGCCAACCCGGGCGAATGCGGATTCGACTATTTTGTTTTCAAGCGCGGCGCTGGCGGTCCGTACTACGAAGCAAATGGTTATCTACAAAATCCAACATTAGGAAGCAAGGTCATCCAAGCGGCCAGTTATCCCGGCTATATCACTGACAACGTAACGGACCTGGTGATTAAGGGGATCGAGAACTTCACAAAGCCGTTCTGCATGCTCGTTCAGTTCTTCAACGATCATCGCCCCTTCAATCCTCCCCACAAATACGAGCACATTTACGACAACATACATATACCGGAGCCCGGAACCTTCTGGGACGACTACTCCGGCCGGGCGTCGGGAGCCAGAGAAGCCCGCATGCGCATTGAAAACATGCCGGACTTCAATCCCCCAAAGGACTTGACGGACCGGCAACGCAAGCAATGGAACTATCAGCAGTTCATGCGGCACTTCCTGGGTACCCTGCGCGCACAGGACGACTGTGTCGGCCGGCTTCTTGATTACCTCGATAAGAGTGGCCTTGCGGAAAACACGATCGTCGTATACACAACGGATCACGGCTTTTTCTTGGGAGATCATGGATGGTTCGATAAGCGCTTCATGTATGAGCAGGCACTTCGCGTGCCATGGATGGCTCGATACCCGGGCAATATACATCCCGGAACAGTGAGTAACGACTGGGTAGTTAATATCGACAACGCCCCTACAGCTCTCGACTTAGCTGGAATTCCCGTTCCGAAGGATATGCAGGGGCGCAGTCTTGTTCCTATAATGAAGGGTCAGGCCCCTGCTGATTGGCGCAAGTCGATGTACTACCACTATTATGAATTTGCGCCGCCTCATTGGGTATTCCCTCACTACGGAATTCGCACAGAGCGATACAAGTTGATTAGCTACTACGAGGTAAACGAATGGGAGTTATTCGATTTGGAGAAGGACCCGGATGAGATGGAAAGCCTATTTAAATGGTCCGGCTATAAGGTCCATCCCGCATATGAGCCGGTTCTCCCGGACCTGGTTAGCCAACTGGAGCATTTGAGGGCACAATATAAAGACACGACTGGTAAGCCGGTTCGCTTGTGGCCGACCGGCAGCTATGACTAAACCGCTTTAGACCTGCTGGCGCATCTCGTAAGGAGAACGCACCACTTGGAAACTAATCCACAGAGTGAATGCCAATAAACCACAAGCTCCGAGCAGAGCGAGCCGGAAGATCGTGTTAGGTATCGGGCGGAAAGACTCTGTCACCGGCGTCCTTCGCCTACGTAAAGCATCTGACCCCAAAGCGGAAACACCTATAAGGACGCTTGCCCGCCCGTACACGGTAGCGTTAGTTTCGTTTTTCTGGGAATGCATAATTCGACCTATCACGATTTTCCAAGTAGTAGTATCCCTTAAGCGGAGGGACCGAAATTTCAGAAGCCGAAGCTTCAGAAGCTTAAGTTACGGCTAGACCTTTCTAAAAATAGTCATCCCCCGAGATAGATTCCCTTGTCAATGCCACCCTGAAATAAATGTAGAGGAACAACCCGATGGCGAAGATCAGCACTAAGAGCACAATACCCAAGACAAAGGACTTAGAAAAATAAATGGTCTTCGTAGCGCTGTCTGGCATAGCTACTAGCCTGCTCTATATCTGCCAACTAGCTCGAGAAGGCGTATTCGCCATCGTACAACGTTACGCGGGATTGCCGCGCGCTGTAAAGGGCCTAATGCACAATCCGGCCTGTTAATGTAAACTTCACAAGTGATCCGATTTTTTGAACGGCACTGTTCGGCGCCGGCGAGGCGCCGCAATTTTCGATTCTCGTAGGCCGCGCCCGTAAATGCAACACAGTGAACAACGTCCTCTGACATTAGCCGCGGTAATCACGGTTTACCGCAAGTATTCTCACGCCCAGCACATCGTAGATCGTTTGCTCGATGGCTATGGCTGGCGGGGAACGTATCATCATCCGCCCCTGAATCTCGTATCGCTGTATGTGGATCAGGTTGGTCCTGACGATCTCAGCCGCGAGCGCGCGTCCAGGCATCCGGAAATGAAGATCTACCCGACGATCGCCGAGACTCTGACGCGCGGAGGCAGCACACTGGCGGTAGACGGCGTCGTCCTGGTCGGCGAGCATGGCAAATACCCTCGTAACGAGAAAGGCCAGACGGAATATCCGCGCTATCAGTTCTTCGAGCAGATTGTAGACGTTTTTCGATCCAGCAATCGAACCGTGCCTCTCTTCAGCGACAAGCACCTGTCCTGGCGCTGGGATTGGGCCAAGCAGATGTATGACACGTCGCGCTCTATGAACTTCCCGTTTCAGGCCGGCTCGAGTCTCCCCGTCACATGGAGAATTCCTTCAATAGAAATGCCCCTCGGGTCCCGGATTCAAGAGGCGCTCTGTATCTGTTATGGAGGCGTCGACAGTTACGATTTCCACGGCCTGGAGACAATCCAATGCATGGTGGAACGGCGGCGCGGCGGTGAAAGCGGTGTGCGGTGGTTGCAAGCTTACCGTGGGGACCGCTTCTGGCAAGCCTTCGAAGACCATGTCTGGGCAGAGGATTTAATGAATGCAGCTCTCTGCCGAAGCCACACGCTTACGCCGGCAAGGAAAGGCTTCAACGATATCTTTCCCACTCACGAACAAATGCGCCAGCTTGTAAAAAATCCCGTTGCTTATACATACGAGTACGAAGACGGATTGCGTTCAACGATGCTTCTGATGAACGGTTTGGTGCGCGATTTCAATTTCGCTGCGCGCCTCAAGACCCAATCGAAAGTCTTCTCGACCCAAATGTATCTTCCAATGCCGGACGGCCGGACGACACTCGCGGATTTCTTCAGCCCCCTTGTCTTCCACATGGAGCAAATGTTTCTCACCGGCAAGACGCAATACCCGATCGAGCGGACGCTTCTGACGACGGGATTAACGGCCGCAGGCGTTGAAAGCTTGTATCGCGATCAGTCTCATGTTGAGACGCCGTATCTAAAAATCCGTTATGAGCCGACGCAACAATCCACATTTGAGAGGAGTTAGATGTTAACACGACGCGAATTCCTCGGTTCCGCGACTCTCCTTCCGCTCGCGGCAGCTGCGGCAAGCGGACCTCCACTCCGGCTCGCTATCGTCACGACAGTCTACCGGTATCTTTCGCACGGACAGCATATCGGAGATCGTTTTCTGGTTGGATATCCGCATAACGGCGAATGGCACAAGCCGAACGTCAAGGTAGTATCCCTATATGTGGATCAAAAGCCCGAAGGCGACTTGAGCGAGGAACGCGCGAAGGAATTCGGCTTGCGCGTTTATCCAACCATCGCCGAAGCGCTTTGCTGCGGAGGAAATCGACTGGCATGCGACGCGGTTTTGATTGTCGGCGAGCACGGCAATTACCCCCGCAATGAGAAAGGCCAAACTCTTTATCCACGCTACGAATTCTTCGAACAATGCGTAAAGGTTTTCAAGGATTCCGGTCGTGCCGTGCCGGTCTATAACGATAAGCACCTGTCGTACAGCTTTGACAAGGCGCAGGCCATGGTTGCGGCTTCGAAGCAGATGGATTTTCCGATGCTCGCCGGGTCGTCCCTGCCCGTCACGTGGCGTCTTCCCGACATTGAAATGCCGTTGGGCGCGCATATTGAGGATGCCGTGATGGTCGGCGTGGGCGGCTCGGATGCCATGGACTTTCACGCCTTGGAGGGCATGCAGTGCATGCTTGAGCGTCGCAAAGGCGGAGAAACCGGTGTCAAATCAGTTCAACTTCTCGACGGTGACAAAGTTTGGGAAGCCGGCAAAAGTGCCATCTGGTCCGAAGAATTGCTTAGCTCAGCGCTTTCGCGTAGCGACACGCCTTTGGGTTTAACTGTAAAGGACGGCCGCACACAGGACCTGGTCGGCTCCGGTGTTTTGCCATCGCTTGTGCCACGTCCTGCCGCCTACCTGATCGAATATCGCGATGGTTCGCACGCAGCAATGCTAATGCTGGACGGAGCCGTGCAAGATTTCAATTTTGCCGCGCGCGTCCGCGGAACCGGGCTGATTTCGACACAGTTCTTTTTATCGCCTGTTCCAAATGTGACTTACTCGGCCTGCCTCGTATCGAAAATAGAACAAATGTTTACGACCGGCCATGCGCCTTATCGTGTGGAAAGAACCCTGCTGACAAGCGGAATCCTGGAATCGTGTCTTACGTCGCGATTGCAAGGCAATAAACGGCTTGAGACGCCGCATTTAGCCGTCAGCTACGCACCTCCTGCTGAGTCACAATACTGCCGGGCATAAGTAGAAAGATAAAGGTGCGGCCCTTGCCGGATTTGCTTCCTTCTGTAACTTGCCTGAAAAGCCGTAGCACATTGCATGCCGACGGATATATGTCCGCTTCTCGCGAGGCACGACTCATTGCGGCTTGGCTCAAGCGGCCCGCGCAGGCAACCTTCGGAGACCGCTAGCCGTGAGGAGCGTACTGTCGACACCGGCGGGATCAGGTCCTCCTGATCATATCAGGGCTTGCGTATGAAGTGTGGACGCCGTTCGATGAAACCACCGATTTTTTCGCGTAACTCTCTTCCGTTCCTCAGCGAATAGAGTTTCGGCAGGGAGCAATCGGTCCTGAGGAAGGTTATGTAACCGTAACTTTCCGAAAGGAAGAGCTGCGGCTAACTCAAAGTTCGAGGGTACCTATGAGAAATATTTCTATTTTAAAGATATTGACACCACTTCTGGGACTGGCTATGGCGGTGCAAGCGGAGCCGAGCCAGAGAACGCTGGTGGTTACGGCTACTAACGCGAATCAAAATCAGCTCCTGGTCTATGACTCGAGCGGGAATCTAATCCAGACGGTCTCGACGAAGGGCCAAGGCGGTGTAAGCGGGAATGCCGGCGGGATCGCGACACGGGACAACCTGGTTGCGGTTGTGAATTTCGGATCGAAGTCGGTTTCGATATTCAAACTTGAATTCGACGGCTTCCATATGACGCAATCGATAAGTGCCAGGTCCAACCCAGTCAGCGTCGCCTTCGGCGCCGATCATTTGTACATTTTGGGAACAACTACGATTGAATCCCACCAAATGTATTCCTCGGAGGTTGGTTGGCTCGATGGTTTGGCGACGCTCCTCCACGCAGATGGGACGGCGGCGCAGGTCGGAGTATTACCCAACCAGATCATCGTCACCGAAAAGAGCAACATGATTGAGACGGTAAATCTGACGAATGGCGCAGTTGGTGGCGTACCTACGGCGGTTTCAAACCTTCCGGGAAACGTCGATACCCCGTTCGGACTGGTTACCCGCGGCGACGATGCTTACGTCACGATCGCTCATGCGGATGAGACCAGCCTGGTGCGGAATGGCACAGTCTTGACAACTACAGCCTCAGGCACACAACATGCACCCTGCTGGGCGACTCTCCTGGGACCGTTTCTCTATACCGGCAATACGGGGAGCCAGACCGTCTCAAGGTATGCGGTGTATGGACAGAAGATCGTGCAGGACGCGGCGATCGTCGCATCGCAAAATGGCGCCACGACCGACATTGCGTCAGGTCCTGGAATGATCGCGGTGATCGACGGTAGCGGCCAGACTTCACATCTATCGATCTATACCGTAGACGAGGACGGTAATTTCACGCTGGTACACTCGGCCACCATCAATGCGGCGGCCAACGGTGTCGCGGTGGTTCCTGCGAGTAGTGAACGATTCGACCACTAGCCGATGCATAGGGGGCGCGATGCGAATGATCGCGTCCCTTCGCCTTTACGGCCTTTGCTCGGATGTAAACGTGGATGCGGGCAGGCCAGCGGAGTTATATAGGTTGGCGTCCGGAGCGTTCTGCCAAGCATAGCGGACATATTTTGGCGCAGGCATATCCGGGGTGCTGACGACCACGCTTTCGCCGTCGATTTGCGCCGGCGCGGGTACAAACCGGCCATCGTCGCCAGCTATTTCGAAGCCTTGGAGGGCGCCTCCTTTGGCGACCAACCCGTGATCGACGTGGGTGAACCAGATTCGAATGCCACCGTTTTCAGTGGTGGTCTCTCGAAAGAGCGGTCCGGAGTATTCCACGTTCTCGTGATAGGCGATGGCACGAGCAGCGAGTGCGAGACGCGCGCCCACCGTCTGCTTGTCGGCCGGGTGAACATTGTCGGGATTGCCCACATCGAGCGTGACTGCCATACCGGTGTTCGCCGCGGAGAGAGTGCGCCGTTGCGCATCTCGTATCGTGCCCCAGTCCTCTGTAGGGTTGGACTTAAAACTAGAGATCTGAGCAAACAGGAACGGGAAATTGCCTTCGCCCCAGCGCGAGCGCCAATCTCCAATAAGACTTGAGAACACGCGGTGATACATAGGCGCGCGGTCTAACTTACTGTTGCTTTCGCCCTGATACCAGATGACGCCTTTGATGCCAAAATGGAGGGCCGGCGCGATCATTCCGTTGAATAGCCAAGACGGGTCCCAGGAGTCGGGAGCCGCGCGACCGGAATGCGAATTGGGCTGAGCATCGGCCATGCGCGCCCAACTGGCGAAGACGGGCATGAGCCCTGCGTCCGCCGATAACCCATCGAGGCTTACCCACGCTTCGGCGGGCGTTCCGCCCCAAGTGGAATCAATCAGACCTATGGGGACATTCTCCTTCGACTGAATGTCCCTGCCGAAGAAGTAGGCGACGGCGGAAAATTTCGCAGCGGTTTCGGGCGTGCACGTTGTCCACGCTACATCGCCCTGAAAATCGTTTTGCGGATACTGAGTGGCCGTGCGATGAATCAAAAGCAGCCGCAGGTTGGAATGGTTGGCGTTCTTAATTTCCTCGGCTGAATTCTGGACGAAGGCCGACTTGGGGAAGCCATTTAGCGGCATCTCCATGTTGGATTGACCAGAGGCAAACCAGACATCGCCGATCAGAATGTCCTCCAAGACGATCTTATTGGAGCCGCTGATTGTCAACCGAAAAGGGCCGCCGGCTGATTGTGCGGGAAGATAAAGGCTCCAGTGGCCGAGGCTGTCGCCAATGGTCGACCGGTTCGCCCCGCTAAGAGATGCCGAGACTTTTTCGGCCGGGTCCGAAAAGCCCCAGATATGAATGGGCTGGTCTCTTTGCAAGACCATATGGCTGCTGAATATTTTGGGAAGGCGGACTTCCGCGCGCGCCGCGACGGCTGTGAACGCAAGTAGGACAAGCGTAAGGAAACGTGAGTGAGCTTCGATGGTACGCATTTCAAAGCTACTATATCTTCGTCCGGGTGATTGAATATCGCTATACTGATGCGACTGGAGAATAGATGGGACGGACCATTGCCGCGGTGATCTTCGGCTACATGACGACAGGCTTGCTGGTTATCCTCACCGATCAGATAATTTCGGGGTCGATTCCGGGGTTTCACTCGATGAAAAAGCCGCCGAACTATTACTTTGCGATTAGCCTTGCGACTAATACGCTGTATTCCATCATGGGCGGGTATTTATGTAGCGCGGTGGCGCGAGACCAATGGAGAATGGCAGTTGTCGGTCTGATTATCTTGGGCGAGACGCTTGGGAGCGTCGCGCAGAGATCGCTATGGAACAGTGTTCCGCATTGGTTCGGCATTGGGTTGCTGGCGCTGTACGTTCCAGCCGTCTGGTTTGGCGGCTATTTGCGGTCGGTAAGAAGCCGCGGCCACAGATAGGAGCCTAGACACCTCCGGCAAGGCAGCTATGACGCAAGCTTAACTCCGTTCCCGATGCTGTAAAAGGGATGGGAAAGCCTGCGCTCTTCCACCCCCTTGTGGATGGCAACTAGAACGTGAAGCTGCCAGTGAACTCAAGGCGCCGCATTTGATACGCGCCACCGAAGGCCGTTGAGGTGATTTGACCCACGGTAGACGATTGGATATCGGCGTTCGGAGAACCGAGATTGGTGTGGTTGAATATGTTGGTCGCATCCATGCGCAGCTTGAATTTCATACGTTCGGTGATCGAGAACTGCTTGCTAAGCGACATGTCTTCGTTGATAAACTGCGGACCGATCAATGTATTGATGGGGTAGTTGCCGAACGTGTTCGAAGCCGGAAGGGTGTACGCACCGCTGGAGAGCGGCAGTATCCACTGGTTCCGATTCTGGGTCGACGCATAGGCAGTGCCAGTTCCTACGTTCGGACGATTGTTCGGACCGGTATAGGGCTGCGTGTTGCTGCCATAGTTTTCAATGGTGGGCATGAATGGAATGCCGCTGTAATAGGTCGTGATGGTGCCGATGTTCCAGCCGCCGGCAACCGCATCGACGGCCCGGTTTACGTTCGAGCCATATTTGAGCCCGCGCCCAAACGGAACGGCGTAGTTCCCCGCGAAAACGATCTGGTTATGGGGCGTGAAATCGTCGTTGCCATAGCCCAGAGGACGATCGTAAGTGAACGTGTAGCCTTCGTTACCGCCCCAACCGTCGCCCTTGGCGTATTGATAGGTGTAATTTGCCTGCATGGTCAGGCCCGCGGCAGCATTGATCTTCCCTAGAATCTGCAGGGCGTTGTACTCGTTGTTCGCACAATTGCAGTAACTCTCAACATCGTAGGTCCAACCGTAGTTCAGCTTGGGGCCCAAAAGACCGTCGAACGGAAACGCGCCACCAGCCACACCCGGTATAAAGAACTCGCTGTTCTCGTTGTAGCTCATATCGGTTCCGAGAGGCGAGTGACGGCCCTGGTTTCCAACGTAGCCTGCCGATACGGAGATCTTGTTTGTGAGTTGGTGCTGCACGGTTGCGTTGTAGGCGTAGACGACCGGCATGGTCATAATGTCGGGTCGGGTCTTCAAGGATAGGCCACCGCCTGGACCGACGTCGATTGTGCCATTTGCGCTTGGCACAAACGTATTGTTGTATGCGGGCGCACCCTGTGTGAGCGTGAAAACATCGCAAAAGGTTGTTGGGCATCCGCCACTGGACTGCTGCTGGGCTAGCGCTTGGTTGATGAGCACAGGCGGATTCTGAGTGACGTTGTGACCGAATGTCGAGCCGAAGGTGCCGAGACTGTAGCTCCAGCCATAACCGGCGCGGACCACCGTCTTGGGCGTGACTTGATAGGCAACGCTGACGCGGGGCGCAAAGTCGTGCCAGTTCGTCTCCTGATATCCGTGGGAGCTGATGCTGCCGAGGCCGAATACGTCCAACTGAGCGGTAGCGATATTCAACTCCGCTCCGTTGCCTGCGCTGTTAACTGTCTCCGGAAATACCCATTCCCAACGGACGCCGTAGGTAAAAACCAGCTTCGGCGTCACATGCCATTCGTCCTGGGCGTAGTAGAAGACGCGCTTCTGGCGTTCTTCGGCATCGAGCGAGGAACTGACATACCGATTGAAACTGGTGACGTCGCCCAGCAGGAAGGTACCGAGAGCCAAGCCGTCAATGGGCGCGCCTCCGGAGGAGGGCACAACACCCGTAACACTATCGTTGAAGTTCAATTCGCCAGCGCGGTGATTGTCGCTCGGCACGCGCAGATTTAAGGCGTAGCGGCCATCAATACCAAACTTAAGGTTATGGTTGCCCTTGACTTTGGTGAGGTTATCGACAAACTGATACTGCCGTTCGAATTCAGTCAGCGGACAATTGCACTGATTGACGGTGAGCGAGTAACCGAGCTCCTCATTGGCGCTGGCCGGATTCTGGATGTTGAATGCGGGCATGCCGGAAGTGGTCAGGCTGGTGTTCAAGCCAGGAATGCCGGCTGCGGCGGCCGGGTTCTGGCCATAGCCGTTCGGCACGTCCGTGACGTGGTAGCGCATGTAACCCCAGCGAAATTCATTGATGGTAGTTGGGTTGAAGGTGTAGGTCCAACCGGCCGCCGCGCTCTGGTTCAAAGCTTGCGAGGAGCCGGCATAATTGCCGCCGCCAAACGCGGGTCCTCCTGCTACTTCTCCGAAGGCGCCCGGCGCCTGTTCGGTGAAGGCCGCATAGCTATACCGTCCGAAGAGAGTGTTCTTCTCGTTGACGTAATAATCCCAACGGGTGTTCCATTGATTGCCTACGATGGAGTTTGTGCCACTCGCCTCATAGTTGTTGTAGGGAGCGCCGCCGCTCGCCGCGGTATTGGGCAGTGGAAAGTAATTCAAGATTGCCACCGCCTGCGGGCTGAGAATGCTGCTGGGAATGATGTTCCCCGCGATTGGCGTTCGGCCTTGGCCCAAGGCGTTTCCCGAATTGGGGTCGTACATCTGATATTGGCTGCCCTGGGCTAACCAATCGCTCAAATTGCCGGTGCGCTCTTGCGCTGTGGGGACCGAAGTCAATACCGATCCGCCTCTGTAATTGCGGGTTAACTGCGCGTCGCCGAAGAAGAACAACTTGTCCTTAATCACACGGCCGCCGATCGATCCACCGTATTGGTTGTAATGGGTGGTCGGGACGCCGGCAGACGTGTTCTCATTGAATGGGTTGCGGCCGAAATCCTGAAATCCCGGAGTATTCACCTCAAGGGACTCGAACCCATCGCCATGGAACTGGTTGGTACCCGACTTGGTCGAGTAGGTCAACACACCAGCACCCGTGTAGCCAAATTCAGCGTCGTAGTCCTGGTCCGCTTGCTTCACCTCGTTGACAGAATCGAAAGTAGGATTAATGACGATGATGCCCAGGATCGGATCCTGGTTGATAGTGCCGTCAAGATAGTACCCAGTGCTGTCGAAAAGCTGGCCATTGACAATCGTCTGAATGCTGCCCTGCGGATTCTCATCCGAAGCATGCTGCCATGGCAGCTTGATCGTGCCCGGATTCAGCAATTCGAAGGACTGCAGATTGCGGCCGATCGTTGGCAATTCCGCAATCTGTTTCGAAGTAAACGTTTGGGCGACGTCGGCGCGATCGGCTTGCAGCAGCGGCGCGGCGGCGGTGACCTCAACCGACGTATCCACGCTTCCTACCGTCAAGGCCGCATTGAATTGCGACGCCTGGTCGACACTGACGCCGATGTCGCTCGAAACGACTTTATTGAAGCCCGGAGCCTCAATGGTGACCTTATACGTGTCGGGGATCAACTGGCCTTTTGTATAGTTGCCCGACGTATCGGTCGCGACCTGGAACGAAGTCCCCTTAGTCACGTCCGCGATTGTTACTTTGGCGTTATTTACGGGCGAACCGGTGGGGTCCGTGACTGTCCCGTAAATACTGCCGAATATTTGCTGTGCACTCGCGCCGCCGGCTCCGATGAGGAGCAGAACGAACGCAAGGAGCAGAGCATAGCACCCCTTGCCAAAACAAGACATTACCTTCTCCTTGGAAGAAACTTCTAACCGACATAGTTAAACGACACCGGTAAGTCCGGCGCCCTGCTAGCAACGTAATCTTGCTGTAGTGTACTCGATTTCGGGCAGAAATGTACCCACAAATTGAAATAAGGTTCATGAAAGGCGGTACGGTTCAGCGCTGGTTTATTGTCTTTAAACGTAAGCGTTTACTTTTCAGCTCTCCGAGGAGTTTCCTATACTTGCAGGGTATGGTCTGCTTGGTCGCGGCGCTGTTATGGGCCGGTAGTGTGACGGAGACAGGACACCAGAGGGGAGTTGAGTACTACAAGCAGCAGAAGTACCGGGAGGCAATCGAGGCGCTCGAAACGGCGGTTCAAGCCGAGAAACCGAAGACGCCGGAGTATCGGGAGTCGGTGCTTCTGATCGGGCAGAGCTACTTCATGCTGTCGCAGGCTCCAAAAGCGATTCCGTGGCTGGAGAAGGCTCCGGACTCCAATGAAGCGAATTATATGTTGGGATACGCGTACCTGCAGACGAAGGAACCGGTGCGATCGGAAGCGGCGTTCGCCCGGCTGTTTGGGGTGGCGCCGGATACGGCTAACGCGCACTTGCTGGCGGCCCAAATGATGATGAAGCAGGAATACGAACCGGAGGCGGAGGCGGAGGCGCAGAAAGCCATCGTGATGGATGCCAAGCTGCCGGAAGCGCATTTCGTTCTGGCGGAGATCGCGATTTTTCGCGGCCGGTTGGATGACGCGATCGCGAATTTGAAGGCCGAACTGGCGGTCAATCCCGCCTATGCCATGGCTTGGTACCGGTTGGGAGACGCCTATTCCCGGCAGGAGCGTTGGGATGACGCCATTCCGAACCTGCAGCGGGCGGTGTGGTTGAACCCGGACTTCAGCGGGCCGTTCATTCTGCTGGGGAAGTGCTACTACAAGGTGGGGAATTACGGAAATGCGGAGGGGATTCTGAAGCGATCGCTTCTGCTGGACCCGAGGAACCAATCCGCCAATTATTTGCTGGGGCAAACGCTGGAGGCAGAAGGGAAAAAGGCGGAGGCGGAAGCGGTTTTCGAGAATTTGAGGGGATTGAAGCAAGCTAAATGATCGGGGGTAGCGGGCTGTGGCACCTAAGATTCAGACAGTGATGGGCGATCCGTTGAAGACGGCGTTCTGGAGAAATTCGTGAGCCGTGCGAGATTTTGCGCGCTGCTCGTCGGATGTCTGGCCGCAAGCTCGTGTTCGAGACCCAAGGCCAAGAGCCCAGGCGTCAATTTCGGTCCAATTTCGATTGCGCCGACTTCGGGATATGGCCGGGAGCAGATTTTTCGGGTGACACTATCCAGCCCAGATCGGCCGATGTTGGTCGGGCTCCTAATCAACGATGATCCCGACGGAGCAAACGCATGCTACGTCTTTCACAGTTTCACAACTAACGAGGAACTGCTTGTGAACGACAACGGATCCGGGTCGAAACCGCTTGGAAATGCGCCGGCACTCGCAAACGCACAGTGCAGCATCATCAAGGACGGCTCAACGGCTTCCATCACGAATAACAAAATAGCGGTCTCCTTCCACATCCGATTTAAGGAGACGTTCAGAGGAACGAAGACCCTCTACACGGTTGCAGTGAGTAGCGCCGGTGGAACCCAGGGACCGGCGAATGCCGGCACATGGGACATGTGGGATGCCAGATAAGACAGGACGATTCTGGATGAACGCTTATTGACTCGTGTTCGGCAAATCGTAAACTTGCGCTGTACCGATTTTTAAGTCGGGGCCGGTGAATCGCACAATTTGAAGCCCGTCGTTGCAGGAAGCGGTGTTTTCCGGACCTTGATAAAGCCATGAAGAGGCTTGAGAGAGGATCTCGGCGGGCATGACGCTGGATGAATGCTTGATGATCAAAACGTCGTGGAAATGAGCACCATCGGGAGCAGCCCCAATCACAATTCCCGCTAGCTTTCCGTCTTGGGCCAAACGATAATCTAGGAACGTCAAGGGTTTCGGGGCGGCTTGTGGGCGTATATAGAAGTAAGCGTCCAACCGATAGCGTGTTGAGGCAAGCTGATCCCAATAATGCTGGAATTGCGCCCCGTGCCCTCCCCATGCCATGGAGCCGGTAGAGAAGTTCCAAAGCCGGGGTGCGGTGATGCGATCGAAAAACTCCGCCGGGATATGGTCCCTGCAAGCGGCAAGTTGGCTGATTACGCTCCACTTTGCGCTCTGCTCATGGGCATAAACCTCGGATGCCTGATTGAATTCGGAAGATGCTAGAGACGCCCAACCCGCTATAACCGCGACTAATATGCCGAGAGCTGCACGCACGATCGGGCGGGAAGATGCGGCCACAATCATGACGATGACGACGGGAAGGAGCGAAAATCCGATGTGAGAAAAAGCCGTTCCAGTGTAGGTGGCGAGTTGACCAGTGAGGACCAAGTCAGAAATCTTGGGGATGATCGCGAAGAGGGCATTGGGAAGAAAAAGCGCTACGACGCCAACGGCGGCGAGCTGCAAACCTCGGACCAATTGCCAGCGTGAGGAGACGGAAGTTACAAGCTTGTATGCGGCGGCCATAGTCAGTGCCGCAACCAGCAACTGCCATGCGGTTGCTTGACCCAGCATCTGTCCCGCAGAGGGTGCATAGAGCGGCCGAACGAATTGATGGACCGGACTATAGTCGACGTAGACAAGGTTCTGAGGGAACATATAGCGGGCGAAGATAGATGAGGTTAGGGAGAGTGTGCCAACAACCCTCGCCATTTCAGGTAGCGAAAGATTGAGGGCGGGTTGAACGCCGTTATATGTTGGCGGAAATAACAGCCGCCAACCCACGTATAGCGCTAGATAGAAGACACCAACGCCGATGGCTGCCTGGACGTCACGGCCTTTGAAGAGAGAGAACCGGCTGCTCGGGAAGTAAGACATCCAGAAGTAGATAGCCAACAATGTCGCACCTAGGAGCGCGATGAGTTCATAACTGCATAGCGCTAGAAACAGCGACATGCACGCGAACGCCAACAGAATGTTTCGCCGAGGTCCGGGTTGCGCGCCGCGCCATTTTTCGAAAAGCAGCATGGCGGCTCCGCAGAAGGCGAGCGGAGCGAACATATACGTTGGGTAGCTATACGGGGGACAATACGCAAAAAGCAGCGGCAAGGTAGAGAAGTACGCGATTACATAGAGTTGCAGCACAGGCGTGGTCAGATAGCGGTAGAAGGCTGCAACTGGCAAGAGGGAACCGCCGGCAAAGGCCGAGAGATTTAACAGGTCGTACCAGCCGGAACCGGCCAGTGACATGGTAGAGGAGGCGTATAGCGGAATGTTTAAGAGCTGAAAGACCCTCGCCTGTTGTGTCGCGTAAACGAACGCGGTACGAAAAGCACCGGCTTTCATGGTTGCGAAATCGATCGTCAGGTCATCAGTATTGCCGTAATGCAATCCCCAGAACTGCGCGATCCTTGCCATCGCGATTACGCCAGTGACAATCCATAGGACGGTAGCCGTTCGCAACCACGGCGTTTTGCCGGCTCTCGGTGTAGCAGACGCGAGAGCGGCAGGCGGGGGCTCCACCAGCGGAGCCGGTGATTTCCTCATGTTTGGCTATTCATGCGTGACCGAAAAGCAGTATCAAGCATCGGAAATATATTGTATCCGGCCACGGCAGGGCGCATGGGTAACAGCCTTTGCGTTCGGCGATCTTCCGGGTGTGAAGCGCGCCACTGCATTCCTTCTTACATGGATAGCCGGATTCGTCGACGCCGTCGGTTTTCTGCATTACGACCGAGTCTACACCGCCAATATGAGCGGGAATAGCGTCGGCTTGGGCATTAGCGATGTGAGTAACGCCGCGCTGGCATTCCGTCATGGCTGGCCAATCGCCTTTTTTGTTGCCGGGTTGCTGGCTGGCCGGTTGTTTCTCGCGGTGGGGTTCCGGCGGCAGATGCGCTCCGTTGCGAGCCTGGTTTTCGCGTTGGAGATCGGGCTGGCGGCGCTAGCCATTGAATCGGGGGAATGGACAGCAGTCGCCGCGCTAGCGTTGGCGATGGGCCTGCAGAATGCCGCGTTCACTCGCTTCGGCAGCGTTCAGGTGCACAGCGGGTTCGTCACTGGGACACTGCTGAAGGCGACCGAGTATGCGGTTCAATATGCCACCTGGCTCCACGATCGCGCCTTCGGAGGCAAACGGGGCCGGCTGTGGCTTGCTTTGTGGCTTTCCCCGCGCCAACGCAGCTTTCGGCTGACGTGCGAACTGATACTACTATGGGTGGTATACGTTCTAGGCGCGAGCGTCGGGACCATCACGGAACGCCGCTATTCAATTCCTGCGCTGGCAGTCCCATGCGCGTTGTTGCTGGTTTTGATCGCGATGGATCTGCGGAGACCCCTTAGCGTTCCCGAGCAGCGCGAACAGGCGGCGGAGTCTTGAAGGGGTCAATTTGCCGTTGGTTGTTGGGATGGCTGTTACCGAGTTAACGGTATACCGTTAGTAATAGGACTCGAAAACCCCGACGCTTTGCCGTTCCCTGGTTGAACCTAGTAACCTGTGTAAGAGCCCCGTAACATCCTGAAATGGACCTGCTGAAAATGATCAATGACTTGCAAGCCGAGAAGCAGCGCCTCGACGAAGCCATCCAAGCTCTCGAGCGCCTTTCGGCCGGAAATAAGCTACGCCGCAGGGGCCGTCCTCCGCGCTGGCTCAAGGACGCTCTGAGCAGCATTCCCAGTTCGAAGGCGGAGAAAGATCACGAGCCAGAGGGCGGAGATGGTGCCTCGTAGGGCGGGACTTCGGCTCAGCTAATGGAGACGTAGTGGAGGCCGGCGCGCACGAGCTTATCTTCTTCAAGTACGTGGCGCCCGTCGAGCATTAATGGTTTCCGCATGCTGGCCGCGATTCGATCCCATTCGAGTTCGCGGTATTCGGACCACTCGGTCACTAGTACTAAAGCGTCACAACCCTCGGCCACATCCTGCGGGGTCGGACACAGGCAGACGCCCATCGTCCCGTGTTCGCGTTGGAACCTGTCCATAGCGATGGGGTCATGAGCCTTGACGCGAACGCCGCGGTCGATCAGATTCTGGGCGATCTCGACGGCGGGCGCCTCACGCAAGTCATCTGTGTTGGGCTTGAAGGCTAACCCTAGCAGGCCGATGGTTCTTCCTTTGAGAATTTTCAACTCAGCCAGCAGCTTCTCGACGATACGGTCCCGCTGCCGCCGGTTCACCGTGCGAGCGGCTTCGACGATCAGCATTTGGAGGCCATATTCGCTGGCGGTGGCGATCAGAGCGGACGTGTCTTTACCAAAGCACGAACCGCCCCAACCGAGGCCAGCGCTGAGGAAGCGGGAGCCTATGCGGGAATCCAATCCGATTCCACGCGCTATTTCGTTGATGTTAGCGCCGACACGCTCCGCCAGATTACCGATTTCATTGATGAAGCTGATCTTCAACGCCAGGAAAGCATTGGCGGCGTATTTGATCAACTCCGCGGAGGCGAGATCGGTCGACAACAGAGGGATTGCGCTGATGCGATCGGGCCGAGGCAAGTAGACAGGTGGACTGAACGTCTGGTCCACGATCGGCCGGTACAAGGAGTAGAGAGTTTCGAGCGCGCGCGGCTCATCCGCTCCGATTACAATGCGGTCGGGATACAGACTGTCGAGGAGCGCTGAACCTTCCCGCAAGAACTCCGGGTTGGATGCGACGGCGAATTCGTGATCGCCCTTTTGACCGCGCTGATCATAGGATTCACGCAAGAGCGATTCAACCCAATTTCCGCTACCGATCGGCACGGTGGATTTGTTGACGACAACTGTAAATTGATGATTCAGATGAAGGCCGATGCAACGCGCCGCTTGCGAAAGGTACTCCAAATTCGGAGCTCCCGAAGCGGTTGGCGGTGTACCGACGGCAATGAAAACGACCTCAGCGCCAGGAATGCCTTCGGTATAGCTGGTTGTGAAGTGGAGATTGGGTTGTGCTTCTTCGAGGAGTTCCGCCAAGTTTGGCTCATAAATCGGAATCTTGCCGGCCTTCAATGCACCGATTTTAGAAGCATCCGAATCGATGCACCAAACGTCGTGGCCCACAAAAGCAAGACAAACGCCGGTTGTCAGACCCACATATCCGGTTCCGATGATGGCTACCTGCATAGACAGTTCTCACATTTTACCGCGAAGGGCGCAGTTCACATTCTGGATCTCTACCAGTCTTTGTGGCAAGATAGATTAAAGATTCCACTTATGCGTAAGATTGCAATCGGCACCGTTTTTATCTGCGGCGCCCTGTCGTTCTGCGCGTTGCCGGCCTCTTCAGCCGACGGCGCATCGGACCACAAGGTGGTCGATGAATTGGTTAAGCACTGGACTACTTCGAAAGAGCTTTCGCTCGCGGTGGCTAATGCCATGCCCGAAGACGATTACTCGTTTAAGGCAACTTCTCCGGAAATGAGCTTTGGCGAACAGATGAATCACATAGCCGCGGCCGATAGTTACTATTGCTCCGCAGCGGCCGGAACAAAAGGTCCGATCAAGGGCAAGCCAGCCGACAACTCGAGATCGGCAGCAATTAAGAATCTGAATGTCGCATACGACTACTGTATCGACAGCATCAAGGAGATGTCGGACGCGTCTCTCCAGAAGAGCATTTCGACCAAGAACGGGACCACGACCCCCTTCGAACTATTTTGGGGCGGGTTCACGCATGCGGCTCACCATCGGGGTCAAGCCGAAGTTTATCTTCGGTTAAAGGGCATCACGCCGCCTGAGTACAAATTTTAATTAGGCTTTCAAGTCTCGTCATTTGATTGGTACTAAAATCGAGACGTAAACTAGGGAAATTCCCTGTGTAATACAGTCGGTGATTTGCGTCACACCGCAGAGAGGTATTTAGCATTGACACCATCCGCTGTTCTTCATTCCTCAGAACGTAACCCTAAAGTGCTCGTTGCCGACGACCACCATCTGATCCTGGACGCGTTGCGCGTTATGATGCGACCTCAGTTTGACGTGATGGCTGTCGATAACTGCCAGGCTTTCGTGAACGCAGTGGATTTCTTTCGTCCGGATGTGGCCATCTTGGATGTCAGCATGCCGGATGGTGATGGATTCGTAACTGCAAAGAAAGCGTTGGAGCGGCAGCCCACACTTCCACTGATGTTCTTGTCCACCTACCAATCGGCGGAGTATGTAAATCGCGCCGCCGAATTGGGCGCCAAGGCGTATCTTTCCAAGCGAATTCCCGGACAGGAACTGATTGGCGCTATCACGTCGGTGCTGGAAGGGAAGACTTTATTTGGGTCAAACACATTCGGCGCATTCGGAGCGAACAGCTTGCAGCCCAGCGCCGAACAGCCGGCTGAGCAATCGACTGAAGTGCGCGAGATTGGGCCGCCGCTGACGGCTCGCCAATGCCAAGTCCTGACGCTTATAGCGCGGGGCGGTAGCGCCAAGGATATTGCGAATCGCCTCAATATCTCTGTCCGCACCGCGGAGTTCCATCGCGCGGCGATTATGCAGAGACTGGGCCTCCACTCAACGGCCCAGATGACTCGCTACGCACTATCGCGCAATCTGGGCTGAATTTCCGTATCGCAGTGAATGCGAAACAGCGAACGTCCGGATCGATCCAACAAGCAGGAAGTTAGATTCATTACGATGCGTTTCCGCCTGCTCTAAAGAGCTGGCTCCGAGGTGAGGTGTGCCGGTTCTTGGCGAACGGCAGCCAACTATGCGGCGCGATCGCCGATCGCACAAACACACCGTGAGGGACAGAGTAACCGTGAAATACAGAGTGGTGTTTCGAGATCGATCCACACCCGAGGGCGAGCAGGCCGATAAACCGGCCACATTCCTCGACACGCAGTTGGATGATTCGACCGTTTTTGATGCAAGATTCGTTGGGCGAATCGAACCCGATTCAGTACACTCATCCGGCCAGATGGAGGAAGACGATAGCTTCCTCAGCTACGGCTCTGAAATTTGGGAATACGATGTGGCCGAAGGCCGCGACGCGGATTTCATTGCCGCGCTGCGAAATTCGGAAGTGGTGATGGAGTATCAAGCCCTCGAGTCGTCTGACGAATTGGGAGTTTCCTAGCTCGGCTATTGAAAGGAGAGCGCTATGCTCCGGCTGATTCTGATCGTTTTTCTATTCTTACTTCTGTTGGGGGCCTTGCCTGCTTGGCCATACAGTACGGGGTGGGGCTATTATCCGAGCGGCGGTCTTGGCTTGCTGCTGATTATTGTGATCGTGTTGATATTGGTGGGCGATCGCCGGACGCTTCCATGATTGAGTGTTGACGTAAGAAGGAGTATTGTTTTGAGCTCGACATTGACTAACAAACGAGTTGCCATCCTCGCAACCGATGGCGTCGAACAAGTGGAGCTGCTCGAACCAAAGAAAGCTCTCGAAGAAGCGGGTGCGAAGACCGAAGTGGTCGCGCCTAAAGATGGCAAGATTAAGGGCTGGAATATGAAGGAATGGGGGCAGGAGATTCCGGTCGATGTCAACCTGAAATCCGCTAATCCTAATAATTACGACGCGTTATTGCTTCCAGGCGGCGTGATGAACCCGGATCACTTACGGATGGATGCATCGGCGGTGAAGTTTGTGCGCGCCTTCTTCGAGGCGAAAAAGCCGGTGGCCGCCATCTGTCACGGTCCTTGGATGCTGGTCGAAGCGAACGTCGTTCACGGCCGGAGGTTGACTTCATGGCCGTCACTGCAGACCGATATCCGGAACGCCGGAGGAGAATGGACGGACCAGCCGGTCGTCACCGACAAAGGCTTGGTCACGAGCCGCAAGCCAGACGACATCCCGGCGTTTAATGCGAAGATGATCGAGGAGTTCGCCGAAGGGAAGCACAAGGCTCAACACGCCTAAATACGGCACTAATTCGGCTGCCAATAGAAAACGCGAACGCTCCGAAGACCTAAACAGGCTCCGGAGCGTTTTGTGTATTCGAATGAGAGGTAACTGCTAGATCGCTCTACCGCCTCGACCCAAATGCATGATTAAGCCGACGACGAACAGAACCAGGAATACGACGAACAGAATTTTCGCGATACCGGCGGCTGCGAATGCGACGCCACCGAATCCTAAGAATCCTGCAATCAGCGCGATGATAAGGAAAATCAAAGCGTAACGCAACATATGTCTTTCTCTCCCAAACCTAGGCTTTTTAGGGTAACTACGTTTCGGCATTTTCCGGCTTGCGGTTTTACCGAACGTTACTCCTGTATCAACTACTTCCATTAAGTCAGAGTGCGAAAGGCCGAATCGCGTTTCTGCCCGTAGTCGCAAGCAGTTTTGACAGCAAGGAAAAGTGCATTGTGTGGTATTGGTACCTGGATGGCAAAAACTCTGGCGATTGATATCGGAGGGACGAAATTCACGATAGGGGGTTTTGAGGGAAGCGAGCTGATTCTACGCGAGTCGTATGCCACGGACCGCGAGTTCGCCGCAACTTCTACATACTCACAGATTGAAGAGACAGTGAAGCGCTGGCGGGAGGCCAAAGGATTCCGGCCGGACCGGTGCGGAATCGGATTCGGCGGCCCGGTCGATTTCCAGTCGCAGTCAGTCATTATGTCCACCCACGTCGCAGGATGGGCCGAGTTTCCGCTGGTGGAGAGGGTGCGGAGTTTTGCCGGCGCTCCCGTGGTTATGGACAACGATGCCAACGTTGGCGCGCTGGGCGAATCCATCTTTGGGGCGGGTCGAGGGCTCGATCCGTTGTTCTACATGACGTTGTCGACCGGAATCGGGGGAGGCGTAGTGATCGACCGCCGCATTTACCACGGAGCGAATTCGTATGCGGGCGAGTTAGGCCACATGAATATCGAGCCGGATGGTCCCGAGTGTCTCTGCGGTTCGCGCGGCTGCTTTGAACGGATGTGCTGCGGTTTGTGGTTGGAGCGCGATTATGGACGGCCGGCATCGGAGCTGCTGATGGATCCTGATTTTGCCGGCCGGTATGTTGTCCGGCTGGCGCGAGGGTTGAAAACCGTTATCATGATCTTGAACCCGGCGCGCCTGATTATTGGAGGCGGAATCGCGAAAGCCGGCGACCGGCTGTTCCTACCATTGCGGCAGGAACTCGGCCACCAAATGACGGATTGGTCGCGGGCCGCGCGGGAGATTGTGCCCGCGCAACTGGGCGACGATAGTGTTTTGTTTGGCGCGCTGGCCCTGTCGGAAAGCTATTTATGAATTTCACAGAAACATACCGATCACATCTACTGGACGCGATTTCGTCAGTTGACTTGGCCGCCGTTGAGCGCGCGATCGAGTGGTTTGGAGAGGCTCGCGATGAGGACCGGCATATCTTCGTTTGCGGGAACGGCGGGAGTGCCTCTACGGCATCCCACTTCACGTGCGACATCATCAAGGGGGCCAGCTTTCAGAAAGACAAGCGGTTCCGGATGCTGGCGCTGACGGACTCGCTGCCGACGCTAACGGCATATGCCAATGATGTGGGTTACTCCGCGGTTTTCGAGGAACAATTGAAGAACTTTGCCAAACCGGGCGACCTGGTGATGGCGATCAGCGGATCGGGCAATTCGCCTAACGTGGTCCGGGCTATTACCTGCGCAAATGAACTCGGATGCAGGACGATTGCGCTGACGGGCCGTGATGGTGGGAAGCTGGGTCCGTTGGCCCAACTGAACATCCATGTGAAATCGCAGCACATGGGACGCATCGAAGACGCGCACATGATCGTCTGCCATATGATCTGCTACCACTTCATGGAAATTTAATGCGCTAGTCTGTTCTCCTTATTTGGCGAGCCGCGTCAACCAAGTGAGGAGTGACGAACGCATGACACGATTCAAGGGATTTATGGCTGTGACCAGCGCTGCCCTCGGGCTAGCTCTGACTGGCGCCGGCCCGGTACTGGCCGCGCCGCATTTTCAGCCCCCATACGGCCAACACCCGTACGAAGAACAGGGTCCCGTGCGGCTTCAGAACCTGATCGCACGCACGCAGACCGATTTGCGCGACGCTCTGGCGTACGCCACAAACGATAAGCAGCGTGGCCGGACAAGAGATGCAGAGCGTCATCTGTCGGATTTCGATAAGAGGCTGACGCAAGGCCGTTGGAATCACCACGATTTGCACGGGGCGATCGAGAGCGTGCAGAACGTTCTGGATCACAATACATTGAATGCAGCGGATCGCCAGAATTTGCGGCGCGATGTTGCAGATCTCAAGATCGCCAGGGATGTGCACTAAGCGGATGCCTAAAAAAACCCCGCCGCTGCCGCTCGGGCAACCGCGGGGTTATTTATCTCAAACGATACGGCGCGAAGGCTAGGCGCCTTCTTCGGTCTTCTTCTTGGGACGGGTCGCCTTGATCCTGCGTGTTTCAAGCGACTTGTTCGACCAGTCTTCAGCCTGCGCTAAGTCGGTCTTGGCCGCTTCCGGCGTGTCCTCGAGATCGGCCTTACGCCGCAGCAGGAGGTTGACGTAAGTCATCGCGTCCTCGTTTTCGTTATCGATGGCGAGGCACTTCTTTAGGTCCGCCAGACCGTCTTCGATCACGGGCCCCCACGTATCCTTCAATTGCGCGCGAAGTTTGGCATCTTTGATTGGGCCGGGCTGATCCGCGGCCATGTGAATGCCGGCTCGCGCAGTCATGATAGCCGGATAAGCTTGCGACCAATCGATGACACCGAGGAAGTAGTATGCCTCTGCATCCTTTGGATCAACTTCAATGGCGCGCCGATTCCACTTCATCGCCTCCTGCAGCGCAGCCTTTTTCTGATCGGGGCTTCCGGCGGTGGCCTCGTTATAGGCCATCGAAGCCATTGATGCCAGCGCGAGTGAGTTCTTCGGATCTTTATCCAGCACTTCCTGGAAGGTGCTTCGCGCAGCCTGCAAATTCTTCACATTATCCGGCGCCTCCGACCCCGGGACCCACTGGACCATGTAGGACATGGCCAGGTAGGAGCGCGCGTTGGCGCTATTGGGATCCAGCTCAACCGCCTGTTTGAAGTGGTTGACGGCCTCGGCATAGTGCATGTTCTTATATGCCTGCACGCCTTGATTCATTTCATCGCGCGATTTCAGCGTGGAGCAACCCATGCTGAGCGTCAAGAGACCGGCGCAGAACGCCGTTGTGCACCACTTCCATCTCTGCATCGTTTTCATGTCTGGCTTCTCTCCCGATCGGGAATTATTACTGTCCGGCCTCGATCTTTGGCGTCATGATACCGACCTTGTCAAGACCAGCGCCTTTCGCATCGTCAATAACCTGCGCAACGTACTGATATTCGACATCCGGATCGCCCTTAACAAACACTACCTTTTGGGCGCGTGTCTTGAAGATGTCCACCAGCCGGGCTTCCAGATCTTTCTCCTTAATCGGTGCAGTATTGATTTCCAAGCTGTGATCCTTCATCACTTCAACCACCACGTTCGGATCCTGGTCCGGTGGAGGTGGGGGCTGGTGCGGCGGAGGCGGTTGCGGCGCCAGCGCGTCCAGTCCGTGCGGTGTCAATGGCGTAATCACCATAAAGACGATTAGCAGCACCAGCAACACATCGATCATCGGGGTAACGTTAATATCGGCTTTGGGGCCGCCTTTGCCGCCTACTGCAAATGCCATGGTTAAAATTCCTTTCCTACTTTTTCCCTCGCGCCCTTTCCGCTGGTGCGCGTTTCAAAGCGTATTCTTATGGCTCTTGTCCTGAACCGCTTCGGTGATAAGGCCTAGTTCATCGACTCCCGCGGTTCGCAGATTGTCGATAACGTCCGTCATACTCTGGAAGCGGACGCGTGCATCGCCTTTGATGTAAACCGTCTTATCCGAGCGATTCGTTTGCAAATCCTTGACCTTGTCGGGCAATTGGTCCGCGGATAGTAAGGAATTGCCAGGGCTAAGGTAGATCTTCCCGTCGCGCGTGACGGTTATCAGGATCGCGTCTTCCTTATCCGCTTCCTGCATCTTAATATCGTTGCGGGTCTTCACCTTGTCGACGTTGACGCCCTTGGACAACATCGGCGTGATCACCATAAAGATGATCAGAACCACCAACATCACATCCACCATCGGAGTAACGTTGATATCGGAAACCACCGCTGGCGCTTTCATTAGTTTCATATTCGAAGACTCCTATAAATCCTGCTCACTTCCTCACGGCCCTCGCGAGTTGGACCGTTGAGCGGAGTAGCGTTTGGCGCCACCCCGCCCGCGATTCAACTTTAGGAACCCAATTCTGTCGCGCTTCGGGCTTTGTTACTTCGCTACACGCTGGGAGCGCTTCAGAAAGTAATCGATCAGCTCGGAGCTCGAGTTACCCATCTCCACGTCAAATGCTTCGATACGATTGGAAAAATAGTTGAACATCCACACGGCCGGGATAGCCACGAAGAGGCCGACCGCGGTGGTGATCAAAGCTTCCGAAATGCCGCCGGCGACCGCGCCCAAACCGGTCGACTTCGAAGTCGAAATCGACTTAAACGCGTTCATGATGCCGACAACCGTTCCAAATAATCCGACGAACGGAGCAGTGGATCCGATAGTAGCGAGGCTGCTGACGCCGCGCTTTAATTCGGCATGCACGATGGCTTCGGCGCGCTCTAAGGCCCGGCGCGAAGCTTCAATCTCCTCACCCGGAATATCGCTGCTGATCTGGTGAGCCTTGAATTCCTGCAAACCGGCGACGACAACTTTGGCCAAGTGGCTCTTGTTGAAGCGATCCGCGATCTTAATTGCCTCGTCCAATTTCCCTTCGCGCAGCGCTCCGGCAACGGCGGGGGCAAAGGCCCGGGATTGCTTGCGAGCGGCATTGTACGCGATAAGGCGATCGATCATTACGCCGATCGACCAGGCGGACATGATGAAAAGAACAAGGACAACTAACTTGGCGAGAGTGCCCATGTTGCCCCAAACGCTGCGTGGATCGAAACTGATGCTGCCCGTGTCCGACGCCTCCTGAAGCAGCCAGAGAGCCCATACGTGTAACTGTAAAACCATGCTTATCTCCTAAAGTTTGAATCGGTCAAAACTAAAACGTGATTGTCACTCTATCAAAAACGAATGGCCGGCCTCATTTACAGGACCATCGCAGACCAGCCACTAATACGGCGGCCGGCGCACCTACTGGCTCAGCGTGAAGTTGACGGTAATGTCGGTGATTACTTGCACCGGCTGTCCGTTCAATAATGTCGGCCTGTACTTCCACTGCAAAATAGCTTCCTTGGCTGCGTTCACCAAAAGCGGGTGACCATGCACCAAGGTCAAGTTCTCAATATTGCCTTCTTTGCTGATGATGGCAGTAAATTCGACCGAACCCTGCACGCGTGCCGACTTGGCGAGCGGCGGATATACCGGTTGGACCCTGCGAATCAGATTAGCTTCGGCAACGCGTCCGCCAATGGCGACCGGTCCGCTGGGGGCCTTCGGCTTGGGAGGAGGAGGCGGCGGAGCAGCGCTTGGGATGCTACCTAAGACACCACCGAGAACACCGCCGGCCATCCCGGCGTCGCCAGTTCCACCCTCAACTCCCATCCCGGGAGGCGCGGGTGCTTCTTCAATGTGAGCGACGGTCTTTGGAATCACTTTCGGGGCCAATAATTGGTTGGCCTGGAATTGCTTGATAACAGGCTTCGGTGGAGCCTTCGGCGCAGCGGGTGGCGGTGGCGGCGGTGGTGGAGGCGGCGGCGGCGGCGCCACCAACATACTCTTCAACTGCGCCGGTTCCAGTGTCTGGGTATAAATCAGCGGTATCAGAATCAGAATGCCGATCGCCGTTACCTGCAACAGCAGCGATAGCAAAATGGTCCACTTACTTTTAGTCTTTGTCGTTCCGTCAACAAAAGTCTGCTCAAACATGACTAATCCCCTTCGCTCTTGCCCGCCGGAAGCAGGCTTTCACTTGCAAATGCCGTTTCATATCGCACTAGCTCCACATGGAGGCGCCAAAAACTGCTCTCTTTCAACTAACGGGGTCGTACGCTCTTATCCAACTTAGGCCGCAACTCGGGCTTAGGTTGCAACCCGCTCTTGACCGTGGCGACACTAGGCCGGTTCCGTACCTTGCGCCGGTCGGCCAGACCCTGCCAAAAGATCAGAATCGGGCTGGCAATAAAGACAGAAGAGTAGGTTCCCACGATGATACCAACTACCAAGCCGAATGAAAAACCATTTAGTACTTGCCCGCCAAATAAAAATAGCGATAAAGCCGTCAGGAATGTCAGACCCGAGGTCAGAACCGTTCGACTCAAAGTCTGATTAATACTGGTATTCACGATATCTGTGAATGAGCCCCGCCGCTGGAGCTTCAGGTTCTCTCTTATCCGGTCGAAGACGACGATTGTATCGTTCATCGAGTAACCGACCAGGGTCAGCAAAGCGGCGATGACCGTCAAATCAATCTGCTTATTAAACAACGAGAAAAGGCCGACGGTAATGATCGTGTCGTGAAAAACCGCGATGACTGCCGCCACGCCGTAAATCCATTCAAACCGGAAAGCGATGTATATCAGCATCGCGGCAAGGGCGATGAGCACCACGTTAATGGCCTGCTGCCGAAGGTCCTTGCCGATTCGCGGGCCCACAATCTCAACGCTTCGAATATTAAAGCCACCCGGCACACAGACTTGTTTAATCACCTTCAGAGTCTGGGGAGTTACTCCTGGTACGTTCGCGAGTTCGTCCAGGTTGCGCACAATGCCGGAATGCGGGGGCGTGTCGCGATAGTTGATAACCGCCTTCGCCAGAGCCTGCAGTTTGTCTTCCGAAAGGAATATATCCGCCTTGGTCAGCGGATCGCGCAATGCGTCCGCCAACGCGGCCTGCCCGGCTGTATTGATGTCGAATTTGCCGTCAGTGTTGGCGTTGAACTTGCTGTTCAGCGTTGCAATAATGTTGGCGCGTTCCGTATCAAGCGCCTGTTCGTTGGCCACTCCTGTGGAGATGATGACTTCCTGGCTGTTCGAAATCTCCTGGACCTCGATGTCGCCTGCAATTTTCTGATGCAGGGCCGCCCGAATCGCCTCAGCCGAGGGCCGTTTGATGAAGTTCACATCCATCAGAGTTCCGCCATTAAAATCAATGCCGTACTTGGGGCCGCCTTTCACCCAGAGGCTGATCAGCCCAACCGCCGTGAGCGCCAAAGACAGGCCAATGAACGGCCACTTCCAGCGCAGAAAGTCGAAGTTTGTTTGCTTAAAGATTTCCATCGAGCTTTACAGGCCGGCATTCAATTACGATAGACACCGGCTCTTAACAAAGTGTTCCCAGACATGCGGTGAAATGGCGAACACAGATAGAAATTTCCGTTGGTTCGCCAGAGCCGCTTAAATGCTCAGCGCGACTACAGGTTTCGGTCGCGTGAGTTCGAAGTCGAAAATGGTCTTCGACACAAAAATCGCTGTGAAAACGTTGGCCACCAGACCGATAACCAGGGTCACTGCGAACCCCTTAACCGGGCCGGAGCCAAAGAGAAAGAGAATAGCGCACGAAACCACTGTGGTGACGTGCGTGTCGATAATAGTGAGGATCGCCTTGCTGAAGCCGGTGTCGACGGCGGGCATCGGGCCCTTACCGGCACGCACCTCTTCTCGAATGCGCTCGAAAATCAGAACATTACTGTCCACGGCCATACCGATTGTCAGGATGATACCGGCAATGCCGGGAAGTGTCAGCACAGCGTCAAAGTAGCTGAGACAAGCGATCAAAATCACCGCGTTCAGGACCAGCGCGAGAGTCGCATTGATGCCGCTCTTCTTGTAATAGGCGAGCATTACGAAAATGACGGCCAAAACGCCGGCGATCCCGGCAATAAAGCCTTGATGGATGGAATCGGCGCCCAGCGACGGCCCGACTGTGTCCTCCTGCATGTAGACGATGCTCGCTGGGAGCGAACCAGCCCGCAGGTTGAGCGCGAGATCGGAGGCCTCCTGTTGCGTCCCGGCGCCCTCAATCACGCCGTTATCGCTGATCTGGTTCTTAATGACAGGCGCCTCCAACACGATGCCGTCCAGGACAATGGCCAAGTGGCTGCCGATGTGGCTGCCAGTATAGGCAGCGAAGCGGGAGGCGGCTTCCTGGCTAAGCACAAAGCTCGTATTCCAGGTATTTGGTAGGTTTCCTGGCTCTGGGCGCGCGTCGCGAATGTCGGGGCCACGAACAACTGGGGTCTGAGCGACTACGTAGATCCCGCCACCGCGGCCGTTTGCGGTACCGGAAGGTTTACCGATCAGCTTGCTCCCAGGCGGCAAGACTCCATTGCTTTGAGCCAAGGCCTCCTGCACGCTCTGGAAGGGACCGGCCTTCACATCATAAAGTTCGAGGACCGCCGTCGTCTGTAAGATCTGCTTGACGCGGGCCGGATCGTCCACATCCGGCATTTCTACCATCAATTCCGAATCGGCGTCTTCGCGCCGCTGCTGCACGGTTGCCTCAGATAAACCCAGGGCATTGACTTTTTTCTCGATCGTGTTCTTGGTCTCAGTAAGGACCTGATTCCAGAGGCTCAGAGCCTCCGTCGGCTTCAAGCTAAGCTTGTAGTCGTTCGTACCAGTCGGGGTGGGCAGCCAATCCGGAAAATCGTTATTGACAATCGTCCTAAACTGCCCTGCTTGCGTCGCCGGCACGCCCTTGACCTCGATGGCAACGTTTTTGGCACTCGCTAGGTTGCTGCCGGGGATGATTTCAACGTTCCCCAGAGTAACCCCGGCTTTGCGGGCGTCATCCTTTAAACGTTCCGAATCCGTGCCGGCTTTGGCATTAAAGGCGTCCTGCTGCTGCACTTGGACCACCAGGTACGTTCCACCGCGCAGGTCCAAACCCAATCGAATGTTCTTGTGCCAGTTATCGACCAGTTGCTGCCAACTGGTGGGCAGCCCGATCACCCCGTATATGCAGACGAGGATAACCGCCACGATAAATACAAACTTAAATCGAAGATTCCGTTTCATTTGAGCAACTACTTGTATCCACTAGGCTATGACTTTTTGACGGGTTCGTCCGCCTTAATCAAGCTCGTCACCGCGCTCCGCGACACTTGAAGTTTCAGGTTGTCGGGCTTCACGCGAAGTATCAGCGTATCATCGTTGACCGCCACGATGGTGCCAATGATTCCTCCGCTGGTCACCACAGTCTGGCCGTTCTCGAGCGCCTTGATCATGTCCTTCTGCGCCTTCTGTTGTTTGCGCATGGGCATGAACACCAGAAAATAGAAGATCGCCACCATGAGGACGATAGGCAGCACACTGCCCAACAGCGATGAGGGCGAGGAGGCGGCTTGCAATAAGATGAGCAGCATGATTTTTAAATTATGGGCTACCGCGTTCTGGACCGGTCAGGTACAGCGAAGGCCGTGATCAATTGAGCGTGCCGGATAGGGTGGATCTCAAAAATTCTGGAAATTGCCCAAGCAGTATAGACTGCCTCATCCGGCGCATAATGTCAAGGTAGTAACGAATGTTGTGCAGGGTGGCGAGGGTCGAAAAGAGGATCTCGCCCGCCTGGTACAAATGCCGTAAATACGCCCTACTAAAAGTTTCGCACGTGTAGCATGAGCAGTTTGGGTCCACCGGGCCGTCGTCGTCTTGATATTGTGCCTGTTTAATGACGACCCGGCCTACCGATGTAAAAAGATAGCCGTTTCTGGCGTTGCGCGACGGCAACACGCAATCCATCATGTCGATTCCTTTGGCGACGTATTGCGGCAGCTCTTCCGGCATTCCAACGCCCATCACATAGCGCGGCCGGTCACAGGGCAGCAGCGGCGCGGTCACTGCGACCATCTCCTGGCTCAGTTCACGCGGTTCGCCGACCGATAATCCGCCGATGGCATAGCCGGGGGCGTCGAGTTCCCTCAGCGCCTCGGCACAGGCGGCGCGCAGATCGGAAAACATGGAGCCCTGGACAATCGGGAAAAGCGCGCAATGGAGCCCCTTTTCGCGGCGCAAATAATGGGCATAACCAGACTGCGCCCAGCAGATGGTCCGGCGCATCGATGCGAGCGCCGCTCCGCGATCCGCAGGGTACGCCAAACATTCGTCCAGCGCCATCAGGATGTCGCTGCCCAACGCCAGTTGCACGTCCACAGTGCCTTCCGGCGTGAAGAAGTGAGGGTCGCCGTTCAGATGGGAGCGGAACAGCACGCCCTCGTCAGTGACCTTCCGCAACGTATCCAGACTGAAGACCTGAAATCCGCCGGAGTCGGTCAGGATGGCGCGAGGCCACGCCATGAACTTATGCAGGCCACCCAAACGTTCAATACGTTCATGGCCGGGCCGGAGGAATAGATGATAAGTGTTAGCGAGGATGATGCGCGCGTCCAGATCGTTCTGAAGGTCGCGCTGGGTGATCCCCTTGACGGTGGCCTGGGTGCCAACGGGCATGAAGACCGGAGTCTCGATCGTGCCGTGCGCTGTGTGCAGGAGGCCGGCTCGCGCGCCGGTTTCGGGACAAGTCGCTTGGATTTCGAAGCGGAGAGCGGAGCTACCAGGAGACTCGCGCAAAATGGGCGCGGTATTGGGCGCGCCACCCGAAGGATTGGCGAGCGCTTCTGCCGTTTGGCGGCGCGCATCCGCGCCCTTTGCGCCAGGGCTCACTCGCGAAGATCTCGCTGACGGGCAGATGGCCGGGCTCTAAGACCAACGGGATTTCGTCGCCCATTTCGAACAGCGCGGGCTTTCCATCGCGGCCTAAAATGCAATTCACAGCGCTCCCGCGTATCGATGGTGTAGAGTTCCTCAACCATAATCAGAGCTGGAAGCGCCGCCATATGTGCTGTCTACACTTGAGTATAAGCCTGCAAAGCCTGTCGCCTTGGTATAACAACAATACAGGAGATAGCTCAGCGATTCTGGTTCCGCAAGATTCGGGACTTAGGCCCGAATTCTATCTCTACAAACGGAATTTTTAATGATCCGCACTTATCAGGGAGCCGCCCCGCGCGTCGCGGACTCCGCCTACATTGACCCCAGCGCGCAGCTAATTGGAGACGTCGTCATCGGCGAACGGTCCAGCGTGTGGCCGAACGTGTCCATCCGCGGCGACGTCAACTACATCCGCGTGGGCGATGAGACCAGCATTCAGGACAACAGCGTCCTGCACGTCGATCATGTTACATACCCGTGCATCGTCGGTAATCGCGTGACTGTGGGGCATGGGGTCATATTGCATGGGTGCGTTGTGGAAGACGGCGCTTTGATCGGTATTGGAGCCATCGTCTTAAATGGCGCAATCGTCGGCGCGGGGGCTATCGTCGCCGCCGGCGCATTGGTTCCGGAAGGCATGCGCGTACCCGAAAATACGGTTGTGATGGGTACGCCTGCAAAGGTACGGCGCGGGGTCATGGCGGAGGAGCATGCCCGTTTCAAGAAGAACTGCGACAACTACGTCAAGATCACCGCAATCTATAAGGAAGAGCAACGCTGAATGCAGGCCGTCAAAGGAATGCGGGACATTCTGCCGCCGTCCAGCGCCATTTGGAACCAGGTGGAAGCGGCCGCACGACGGATTTTCCATCGGTACAACTACCACGAAATTCGCACGCCAATTCTCGAAGAGACCGCGCTATTTGCGCGCAGCGTGGGAGAAGAGACAGACATCGTCGGTAAGGAGATGTATTCGTTTGAAGATCGCGATGGCGCATCGCTAAGCTTGCGTCCGGAAAACACGGCATCCGTGATCCGCGCCTATATCGAACACCGGCTGGACCAGCGCCCCGGCGTGCAGAAGCTGTACTACATCGGGCCGATGTTTCGCCGGGAGCGGCCGCAGAAGGGCCGTTATCGCCAGTTCTATCAGATTGGCGCGGAGGCCATCGGAAACGATTCGCCTGCGATTGATGCCGAATCGATTGAGCTGGCCGTGGACATTCTTCGCGAAGCCGGTATCGGCGATTTCGAACTGTTGATTAATTCCGTTGGATCTCGGGAATCGCGGCGGCGATTTAACGAAGCATTGCGCGCCGCCTTGACTGATGTAGCCCCGCACCTTTGCAGCGATTGCCGGCGGCGAGCCGAGACGAACCCTCTACGCGTGCTGGACTGCAAGGTACCCGAAGACCAGCCGCTAATCGATCAATTGCCATCCATCCTCGAGCATCTCGATGGAGAAGACCGCGAGCACTTCCGCCGTACCCGCGAGTTCCTCGACGATCGCTCCATCGCCTACACGGTGCGCCCGCGATTAGTGCGCGGGCTCGATTACTATGCGCGGACCACTTTTGAAATCACGCATGGAGCGCTGGGCGCGCAGAACGCGATCTTGGGCGGCGGCCGCTACGACGGCTTGGCCGAACAGTTGGGATCGAAAGTGTCCGCGCCCGGTATCGGCTTCTCCATTGGAGAGGACCGGCTCGTGATGACGGTTGAAGAGCAACACCAAGCCGCGGCCCCCAGTTTGGATCTGTACATTGCACCGCTGGGCGATACCGCTTTGCGCCGGTGCGCGATGTTTGCTGCCGAGATACGCAAGAGAGATGTGTCGGTGGAAGTGGGCACGGATCGAAAGTTGAGACGTCTGCTGGAATTAGCGGGCAAGGCCGGCGCGCGCTATGCATTGATCGTTGGCGACAACGAGATTGTCACCAAGACCTATATCTTGCGAGACATGACCTCTGGCGAGCAACAAACGCTCACCAAGGGCCAGGTGCTCGATCGCTTCACGAAATAGAAACGTTCAAAAAACAAACGACCATGTCAGAAGTGAAATTGGATTTTTTAGGCGACCTGCGCCGTACGAATAGTTGTGGAGAACTGCGGGCCCAAGATGCTGGCAAGACCGTTGTGCTAATGGGTTGGGTACACCGGCGGCGCGATCTGGGAAGCCTTATCTTCATCCATCTGCGCGATCGCGCCGGCATTACGCAACTTGTGTTCGATGCCAGCCGTAACCGGGAGACGCTCGGGCGCGCTCAGGAACTCAGCACGGAATTCGTCATAGCGGTCGAAGGCGCAGTGGAACTACGTACCGTCGACACAATCAACGCGAATATCGCGACCGGCGAAGTGGAAGTTGCGGTGGAGAAGATCTGGATTCTGAACACATCGCGCACGCCGCCGTTCCCGCTTGAGGACAACGTAGACGTGAAGGAGGACGTGCGGCTGAAATACCGCTATGTGGACCTGCGGCGGCCGCGGATGCAGCGCAACATTATGATGCGCTCGAAGATTTCGTTCGCGGTGCGCCAGGCGCTGTACGAGCAGGGCTTTCTGGAAATTGAAACGCCGTTCATGACGCGCTCGACCCCCGAGGGCGCTCGCGATTACCTGGTGCCCAGCCGCGTCCAGCCCGGCAATTTCTATGCGCTGCCGCAGTCTCCGCAGATTTTCAAACAGTTGCTCATGGTCAGCGGCTATGACCGGTATTTCCAGATTGTGCGATGCTTCCGGGACGAAGATTTGCGCGCAGACCGCCAGCCCGAGTTCACCCAAATCGACCTCGAAATGTCGTTCCCGCAACAGGAACAGATTTACGAAGTCATCGAACCTTTGGTCTGGAAGGTTTGCGAAGCAGCGGGCATGCCAGTCGAAAACCAAATCCCTAGGATCACGTATGCGCAGGCAATGCGTTCTTATGGAAGCGACAAACCCGATTTGCGGCTGCCTCCATTTCACTGCGTCGAAGATCTGTTTCCTAACTCAGGCCTAACAAAAGAAGGCCTACCGCTGGTGGCCATTCACATTCCGAAGACGGGCGCATTGAGCCGCAAGGAACGAGACGACATCAAGGCGTTTGGCCAGGAAAAGGGCCTGCGCGTTTACGACGATCTGAAGCGGCTGGAGCGCGATTTTGCCGGATCGCTGGCAGAAGTACGTAACCGGATAAAGCCGACCGACGACGATCTGTTGATTCTGGCAGGTTGGGGTGGAGAGCCGCAGGGCGCGCTGCCCGAAAACACGGTTTTGCTGGCTTGCGGACAAGTGCGTTTACACATCGCGCAAAAGTATAGCGACCGCCACAAGCTGTTGGACCCCACGGTGATGAAGTTCCTATGGGTGGTCGATTTTCCGATGTTCGAATGGGACGCGGAAGACCAGCGCTGGATGGCCGCACATCATCCGTTTACTTCGGTTCACGACGACGATCTTGAAAAACTCACGACCGATCCGGCGCATTGCCGCGCCAAGTCATACGATCTGGTTCTGAACGGGATCGAACTCGGATCGGGCTCCATTCGTATCCACCGGCGAGACATTCAAACAAAGGTCTTCGCTGCACTCGGCTTTAGTGAAGATGAAGCGCGGCGGCGCTTTGGCTTTCTGCTGGACGCGCTTGAATTTGGAGCACCTCCGCATGGCGGTATAGCACTGGGCCTCGATCGTCTGGTGATGATTCTGGCCGGCGAGCAATCGATTCGCGAAGTGATTCCCTTCCCCAAGACGGCTAAGGGCACGGATCTAATGTGCGAGGCTCCGGCACCGGTCCCGGATCGGCAACTCAGAGAACTAGGTCTGCGGCCGATAAGTGGCAATGCAAAACCGTGAGGGAAGCGAACGACGTCCTCCAGGTAAGTATCATCTTGGCTTAAAATGGGTAAGTGTTATTTGGATGTGATTCTTACGCAATTTGTCCGTTAGGATCTTGTGATTGTGGTGTACAATTAAAGAGGAGGAGCAAATGGCCAGTACAGCATCAGCCAGACCGCGCCCGGATCTTGACGCACATCGACAAGCAGTGACTGCGGCATTCCCTGACGTCGTTCGTTCATTGGTTTTAATCATCGGGCGGAAACAAACCGCTTACATAGCCTCCGTGAAAGACGCGAGGGCGATCGATCGATGGATGGATAATGCTAGTCCGCACAAAGACGTTGAGCAGCGAATCCGCCTTGCATATCACGTCGCCAGTATGCTCCGAAGCTCGGACAGCGAAGGTGTCGTGCAAGCGTGGTTTGTCGGATTGAATCCGGAACTCAATGATGCCGTCCCGATAACGCTCTTGCGCGAGGGTAGTCTCGATATTGACGGCAAGAGGGTTCTCAACGCAGCACGAGCCTTTGTTGCCGGTGCCTAACCTGCACCTTCCATTTCAGACCCCAAGCGGGCATTTATACAGAGTTGCCCGAAGACCCGATCCGTGGAACCCTCCCAACTGGGCGTTGGTGGGGGACGATGGAACTTTTTGGGAACCGGTTCGACGATTCCGAAGGATACTTCCGAGTACTGTACGCAGCCTCTTCCCCGCTCGGGTGCTTCGTGGAAACGCTCGCGAGGTACCGCAAGCCTCCTGATCTCAAAGCCTTGGCCGAAGCCCTGGACCGTGTCGAAAATGCCCCCAACGAGCGTATCCCTTTTGGCACAGTTCCGATAAGCCGGCTGCACAACCGGATATTGGGCCAAGCCGTTTCCAAGCGGGCCCGTTTTGCGGACATGTACTGTGCCGAATGGCTATCCTACTTGCGGCGCCACTTCGAGCCGGGATTAATGGCGCGGCGGCTGGATGCCACACATTACTTCGACTTAGCTCTCCTGGCATCGCAGGATCGAAGACTTACTCAGCAGATCGCAACAATCGTTTACCAGCTTGGCTATGACGGGATTCACTATCAATCCAGACACGGCTCGAACCTGGACAATTGGGCGCTGTTTGAACCGTTCGGATTGGACCTCGCGCCATCCACTCTGATTGCTCCGGACGACTCCAATTTGCACAGTGCGCTACGCCTATTGAACCTCTCACTCGATCATTCGCTTTAGGCACTGAAGCTTTTTCGTGTAGTTTTTTTGCGACTGCGCAGAGTTATCACGCGCGATCTAATAGAACCATGGCCCTGACCGAATACGCGCGAAAACGGAAGTTCGAACAGACACCCGAGCCAAAGCCGGATGTTCCAGAAAAGCATTCCGGTACGCGCGGCGGTTTCTTTTGCGTGCAGCGGCATGATGCAACGCGCCTTCATTACGATTTTCGTCTTGAAGTAGATGGCGTGCTCGTTAGTTGGGCTGTACCCAAAGGCCCTAGTCTGGACCCGTCGCGTAAGGCGCTGGCAATGAAGGTAGAAGATCATCCGCTGGACTACGGCACGTTTGAGGGCAATATTCCGAGAGGTAACTACGGCGGGGGCAGCGTGATGCTGTGGGATCGCGGCTCGTATGAGGTGACCGGCGAGCCCGATGCGGCCGGTCAGCTCGCCCGCGGCGACTTCAAATTTCGTCTGGATGGCGTGAAGCTGAAGGGCGCTTTCGCTATCGTGCTGATGAAGAATCGCGGTAAGGGCAACGAATGGCTTCTCATCAAGAAACCGGACGAATTTGCCGTCAAGGGCTACGACATCGATCAATTCGCTTGGAGCGTCGCCACCAAGCGGACACAAGAGGAAATCGCCGAAGATGCGGACCCGGTGAGCCCCGAATCGTTGACCGGCGCGCGCGAATCCGCCTTGCCGAAGGATATCGAGCCGATGCTCGCGACCGCGGTCACCAAGCCGCCTGCTGGTGAGCAATGGGTTTACGAAATCAAGTGGGACGGTGTGCGCGCGATCTGTACAGTGCGAGATGGCAAAGTACAAATGGAATCGCGGCGCGGCAATCGCTGTGAGCGCCAGTATCCCGAACTGCTCAGTTTGCCAGAGTGCGTCGATGCGAAAGTAGCGGTTCTGGACGGCGAAATCTGTGTGCTCGATGAACAGGGGCGCAGCCGATTCGAACTGATCCAGCCGCGTATTACCAACGCGAGGGATATCGAACGTTTGTCGCAGGAAACGCCGGCAACGTTATTCCTGTTCGATGTGCTGTATGCCGATGGTTACGACGTGCGAAAATCGCCGCTTGAGGAACGCAGGCGTTTGTTGAATCGGCTGGTTCAGCCGGCTGACCGAGTTCGTATCTCTGAAGTGTTTGAGACCGACGGTGAGCATATGTTTGCTGCGGCTCGTGAGATGGGGCTTGAAGGCATTCTGGCCAAGGATCGTCATAGCGCTTACGAATCGAAGCGGTCGCGCTGCTGGCAGAAATTGAAGGTGCTGACCGAGCAGGAGTTCGTCATCGCCGGATTCACGAAAGGCGAGCGCGAGTATTTCGGCGCGCTGATTCTAGGCGTGTGGGAGGGAGACGAGCTTCGGCATGTGGGCCAAGTGGGAACGGGCTTCGACCAGAAGTTGATGAAGGAGATTGCGGACCGCCTGCAGCCGCTGATCACGAAGACCAATCCCTTTGCTAAGAAATCGAAAATTGCGGGAGCGACCTGGGTCAAGCCGGAAGTGCTGTGCCAGGTTCGCTTTCTCGAATGGACGTCGGATGGAAACCTCCGCGCGCCCGTCTTTGTTGGACTGCGCGACGATAAGCCGGCCACTGAAGTGGTCCGCGAAGAGCCTTCTGATCCCGATCCTCCGGCAAGCGGTTTAGATCTGAGGGGCAAGGAAGTAATCGCGGTTGTCGACCGGCATCGGCTAAAGTTCACGAATCTCGATAAGGTCTTTTATCCGAAGGACGGTTGGAAGAAGCGCGACGTGGTCGCTTTTTACGACCGTGTATCGCAGTGGTTGCTGCCGCATTTAAAGGATCGGCCGTTGTCGATGAAGCGTTATCCGAATGGGATTGAGGAACAATATTTCTTTCAGAAGGATGCGGTAAAAGGTTTTCCAGATTGGATTCAGTGTCACATTGTTCGTGAAGGACATCCTCCGAAGAACAATCATTATGTGTTAGCAAATAACCGGGCGACGCTGCTCTTCCTGGCGAACCTGGGATGCATCGATCAAAATCCATGGCTGAGCCGCGTCGGCAGCCTGGAAAATCCGGACTGGATGCTGATCGATCTCGATCCGGTGGATGCCGATTTCGATCTGATCGTAGACGCGGCGGTGATCGTTCGCCAGGTGCTCGAAGATCTCGGGTTGAAAGGCTACCCAAAGACCACCGGCGGCGATGGAATGCACATTTATGTGCCGCTGGAGCCGATTTATACGTATGCCCAGGTGCGCGGCTTTTGCGAAATCGTTGCGCAATTGACGGTGGATGCGCAGCCCAATCTATTCACGACGCCGCGCAGCGTGGAGAAGCGCAAAAAGGGCCGGGTGTACTTCGACTATCTGCAGATTGGAACGGGTAAAACCATCGCGGCGCCGTATGTGCTGCGCGCGCACGAGAAAGCGCCGGTCTCGACGCCACTGGCATGGGACGAGGTGAAGCGCGGTCTCAGGCCGGCGGACTTTCGCATCGATAATGCCATAGAACGCTTCGAACGCGTGGGCGATCTGTTTGCTCCGGTGTTGAAGGGCAAGCAAAAGATCGAAAAAGCGCTGCGCATCGCCGGGAAATCAGGCTGAATCGGCGCGAATCAGCCGCCATTCGTCCAACGCAAGGACAGAGGAATTCGGCAAAAGCTGCTGGAACACAGGCAACTCGTGTTTCGTGAAGCCGGTGAGGAGGAGAGTATGGCCAATGCGCAGAAGATCGTCCAATATGGAGAGCAGGACCGTGCCGCTGATGTTGGCTACGACAATATCCGCGCTCTGGTTGGCAAAGGCATCGGCCGAGGCGGCTGCTAAATAAGACGGTAATTGATTGAGCTCGAAGTTTCCCCGCGCGATTACGAGAGCCTCTTCGTCTGGATCGGCGCCGATGGCGAGGTTCGCGCCCAAACGCAAAGCGGCAATGGCGAGGAGGCCCGATCCCGTGCCGATATCGAGCACACGGTCGCCCGGCCTGACGCATTGTTCTAAGGCCATGAGGGCGAGTTGACTGCATTGGTGTTCACCGGTGCCGCAGGCCAGTCCGGGGTTATGAATGATGCGCAGACGGCCGGGAGGCGTGGATTCCTGAGACCACGCTGGGGCGAGAAGGAGCCGTTCACCCACACAGCGCGTAGGCCAACTCTGTTGCGTGTGAGCGACCCAGTCGGTGTCGTCCAATTGCTCCCAATCGGGCGAGAGCGCGGCATAGCGCTCGAGCAGTTCACGGTGCTGTTTGTCACTTTCAAAGGCAACCAGCAGAACCGCGGATTCGCCGCTGTCGAGTTCTTGAATACCGGCCGCGCCGAGTTCCCAAAGCTCGCCGGACAAGCGCTCCACGTCTTCGGCGGCGCATTCGATGCGAAGCGAGAACACTCAGTTTGCTTTGGTTGCGAAGCGTTTGAAGAAGCTGCCGGAATTCCAGGCCGGATCGGAGGAAGCGTCCGCCACGCGCACCGCAAGGTCCTTCAAGATCGCATTGAATTGAGCAGCAGCAGCTTTGTCGACGGGCTGATTGACATCATCCGAGACTGCGTGGTAACGATTCGTGTACCAGTCCTTGAAGATTTTCTCTTCCGGACCGCCAGGGATGTAGCCGAACTTGAAGGCCAATGACGGGACGCCCCTTTTGATGAAACTGTACTGGTCGCTGCGAATGAAGCGATTGCGATTCGGCTCCTTGTCGGCCTGAACACGAACACCGGCGGATTCGGCAACCGTGCGAATGTCGTTGCCGAGAGAAGATTCCTGCAGCCCTTGCACTTCCAGCCACTTCAAGGGGAATAGGGGCAGATACATGTCCATGTTGAGATCGGCCACGATGCGGCCTTTAACCGTCGGGTGCTCGGCGAAGTAGCGGGAGCCGAGTTCGCCCTTCTCTTCGCCGGTGACGGACAGGAAGAGCAAAGATCGGCGAATGGATGTGCGCGAATGACCGAGAGCCTTTGCGATCTCAATAAGAGAGGCATCGCCGGAAGCGTCGTCCATAGCGCCGTTGAAGATGGAATCGCCGTTGACCGGCTTTCCGACGCCTAAATGATCGAGATGGGCGGATATCACGACGAACTCGTTTTTCAGTTGCGGATCGTCGCCTGGCCGAATCGCGACAACATTCTTAGAAGCGATGGCGCGTTTCGAAGTGGCCACAGCGGCCTTGATGGAAGCGGGAATTTCGAAGTGAGGCAACGGTTGATGCTTGTCGGCAGCGTTGAGAATCTCCGCGAACCTATGCCCGGAACCGGCTAAGAGATCGTCCGCTTTGGCCGGGTTCCACGAGGCGCTGAATAGACGACCCGCCGGATCGGCCAGCGACATCACAGGCTTACCCCAGTTTAAGGAGGTACGGGACCAGGGGATCTCCATCGTCTTGGGATTCTGAATAGAAATAATTCCCACCGCACCGGCTTTTCTCAATGCCTTCCAACGTTCGGCGTTCGAGGAGTAATGCGAACGGAGATTACCGCTGATGCTTTCCGGCCCGCCAGCGAGAAACACGACTACGGCGCCGCGAACGCGAAGGCCTTTCAGATCGTCCCAGTGAGCTTCAGGGATCGTGAGTCCGTAGCCCGCGAAGACGAGCGGCGCCTCAATCGTTGGCGCGGCGTGCGCCGAGTAACCGAGCAGCGCTTCCACGGGAACGGGCACGCGGGCCGCGACGCCTTTGTGCACCAACGAGAGCGACGACCGCTGCGGGTCAATAACAACGGATTCGAATGCTACCGGTTGAAAGTAACTCGTCCCGGCCCCCGGTTTGAGGCCGGCCTTTTCGAACTCACGCGCAACATAATTTGCGGCTTTATCGAAGCCGGGCGAGCCGACGTCGCGACCTTGCAGATCGTCACTCGCCAGATATTGGACATGAGCCCACCATTGCTTTCCGGCGGCGTCCCAATTGGTTGCCGCTAGCGCCAATCCGGCGGTCAGAGTGATCGCAAGGAAGAGAAGTCTGTGCATGGATTCCCTATTATAAGTTCGATGCAGAACCTGCCGCTGTTTGAAGAGCCGGTCCCGGAAACCACGCGCGTCCTTAGGAAGAAGCTGAGCCAGATGGCAAAGCAGTCCATCTACGTGGGGACAAGTTCCTGGAAATATCAAGGCTGGCTGGGACAGATCTACACACGGGAGCGCTATAGCGTGCGAGGCAAACTGTCGAAGAAGCGGTTTGAGGGCGAATGCCTGGCCGAATATGCTGAAACATTTCCGGTAGTTTGCGGCGATTTCTCCTTCTACCAATTTCCTAGCTCGGAGTTCTGGCGGTGCCTGTTCGAAAGCGCGCCTTCGACCTTGCGCTTCGCTTTCAAGATTCCGGAGGAAGTGACTGTACGGGCGTTCCCTACGCACCCGCGCTACGGACCACGATCAGGTGCGGTCAATCCGAATTTCTTAGACACAGATCTCTTGAAAGTCGAATTTCTGGATCTGCTCGCGCCGTATCGTGATCGCATCGCCGTCTTGATTTTTGAATTCGGAACATTCCCCAAGACGGTTTTCGCGTCTGTCGACGAATTTTTGAATGCGCTTGCGCCCGCCGTGGCCCAACTGCCGCGCGAATTTCATTATGCGGTGGAAGTTCGCAATCCTGAATTTCTGGGCGCGGACTACTTCGGTTTTCTGCACGATGCGAATATTGCGCACGTATTGAGTTCGTGGACGCGAATGCCGCCGCTTGCAGGGCAGATGCTAATGCCGGGCGCATTTACGGCCGGGTTCACAGTAGCGCGAGCGCTGCTGCGGCCTGGACGCAAGTATGAAGACGCGGTGAACCTCTTTTCGCCCTATCGCGAAGTCCAGGAGCCAAATGAAGAAGTGCGAAACGCCCTGCGGAACCTGTTAATTCGGTCGAAACAGCGGGCCGAGGAGACCTATATTTTCGTCAACAACCGGCTGGAAGGAAATGCCCCGCAGACCATTGAGGCTGTTGTGGCGGACTGGTAGTTCTCAAATTCTGCAAATTGCTGGCCCACCGTTCAAGCTGGTTGTGATCTCACGGCGCCTTAGCTGCCATTTTCGCGCCTGCTCCAGTGGTAGGCCCCGTATTCGATGGTTGAGCTTGGCGATTCGTCTCCAAACTGGTTGGCAAGCTGAAATAGAATGTGGAGCCTACTCCCGGTGCGGATTCGGCCCAGATCCGACCGCCATGACGCTCAATGATTTTCCGCGTGATCGAAAGTCCCATACCCGTGCCTTCCACCTCCCGCCCATGCAGTCTCTGAAAGATTCCGAAGATTCGCTCGGCATATTGCCTTTCAAAGCCTTGCCCGTTATCGGCGATGGAAAAGATCCATTGGTTGTTCTCACGCCGGGCTCCGATTTGAATCAGGGGCGGTTCGTCGCGCCGGTACTTGATCGCGTTCGAGATGAGGTTCTGAAGCACCTGTGTCAGTTGGACCTTATCCACTACAAGCGAAGGCAGTGGGCTGCGCTCAATCCGGGCGCCGCTTTCGCGAATGGCGGCTTGCAAACCAGCTTCGGCTTCATCCAGCAGTCTCTGAAACGGAACCGGCGCGGAAGTCTGTCCGGATTTTCGCAGTCGTACCAACGCAAGCAGGCCGTTGATCAATTCAGTCATCCGGCGGGAGGATGTCACGATGTATCCGATGAACTCGTCGGCGTCTTCATCCAACTTTCCCTGATAACGGCTGGCCAGCAGTTGCGTGAAACTAGTGATGGTACGCAGCGGCTCCTGTAAGTCATGGCTGGCAACGTACGCGAATTGCTGTAACTCCTCGTTGGAATCCTGTAATTCGCGAGTCCGCTCGACGATACGCTCCTCCAATTCGGTGTTGAGCGCCTGCAATTGGGCTTGCGCATCCTCGCGCTCCTGAATGAAGGTGATCAGCGCCCGATATAGCCACACGAGGACCACAACCATGATTGCAGTACCCACCAAAAAGAACATAAACGCTAACTGATTAATGGTCTGCTGGTGATCCAGGTATTGTTCTAGGACGCGATCCAACTGTTTTTGGAAGCTTGAAACGGAGATCCTAAGGTCATCCATCGTCACTTCGCCTGCACCGGACTTAACCGTGCCGAGCGCGTCGATGAAACTCCCATTCCGCGCCAGATTCAACGTATTATCGGACTGGACGAAGCGCGTTCGTGCGTCGGCGATAATGTGGTTCACCTGCGGCAGAAAATCGGGGCGGCCCTTGGCATACGTGCGGCAAAGATCGATTTGACTGGGAAGGAAGGCCTCCGCCTCTTGCAGTGGAACTAGATATTTTTCGTCGCCAGTTAACAAGAATCCTCGTTCGCCGGTTTGCGCGTTCGTGCAAAGCAATAGCAGTTGATTGACGCTGCTGGAGAGGCTTTCGAGCCGTTGCAGTCCCAGGTCGGTGCGTTGAGCGGCTTGATTGGCAATAAAAAACAATAGGCTGAACGCCAAGGGAACGCAAAACAATATGGCCAGCCGCCGCCGCGTGCTCGTCTGTACGGCAATGCCCATCCTGTCTCTCGCCTCCACCGCGGTGAGAGGATACGAATCACTCGCGGCCATCTTGCTTACTGTAACCTCCTTTGGATCCGAGCGAGCCACCGGCACTGGTAAAAGGCTCAGTCCGAGCCAGTAGGAATTCCTATTGGTTTGGACTCGAATGTAATCCGATCTGTTTCTTGGCTACCGCCGATCTCCAACATTTCGGAGGTCAAGGTCAGCCTCAAGGAAGCTCGAGTTTCTCCTTGACAATCTACACATCAAACTTCTAGTATGTAGAAAGTCATAGAGAGAAGTGCGCCCATGCCAACTGAAAAGTCGGACCTTCTCCAGGGCACCCTGGACATGCTCATTTTGAAAATCGTCGCTCTTGGGCCGGTTCACGGCTATGGGATCAGCCAGCGTATTCGCCAGATCTCGAAGGATGTGCTGCAAGTGCAGCAAGGTTCCTTGTATCCGGCGCTGCACCGGCTCGAAAAACGGAATTGGCTCGAAGCCGAGTGGGGCGAATCCGAAAACGGGCGGCAGGCAAAATTCTATAAGCTGTCGGCCAAAGGCCGGAAACAACTCGCTGAGGAGGAATCAAATTGGCGACGGTTGGCGGATGCCGTTGGCCTGATCCTGGAGGCCGCGCAGTAGGAGTTCCTCAATGCCCCGCTGGCCCTTTTATCTCAAGAAAAGCGCTCTGACCACTCAGATCGATTCGGAGATCGCTTTTCATATCGACCGGCTGGTGCAAGAAAAGATCGCGACGGGCATTGCACCTGACGAAGCGCGCCGCCAGGCTATCGTCGAATTCGGCGGGCGCGAGCAGATTAAGGAAGAATTGCGCGACGTGCATCGCATTCCGATATTGGAGACCGTAGCCGCTAATCTCAAATCTGGCATTCGGCTGATGCGCAAATCGCCGGCCTTCTCGATCACGGTCGTCTTGACGCTGGCGCTGGGTATCGGCGCCAATAGCGCGGTATTTTCCGCGATCGACGCGATTCTGCTGCGGCCTTTGCCCTTCCCAAACGGCGGCGACCTCATGCTACTGCGGCAACTCAATCGCGCCGCTAGGAATACGGCAAGTTTTGTCGCCCCGTCCAGACTGGAGGATTGGAATCGTCTGAACACCACGTTTCAGGCAATATCCGGCTGGTATACGGAAGATGTTTCGGATCTCTCCGGCGCACTACCGGAGAAAGTAACCGAAGCACTGGTTGCGCCTCGTTTTCTTGAGGTTTGGGGCGTGGCGCCCGCTCTGGGCCGCGATTTCACGCCCGAGGAGGAGCGCTACGGAGGACCCAGTGCCGTCCTCATTAGCGAAGCCTATTGGCGTCACCGCTTCCATTCCGATCCGCACGTGGTGGGTAAAAGGCTGCGCGTCGAGAAATGGTTGTACACCGTCGTTGGCGTTATGCCGGCTTCGTTTCTCTTCCCCGATGGTGACGTCGAGATGTGGACGCCGAGTCCCGCAGACTCACCCATCGCGCAAGACCGCCGGAGCACCTGGTTCCATGTCATAGGCCGGCTCAAGCACGGAGTGACCACGGCGCAGGCGCGCGCGGATCTCGCAAATGTACAGGTCCAACTCGGGCGAGAGTTCCCGTTAACAGATCGGAGTCTCATGGTGGAAGTGGAACCTCTCAAGGAGAACACCGTCAGAGGGGCGCGGCGCTCGCTTTGGGTTCTATTTGGCTCGGTCTCGTTGCTCCTCCTGATCGCCTGCACCAACATTGCCGCTCTGTTGCTCGCCCGCACCACCGAACGCGAGCGCGAAATATCCGTTCGCTTCTCCTTAGGCGCGTCGCGCGCGTCCGTCATCGCTCAACTATTGACGGAGTGCTTCGTACTTGCACTAACCGGTTCGCTGCTGGGAATCCTTGTCGCAGCCGGCGGCGCGCACGGCCTGCGGATGCTGGCGAAGAGCCTGCCGCGTGTCGAAGAAATCGCACTCGATTGGCGCATTGTGCTATACACGCTAGGTTGCGGCATGCTGGCTACTCTTCTATGCGGCTTGCTACCCGCCCTGCGCGGTACCAGACGTGGAATTGCGGGCGATCTGGCGCACGCTAGCCGGACGCAAGTCTCAACGCGCAATCCACTGCAGTGGCTTCTGGTGGCGGTGCAGGTGGCGCTCGCAGTGGTTCTCCTGGTGGGCGCCGGGCTGCTGCTGCGCAGTTTTCAGGAGCTCGGCCGCGTCTCGCCCGGCTTCGATCCCAGCCATGTCGTAACGCTCCAGATCAGCGGCAATTGGGGTGAAACCGCCGACATGAAGACGCTGACACGGCGGATAGATACGACCCTCGACGATTTACGTGAGGTACCCGGCGTCCTCGGGGCAGCGACTTCGGCGACTTTGCCGGGAATCGTCAGCGATTCCCGCACAGAGCTGAAGCTCACCGAAGGTCGCGCCGAAACTGAGGGCAAAATCTTCGCCGACAGCCGATTCGTTTCGAACGGCTATTTCGAGACTATGAAAATTCCGCTGCTGGCCGGCGAGAGCTGCCGCGAATCGGCAAACTACTTCGGCACCATGGTCGTCAATCGCAGCTTCGCCGACGCATATCTAAGCGGATCGGACGCCATTGGACACCACCTGCAACTGGGCTCAAGCCAGTTTCTTTCCGCGCCGGCCGAAGTAACCGGTATCGTCGGAGACGCCCGCGAGCAGGGCCTCAACCGAGCACCCGCTCCGACTGTCTATTGGTGCACAAGCGCTCCCACACCGTTTCCCAATTTCCTGATTCGCATCCAAGGCGATCCGATGGAGATGGCGGAAACGCTGCGCCGCAAAATTCATCAGATCGATCCATCGCGGTCCGTTTATGGCGTTTCTCCGCTGGAGGAGCATCTTTCTGACAGCTTTTCGGAAAATCGGCTGCGCACCATTCTGCTCACGTTGTTCGCCCTCACGGCGGTATTGCTCGCCTGCATCGGACTGTACGGAACGCTGAGTTATTTTGTGGCGCTGCGCCGTCGCGAGGTGGGCTTGCGTCTGGCGCTTGGAGCATTGCGTGGACAAATCGTCACGCAGTTCCTATGGAAAGGATTTGTCATCTCCTTGGCCGGCTGCGCCGCCGGTCTGTGCCTTGCGATCGCATTTGCGCACTCGCTAGCGGGCATGCTGTATGGTGTCTCCACGGCCGACGCCGAAACGCTGTTCTCGGTCGTGCTGCTGATCATTACCGTAGCGGCAGTTTCTTCTCTCTTGCCCGCATTGCGCGCATCACGCGTTGAGCCGATGGAGGTGCTCCGGGAGGAGTAGATCGCTGCTTTACCTGCGTCCACGGAATACCAGGCGAATTTCTCTCACGCTGCCGTATCTGGCCAGTTTGCGTTCGAGCAGACCGTCGGAACCGCTGGCCGGCGCTCGTTAGTGTGATGATCTGCGTTAGAAATTCGGATACAACGGGCAGGCAGTGGCGCGAATACAACTTTAACTAAAGCCTCAGTAACCGCTGCGCGTTCAGACGCCCGATCTTGAGCCGGTCTGCTTCGCTGACGGGGCAATTGTCAAACCATCGGGCAGCCTTGTCCATGGGTTCGTACGGGTAATCGATAGAGAACAGCATACGGTCGGATCCCATTTCGCTCATCGCGTTCAACAGAGCTTGGGTGCGAAAATGCCCGCTCGTCGTCACGTAGAAATTCTCGTACAGGTAATGACTGACTGGTTTGGTCAAAACATTGGTCCGGGGAAAGGCGTTCACCCGCGCCTCTACCCGCGCGATTGCGAACGGTAGCGTCTCTCCCATGTGTCCCAGGATGATTGTCAGCCTGGGATAGCGGTCGAACAATCCGCTTAAGATCAGGCGGAGCGCATGGGTCGCGGTCTCCACTCCCCACGCCCATGCGGGACCCAGCAAAGCTGGGAAGCCGTCGTAAATCGTGGTCTGGCCGGGCAGCGGGTCGCGCGGATGAAGATATACCGGAACGCCCAGGGATTGTACGCGCTCCCAGAACGGATGGAACTTGGGGAGGTCGTAGTATTCACCGGTCCCGGCATCGCCCACATTCGAGAATCCGTTTACCAATGCGCCCTTAAATCCAAGGTGGCGAACGGCGCGCTCGAGTTCTTGGGCCGCGGCGTCGGGGTCCTGCATCGGAATCGCCGCGAACCCCGCGAAACGACCGGGATGCTTCGCCACGTGACCGGCGAGAACATCGTTCGCCTCCCGCGCCCGCTCCCGAGCCACTTGCGCGTTCGGCTCCGCCTGCACCCCTTGCGCAGTCAGGGACAGAACCGCTAACTCCACCCCGCTCTTATCCATCTGCGCTAATCGCAGATCCGCTACATCCAGCAATCGATCTACCAGCCCTGATTGATCTAGACCCGCCGCCATCTTCGATGCATAAACGCCAAACGATGAAATCCCGAAATGCTCTTCGAGCGCAATCTTTCCTTCCATACCGTACCTTTCACCGGCCCTGTGGAATTTTCGCCCTTCCTTGAGTCCATGGGTGTGTCAGCCTTTTTGCGCCACGCCCTGGGCATCATCTTCTCACTGGGCTATTTCGGGCCGCTAGTCTTAGGAATCCTTGATTCCTCGTTCTTGTTCATGCCTTTCGGCAACGATTTACTAATTGTGGGGTTAACGGCTCGGCATCGCCATCAGTATCTGCAAATCGGCGCTTATGTAGGGATGGCTGCCATCGGGTCAGTACTGGGTGTTCTTCTGATCCACGCTGTCGCTCACAAGGGTGGGGAGGAAGGGATCACGCATTTCATGAGCAAGAAACGTTTCGAATACTTGAAAGAGAAAATCGACCGCTACGGAGGCATGGCGTTGGTCGTGGGTTGCCTGGCGCCACCACCGTTCCCCTTCACTTTACTCGTTGCTGCCGCCAGTGCGCTCGGATACCCCCGCATCAAGTTGTTCTACTTGACGTTGACTGGCCGAATCGTGCGCTTCAGCGTGGTGGCCGGTCTCGCGATTGTATTCGGACACCGCATCCTTGCCATAGCGAAATCGCCTGCATTCGTCGGGTGCATGATCGCATTCGTTGTATTATGCTTCGGCGGCAGCGGGTGGTCGGTTGCCAAATGGATCAAGAGCAGCAGATCCGCCCGCGCAAGCGTCTGACGCTTGAGGATGTATCCCATATCAAACCTGCATTCCGCGAGCCATCGAATTTCGGCAATGGCATTGGTAGGATTGACAGGAAAGGACGACTATGGCGAGGCTACCTTCAACACGCTGACAGGCAAGGCTGCCTCGGCAAATCTTCCGGGAACGGTTCTCCGGCGTGGGTCCGTACTTGCCTCAAGACTTCACGTTGAAATGAAACCCGGCCCCCTGCTACCCTCGTGCTACACTCAGTTGTGCGGACGCGAATTATCGGCATAATTCCCGCCCGATTTGCCTCTTCTCGTTTTCCCGGTAAAGCTCTCGCTCTTCTCGCTGGTAAACCCATGGTCCAGCACGTATATGAACGTGCTTGCATGGCCCGCTATTTGACCAGCGTGCTGGTTGCGACGGACGACGCACGGATTGCCATCGCCGTTCGGAGCTTTGGCGGCAATGTGCGCCTGACCCGGGCCGACCATCCTAGTGGGACTGACCGGCTTGCCGAAATCGCGTCGGTCGAACCAGGTGACATCTACGTTAACGTGCAGGGCGATGAGCCGCTGATCGATCCGGAAGCCATAGATGCCGCCATTCTTGCCGTTCAGCACGACGACGAGATTTCCATGGGTACGCTGATGAAGCGTATCGCAGATCCCACCGACATCCTGAACACCAATGTGGTCAAAGTGGTGACGGACCTCACCGGCCACGCCATTTATTTCTCCCGCTGCCCCATTCCGTACGAGCGCGACGGCCGCAGCGGCATGCCGCTTTACTTCAAACATATTGGCCTATACGTGTATCGGCGGGATTTCCTGCTTCGGTATCCCGACCTCACGCCGGGACCTTTGGAGAAGGCCGAGTGTCTGGAGCAGTTGCGCGCTCTCGAAAACGGATACCGCATCCGCGTGGTGGAGACGGATTACGAATCACTGGGTGTCGACACGCCAGAAGATCTGGAACGGGTCAACCGATTGTTTTCGGTCGGCGCCGAATCCATTTACCGAGACGAATAAGGATGAAAAAGAGAACGGGAACGCTTTAGGGGGCGCGCTGCAAGGGGAATGGCTAAGTACATCTTTATAACTGGTGGTGTTGTTTCATCGTTAGGAAAAGGAATCGCGGCCGCGTCCATCGGCTGCCTCCTCGAAAGCCGCGGCCTCCGCGTCACTCTTCAAAAATTCGATCCGTATCTGAATGTCGATCCCGGCACGATGAGTCCCTTCCAGCATGGCGAGGTCTTCGTCACCGACGATGGCGCCGAAACCGACCTTGACCTGGGACACTATGAACGCTTCACGCACGCACCACTTACCCAAAGCAATAATCTAACTTCCGGCCGCATTTACGAAAACATCATTGCGCGCGAGCGCCGTGGCGATTACCTCGGTAAGACGGTGCAAGTGATTCCGCACGTCACTAACGAAATCAAGAGCGCTTGCCGCAAAGTCGCTTCCGGCGTGGACGTCGCAATCGTCGAGATTGGCGGGACCGTCGGCGATATCGAATCGCTGCCTTTCATAGAAGCGATCCGTCAGATGCGCCATGAAGAGGGCCGGGAAAACACGCTGTTCGTTCACTTGACCCTGGTGCCGTGGATCGCCGCCGCGCAGGAGCTCAAAACGAAACCAACCCAGCATAGCGTGAAAGAATTGCGCGCCATCGGTATCCAGCCGGACATCCTGCTCTGCCGGTCGGAGCGTCCGCTGCCCGAAGAGGTCAAGGAAAAGATTGGGCTGTTCTGCGACGTCGATGTCAGCAGCGTCATCACGGCCAAGGATGTGCATTCGGTGTACGAAGTGCCCATGGTTTTCGCCGAGCAGAAAGTAGACGAGAGCATTCTGCGCCAGCTTCACATGGAAGCGGGTCCCCGCCACCTGTCTAGCTGGATTGACATGGTGGAGCGCATGCAGAATCCCATGAGCGAAGTGGCCATCGGGCTCGTGGGCAAATATGTCGAGTATGAAGACTCTTATAAGAGTTTGAAAGAAGCTCTATTGCATGCCGGCATCGCCCATCAGGCGCGTGTAAGAATCGAATGGATTGAGTCGGAGCGTCTCGATTGGCCGGCATGCCGCAGCGCCTTGCGGAAATTCGATGGAATTCTGGTGCCTGGCGGATTCGGCAAGCGGGGCATAACCGGCATGCTGCATGCCATCCAGTGCGCACGCGAAGAAACGATCCCCTATTTCGGTATCTGTCTCGGTATGCAGACCATGGTCATCGAGTTTGCGCGAAACGTCTGTGGACTCAAGGATGCCGACTCCACCGAGTTCGATCCGGGCACACCGCATCGGGTCATTTATAAGTTGCGTGAGCTGAAGGGTGTCGAGGAGTTGGGAGGGACCATGCGTCTTGGCGCTTATCCATGCCATCTCGCCGAGGGCAGCCTAGCGGAACAGGCCTACGGAAGGACCGATATCAGTGAACGCCATCGGCATCGCTACGAATTCAATCGGGACTATGAAGACGTGCTCACGCGGAACGGCCTGCGCCTCACGGGGCAGACGCCAGACGGTGTCTACGTCGAGATTTGCGAGCTCCCGGGCCATCCTTGGTTCCTGGGATGCCAGTTCCATCCGGAGTTCAAGTCGAAGCCGCTGGAGCCGCATCCTCTGTTCAAGGCTTTCCTCGGCGCAGCGATCCAACATCGCGACGAAAAGAAAACGCGTACTCTGCAGGAGTCACTCGCAACTCCCGAGTATTCGCACGCCCAATGAGTCAGGTAGTCTCGGTCGGCTCCGGACCGGCCGAAGTGGTCTTTTCGAGTCGAACTCCTCTCGCTTTGATTGCGGGACCTTGTGTCATCGAAAGCGAAGAACATGTGATGCGCATGGCGCAGGCGATCGGAGAGATCGCCGGACCATTCGTGTTCAAAGCATCGTTTGACAAGGCCAATCGCAGCAGCGTATCCAGCTATCGCGGACCGGGCCTGCAGGAAGGGATGCGTATTCTCGCCAAAGTTCGCCGCCTCGGCATTCCCGTCCTGACCGATATCCACGAAGCCTCTCAGGCCGAGCCCGTCGCGGAAGTGGCCGATATTCTTCAAATTCCAGCCTTCCTCTGTCGTCAAACGGACTTGCTGGTGGCGGCCGGCAAGACTGGACGGGTGGTCAATATTAAAAAAGGTCAGTTCGTTTCGCCACCCGATATCGGCAATGCCGCGGAGAAAGTTGCCAGCACAGGTAACCGCAACATCCTCCTTACTGAGCGAGGCTCCTCCTTCGGCTACAACAATCTGGTCGTGGACATGCGCGGTCTGCCAATTATGGCCGCCACCGGATATCCGGTCGTTTTCGATGCTACCCACAGCGTGCAGCTACCCGGCGCCGCGGGCCAACATTCCGGCGGTCAACCGGAGTTCATCGAGCCGCTGGCGCGCGCGGCCACTGCTACCGGCATCGCCGGGTTATTCATCGAAGTGCATGATCATCCTGAGCGCGCTCTCTCGGACGCAGCCAATGCCCTGCGGCTCGACCTGCTGGCGGGGCTGCTGGCGCGCTTGCGGTCGATTGACAACTTAGTGAAAGACTTTTGACGTGCCCGGCTATCATCCGTTGACCTTTCATCAATGCTCTCCACGATTCTGACGCTACTGCCGTCGTATGATGTGAAACGTATGGTGCCCGCGTCTCTCTCTCGATCCCTGTCGAAGCGTCGCGCCAGTCAGCGTGGCTTCTCGCTGATTGAGCTGCTAATCGTTATCGCGATTATTTTGATCATTTTGGCCATCGCTATCCCGCAGATGAACAATATTCGGCAAAATGCCCAGGAAATGGCGGCGGTGGCGCAGATCCGTACCATCCAGCAGGCCGAAACGCAGTATTATTCGCAGTTTGGCGATTACGCAACGGGCCTGACACAGCTTGGGCCGCCCGCCAGTAACGGGGCTACCGAAGGACCCGCCGCCGCCGGACTCATCCCGCCAAGCTTGGCGAGCGGATCGAATAGCGGCTACAACTTCACGGTCTCGCAAGGCCCGACGGGATACTCCGTTTTGGCAGTTCCCAGGGTATACAAGTCCACCGGCCGCCGGACGTTTTACTCGGACTCCTCGGGCGTCATCCGCCAAAACTGGGGTCAGGACCCGGCCACACCGCAGAGCCCCGAGATCAAGTAATTCTCTTGGCGACGGTTCCGTTCGTATGTAACATCTGTGGCTCGCCTGCCAGCTTTGAGGACGCGCACGTCGTAAACCCCGAGTTGCCGTCCTGTACATGCGGATCGAACGTTCGGATCCGTTGGTTGGTCCACAAGTTATCGACGGAGTTATTCGGCCGGAGTGCTCCGTTACCGCTGATACCGCCGGATAAGTCCATTGCCGGTCTTGGATTGACCGATAGCTTCTCAATCTCGTCCATCCTCGAGCAGCGGCTTTCGTATCGAAACACCTACCTGCATCGGGAGCCGCGCTTCGACCTCACTTGCGATCCGTCACCCATCGGGCCGCTCGACTTCTTGATCGCGAGTGAAGTCCTGGAACACGTTGAACCACCAGTCATTCGAGCGTTTCGCCGCGCCGCTGCGATTTTGAAGCCTTCAGGTTTCCTCCTGTTGACGGTGCCCTGGATTTTCGACGGAGGGCCACAAGGCGAACTGCCGGAGCTGTACGATTGGAAGTTCTGTTGGCACGCGGGCGCTTGGACAGTCATCAATCGAAATCCCAATGGGGAAACGGAATTCTTTCCACGCATTGCCGTCGACGGAGGGCCGGGGCCGTGTCTGGGCCGAACGCGTGAGCATTTCCCCAATCTTCACGACTGGAGCTTGGAAGAGGACGGCGGCGCGACCATTCTGGTGAATAAGCTGCCGTCCGGAGAGATGGAGGAATTTCGCAATCTGGTCTTTCATGGCGGCGCCGGCCTTGCCCTGGAGATGCGCCTGTTTACGCGGAACGGCCTCGTCGAAAATTTGCGGGAAGCTGGCTTCTGCAGGATAGAATTCGAGTCGCGGGAGACCGCAGAATGGGGTATTTTCTTTCCGTATCCGTGGTCGAGACCTCTAGTAGCGCGTATTTAGGAGTACGATACCGTTTAAGCATGCTGCCCCAAATGGCTGTCTGCCTGCTATTTTTGGCCAGCTTAGGCGCCGCTGCACCGCCGCCTGACGTTACGCCGGAAGCTATCAGCGACCAGCTCCAGCACTTGTCTCTCGATTCCACCCAAACGTACAAGGTCCGCGAGCTTCAGATCTCGCGTGGCGGAGTCAAGATCTACCTGACTGAAGGCATCCTCTCGTTTTTGACGCCCGTCGCAGGCCAGATCGTGGGAGCCGTATTCACAACACAGAATGTCGATGCCGGGGACGGCGAAATCCTGGCGCTTCCACCTAATCGCGCCGAACGCGCCTCTCTCGCCAGATTTACCAAGTCGCCGAACCTGGATGAACACTTCTCCTCCGCGCTATTGCTGTTCACGGACGCGACCGCCGCCGAGCTTCGGGAGCAAATGCAGCAGAGGCCCCTGCATGCGATTCCAGACGCCGGCTCCCAACTCGCGCCCCAATGGGAAAATCTAGTGCGCAGCGCCGCCGTTGGCCTCAACTTGCGCCTGACCGGGTCGTTACTCGACGGTCACCGCCCGATGGATGGTTTCTTCTACGCCTTCATGTCGGGGCGCAACGCCGGCCCGTTCGATTTTACATATCTTCCCGAAGAGAGCGAATGCGTCACGCTCGGCCGGCCACTCTCAAGCACGCAGCCAGCCGGGTCGGGCCACTCCGATCATCAACTTTGGACCCAATACCGGCCTGCTCGCGGATCGCCGCCACTGCCGCCGCTCGCCGTAATAGAGGATTATCACATCGAGACCGATATTCGTCCCGACCTCAGCCTTTCCTCCGCCGCAAAGCTTCAACTGTCGGTATCGCGCAATACCCGGGCGGTATCGCTTGGGCTATCGGATCGGCTGCGCATCCGTTTCGCGAGCATTGATGGAAAGCCGGTTGAAGTCATGCAGCCGAAAGCGGTTCAGGAATCTGCGCCACTGATCGAAAACCAGCGGTTGCCGACCTTTCTGCTGCTCAGTACATCCGAACTCAGGCCTGGTGCAACCTATTCAATCGAGGTGCGCTACGAAGGTTCAGTCATCGGCGAGACGACCGATGGAAGCTACTTCGTTGGAGACCGCAATGCCTGGTTCCCGCAGGCGGGGCCCACCTTCGCCCGATTCGATCTTACATTTCGCTGCCCCGCGGCGCTACGGCTCGTCTCTACGGGCGAACTTGTCTCCGATCAGGTTTTAGACGGTATCCGCACGGTGCATCGCCGCTCATTGGCGCCGGAGCGATTTGCCGGTTTTAACCTGGGCAACTATACTTCGGTCTCACAGCAGCGCGGGCCTTACGAGATCGAATGCGATGCCAATCACGGCGCGACTGAAACCCTCTTCGTCAACCGAGCCTTCGAAGGTAATCAGGATGCTTTAACCCACGCGATCCTGAACGAAACCGGCGATCTTTTGGAAGCGTACGGTCGCCGCTGGGGCCCGCTGCCCCTTCACGACATCGTGGTGTCTCCCGTCCCCGGCTATTTCGGCCAAGGCTTTCCAGGGCTGATTTATCTGTCGACGGTCTCCTATGTAAGTCGCGCCGACCGTCCGGAGGCGTTGCGCACTCCGGCCATCGACGCGTTTTTTTCGGAGATGCTGCTGCCCCATGAGACCGCCCACCAATGGTGGGGGAACGTCGTTTCATCCGCCGATTACCGCACCGATTGGTTGATGGAAGCGATGGCCAGCGAATCGGCGCTCGAGGTACTGGAGCAGACCAAGGGCCGCGCCGCCGTTGCCCAAATATTAGAGTTCTATAAACAGGATCTCCTCGCTGAGCACAATGGCCGGACAGTGGAATCCGCCGGTCCCGTCGATTTTGGCTATCGCCTGGAAGACGACGCAGGCCGGCGCACATGGCAGGCGATCACCTATAAAAAGGGCGTATGGATTCTTTGGATGCTACGAAACCGCATGGGCGCCGATGCCTTCACTAAAATGCAGGCCGCCCTGCTGCACCGCTACGCGAACCATGCTCTTACGAATGACGATTTCCGGAAAGTCGCGGCCGAATTCGTGCCGCCGAATTCACCCGACCCGTCGCTTCAGAGTTTCTTCGATTCGTGGATATCGGGCGTAGGCATCCCGTCGCTAACTCTCCAAACGGCTGGCCGCGCCCATCAGCAGACTCTCAAGATGAATACTGTGGACGACGACTTCGAAGCCTATGTTCCGCTCTCTTGCACCTCCGCCACGGGCACGCCCGCCACTTACTGGATTCGCGCTTCCACAGGGGATAACTCGGTAGAGCCGCCCGCCGGAGTTTCATCGTGCCAATTGCCGGCTCCAGATACATTCCTATATCGTTGACCGTGATTGCGATACCTGTAAGTGGAAGGCACAAGCGCACAAGATGCTCGATCACCATCACAACCACAAACCAGTAAATAGGCCTTAGCGACTCGGCATGCGCTTCCTGTCATCCTCACTCGTACACATGCTTTTACGCGAAGCTCGAGGTCGCAGAGCGCGGGAAATCCCAATCCCCCAATGGAACTCCTGGGTCTTCGGATGAAGGAACAGGGTCGTGATGCCTCCCAGGATGTGCGCGGCCAGCCCCTGCGGTTGATACGTATGCCTCACGAGTGCTGGTCTCGCAGGGTGGTGATGGACTGCGTGTTTTGTTGACATGGTTTCTCCGACGAGTCATTGGTTGATGGAAATGGTCGATTCTCGCATCCGGAACAACTATTTATGCATTTGCGGAGACGCTGTGGCGAGGCGCAACCGTTAATGTCGATCCGCACCTACCTTGTCGGAACTTTTGACGACGACGCCATGCAGCGGGAACGTTCCGAAATGGCTAGCGGCCGGGGTTCCGAAGAGCAACGAAACATTCGAGAAGGGAACGCTGTTTTCGCCAGTGCCGCCAGTGATAGTTATGGTCACGGTAGGTAGATCTGGTCCAAAGGGCGGCGGGAAGGCACCGTTCGCCGTAACGGTGGCCGGGCCCGTCACTTGAATTCCACCCGGGATACTCGTAACTTCGCCATCAACCAGAGTTACGTGGTGCGTATGCGCCATACGATCCATGGGATTGTCCAAGTCGCCGCCACCATTCTGCATTACGCCAAGATCGGATCGCTCCATGGTCAGAGCCGCTGAAAAATCGGCCTTGCAATCGGCTTTACCAAACTTCCCTTTCACCACCAACGACCAATGGCCGCGGACCTCCCAGGGACCGCCGACGGATGCGGGCGTATAGTCGTTGATTACGCCGTGAAACTTCATCTGGTCCGGAGTTTGGGCAAGGGCGCCCGAACCTGCGGCCAGCGCCAGGACGGCGATGATGCGCATCGCCCCTAGGAAAACTAAGCTCTTCATGAAGTGCCTCCAAATTTAAGATTCACGCCGTTGAGACGTCTGCGGACAGGATCGGACTCGTTGGCGCCCGGCGTCAAAAGGCAATGCGCGGAATCGCGGTTATTGCCTTATTTGCCGCTGAATGCAGTGCTTTGCCGCGCCGGTGCTCCTGTCCAGAGTTCATCGACGAGGCAAAAAGGCGCCCAGGCCCGGCAGGCCCGAGCTTCCGGACGACCGCAGGCTCCATGGTGATTTTATGCAGGTCCCACGGCTACATGTATATGTCGGAGACCCTGCCTTAGTACACTCTACATTTCCGAGTGAAACCACTTCGCAATGATAGCCCTGCTGCTCCAAGCCGTCTTGGCTTGTGCCGGTGTCGCCGCCCTCGTTAAAAATTGCCGGTCTTACGCTTCTGTCTACACCGGCTACAACGTTTCTATCTCTTGCTTCATAACGCGCGGGACGCCGATAGATGGAGGCGTCCGCGATAAATTCTGGAACTTTCATTTGGAATCTCTCCTTCTAGGTCGGTGTTAGTTAGTGGTTCTGTGTTGAGTCGAACGACACACGGAAGTTTGGCGTTTCCGATTTCGCAAAGACGAGCGTTTATCGCGCCGCCAAACTCCTGTGTTGTTAAGAAGCGATTACTCCACCTCCCCCGCCGCAGTCGTCCGTACAATCGGAGTCTCCCTTTGCACAAGCGGCCAAACAGACGCCGACGGCAGGGCCAGTAAGAAGCAAACAAGATGCTATGCAACCCCCCGCCACTATACGGCACCGGCCCTTGCACGAAAGACCGGTCGTGCCGCCCATGCTGCCTCCTCCTAACGTGATCCCGCCCCCGCCGATGCTCAACTGCGGCACGACCGTGGACTCATAGGCGAGAACACCGCTTGACTGATGCCACTCCAGCGCGGAATCGGTTTCAGCGCCTGCTACCAAGCATCACGAGCATCTTTCCGGAGTAAAATGGCCCAATTGATGCGCATATGTTTGTTGCATTGGAATGCCGCGGCGGCTTCACTAACCAAGGACATCCTGCTCGGCGGGGGATACGAGGTGGAATACGACCCCTCGTTTGCGCCGGCGCTCATGGGTAAGTGGCGCGAGGATCCTCCGTGGGCATTTGTGATCGATCTTTCCCGGTTACCTTCGCACGGCCGTGAAATTGCGATTGCACTGCGCCAATCGCCGAAAACTCGGAACGTCCCGATCGTTTTCTGTGAAGGCGCGCCCGAGAAGGTGAACCTGACTCGTGATGTACTTCCGGATGCGACTTACTGCCGTGTCGCAGAGTTAGTCAAGACTCTGAAGAATCTACCACCCGTTCACAGTCCCGTGAAGCCGGTAGACATGATGAACCGCTACGGATCGCGGACGGCTGCGCAGAAGCTTGGAATCACAGCAGGCGGCACCGTTACTGTTGTCGATCCACCACGAAATGTGACTAAGGTGATCGGCGAACTTCCCGACCGCACTGAGTTCGTGGAGCAGGACGGGGCCGTCACTTTATGCTTTGTACATTCGGCAGACGATCTTCGCGCGGATATGTCCCGCGTTCGGGGACTGGCAACTAAGAGTAAGCTCTGGTTCCTGTGGCGCAAGAAAACCGCTGGCGATCACAATGGCGTCACCGAGCAATTAGTTCGTGAGACCGGGATCGATTTAGGGCTGGTGGATTACAAAATCTGTTCTGTCGACAGCACCTGGAGCGCGATGCTGTTTGCGAGAAGAAAGTAACTGGCTCATATTCAGTGCGGCTCGAGCACGACAACCTCTACGCTACGCTGAGCGGTGTAGATGGTGAGATTTAGTTCATCCCGGAGCCGCTCCAGAAAGTCATTGGCGACGCCTTCGCTGGCCTTTACTTCGAATCGATATGCGCCATCAGCAGCGGTCTCGTTGACGACGGGCCGGTCCAGCCCACGCTCCAGCATGTTGCAGAACTGGTCCATCGTACCCTGCAGCCAAACGCTTCTAATTCCATCGATGCTCACGGCCATCGGCGGTTCGGGTATGGCATTAGAATCCCCAGGGACGCGCTGGTGAAATTGGACACTCGACGAGAACGCGCCTAAAGAGAGGTCGCTCTTGTCATGTGGCGGGATTTTAGTTTTTGGAGGCGTCCCGTCTACTGTCGTTACGACATAGACGTCCAACAGACGTTGCTCGCGCACCATAGCCATGTGAAAGTGATCTTCCATCGCGCGCTGAATGCGGTTGTTAATGCTCTCGTGACGTTCGGGTTTAGGTAGAACGATTGAGAAGTTGTACCGCTTGCCATCGTCGATTGTGCGGGGAAGAACAATGCGAATGGGATCGGTGTTGTACAGCCCTGCGACCACATCTCTTAGCGTGGAGTCCTGGAAACTCTCGTAATCGGCTCCGATAAACCTACCGCCCTCTCTGGTATTCGACGGTGAAATGTGCAGCGTGTAGGATGGAGCGAAATTCGGCTTATGATCGTTAGGGCGAGGGATCCGAGGTGGCTCGGCATTCAGAAGCACCATCCCGCTCCCGGCAAACTCTCGTAAACTGGCACTTTCACGCTTAGGCGGATCGGTGGTGATGCGGTTTTCAAGAACCGCATTCAACGTATCCGCCGTTGGCAACATCGATGGATCGAATCCAACGATCCGGCCGTCAGTCCCGACAATTACAGTGGCCGGAAACTCCAAGCCGTAGGATCGGCCCGTGGCTCCTTCCGGATCGTGAAACACCCATCCCTTAACAGGGTGGTTCTGTAGGCAGGGCATTAGTGATGCTTTCCCCTCGCCCGTGATCCACACGAATTGAATCGGGCTTTTGGAAAACTGGTCCACCAGCGCGTTCCAGTTGGAAACCGACTCAAGGTTATGTGTTGTATCGGGATAAAACACCATAACCGTTACACGGCCGAAAAGATTCGCGGACGTCCAGGACGAGGCGTTTCCGGCGTGCAAAACTTCATCGAACACGATCTCGGGGGCCAGATCGCCGGCCTTGAGATGCGCGACATCCGGCCCGAACATGCCAAATTGTCCGAAAAGGCCAGCAACTAAGAGCGGTAGAAGCACCAGAAATCGAACAATCATTGCTCAGGCATCCAAACGGCCAGAGTACACATTTGTTTTCCACAGAACAAGGACCAAGTTCATACGCGCAATTGAGACCGCCAGATCGTAAGATTACTTACAACTAACAGTAAATTTGCCCCACCAAAATAGGATGGCCGCCTGACCCATTTCTCGGGGAGGCGGCCTATTCGACTATGCTGGATTTGTAACCTACGGGCGGGCCACGTTCTCGGCTTGCAGACCCTTAGGACCCCGCTTCACCTCGAACTCCACCTCCGCGCCTTCTTCGAGCGTTCGGTATCCGTTCATCTGGATCGCCGAGAAGTGCACGAATACATCATCACCGTTTGAGCGTTGGATAAAACCGTAGCCCTTGGCGGCGTTAAACCATTTCACAACACCTTTTTCTCTCACTACTAAGCTCCTGTTTTGATGCGAGAAGCATGCCCGTTAGCGGCAGCAGGAGATCGGGAGAGCGGAGCCCTCCGTAGTCTGACCTACTGGGCTCTCAGGAATACAACCAGCTAGCATCGGAAAATCTGCAGTACACTGTAGCAGATCAATTAGTTAGGAGCAAGAAAAAATAGCGTTACTAGTTTATTTTGTCTTTACTTGGGGGAATTCGCAGGTCGATTGGGACCGGCGCGGAAGCGCTTAGTGGGCTGTAACGCTCATCGGCGTATCCGCCTATCCCTTCGAAAATTGGCAGCTATAGGGAACTTACTGACCCGGAAAAAATCCGCGGGTGCGATAATTGTTTAGGTTGTAAGCGCCCCCTGTAACTGGGTGTGCGGCACCGTCCGGTGCGTTCTTCCGGAACCGCGGAAGCGGGCTAAGCGGTTCTTATCGATTCCACCGCAATGTGGTTGTTCGTAGCATCGCGTAACTGCATTGGCGAGGGAACAGTCAGCAGCCGGCGAGATAGCTTCACGAGTCCGCGCCGCTCGAGCTGATTCAAGGTAGTCGAAGTCGTCTCACGAGTCGCGCCAATCAGATCCGCCAATTCGGCCTGAGTGATCGGCAATTGGTAGGCAACATCACTATCTGGCGGTTGCACCAAGCTGGCCAACTCGGCTAAGTAATGCAGGATACGATACTCCACGTCATGGAGACAAAGCAACTCGACTTTTCTGGCCATCGCCAAACGGCGCTGGAGAAGGAAGTCGATTACCGCGGCAGCCAAGGCGGTATTGCTCTGGATCGCCCCTGTGACCGAGTCCCGAGGAACCCGGAATATGACGGCGCCCGTCAAAACTTCGGCGTCGGCCTGATACGTGGAAAGGTCCATAGACAGCACTTCCTCCCCGATCAGTTCGCCTGGGCCGCTCATCGAAACGATGATTCGATGCCCAAACGAGTTGGTTCGCGTTAGTTTAACTAACCCTTCATCTATGAAGAACAGCGCGTCGGCTGTTTGCCCTTGACTGAATAATGTTGCAGAGCGACGGAGCGACGACAACCGGTTGACTTCTGGCAAAGGCAACAGTTGCGCTCGGACAGCGCTAGCGAGAGAGCTCACTTGTTTTGTTCGAACCTCGTGTTTTTTCGATTATATGAACTTGTTCGACGTAAGCCCAAGCAAAATGACAAACTTTTCTATAATGAAGGTACTACATTGTTCGAATTAGTTAGCTTGCCTACGTAAGTACCTAGCAAAGGTACTGGACTCCCCCCATAGTGTAACCAATTTGTCGTCCTGAAGGTGAATCTTGATATTTGTTAATTGGCCGATGAGGGCATTTAATGCCTCCAGGACCGGTTCCGAGTTCGTCTCGAGGATGCTCCGCCACAAATCGGCAGAACTTAAAGCGAGTCGAGTCATATCTATAAGGCCCGCGCCCGCAACGCGTTCGATGTCCGGATTGGCGGCACGGCTGAGCGCCAAGCTCAGGGCGGTCGAGAGAAGCTGAGGCAGATGTGAGGACCAGGCAACGGCGGCATCATGCTGCTCTGGGGTCATGGTCAGAACGCGCGCACCCATCCGGTTGAGCCACCCGGCAAATTTCGCCTCCGGACAATCGTCAGACCCCTCAAATGGCATCAAAACGTACGGGCGGCCCGCGAAAAGGCCGGGTTCGGCAGATTCGACACCCCGGCTCTCCTTCCCCGCCATCGGGTGGCCACCAAGGAACCGGGCGGAGCGGACGTGGGCCGCGGCCTGACGGACGATGGCGGCTTTCGTACTACCCGCATCCGTGATCAGGCAGCTTGGCACCGCGATCGGCCCTAAGGTCGCTAGTGTGTCCAGTATCCGGTCCACTGGCTGCGCGAGATAGACGAGATCCGCCTCCGCAGCTTCTTCCAATGGCACGCCATGATCGATGACGCCCGCCTCGCGGGCCGTATCAATGGCCTTTCGGGAGCTGACTCCCAGAATGTCCCCGGCAAATCCAGCTTTTCTCAAAGCCAAGGCGAAGGAACCACCGATCAATCCGACGCCGACGATGGCGACTGTCTTCATGCGGTACGACCGACGGCCGCGCCAATAGCGCGAACCTGCCGCATCAACTCGCCAAATTGGCCCGCCGTCAGTGTCTGGGCTCCATCGCTCAGCGCGTGGTCGGGATCGTGGTGGACCTCCACCAGCAGCCCATCCGCGCCGGCCGCGACGGCAGCGCGCGCCATCGCCGTCACATAGTCGCGCTTGCCAGTGCCGTGCGACGGGTCGGCCACCACCGGCAAATGCGTTAGCTTGTGCAGAACGGGGATGGCCGCGATATCCATGGTGTTGCGGGTCGCGGTTTCAAAGGTGCGGATGCCGCGCTCGCACAAGATTACCTCATAGTTACCGCCCGACATAACGTACTCGGCGGAAAGCAGCAGTTCCTCGATAGTCGCCGCGATGCCCCGCTTCAACAGAACCGGCTTGCGCACTTTGCTCAACTCTTTCAGAAGGTTGAAATTTTGCATGTTGCGGGCGCCCACCTGCAGAATGTCCACATAGCCCATCAACAGCGGTATCTGGGTTTGATCCATGACTTCGCTGATGACCAGCAGTTTGTGCTTGTCGGCGGCGCAACGCAGAATCTCCAGGCCTCGTTCGCCCATGCCCTGGAAGCTGTACGGCGAACTGCGCGGCTTGAAGGCGCCGCCGCGGATCACCTGTGCTCCCGCCTCGGCGACAATCGCGGCTGCCCGGTCGATCTGCTCGGCCGATTCCACGCTGCAGGGACCCGCCATGGTAACTACTTTGCTCCCGCCGATCTCCACTTCTCCGATGCTGACCACGGTCCCTTCCGGCCGGAAGTGGCGGCTGGCCAATTTGTAGGCCGATATGATTCGATGGCACTCTTTTACGCCGTCCATCACTTCGAAATCGGCGGGATCGAAATCGTCGACTGGGCCCACCCCTCCGAGCAAAGTGTGCCTTACCCCGGTCGAACGGTGTACCGTGAAACCCATCGCAACCAGGCGGCTGATCACGGACTCCGTCTGGGTTTCCGTCGCTCCTTCCTGCATGACTACCAACATGCGGCTCCTAAATTTCCCATGGCGCTCATAGCTGGCGTGCTTCCATTTTCAACTTCTGCACCGTACGCATCTCATCGATGATTCGTTCGAAAATGCGCTTGATCGCATCCGGGGGTAGCGGGCCGGAATTGTGCCCCAGAACGTTCGCAAATACCTGCTCCTCGCGCTTTGGCTCATAGATTGCCAAGCGCAATTCTTCCTTGATGCGGCCAATCTCTTCTACAATGGCAGTCCGCTGGTTTAACAAGTCCAGCAATCGCAAGTCAAGCTCGTCGATCCGCGCGCGACACCGCGTGAGATCTTCCCCCGTGTATTGAGTCATGAGCTTCGGAGCGGCTCCGTCAAGCGCCGGGTCAATTGCTCCAATTCGTCCGGCAGGGCGGGCGATCCGGAATGCGATTCGATTGCCCGGACCAGCGCGCTTCCCACCACCACGCCATCGGCTAGTTCAGCGGCCTCTCGAACCTGTTCCGGTGTACCGATGCCGAAGCCCACTGCCAAGGGCAATTCGCTGTGCACGCGCATGCGGCTGATCAGAGGCGCCGCGGCCTCCGACAGAGAGCGCTGCTCGCCCGTCACTCCGGTCCGCGACACCAGGTAAATGAATCCGGAAGAGTAGTCCGCAACGAGCTCCAGGCGGCGATCGCTGCTGGTCGGTGCGGCCAGAAACACCGTGTCTAGGCCCTGGGCGCGCAGTTCCTTCACCGGCTCCCCGGCTTCCTCGACACTCAGGTCCGTTAGCAGCACGCCATCGATCCCAGCCGCAGACGCATCGCGCGCCAGCCGGCCGAAGCCATAGCGCAGCAGCGGATTTAAATAGCTAAATAAAAGCAGCGGCACTTCGGAACGTTTCCTGATTGCGCGAACCGTCTCTAACATACGCGGCAAGTTCATTCCGGCCGCCAAAGCCCGCTCCGATGCGCGCTGAATAACCGGACCGTCGGCGATGGGATCGGAAAACGGCACGCCCAACTCAATGACGTCCGCGCCGCCGCGTTCAAGCGCCAGCACCAGTTCGACAGTGGATTCCGGAGAGGGGTCTCCGGCTGTAAGATATGCGATGAACGATTTGCGCCCCTGCGTCTTACAGGTCTCAAAGCTTCTGCCAATACGCGTTGCTACTGCTGCCGGCATCAAACGTCCAACTCCGGCATATTTTCACGATAGATGTCTATGTCTTTATCGCCGCGTCCCGATACGTTCGCCAGATAGACCTTCCCGGGTTCAGCCGGCGCACGCCGGATCGCCTCGGCAATGGCATGGGCGGATTCAAGCGCCGGGATAATGCCTTCCAGATGCGCCAGAGTTCTCGCCGCTTCCAACGCGTCGGCATCGTTCACCGATACGTATTCCGCTCGATTGTTGTCATGCAGCCAGGCATGTTCCGGCCCGATCAGGGCATAATCGAGACCGGCCGAGATCGAATGCGTCAAGCCGACCTGGCCCTGTTCGTCCTGCAGCAGATAACTGAACGCGCCATGCAACACACCGGGGAAACCACCGTCGAACCGCGCCGCGTGCTCCCCCAGTTTGTGGCTGCGTCCACCGGCTTCTGTGCCGACAAGTTTCACCTGCTGGTCGCCCACGAAGCAATAGAAGATGCCGATGGCATTGCTGCCGCCCCCCACGCAAGCAATCACTGTGTCCGGCAGACTTCCAATCTGCTTTAGCGATTGGGCCCGGGCTTCTTCCCCGATCACCTTGTGGAAATCACGCACCATCATCGGATATGGGTGCGCGCCCAAAGCAGAACCGAGCAAGTAATGCGTGTTGGCCACGTTGCTGACCCAATCCCGCATCGCTTCGCTGATGGCATCCTTCAAGGTGCGGCTGCCGGTGGCGACACCCACGACTTCTGCGCCTAATAAGCGCATGCGGAAGACGTTCAGCCGCTGTCGCCGCATATCTTCCTCGCCCATGTACACCACGCATTGCATGCCGAAAAGCGCGCACACGGTGGCCGTTGCCACGCCATGTTGGCCCGCACCCGTTTCGGCGATGATGCGAGTCTTCCCCATGCGCCGAGCTAGCAGGATCTGTCCCAGACAGTTGTTGATTTTGTGCGCGCCGGTGTGTAGCAGGTCCTCGCGCTTCAGCCAGATCTGCGCCCCACCCAGGTGCGCCGTCAGTCGCTTGGCAAAGTATAGAGGCGTCGGCCGGCCGGCATAATGATTGAGGAGCGAGCGCAATTCCACCTGAAATGCGGGATCTTCCCGCGCGTCCTGGTACGCCTGTTCGAGATCTTCGAGCGGCGACATAAGCACTTCCGGTACGAAGCGGCCGCCGTACGGCCCAAAATGTCCTAATGCATCGGGTACTGCTTGCAAGGTCATAAATACGCTTCCTGTAGGGTCTTCCGCGCCGATGCGGCGCGAGCTGCGTGGATGAAAGCGCGCATTCGATGCGCATCCTTTATTCCCGGACTCGATTCGAGACGCGAGCAGGCATCGACGCCCCAAGGTGCGCTCGCTTCGATTGCCGCCGCCACGTTCCATTCGTCCAACCCGCCAGCCACAATCTTACGGCGAGGGAACGCCGCCGCCAATGACCAGTCGAAGCTTCGGCCAGAGCCGCCAAAATCCGTGCCAGGCGTATCCAGCAGGTATGCTTCCACACCTTCGTCGTCCGCTGGAGCTGGTTTGCCTGCGCTTAGGGCGCGCCACATCCGCAGCCGTGTAGGCCGAAAGACTCCATGCACCTGTACCACATCTAACCCGGCCTCGACGGCGACGCGAAGCAGTTCATCGGGCTCGGCGTTCACGAAGATTCCCACCCGCAAATGATCGCCCGGTAGCCGCGTGACTCGCCGCGCCTGCTCCAAAGTCACATAGCGCGGGCTCTTCGGATAAAAATTGATGCCTAAGGCATTCGCGCCCGCCTCAAGAGCCACCTGGGCGTCGTTCTCGTTGGTAATGCCGCAGATCTTGACAATCACGTCGCGGCTCCCATCAACTCGCTCAATGCCGCGGCCGGATCCGGTGCTCTCATAAGCGATTCACCGACTAGAAACGCGTGATAACCCGCGCCGCGTAGCAAGTCGATATCGTTTCGGGTTCGAATGCCGCTTTCGCTAACCCGCAAAGCTTCGTTGGGGATGCGTTCACTCAGCCTTAACGAGGTCTCCAGCGTCACGTCAAACGTATCCAGGTTGCGGTTGTTAACGCCGATCAGACTGGCGCCGGAATCGATCGCTTTCTCCAGTTCATACTCGTCGTGAACCTCCACCAGCGCAGACATTCCGAACTGTTCAGCCAACTCCCGGAAATCGCGCAGCGCGTGGACATCGAGAATAGCCGCAATGAGGAGAATGGCGTCCGCGCCGTGCGCTGCCGCTTCGAAGATCTGCAGGCGGTCAATGGTGAAGTCCTTGCGCAGGACAGGCAGGCCGGCGGCATCGCGTGCAGTTTCCAGATCCTCCAAAGAGCCCTGAAAATATTTACGGTCGGTCAGCACCGAAAGGCAGGCAGCCCCGCCCCGCGCATAGGCGCCGGCAATCGACTTCGGGTGGAACACCGGCTGCAGAAGGCCCTTGCTGGGCGACGCCTTTTTTATCTCGGCAATAATCGCCGGATGCCGCACCGATAGAGCGCCGGCGAAATCTCTGCGGTCCCGCCGCTCCCCTGCTCTTCGCTCGAGTTCCGCCGAGTGCAGGCGGAGCTCACCGGCCTCATGCCCTTTCTGCTGAACAATCCCGGCGAGAATCCCAGAACCCGTACGAAGCTTCATGATTCGAAAAACGCGTAAGAACCCCTCATCGTAACAGGTTGCGCACGCAGACCGCCTGGCGCACGGCGACTAGTCCCGCCTTTCGCTCGCCATCTCCATCGGCACTCCTCGCAAGCACACGACGCAGAAAACCGTACATCCCATCAACCAGGCGGTCAGGACCACGTTCAAGATATCCTGATTCAGCTTCCAGCCGGAAAATGCGAACCCGACATACACAACAGAACTAGCCAGCGTCAGCATGTAGTACAGGGACCAGACCGTTGTATTTCGGGGAAAAGCAGTTTCCTGCTTGCGGACCGCCCGGCGCGTTCTCCAAATGAAAATAGTGCTGGGCAAGCACGCGCCTCCCCACAGATATAGCGCCAGCGCGGTCGGCCACTCCGCAGTCGCATCGCTCGCATCCCCCAGAATGACTGGCGCCAACAGCACAAACGAAAACCCTCCAATGACGAGAAGTGACAGCGCCATCCGCATCGCCTCCAGCCTGCGCGTCTTGGCTGCTTCCACCTTGACCTCTTCAAAGACGTCCCAGGCGATCAGAGGCGTCAACAACGCGTAAAGGAACCGGGTGAACGTGAATACTCTCATCGATTCTGGCGAATCCCAGCCCAGGTATGCCGAAACCCAGTCGAGCAGCACGCTCAAGACGCAATCGAGTGTAATGAACGCGTAGATACGTTGCAGCCTCAGCCCGAGCACCCGCAATAGCAACACCGTGTCCAATACCGAACCGGACAGCAGCATCCAATGCATCGCTTCTTTCATCATTGCCAGCCACCATTGTGGCAGCGAGGCGATACGTAAATACGCGAAGTGCGTGCTGCACTATACTGAGGCGTTCAGGCGAAACACTCGCAGAAAGGATCAAAATATGCCGATTCCAGGATATGGCGTTCTCACCGGCGACCCCGCTCGCGGCGCAGTTGTTTTCAGTCACGGAAGCAACCCGCACTATCGCATCTACATGAAAAGCGGACAGCAGGTGGACGTCAACATCGAATCCCAGGACGGCTCGGAAGTGTTGTATCTCATTCGCGACGATTTCACCCCTCCGGACGTCCCGGATCTGCTTGCGCTCATCCTAGGATCAATGACATCCCTCGACTCCTCACCTGGCGGATTGGCACTCGATTATGTCCGGGAAACGATCGGGGGAGCGCCTATGGTGACCCCGAGCAAAATGCAATTGCTGCCGATCACTACTCCTGGGGAGCCCTCGGACGAGCGGCTCAAGAACGCTGTGATCGCGATGCTCGATCAGGCAGTTGCCGATCCCGAGGGCGTCATCTATGCCTTTGGCCAGACGTATTCGGATCACGGCGGCGGAGTTCATGACGTTCATATGAACCAGGGGACCCCCTAAGCGGCGGCCACAGTGGCGACAACGGGGCATGGCAAGATGGCGCCCTATTTGTCCACTTGCCCGCGAATAAGCAGTGGATGGCGCTTTTTATCGCCTTCCAGACCGAAAGTTGGCAAGTCGATGATAACGGAAATCCCGTAAACGGAGTCTAGGAAGACCGGCTGAGCACGGGATGCGCATATTCGGCGAAGATGGGGGCCGATTAGAAAAATTAATACTTTCCTCTTGATCGTAAGACGCCTTTCGTTGAAAATAAGAGAAATTCTTAATCCGGTTCAAGACCGTATCCCGGTAGCCCGCCGGTCAGGTGGGTGCTGGGCGCATTTCTCAGAACGCGACCCGTCGAAGTTTCGAGAGAAAGTCTGTCTGGCACCGACTTTTTTCCGAGAGGCTCTCTCGATCGAAACGGAATTGCGCGACGCCGGTGTGTTTTGAGTTGGCAAGCGTGTCTGTAGCTGAATGTAACGTGGGAGAGTTGTGCGACGCGCAGGGGTGACTGAGGGCTGGAAAGGACTGTCGGGCGCAAATCCGCCAGTCGATAAGGGTAGAAAAGAAAGTACGTGAAAGAACCAAATTGCTCGGGAACTGGAAGGCTGCACTTTAAGATACTTGCGCCCTCGTATGATGAAGTGCCGGGTGCGCTGGCTGGAGCGCGTCACGATTTCCGCTCACATGCCAACATGTTGTTCGACATTCAGGTCTTGCGCGGCACGGTATACCGCGAATACGGGCCGATTGCCGCGCAATTATTGGCGGACGGGCGGCACTACCAGACAGCGGACGCCCAAAGTTGGCATATTGTCTTGCATGATTCCAATCACCGTCTTATGGGATGTTCGCGGTATCGGCCCGTAGTGGGCGGATTCGAACAACTCGCAGCAAGCCAGTCCGCAATCGCCCACTCCCAGCGGTTTGGTCCGATGCTTCGCAAGGCCCTTGAAGGCGAGATTGGTCATGCCCGTCGAAACCAAATTCAGTTTGGAGAAGTTGGCGCCTGGGCCCTTCGGAGCGAAATACGATGTTCCACTGCGGCCATCAATATCGCGTTGATGACGTTTGTGCTGGCCGAATCGCTGGGCGGCGGACTGGGTATCACGACGGCGACCACCCGTCATCACTCCGCGTCCATTCTGCGGCGCCTGGGCGGCAGGAGATTGGCAGGCCTTCCCGCCTATTACGATCCCAAGTACGGATGCGTCATTGAGATCCTTCACTTCAGTTCGGCGAACCTGGACCATCAGTTCGCCGATCGCGTTCAGAAGCTTCGGTCTGAAATTGGGCAGATCCCCGTGTTGTGCGGCGCCGGCAGGCAGAATACGGGAACCGGGATTTCACCCCGTTACTATGACCACGACGGATATGCGTCCCAGGACCGTATGCAACTGGTGCACTAAATTGAGAGCATCGGGCTATTGCAGGCCGGCACTGGCCGGTTCAACTCCCGAGATCTCTCCCAGACCGAGCCAGAAATCGAGTAACGGATCGTTTCGATCGTTGGCAATCATGTGGCAGACCACGCCGTCGTCATCGACTGAGATGACCACCACGGTATCCTGGTACCCGGAATACTCCAGCCGGACAACCTTTCCAATGTTCGCCTCTAACACCTGTCGTATCTGCTCAGGTTCCATAAGCGCTGCGTAACAACCTAAGACGTGCGCTGAGGTGGGTCTGTAATATTACTCGATAAGTGCGATCCGCTTGGCACACGTCCAATAAAGGAGGGACTGAGGGGAGACCGGCCATACGGGTGAAATGCTGAAAAATTCTGTTCAGACCCGGAAAAAGATCCGCCGAAACAGCGAATTGAAGCGCGTCTTTCCGGCCGGCCTGAGCCATCCAAACCGCACGCATCTAATGGCCGCCATACAACATGAACTCGGAGTTGGTCAAACCTATCTCACCATCGCCAGGCTTGCTTATGACATGGGCCAGACAGGCCGTGGAGATCGGGCCCGCGCACGCGCCCTGGAAGCCTGTGCGGATGCCGCGCGCCTGATAGCCTTGCTGCCCGTTCCCGCGCCTAGTGTGTTGAGCAAAAAATTGGAGGCTCTGCACGAATCCTTGAAAGCCGTTTCGCCCGACGCTCCGGCCTTTCCTGCTCCTTTGCGTCAACCGTCAATGAGCTAATCCCAGCGAAAGATTCTCTCTAAGACACAAAAAGGCGGGCTGATTTTCACCAGCCCGCCCTCAATGCTTTTACACGCTCTTCTTTGCGGTTCTCTTCTTCTTGTTGATGAGACCGATTACTAGTAGTCCGAAACCCAACGCCGTCACCGTTCCGGGCTCCGGAACGGTGGAGAAGGTAGCGCTGAATCCGGTAGTCACCGAGCCGGTGGTCGTAAATGCGCTTATTAAACCGGAGATCGTCCCTTCGCCGCCCGTGAAGTTGGCCGAAAATTTACCGTCGTACGGGGTCAAGGTTGTGGGATCCGAAGTATAGTACGCGCTCCCGAGCAAGTTCATGGTTGCCGTGACGCCTGTTGGGCCCTGCTCGAGCACAATCGGCGAACCGGCATAGGCCCGGCATAGCGTTCCCGGCAAGTTCTCATCCGCCAGACTGCCGCAGATCGGAACAGTTGAGTTGATCGGGATATCCGTCAAGCTCAGATCAATGCCCCCGGGAAGCGTAATCCAGTCGGGTACGGCTCCATCGAAATTGATGTCCGTCGCCGAAACCGTAGCCGAGGCTAGATTCAGGTTTGACATCCCGATCTGCTCGGTGGCGGTCAAATAGCTGAACGCGCCCGTGGTTGGTAGGTTAATCGAAGCAAGCTGATCACCCGGCGGCGGTTGCGAAATCAACCCAAAGTCCAGCATGGTTGTCGATACATAAACCGTGCCACCCGCACTAAATGACCCTGCTCCGACTATTGGATCGGCAAGAGCCGCTCCGGAAGCCAACAAGAGACCTAGAAATAGCCCTAGGCTCTTCCTACTAACATTCACCTTCATTTAAGAATTCCCTCCATTCAACAACACCTCAGCCACCAAATTCAAAATCGCCACTCTCAGTTGACTCACCAAATTTGGTCTGTCCTCTGAAAGATACTTTACAGTCCTACTAACCCTAACACCGCAGCACATTCTCCGGGGAAATTAATCCCTGGAAAATCTACTGCGAAGCGCAAAGAGGCCCCCGGGCAAAACGAATCATCGCGACCGAGCGAACATTCAAAATACGATTCATTTCCAAATCTACCGCGATTCATTCCAAATCAGCTCGAAGCTCCATACCTATGCTGTTTGTAAGTGTAATGATTGATGCCGCTTGCTCAAACTCGGACTACTACAGGAAAGCAAAACTGCGGATGGCCAGAGTTCTATCCCTAGTAGGGGAATCGCAGCGTCGGAAGCGGGTCAAAATGGCACATCAACCCCGCAACTTCACCTGGTTTAATCATACTTTCGCCTCCCATTCTCCAGTACCGGTAGAAATACTCCTCCAGGAAAGCCCTAAGGAGCAGTGGTAATTATTCTAACAATAAACCTTTTACCGGCGCGCCGTAAAGACCATGTGCGTCAATATATCGCCGAATTGCATGTGATAATTCCGGCGTGGGTCCGCCTGTCGCGAGCCGGCTTCGAATCCCGGAGCTTGAAACCGGTAGCGCCAATCCATCGAGTTTGTGGACCAGAGCGCCGGGAGGCCTTCGGTATTCGTGGCCGGGTCGAGCCACCACGATAAACTCCGTCAATCGAACCAATTCTTGCCATTTGTGCCAAGTCTCGACTTCATCGAAGGCGTCCGATCCGATCAAAAAGAACAAGCGATCGCCCGCATGCAGGCACTGGGCGAACCGAGCCACCGTATCGACCGTGTAGCTTCGTTCGCAGCCCGCTTCCATCCGCGAAACCTCAAAGCGAGGGTTCCCTTTGCAGGCCAGCTCTACCATGCGTAACCGGTCTTCAAACGGCGCCAGGGAAGCTGGGTCCTTGTGTGGCGGATTGCCCGCCGGAACAAACACGACGCGGTCCAGGTGAAAGGCTGCTAATGCCTCTTGGGCGATGCGTATGTGGGCCTTGTGAATAGGGTCGAAGGTACCGCCAAACAGACAGATCCGTTCCGGCATCGCGTCAAGCAAATTTTGCCGGATGTGGGCGATGAACCGGATCGCTTTGAATCTGCTCGCGCGCTGCCCGGTTGGCCAGTTCGTCGCAGCGGTTGTTGTCGTCGTGCTGGGCGTGTCCCTTAGTCCACTTCCACTGGGTCTGGTGCGCCACCACCAGTTCGTCCAATTGGACCCAGAGATCCTGATTCAAGACCGGCTTTTTCTCGGCCGTTTTCCATTCCCGCCGCTTCCAACCCTCAATCCATTTCGTAATTCCGTTCTTCACGTATTCGGAGTCGGTGATAATTTCGACTGAACACGTCTCCTTCAACCTCCGGAGGCCTTCGATAGCTGCCGTCAGTTCCATTCGGTTGTTGGTGGTATGCGGACTCGAGCCATATAATTCCCTTTTATGCTCGCCATAGCGGAGGATACAAGCCCACCCACCCTTGCCCGGATTGCCAATGCAAGAGCCATCCGTGATCAGTTGTACGTGCTTCACGCGATCAGCACCGGCTCAGCGCCTTCGAATTCGAGTAACTGGCCGTCGAAAAACGCGTCCACCATCTCAAGTATTTGCGCCACGCTCTGTGCCCGGTAGATATCGGTACGAAGTTTGGACCCATTCCGCACGCCGTGGGTGAAGTACGTGGCAAACTGCTTCATTTTGCCGATCGCATCGGATTCGCCATGCTCCTCCAGCATTAAATAATAAGTCTTCATAATTGCGTACCGTTCGCGATCCGAGGGAACGGTATAGCGGCCCCTACAGAGGTATTCCCCGATCTGGCGAAAGATCCAGGGATTGTAAGAAGCAGCCCGGCCAATCATTACTGCGTCGCAGCTCGTTTCTCGCCACATCCGAAGCGCGTCCTCGGGACTGGTAATGTCGCCGTTGCCGATAACCGGAATGCGCACTGCCGCCTTCACTTCACCGATCCGTGTCCAGTCGGCGGTCCCGCTGTAGCCCTGTTCGCGAGTGCGCGGATGCAGCGCCACCGCCGCGAGGCCACAGTCTTCCGCAAGCTGCGCCATGCGCACGGCGACCAGTTCCTGGTCATTCCAACCGGCTCGGAACTTGCACGTCAATGGGATCGAAATGGCCGCCCGCACCTTGCGCAGGATACTCGCCACTAACGGAAGGTCCCGCAGCAGGCCTGATCCTCCGTTGCATTTCACCACCTTATTTACAGGGCAACCGAAATTGATGTCGACCGTGTCGAAGCCGCGATCCTGGCAGACCTTTGCCGCTTCGGCCATTACGTCCGGATCGGACCCAAAAAGCTGGCATGAGATCGGATGCTCCTCCGGCAGAAAGTACAGGTACCGGAAGTTGCGATTCGGCTTTTTCGCCTTCCGCGTGCTCACTACGCCGTGAGAGCTGGTGAACTCCGTCATCAGCAGCCCGCATCCACCCTGATTTCGGATCAGCCGGCGAAACACGGTGTCAGTTACTCCGGCCATCGGAGCAAGGACCGTCGCGGGGTGCACCGGCACTGGTCCTACCCTGTAGGAGGCTGGAAAATCAAAGATATAGCTCTCGGACATGCGGGAAAGAGGGGTCCTTTCCATTCTAGCGTTGGCCGAAACGCACGCCCCATCTGGTGCGTTTCTTCTAATAGCGTTTGCGCGATATTATAGTCGCATCATTACATTAAGGTAGTCCAAAAAATGAAACTTGTGGCGGCATTTCTCGCAGGGCTGATCGTCGCATGCTTCGCGGCCCTCATTTACGTAAAGGAAACTCGTCCCGCAGCGCCGCAACCGGCACAAATGACGGCTACAACCAATAACGCGCCACCGGAGCAAACCGCGAAGACGGAAACCGCTACAGTAACACCGGCCCCCGTTGAGGATACGGACTCGACCGAACCACCCGCTCCGCACGCCCCGGTTCGAACACCAACCGCGAAACCCGTGCACCACGAGGCACATCATGCGGCCCGTCCGCGGCCGGCTCAGCCCCCGCAGCCCGCGCAAGTCGCCCAAAACGAGCCTCCACCAACGGCGGATCCAGCGCCCGCTTCGGCTACAACGCAGCCGGCGGTAATGCCTGCGCCCCAGCAACAGGATCAGCCCACGGTCGCCGTTCCGTCCACGCCTGCTCCGCCACCCCCGCCTCCGGCTCGACAGCCGATGACCGTCACGTTGGCTTCCGGTATGGCTGTCCCTATCCGCTTAGCGGAGACAGTTTCGACTGATCACAACTATACAGGCGATACCTTCCGCGCCACCCTCGATCAGCCGATTATCATGAACGGCTACATTATTGCCGACAAGGGTTCCAAAGTTCTCGGTCGCATCGTCGAAGCCGACAAACCTGGCCGCGTCAAGGGAGCCGGTCAATTGATCCTCGCGCTGACACAAATCAACACCACCGATGGGCAGCGCGTTGCGATTCAAACCGAAAGCTGGACCAAGGCGGCGCCGAATACGCGCAGACGCGATGCGGAAGAGATTGGCGGCGGAGCGGCTCTGGGAGCGATTATAGGCGCCCTTGCGGGCGGCGGGAAAGGCGCGGCGATTGGAGCTGGTGCGGGCGGAGCGGCCGGCACGGCGGTGGATTTGAGTAGCCGGGGCAAACCCGCGGAAGTGCCCGTCGAAACGCATCTGACGTTCCATCTCCAGAGCCCGGTCACGATCACCGAAAAGATGAACTAAATCTCTCCTGGACAACTTAGGAAAACGGGGTTTCCCTTGGCCCGCTTCATGTCGAGGATGCCCGCTGATGCCCCGGTTTTAGCTTGAGCGTTACGATCGTGGGATGGCTCGCGACGGTCAATTGATACTCGTCACTGGAGCGCGTGGATTCATTGGGCGGGCCGTTTCTAATCTCCTCGCAAAACGAGGCTGCCATGTCCACGCGACAAAGCAGTTAGCCTGCCAACCAGATCCCTACCCAGATGATCCGGTAACCTGGCATACGATTAACCTGCTTCATCGAGAGGCAGTGGCGGAGTTGATGGTGGCCCTGCGGCCCTCAGTCATCATTCACCTGGCATGGGAATCAGCTAATCACTGGAATGCGCCGAGCAACCTCGATTGGACGGCCGCAACTCTGCACATGGCGAAGTGCTTCGCCGATTGCGGAGGTGAGCGGTTTATCGGTATCGGCTCGTGTGCCGAGTATGATTGGCGGTTGACGCACGACGAAAGCGTACCCTTCGATGAGGTGCTCACAAGCCGGCGGGCTGTCACCTTGTATGGTATCGCCAAAAACGCGACGTACGACGTCCTGAGCAAATTCTTCGAGATGAAGGGCATCGCCTTCTGTTGGGGCGCAGTCTTTCATGCCTACGGTCCCGGTGAGAGCCGGCCGGAGATCATCTCTGCCGTCACGATGAAACTGCTACGAGGTGAACCCGCCTACTGCACGACCGGCAACCAATTCCGAGATTTCATCTATCTGGACGATGTCGCCGAAGCTGTGGCAGCCTTGCTTAGCGCATCCGCAGTGGGACGTTTCAATATTGCAACAGGCGTGGGCACTTCCGTCCGAGATGTCGTGATCAGGATTGGCGAACTACTGTGCCGCCCCGACCTGGTGCGGCTTGGCGTGCTTCCGGACGACCCGTCCAATGTAGTGGCGCGGATCGATCGGATAGCCTCCGAAGTCCATTGGACTCCCAGAGTATCGGTCGACGAAGGAGTACAACGGACCCTAGATTGGTGGCGACGAAAGATGAACCACCAATACACATGAAGAATACCCGGCAATGCCTGGTGCGCGACCCGCGATTGCCATCCGGATGATCGTCGCCAACCTTAGCGTATTCTTCGCAGCACTCCGCCGGGCAGTGAAGTAATCGCCAACTTGTCCGGCAACTCCCGATCTGTCTCGAACTCCGGCCGTTCCTGGAGGTAATGGCTCACCGCTGCCAAGGGGCTGTTACCCTGACGCCACGGCCGATCGAGGAATAGGTCAATGGGCATATTTTCGACAAACGTGTCAAATACCAAGCAATAACTGTCGACCGAAACGAGAGGTCCATAGGCACGGAGTTCCGAAAGAACGTGCTCATAGGTATGCATTGAGTCGAGAAGGACCATTACTTTGCGGAAGCTTGAGCTTATCTCGCGCACCTGCGAGATTACTGCCGAATCGATAGACGAGCCTTCCACCATTTGAATCCACGCGGCCAGTGGATGCCCCTCGATGGCGTCGCGGTTGTGCCGGCGTATATCAATATCAACACCGATGACGCGACGAGCCGGCCGCCTTAGTTGAATTTCAGTTCCTCTTTCAATTGCGTCACTCATATCCAGGAGAGCTAGCATTGAGGCGCTGAGGATCAGCGATCCTCCGTGAGCGATGCCTGTTTCGATGATTAGATCCGGCCGCACCTGCCAAATCAACTCCTGTACGCCGATAATGTCCTGCGGAAGTTGGATGATCGGGCGACCCAACCAGGTAAAGTTGTACACATACTTCCGTCTGAAGGCCGCTTCAAGCCAAGTCTGGGACAACTCCTGAAACTCTCGATCCCTGCCATTACGCTCAATTCGCAAGCGACGCTCAGACTCGAACTCGTGAATCGGATTCACTGTTGAGGGACTCCTGACCGGGGACCGAAACCTATGGGACCATACGGCCACGATGCAAATGGGAGATAGGAAGTCAAAAGCCAGGCAAGCTTCACGCGAACAAAAGGCATCCCCGGAACATACCATGACAAGCTCGCCTTTGACGCTTCAAATAAAATGTCACGAGGAGTTCAATATGGCTGCACTGAGCAAGCGCGACCAGTTCCAATAGGCTTACGCCGTCCCCAAACCCAATCGCATGCAACCCTCGCCTTCCCAACCACTAGTGACCATCGGCCTCCGCCCATAGGGACACTCAGCGATCGTTCAATCCGCCATCTACCGCCAATATCTGGCCAGTAATGAAATCCGGCGCGCTGAGGAAGAAATACACCGCGTCGGCAATCTCTTCCGGCTTCCCTGCCCTACGCATCGGAGTGGCGTCGATCATTTGTTGCGTGCGTTCGTCCACGTCATTGAAAGCAATCACGCCAGGCGCGACGGAATTCACGGTGATCTCCGGAGCCAGCGCCTTAGCCAGGGCCTTGGTCATCATAATCACACCGGCTTTCGATGCGCAATAGTGCACATGCTCCGCCCAGGGACGGATGCCACCCAGGGAACTGATGTTTACAATGCGCCCATGGCCGCGCTCCTTCATCTGGCGCGCGCCCTCCTGGCAGCAAAAGAACGTGGCCTTCAGGTTGACACTATGAATGAAGTCCCAATCGGCTTCTGTGATCGCGAGCGGATCGAAACGCGTAAAGCGCGCGGCATTGTTCACCAGGCAGTCCAGCGGGCCGAAGCGAGTGCGAACTTCGGCGAACATTCGCCGAATGTCGGGGACGCTCTCAAGATTTGCCTGAAACGTAGGAGCGCCGTCCAATTCTCGAGAAAGCTCAGCAGCCTCGGCGGCGGACCCTCCATAGTGGATAGCGACTGCAAAGCCGCGACGGAATAACTCGATCGCGATGGAGCGTCCGATGCGCTTCGCGGCGCCGGTGACCAAAACGCGAGGAGCATCAAGCATCGAAGAAGTCGGCGATCGCGTTCACTGTGTGGGCTATATCGGAGGGCGTGTGCGCCGCCGACACGAAGCCCGATTCATATTGCGACGGCGGAAAGTAGATCCCGCGCTCTAATAGATGATGGAAGAATCGGCTGAAAGCGGCAGTATCCGAGCGCTTCGCATCCTCGTAATTCTTCACCGGCCCGGGTTGAAAGAAGAATGTATACATCGATCCAACCCGGTTCACACACAATCCTGGTGGAACCTTTGCAGTTAACTGCACCGTACGATCTTCAATGGTCGAATAAACGCCGGGATTCGCTTCCAGATACCGCAGCATGGCGATGCCGGCCGTCACCGCGACCGGATTACCGGATAGCGTGCCCGCTTGATAAACAGGGCCTACCGGCGCTACTTTCGTCATGATGTCCCTGCGGCCGCCGTACGCGGCTAAGGGCAGGCCTCCTCCGACGATCTTGCCAAGCGTAGTCATATCCGGCGTGATGTTGAACAGTGCCTGCGCACCGCCGTACCTAAGCCGGAAGCCGGTCATAACCTCGTCGAAAATCAGCAACGCGCCGTAATGTTCCGTGACGCGACGCAGTCCTTTAAGAAACCCGGGCTCAGGCGGGACGCAGCCCATGTTGCCGACGACGGGTTCGACAATAACGGCAGCGATTCTATCGCCATTCCGCTGAAACGCAGTCTCCACCGCGTCCAGATCGTTGAACGGCAGCGCGATAGTGGTCTCTGTAAAACTGCAGGGAACGCCGGCGGTGTCGGGCAAACCAAGCGTCGCCACGCCCGAACCCGCCTTTACCAGCAGCGAATCGACATGCCCGTGATAACAGCCTTCAAACTTGATGGTGAGCTCGCGGCCGGTGAACCCGCGCGCAACCCGCAACGCGCTCATGCTGGCTTCGGTTCCGGAGTTTACCAGCCGCACCATTTCAATGGACGGAACCGCGTCCACTATCAATTCAGCGAGTTCCACTTCGCGTCCGGTCGGCGCGCCAAACGTAGTTCCGATCTCGAGGACGGAGGCAATGGCGTCCAGCACCGGTTGGGGTCGATGACCCGTGATCAGGGGACCCCAAGAGCAGACGTAATCGACATATTCGTTCCCATCCACATCCCAAACGTGCGAGCCTTCGCCCCGCGCAAAGAAGCGAGGCGTTCCGCCTACGCCGCGAAAGGCTCGTACGGGCGAATTGACGCCACCTGGAATGGATTGCTGCGCCCGGGCAAACAAAGCTTCCGACTGGGCAGTATTCATACTCGCGTTTCGCCCAGGATCAGCTTGCGAAACAGGAAACTCATCAAAATTTCGTGCACTGTTGTATTGACGTTGCGCAGCAGGCGGTTCTTCAATTCCAGATAAGGTTGCGTGCCGGCGAAGAGATCCTGCATAATTTCGCAGAATTTGGGGCTGCGCTTCATGAAGTCAATCATGCGGCTGGGCACCGCGCCAAAAAAGATCACGCCACAGAACAGTCGCTTGGCCAAGCCGGAACCGTATGTCAGGTCCAGACCGAAATCGCGCGATACCAAATGGCGGTATTGTTCCGCGTTTTTCTCGGGCGCATTCCCGGCCAAAAGAACCTGGCTGGCCAAATCACCCGATCGGACAGCGTAGTAGAGACCTTCCCCCGTGATGGGATCGACCAGGCCGCCGGCGTCTCCAACAGCGATCCAGCCGTCTCCCGCCAAACGATTGTTCCGCCATCCGCTATACTCCAGCGCGGGCAGCATATGGCCATAAAACTTGGCATCTTTGCGGCTGAGGCCCTTCTCGTCCATATACCGCTCCAGGCGGGTGCGCAAGCATTGCGCGGATTCACTCTTGCCACAGATGCCGACCGAGAGATGGCCATTGCGCGGAAACACCCAGATGTAGCCTTCCAGGTTGGGCAAGAATTGGATGTCGATATGCTCCTGATCGCTGGGGACCCAGTAACCCAGGGCATACATTGTGTCCTGGGCGCGGTATTGCGTACCGACTTCGCGAAGGGGATTGCGAGCACCGGTGGCCACTACGCAATAATCGGCATCTAACTTACCGGTTCGAGTGCGTATCTGCCAGCCACTGGCAACGCGGTCCATGCCAAGGACGCGTGCCTTTTCAATCTGCGCGCCCGCAGCCTCGGCTCGCGCCAGCAGCATGCCATTTAAATCCATGCGCGAGTAAATGACGAGCGGCTTGGTAAGGGCCATCCGGAACGCCCCCGATTTCGGAGCGGCCAGAAACGTGTCGGTTACCAGTTTTTTGGGAGTATCGTTCTCAATCAGATATCGGTATTGCGAGTAGGCCTTGTAGGTGATGCCACCGCCGCAGGGCTTCTCCCATGCCAACTTCTCATCCAGCACAATCGTCCTCAGGCCCGCACGCGCCAGGCGCTCCGCCGCAGACGCGCCCGCGGGACCACCGCCTAAAACTGCAACGGTTTTCATTGATTGGCCGCGCCAGCTCCTTGTTGCGGCACAGATTGAGGCATCTGTTGAGAAGAATCGATTGGAGGATGGCCGGCAGGCAACTGGGCCCCACCAGGCGCGGCGCTTCCACCGCCATTCGGAGACATGGAGTGGCCACTCGAATCGCCGACACCGATCACGTTCCATTTCCCACCCTGGTTTTCTAAGGTGTAGGTCATGACCATGCCGCCGTGGACATCGGTGTCACCCTTCTGATGAAACGCCACCGTGGCATAAGCCTTGTTCTTCTCGAAACGAACCGAGGTGGTCGTCATACTCAGGCTGTTCATGTCCAAGCCGGCGTGCGTTTTCAGACGTTCCAGAATCGCTTCTTGAATCTTTTCTTTGCTATCAATACGGCTGCCGCAACTCGAGAGAAGCAGTATTGCCGCCGCTATCGCGGCCGCCATGCGTGACACAACCCGATTATAGCTTTTAGCAGCGAGACGCCTCGTGATTCTGCGATAGAGGAAAATCGCATCGGTAGCATGCAAACGAAAGCACTCCATGTTCACGGTTTTCGCTTACCGCTTCACCAGGGGGCTTCCTTTCAGTTCAGTGCCGCAGGGCCGCCGCCTGAGCAACTTGCTTTCACCCAAAAAAATCCAGTTACAACGAACTTTACCTGCAGATTCAGCAACTTAGCGCAAAGGGCGATTTCTACGGAATGGGACATAACGAGTCTCTGGTGGCTCGGGCGATTAAGGGCACAAGAGACCAAGTGTTTATCAGCAGCGCACAGTGTGGCATGAGATTGGGTTCAATCCGGCGCTACCATGTTCTCTGATGTTCCGTTCCCTCCCCTTCCTCGCCCTTATACTCGCGGCTATGCCACTTGACGCGCAAGCCCAGCCGGATCTCCTGTTAATCGACGGCAAAATCTGGACCGTCAATCCGGCGCAAAAGGAAGCGCAGGCCGTCGCCCTGCAGGGTAATCGCATAGTGGCAGTTGGCTCGAACGACGAGATTCTCAAATGGAAGGGCCCATCGTCGAAAGTCATCGATCTCCATGGCCAGCGCGTGCTCCCGGGCTTCAATGACGCTCATGTGCATTTTTATGCCGGCGGCTCAAACCTTGCGGGCGTGCAACTCCGCTCCTTGAAGAGCCAGGAAGCCTTCCGCGATGCGATCGCCACGTTCTCGAAAACCATTCCAGCCGGACAATGGATTCTCGGCGGCAATTGGGATCACGAAAACTGGACGCCTGCCAAGCTGCCCACGCGCCAACTCATCGATCCTGTGACGCCCGATCGCCCCGTTTTTGTGAGCCGTCTGGATGGTCACATGGCCCTCGCGAATTCGGTAGCGCTCAAGCTGGCCGGGGTCGACAGGAATACTAAAGACGTTCCGGGCGGCGTGATAGTGCGCGATGAAAACGGTGATCCGACGGGCATTTTAAAAGACGCTGCGCAGGGCCTGGTCGAAAGAGTCATCCCGCCACCCACGGAAGATCAGATCGTTCGCGCGATCCGCGCCGCGCAGCAGTACGCCGCGGCCAACGGCGTCACCAGCGTGCAGGATATGTCGGCCGCGCCGAATATTTTCCGCGTCTACCAGACCATGCTACACAAAGGCGATCTGCATGTGCGCGTCTCGGGTCATCAACCGTTGATGACCTGGAAACGCTTGGCTGATGTCGGTCTGCTGACCGATTTCGGAAATCCGTTCCTGCACATCGGCGGTTTAAAAGGGTTTGCGGACGGCTCGCTCGGCTCCACCACCGCTCTTCTGTTCGCTCCCTATCTTGATTCACCCAACACCAGTGGCATTCCCAGCGCGGAACTCGCCCATCCGGATGAGATGCTCTACAATATCGAGCACGCAGACGCCGCAGGCCTGCAAGTCGCCATCCACGCCATCGGCGATAAAGCGAATCACATCATCCTCGGCTTCTACGAGCAAACAGAGAAGCTGAATGGACCACGCGACCGCCGATTCCGTATCGAGCATGCCCAGCATCTGATCGCCGCTGACATCCCGCGCTTCGGCCAACTGCACATCATCGCCTCCATGCAGCCCTATCACCTGATGGACGATGGCCGCTGGGCCGAAAAACGCATCGGCCCGGAGCGCGCCAAGACCAGCTACGCCTATCGCAGCCTCCTCGACACTGGCGCAATCCTGGCCTTTGGCTCCGATTGGCCGGTCGCGCCCATGGTTCCGATCCAGGGCATTTATGGGGCGGTTACTCGACGTACACTCGATGGCAAACACCCGAATGGATGGGTCCCCGAGCAAAAAATCACTGTCGAAGAGGCGGTGAGGGCTTACACGATGGGCGCCGCATATGCGAGCTTCGAGGACGGTATCAAAGGCTCAATTGAGCCCGGGAAACTGGCCGACCTGGTTGTTCTTTCCGACGACATCTTCACTATCGATCCCACGCGCATCTGCGACACGCGAGTGCTCGCAACCATTCTCGACGGCAAAATCATTTACGGATCTCTTCCCTAGAAAACGGACCCAGGCGAATCTCCCGCGCCGCGATGATCTCGCGTACGCGTGGCGAAATCAACGCTTCCAACTCCTTCACACGCGACTCCTTCAACCGGGTCCGGGCTCGCGCTAAATCATCTCCGAGATGCCCCGGGTGACACATGAATTCTGTCCTGCCCTCTGGTAGCCGCGACAACGCCTCTGCCAACGTCGCTTCGGTTAACGAGCCGGTCAGGCGAAAGCCGATGAAATGATCCGTCGTCAGTACTTCCGGAGCGAGCATCCGGTCGTAATAGCGGCGAATCGTCCCCGTGAACGGCAGCGTTGTATCGACGGGCAGGCGCACATAGGGGATCGAGTACTCCTGGGCCAATCGCACCACCGCGCGAAACACTTTGGGCAACAGATGGGTGTGTTTGTGCGTGTCGAGATGGCTGGGCCGGATACCCGCGGCGACGATCTTTTCGATCTGAGCGGCGAATTCGGCATACGCGTCCAGCTTTCCCGTCATCAACATCGGCACGAGCTGTAAGATCTTCGCCGGTAACGGACGACCCGTTAACGTGGAGCAACCCTGCACCAGCACCAGATGGCATCCCATATCGAGCGTAGGCGTGTCGCCGGCTAGGTTCACAGCATCTTCAAACGCATCGCCATTCGCCATCAGCGTTGTTGAAGTCAGCACACCCTCCCGATGCGCTTCGACGATTCCGGCATTCACGTCGCGCGCGAATCCAAAATCGTCGGCATTGATTGTCAGGTAGTAACCGCTCAAGGTTAAAAGACGTGAAGTTGTATCCGCAGGAATTTCTTCGGATTCGCGCGGAAGTCCTTCAGTAAATCATGCAATTCATGCGTGGTCCCCGTAGCCTCGTCATAGAGCTGCGGATTCGTCAGCAGTTGTCCAATTGTGCCTCTACCGGAGTTGATCTTGTCCATTGTCAAATCGATCTTGTCCAGGGTGCCGGAAATCTGGTTGGCGATTTTCGGATCTTTCAACAACAGTCCCGCCGTGCCCTTCCCCGAATTCAGGTTGGTCAATATCGTGTTGAGCTGCTTGATGCTTATGTCGAGATCGTTGTACATCTTCGGGTCCTTCAGGAGCATGCCCGCCGTCCCCTGGCCCTGTTGCAGCCCCTGCGTCAGAGTATCGACGCGGCTGACCAGCGTCTTCATTTCGCTATAGAGTTGGTCATCATTCACCAGCATTCCGATAGTGCCCTTGCGGGAGTTCAGCGTCGTCGCCAGTAACTGGACCTGCGTAACCGTGTCCTCCAGGCTTTTATAAAGCGTCTCGTCCACCAGCAACTTGCCGATCGTGCCATGACCAACTTCGACTTCGCCAACGATGTCCTGAATCTTTGCGAGAATGGCTTGCACCGAGTCGAGAACGTTATTGCCCCGCGCAATAAACCCGTTGATTTCAAGGGGCGGCGTCGATTGCAACGTAGCTCCGGGTTTTGCCGTTTCCTGACTCCTGCCCTTTTTAATATTGAGATACATCGAACTGCCCAGCAGGTTGTCCGAGGCAATGGAAATAACGGAATCCACAGGTATATCCTTCAACTTGCCCTCGTCTACATCGAAATCGATTTTCACTATTTTGTTTGGATCATTGGACCCCGACAACGCAATCGACCCAACTTTGCCGGCCAGGATGCCGTTGATCCGTACGGGAGCGCCGGTCGTCAACGCGCTTGCGTCCGCCGTATAGGTGTGCAACGGCATCTGCTTCGCGAAATAGTTCGTGTTGCCGGTCAGCAGGAAGACCAGGAGAAAGACGAAAAACAACGCGACGATCCCCAGAATCCCTACCTTCAATTGCGCCATGCTGACTTTTTCTTTACTGGCCATACCTATCCATCGTGTCTGGCGAAGCGCTTGACATACTCATCGGTTGATTCCTCAATCTCTTGCCGCGTGCCAAAAAAGACGATTTCACCCTCTTTCATCACAATAAACTTAGTGCGCGCGCGGTTTGGGTCCGCCTGTTCTTCCGGGCTGACAGGAGTTAGCTCTTCCTGCTGCGGGTCGTAGCGGAAATTGGCCATTAATTCGCCATCCTGGAGGCGATGAGTGACGATCAGCGAGGCTGTATTACGCGTATCCCGCTCCTTCGCAATTAGCGCCATGATGGTGTTGGCCGTGATTGGATCGAGCCCGGCCGTCGGTGAATCGTAAAGGACCAGCGGAGGCTCGGTCACAATGGCGCGGGCGATGCCGACGCGCCGGCGCATGCCTCCGGAGAGTTCGCTCGGGAACTTCTCGATAGTTTGTTCGAGCTCTACAAACCGCAGAACGTCCCGCACGCGCCGATCCATCTCTTCCGGGGGCATGTCCTTGCTCGCCTGCTGGTTTTGTAGCGGAAAGATGACGTTGTCGCCGATGTTCAGCGAGTCGAACAGCCCACCCTCCTGCAACAAGATGCCCGCCCGGCTGCGGAGGGCAAATAGCTCATGCTCCTTCATAGCAGTCACTTCGGAATCGAACAGTCGGATGGTTCCCTGTTGCACCGGCACCAGTCCAATCACCGATTTGATTAGCGTCGTCTTGCCCGCGCCCGCTTGCCCCAGAATGATGCGCGTCTCACCGGGCCGCAAGATTAGATTGATGTTACGGAGCGCCCACGTATCCTCGAAACGCAGGGTGACGTTCCTAAAGTCGAGGACCGGCTTAGTAAGCTCTGGCTTGTTGGCGTCGGGCATCTGTCTATGTCATGTTCACGAAAATCTGGTCAATCAACAGCGTCGCAAAGAAGATCCAGATGTTAGCGATAACCACCGCCTGCGTGGTTGCGCGCCCTACGCCTTGTGTTCCGCCGGTTGTCCTCATTCCGTAGAAACATCCGACCAGCGAAATGATTATCCCGAACAGCAACGGCTTGATCAATCCTTGCGCCAGGTCGTTCAAAACCAGGGCATGCCAGGCCGAACTCCAGTATTCGCGCGCCGTAATGATCTGTAAGTAGGGAACTGCGACTAAATACGCTCCGAATAACCCGACAGCATCGGCGATCACGGTCAGCAGCGGCAGCATGATAGCCGTCGCGGTCAAACGCGGTGTCACCAGCTTCTGCATCGGATCCGTTCCCAGCGCGCGCATCGCGTCAATCTGCTCGGTAACCTGCATCGAACCGAGCTCGCTGGCCATCCCCGAAGCATTGCGACCGGCCACCATAACTGCCGTCAGTACCGGGCCAAGCTCCCGAACCACGGTGAGCGAGACAATCGTTCCCACCTGACTCGCGGCCCCATACGTGCTCAACGCCCGCGACATCTGTAGGGCGATGATCGCACCGGTAAAGGCGCCAATCAGCACCACAATCTGCAGGCTTCCTATTCCGATGATGTCCATTTGCAGGAATACATCGTCGTAATAGTGAGGCCTGCGGAAAATATTGATAAAGGCGCGATTAGCGAAGACGAGGAAATCCTGAAAACTCTGGATGGGACTGATCAGGAATCTGAGCAAGTCCAAGCTCCCGAGATAGACCTCGCTCTCATGGCTCGATGCTATCACAGCACCTGCTCTACTCAAATGACTCTAGGGTCTTCGCATTTCTATGGAGGTTACTCTGGAGGAAGAGATGAAAGCCCTCACCGTCATTCCCGGCACAGCCAACTCGGCGCAGATAGAGGATGTCCCCGAACCCCCGCTCAGCGACGGCAGCGTTCTGGTGAAAACCGTCGCTGTCGGCGTCTGCGGCACCGATCACGAAATCATCTCAGGTGAATATGGCTGGCCGCCAGATGGCAGTAAGCGTCTCATCATCGGCCATGAATCGCTCGGCTACGTTGAGGACGCTCCGCCCGAAAGCGGATTTCACAAAGGCGATCTCGTGGTCGGAATCGTTCGCCGTCCTGATCCGGTTCCTTGTGTAGCTTGTGCCGTGGGCGAATGGGACATGTGCCGTAACGGCCTTTACACGGAGCGCGGCATCAAACAGAGAAATGGTTACTGCTCGGAACGCTTCCGCATTGAGCCTGAGTTTCTGGTCCATATGGACCCCCGCCTTGGCGAGTTGGCTGTCCTGCTTGAACCGACAACCGTTGTCGCGAAGGCCTGGGACCATGTAGAGCGAATCGGTGGGCGCGCCCTATGGCATCCTCAAACCGTCCTGGTCACGGGCGCCGGACCCATAGGACTCCTCGCCGCGTTGCTCGGTAAGCAGCGTGGACTGGATGTGCACGTCCTCGACATTGTGGAAAAAGGCGCCAAGCCGGACTTGGTCAGAGAACTAGGCGCAACCTATCACGCCGGGCCCATCGACAAGATCGGTTTCCAGCCTGATATCGTCATCGAATGCGCTGGCGTCGCTCAAATCATCGTCGCAGCGCTCAACAACCTCGCCAAGGACGGCGTGCTCTGCTTGGCTGGCGTCTCACCCGCCGGTCGCCAGATCCCGGTCGATGTCGGCGCCATCAACCGCAGCATGGTTCTCGATAATAATGTGATGTTTGGCTCCGTCAATGCCAATCGCGGGCATTTTGAAGCCGGCGCCGAAGCCCTGAAAAAGGCCGATAAGAACTGGCTAGGCAAACTCATTACGCGCCGCGAGCCGCTCAAAAACTGGGCGCAGGCTATCGCGCGCCAACCGGACGACATTAAGGTCATTATTCAGTTTGCGGCAATCTAGCCTGTTGCCGAGTACTGATAGCTCTAGTGCTCGCGGATGACAAATCCTCGTTCCGGAGCGTGACATTTGGTTGAGCTTGCAATAGAATCTTTAGGTTAGTTCAATATCGCGGGTTCGCCTGCGAGCGCCAAGGAGGCCTTTATGGCATTTTGTCCCAATTGCGGAGCGGAAGCTCCCGGTCGTTTTTGCCCCAGCTGTGGGGCGACCGTTACGCCGGCGACAGCCGGTCCGACGCCGGGTTATGCCCCGCCACCCCCGCCGCCTCCCGGTATTCAATCGGCAGGCATGTCGGATAATGTAGCTGGTTGCCTCTGCTACATCCCGTTCGGCATCGGCCTCATTTGTTCCATCGTTTTTCTGGTCGCTTCTCCATATAACCAGAACCGCAACATCCGCTTCAACGCGTTTCAAGGCTTATTCCTCAACATCGCCATCGTTGTCCTCTGGTTTGTAGTCGCCATTTTCGGCACATTTTTCGCCGTAATCACTCATGGGATTGGCTTCGGGCTCTTTCCGCTGTTCGGGCTCGCCGTGCTGGCTCTCTTCATCTATATGATTGTGAAGACCTACGGCAACCAGCGCGTGAAACTGCCCGTCATCGGCGATCTGGCTGAAAAGCAGGCGTAAGCACTCTCAAGGTAGAGTAGTAAAAGCGCTGCCGGTCGAATGGCCGTGCGTGCCCGTTGGGAAGTATTTTTTTGAGACGTTTTTTGCTTGCAGTTCTGGCCTTGGCCCTTGTCGCCAGCGCCGATGACCTTACGCCTCGTGTGGGCGTCATTGAAATCTATGGCGCCCGCAAGGTGCCCCTGAAGAAAATCAAATCCACCTTAGGATTCACTGACGGCGATCTGATGCCGCCTTCGCGTGGCGATATAGAAGATCGGCTCGACAAGATTCCTGGCGTTGTCGCTTCACGCCTCGAGGCCTCTTGTTGCGACGACCGCAAGATGACCGTCTATGTCGGCATCGAGGAGCCCGGCAACCGCCATTTCGTTTTCCACCCGCCGCCGACTGGCTCTGTGGCTTTTCCCGAAGCTGTCGTGGGCCAGTACCATGAATTTCTCGATGCCGTCTCCGCCAGCCTACGACGCGGCAAGGTAGACGAGGATCTCACCAACGGCTATTCGCTGATGGCCGATCCGGACTGCCGCGACCACCAGCGCTACTTCCTTGCCTATGCCTCCGATGGTCTCCCGGTAATCGAAGATGTGATTCATCACTCCGCAGACGGCGAACAGCGCACGATGGCCGCCTATCTGCTCCAATATGCCCCGCGCGGCGCGCACACCACTTCAGACATTCTCGACGACTTACAGTATGCGCTGCTCGACGCTGAAGATAATGTGCGCGACACCGCCATGCAGTCCCTTCGGGCCATTCTGGTCGGCGGCCGCCTGCACCCCGAAGAACACATTCGCATCGAACCGACTTGGCTTATCGAACTGATGAACTCCGTCGTGTGGACGGATCGCCGCGACGCGAGTGAAGCTCTTGTAAATCTAACCGACAAACATGATCAAGCCACGCTCGATCTGCTGCGCGAGCGCGCTCTCGATTCGGTTATCGAGATGGCGCGTTGGCACGATCTAAAGCATGCGTTGCCCGGCTTCATACTCGCCGGCCGCATAGCCGGCCTATCTGAACAACAGATTCAGGATGCATGGATCAATGGGAATCGGGAAGAGGTGCTCGAAAAAGCGCTCTATCCGAACGGCAGGAGAACCATCTTCGGCCGGCCGATTCCTTAATGAGCGCCACCAGACACGCCACTCCAACCCTAATCGGATGCCTAGGATCTTCCCGTTCCTTAGAAATGATTAGTTTGATTCGCCATCTACGTAAGAGTTAGCCCAACTCGCCTTGGGGATGGCCAGCTATCGGTGTAGAATATCAGTTACGTACGTCGGCTCTCAGGCCGCGCTATGGCTTTTAGACCAGCGGAGTTCCCGAAACTTGCTTCGATGCGCGGCGTGAAGCGAACCCTTTTTCGCTATGCGATCTGTCTTTCATTCCTGATTTTTCCTGCAGTCATCACCCTCGTACTCCGTACTAGCGGACCCAATTTCGGCCCAATCATCAGCGCGTCTTTCGTGCTGGCCGTCGCCGCGGCGGGGTGGTGGGGCGGCGCCATCGCCGGCATTCTGGTGACCTTCGCAACCATACCCGTATTGACCGGGATCGCTACCAAGGGCAAGATGTTTCTGCCTCCGCGGCTCGATCCGGCGGCGCTGTTAGTCCTATGCGCCATCGCGTTTCTCGTCAGTCAAGTTGCGTCCGCCAGGCGGCGCGCCGAGGCCGTTCTTCGATCCGTAAATGAGGAGTTGGAAAAGCGAGTCAAGGAGCGAACCGCCGAACTCGAAAATGCCCGCAATTGGCTGGAAACGACTCTCTCCAGCATTGGGGATGCGGTCATCGCCACCGACCATGAAGGCAATTTGCTGTTTCTAAACGGAGCGGCGGAAGCTCTCACAGGCTGGACCCAGAAAGAGGCCTACGGACGTCCGCTCGGCGAGGTCTTTGTCATCCGGAATGAACAGACCCAGGCCATCGCTGAGGATCCGGTCGCTAGGGTCTTATCGACCGGAGCAATCTGCGGGCTCGCCAACCATACCGTTCTCCTTTCCCGAGATGGCCATATCGTTCCCATCGACGACAGCGCCGCGCCCATCCGCGCAAAGGAAGGCGGCCTTACAGGCGTCGTTCTTGTCTTCCGCGATATCACCGAGCGCCGCGAAGCCGAGCGCTCTACTGAGCGCGCCCGCCAGCAGCTTGAACAAAATAATCAGGAACTGCAACAGTTTGCCTATGCAGCCTCGCATGACCTCCAGGAACCCTTGCGCAATATCGCCATCTATACACAGCTCCTCGAACGCAGGTATTCCAAGCAGTTGGATCCCGACGCGATTCAAATTGTGCATCACATCGTCGATGGCGCCGCCCGAATGAGCGCTCTGGTGCGCGATCTGCTCAGCTATACGCAAGTCTGGGAAGCAACCGCGAAAGAGATCTTCGAGACCGACTTGCGCCAGGTGCTCGAAACCGTGATTTCAAGTTTGGACGCCACCATTGCGGCAGCCGATGCTCGCATCGATTACGGTGAGCTGCCCGTTCTGCACATGAACGAAGTCCACTTGCAGCAACTCCTTCAGAACCTAATCGGCAACGCCCTTAAATATCGCAGCGAGCAACCCCCGTTCATTCGTGTCGATGCCGAACATTCAGCCCCGAATTGGACCGTTCGCGTGGCCGACAACGGCATTGGAATCGATCCGCTTCACAAAGACAGGATCTTCGAGCCGTTCAAACGGCTCCACAGCACTGAGAAGTACCCCGGCACCGGTATCGGCCTGGCGCTCTGCCAGAAGATCGTGCAACGCTACGGCGGGCGCATTTGGGTTGAATCGGAACTCGGAAAAGGTTCCACTTTCTGCTTTACTGTCCCTGCCCCTCGCGCTCAGCACCTTCAATCGGCCCCTGACGTATCTGGCATGGGCGTCGCATGATTCCTGGATCGTTGCTCAAGCGGCCGCTGGTGCGCTTGCTAGCGGTCGCCCTTCTTGCCTCCGCTTTGCTTCTGGCACAAGTGAACGGCGCGCTGGTAGGCACGGTGCGGGATTCCGCAGGCGGCGCCATCGCGGATGCCCGCGTCACGGCTACGAACCGCGATACCGGAATCGTCCACTCGCAGATTACTGACGATTCCGGCAATTTCTTGTTCTCCAATTTACCCGTCGGTGTCTACACCATCTCCTTCGCCGCCGATCGTTTCCAACCGCTTCGCGTGGATAACGTCGGAATCCACGTTGCCAGCACCATCCGCCAGGACGCCAAACTTTCGGTCGCTCAACTGAACTCAACCGTGGAAGTGACGTCCTCCACTCCGCTGGTCAAATCCGAAACCTCTGAGATCGGCCAGCTCGTCGATTCCCGGCAGATTACCCAACTCCCCTTAAACGGCCGTGACGTGTATAGCCTCCTCCAACTAACCGCTGGAACCGAGACACAGGTCAGTCCTGCCGCCCGCTTCACCTCGTTGGAACGGCCCACAGTCGCTGGAGGTCGCGCCGGTTATACCGTGTTCCGGATCAACGGCATCAATATCAATACGGAGAATCTGCCTTCCGCCAGCATCACTCCCAATGTCGATTCCGTCCAGGAGTTTCGCGCCATAGTGGCGATGTCGCCCGCGTCCGAAACGTCCAGTTCTTCGGTGGACGTCGTGACCCGGGCCGGTACCGGCGAGTTCCATGGCACCCTCTATAATTTCTTCCGCAACAACGTTCTCGACGTTCATCCTTTTTTTGAACGCGATATTGTCGCTCCGGGCTTTACGCCCATGAGCGACCAGCTTCGCTACAACCAGTTCGGCGGATCGTTCGGCGGCCCCATCCGGAAGAATCGCACGTTCTTCTTCGCCGGCATTGAGTCGACGCGCGATCACACTACGTCCCAGGTCACCGAAACCTATCCCACCGCTCAAATGCTCGCGGGGAACTTCTCCGGAGTGAACCCTCTTTCTGGCAGCGCTCTCAACAACTTCGGCGCGGTGAACGATCCGGCAACAGGCAAGCCCTTTCCTGGTAACCTGATTCCGGTCTCGCGCGATTCAACCTTTGCCCACGCCTTTTCTCAGGTGGGCTTCCTCCCCGCCAATTGCTTGGCCTGCCAAGCCGACGGTTTAGGCTTCAACTTCGTGGGGGAAGAGGGCGGTGTCAACGATAGAGACCAATATCTGGGCCGTATCGATCATCACGCCGGCGATCGCGACAGTCTCTTCGGAAGTTTTGAAATAGAGTCCGCCGTCGCAACTTCGACAGAATCCCCGATTCCCATATCCGTGATGAACACGCCCACCCGCGGTTATGGCGTGCAATTAAACGAAACTCACATCTTCTCCCCCGGTCTGCTGAATGAGTTTCGCGCCGGCTATACGCGCCTACGGGAAACCTTGGAGCAAAAGCAAAACGCCAGCGGTGCATTCACGTTTCAAAACACGCCCACCAGTCTGCCTTCGCTCTATCCCACCCTGATCCTTCCCGGTTATTCAAGCTTCGGCAACGGCGCCGCCTCGGATCGCAATTTCGGTTTGGAAGTATCTTACGACATCAATGACAACGTCACGTGGGTGCGCGGCGCGCATGAGGTGAAGGCCGGCTTCGAAGGCATGCGTGCTCGATTCTCAAATATAGTCAACCTGAACGCAGTTTTTGCCTACGAAGACGGCCTGCCCGTCTCCCTTGGCTTCAGTGGCGTCGGATTCGCCGATTTTCTTTTGGGAGTCCCTTTCCTTGGCGAGACTTTTCAAGGGACCGGCAAAGCCAATACCGTCGAGCGCAACATCTACGGCGGCTACATTCAGGACAATTGGAAGGCGTCTCCGCGCCTCACGCTCAATCTGGGGCTTCGATGGGAGTACTTTCAGCGCTGGCACGATAGCAACACCAGCCTGAATCGCATCGGAACACTCGATACCAGCGCCGCCAGCCGGGCGCTGGGGGGCCGTTTCATCCTGGGCAATAGCCCCAACTATTACATTCCCGGCGAGGGTCTCATTCAGAGTTCGGGGCCGCCCCTGATTCGCGGTTCCATTGTCGACCCCGACTGGCACGACTTTCAGCCCCGCGTGGGCTTCGCCTGGCGGCCCTTTGGCGGCAATCGCACCGCCATCCGCGGCGGCGCAGGCATCTACTACATGGCCCAGGATGCTAATTCCATCGCGTTTGAGCTGCTTTCCCCACCCTTTAGTTACGCCGCCGTCACTACCAATCTTCCGCCCGCCGTTCCCCTTGGATCGCCGCTGCGAGACTCACAGTTTTTCCCCGCGACTGGCCCTGCGGGCGCTGGCTCTGAAGGCGATGCCCCCGGCAATCGCGATCCGCACATGTATCAGTGGAGCTTCGATATCCAACACCAGGCCGGCAATGATATTCTCCTTGCCGCGGAATACCTCGGCAATCGCGGTGTCGACAATCCTATATCGGTGGCGATCAACCAGCCCGATCTTCCCAATGCACAGCAGCTTGCCGTCCTAGAGCTAAACCCGGCTCTCAATTCGACACTCGCGCTAGCCCGACCGAAGTTTCCCAACATCCCCCTGGACTATGAATACGTGGAGAACATCGCCCCTTCCTGGTACCAGGGCCTGAATCTAAAGGCAATCGGCCGCTTCGGCTCGCGGTTGCAATATTCCGCTGTCTATACCTGGTCGAAAGCCCTTGATTGGGCGTCCGCTGAGCAGCAAATTCCCGTCGATACGGCGAACCTTCGCCTCAGCAAGAGCTACTCCGATTACGATCACCCGAATCGCTTCGTCGGAAGTTGGGTTTATGACATCCCCATCCCCGCTGCTTGGGCCAGCCATCCGTTGTTGCGCCAAATTTCGGCTGGATGGGAGCTCACCGGCATTGTCACCGTTGAGGCCGGACCGCCGTACTCCATCACAATGGGCGTTGACCCATCGTTCACTGGCGCAGCCTCGGCATCCTATCCCGATCTCATTGGGCCGCCGGTATATGACGACATTCGCGCCTCCAACGGTCATTACCTCGCGGAGACGAACTTTACTGCGGCACCCTTTGGCGAATTCGGCACCCTTGCCCGTAACGCCCTACATGGACCCGGTATCGCGAACGTCGACCTCGGCGTACTCAAAAACTTCTCATTTAGCGAGCGCCTTCATCTCCAGTTGCGCGGCGAGTTCTTCAACGCTTTCAATCACGCGCAGTTTGCGTTTGCCGGCTCCAGCCTTGCCACGTCCATTTCCACGCCTTCCGCCATCGCCTACACCTCTGCGTCCAACTTCGGGCGGGTCGCCGCCGATCCCCCACGCATCATCCAAGTTGCTGCGAAAGTCCTCTGGTAATAGATCCCAAAGTGTTTATTGCATATTTAAAACCGCCAGAAATTCTAGTTCGGAAGTTACGAGGACAAACACGTAACTTTTTCGGTGGGAGTGGCGTCCTCCAAAAGTGAGTACGGCTATGGCGAAACCGATGCGAATATTGGTTGCCGAAGATAGCTGGGTCGACCTTTATCTCCTCAAGGAATCGCTTCAGGAGCATTTGCGCGACCAGTTCGAACTCGTGGAGTGCCGCGATGGTGAACAGATGTTCAAATTCATCAATCGCGTAGATTCGGGATGCGAATTGGATTGCCCCGATCTTATCGTGATGGACCTTCATTTGCCGAAGTGGGAGGGAACCGATATTCTCGCTCGCATTCGCTCCAGCCCACGATTGCGAGACACGCCGGTAGCTATCCTGTCTGGTTACGATGAACTGTATGGACGGCGAATCGCGAGGTCGTTCGAACCTTGCCACTACTTCCGGAAAGCGGGTTCGCTTTCCGAGTTCATGAGCATAGGTGGCGCACTAAAGCAGTTCGCCGTTGAAAATCAGTCGGCTTAAGCGGGTTTGTTAGACCGCGATTGCCATGTCACGCTGAACGATGTACTCGACTCGGCCGCGCGGGCCGTTAATAGCAATTTCCTTCGCCGGCACTTCAGAATTCGCCTCTGAATAATCGGCCGCAAGAGACTGGGCAAACTCCCTCGCCTCCGCCTGCGTTAAGAACGCGCACGACTCGTGCTCTTCCGCGTACCATACGTTCACAACCCAATGGTCCGGCTTGCCGGCCCCAATCAGGTCGATCTTGGCACTCGGATAGTCAGTCGATAACGCCTGCGCCATCTCGAGCGCCTCATTCCTGGTTGCACACCAGCACTCCTCGAACTCCGGTTCCGCTGATCCTGAGTTCTCATAAACCACCTTCACAAGCCATTGTTCCAACGTTATCTACTCCTTTTTCCTTATTGCCCCGCAGGTCAGAACAAGAGTAACGAAAAAATTACAAGGTCCGTAACTGGGGAGATTACCAACAATACCCCCAAAATTCGTACTAGATCTTAGGCTTATCTATAGCCGGGAATTGCTCGTAGGTAAACTTTACAAAGCTTTGGTCCCAGTTTTGATACCATTTTGCCGGTACGCAACCCTCGTAGCGTGGCATACCCAACATTCGTTTGATAAAATCTTCGTAAGTTATTGAAAAGGCTATGAATGAACGCAGCCAAAAAAAATTTTGAGGAGTTTGGTGCAAAATTCGCCGAATTGGTCCGCATTATGGCGCGTCTGCGCGCACCGGGCGGGTGTCCATGGGATCGCAAGCAAACATTGGACACCATTAAAGGTTATCTTTTGGAAGAAACATATGAAGTTCTCGACGCCATTGATAAACGAAATTGGCGGGATTTAACGGAAGAACTGGGTGATCTCCTGCTGCAGCCCGTTTTTCTCGCCGAGATGGCCGCCGAGGACGATCTTTTCAACATCGGCGACGCTCTCGATACCATCAACCAGAAATTAGTTCGCCGCCATCCTCACATCTTCGGCGACGCCTCGGCTGAAACGGCGGAAGACGTCAAACGCAGATGGGATGAGATCAAGCGCCAGGAAAAACAAGCCAAGGGCGAGCCCGAACATGCTTCGATTCTGGACGCGATCCCCCGCAACCTGCCCGCTTTGGTTGAAGCAGACAAGATTGGCAAGAGAGCAGTTAGTATCGGGTTCGATTGGCCCAATGTCGATGGCGCGCTTCAAAAGCTCCAGGAAGAGGCTGGCGAACTCGCCGAAGCCCAAGGGCAAGCGTCTCCAGAGCATATTGAGCATGAACTCGGCGACATCCTCTTCTGCGTCGTCAATGTGGCCCGATTTCTGAAGGTCGATCCCGAACAAGCTCTGCGCAAAGCGAACGCCCGCTTCCGCCGCCGCTTTGCTCACGTCGAGCGCGGAACCACAGGCGAACCTGCCTCGCTCGATCGCATGGAAGAGCTTTGGCAGGAAGCTAAGACACTGGAGCCCAAGGGTTAAGATCGCCTCAGGAACTGCTACAACTCTATGGGATCGCAACCGTCAACTCAATGGGTGAGCTGCGAAACACCTTCCAAAGCCACTTCTAAATTCGGGTTTTCCGGCGATTCTCGGCGGGGACCTTGCCCACCCAGGAACACGTCAACCAGGTTGCCCGCGCCCTTTGTCGCTTCCCACTGGCGGGCCGCAAGGGTGGCCCTTTCGGCTGCGTTGTCGAAATCGTCCAGTACCTTCAATATCGCCTCCAGCACCGATTGCGATGTAAATTCGGAGAACGTGGCTCCAGGCGTATTGAACTCCTCCAACACGTCGGATAGTGTCGAATCGGCCGGGGCGATCAGCGGGATCGCATTAGCCATTGCTTCGGACGCCACGGCCGAATAACTGGTTGAATATGTTTTGGCGTGATAAGGGCACACAAGCAAGTCCGATTCGTTTAGGAGATACGACCATAATTCGGCGTCGGCGAACTGCTCGTTGACGGTTATTCGGGTGTCCGCTGCCGCAAGGGCGCGGATCAGCCCGTGATCCCTCGCCATATTATTGGGGATATTGTTGTGAATCAGGAGGCGGACGTCATTACGCTGGGCCAGGAGCTGCGTCGCGAACTGTGGAACATGTTGATATCCTTTATTCCAACCTTGCTGGCCGATAACGGCAACCGTCTTGATGCGTTTTCCTACCCGGCTATGGCAGTCCGTAATGGCCCGGTGCGGCAAAGGAAGCGTGACCACCGGATACTCCATCAACTTCGAATATGCGTTTGAGGATTTAGTCGCAAACGTTGCCAGCTTGAAACGGGCCTGATCTTCCTTCCGCATCTTGAGGCCTATGTAGCGGAGTAAGGTGGGCATGCTGTCGTTCATGGGATCGGGAATCCACGTCACTCCCTTCCCGCTCAAGCTCACATTTAGGGAGTTGCCAAACTCCAAGAAAACTCTGGGGCGGCGATTTAACGGCGTTTGGGTGAACCAGCTCCAAACAGCCATCACCTGGGGAGCCCGGACGGAGTTCACATAGACTACGTCCTCAGCCGTCACTCCGCGAATCTTCTCCAGGTCGCCTCGCATGTTCGACCACCCGATCTCGAAATCGTTCAACCACCCGCAAAACGGATCCACGATTCCGCCCGGGAGCGGACTATAGGTGGACCAGGTATAACATGTAAAAAAAGACTCGGCGTTCAGTTCTTTCCGCACATCGGCCTGTATATCTTTGTGTGCCAGGACGTAGGTGTTGATACCTCGCCTTTTCATCTCCCCGGTAATATGCCGGCAGGAGAACGCGCTATGCCCAATATTGCTGAGAAGCCCTGGATCCAGGTAAAGAAAATTCATCTGTCCTCGTAAGTAGGTGTGGGACCCACCGTAAATCTCTCAAGCGTCCTGAATGCCGCGAGCGTTCTACCATGGCCGTAGACACCATGCCACACGCAAGAACTCAGGTTTCGCCCTTATTCCGGTACATTCCCCTGGCGCTGGCGGTCTGCTTGCCCCTGGTTGCACAAAGGTTGCCCGGGAATGTTCATCCCGAACATTACAGTCTGTCGCTAACCCCCGATTTGAAGACCGCAACCTTTACCGGCGAAGAGACTATTGAAGTCACGCTCGCTCAGCCCGCCAAACAGATCACCTTGAACGCGGCCGAAATCACGTTTAAGGACGTAACCATCAGGAGTGGCGCGGATACTCAAGGCGCAACCGTTTCGGTGGACCCCGATAAGGAGCAGGCGGTTTTCGAAGTAGCCAATACGATTCCAGCGGGAAGAGCGACCATCCATATTCGTTACACCGGCATTTTGAACAACGAATTGCGCGGATTTTATCTGAGCAAGACGCCTACGCGAAACTATGCCGTGACGCAGTTTGAGCCGACCGACGCCCGGCGCGCCTTCCCGTGCTTCGACGAACCTTCCTATAAAGCGATCTTTTCCGTAACGCTGGTCGTCGATATCGGCGACACGGCGATTTCGAACACTAACATCATCTATGACAGACCCGGGCCGGTGGCAACCAAGCACACTATCAAATTCGCGACGACTCCGAAAATGAGCACCTATTTGGTTGCGTTCCTGGTCGGTGACTTCCAATGTGTCTCGGGCCAAAGCGAAGGAATCCCGATTCGCGCCTGCGCCACGCCCGGCAAGCAGGACCTGGGTAAGTTTGCCGTATCGGCTGCGGAGTTCGTACTGCGCTACTACGACAATTATTTCGGAATTAGATACCCGCTCCCCAAACTCGACTTGGTTGCGATTCCGGATTTTGAGGCGGGCGCGATGGAGAATTTCGGTTGCATTACCTACCGCGAAACCGACTTGCTGATCGACGAAAAGACAGCGTCGATTCGCGCCAAGGAGAATGTGGCCGAGGTGGTGGCGCATGAGATGGCTCATCAATGGTTCGGCGATCTGGTCACCATGCAGTGGTGGAACAACCTTTGGCTGAATGAAGGCTTCGCTACCTGGATGGAGACCAAGCCGGTTGCGGTCTGGCATCCCGAGTGGAATGTCCCGCAGCAGGATGCCAGGGAGTTGAGCGCCACGATGAACTACGACGCGCAGAAGGTAACCAGGCCCATTCGCTCGCAAGTGGAAACGCCGGCACAGATCAACGAACAGTTCGATCCTATTTCATACGGGAAAGCCGGCGGCATCTTGGCTATGGTGGAAAACTATCTGGGCGAGGAGACGTTTCGGCGCGGGGTGCACAATTACCTGGAGGCCCATTTGTATGCTAATGCCACGGCGGAAGATTTCTGGAACGCCCAGACCAAGACCAGTGGCAAGCCGGTCGACAAAATCATGAGCAGCTTTGTCGCGCAACCCGGAGTGCCCTTGCTGACGTTCTCGGCACCCGGTAAGGACAGCGTGGCTGTACGCGAGCAGCGCTTCTACCTGAGTTCGTCAATGAATAGCGATACGAACCAGACTTGGACGATCCCCGTTTGTTTCAAGAAGGAGTACGGGAACGATTGCGAACTCGTCACTTCTCCCCAACAGACGCTGCCCGTACCATCCGGACCGATTTTCTTTGCCGATGCGGGAGCCATGGGTTATTACCGGACCAACTATCCGCCCGAAGTCCGGACCAGCATCGCGAAAAAGGCGGACCGCGATCTGACTCCTCCCGAACGCATTGCGTTTACGAGCGATCAATGGGCGCTGACTGTGTCAGGCCGGGGTAATGTTGGCGATTATCTAAACCTGGTCTCGGATTTGCGCGACGATCCCAATGCGGGCGTCATTTCGGAGGCGACGGGAGCGGTGGTCACAGTCAATGACCGGATCGCTACCGATGACGACCGCAAGCGGCTGGCCGGTTGGGTCGATCGTGAGTTCAAGCCACCGTACGAGAAGATACACTTGGTCCGGTCCGACGACACGCCGAATCGCATCGAGCTTCGCGGAGATCTGTTCAGTGTATTGGGTGATATCGGTGAGGACCCGGCCGTAATTGCGGAATCGCGCGACATCACCGAGCGCTGGTTGAAGAACCAAGCTTCCGTGGAACCGACGCTGGCCACCGCCGCGCGTACTGTCGCCAGCACACATGGCGACGCGACGCTGTACGATCAATTGGTTCAACTCTACAAAACGTCCCAGGATCCCATTGTGCGCACCGGCGCGCTGGAATCTCTGACGAATTTCAGAGATCCTGCTTTGATTCACAGAACCTTGGCATACGTGATATCGGACCAGGTACGCACGCAGGATGCGACCTATCTTCTGGCGGCGCTGCTGATGCACCGTGGATCGCGCGATCTTACGTGGCAGTTCATACGCGAAAACTGGGATCGAGTGAAAAGCCGCATCACGCCCCTGGCCGCCTCCAGACTGGTGTACGCGACCGGTTCTTTCTGCACAACGGAGGCGCGCGACCAGGTGACGGCATTCTTCAACGAACATAAGGTGGCGGCGGCCGACCGCGCCATGAAGCAGGCAGTGGACAGTATCAATCGGTGCGTCGACCTCCGCGAACATCAGGAGCCGAAGTTGAAGGCTTGGTTGGCCAGCTCCAGTGCGGAATAAAGGCCCTTGTGCCCAGCCGCAAAATTGAGGAACAGCTCGCAGCTTTGAGTGAGCTGCGGCCGTCAACCGATGCCGTCCTGGCTGCGGAGATGCTTCGAAAATGCCTCGCAGGGAATATGGGATTGGTGGTTGCCAGGGCGGCGAAGAAGGCCGCCGAACTGGGCTGCAGGATGCTGATTCCCGAGTTACTTAACGCATTTGACCGCATGTTCGTCAATCCGGCCAAGGTTGATCCGCAGTGCTGGGCCAAGAACGCCTTGGCGGAGGCGCTAGTGGCGTTTGATTATCGGGAATCTGCGCCCTACCTGCGAGGTGCGACTTACGTCCAGATGGAAGCAGTTTGGGGCGCTTCGGTAGATACGGCTGCCGCGTTGCGCGGTATTTGCGTGCTCGCTTTAGCCGCCTGTCTCGAGATCCCTCGCATGGATCTGTTGCGCTTCTACGTGGACCGGTTTCTCGATCCCGACAAGACAGTGCGCCGCGAAGTTCTTCGAGCCCTGGAGCAGATGGGTGGCGCCGATTGCGCGTTATTGTTGCGTTTGAAAGCAAGATTGGGCGACCAAGAACCCGAAGTCGTCGGCCAAGCCCTGGAATCGCTGCTCCGTCTGGAGCCCGAACTGGCAATTGCGTTTGCCGGAGAGTTCCTGGAATCGCCGATTTCGGATATTCGCGATGAGGCGGCATTGGCGCTGGGATTGGCCCACTCCCTGGCCGGGGTCGCAGTGCTGATGAAAGCTTGGAACCACTTCGCAAACCCCGCCATTCTGCGCGCCCTCGGCTTATCGCGCCTGCCGGAAGCATTCGACTTTCTCATCGAGGTAATACGCAGTGGTAGACCGCGCGACACGGCTGCCGCTCTCGATGCCTTGAAGCCATGCATGGACTCCGGGGACCTGCGTGAGCGCGTCGCCAGCGCACTTAAACCCAATTCTTAATTCAGCTAATTCGGTGACAGTCGCCGCAATTCTGGAATACATCTCGTTTATGCTCAGTAGAGACTTCGAAGCGCTAGCCGAAAGCTGAGTGCTTTAAGCTGAATGCTTTTAGCTATGCCATCTTATCAACGGATACTTTTGAAAATCAGCGGCGAGGCCCTAGCCGGAGCGAACGCGTTTGGATTGGATCCGGAACGCGTCCGTTCATTGGCGGCGGAAGTGGCTGAAGTAGTTCGGGCAGGCGTGCAGGTAGGTCTGGTGGTCGGCGGAGGCAATTTCTTCCGTGGAGTAGCGGCCGCCGCGCAAAGCATGGACCGCGTCACGGGGGATCATATGGGCATGCTCGCCACCGTCATTAATGCGTTAGCCTTCCAGGATGCCCTGGAACGGCAAGGTGTACCCACCCGCGTCATGACGGCCATACAGATGCACCAGGTTGCGGAGCCCTATATCCGCCGTCGCGCCATCCGCCACATGGAGAAAGGCCGGGCGGTAGTCTTCGCGGCCGGCACGTCCAATCCTTATTTCTCCACCGACACGGCGGCGACGCTTCGGGGCCTTGAGGTTCATGCCCAGGTGATCGCGAAGGCGACCAGCGTCGATGGCGTCTACGACAAAGATCCCAAAAAGTTTCCGGACGCCATCAGGTACACCGAAGTGAGCTATACCGAGGTCCTGTCAAAGGCGCTAGCGGTCATGGATGCCTCGGCTGTTGCCATGTGCCGCGATAATAACATGCCGATTGTGGTGTTCAACTTGAGAGCGAGCGGCAATATAATGCGAATGGCGATGGGCGAAACAATCGGCACCATGATTCGCTAACAAATTCAGGCTTATGAAACCAGAACAGCACGTGGCTCCCGCCGCAAGCGGCTTTAAAAATGTAAAGGAAGTCGAGTCGAATGCGCGAACACGCATGGACAAAGTTCTAGCGGAATTGCAACACGAAATGGGCAACATCCGCACCGGGCGAGCAACTATCGGGCTGCTGGATAACGTCCGCGTAGACTACTACGGCAATCCGACACCGCTGAACCAAGTGGCCCAACTGCATGTGCCGGAGCCGGCAATGATCACCGTCCAGCCGTACGACTCATCCTTAATCGGCATGATCGAGAAAGCGATCCGGGTTGCCGATTTAGGGCTGAATCCTTCGAACGACGGCAAGGTGATTCGCGTTCCAGTGCCACCCTTGACCCAAGAGCGACGCCGGGAATTGGCGAAAAAGCTGAGTCATGTGGCCGAAGAACGCCGCGTCGGTTTGCGCAATATCCGGCGCGATGCCAACGAACATTTTAAGAAGATGCTGAAGGACAAAACGATCAGCGAGGACGAGGAGCGCCAGGCGCTCGAAACCATCCAGAAGCTGACCGACGCGCAAATCGCGAAGTTGGACCAGGCGGCCAAAGCGAAAGAGAAAGAGATTCTGGAGTTCAAATAGGCGCCTGCCATGGAACTGAAAGTCGCATTTGGCAAAGACGGGTTGACGCTGGATTTGCCGGAAGGGTACGCGTATCGGGTGCTGGAGGCAAAATCGGCGGCGCCGTTGGAGAATGTGACGAAGTCGCTCCAGGACGCCTTGGACGCGCCAATTGATTCTGCTCCGCTGCGGGATTTGGCCCGTGGTAAGAAGACGGCGGCCATCTCCGTTTGCGATATCACGAGGCCGGCGCCAAACGCCATAACTCTACCGCCATTACTGGAGCGATTGCGCGGCGCGGGGATAGCGCCGGATGGGGTCACCATTCTGATTGCGACCGGTCTTCATCGCCCCGCTACCGAGGAAGAGATTCTCCGGATCGTTGGGCCCGAGATCGCCTCGCGCTACGCGATCGTGAATCACCACGCCAAGCAATTAAGCGAACATCGCTTTTTGGGCACGACCCGGCGCGGGACGCCGGTATATATCGACGAGCGATTTATGGCCGCCGATCTTCACCTCACGCTTGGATTCATCGAGCAGCATCTGATGCTCGGTTTCTCGGGAGGGCGTAAGTTGATTGCTCCCGGCTTGGCGGCGCAGGAAACGATCAAGGTCCTGCACAGTCCGAAGTTTATGCGTGAGCCGAAGGCGATCGAAGGCTCGGTAGCTGAGAATCCGCTGCACCAGGAGTTGCTCGAAATCGCGCGGATGGCGCGCCATGATTTCATTCTGGACACGGCGCTGACCCGAACACGGGAGATCGCGGGAGTGTTCGCAGGCGATCCGGTATGCGCGCATGCGCGAGGCGTGCAATTTGTGAGTGAAGCGCTGCTGGAACGGCTGCCGGAACCGGCCGATGCAGTGTTGACGACGGCTGCCGGCTATCCGTTAGATTTGACGTTCTATCAGGCGATCAAGGGCGTAACCGCCGCCCAACACATCGTGAAGCCGGGTGGACGAATTTTGCTTGTGGCCGAGTGCGCCGAAGGCGCCGGAGCCCCGGAATTCGCGCAAAAACTGCGGGAATTCGACAACTACGGCGAACTGTTGCGGCAGCTCGCGCAAGCGCCCGTCGTCGTGGACCAGTGGCAGATCGAGAAATTGGCTTTGGCAGGCGAAAAGTATCGGATCTTCTTCTATGTCCCAGGACTTCCCGGCGAGTTGCGGAAAGGCCTTGGCGGCCGCGCCTACAACCGGCCGGAAGAGGCGATCGCCGCCTTTCTGGATGGTCTCCCGAACCGCGCCGAAGTTGCCGTAATTCCCGAAGGACCCTATGTGTATGCCCGGGTGGAAGAGCCGGTCTTGGCATAGGGCGGATGCTGGACCAGCATGAGCTTGCGGCCGTTCAGACGCTGGACGATTTCGAGGTTTTGGCCAAATCCCACCTGACCTACCAGGCCTATGAGTTCGTGGCGGGCGCTGCCGGGGATGAATGCACAGCGGCGGAGAATCGAGCGGCGTTCCGGCGTACTCGATTGCAGCCCCGCGTGTTAGTGGATGTGAGCCGGACCGACACATCCATGACGCTTTTTGGACGGCGGCATACCCACCCGATACTGCTCGCGCCCACCGGATACCACAAGCTATTCCATGCCGAAGGAGAAGCGGCGACTGTGCGCGGCGCGAAGCTGGGCGAGGCCACGCTCATCGCGGCGGCCTTTGCCACCACCTCCATCGAAGACATGGCGGCCCAAGCGCGGCAGCCGTTGTGGTTTCAGCTCTATCTACACCGCGATCGGGGCGTTACGCGCGGGGTGGTGGAGCGCACCATAGCGGCCGGATGCGAGGCAATCTGCGTCACAGTGGACGTGCCATCGAATGGGCCGCGCGACCGTGAATTGCGCGCCGGATTCGTCTTGCCACCGGGTGTAGAACGCGTGAACCTGGCAGGTTTGGAAGGTGGCGTAGCGGCCTCGTCAGACCGGCCATTTGGAAGAAGCATCTATTCCGCACTACGGTCGGCAAGCGCGACCTGGGCGGATCTCGAATGGCTGCGCTCGTGGGTGAAGGTGCCGCTGCTGGTCAAGGGAATCCTCCACCCGGACGATGCCGAAAGGGCAGTTGCCTGCGGCTGCGATGGCGTGATTGTGTCGAATCACGGTGGCCGGACCATCGATACCGTTCCGGCAACTTTGGATGTTCTGCCGAGGATCACCGACCGCCTTGCCGGACGGACGACCCTGCTGCTGGACGGAGGCGTGCGGCGTGGAACGGACGTATTCAAGGCGATCGCGCTGGGTGCAGCGGCGGTCTGCATCGGACGGCCTTATCTGTACGGCTTGGCCGTGGGCGGCGAGTTCGGCATTGCCCGGGTTCTGGAGATCCTGCGCTCGGAATTAGAAATGACAATGTGCCTGGTCGGCTGCCCGGAACTGAACAAAGCGAGACCGAGCTGTTTAGCTTAACGATGCCATCAACGCCGGCAGAAGAAGTTGAAGGACAGCTACGTAAGGTTGACCAACGGCGCGCTGGAGGCCAGGACCTCAGCCGCATCGGCTTCGGTAAACTCCTGCGTTTTGGCCGAGTGATTCATCGAGCAGAACTTCGGACCGCACATCGAGCAGAATGCAGCATCTTTGAACCCTTCTTCCGGAAGCGTCTCATCGTGGAAGGCGCGCGCGGTTTCCGGGTCCAGCGACAGATCGAACTGCCGATTCCAGTCAAAGTTGAACCGGGCACGGGACAGATCGTCGTCGCGATCGCGCGCTCCGGGGCGGTGACGCGCCACATCGGCGGCATGAGCAGCAATTTTATACGCAATAATGCCCTGCTTTACATCTTCCCGGTTAGGCAACCCTAGATGTTCCTTGGGCGTGACGTAGCACAACATGGATGCGCCGTGCCAGCCAATCATCGCCGCCCCGATGGCTGACGTAATGTGGTCGTAGCCGGGCGCGATATCGGTAACCAGCGGGCCCAAGGTATAAAAAGGTGCGTCAAAACACATTTCGCGTTCCTTCTCGACCTGCAGCGCAATCTGATCGAGCGGGATGTGGCCCGGTCCTTCGATCATCACCTGAACATCGTGTTCCCAAGCCTTCTTCGTCAGCTCACCTAACGTCTTAAGCTCGGCAAATTGCGCTTCATCGCTCGCATCGGCAAGGCAGCCGGGACGCAGTCCGTCGCCCAGCGAGAAACTGACGTCGTGCTTCTGAAAAATCTTGCAGATAGCATCGAAGTTTTCATAGAGCATGTTCTGCTTGTGATTCTTGACCATCCATTCGGCCAGAATCGCGCCGCCTCTGCTGACAATACCGGTGATCCGCCTGCGGGTCAGCGGAACATACTGAACCAGCACGCCGGCATGGATGGTCATATAATCCACGCCCTGTTCGGCCTGCTCCTCAATCACTTCCAGCAGAACCTGAATACTCAAATCCTCCACGCGCCGGACGCGGCCTAACGCCTCATAAATCGGAACCGTGCCAATGGGTACCGTCGATGCGCCGATGATCGCCTCGCGAATCGCCGGGATATCGCCGCCAGTCGAGAGATCCATCACTGTATCGGCCCCAAACCGGACCGCATAGTCCAGCTTCTCCAGTTCCTGATCGATATTCGAAGTGGTGGCCGAGTTCCCGATATTGGCGTTTATTTTGCACTTCGATGCGATGCCGATACACATGGGATCCAACACCCGATGATGGATGTTGGCCGGTATGATCATGCGCCCGCTGCCGACTTCGGCGCGGATGATCTCGGGAGAGAGCCTTTCGCGCTGCGCAACAAAAGCCATTTCACCGGTCACGACGCCCCGGCGGGCATAGAACATCTGGGTACGGACGGCGTCATTCATCCGGGGAGCGATCCATTCGGTGCGGTTCATTCCCCGATTGTACCGGTTAACCCGGCCTGACCGCTGCTGCCGGGTTTACCCGGATAAATAGCGCCCGCCGGTTGCTTACTTGTTTTTGCGCTCGAGTTTGTCGAGGAGCTGTTCGAGGTCGAGCCGGTCTTCATGCGCTCCAGCGAAATTGGCGAGTCTGCGAATATTCTCGGCATCGATCTGTATCTGTTTGGTGTGCTCCGCGGTGGTGGCGTGAAGTTCTTGCGTTGAAGCGTGGAGGGATTCCGTGCTCTGCAGTAGGAATTGGAGGCGTTCGTCGATTGTCATGGTTGTGGATTCTTTCCTTTCAGTTTAGGTGGAGCAGGCGATTGATTTGCGTGAGGCGTACGATGCAGGGCTTCTCAGTGGCCGCGCCGTTCGTGATCGCTGCGGATGTATTCACCGAGGGCGGAAACGAGGGCTTCGATGCGTTCCCCGTGCCGGTTGGTGGTTTCGGTTAGCGCTTCGATGCCGCGTTCGGTACGCTGAATCCGCTGTTCGTGTCCGGCCAGGTATTCCCCCTGTTCGCGGATGAGGCTGCTTTGCCTCGTCTCCAGATGGCTGATGACGATTAGGTTCTCTTGGATCTCCTTCACGGTTTGTTCGAGGCTTAGAGGCGGGGTTCCTGGTTATTCGGGTGTTGCGGACATGCGAACCTGCCTCCGATTTAAGGGCTGGCAAACCGTAGCTGGCCACTTGCGGCGGCCTCTAACGTACAATTCCCCTGAATGGCACATCTGTTTGCGAGCTTCGGCGAAGTGATGCTCCGGCTCACGCCGCCCGGATTTGAACGTATCCTGCAGTCTCCGCAATTTGTAGCGACCTTTGGAGGGGGCGAAGCGAACGTAGCCGTCTCTCTCGCCCAATTCTCCGCTCCCAGCCGGTATATCACCGTCCTTCCGCGCTCCAACCCACTGGCAGACGCACTTGTCGGCGAATTGCGGCGCTTCAACGTGGACACCAGCCAAATCGTGCGCGGGCATGGGCGAATGGGGATCTATTTTGTCGAGGCAGGCGCCAACCAACGGCCGTCAAAGGTCGTCTACGACCGCGAATATAGCGCAATCGCACTGGCCAAGCCGGGCGATATCCACTGGAACGGGGCGTTGGCCGGGGTTTCCTGGTTCCACATTACAGGGATTACACCCGCCATTAGCTCCACTGCCGCGGAACTGGCGCTTGAGGGACTCCACGCGGCGCGCGCCCTGGGAATACAGATCTCCTGTGACTTGAACTATCGTAAGAACCTATGGAAATGGGGCAAAACCGCCTCCGAAGTGATGCCGATGTTCGCGAAGTTGACCGACATTTGCATTGCGAACGAGGAGGATTGCCAGAAAGCGCTTTCGACGCATGTCGATATTGACGTGGAATCGGGCAGCCTGGAGGTCGAGAAGTACCGGGAGTTAACCGAGCGCGTGCTCGCCACCTACCCGAACATGAAGGCCATCGCCATTACCCTGCGCGAATCCAAGAGCGCATCGCATAACGGTTGGTCGGCCTGCCTCCACGACCGGAAGGAGTTTTTGTTGAGCCGTTCATACGAGATCACCCATATCGTGGACCGCGTCGGTGGCGGCGACAGTTTTGCGGCCGGGCTAATCTACGGATTGACGCACCTGGGTTCCCACCCGGAGGCATTGGAGTTCGCCGTGGCGGCATCGTGCCTGAAACACGCCGTTCCAGGCGACTTTAACCGCTGTTCGGTTGAAGAAGTGCGCGCGCTGTTGGAAGGCGGCGGCTCGGGCCGGGTGCAGCGCTGACTGCCTTTTTGCACGATCGAGGATAACCAAAGCCGCTCTCGATATAATCGGTCTCAGGCAATCCCAACAATGCAGGTCCGTAAGCTGATGTTCGGCGCGGCGGCGATCGGTGCAAGCATTTTTCTGCTTTATCCGCTCTCCGCTCAACAACCCCCCCCAAAGGCCAATCCGCCAGGAAGCAGTTCCACTCCTCCGTCAACTGGCACAAGCGCCACCACGGTCGCTGTACCACCGCCGCCGGTCCCGGAAGGCGCCGGCGATCCAAAGAAAGACGACTCCTCGATTCGCGTCACCGTCAATGAGGTGATTGTGCCGGTCACGGTCACAGACGACAAAGGGCGATTCATTTCGGACCTGGACCAGGGCGACTTCAAAATTTACGAGGAAAACCAACCGCAGACCATCCGTTACTTCACCCGTGAGCGAAGCCAGCCCGTGGTGGTTGGCTTCTTGATGGACTTGAGCAGCGCCAGCAGCATCCATTGGAAGAACTATCAGAACGCAGCGGAGGAATTGATCCAAAACCTGCTGACCGGGGATAAAAAGTACTCGGGATACCTGATCACTTATGGGGAGGAGGCCGAAGTCGCCGTCAATACGACCAGCGATCCCGAGCCGTTGGTGGAAAAACTTCGCAAGCTGAAGCCGGGCGGCGGCTCGGCATTGTACGACGCCCTCTATGAGGCCTGCACCAGCCGCAAGCTAGTGAAGGGAGAGCCCATTGAACCGCGCCGCGTAATCGTCATCATCGGCGATGGGCATGATAACGCCAGCAAACGATCGCTGGCGCAAGTAATCGAGCTGGCGCTGCGCAATCAAGTGACGATCTATTGCATCAGCACTTCCGCGTTCGGCTTCGCCAACCCTGGGAACGATAACCTGGTCAAGCTCGCAACCGAGACCGGCGGCCGCGTGGTGTACCCGCTCGAAGACGTTTATCGCGACACCGATGGTTATCTGTCGCATCCGTCCGATGACGGTAACTATGCATTGACGGTGGGAATCGGCGCGTATAAATCGGCAGTGGATAACAAGATGTATCGCGCGGTGGCGGATATTGCGGGTGAAATCACCATGCAGTACATTATTCGCTATGTCTCCGCCGTGGAAGATACTAAGTCGTCCTATCGCAACGTGAAGGTCGTAGTGGACATGCCGTTTGTGAAGGTGCGCGCGCGGCGTGGCTATTACACCGAAATGCCCTAGCGCGACGTTTCCCGTCGTGATTTCTCCGCCCGAAGACGATAAGCTGATTTGAGGATCAACCCAATTTGCCGGCCCGCATAATCAGCTTCGACCAACTCACGCCTAAATCGGCTGAGTTTTGTCTGCTGATGGCCGATTTGCCGGGCCGCCGGCCGGAAACGATTGGCGTCCTATTGCTCGACAAACAGAGCGATCAATTACATCTTCGATTGCGCCGGGACTACGACAGTATCGCGACCGGCGACGACGCGGAAGTGCTGGCCGAATTAGAAGCCGATCTGGCTGCCAAATCAAATGAAGCGGGTGCCTCGAACTTACTCGCTCAGCTCGAAGAGTCGTGCTCGCTCGCGGTCCGCTTAAGTGACCGTGAGGCGGTCTCCGTAGTGGACTTCGAAAAATCGGTGAACGATTTATACCGGCAGCATGTCTCGACCACGGTGCGACCATTTCGCACGCACCTGCCACGCTATTCGTTAGCAGTGGCCGCCGGGCCATTCCTGGCGAATGCTTCGGAAACCGAACCGGAAGAATGGGTCGAGACCCCGGAAGATTTAGGACTCCGCGAAGATATGTTTATCGCCACGATTCGCGGAAAGTCGATGGAGCCGCGCATTCCCGACGGCAGTTTATGCGTCTTCCGAAAAGGTGTGGTGGGATCGCGCAACGGCCGTTTGGTCTTGGTTCGGAATCATGGCGCGGGCGGCAATGAAGAATTTACGGTGAAGCGCTATCGGAGCGAGAAAACCGTCACTGAAGAAGGCTTCACTCAAACACGCATTCGATTGGAGAGCCTGAATCCGGCGTATCCGTCGTGGGACCTGGATCAGGACGAAACCAGGTATGAAGTTGTCGCGGAGTTCGTTTGCGTTCTTCCCTAATGCGTTTCAACCTATCGTTAATTGCGATGCTGGCCGCGCTTTCACGATGTCCGGCCGGACTCGCGGCCGGCGTCCACAGCGGCAATACGCCGGTCTACGCTTACAAAGTAATACACACCTACCCGCACGATCCGACTGCGTTTACGCAAGGACTTATTTACTTAAATGGGTTCTTGTATGAGAGTACAGGTCTCTATGGACGTTCCAGTTTGCGCATGGTGGAGTTGACCACTGGCCGCGTTATCCGGCGGGACGCCGTGCCCTCACAATATTTTGCCGAGGGCCTAACCAATTGGAAGAGCAATCTCGTCCAACTCACCTGGAAAGCGGGCGAGGCCTTTGAATACGATCTGTTCAGCTTCCAGCGTGAGAAAGATTTCCGCTATACGGGCGAAGGCTGGGGTCTTACCGGGGACGGCCGGGAACTGATCATGAGCGACGGTAGCGCCGATCTACGGATGCTCGATCCCAACGGCTTTCGCGAAATCTCCCGTGTGCACGTCACTGACGCGGGTGCACCCGTCGCCGAGCTGAATGAACTGGAGTGGGTACGCGGTGAAGTATACGCCAACATCTGGCAGACGGACCGGATTGCCCGGATCTCGCCGAAGACTGGCAAAGTGCTGAGCTGGATCGATTGCACGGGCCTGCTTCCGGAAAGCGACCGCACCGGACATGAAGACGTGCTCAACGGAATCGCCTACGACAGCGAACACGACCGGCTCTTCGTAACTGGCAAGCTGTGGCCGAAACTGTTCGAAATCAAGGTCGTCAAATAAGCCGTTACTTTCTGTCGCGCTTCGGCTTATGCCGTCGTTTCTCCACTTCTTCCGCCAACGCGAATTGTAGTTTCCGTTCCACCGTGTCGGCGCGGTCCAGCCGCACGCGCACTTGATCGCCAATTGAAAATGTCCGGCGGCTGCGTTCCCCGATAATCTTGCGGCCGTTCTCGTGGTATGAATACCGATCTCCCGGCAGCGTCTCCATCGGCACAAGCCCTTCGATGAAGAGGTCCGTCAATTCCACAAAGAAGCCGAATTTGGTGGTGCTGATGATCAGCGCGTCGAACTCATCGCCCACGCTGTCCTCCATAAAGGCAACCTTCTTCCGTTCGATCAGTTCGCGTTCGGCTTCGGCGGCGCGGCGTTCGGTGAAAGACGTGTCCTCGCCTATCTCGCGCAACTCCGGGTCTTCAAGCAGTGGTTGCTTCGTCTTGAGATAGTGCTTGAGAATGCGATGAACAACCAAATCGGGATAGCGGCGAATGGGCGACGTGAAGTGGGTATAGGCGCTAGCGGCCAGGGCAAAATGACCTTCGTTCACATTGCTGTAGCGGGCCTGCTTCAAGGAGCGTAGCATTAGATAGCTGAGTATGCGCTCCTCCGGCGTGCCCGCGATTTTGGCGATCAGGCGCTGATAACTCCGCGAGGAGACATCGGCTTCTCCGCTGGGCAGAACAATATCCTTCCGCACCTTGCGGCCGTCCCGCCGTTTTTGAGTCACCGGGAAGCGCTTTACGGGAATCGCCCCGATTCCAAGCGAATAACCGAAATGCACCGCGATTTCCTCAAAGTCCATCACACGCTTGGCATCCGGGCGTTCGTGGATGCGAAAGAGGCTCGGTATCCCCGCCGCTTCCAGGTGTCCCGCAACAGCTTCATTCGCCGCCAGCATAAACTCCTCAATCAAGCGATGAGCCACATTCCGTTCCGCCCGGCTGATACCACTCATCTGCCCTTCAGGATCGAATTCGATATTCGCCTCAGGCATATCGAAGTCGATCGATCCGCGCCGGGTGCGTTTTCGATTGAGAATCAGCGCCAGATCGCGCATCAGTTCGAACCGCCCGGCCAGTTTCGCGTAATGTTCCCGCATGGCCGCGTCGCCTTCGAGCACACGATAAACATTGGTATAGGTCATCCGTTCCACGCTGCGGATAACGCCGGGAGTGAACTCCTGCGACACGATCGCCCCCTGTGGATCGATTTCGAGAACTGCGGAAAGCACCAAACGGTCTTCGTGGGGCAGCAACGAGCAAATCCCGGTCGAAAGCTCAATCGGCAGCATGGGCACGGCGCGATCCGGAAAGTAGACGCTGGTCCCGCGAAGTTGCGCCTCGCGGTCGATCGGCGTCCCCGGCGCAACATAATGACTTACATCGGCGATGTGAACCTGCAGGGTGAAATTACCGTTCGGCAGCTTCTCGACCCAAACGGCATCATCGAAATCGCGCGCTGTCTCGCCATCGATGGTCACGATGTCGAAGGATCGAAAGTCGCGGCGGCCTGCAATCTCGGCGGAATCGATTTCGGAAGAAATGCTGCGAGCTTGTTCCAGCACGTCGGGAGGAAATTCGTGCGGCAAATGGTGCTTGCGAATGACAATTTCAACATCGACGCCAAAATCGCCCGGCCGGCCCAGCACTTCGATCACTCGTCCCACTGGCCGGTCGTCGCCATCGGGAAAATCAAGGATCTCGACGTCCACAATCATGCCGTCTAAATCCTCGACGGAAGTAGGTTGCCGGGTGATCGCGCCCACGCGGTTCGCGGTCTGCTTGCGCAGCGGCAACTCCATACCCTCGGGAATTTCTATCCATTGCTGAATGCGTTCGTCTGAGGGGACAACGAAATTGCCGCGTTTGCGAACTCGGAATTCGCCCACCACAGTTACATGAGCGCGGCGAAGGATGCGAACGACTTCTCCATCGGCTCTGCCGTTGTGCTCGATCCGAATAACATGCACCAGCACTCGGTCTCCGTGCATGCCCTTCGCAGCTTCATCTCGCGGTAGAAAAACGTCTCCTTCAACTCCAGGAATTGGTTGGTCGGGTACCAGAAAGCCGTAGCCGTCGCGATGTAGCGAGAGGCGCCCTGAAATGTACTCAGAGCCCGCGCCCACCGCAACGTAGTGGCCGGACCGCAGTTCCACGAGCGCCCCTTTTTCGGTCAACCGGTCAAGCGCCTGCTCCAGTGGACCGCGGTCTTCTCCATGCAGTCGCAGTTCCCGGACAAGCTGTTTGTAGGTTGTGCGGCCGTGCGGAAGCTGCCGGATGCGGTCAAGCAAGCTAGCGTCGGAGAACTGCTGGGGCACACGTGAATTATAAAAGGCGCATCGAAAATCACGCGGAAGGGCCGCTATAGTAGAGGCCATGGAACTCAAAGCGGTGCGCCTGACCGTCCCCGAGAACGGCAATATCATCGTCGGCCAGAGCCATTTCATCAAGACCGTGGAAGATATTTATGAGGCAATCGTCAACACGTCGCCCCACATTCAATTCGGCGTGGCCTTTAACGAGGCTTCCGGCCCATGCCTGATCCGTTTTGACGGCAACGACGAGGAATTACAGAAAAGCGCGGTTGATAACGCGAATGCCATTGGAGCAGGACACTGCTTTGTGGTCTTGCTCCGCAATGGGTTCCCGATCAACGTGCTGGGACGCATCCAGGCTGTGCCGGAAGTTGTGAACATTTACTGCGCGACGGCGAATCCGGTCGAAGTGATTGTGGCCGAGACCGAACAGGGCCGGGGCATTCTGGGCGTGGTCGACGGCGTCCGGCCGCGCGGCGTGGAATCGGAAACGGACGTGAAGGAGCGCATCGCCCTGCTCCAGAAATTTGGCTATAAGCGCTAATCGCGTCCAGCAAGAACGGGTTCTCGCTCGGCCTCCCGCTCGCGAGGCGCCGGCGCAGACGAGCGATGGCCCTGAAATTTGACCGAGACCAATTTGGAGACGCCGGGTTCTTGCATGGTTACTCCATACAACGATTGCGCGGCCTCCATAGTGCGCTTGGAGTGCGTGATGACGATGAATTGAGTCTGTTCGGACAGCTCTCGCAGCAGTCTCGTCAACCGCTCGATGTTCGGCTCATCGAGAGGTGCGTCGACTTCGTCCAGAACACAGAACGGGCTCGGGGTGTATTGGAAGATAGCCATAAGCAATGCCATAGCGGTGAGCGATTTTTCGCCGCCCGAGAGCAATAGCACGCTCTGCAGCCTTTTGCCCGGAGGCGAAGCGACGATATCGATGCCCGACTCCGACAGATTCTCCTCGTCGGTCAATCGCATTTCGCCCACGCCGCCCCCGAACAGGGTCTTGAACATCTCCTGGAAATTGGCATTAATGGCGTGGAATGCTTCGCCGAAACGCTTGTGCGATTCGGAATCGATTTCGCCGATGGCTTTTTCGGTGTCGCGGATGGAATCGAGCAAATCCCGTCGCTGCACACTCAAAAAATCCTGCCGCTGCTGCGCCTCCTCGTACTCTTCCATCGCTTGCGGGTTCACAGGTCCCAACGCGTCGATCTTCCGGCGCGCCTCCGCATATTGCGCATCCAGTTCCGCCAGAGCCGAGTCGTCCGGAACAGTCTCGATTCCTTCGGCTAATTCTGCAAGCGAAGATTCAAGCTCCTTATGGCTAGTCTCCTCCAGATGTTGCAAGTCGGATTCGAAACGGGCGAGTTGCACCTGCAAACCCGAGCGCTGTTCCTGTGCGGTATGCGCTTCCGCACGAAGGGCCTTCAAATCTTCGTCGGCTGCGGCTAATTGCGTGCGCAATTCGCTTTCCTGTTGCGCCAGTTGCTGCGATTGTTCTTCGAATTGCCCAATCGCCGCCTGGAACGCTTCACCCTGGGCGGTCAACTCCTCATTGTTAGCCGATAATTGAGTTCGTTCCCCGGCGAGCCGTTCCGCTTCGCGCGCCAGATTGGTGAGCCGATTCGCCAGTTCGCGAGCACGCGATTCCAGACGAGCACGGTTCCCTTGCATCGAACGCTGGCGCTCCTCAAGACCCGCCATGGTTGCACGCTGCGTAGCGTGTTCTTCGGTCGCGCGCGCTACTTCCGATTGCAGGCCCGTCAGCTCTTCTCGCGCCTGCTCCAATGATTGTTCGTGCTCGGCACGCGCTTGCTCAGCCTGCCCTAGCGCCGTGCGATCACGCGTCACATTCTCTTCTAAGCGCACACGATCGCGGGCAATGCGTTCCAGTTCCAGGCGCGCCTGTGACAATCGAGCCTGGACGCGCTGCAGTTCCTCCGCCATCTTGCGGCTTTCGTGGTCGATGCCCAGCACATCCTTTTCCTGCGCTTGCTGCTGGGCACGCAGATGTTCCATTTGGTCATTTAACCCGGCGATATCTTTCTCAAGTTGCGCCAATTGCGATTGCGCGGCCACGGTTTCAGCCTGCTTCGTACGCTCCAGCTCCGATACTTCGCGCAATTCCCGCTTCAGGGCCAAAGGTCCCGCGCCGGTTTTCTTGCCTCCGCTAACCGCCGCGCCATGATAGCTAACGCCATCGGCAGAAAGGAACCAGCAGTGCGGATACTGGGCCGCCATCCGCTGGGCCAGCATTCGATCGGCAGCCACATAGCAATTCCCGATGCGCGGCAACAAGTGCAACGGCAAGCTTTGCAGTCCGTTGGTAAACCGCAGGGTGTCGGTAAGCCGCGTCAGCATGCCGGGCTGGACTTCAGGGCGCGGCAGATCTGCCGGTTCCGCACCCGCCTCCGGCGATTCAACCAAAAAGGTCGCCCGTCCGTTCAGGTCGTTACGCATTAGGTCGATGCCCGATTCCGCGCTCCTCCAATCGTGTACAACCACGTATTCCAGCTCGTCGTGCAGAAACTCTTCCGTGGCCTTTTCGTACTGCGGGTCGACCTCCAGGAAGTCCGCCAACACGCCCGCGGGCTTCAGATCACCCCCCTTGCCGCGTTCTACTGCTGTGAACAGGCGCTTTACGGTTTCGGTGGTATAGCTACGGTGGTGGATAACTTCTTCAAGCGAATCGCGCCGGGCCTTCACGCGCGAATGCTCGCTGCGGAGCCGATCCAAAGCCTGGCGCGCTTCCACCAGCTTTGCCCGCTTTTGCTGCAGATCCTGCTCCACTGCTTTGCGCCGGTCCGTTATCGAAGTCAGTTCCGTTTGACGGAGAGCCAGCAGTTCCGATAATTGCGCCTTCGCCTGTTGAATGCGCGCCTGGTCGTTTCCCGATTGCGACTCGTCTGTTTTTGCGCGCGCCCCTTCACGATCCGCCGCTGCCAATTGCACTTCCACTTGCGTGATCCTGTTCTTCAGGCCCGAGGATTCACCCAGCAGCTTGAGCACTTTCTGCCGCGCCGCTTCAAGACCGCGCTCCTGCTCAGTGAGTTTCGCTTGCGCTTGCTGCCGGAGTGCCGCTTGCGCATCCAGTTGCTGCCGGGCTTGCGCGCATTCGCTGTTCAAGGCGGCCAACGCGGTGTTCTGCTGCTCCAATTCCGCTAGAATCTCCCGCTGCTGCCCATCGAGTTCAACCGATTCCTGGCCAGACGTGGCGAGCCGCGCCTCAATCTGCTGAACCTGCTTGCGCTGGTACTCCAATCGCCCACGGGCGCGCTCCGCTTCGAGCCGCACATCGGCAAGTTGCTTCCGGGCTTCGGTCAACGCTTTTTCGGTCGCGTACAGTGCTTCGGCGATGCCGCTTTGTGCCTGTTCGCAATCGCCAACCGTCTTTTGCAGCGTTTCGAGAGACTGCGAAATCAGGTTCAGTTCAATCGCCGTCTTCGCCGTTTCCCGCTCCAGCATGCGAAACCGCGCCGCCAGCAATTGCTTTAGATAACCGGTCGCTTCCGTGCGTAATTCCGTATACCGTCTGGTCTTCGCGGCCTGTCGTTTAAGCGAATTCACCTGCCGCGTAACCTCTTCCAAAATGTCAAAGACTCGCGATAGATTTTGCTTAGCGCTTTCCAGTTTTGCTTCGGCCAGGCGTTTGCGGGTCCTGAATTTCGTGATGCCCGCCGCTTCTTCGATCACATTGCGGCGGTCCTGCGGCTTATTGCTGAGAATCTGGCCGATGCGGCCCTGCTCAATGATGGCGTAACTCTCGGGGCCCAATCCAGTGCCAAGGAACAGGTCCTGGATGTCGCGCAAACGGGCGGACTTACCGTTGATCAGGTATTCGCTTTCGCCCGAACGATAGAGACGCCGGGTGATGGTGATCTCGCCTCGCTGCTCCGCCGTCTTCTGGGCGTCCGCTTTGATCGGGGTGTGCGCATGGGCGCCATTCCCATTCATATGGCCGTTGCCGTTCATGGCGTGCTCCGCAGGCTCTTCAATGGCTGGTTCAGGAGGGGCCGCCGGTACATTCGCTGCAGCGAGCGCGGCCTCATCCGGGACCAACGTCATAGTGACCGTTGCCATGCCCAACGCCTTTTTGTCGCGGGTTCCGGCGAAAATGACGTCTTCCATGCGAGCGCCTCGGAGACTCTTCGCCGATTGTTCGCCGAGCACCCAGCTAATGGCATCGCTGAGGTTGGATTTCCCACAGCCATTCGGGCCTACGACAGCCGCGATGCCGTTCCCGTTGAACTTCATCTCGGTGCGGTCGTAAAAGGATTTAAATCCTTGAATTTCGACGCGTTTGAGCTTTAACAAAAGAGATCAACCGTTCCTGCTGAATTTCTCGGGGGTGCTTTCATACTAGGCCTTTTCCCTTCGAAAGTAAAGCGCCCCCACCACACTGATTAGAGTACGCGCCTGCCACGGCCACTATATGTAGTGGAATGGTCCCTGTCAGATTGTAGCTCCGCACCTCTGCATTATTTGCGTAAGACGTCTCCGCGCGGGAATGGTGCACAGTTATTTCGATAAGCTGGACGTGTGTGGTTATGGATAGCGAGGGCAATACCAGGCGTCTGCGAACATCGTTGCTCGCGGCCGTTCTCATCGGCGTGCTGGCGTGGTACACCAAATGGCCGAGCCTCAGGCTGGGTTTGCTCATCTTGTTCGTGGGGCAATTGGGCCTCGCAGTAATGGTTTTGCTGCGGAATCGAGCACTGGCCGGCCAAACTGCCGATTCCCAGGAAGCCTTTCTTCGGCGGCTTCGCCTCTTCGATAATTTCCAAAGGACGTTCGGGTTTGCGGTTCTCGCTTATGGGTTTTGGACCGCAACGCGCAACTTATGGCTGTCGCTCGCATTGGGCGTGCTTTACCCTGCTGTGTGTGCTGCGGGCATTTTCAATCGCCGGGAGCGCCTTCGCCGTACACTGAGGTGAAGAAGGTTCATGCGTCTCGCCTGTTCTGGCTTGCGCGACTGTTTCGCGCGCAATGCAACACTTGTCCTACCCTCCGCCGTATTGGCTGCCGCCGCCACCCAAGAACTGTCTCGTTTTCAATTGGAAGGCGGACACTACTCGTGGCAGCGCCCTCCCATCCATAGCGTCGAAACGTGGTTGGAGCGCTGCTGGCAGGAAATGCGGTACGACCAGAGCGGCATTCCCGCTCTGCTTTCGCCTCCTCAGGAGCTTCTACTCTGGCGCCAATTGATCGAACAGGAACATGCCGATTTGTTCGATGTTAATGCCGCCGCCCGAGGCGCGCGCGAGGCTGCGCGGACCATCGCGCAATGGCACATTTCACTGGAGGCGCCGGGCTGGCTTGACCATGAGGACGGAAGCCAATTCTTGAAATGGCTTCACCGCTTCGAAGAGATTTGCCGGCAGAACGGCTGGATGACTCGGTCGTACTTGTGGAGCCGCGTGCCGGAGTGGTTTACCGAGGGTAAGCTTTCTACGGGGGAAATCGTGTTGCTCGGCTTCGACGAGTGGCCGCCCGCTTTGCAGGCCATCCGGCAAGCATCAGGAGCGGCCAAACTCGCATGGGATGCGACGCCGCGAGGGCGGCCTTCACAGTCCAGCCATGCGGAGCCGGCGCAAGAGGTGCAAGCAGCGGCGCGTTGGGCCCGCGCGGCTTGGGAACGGCAGCCTGGGCATTCGCTGGCTGTCTTTTTTCCCGAATTGAATGAACAGCGGACACTCGTCGAACGGACGTTTCGCAACGTCTTTTATCCTTCGTCGGCTATGCGAGGCGGCGTTCCACCGGACGACTGCATCTTCCATATCGATGCCGCCGCGCAGCTCTACACGGAACCGCTGATCGCGTCGGCATTGCTGCTGCTGGAACTGGCGAATCAGCGTCTCGACAGCAGCCAGGCCGGGGCTATCCTGCGCAGTCCCTTCATCGCGGGCGCGATTGCCGAACGAAGCCTCCGCGCCGATGCCGATCTGGACCTGCGGCGAAAGCGCGAGATGGATGTTTCCTTGCGCGATCTCGAATATGCATCACGCCAATGTCCCCTGCTTTCTTCCACCATTTGGCCTTCCCTGCGGCGAGTGCTGTATCGCAGCCCTGCTCAGGCCGAACTCGCGGATTGGAGCGGTTTTATCGCCGATGTGTTGAAGGCGCTTGGTTGGCCCGGCGATAGTGAACTGGACGCGCGCGAACAAGCTCTTTTGGATTCATGGCAGAGTGCTCTTTCGAGCCTTGCCGCACTCGGGATGGTAGCAGGCGAGGTTTCCTATCGGGCCGCTCTTCAGCATTTGCGCCACCTGCTGAGCGCCCCAGCGCAGGAAGTAGGCGACTGGTCTTCACCGATTCAGATTTTGAATGCTGCTGATGCGGCGGGCCTCTCATGCGACCAAGCTTTCCTCACAGGGCTGGGGGAAGAGACGTGGCCTGTTCGAGAACGACTCTCGCCTTTTATTCCCATGGCGGTGCAACGCGCACACGGCATACCAGGCAGCAATCCCGAAAGCGCTCGCGAATCGGCTTTACGACGCACCCGCGCACTTTTCCAATCGGCGCCCATTTCAATTGCGAGCTTCCGTGGGCGTCTTGCTCCGGTGGTTACGCCGTTTTTGAAAGCAACGGCCCCGGCCCCCGAGATCTGGCAAGGGAAGTTTCCCATAGACGCATACCAACCCGCACGGCTCGAAAACATAGAGGACTCGACCGGGCCGCCCTACCCGGTATCGGTGCCGATTCGCGGTGGTGCGTCCGTGTTGAAGTCGCAGTCCGCCTGTCCGTTTCGAGCATTCGCCGAATTTCGTCTCAATGCACGGGCGCCGGAAGACGCTTGTTTTGGCCTGGACGCAAGCGCGCGCGGCAGCCTGCTGCACAAAGCGCTGGAACTGGTATGGAGTGAGATCGCAAGCCAGGACCGACTGCGAGCGCTCGAAAGCGAGGCGCTCACGTCCTTAGTTCGCGCCGCGGTAAACCAGGCAGTCACGCTTCGTGAAGGCTTTAGCGAGTTCCAAAAACAAAATCGCGAGGCCGAGCAAGAGCGCCTCACCGAAATAATCCTGGAGTGGCTTGCGATTGAAGGCGATCGCAAACATCCATTCACCATTCAAACTGTGGAACAGGAACGCCCGTGCGAAGTGGCCGGCTTGCAACTCGGTTTGCGTATTGACCGCATCGACCGGCTGGAAAACGGAAAGCTAGTGCTGATCGATTACAAGAGCGGCGCCCAGGAGCGCAAAAAATTGGATGGGCAGCGCCCGCCGGAACCGCAATTGCTGCTCTATGCGTCGACTCTCGGCGACGAAGTGGAGGGTGTCTTCTTTGGACAACTGAAACCTCGCGATCTTCATCCGATCGGCTATTCGCGCCACCAGCAGTTCTCGTCGAAGAAGGTCGAAGTATTGGCGGATGGTTGGCCCGAACGCTTAGCGGAGTGGCGCGAAACTGTGGATCGCCTGGCGCGTGACTTTGTGCGTGGGTACGCTCACGTCCATCCGGTCTCTGAAGCTTGCACGTATTGTCGAAACGGGCCGCTTTGCCGGGTAGCGGAGCGGAGTGCAGATGACGACAGTTAACGCCCTGGATGACGACCGGCAGCGCAAGAGAGCGCTGGGCCCGGCTGAATCGTTTATCGTCGAAGCACCGGCAGGATCGGGAAAGACCGGGCTGCTTGTGCAACGTTTTCTGTTATTGCTTTCGGGCGTGCGCAGAGCGGAATCGGTTGTGGCGATGACCTTTACGCGCAAGGCCGCGGCCGAGATGAAGGAACGCGTGCTGAAGGCCCTGGAGCAAGCCGGGCAAAAGACGCCCGTGCGCAACAGCTATGAGGAACGCACACGCGAGTTGGCTCTGGCGGCGCTGGCAAACGATAGGGTGCGAGGCTGGCGCCTCTTGAGCGACCCGTCTCCACTGCAAATTCAAACGATCGATTCGCTGTGCGCAATGTTGACGCGCCAGATGCCGCTGCTCTCGCGTTTCGGCGGAACGCCTAAAGTGCGCGAACACGCAGACGAACTCTATCGACTGGCGGCGCGGCGGACGCTGCGCGTGCTCACGGAATCCGGCCCCGGCGAGCAGGCCTTATTTCGCAGAGTCTCGCTGCACTTAGATAATCGGCTGGATGAGTTGGAGCGGCAGATTGCGGCGATGTTGTCGCGCCGCGATCAGTGGATCTCTCGCCTGGACGCAGCGGAGCGCAGCGATTCCGAACAGATCGACGATTTTCAAACACTATTGCGGGTTGCGCATCGGCAGATTCGAGAAGTGTTTCGCGAGCATGGGGAGGTTGACTTTACGGAGATCACGCGCGCCGCAACGGAAGCGCTCGGCGGCCCCGAGCAGCCTACCGATCTTCTATACACGCTCGATTACAAGATCGAGCATTTGCTGGTGGATGAGTTCCAGGATACGTCGCGTTCGCAATATGAACTGCTGTGCGCGTTGACGGGTCAATGGTCGGATGGCGATGGTCACACGCTATTTCTCGTCGGTGATCCTATGCAGAGCATTTATGGATTTCGTCAGGCCGAAGTCTCTTTATTCCTGGAGTGCTGCATCTTCCAGCGACTCGGCTCAGTGCGGCTAAGTCCACTGCGGCTCACGATGAATTTCCGCTCCACGCCGGAAATCGTGAATTGGATTCAGAGCCGCTTCACGGGCGTAATGACGCAGGACGACGCTTCCATCGGGGCCGTGAAACTGAGACCCTCCGCGGCCTCCCGCGAAGGCGGCAATAGCGGGCCGGCGATGTATGCCTTTATCGAAGATGACGGCAGCAGCGAGGCCGAGAGCATCGTCAACGCGATTCGTGCGGCCCGGAAGAAGAAACCGAAACCAGCTTCGATTGCGGTGTTGGTCCGTTTCCGGTCGCATATCACCAGGCTGTTGCCGCTATTGCGCGAGAAAAAGATTGCCTACGAAGCCGTGGAAATCGACTTACTCGGCCAGCAGCAACATATCCTCGACCTGGTTTCGCTCACCCGAGCGATCCTGCATGTGGGCGACCGCGTCTCGTGGCTCGCCTGCTTGCGAGCGCCGTGGTGCGGTCTGACGCTTGCGGATTTGACGGCGCTGGCTGAGGGCGAGAGGGAACGAACGATCTTCGACCTGCTTTCAGATCCCCTCAAGATTGCGCAACTTTCTCCGGACGGCCGTTTCCGGGCGCTGCGTATTCAGGAAGTCCTGGCGGAGGCAGTCGAACATGCCGGCCGTATACCGCTGCGTGGCATTGTGGAATCGGCGTGGCTGGCATTGGGCGGACCCTCGGTGCTGGCCGAAACTCATCAGCGCGATGACGCTGAAACTTACTTCGCCCTCCTCGAACAGTTCGAAGAAGGCGGGATCATCCCCGATTTCAGCCTCCTGAAAGAAAATCTTGAGCTTATGTTCGCGAAGCCGGCAACGGAAGGCGAGCGCATCCAGATTATGACGATTCACGGCGCCAAGGGGCTCGAGTTCGATGTCGTGATCCTACCCAAATTGCATGGAGTTCCGCCGCGGGATGACAAAGAATTGGTTATCTGGACCAGCACGCAGGATGAACTGCTGATCGCGGCCATGCCGCAGTCGGGCGAAGAAGACCAACAGTACAAGAGAGTTCACGAAGTCCTCAAGAAGAAACAGCGGGAAGAGGATTATCGTTTGCTGTATGTCGCAATGACGCGCGCTCGGAACGAACTCCACCTGTTCGGCAGCGCGAAGCTCACCAAGAAGCGCGCGCTTCAAAAAGCTGGCAGCAACACCCATTTAGGTGTCTTGTGGCCGCATGTCAAGGACCTGTTTGAGCAAGAGCTTCGAACCCATGGACGCCCGATCGAGCAGACGCGCCTGGATACCCCGCCGGCAACGATTTTGCGGCGATTGCCCGCCGGCTGGTCAGCCCCGATACTTGCGCCCTCCATCGTGTGGCAGGCGCCCGTGCGCCACGCGGCGGCCGCTGCTCGCAATGTGACGTATGAGTGGGTCGGGGACACTGGCCGTCACGTGGGAACGGTGGTGCACGAATTGTTGAAGCGCATTGCGGCAGGCGCAAACGGCTCGTGGTCTCCCGCATTCGTTTCCTCTGAACTGCGCCGTCTGGGCGTTCCCGATTCTCAACGGGACGAAGCCACAGGCAGAGTTTTCCGCGCCCTCGAACGCACGTTGATCAGCGAGCGGGGACAGTGGATACTTGCTCAGCATCCCGGCGCGCGCTCGGAATGGCCGATTGCGGGTCGTATTGGCACGACTTTGGTCAACGGCGCTGTGGACCGCGCGTTTCGCGGTGCGGACGGGCGCTTTTGGATTATCGATTTCAAAACCAGCGATCACCAAGGCGCGCGCCTCGACCGCTTCCTCGACGAAGAGCAGCGCCGTTACCACCCGCAACTGGATCGGTATGCCACTCTGGTTTCGCGCCTGGAAGCGGGACCGATTTCTCTAGGCATCTATTTTCCGTTGCTGGATGCCTGGCGCGAATGGGAGTTTGAGGAGGAAAGACCGGCCGTCGCAGGAAATGTTGCGGTGGGAGAATAACGGGTGATGTTCCTGCGTACAGCGCTTATCTGGGTAAGCGCCGGGTTGGCTACCGTGGTCGGGTCCGGATGCGGGTCCGCGAACCGGAGGGCCAGCTATTCCCCTCATGTTGCTGTTATGCCGTCGTCGGGAGAAGGCAACGCGCGCGAATTTTTAGTTACCGTTTCCGGCGCCGACGATCTTAAGATGACCGGCTGCTGGTCAACTCGTCGCCCGATGGTGCAAAGGCTTGTTACACGTTGGTTGATGTGCCCGAAGGCAAGTTCTATCTGGTAAAGGACCCCGGGGCCGGTTCTCTTGCATTCACACCGGAGTCTTCGGCTGAGAATTCTCAGTGCAGTGTCCCGGGTATTATCCGTGCGGCACGACGCGAAAAAGAACCTGTTCGAATTCCGCGTGGCCGCCCAGTTCAAGCCCACTTTCGGGGGAGGCCCGTCACTATTTGTCCTTGCGACTGACCGTGCCGGCCACGATTCGCTGCAACAGGCAGGGTCGTGGATGGTCGCTCCGTAAAACCCTGCGTTCGGTGCTAGACTTCTCCTCAATTCTTAAACCTGGATGACTAAACCCGAGACACAAACCGCGCCGCCGGTTACGATCCTGCCCTCAACCCGGCTAATGGCAGTATTGCTCTCTTACTGCCTGATCGTATATTTCGTGAACGCCGCCGGAATGGACGCTGGGTCACTACGCGATGGCGGCATTCTTCTTTTACTTGTACGTACGAAACCTCCGCCTCGGAGATTACACGGCGTACGTGGGAGGGTTGTTGTTCATGTGCTCAGGATCCCTGTTGGGGCACAAGGGCCACCAAGCACTTCTCGGGGCTTCGGTTTGGTTGCCGCTCTTATTGCTGTTCATTGACCGCTACCTTCGCACACGCCTGATTCGGGAAGCGGCCTTCGCCGGCGGTGTTTTGGGTATGTCGCTGCTGGGAGGCTATCCCCAGACCGCGACCTACATGACCATCCTTGCGACTGCATACTTCTCATTTCGTTGTTTTGGAAGTGACGACGATGGTCAACGGGGTGGACGCGTTTCGGTCTGGGCGGCGGGACTGGCGGCCATCTGCGTCATTTCCGTATTGATTGCGTCTCTGCAGCTATTCGCGGTCGCCGAACTTATCCCGACCATAACTCGCGAGAAGATTTCGCTACATATGTTTAATCAAGACTCGCTCCCCATAGCGTATGTTGGGGCTTTTTTGGTTCCGGGCATTTTTGGTGGAACGTCCGGTTTGGGTTCCTATTACCGCAGTGCCAGCTTTATCGAGTTCTATTCGTACATGGGACAATCGGCTCTCCTTCTAGCCGCATTCGCCGCAGTGGGATTGTGGAATAAGAACCTCATCGTTCGATTTTGGGTTTTCACAGGATTGATTGCCGGCATTCTTTGTCTGGGGCTGCACCCGATTCAGCGTCTGCTCCATCTGGTACCGGTATACAACCTGTTCCGCGCCCCCGCAAGGCACTTATACGAAGTTGACTTCGCCATCTCTGTTCTGGCCGTATACGGGCTGCACGCGCTATTGAACAAAACGTTGCAACGCCGGCAAGTGTTGTGGGCGCTGCGGCTAGGCGTCTTGGCGGTGGGCACTTTTCTCATGGCAGCCGTTTGCGCTACGCAATACATTCGATTTCTCGCCGCACCCCCGGCCGGCGCGGCTTCGTTCTTTGGCGATAACATCCAGCAGTTCACCTTGATGGCGCCTTCCATCTATGCGTATCTGGCGGCGTGGAGACCTACTGTGCTGTTCCCTATGATCTTCTTTGTCTGTTCCGCATGCCTGCTATGGCAAATGAATAGGAGGAATCGCACCGTGTGGAAGATCTTACTGTCTGTGGTGATGGTATTTGACATTTGGCTTCCGTACCGAACCGTCTATGCCAATCCGGAGACCACGCCGCTGCTTCATCCAAACAGCGATTCGGATATCGCGTATTTGAATGCGCTGGACCGGACGCATTACCGCATCTATCCGATCGACCCGGCTACTGGCTACCTGTATCCGATGATGAATCAGATACACGACCTGCCGGCGATCAACGACTACTCTCCTTTCTGGGATAAGAGATATCAAAGTGTTGGCGAATTCGACCTCAACGGGGAGTCGGAAACAGCCTACATGACGACCAAGCTGATGAACGAATTGGGAGTACGCTATCTGATTACTAACCGGGAGACCATCGCGTCTCAGTTGCGGAATGTTTCGCAGTCCACCGACCCTCCCGCGTCGGCGTTGCCGATCCCAGACCAAAATTGTGCAGCGCTTCGCTGCGAGGACGCCTCGTTTTCCGAGCCCGGAATCATTTCTCTTCAGAGTCAAGCTGGGCAAGTTGCCATCGTTCAAATTCCGGTCGAGTTCACGTCCGATACGTTGTATTAAGTCTCGTTCGAGGTGCGGGCAAAGGCCCTGGATACAGCGCCCCTGATCGTCGATCTCGATGCGCACGCTGGCACTTGGGGCGGCTCCGGGGTGGCGCAACGCCGGTATGTTATAGCGCTGGGGCCGAACTTCACCCCGACAGATGTGCTGATCGATTCGGTCCACATGACGGCACAGAACGGGTACATTCGCCTGTCCACCCTGTCGGCGAATCCCATCGAACTTCGGAACCTGCACATTGGGATCGTGCAGCCAGTTGCTAATGCCTACCGCGAAGTGTACGGCGCACCGAATGGCGATGTCGTCTTCGAGAACCCGGGAGCGTTACCCCGTTTTCGGTTCGTACGGGAGGTGCTTCCGGTCTCGGGCCTTGGACAAGCGAGGGCTATCACTCTTTCAGCCTCCTTCAATCCGGCGTCGCAGGCAACTGTTGAAGACGGGGGAAGGCGAAGAATGCTGGACGAGGGGCGAGTGGTTTCGGAAGCGATCACGAATGACAAGATGAATTGGATTGTGACCACCGGCGCTCATAGTCTATTTGTCGTTGACGACACCTGGTTCCCTGGCTGGGAAGCGCGAGTGGACGGGCGCGATGTACCGATTCGGATTGTGAATGGCTTCATGAGAGGCGTGTTCATTGATGGCGCGGGCCAACATCGGATAGATATGAGGTTTCACCCTTGGGCATCTACATATGGGGCCATCGCGACCTTGGCGGGCATCGCCTTACTGGCGGGATGCTGCTTTGTGAAACGGCCAGTCGGCCACGCCATGTAAGGTAGTAGGCAGACTAATGGCACACACGCCCTGGGGAGAACTCGCCGTCGCCGATGCGCACGTACATTTCTTTTCGCACCGGTTCTACGCGGCATTAGCGGCTCAAAAAGATCTCGCGGGTCCGGAAGCGCTCGCGCCGTTGCTCGAATGGGAAATCCCGCCGCCAAGCAACGCCATGCTAGCGCAGCGCTGGGCTTCCGAACTGGACCGCCATGGCGTGGCTCGCGCCGTCTTGATTGCCAGCATACCGGGTGACGAAACGAGTGTTGCCGAGGCCGTGGCCGCCGCGCCCGGTCGGTTCTACGGTTACTTCATGGTAGATCCGACCCAGCCGGATGCGGTCGGCAGAATCGCGCGTGCAGCCGCTGACCGCCGTTTGCGATGCATGTGCCTGTTTCCCGCCATGCATTCCTATTCGGTCGCGGACCCGAAGTGGAGACCTATATTTGAAATCGCAGCCACCAATAGAATGGCGGTTTTCGTCCATTGCGGCGCATTGAGTGTCGGTGTGCGCAAGAAACTGGGGTTGCCCAGCTTGTTCGATATGCGCTACTCAAACCCCCTGGAGCTGCACCCGGTGGCCGCTCGCTTCCCTGCCCTCCGGTTCATCGTGCCCCATTTCGGCGCAGGTCTTTTCCGCGAGGCTTTGATGTTGGCTGATCTCTGTCCCAACGTTTGGCTGGACACTTCGAGCGGCAATCGATGGATGGCCTATGAAGGTCTCGATTTGCGGGCTGTGTTTCGACGCGCCCTAGATCTGCTAGGACCGGGCCGGCTAATCTTCGGAACGGATTCCAGTTTCTTCCCGCGTGGCTGGAATGCTGCAATATTCGAGCAGCAGACCACCGCCATGTACGAATTGGGATTGAGCAAGGATCAGGCCGAACAGATTTTGAGCCGTAATCTGGAACAGATTTTCGCCGCCTGACAGGAGATCTCTACGCGACGCTCGATTCGCGCTCCTGCTCAAGCGGGTGCTTATACTTGCACTCCGGATTCGGGCATTGCGCTACCGGGCCCGCTTTGAGAAATTTCTCGATCAAATAGCTACTGCCACAGTCCGGGCATTTTTCGGGAATCGGCTTGCCCCAGGCTACAAAATCGCACTCCGGATAGCGGTTGCAACCGAAGAACGTGCGCCCGCGCTTGGACCGCCGCTCTACGATCTGGCCTTCCGAACAGTTCGGACACGGCACGCCGATCGTCTTCTGCTTGACGTGTTTGCACTTGGGGTAGTTGCTGCACGCGATGAACTCGCCGTAGCGCCCGAATTTCTGGACAAGATTGCTGCCGCATTGCGGGCATTTCTCTTCGAGTGGCACATCCTTGCGTTGCTCACCGCCGATCTGCTTGGTGGTCTTGCAATCGGGATAGCCGGAACAAGCGTAAAACTGGCCGAAACGCCCCTTCTTTAGCACCATCGGGCGGCCGCAGTTCTCGCAGTATTCCTGTTCGTCCTGCTCTGTCAAATCGGCCTTATCGACGTCGGCCAGATCCACCGGCAATTCACGCGTATTGGTGCACTCCGGATATCCGGTGCAAGCGATGAAGCTGCCATGCTTCCCCCACTTGATGACCATGGGCCTGCCGCATTTCTCGCAAATGAGGTCGGTCGGCTTCTCCATGCGCTTGATATCGGTCATATGGCGCGCGGCATAATCCAGGTCCTTCTGGAATCGTCCATAGAAGTCGGCCATGGCGACCTGCCATTCGATCTTGCCTTCTTCGATATCGTCCAACTCTTCTTCCATCCGCGCCGTGTATTTCACGTCGAAGAGATTGTTGAAGCTTTCAATCAGCAAGTCTGTAACGACCATTCCCAACTCGGTCGGGACAAACTTGCCGCCGTCTTTCTTCACATACTCGCGATCCTGTATGGTCGAAAGGATCGAGGCATAGGTAGAGGGACGCCCCACTCCGTCGGATTCGAGCTTCTTCACTAACGTCGCTTCGTTGTAACGCGGCGGCGGTTCTGTGAAATGCTGCTCAGGATGGATGGACTTGAACTTCAGTGTCTCACCCTGGGTGACTGCCGGTAGTTTATGCTTCAGTTCTTCGTCGTCTTCGTCGACGGCATCCTTGCCTTCCTGATAGACCTTCAGAAAGCCATCGAACTTAGGCACGCTGCCGGTTGCCCGGAACAGGTATTCCGCATTGCTCTTACCGCGCCCAGTCACATCGATCGTGGTCTGATCGAAAACCGCCGGCATCATCTGCGAGGCCACAAACCGCATCCAGATGAGTCGATATAACTTCAGTTCATCCTCGGCCAGATACGGTTCCACCGACTCCGGAGTACGCAGCACGGAACTGGGCCGGACTGCTTCGTGGGCATCCTGGGCGTCTTTCTTGGACTTATATACGTTGGCCGCAGCGGGGAGATACTCCTTGCCATAGCGTTCGGCAACCATCTCGCGCACTTCAGTCAGCGCATCTTCCGAAACGCGCGTGGAATCGGTACGCATGTACGTAATCAGGCCGACTGAGCCTTCTTTCCCGATTTCCTTACCTTCGTATAAGCCCTGCGCCAGCATCATGGTGCGTTTCACGCTGAAGCGCAGCTTGCGCGATGCCTCCTGCTGAAGCGTAGAGGTAATGAACGGCGGCACCGGGTTCCGGCGCTTTTCACGCGTCGTAACGGACTTGACCGTGTAATTTGCGTCGTCCAGGTCGGCCACGATACCGCTGGCTGCGGCTTCGTCTGCCACTTTTGGCGTCTCATCATTCCGTTTGCTTAGCCGCGCCGTGAGCACCGGCGGCTTCTTAGCGTTCAGGGAGACGTCGATTGTCCAATACTCTTCCTGTTCGAACGCCCGAATCTCGCGCTCGCGCTCCACAATGAGTCGGAGCGCCACCGTTTGGACTCGACCAGCGGAGAGTCCCCGGCGTACCTTGTCCCACAACAGTGGAGAAATCTTGTAGCCGACCAGGCGATCCAGAACGCGGCGCGCCTGCTGCGCATCCACCAGGTTCACGTTCACCTGCGTGGGTTTGTCGAAGGCCCGTTTGATCGCGTTTGCCGTGATCTCGTTGAACATCACACGGAACACCGCCGGCTTCTCCGATTTCTTTGGCCCGAGTTCCTCTTTTAGGTGCCAACAAATGGCTTCGCCTTCGCGGTCCGGGTCGGCCGCCAGGTAAATGGAATCCACGCCTTTCGCCGCCTGCTTCAGTTCGGCGATCAGCTTCTTCTTGCCTTCAATTACCTCGTAATTGGGCTTGAAGTCGTTGTCGACATCGACGGCGAGGTCCCTCTTGGGCAGATCCTTGATGTGGCCAAGCGAGGCCTTCACCACAAACTGTTTGCCTAAATATTTTCCGATAGTCTTCGCCTTCGTCGGAGACTCGACAATGACGAGTGATTTTGCCATACCTTGCTGCACCTGCTTGCCGGATCCCGTGGGGGAACCCGGTTCTGTGGAGAACGCCTACTCTTTTACCACACCTTGACAAAGGTCTTACCCGGCAGTTGCCGGATGAGGCCCGACATTTCAAGGTCGAAGAGCACTGCGATTAGTTCAGATGAGGAAACCCCTTCTAAAGTTTCGACGAGAGATTCAAGTTGTTGAGGCACATCGACTTGCAGTACGTTGAGCACTCGCCGGGCAAGCGCTTTCAGCGGCTCTTCCATGCCGGGTTCGGCCGCTTCCGGGACGGCCTCGCCACCCTCAAATAGGATTTTTTGCTGGGCTCGGTCCACTAGGTCCTGACGCACGCCTCTCGGGAGTTCGTTGGTAATGTCGGTCCATTCCTGAACAAGCTTTGCTCCCTGCTTAATCAATAAGTTAGGTCCCCAACTCATCTGGGAGGTGATATTGCCTGGTATCGCGAAAACTTCCCGGCCCTGTTCCATCGCCAGCCGGGCTGTGATGGCGGAACCGGAGTGCTGGGCTCCTTCGATAATCAGGACGCCGACTGCCATCCCGCTCACGATTCGGTTCCGTATCGGGAAATTCTGGGGATAGGCCGGCATACTGAGCGGGAACTCGGAAACCAATAGGCCCCGGTCGACGATCTGGTCATACAATCGGCGATTTTCCGGGGGATACACGATGTCGACTCCGCAGCCGAATACCGCGACGGTGTCGCCATTTTCCGCCAAGGCCGCACGATGAGCGGCGGTATCGATGCCTCGAGCCATCCCACTGACGATTGTTAGCCCCGCTCTCGCCAGATCAGCGCTCAGCCGCTCGGTAGCGGCCAATCCATACGGCGTGGGCCGCCGGGTACCGACTACGGCGATCGCATCGGAGGAAAGCAACTCGACTCTACCGCGCACAAAAAGCACGATGGGCGGATCAAAGATGTTCCGCAAACGCTGGGGGTAGCGGCCATCATTTAGAGTAATGAGCTCCGCCCCGGAATTGAGCAGCTTTTGTTGCTGTTCCACGGCTTCGTCGAAGGAGCAGCCGCTCGCGATATTGCGCGCCGATGCCGGTGTCGCGCCCGCCCCTTCCAATTCCGTCGCCGATGCTCGAAAAATCGCCATCGGACTCTTGAGATTATCGAGTAGGCGGCGGGCTCCAAGCGTCCCGAGGCCGGGAACTAATCGTAGCGCGAGCCAATGGAGGGTCTCTTCTTGCGAGACAACGGCAGTAGCCATGTCGATTGAGTGGCGGAGTGGGCCTCGAAATCTCACCGGTTATGCGGCGCCAACTGCACCCCGGTGAACGAACGTTACTCCGGCGGTTGCGCCCATGCGCCTGATGTACGCAGCGCCTTCAGCGTATTCCTCAGCCGTTTTGAGGTGCTCCAGCATCAGCGGCGCTTCAACTGGAGCCGATGACAATTCACGAAGATAGGTTTTGTAATCGATCTGGCCCCTCCCAGGAACGACTTCGGCAAAATGAACATTGTATTCGGACGTGACCCAATTCAGGTCTTTCGCGTGACACGAGAGAATCCACTTCCCAAGCGTTCGAAACAATTGCGTAATCACTTCGGCATTCCGGTAAAAGCGCGCGGGGCTGTTGATGGCATTGCAAACGTCCATGTGAACGCCGAAAGCGCTTCGGTCGACGGCTTGGACCAGTTTCAGGTACGTCTCAGGGCCGTCGGGCAAATTCCAAGGCATCATCTCGATTGAAAATTTCGAATTCCGTGGTTTGACGGCATCTATGATTTTCCGGCAATTCTCTACCGTCGCGTCAAAGAACTCCGGTGATAGATTTCTCGGATCGGGGCCGTACCAGATCTTCGGATTAAATGAACCAGCTATGTCGACGCAGCACCGCGCGCCCACTTCGTCGGCTAGGCGCATCCGATCGATCACGTAGTTCAAATTGGCGGCACGCTTCTGCGGATCGGGATCGAGGATATTCTTCCAAGCACCCACTTCGGAGATCACCACGTCCTGGGCGGCGAACGATTCTCGGATGGCGCGGATACGGTCCCTATCCCTCGCGGTTGCTTCGGGACAGTAGGCCGCGGCGTATCCGAGCCTGCGGTGCTCCCGCGCGAGTTCGGCGGGATCGTCGGACTTCAGGAAGATCGGTCCGCCAAGGCGGATAGGGCGCCGTGACGGTGAAGCAGCGGCAGATAAAGGCACGGATGATGCCGCAGCGAGAAAGGTTCGCCGGGTGGGATTCATTTCTGCTGCTGTATTTTAGCGCTTTGCTCTCGCCAGAGATCATCAGGCAGCCGTGAATCCCCGATGCTGGCAACTTTTCTATGTTGGGCGTTCGCTGAGTTATAGACTGCCCGCTAATTCTGGCTTATGCTAGTTTGGCGAACGAAAATCAGGAGAAAAAATTTGAGCCTTGAAGATCTCAAGAATAAGCCGCTGCTTTATAACAAAAGCCTCAAGATTCAAGGACCGGCGGGATTGGCTGGTACTCGAACGCTCACGGTGACTTTCCGGGTAGAAACCAAGACGGTTAATGAAACCATCAAACTGATTCCAGAGGCCGTCGTAACGGGAGCGGCCACGATGGATCACATGGGAACAAAGATCACCGTGGAAGAGACTGGGACGGCTAACTGCTACTGGTTACCCTGGGGCACGGGAAAGGTTTACGTGGGGCAACTGGGCGGTGATCACGAATATTTTTTCACCTACACGATCAATGGTTGCGGCGTGTTCATCGGAGGGACTGAGACGCATCCGCTTATAGCGCATGCGAATTTGGATTCGGAGCGGCTAGACACGATCGCGAACAACGCCGGGGCTCTCATCTCGAAGGAACCGAAAAAAGCGATTAGCATCAGCGCGCAAGCGGGCGAGGATCAGGCCGAGGTGTATGACCAGTTCTACTTCAACCTCGGTACAACGATGATAACCGGCGAACTGATGAGCGGCGCCCGGCTGGAGGTCGTGACTCCCCAACAATATCTGATAAATGCGGGAGCGGGGTACGGCGCCGTATTCGGTATCCAAAACGGAGGGCGCTGGACCTTTTACGGCAACTGGGCCTCGAAGACCAAAAAAATCTGGCCGTGAACTTTCCGGAAGGCTAGCAGGCCAAATCTTCCCTCGTGATCTCAAGATCTCCCAACCGGCCCAACATCGCCAGTGCGATATTCTTGGTTTGGAAGAACTCCTGCGCGATCTTCTGTACTTCGCCACGAGTGACATTCTCGATTCGCTCCAGCATCTCATCGAGCGACATAAACTCGTTGAAGTACAGCTCCTGCCGCGCGAGGTTCGACATGCGGCTGGAAGTGGACTCGAGACTAAGCATCAACGATCCCTTCATGTGATCTTTGGCCCGCCGCAGTTCCTCTTCGCCGATCAGGTTGTCTTTCAACTCGCGAATTTCGTCCATAATCGCGGTAACTACTTGCTTCGCCGCCTCGACACCGGTACCGGCGTAGATTGTGAAGCAACCGGTATCGCTGAAAAGGTTCAGTTCGGAGTAAACGGCATACGCCAATCCGAGGCGTTCCCGGATATTTTGAAAGAGCCGTGAACTCATGCCACCGCCCAGCACCGTATTCAACAGATATAACGGGAAGCGCAGGTCGTGCGCCAGCGGATATGCCGGAACGCCAAGCGTGATGTGCACTTGCTCCAACGATTCCTTCTTCTTCAGCACAATCGGCGCATGCGACTGCGGCTTGGTATCCGACGGCAGAATGCCACGCTCTTCCAAACCGGCAAACTTCTCCCGAACCAATTGCACAATGGCTTCGTGATCCAGGTTCCCGGCCGCAGTGATCAGAATATTTTTCGGCGAATAGACGCGGTTGTAGTAATCGAACAGCATTTCCTGTCCAAACTTTTTCACCGTATCCTTCGTGCCCAAAATAGGCTTACCTAGTCCGTGACCTTTCCAAAAATTGCTGATAAAGGTTTCGTGCAGGACGAATTCCGGCTGATCGGCCTCCATTTTAATTTCTTCAAGAATCACACTTTTTTCCTTTTCGATGTCATCGACACGGAAAAGCGGATTCAATACCAGATCGGCCAGAACATCAAAGGCAAACGGAAGATGCTCGTCCAGCACTTTGGTGTTAAAACTCACCAATTCCTTGCTGGTGAAGGCATCAAGCCCACCACCGATGGAATCGACCGAGCGTGCGATGTCGGCTGCGGAACGATGCTTCGTACCCTTGAAGACCATATGTTCGATGAAGTGCGAAATGCCATTCTCGGGGCCATGCTCCACGCGCGAACCCTTCGCGATCCAGATGCCTAGGGATACGGAGCGGACATGTGGCATTGCTTCCGTGACGATCCGGACGCCATTCGGAAGACTGGCGCGTTCGATGTTACGAACCGTGGGAAATGCAAGTACCATATATTACCCCTTTTCCATAGTGTACCGCGATACACTAAACCTAGATGTTGCAATCACTTGAGCGCCGGAGCTTGGTGGGATTAGACCTACCCGAACTGGAAGCTGTACTCGGGCGAGAGCAGCCCGCCTATCGGGCTCGACAGTTATATGACGCGCTGTATCGAAAACAAGTGGCCGATTTGTCAAAAATTTCATCCCTTCCGCAAGGGCTTCGGACAAGCCTGGTCGCAAGGCATTCCGTAGGATTACCGACGGTTGAGCGCCGCTTTGATTCTACCGATGGCACCCGGCGATACTTGCTCCGCTTGGAGGACAACCGCACGATCGAAGCCGTCCTTATGCCCGAAGACGCGCGCCACACGGTCTGCATTTCAAGTCAGGTGGGTTGTCCCGTCGATTGTAAATTCTGCCTGACGGCCCTCATGGGCCTAGAACGGAACCTTTCCGCGGGTGAAATTGTCGGCCAAGTGCTGCATGTTGCCCAAGAGAACGGGCTACACCCAGTCGAATCCCGTTTGAACGTCGTGATGATGGGGATGGGCGAGCCATTGTTGAATTTGGACAATGTGTTGAAGGCTACGCGCCTGTTGTCGGATCCAGAGGGCATCGGGATGCCCGTGCGCCGAATTACCGTTTCGACCTCGGGAATTGTCCCCAAGATTCATGAACTTGGGCGCGCCGAAGTTCGGCCGAAGCTCGCCATCTCCCTCAACGCGTCCAGTGAGGAGCAGCGGCGCGAATTGATGCCGATCACCAAGAAATATCATTTGGCAGAACTGATGGAGGCTTGCCGTTCCTATCCGCTCCGCCCCTGGGAAAAGCTAACGTTTGAATATGTCCTATTGAAAAACGTAAACGATTCCGATGCCGACGCGCGTCGCGTAGTGCGATTGCTGGCCAACCTCAACTGCAAAGTCAACCTGATCGCGTTGAATCCGGGTCCGGGTATCGCGTTTGAGACGCCCGATCCCGAGCGCGTCGCCAGCTTTCAGGCGATTATGCGGCGCTCTGTGCCGTGCTTCGTGCGGAAACCGCGCGGCCGGGACATCTTTGCCGCTTGCGGACAGCTCAAGCGGGTGTCGACCGATCTGGTTGAGATCGCCTGATTTACTTCCAAATCGATTGAACGCGAGAGAGTTCTACGGAAATTGGCCCCGTTTCGCCGCCTTTCGCATATATTTCGAGCCCTGCGGCGCCGGCCTCGGGAAAAACCAAATTCGTGCTCGCCACAAGCCCGCCGTCGGCAAAGATTTCAACGGAACTGCGGTCCACCAGGACGTCCAGCCGCAAAGTCGGTGTCGTTAAGATCAGAGGCGCCTGAGTTCGGTCCGGAAAATCCTTGCTAAAGCTGGTTAGGCCCGATTGCGAGCGGTCAAAAAACAGTTTTCGCCCGGCTACGTTATAGCCGATCAGCGTGAAATGGCTTCCGCTCATCAGAATTCGCCAACCGACTTCGCGCGCGGTTCGTAGCGGGATTTCTGCGTGTAGCTGGTAAGATCGAGCCGTCTTTAAATCAGACTTGGCAAGCCATGAGTTCACGCTTGCCATGGTTCCCGTATGGCGTGCGCTCGCTCCTTCCGATTCCAGCAGCCGGATCTTATCCACCGGAGTCTGTTGTAGCCGGATCCCGGCGGGAGTCTTCACAAGCTTGAGCGTTCGGGGAAAAGTCATCTGCCCGCGCCAGGGGCTGCTTGGCAGATCCTTGGCATATTGCCAGTTATCCATCCAACCCATCATGACCGGGTGTTCACCCGTAGGGAGATCGTTGAAAATCAGGGCACAATAGCAGTCCTTGCCATAGTCCGTCCACATCGTCTGAGCAGGAGGATTGTCGTTGATGAAGCGCTGTCCGTCAAAACGGCCGACAAAATACTGCTCGCCCGATCCACCTTGAGGCGAGCCGGGATTCAGCCCGATCTTTAAGATCCATCGCGTTTCGCCGGGGGCGTCCTCTACGGGCAGCCGGATGAGTTGAGGGCACTCCCATTGACCATCAGTCGCACCTGCCGGCCCGAAATCGCTCAACGCAGCCCAATGCTTCAGGTCTTTCGACCCGTAGAACCGCACCTTGTGTTCGTTCGGTAGTGCGACGGCCATGGTCCACTGTTTCGTAGAGCCGGTCCAGAACACGTGAGGGTCGCGGAAATCCGCCATATGTAAATTGAGGACCGGGTTACCCGCGTACTTGGTCCATGTCCCGCCCCGGTCGTTGCTGACCGCAATATTTTGTGTTTGAAGCGCCGCATGCCCCGGACCCGCGGGCGTGTGGCCGGTGTATATCGCCACCAGGCAGGGCTTGCCATTTGCGCATAAACCGCTGGAATTATGTTCGTCCACCACCGAACTGCCCGTGAAGATCATGATGCCGCCGTCCTCGCGAATGGCCGGCGGCAACTGCTCCCAATGCACGAGATCGCGGCTCACCGCGTGCCCCCACGTCATGTGGCCCCATTGATCGCCGAAGGGATTGTACTGAAAGAAGAGGTGATATTCGCCCTCAAAATAAACCAGTCCGTTGGGATCGTTGGTCCAATGCTCGCGCGGCGAAAAGTGATACTGGGGCCGGTATGGCTGATCGTAGGCGCTCCCGATCGAGTTCGTTTGAGCGATTAACAACCCGGCGCCGATTGCCAACGCGGAAATGATTCGCATCGATTATCCCTTCCGGAAAGCATGGTCAGTCGCGGGTGCAACAGGTCAGATTATAGCCATTCCAAGCCGGCGCCTCCGAGGATTCGTGATGGCCTGTCATGATGATCAGTGTCTAGCCGCATCCCTTCACTTGGAATTCTCGATCACGAAATCGTCGAGTGCCGCCTTTGTCCCCGCCTAGCTGCATATCGCGAAGAGGTCGGCCGCATCCGGCGCCGCGCCTATCGCGACCAGACTTACTGGAGCCGCCCGGTCCCCGGCTTCGGCGATCCCGCCGCCCGACTGCTCATCATCGGCCTCGCCCCCGCTGCTCACGGAGGCAACCGCACGGGCCGCATGTTCACGGGCGACCGCTCGGGCGACTACCTTTACCGCGCCCTGTGGGAGGCCGGTTTTGCGAACCAGCCCACCAGTGTTGACCGCAATGATAGTTTGCGGCTCCAGGACGCCTACATCACGGCGCCTGTCCGCTGCGCGCCGCCCGATAACAAGCCCACGCTCCAGGAAATCCAAACCTGCCGCCCGTATCTAGTCCGTGAACTCGCGCTGCTGCCTAACGTCAAGTTAGTCGTCGTGCTCGGTGGCATCGCGCTCAACGCTTACCTTTCGATTCTCCAGGACGGCGGGTACATAGCCGCCCGCGCACCGTTCCGCTTCGCCCACGGAGCCGCCTACACCACTCATCCCGGTAGCCCTCTTGTGCTCGCCTCCTATCACCCTAGCCAGCAAAACACTTCGACCAAGCGTTTGACCGCGGAAATGTTGGCCGAAATCTTCCACCGTGCCCGCCGCCTGATCGACCAGTCACAATAAGCGAATACATGCGCGCGAGCCTGGAACGCTTCTTTGAATTTGACCGCCTTCAAACCAACTGGCGCACCGAAGCGCTGGCGGGCGCCACTACCTTCGTTACGATGGCCTACATCATCTTTGTGAACCCGGCCATCCTGCACGACGCCGGCATGCCCATCGCCGCCGTAACCGCCGCCACGTGCCTCTGCGCGGGCATCGCTACCATCCTCATGGGTTTCATCGCCCGATATCCGATCGCGCTCGCGCCCGGCATGGGCCTGAATGCCTATTTCGCCTACACGGTGGTCAAAGGCATGGGAATCCCATGGCAGACCGCCCTGGGAGCGGTCTTCTTTTCGGGAGTCGTTTTCCTGGTGCTTACGCTTGCGGGTCTCCGGCAGCGCATCGTCCGTGCCATTCCCGAAGGACTCTACGCGGCAGTGGCAACGGGTATCGGCATCTTCATCGCATTGATCGGTCTACGCAACAGCGGCATCGTCGTCCCGTCGCCTGCTACGATGGTTGCTCTCGGCAACCTGCGGGCGCCTTCGGCGTGGCTCGCGCTGTTTGGTCTAGCGCTCACAGCCGTTCTGCTCGCGCGGCGTGTTCCTGGCGGTATGCTGCTCGGCATCGCCGGAACTTCGCTCCTCGCTTGGTTCACCGGTCAAGTGCATTGGCAAGCCTCGTCAGCCGGAATCGCCTCGCTCTCGCAAACGGCCTTCAAACTGGATCTCCCGGCGCTCTTCAAACTCGGCCTGCTGGAGATTGTCTTCGTGTTTGTATTTGTCGACCTGTTCGACAATCTTGGGACTCTGATCGCGGTCGCGCGGAAGGCTGGGCTGATGACCAAGACGGGCGAAATTCCCCGCGTCGGCAGGATCCTGATGACGGATGCAACGGCTACCATGCTCGGCGGCCTCATCGGCACGTCAACGGTCACCAGCTACATCGAAAGCGCTGCCGGCATTGTCACAGGCGGTCGCAGCGGAGTCACCGCCATCGTCACAGGACTCCTCTTCCTGATCTCGTTGTTAGTTGTTCCCGCCGCTGGGCTGATTCCCGAGGCTGCAACTGCCCCGGCGCTGATTCTGGTGGGCTCACTGATGATGTCGCATGCTGCGGAAGTTCGCTGGCAGGAACCGGAAGACGCCATCCCCGCGTTTCTCACGATCCTTACCATCCCGCTCACCTTCAGCATCGCGACGGGCTTGTCGTTCGGCTTCGTCTCCGCCGCTCTGCTCCGGGTCATTGGCGGCAATCTGCGCAAAGAGGATTGGCTGCTCTATGTGCTCGCATTACTCTGCATCGCGCGCTTTGTTTATTTGAACGCCTGACGGCTATTTCATCAATTGCTCTGCCTGCCGCAAAGCTTCCGGAGTAATCTTGTCGCCGGATAACATGCGGCCAATCTCTCTGGCGCGCTCGTCACGGCTCAGCTCATCGACCGCGGTGGTCACGCGGCCATCCCGCTCGCGTTTCGAAACCGCGTAGTGATGGTCGGCAAAACCAGCGATCTGCGCCAAGTGGGTAACGCAAATCACCTGATTCCGCCGCGCGAGAGCCTTCAACCGCCGTCCCACGGCCGCTGCCGCCGCTCCACCCACGCCCGCGTCCACTTCGTCGAAGACCAGAGTGTGCAGTGTACCGCGCTCGTCCGCATCGCCAATCGCCGTTTTCAGCGCCAGCGCCAGCCGCGATAACTCGCCGCCGGAGGCAATCCTCTCCATCGGCTTCAACTCTTCTCCCCTATTAGGCGACACGAGGAATTTCACTTCGTCCCACCCAGCCGCTGTCCAATTGCCCCGCTCCACCGAAATCTGAAACGACGTCCCGCCCATCGCGAGCGACTTCAATTCGGTCTCCACCTGTTCGCTCAACCGAGCCGCCGCGCTTTGCCGTAGGTTACTCAACTGCCCGGCAAGGGCCTCATACCGTTCCGCCGCGACCTGCAGCGCGGCTTCGAGCGCTGCTTCGTGTTGGGCCGCATGTTCCACTTCGTCGATGCGTTGCGTCACATCGGTTAAGAACGCTTGAACTTCTTGAAGCGTGCCACCATACTTGCGCTTCAATTTGTCGAGCGTGGCCAGTCGCGTCTCCACTTCCTCTAGCCGCTCCGGGTCCCCTTCCAAGCCGCTGAGATAATCGCGCAACTCCAGAGCCGCCTCGTCGATAGCGGCTGCAGCTTGGCGCAGCAAGTCTCCAGTCTCGGCCTGACCTAGGTCAATGCGCGCTACTTCGTTCACTCGTTTCTGTGCCTGGCGAACCTGGCTCAATGCGCTCCCGGGCGAATCGTAGAGCAGTGCAAACGCCGCGGCGGCATTCTCCTCCAGGCGCGTAGCGTTTTGCAGAATGCGCCGTTCCGCCTCCAATTTCTCATCCTCACCGGCATGCGGCGCCGCCGTCTCGATTTCCTTTTTTTGAAACGTCCATAGATCCAGCAGCCGCAGTTTTTCCTGCTCGCCGCGGCGCAGTTCTTCCAGCCGTTCGCCGATCACCCGCCATTCCGCGTATGTTCGCGCTACCTCATCGCGCAATCCTGCCGCGCGGCCAAAACGGTCCAACGTATCCCGCTGTACTCGGCTTTCGAATAGTCGCTGCTGTTCGTTCTGGCCGTGAATATCGCCTAGCAGCGGCGCCAGTTGCCGCAGGAACGCTGTCGTCACTTGCCGGCTCGCCACAAACGCCCGCGACTTGCCGGCTGCCGTCAATTCGCGCTCAACAATCAAGTCCTCGCCGTCCTCACGATCCAGGCCCGCTTCACTCAGCAGTTCGAACAGTTCCGGCGTATGCTCCAGACAAAACACGCCCGACACGCGCGCCTTGGTCTGCCCAGTCCGGACCATCTCCGCGGATGCCCGAGCGCCAAACAGCAAACCCAGCGAGTCGATCACGATCGATTTGCCGCTTCCGGTCTCGCCAGTCAACAGATTCAACCCTTCGTGGAAATGTATGCGGGCCTGCTCCACGACCGCATAATTTTCCACCGTCAACTCCGTGAGCATTCGGCTCGATTATAAACTTCGTGCTGGCGAGTCAGTCCGGATTGTTCTCGTGCGCAGTCGGGTGTTTCGGCTGATACAGGCCGATTTCGCCGCCGCTGGGCAAGTGGATGGTGGTCACGATTCCCCAACGCTCCTTCTTAACCGGGGCGCATTTGACGTCTTTGGCCTCTAACGACTTGATCGTTGCCTTCAAGTCGTCGCACATGAGATAGAGCGGGCCGCTCAGTAGCGGTCCACTCACATGATTCTCTTCCTCAGAGGGATGTAGCGCGACTTCCGCCGGAGGTAGCGCAAAGATCAGCCAACCGCCGCCAGCGTCGACCGCGGGGAAGCTCAACAGGTCCCGAAAGAACTCTCGATCCGCTTCCGGATCTTCACTGAAAAGGAGCACATGGGCGCCGTTGATCATTCGGAAACTGTATCAGAAATTGGCAAGCCTGAATTCACATATGATTGACCAATGCAGGAGGAGGGAGACCTTTGCGGTCGCCTGTCAACCATTCAAGCCGCTGGTCCAGTTCGGGGCGCCGGATTTCGCCCAGCACACGGGCGATAATCACGCCCGTTTCGTCAACAAAGACAGTGTCCGGGACTCCTTGACCTAACCGCAACCGGTCAAGGTCGCCGGTGCTTGCCCCGACCCACACCGGAAATCCCACACGGAACTTCGCCGCGAAGCCAGGAACTGCGCCGATGGTCTTGTGGTCGTCCAGCGACACGGCAATAAAAGTCACTCCCTTTGCCGCCCAGGTCTTTTCGGCCTCTACAAGCATGGGCAGCTCTTCGCGGCATGGACCGCACCACGTAGCCCAGAAATTCAATACCACTGGCTTTCCCCGGTAATCGCGGAGCTGCACTTTATTGCCGGATAAGTCATGCAGCTTCAAATCACAAGGCTTCTTGTCGCCCGCGGTCAAGTTCACGGCGGCAAGCAAGGTCAGAGCAAAACCGAAACGGATCACGAGATCCTATTTACCGCACGGAATTCTCCGGCGCAAGGCCTTTCGAAAGAAAAGCGGCTTGCTGCCGGATATGAAGCTCATTATCAACCGAACGGTTGACCTTTAAATCAATCCAATAGGTCATAGCTCGGCTACTTCTATCAAAGTAGTCTAGAGTAAGTCTTCTGGGCCTAACTGGACAGAAATTATGAAATCTTCAAGGGTCATTTCGTTTCTCGGTATTATTGCCTCTCTTACATCACCACTTTGCCTTCCGCACGCCTACGGCCAAGGCTGCATTGTTGCCAGATCCAACGGCGAACAGGGCGGCCCCGCAACCGACGGCGGCTATTTGACCCCGGGAGATTTTGAATTCGGAATCGGCTACCGGCACCAGTTTTCGTTCATTCATTTTGTCGGGCCCACCGAACAGACATATCGCGTTCAACAAGGCACGCAAGTCGAGAATAAAATCAATCTCGAAAATATCTACGGCACTTACCAAATTTCATCGCGATTCAGCGTGACAGCCGACGTTCCCCTACTCACGGCAAGCCGGCACACAAACGATTCGCCGATCATCTACACTTCCTCCGGTATCGGAGACTCATCCCTGTTAGTACAAGGGTGGGTATGGAACCCGAAAGAAGAGACCAGCGGCAATATACAGTTAGGTTTCGGCGTGTTGTTTCCGACCGGGAAAGATAACGTCCAAAACACCGTCTTTTCGAACGGCAAGATGGTTACTGCGCCAGTGGACTACTCGATACAGCCAGGGCAAGGCGCCTGGGGCATTCCCCTTGAGTGGTCGGCGTTCAAAAACTGGCGATCGAGTCAGTTATACTTCAACGGCAGTTACACCATGATGACTAAGGACCTGGGCGCGCTACGTTCCACGAGCGTCAATCCAGTTACTCTGACGCAATACAATGCTGTCTCCGACCAATATTTGCTGGAAGGCGGTGTCGCTCATCCCTTTCACAAAGTCCGGGGTCTGGCTGTTTTATTTGGCCCCAGGATGGAAGGTGTTCCAGCTCGCAATCTGCTGCCCATAGGAGACAATCTGGGATTCCGGCGTCCTGGTTTTGCGGTCTCGGTCGAGCCCGGTATTCAGTATGTCCGAGACGGGAACATGTTTTCCTTCACGATCGCCCGAGCGATCTATCGCGACCGGACTCGCAGCGTGCCGGATGACCTAACAGGTGGACATGGCGATGCCGCCTTCGCCAATTGGGTATGGCTGGCTACGTATACGTTCCGAGTGAAGCATGCCGATACCGTCCACGAGTTGCAATCGCACAGAACACAACCGGCTCATTAGGCGCCCCGCATCTGCCGGTGTACCATGCGCGCTGCACGCTGGCTAATCAAATCCGCCACCTTACCGAGGAGGTCCGGCAGCCCTTCCGGTTCCACTAAAACCGGTCGCTCCCCGGGATGGTGCGATCGATAGGTCGTCAGCAGGGCGGTCGCCGGCTGGTAATCCATCAGCCGCGCATGCGCCAGTACTTTCAAACCGGCTTCCGGAGACTCCATTTGCAGATCGCTTACCACGAGCTCGTATTGCCGTTCATCCAGCTTGCCTACAGCCTCCGCAGCCGAGGCAGCCGCATCCACTGCGTATCCGCCAGCTTCCAAAACCGTTTTCAGCGTCAGCCGCGAGGTCAGGTCGTCGTCGACTAGCAAGACCCTAGCCATGTCCCGGGCAATCCGCGGTGGTTTTCGCATTCTGGAGGGCATCTCGAACCGTGAGATCAGTGTAATAGAAACCGGGCAAATTACCCAGAGTGTTTTTTGCTAAACCGTTAATCCCCTGAAAATAGACGTTTGAAAATTTCGTCTACATGCCGCAATTGCCGGCTCAGCGAGAAGCTTTCGTCCAACTGATCTTTTGGTAAGTACTGCAGAATAATGGGGTCCGCGTCTATCATGGCACGGAAATCTCCCTCCGTTTCCCAGGCGCGCATCGCGTGGCCTTGCACAAGACGGTACGCATCTTCCCGCAGCATTCCCGCCGCCGACAGGTCCAGGAGCAACTGCCCGGAGAAGATGAGCCCCTTCGTCAGGTCCACATTGCGCCGCATACGATCCGGATTGACCCGTAGTCCGCTTATTAGCCAGGTCGTCTTGGCCAGCAAATAATCGATAAGAATCGTCGAATCCGGAAAAATGACGCGCTCCACCGAGGAGTGCGAAATATCCCGCTCGTGCCACAGAGCAACGTTCTCGAAGGCCGCCTGGGCATTCGCCCGCACCACCCGCGCGAGGCCCGAAATCTGCTCGCAGGTCACCGGATTTCGTTTATGGGGCATCGCTGAAGAGCCTTTCTGGCCCGCGGCAAACGGCTCTTCCGCTTCGCGAACCTCCGTCCGCTGAAGATGCCGAATTTCGAGCGCGATCTTGTCCAGGCTCGATGCGATCCCCGCGAGGACGGCGATGTAGTGTGCGTGAAGATCCCGCGAGAGTACCTGCGACGTCACGGGCGCCGGACGAAGCCCCAATCGCCCGCAGATCAGTTCCTCCGCCGCTGGTCCAATGTGCGCAAAAGTGCCGACGGCTCCTGAGATCTTCCCCACTCGCATCTCCTCCGCCGACTCGGTAAAGCGCCGCCGATGACGCGAAAATTCGTCCCACCAAATCGCGGCCTTCAGGCCGAATGTGATGGGTTCCGCGTGTATTCCATGTGTTCGACCTATTTGTACGGTGTACTTGTGTTCGATCGCGAGCTTCTTTAGGGAGGCTAGTAGTTCATCAAGGTCCTGCGCAATAATCCCGGAAGCGTCTTTGATCTGCAGCGCCTGGGCTGTATCGACGATGTCGTTCGAAGTGAGGCCGTAGTGGAGCCATCGGGAAGCCTCCGCGGCACGACGAGCCTTCATGGTCTCTGAGACGGCGGTAGTAAAGGCGATGACATCATGCCGCACCTCACGTTCGATCTCTTGAATGCGGGTGAGTTCGAAGCCGGCATGTTCTTCCATCGCCGCAGCCGCGTCCGGCGGCACCTCTCCTAAGTCTGCCAGCGCATGCGACGCCGCCAATTCAACTTTCAACCAGCTTTCGTACTTGTGCTGCTCACTCCAGATTGCGCCCATCTGGGGGCGTGTATAGCGTGCGATCATCCAGGACTATTGTGTCAAGGCTTCCAACCATCCGTGCCAACCGTAAACGGCGGGTCCACAGTGGACACATATGATTCGGACGCACTTCCGGGCTGCGTCTTGGATATTGTTACCAGTCGATCTGATCCGGGAAAAATTCCGCCACCAAATCCTCGTAGTACGGCCTCAATTCCTTAAAATTGGGCCGCTCGCCGCCCTTCGAATAGAGGTCGTAGGGGTTAAACTTGTTCACCCATTCGAACAGCTTCTCGTCCTGAGAGTTCATCAGGTGCCGGTATGCCCCATGCCGGTGGGCCGGGTAGAACGAGTGATACCGCAGCATGTAGTGCGCCTCTTGGGGCATGTACTTCCGCGTCACCTGATAAATATATTCGTCGTGTCCCCACGACAAATACACCTTATCTAATCCGCAATTTGGCTCGTAAATCCCATATTTCGTCTGATACTCGGGAACGCGGCTGTCAGGGTTCGCGGCAAAAAATTCGGGAAAAACAATCTGATCCGAATACGCGCAGCCCACGGGAAACGTATCGCCCACCACGGCCCACTGCGGCTCACCGTATAGACACAGAACCTTGCCCAAATCGTGAATGAATCCTGTCAGAACGAACCAACGCGGATGGCCGTCACGCCGTATTGCCTCCGAAGTCTGCATCAGGTGCTCGATTTGCGAAAGATCCGTATCCGGATCGCTATCGTCTATCAACGTATTCAGGAATTCGGCAGCTTCCCAAATGCTCTTTTTACCACGCTGGAAATTCAGATATTCGGCGCGCTTCGAAAGGACGAATTCAAGCGTCTGGTGCGCATGATTCTGGCGATAAAACTCGGTAACACCTGGATTCGCGTCGGCACGATAGGACCTAAACTGATCCTCTGTCTTGCCCGGCTGATAACGAGTGCCGACAAAGTCGTCCCACTCTTCGATATTTTCTAACGGCGCGGAAGTAACGCTTTCAGATGGCATGATAAGCTCACCTTTCTGATGCACACGTGTGCAGATATTTTTATCGTAGTACGCCCAGCGTTAGACGTCAAGCTGCTGCGCCGGCGCCAAACGCCAAGCCGTGCGGGGAAGTACTTAATCCTCAGGTTGCCCGCCCCACGATTGAAGCCTATTGGCCTCCTTCGGACATGGCTTTTTCGGTCAGGAACGCGGCACGCTGGCCGTATAGATAACCCTCGAGATCCGCAATTGAAAATTCAAACCCATAGTCGGATGGGTGGAACGGTTTGCGGTCGTGTTTGGCTGCGACGTAGAGTTTCGCGGCAATGGCGAGACCGTCCTTTTCCTTCTGTTCGCGTTCCTTTTGCAGTTGCTTGATTTCGGCGGTCAGTTTTTCGCGGAGGCGGTGCAGGCGCATCTCCTGAAGATTGAGATTGCGGAGTTGCCGCTCATAAGCGAGATAGGTTCGCATATTGAGCGACGCGCTACGCGAGCGGGGATCGAGATCGGAGACTTCGGCGGCGAATTCCGTACAGCCTCTGGCGTAGATGGCTTCTTCGAGACCGGGAATGCGGTCGAGGCGCCAAGTGGTATCGGCGAGAGATTGGACGAGTTCGCATTCGCGTTCGCCGACGGGCTGGTAAGCCTTTTTGTATTGGTTCAGATGATTTTCGTAGCGGCCGGCATCGTCGCCAGGAAGCAGAACGGTGCGGCCGGTGAGAGCGGTCACCTGTTGAATGTTCGGCTCGCTGAGCTGGGCGTTGGTGGGGTTGGCAGCGAGGCGTGCGGGAATCAGACCGCTTCCTGACGGTCGCGGCTCGGTTAGTTGCGGTTCCGATGCGGTGTGTTCGGCGGCTTTGCGGGCGGCACGCTCGGCGGCGCGGCGGGCTTTGCGGTTCAGGGGCGTAGGTGTCATGGTATACAACCGTTTTCGCGCGAGGGGGCAAGCGGCGGAGGGGGAAATCGGCTGTAAATCACTGAAAGCGTTGTTGACAAAGAATTCTACGAGTGTGGTGACCGGCTCAAAACGCACTGCCCGGTGAGGGCCGCGCGGTCGAACCTCTAACGATCAATTCCCCTTTAACGGCAATGCGTTGCGAAGCCACAGGCTCACCCTTTAAGAGCGCAAGCAGCAGTTCTGTTGCCTCGCGGCCCATTTCGCGGCGGGGCTGGTGGATCGTTGTCAGAGGCGGCTGCAGATAGGCCGCGAAAAACAGATCGTCGAAGCCGATAATCGATAATTTGTCCGGCACAGTGAGACCCAGTTCGCCGGCTACGCGCAAGGCCGCCAGCGACGACATGTCGTTGTAACAGAACAGAGCGGTGGGCCTTTCGGGCCGCGCAAGCAGCCGATAAACTCCCGGCGCCGAGCCTTCCGGAGAACTATCACCCTGCGCCACCATTTCGGAATCGAAGGCAATACCGGCGGCGTCAATCGCGGACCGATATCCCGCCAGACGCTCAGCGTCCGAGTGCGAGCCAAACCGGTCGCCTAGATACGCGATTCGCTTATGTCCGAGGTCGATTAGATGCTGAACAGCCTCGCGCGCCGCATTCTCATTGTCCACTGACACGGAGTACACCAACTGCCCATCGTGCTGATTGTTAATGAGAACAATCGGCACGCGCATTTCGGTCATCGCCGAGAGATAAAGATCTCCAACGCGGGAAGAAGCCACCAGAATTCCATCGACGCGGCGCTCCTGCAGTGCGCGAACCGCTCGAATTTCGCGTTCGGGTTCGCGATGCGAACTCGCCAGGATCACCGAATAACCCGCAGCCCCAGCCACCTCCTCGATACCCGTCACTACTTCGCCATGGAACGGATCAGCAATTGTCGTGACGACAATGCCGATGGTGCGTGTCTCGCGTGTCACCAAACTGCGGGCCACGGCGCTGGGCCGGTAACCCAATGCATAAGCCTTCTGTTTAATTTCAGACACGGTCTCGGCCCGGACCAGCGGACTGTCGCGCAACGCCCGTGAAACAGTGGAGTGAGAGACTCCAAGAGCCCGGGCAATGTCCTTAATGGACACCGGTCTGGATTTCCCGCGAACATCTGGATCGGGATGCCGCTCCGTGGGCATGTTTAGAGACTATCAGCCCCGGTCGACGCCCATTCCGCAAAACGACTGCGGCCACGCACGCCGGGCCAGAGCGTCTGTCAAAAAACCGGGTCATAATCGTTATAACTAGCGAATGCGCGGTACACGATTTAAGTCAGAATACTTTCTTCATACGTGTGGTGCACCACAGTTTATTTTGCTAAACTCCGGATCTGGATCTTTTTCGGGTGTTACCGCAGATCCTCGGGACGCTCTAATAACACGAGCATGAGGTTACACGATGCATCGGTCGACCCAACGTCGGAAGTTAGTACCCTCTTGCCGCTTGCCGGGCCGCGAATCATTGGAATCAAAATTCTTGCGGAAATTTATCGTTTTTATTCGCTTCATTCGTTAAATTGTTCCAGAACTGATTTTGCGGCACTCTCACAATCATTGAAATTGTTCGTTAATTATGTTTTTATATTCGATTCTAATTCCTGTAAACGAGATATCACTTCTGGCCGTTATGTCAGGTACGCCACCCGCAGGAACGAGGCTGTGATTTCAGCCAGAACGCAAGGTCGGCGCGCATTTTGCGAAGTTCCTATTTTGCGAAGTTCATAATGAAGCACAGGACCCGTTTGGCGCCTACTGTGCGGGTCTGAAAAGGTAACTGTCATGATTACCCGTCGCCTACCCCTCGCCGGAGATCCTCCTGATGCGGCCCTCCAAGCCTGCGTAGCGATTCCCGTGCCCGAGGATGCCGCGCATCTCGATCGAGCCTTGAGTGCTTTGGCCATCCAAACCGGAACGCGGCATCGCGCCCTAGCGCCGCATCTTTTTGAAGTCCTCTTACTGCTGAGCGATTCGTGTTCGGAGAGCATGCAGATTGCGGAGGGGTTCCGGCGGAGTCATCCCTGGCTGCGTTTGCATTTGGCAAAGCGGGGGCGCCCGGCAACGCCGGTTCAATTGCGCCGGGCCGTGATGAACGAAGCTTATAGGCGATTGGAACACGTGGGCAACACGCGTGGCGTGATCCTTACCACCGATACGGACGCCGTGGTCGCGCCCGATTGGATCGCTCAAAATATGGCCGAGGTCGACGCGGGCGCCGACGCGGTCGGCGGCAGAATTCTTCTCTGTCCGGACCCGGTTGAAAGGTGGAATGTCCTCGCCCGCGATCTCTATCAACTGGATGACTGCTATGGCTTTCTGCTGGCCATTCTTGAGGACGCTTGCGACCCGCAGCTCCACGACCCACTTCCGCGCCATCACCAGCACTACTTCGCCAGCTTGGCGGTTACGGCTGAAGCCTATGCCGGAATTGGCGGTCTTCCGATCGCGCCAGGCCGCTGCGGCATGCTATATGAGGCCCTTCTACAGCGGGATATGCGCGTACGCCACAGTCCGTCCGTCCGGGCGTTCACCCTCAGGCTGCCGCATGATTCGAAGGCCGGAGTATTGGCCCAACTCGGTGGCTGCCGTTTGCACCCAGGTGAAGGCGAACGCTTACCCGTCGAATCAGTCGAGTATTTAGAAGCTTTCTTTAGTGCACGCCGGCGGGCACGCCGACTCTGGAATTCCAGCCGGACCGGAGTGGCCACGATCGCTATGACCATCGCCGAAGTGGCTGATCTGGCAGGTGTGCAAGCCCACATGGTAGGCGAGTTCCTGTCCGGAGCGCCCACTTTCGGCCAGTTCCTCGCTTGGCTGCAATTGCGAAGGCAATTCGAAAGGCGTTGGCGCAATCAAGGCCGCTTCGAACCCATCGCGCTAGCTGTTGAAAAGCTGCGGCACCGCTTCGAAGCGCTTCCGGCAGAAAGAAAAATCAACCTCGGCGTCAGATCGATTACCGCTCAGAGTAACTTGTAAGGCTGCATCGCAGGGTGATTCCTAGGCATGGCTAGTAACGCGTCTCTGCTTTCGCGGCTCGCTCGCACTGGCGTCTTATCAATCCCTTCTTGTAGGTTCGGCCTTGGGAGCGGAAACTTTACTCGGTGACAACGGAAGTGACTGTTCAATTTTCGTCGCCCTGATCCGGTCACTCGCTCGGCTCTTTCAACGCCACGGAAGAATGGAGGCCGCCCGGCCCTTTCTTTAATGGCACGCGAACTCGGGCATATGGATCCCGGCCGTCCGGATTACGTCTGAAAATTCGCCGCAGACGAAGCAGAAGCTCCCGCACATTACGCGCATCCATCGATCGACGTCTCCAGCTTGTATTCTCTCATTAGCCGTTGCAGCAGCGCTCGCGTAACACGCTCTTCATTTGAGTAAAAGCGAGCTCTGGGAAAATCGTGGTGCGCAATAGCGAACTCCATCGAGGCGAGGGCGCGCCGCAGACGATCTTGTATCTCGACAACCTCGGCCGGAAGATCCGAGACGTTACGAGGCGAGCAACGCGAAGTCACATAACCTTCGCGAGCCGTCCATTTGGCGGTCCATTCTGAGAAGAGGCCGGTCACCACACCAGTTAGCTCGCAAATTGCAAAGGTTAGAAATGAAAAGCGGCCTCGCATCCGGCGGCCGGCAGCGGCCTGCTCTAAGGTCTGTAGGATTTCTGGGGCGAAGGCGGCCCGATATTCCACGGGATATAACCGCAGAATTGATTTGTAGAGATTGTGCATAACATTAGATCTCACTTTCCTTGATCCGCGCGCTTGCAATTCGTGTCAATTGCCTCATTCGGCGAATTTCGCACTGCAATAGCCGCCGCCCTTCGAGCGTTAGCTTGTAAGCCTGTTTATCCCGTGATTTGTCTTCCTGCTGAAAGCGCTCGATCAAGGCATCCTCGAGCAATCTGCGGAGAGCGCCGTAAAGAGTTCCGGTGCTCAACATGACTCGCTGGTTGCTCATCCGTTCAATATCCTGCAGCAGCGCATAGCCGTGCCGAGGCTGATCGGCCAGGCTGGTAAGGATCAGGAAGACAGGTTCGGTGAGTGCCCTACCCTCCTGCGCATCAGGATCGTGCACGACATGTCGCATAACGCCATATTAAACCCGCTGCGAATTCTTGTCAATCCGGAGCAACTTAATATTCTGCGAATTGGCACTTGCGGCGGGACGGATAGCGGCGTACACTGTTGTCAGTTACTGAGGTGAACATCTGAGTAAACCAACCGATTTGGTGCAAGGCACACTTGACCTACTTATTCTGAAGACGATTGCGCTTGAACCGATGCATGGCTGGGCGATTGCGCAGCGCATTCGCCAAATGTCCGGAGACGTGCTCCAAGTGGGGCAGGGTGCGCTGTATCCATCGCTTCACAAGCTGGAGCAGAACGGGTGGATTCGTTCGGAGTGGGCAACAAGCGAGAACAATCGCCGCGCCAAATACTACACACTGACCAGGGCCGGACGTAAGGCGATGGAAGAGGAAGCTGCGCAATGGGAACGGTTGTCGGCGGCAATCTCGTTGATTGTGCGGCCAGTTTGAAAGAGAGTTTTGGGATGCGCTGGGCAAATGTGATTCGCCTAAGGCTTCGATCGCTCTTCTCTCGCAATAAGGTCGAGGAGGAGCTTGACGAAGAGTTGCGCTATCACCTGGAGCGGCAGATCGAAGCCGGGATCGCGGCGGGCATGACGCTTGAAGATGCGCGTTACACCGCACTGCAGTCCATCAGAGATATCGAACAACGAAAAGAGGAGTGCCGGGATATGCGGCGATTGAACGCGATCGATAACGCGGCGCAGGATTTTCGATACGCCATTCGCGGACTGCGCAAGAGGCCAATGTTTGCCGTGATCACGGTACTGATTATGGCCCTCGGAATCGGGGCGAATACGGCGGTATTTAGCGTTGTGAATGGAGTCCTTCTGAAGCCGTTGGCGTATCGCGATCCCGATCGAATTGTCACACTCACATCCAGTTGGAAAGGCGGTGCGAAGGTGAGGCGAGTGTCTCGACCGGATTTTGAAGACTGGCACAAACAGAGCACTGCCTTTTCTGCAATGGCTTACTACCGGAGTTCGGATGAACCAACAATCGCCGGTTCCTCCGCTGAATTTGTGCACGTTGCGAGAGTATCGCCCGAGTTCTTTCAAGTGCTTTCGATAGCGCCGGTCCTGGGGCGTTTGCTGACCGTGGAAGACGAGAAAGCGGACGATTCCGGGCCGGTGTTAATTAGTTATTCCTATTGGCAGAGCCATTTTGGGGGAAACACCAACGTCTTGGGCCAGACTCTGCGAGTGGGTGGTGGAGTTCAGACGGTTGTTGGCGTTCTGCCGCCACGATTCCAATTCCCCGACCACAGCGATGTTTGGCGCACAGCCGATGCCGTCGACAGGACGCTGCCGCGCACGAGCCTGAGTTTCCTGGCGATTGGCCGCCTGAAATCAAACGCGAGCCTGGAACAAGCGCAAGCTCAACTGACCTCAATCGCTGCGCGGCTGGCACATCAATATCCAGACAGCAACAAAGGTAGAACTGTGGCAGCGACCAGGATGCGGGATGACATGGTGGCGAATGTGCGGCTGACGCTGTACCTGTTGCTCGGTGCAGTTGGCCTGGTCCTGCTGATTGCGTGCGCCAATGTAGCGACGCTGCTTCTTACGAAAGCCACGGCCCGGACTCGTGAAATCGCAATCCGTGCCGCGGTGGGCGCGGGGCAAGGCCGGATCATCCGCCAGTTGATCACAGAAGGTTTGTTGTTGGCCCTTGCGGCGGGCGGGTTTGGATTGATGATGGCTTGGTTTGGATCGAAGGCGCTGATTGCGCTGGCGCCGGCCGATGTACCGCGCCTCTCCGAAGCTGGCATCAATGGGCGCGTCCTCGCATTCACCTTTGGAATTTCGATGTTGTGCAGCCTCTTGTTCGGCCTGGCGCCGGCACTGTATGCATCGCGAGTCGACTTAAATGAGGCGCTGAAACAAGGTGGAGCGCGCACCGTAGTTGGCGGAGGCGCGAGCCGGCTGCGAGGAGCGTTTGTCATCGCTGAGATTGCTTTCTCCGTGATACTTCTCGCGGGCGCTGGTTTGCTGATAAAAAGTTTCGTAGCGCTCAGCAACGTGACGCTTGGTTTCCGGCCTGAACACCTGCTGCTGATGAAAACAAGCCTGCCTGTGAACGGACCGAATGCCGATCCGCGTACACGACGCTTTTTCAAACAACTGGTCTCCGAGGTTTCATCGCTTCCAGGCGTTTCCGCAGCAGGCGCAACGATGGGACCGCCTGGGGACGTGGAATCGGCAGGCAGTTACTGGATTGATCACCTTCCGGAACGGCCCAGCATCAACGGCGAAGACGCTGTTTTTTCTGTGGTCACGCCGGGCACGTTCGCAGCTTTGGATATTCCACTGAAGCGCGGGCGTCATTTCGAAGACGGCGATTCGGCTAGTGCTCCGTTCACGGTTGTCATCAACGAGGCTCTGGCGCGCAAAGCTTTCCGGGGTCAAGACCCGATCGGACGGATACTGTTCGCGGGCTTCGATTCGGACAAGCCTATGAAAATTATCGGTATCGTTGGCGATGTTCGGCAATGGGGTCCGGCACACAAGCCCGATGCAGAGATTTATATGCCCTATGATCAGCACGTTTCGGGTGCGGGAACGAATCTGATTGTTGTTGTGCGGACGGCCACTGCACCCGAGGCATTGATCAACACGCTACGGCGCACGGTTCGCGAACTCTTTCCGGATGTGCCACTTCGATTCACAACGATGGAGGACTCTCTCCATGAGGAAGTCGCCGCACCACGTTTCCGGACGCTTCTACTAGGCATCTTTGCCGGTTTGTCGCTCTGCCTGGCGGTCACGGGCGTTTATGGATTAACAGCGTACGTCGTAGGGCAACGCTCGAATGAGATCGGACTGCGAATGGCGATGGGCGCTACGCCCCGGCAAGTGCTTCGGCTGGTTCTTAACCACGGCATTGCTCTCGCAGGTATAGGGATGGCGCTAGGATTTCTGGGCTCACTGGCGGGGACACGGTTAATGAGGAGCATGCTGTTCGAGGTGACGCCTACGGATCCTCTGATCTACGCCGCAGTGGCGCTGACCCTTGGAACGGTGGTGGTATGCGCAAGTTATCTTCCGGCGCGGCGCGCGGCTAAGCTAGATCCACTCCTCGCCTTGCGGCAAGAGTAATCACGAGAAATGGCAATGCGCTTCGTAAATATCGTTCGTCTGAAACTCCGATCACTGTTTTCGCGAATCAGCGTGGAGCAGGAGCTTGACGAAGAACTGCGTTATCACCTGGAGCGAGAGATTGAAGCAGGGATCGCGGCGGGCATGACACCTGAAGATGCGCGTTATGCCGCGCTGCAGTCCGTCAGAGATATCGAGCAACGAAAAGAGGAATGCCGGGATATGCGAGGAACACGCTGGATGGAGGATTTGGGCAACGATCTCCGGTACGGAATCCGGCAGCTTCTCAAGAACAAGGGCTTCTTTGCAATCGCCGCGGTGACGCTGGCGCTTGGCATCGGGGCAAACACGGCAATTTTCAGCGCGGTCAACGGAGTGCTGCTTCGTCCGTTTCCCTACCGGCATCCCGGCAAGTTGATGTCGTTGTGGTGCTCTGAGCCATCGAATGGCATACCGATGATGGGGTGCTCGCTGCCCGATTTGCGGGCCATTGCGGCAAGAAATCACTCGTTCGAAGCAGTCGCAAACTATTACACCGGCGATGTCAACATAACGGGCGGTACTCCTGAGCGCGTGCAGGGCATTTACGCATCCGCCAATCTTTTTCCGTTGCTTGGCGTGAACCCGGCGCTGGGGCGGACATTCGCCGGGTCCGAGGAGATCTTTGGCAAGAATCATGTCGTCGTGCTCAGCGATGCGCTTTGGCGGGAACGTTTCGCGGGCAGGACTGACGCGATCGGAGAGACTTTACATCTGAATGGAGAGGCCTACAACGTAATCGGCGTGATGCCACCTGATTTTCAGTTTCCGGACCGATTTGTACGGCTGTGGATACCCATGTCGTTTGCTCCGAATGACGACATGGCGACACGTGATAACCACTTCATCAGCTCGATTGCCCGCTTAAGGCCCGGAATTAGCGTTACCCAGGCAAGGACCGATGTGCAGGGGATTGGACGTCAACTGGCCCACGAGTTCGCTGAGAATGCCGGTGTAAGAGCGGATGGATCGGACTACCTGAGTTCGGTTGTGGGAAATGTTCGTCCAATCTTGCTGATCCTGCTGGGAGCTGTGGGCATGGTCCTTCTGATCGCGTGCGTGAATGTCGCGAACCTCCTCTTGTCAAGAGCCTCACGTCAACTGCGCGAACTTTCCGTGAAAGCGGCGCTAGGCGCGAGCCGTGGACGTCTGATTCGGCAATTGCTGAGTGAAAGCGCGTTGCTGGCCATAGGCGGAGGGTGCTTGGGTGTTGCGATCGGAGCATGGCTAGTGCGACTGCTTCGCACATTTGGTCCGCAAGAGATTCCCAGACTTCACGGCATTGAGATTGAGACTCCTGTGCTGGTGTTCGCAGCGGCGATAACGCTTGCGAGCGTGGTGCTTTGTGGCCTTGCGCCAGCGATGGGTTTGACGCGAATACAGGTGAGCGATGCACTCAAAGAAGGAGGCCGGAGCTTAACGGCCGGCTCACGAACCAGCCGGTTGCGGGATGTTCTGGTGGTGGCTGAGGTGACGCTGTCTCTCGTGCTGGTGATCGGCGCGGGGTTGCTTCTGCAGACTCTCTGGCGATTGCAGCATATGAACCCCGGCTTTATCGCCAAAAATGTACTCGCAATGTCTGTCGCGCTTCCTCAATCCAAATACCCTGAAAGCGAACCTTTCAAAACAGTACAATTTTTCGACGAGTTGACGAAACGGCTTGAGCGCATCCCCGGAGTGAAATCCGTAGGCTCAAGTACAACCATGCCGATTGCTGATTGGGGTGGATGGGGAAAGTACTTCACCCTCGAGGAGCACCCGGCGTCGAGGCTAGCCGATGTTCCCGTCATTCAATACCGCCAGGTCACGCCGCATTTTGCTGAAGCCCTCCAAGTCCCGATGATTGAGGGCCGGTTTTTCACGCGCGATGACGGCGCCGACCGGCCGCTGGTGGCGGTGATCAACGAGAGCGCGCGCCGGCGGTTTTTCCCGAACGAGGACCCGATCGGTAAGCGCGTTTCTCCCAATCCGCCGGAATCCATAATTGCGAAAATGCCTCCTTCTTCCAGTTACCGTTTTCCCCGGCTCACGATTGTGGGAGTCATCGGTGATATCAGGCAGCTTGGTCTGAGCCGTCCGACTGAGCCGGAGTTGTTTGTGCCGTACGCGCAGGGAACTGTGAAAGACAATCAGACGCCTAGTAACATGTTGTTTCTCTTCATCAAGGCGGATTCCGCTCCACTCCGTCTCGTTAGCGCCGTGCGCAGGACAGTCCGGTCGCTCGATCCCGAACAGCCCGTGGCCGACGTCGCAACCATGGAGCAGTTATGGAGGGCCTCGCTCGCCAGCCAGCGATTTGAGCTCGCTCTGTTTGGAGCGTTTGCAATGCTGGCGCTGACGCTCGCCGCGGTGGGTATCTACGGCGTTCTGTCGTACTCCGTGCGGCTACGGACGAACGAGATTGGTATCCGCATGGCTCTTGGAGCGGATGCGCCTGACATTCTCAAAATGGTAGTGAGGCGTGGGCTTGGGTTAGGGCTCGTAGGAATTGTTATCGGAGCCGCGCTCGCATTGGGTCTCATGCGCTTAATGACGTCGCTTTTGTTTGGTGTGCAAGCGGACGATGCAGGGCCGTTTGTTGGGGCGGCGCTGATTTTGATGGCAGTGGTTGCGGTTGCGAGCTTTGTGCCTTCATGGCGAGCGGCACGGACCGATCCTCTGGCAGTGCTGCGAGCGGAGTAAGCGATGCGCTGGGCAACCATCATTTGCCTGAGACTTCGATCGCTATTTTCACGCGCGAAGGTGGAGCAAGAACTTGACGAAGAGTTGCGCTACCACCTAGAGCGAGAGATTGACGCGGGGGTCGCGGCCAGCATGACTCCTGAGGATGCGCACTACACCGCGCTTCGGTCGATTCGCGATATCGAGCAACGAAAAGAGGAATGCCGGGATATGCGAGGACTGAATTTGATCGAGAACGCCGCGCGGGATATTCGATTTGCAATTCGGGGACTGCGCCGCGAACCGGAATTCGCATTCGCCAGCATTGCCAGCCTTACGCTCGCGATCGGGATGGCGACAACGGTTTTCACCGCGGTGAACACTGTTCTCTTGCGTCCGCTAAATCTGCCGGACCCCGATAGACTGGCGCTCCTGTGGGGTGAGGAAGCGGGCGGCGATACTCGGGCGGTCGTCTCGTTTGCCGATTTCGAGGACTGGCGGCGCAATAGTCATGTTTTCAGTGCAGCCGCCGCATACACCAACTATTACAAGCCGGTATTGACCGGCGGAAGCCGCCCGGAGCGGCTATCGGGCCTCCGCGTTTCACACGGTTTTTTCGATGTGCTCAAGGCGCAGCCGGCACTCGGCCGATTCTTTCTTCCTGAAGAGGACTGGGACGGGCGCGACGATGTGGTCGTGCTCTCGCACTCGCTCTGGCGCGAGCGCTTTCGATCCAACGTTGGAATTGTTGGTCAACGAATTCTGTTGGATGGCCGTCCCTTGACCGTCGTCGGCGTCGCTGGTCCGGATTTGAAACCGCTACCGAGAAGCATCGGCGGCGATGTTCCGCAGATCTATCGCCCGGTGGGCGAGGAACGCGGCGAGAAGTCTCGCGATGGGCGTCACCTGCAGGCAATCGTTCGCCTGAAACCAGGGGTGACGATTAGCCAGGCCCAGGCGGAGCTGAGCGTGTTGTGCCGCCGGATGGAGCACCTGCACCCGGACACCGATGCAAAGCTGGCGGTCCGTGTTGTGGGGATTAGAGACGATCTCACGCGGAACCTTCGCGGCGGCTTGATCGGCCTACAGTTGGCCGTTTTGGCGGTACTTCTGATCGCGTGCGCGAACGTCGCGAATCTGTTGCTTGCGCGGTCAATTGGCCGCCAGCGCGAGACGGCCGTGCGGGCTGCATTGGGAGCCGGAGTCTGGCGGCTGGCACGTATGTTTTTGGCCGAGAGTGTACTCCTCGGCTTGATCGCAGGAGCCGGGGGAGTCGCGCTCGCTTTTTTGAGCAGCACTGTACTTAGGACGGCATCCGCGGACGTGTTTCCCGATGCGTCCGATTTCCCGCTAGATTTTCGCGTGCTCGCCTTCGCCGCGGTGGTGGCCATTGGAACAAGTCTACTTTTTGGAATGGCACCTGTCTGGCAAATCATTACGTCGGGAACGGAGGAGGCATTGCGAAACGGTGGGCGCAGGATTGCCGGCGATCGCCGTCAGATTCTGCGTCGCCTGTTGGGCATGGGGCAAATTGCCATTGCGCTGGTGTTGCTTATTTCAGCTGGACTCCTGACGGATAGCTTTCTTCGGCTGCGAGCAGTTAGCCCCGGCTTCGATCCACGACAGGTCCTTACGGCCGGGGTCACATTGCCAAGCATGCGGTATCCGACCGATGCTAACCGAGCAGTGTTTTTTGAACAGCTACTCGAAAGGCTCCGCACCATTCCCGGCGTGTCTCAGGCCGCGCTTGTAACGCCGCTTCCGATGTCCGGCGATTTCGATACGACTTTGATTGAGATTCCTGGACGATCGATAGCAGACGAAGAGCGAAACAGTCCGGATCGCTACGTGGTCTCCCCAGATTACTTCGCGATGCTGAAGATCCCGTTACTACAGGGCCGTTTATTCGATGACCATGACGATGCCGCTCATAAAGATGTCGCGCTGATTAGCCAGACCGCAGCGCGCGTGTTGTGGCCAGGCGAGTCGCCGATCGGAAAGAAGGTTCGTGCCGGATCGGCGAGCGGCGATTTCTATCGTTCCCCATATCGGGAGATCGTCGGGGTGGTCGGCGATGTCGCGCAATATGGTCTTGGCCTGCCATCGCGTCCGCAAATCTATATGCCGCATGCCCAGTTTGCCGACCGGTTCGTGACACTGCTGTTACGAGCGAAGAATACCGATCCCATCAGTCTGGCCGCACCATTGCGCCGGGCGGTCCTAGCCGCCGACGCGGAACAACCAATTTACGATGTAATTCCGTTTCAATCTCTGGTCGACGGTTCCCTTGCGGCGAGACGATTCGCGGTTTGGATGCTGATCGCCTTCGCTTTAGGTGCACTGGCATTGGCGGCTAGCGGCATCTATGGCGTAATCTCTTACACGGTTGCGCAGAGAACGCAGGAATTCGGCATTCGGATGGCACTTGGCGCGAGCCCGTCAAACGTGTTGCGGGACGCTTTGGCGATGGGCGTACCGATGATTGTGTCCGGGATCATTGCCGGGCTGCTGGGATCGTTCGCCGCGAGTAGGTTCTTGCATGCTTTTCTCTTTGGCGCCAGTTCTATCGATCTGTCGAGCTTCGCCGGAGTGCCGGTTGGGATGATTCTGGTCGCACTCGCCGCCTGTTATGTCCCTGCGCGCCGCGCGGCGAAGATGGAGCCACTGCTCGCGCTACGTCAGGAGTGATTGAGGAAGACTCGATGCGCTTGGGAAGTCTGATTCGCCTGAGATTTCGATCGTTATTTTCGCGCAAAAGAGTGGAGCAGGAACTTGACGAAGAGCTCCGCTATCACCTGGAGCGAGAGATTGACGCGCGCGTCTTGGCCGGTATAATGCCCGAAGATGCGCGTTACGCCGCGCTTCAGTCGATCAGAGATGTTGAGCAACGAAAAGAGGAATGCAGAGACATGCGGCGGATGAACGTGATCGACAACCTGGCGCGGGACTTTCGATACACCGTCCGCCGGTTTCGAAAGAATCCAGTGTTCGCTTGCACCGCCATATTTGTTTTGGCGTTGGGCATTTCCGCCACAGTGGCCATTTTCGGTTTCGTTGAAGCCGCGCTCATCAAGCCTCTGCCGTACCGAGAACAGTCGCGATTGGTGGCCGTGTTTGAATCCTCCCCGGGCGCACCGCGGAGCTGGCTTTCCTACCTTGATTTCGTGGACTGGAAGAAGCTCAATAGAGTCTTCAGTTCTATCGACGCTTATGCGCTGAATGGCAGTTTCACGATGAGTAGCGTCACGGGCGCGGAGCAGGTGCCGGGCACGCGGGTGAGCGCCGGCTTCTTCCAAACGCTTGGGGTCCAGCCGGTTCTGGGTCGCGATTTCCGGGCAGGTGAAGATGCTGCCGGCGCGCCGCGCACAGTCATAATCAGCTACAGCGCCTGGCACAAACGATTTGGCGGCAAGCGAGATGTGCTGGGCCGTTCGCTAACGCTGAACGGCAATACCGCGACCGTCATCGGCGTGCTTCCACGGGATTTTCAATTTGCTCCTTACGGCGGCGCGGAATTTTGGGCAACGCTTCGAGCCTCCGACTCATGCGAGCAACATCGGGGCTGCCACAATCTGATCACAATCGCCCGGCTTAGAGACGGTGTCTCCATGGAGACTGCTTCGGCGGATATGCGGTCGGTCGCGCAGCAACTTCGCAGGCAATATCCTGACACCAATCGTGATTTTGGGGGCGCCAATCTTGTGCCGTTGCGCGATTTCATCATCGGAGACGTGCGCCCCATTCTGCTGGTTCTGTTGAGTGGCGCGATACTTCTGCTGCTAATGGCCGGCGTGAACGTCACCACATTACTATTGTCGCGGTCGGACAAGCGCCAGCGGGAAATCGCGGTGCGGGGCGCTCTGGGCGCGTCGTCTTCCCGGCTCTTCCACCAGTTCGCCACCGAGGGGTTTGTGTTGGCGGCTATCGGAGGCGCAGTCGGATTGGTGTTCTCCGAATGGGGCATCCGCCTTCTCACCGGCCTTGTTCCGGCCGAGAAGATGGAAAGCATGCCATATTTGCGGGGTCTCGGATTGAACGGACCGACGGTTGCTCTCGCCTGCGGTATTTCGCTAGTGGCAGGGGTAATGTTTTCTATCGTCCCGATAGCACGTACATCGCTATCGGAGATGATCGAGAGCCTCAAAGAAGGCGCTCGCGGCTCGGCTGGAACAACCTGGCGGCGCTTCGGGTCCGGTCTGGTTGTTATCGAAGTGGCATTGGCGATGGTGTTGATGGTCAGCGCAGGGCTGCTAGGCCAGAGCCTTTATCAACTGCTTCATCTTGATCTCGGGTTTAAGCCGGATCATCTTGCTTATTTCCAGACGTCGTGGGCGCCGGGCAGATACGAAACAGACGAACAGACTGTTGTCGTGGAACGGAGGATGGTTGACCGTATTTCGACGCTGCCAGATGTCGTATCCGTAAGTACTTCAACCGCTCCGCCAATCGACTCAGCTTGGGGGACCGCCTCGTTTCACATTGTGGGCCAGCCGAATCACAAAGAGAACAACGAGGTGATCAACCGGCAAGTGAGCGCTGACTATTTCAGAACACTGCAAGCACGGCTATGGGAAGGCCGCTATTTCAAGGAAGACGAGAACGCTTCGAAACCGCCGGTGGTCATTATCAACCGGACGCTCGCAAACAAGTACTTCCGCAGCGAAGACCCGATCGGAAAGCAGATCTATTATGACTGGGAGCCGCAATCGGCGATGCAAGTCGTCGGCGTTGTCGATGACATCAAGGAGGGCCCGCTCGAAGACCCCAACTGGGCCGCCCTATATGTTCCTAATGATCAACGTCCGGTTGGCTGGCCTGCAATTCTCGTCCGGACCTCACAGCCGCCCGAATCATTGTTTCCGAGAATAGCTGCAGCCATCCATAGCGTGGATCCGTTCATTACTGTTTCCGGCGAGGAAACCATGACCGAGAGAATCAACCAATCGCCATCTGCGTACTTGCACCGGTCTGCCGCATGGCTAGTTGGAATATTCGCGGGCGCCGCCCTGCTGTTGGGTGTGGTTGGTTTTTACGGAGTAGTTGCGTATTCAGTGGGCCAGAGGACTCGCGAAATCGGAGTTCGTATGGCGCTGGGGGCAGAGCGTAACGCCGTATATCGGCTGGTTCTGGGAGAAGCGGGCCGGCTAACCGCAGTGGGCATCGTTATCGGCATTGCGGGTTCTTTGGGAGCAGCAATACTGCTCCGCACGCTCTTATTCGGCGTGCAGCCCTGGGATGCTCCGACGCTAGTTGGCGTCGCCGTCCTGCTTGGCATCTCCTCGATCTTGGCGAGCTACATCCCCGCGCGGCGCGCAGCGTCGGTAAATCCTGTCGAAGCATTGCGCGTGGAATAAACAGGCGAAGAAGCGTTCTGAAGTCTTGAGATTGTGCCATGTTCTCATAGAACGAAGGCACCCATTCCATTCCAGAGGATCTCATGAACAGAGGCGCTAGCTTGTGGTATCTCCTCATCGCGCTTACGATCGCCGGCACCGTTTGCTTACGGTCGCAGACGACAGCTTTTCGAACCGGCGAAACCCCTCGACAGGAGGCGATGGATCGCGACCTGATGGAGGTTACTATCCCTCAGTTAGAGCAGTTCTACCGCAGCCGTCAATACACGGTGACGGAAGTCGTCCACTGGTACCTCGCGCGGATTGAGAAGTATAACGGGATCTATCGCGCAGTGCAGACCGTTGATGTTGCCGGAGCGCTCGCTACGGCTGCGCGCGAGGATTCGGAGGCAAAGGCGGGCGGCAGCAGTTTTGTGCGCGGTCCGATGTGGGGAGTGCCAATTGTCATGAAGGCCAACACCAGCATCAAGGGATTGATCACTACCGATGGATGGAAAGGGTACATGATCCCCGGCCATGAGTTGATCGCGCCTAAGGATGCCACGATCGTTCAAAAGCTCCGCGCTGCCGGCGTTGTGATTCTCGGACAGACCAACATGCCGGACTTTGCTGCCAGCGATACCAATCGCAGCACGGCCTATGGACGCACCGGAAATGCTTACGACGTGCGCTTCAGTCCCGGCGGTTCGTCGGGGGGCACCGTCACGGCCATCACATCAAACTATGCGTTGCTCGGTAATGGAACCGATACCGGCAATTCGATCCGTATGCCTGCTTCCACCAGTTCGGTCGTCGGTGTGTTTCCGACGCGGGGTTTGGTGAGTATTGCCGGAATCGCGCCGCTCGATTGGCTGCTCGACAACACGGGACCTATCGCCCGAGACGTCACCGATGCGGCCATCGCGCTTAGCGCCATGGCCGGAGAAGATCCGCTGGATCCGCGCACTGTCGGTTCCGCGGCAAAGGCGCAGCCGGGCCCATATACGCAATATTTGAAAGCGGACTCGCTCAAAGGAAAGCGCTTCGGCGTTCCTGTTTTTATTCTCGAGGGAGCGGGTATTCCGTTCCAGGGCATACCCGCATCTGAGTCTGAGAATCAGGCCGCTGCTGCCCGGCGTGCTGCTCGCTTACAGCTACGGCCGGACACGCGCGAGGCATTTATGAAAGCGCTCGACGGACTGCGCGCGGCGGGCGCAACGGTTGTGTTCGATGAGTCCATACTCCCCGAAAACTTTGCGGTAACGGCATCTCGCATTGGCACGCGCCCATACATCCGTGAAGGAACCGAAAAGTTTCTCGCCGGGTATGGTCCGGCGCAATACCACTCGGCAGAAGAGTACGAAAAGGCCGTAGGATCTCCCTTGCCCTCTACGATTATCGGCGGGATGGAAACCATGCGGGGAGATCGGCCGCCCTCGCCACAAGCGGTTCTCGAGACTGATCCGGAAGCCCAGGCCAACGTGTTTGGCCCGAGGCAAAGGGCGCTCGACGCATATAACGAAGCGTTGGATCGGTTGCATCTCGACGGATTCGTCTATCCGGCGACGCAGATGCCACCACCGGATGAGACCATGCCGCAGGATGGACGAATCAGTAGCGGTCCGCATAGCGACACGGGATGGGTCAACATGATTGGCGTTCCCGCAGTGGTGGTTCCCGGCGGGTTCTATCCCGATGGCCTCCCGTTCGGGCTGGAGATGTCGGCGCGGCGATGGAGAGATGGCGACTTGCTCGGTTGGGCATATGCTTATGAGCAGGCGACCCATCATCGCAGGCCGCCGGTGCTGGTCGAACAGGGATTGCTGCCGAATGCCAGATGAGATTGGGCTTTTAAGTAACTGCCCGGCAACGTCCGCTAGCCGCCGGGATGCTGAATTACTTTGTGCTCGCTGACCTTGTCGCCATCTCCGCTTTTGAGTTCTCGAAAAACAAACGTGGAGAAAATCGTCAGTCCGCCTAAGACGAGGAATGCCAGATGCAGGCCATGAATCATTTGTGGCGCGTTGGCATGGAGTTGGTTGGGCACAAACAATGCGGTGACCAATCCTGCTATGGCGACTCCGAAACTGATGGACAACTGTTGGACCGTGCTGGCGATGGAACTGCCATTGCTGGTTTCCGCCTCGGTGATGTCGGCGTAGACCAGAGTGTTCATACTCGTGTACTGCAGCGATGTGAAAGCCCCGTAGCAAAAGGCCAGTATGACGATAACCCAGACACGCGTGTGGAGCCCTATCGTTGCGAACAAGAATAACAGCAGCCCGAGGATGACGGTGTTCGAAACCAAAACGCCGCGATAGCCAAAACGCGTCAAAATTCGCTTCATAAAGGGCTTGGTGCTCATAGCCGCCAGTGCCTGGGGCATGATGAGCAAGCCCGATTGAACGGGGGTAAATCCTAGGCCAACCTGATATAGAAGGGGCAGGAGGAATGGCACACCGCCAATACCGAGGCGCGTGAAGAAACTACCGCTGACTGCGGCGCGAAATGTGCGTATACCAAACAGTTTCAAGTTCAGCAATGGAAATTCGCCACGAACCGCATGAAGTCCGTAGCCTGCGATGAGAACAAGAGAGATGGTCAACAGTCCAATGACTTCGACTGTGCTTAGCGTGTGTTCACCGAATACCTCTAAGACGTAGGAGAGCAGAGCGATGCCGGAACCGAAAAGGATGAGTCCGAGGACATCGAGCGGGTTGGTTCTTTCTTCCCGGTAATCGGGCAGGTGTAAGTACACCATCAGCAGACCGACCAGTCCGATGGGAATATTCACGAAAAAGATAACCCGCCAATGCAAATACCCAACGATCAGACCGCCGGCAATGGGTCCCAGCATCGGACCGATTAAAGCGGGGATAGAAACGAAACTCATGACGCGTATGAGTTCTGATTTGGCGAAGGCCCGGACCAGAGTGAGCCGGCCAACCGGCACCATCATGGCACCGCCACAACCTTGTAGCAGGCGGCAGAGGACGAGCAGGTGGATGTTGGTTGAAATTCCACAGAAGAGCGACCCGAGAGTAAAGATTCCAATAGCCGATGCGAACACCCGCCGGGTTCCGAAACGATCGGCCATCCAACCGCTGATCGGAATGAAGACCGCGAGGCTCAATGTATAACTGGCCAGCACAGCCTTCATACTCAATGGAGCCACATTGAGTGCGTGGGAGATTGCGGGCACAGCCGTGTTCAGGATCGTCGTGTCCAACGACTCCATGAAAAACGCGACAGCGACCAGCCACGGCAGCAGCGGCTTGCTCGATGGAGACGGTGGAGTTGGAAGGGAAGGCGCGTCGATGGGATTAGTCACACTCATACGGCACGCAAAAGTATCAGGTCAGGCCTAGAGTATCCCAATCCTGAGCATATCCACTAAAAGCTGAGCCGCGCGCCTAACTACGCCGCGTTTCGCTCCAGTGAGGACCCAGCCAATTGAACTGCAGCGCTAGCCGCGGCGGCAGTGAGCGCACTCCTGGAGTACATCGAATCAGTATACGGTAGAGCGCCCTTACTGAACGGTATAAGGAGCCCGTAGCGCGAAGGGCGCGATGGCCACCTCGAAGCGCTCCCTCCCCGCGCGTACCATCAGATAGGTGCCGTGCATGGAACCGGTGGGTGTTTCCAAAGGACACCAGGACGAGTATTGGAACGATTGGCCAGAAGCAAGTATCGGCTGCTCACCCACTACGCCTGGTCCTTGCACTTCCCGAACGCGTTCTAGCGCGTCGCTGATGATCCAATGCCGGCTGAGAAGTTGAATCGTCTCGGAACCGAGGTTGGTAATGCGAATCGTATACTCGAAGACCCATTCGCCTTGGCGCGAATTCTCGGGCGAGTGCCGTGATAGAACCTCAACGCGAACCTGCTCCGTTACTGCTTCAGACACTGGCGTAAGTTCGAATCGCTGAGCAGGCATCTTAGAAGTTATCGTAGCAAGTACTTTATTGCGCCGATTCACTGCGCCACTTCTGAGCCAGCGATTCGTTCGCCAGCGCTTTGATAAAGACGCCGCCGACCACCGAACGCGCCTGGAATCCAACCTGTTTCGCGGTCTTTGTGTCATACCAATCGGTAAGGGGAACGCGGGAAGGGGTCTCGTTTATCCATGCATGGATCGGCGCCATCAAAGCGTTGAATTGATCGGTTTCGCCGGTCAAAGTTGCGGTCCACAGCTCCCAGTCCAACTTGGTGTAATCCGCCCGCATGTCCAAAGGAAGACCATAGCGATTCAGATGCTGTAAGTAAAATGCCATCTCTGTCTTGCGCACTTGTGGAGGGAAGAGGTTGAGATGCAAAAGCTGGTCCCAAACCAGGTTGTATTTTTGACTCCACGAGCCAGGCTTATCGAAGGCCAGCTTGTAGTGATCGCCATCGCGAGCCATTGTCACCCATTGCTTGGCCATCTGGTGCGCAGCCATGGAATAATCATTGGCAAGCTTCTCGTCGCCCAATCCGCGCGCCATCTCCGCGAACGCGGCCAAACCCTCAATCGCCTTGATCGACAAGTTCGCATTGTGCGCCAGGTGACCGGCGAAATCGTCAGTGCTCAGTTGATTCTCCGGATCGAGCCCTTTCGTCCGCAGGTACTCGGCCCATTTTGTCAATTGAGGCCAATATTGTTTGGCCACATGCCAGTTGCCCTCTTTACGGCCTAATGCCGCCAGCATGATCAGCATGTTGCCGCTTTCTTCGACCGGCATCTGATTCTCTTCTGTGCGTTCACCGCCGCCATAAACTTGACCATCAGCGAGCGGGTAGGTCCCTAAATCGTGCGGCGCGAATGGCCATTTCCATCGGGGAAGCGCGGAGTACTCCAATACCGGCTTCAATTGAGCTTCGAGCAAAGCCGGATTAAAGAACAGGAAGAAGGGTGACGAAGGATAGAGCACATCGACGGTCGATATGCACCCATTGCTAAAGTTCTCCTTGGGAAACAGCATCGGCTTACCGTCAAGATCGGCCGCCAAGCCGTGCGCGGCCAAGGTCTGCCGGTAGGCGAGCGCGGCCAACTCCTCATAAGCGGCGCCGCCGACGCTCTTCATGTCAGAAGAGAGTTCCGTATCGAATTTGCGGCCATGCTGCTCAAGTGAGTCATATTGCTCTTCGGCGGACTGCAGCATCTGTTCCGTGGTCTCGCCGTTCCTCTGCCAATACGGCCGAAGCTTACGATTCAAGAACTCGATCGAATACTCCTCCGTGTACGAGAGCAGAACGTGGCGGCTTATCGGTTGCGATCCATCAATGGAAAGCGGGAATTCCACTGCTAAATGCGCTGCAGCATCGCGTTGGGGCGTCGCCGGCATATCGAGATCGTCTGCGTTTGGGAGCTTGCCAGTGTCAATAAACGAACTCATAGAATCCGATGCATTTGCGAAGGACGCTTGCTCGCTGTCATTCACGGCCAAATGCACATAGCCCCAGTCGATACGCAGATTATCGCCGGCCCGCCCGAGAACGTGCTGCTCGCGCGAGCCTGCGCTGAGTATGGTGAGCGTTCCGGCACGAGCCCGGCTCCAGGTGACCCGCTGGTCAGGCGTATCGACGGCTAAGACGGGGCTGACGTCCAGATAGATCGAGACCTCGTGCGACTTTCCGTCGATCGCTTGCACGTTCCAAGTGAGATAGGTCACCGGCCGCGACAAAACATCCAAATCGCTGGTAAAAGCTGGTGTGAAGAAGCTCAGTACCAGGCGAATGCCCGCTTCTTCGAAGGTATAGTCCGTGTGCGTGAATGAGACGGCGAGCAAAGTCTGGGCCATGGCAGGTACGCCTCGGCGCGGTCGGGCACCCATATACCGGTACGTATTCCCATCGATTCGTATCAGGCCAGTGAGCGGCTGTTCAGCGCCTGTCCAGTGCTTCGTGTTCTGGCCGGTTAACTTGTCGGCCATCGACCAGATACTGAAGTATGGATCATGGGCGACCAGGGGAACTGCCGGGGGACGCTGGGCATAACATGCGATGCCCAGCAGCAGCAAAAGTTTTCTCATGTCGGAAGACAATGCTATCGAACTCAGCTTCCGGGATGATACTCGCGATCCGTGTGGCCCTTGAGTTGAGATCGATAATAATAAACATCGCGCAGTTGGCCGGTGCTGTAGCGTTTCGCTTCGTCGTCAAAGTGAGGCGACCCGGGATGCCCGCTCTCTCCGCCCGCGGTCACGGCCTTCGCTCGGACCTTGTCTCCAAACTCAACCACAGCGACGAAGCTGTTTCCACTCGTGCCGTACCATTTCTTGGTATTTGGATATGACCGAGCGCCGAAAGATGCCAGCGAGCCCCACAGGGACGATGTGAAGCCGACGGGAATGCTCGGTCCTGCGTCATCGAAACTCGGTGAGATGTTGTCGTTGAGACGTTGGAATCGATTGATGTCCCCCCATGGCGTTTTCCAGGTACCGAAGTCCCGAGTCAGCTTGTCCGAGGCAGCCGACAGCGCTTGCAGCAGTTCTTCTCCCGAGACGCGGCCGCTGATATAGTCTTCTACTAATATCCCCGACTTACGCGCATTGGCCAACTCGCGCCGCCGAATATCCTGGCCCCAGAACACTGCGAGCGAAGTTGGGATCGATGCGACACCCCACCGGTGATCCCACGCGCGCAGCAGGGCGATCTGCCCAGTCAGTTTAGCCCGCATAGGATCGGCTGGCGAAGCCGCATCCCAAGCCTTCAATAGCGCGGGAAGGGGCTTATCGAACCACGTGAGATAGCTGTCGTAGGCAGCGCTGATCAGCGAGTCGAGTGTGAAGTTCTTCGTATCGTGCAACACCCGAATCGCATGTAATCCGCGCGCCGATTCCGTCCCGGTCTCGACATATGCCGGATAGTCTTGCCGCTTCGGACTGCTCGCGCCGGCCGCCGACCAGGGCCAGTTGTTCGAATTGTATAGCCACCCGCTCTTGGGATTTAACAGATGCGGTGTTTCATCCACCGTAAGCAGTCCGTGCCAGTCCGTTGCCGGATTGCTGCCATCGACAGGCTTGGTGAAATCAAAGCGGGTATCGCGTCTGGGGATAAAGTTGCCATGCCAATAGGCGATATCGCCATCGGAATCGGCGAAGATGGTGTTGTTCGACGAGTTCGCCCGTAATTGCATCGTCTCCAGGTACGATTTATAGTCTGTGGCCTTGGTGCGCAGATAGGACTGCATCAGCGCCTTGATATGCAATTGCATCAGACTGATGCTTACCCATTTGCCGTCCAGTTCTCGAACGATGGGTCCATGATGGGTGCGGTACACGGTGAACTTACGTTCCGCCATGCCGCTATCGGTCTTATAGGGCACGGTGATTTCTCTCACGATCACCGGACGCTCTTCATTCCCATACTTGTAGAACAAGCGGCCGTCCTTTTTCTCTATCGTTTCGAGATATTCATCCACAGCGTCCACGCCGCTGGAGGTGTGCATCCAACCAACGTGGCTATTAAAACCTTGGTAAACAAAAAACTGGCCCCAGGTCACGGCTCCATAAGCATCCAGACCTTCATCGCTTGCCATCTGCAACTCAGATCGAAAGTAGAACGACGTATGCGGATTGATCAGCAACAAAGAGTGGTGCGAGACGGTATTTGATGGGGCGACTGCCATGCCGTTCGATCCCGATGGCTCGGCTTCGCTATTGTCTGCATCATCCACGCGGGATTCGGCGGTTTCTTGAGGGCCGTTTCCATAGAAGTCCCGCAGACGATCGAGATTGACGCGTTCAATGTCGCCGCCGATACTGCCTTCGGTAAAACTCAGGGCCATCCATGGCTCAAAACGATCGATCACGCGCGGCTTCACATCGGGGTGCTTGTAGAGGTAGTAATTTAATCCGTCCGCGAAAGCGACCATGAGCTTCTGCAACCAAGCCGGACTCTCTCCGAATTGTTTGCGCAACTCGACCGGATCGATAAAGAGCTTCATCCGTAGATCCTGGTAGATCTTGGATTCACCCTCGGCCTCCGCAAGCCGCCCCATGGAGTTCAGATAGTTCGTTTCGACGCGATTGAAGTCGTCTTCTGCCTGAGCATAGATCATGCCGAAAACCGCATCGGCATCCGTCTTCCCATACACGTGGGCGATGCCCCAATCGTCGCGTATGATCGTGACATTTTGTGCATGCCGCTCCCATCGCGCGGATTCCGCGGCGCTTGGTCTTGGCGCGGCAACGCACGCGGATACGGTTCCAAGCAGGAGCACAACCGCGCGCAAGTAGAGCTTTCCGAAAATACGGTTGCTTGTTGCAGAAGCCATTCTGTAAGGTTAACTCGGCACGTTTAGAGATGGGGAATCAGTTCACAGTGATTTGATTTTGATATTGCGAAAGTAGATCTTAATTTCAGAGTCGCCCTTTTTTTCGGTTCCCTGCAGAGAAATATGTCCGTTACGGAAAGTTCCGAAATCGGGCCACTTAGCAAACTTGCTGTGGGCCACGAGTTGGCGCCAGGCATCGTCCCCCAATCTGGTGGAAATCGCCTGCCCATTCTGGATTAACTGAACGTTTCCGTGGTCCGCAACGATTTCAAATTGATTCCATTCGCCCGCGTCCTTCACCGTGTTGACCTTTGTGGAGATGAGACCATAGAGATCGCCTGAGCGGCGCAATATCTCGCGACTGTCGGGAACCGTGCAGGACAGATCGGCGATTTGCATTTCGAGCCCCGTGTCATACGTTTGTTTATACTTCGGTGACTCCTGAACATAAAACATGACGCCGCTATCGATGCAGGGTTTTGCCTTCCACTGTAATTTGAGATCAAAATTTGCGAACTCGCCTTTAGTTACCAGGTCGGCGTAGTCCTTCTCAGGGTCGCTGTTACTCTTTTTCAGCATGATGGCGCCATCCTGAACGGACCAGTCCTTCCCTGGACTTTGTTCCCCATAGGAGTGCCAGCCGTTCAAATTTTTGCCGTCGAACAGCGAATGCCAGCCGTCGGCCTTTTCCCGCGGAGTCAGCGTATTCTCCTGCTGGGCATTTGCCAGAGCAGAGAACACGCACCCACCCACAACTATGATCGCGATCTTGAAACCATTTCTATGTCTCATTCTTTATTATTCTTTCTAGTACTCGTCTGCATGCCGACTGCTCCGCGCAACGAATAACGACAAAGCCTCTACAACAAGTTGAGAGCGGATGAAGTGGCCAACTCAGTATACGAACCTTCCACCTAGTGTCCTTATCCGCGCTACCCCTTTTGCATGTGGCAGCACGCCTGGAGCTGTCGCGAAACTGATGGAAGCGGATTAGGAGCCGCGGCGACTGGGTGATTCGTGGCCAGGAACTTGCCTCCGCTCGTCGCGACGATGTTGAGGTTATGATCGGCCGCGAGCTTTTCCAACTGAGGACGGACGGAGTCCTCCGCTACGATGTACCAGCGCTGCGGCTGTGCCCAGAGTTTCGCGAACTGAGCATCGTCGATAAAGACATCGGGCGCGCCGGGCGCGGATGCGCCATAAACCAGGTTCTGCCTCTTGCCATTCAACAGGAGCGCGGTGCGATCGGTATAGAAGAACACGGACGAAAACGTGTAGTAGTGGTGGTCGACAATCAGATTGCCCTTCGGCGAGTGGAGCAGAGCATTCGCCAAAGGACGCGAAGACATAAACGGGTCGAAGACAATCAACGCAAGACGGGCGGCCTGGAAGAAAAGGATCATCATAATCGCAGTCGCGAGAAAACTGCGCCGTCTGCGATAAAGGAAATTGCCGGCAGCCCCAACTGTGAACGCAATCGCTGCCAATATCAACGGCAGACGCAGATAGGCGAATGAAGCGAGCGTGAGGTCTTCCATGTGCCCCAGCGAAAGCGTATAGGCGGCGGGATGGCTGCTCAGCGCAACCGATATATCGCCGGGCGTGGGACGGTTCCAAACCAGTGTAACGATCGCGAGTGCGGCTACTGCCGCGCATGCGGTCAGGACAGCAAGAAAGCGCGTACCGCGCCGAATCCATACGCCGTTCGTATCCATCGCAGAGCCCAGAAGTAGAGCCAGCGCCGGATAAATCGGCATCGAGTAATACTCCTGCGTTGTCGAAAACGAAAAGAAGACCATGACGAAGCCCGCCCAGCAGAGCGCCATCACGCGAGTCTTACTGGCGCGATCGGAGGGGCCCCTTGGCCGATACGATAATTTCACGACGGCCGGGAAATAGACGCTCCACGGGAAAAGCCATATCAGATGGAAGAGCCAGAACCAGACCAGCGGGACGGTGTTGTAATCGTGCGGATAGCGGCGATTCAAGAACCGTAGGAGTTGTTCGTTGATGAAATAGAACCAGAAGAAGCCATGCCATTGGCCAGGCAGGCTGACCATGGTGAAGTCGAAATAAGGCGGGTTACGAATGGTGGCGAGAATATGCCACGGCGCCGCTATTAAGAGGGCGATCAAAGTGCCGCTGAAGGGGCGCATTCGTTTCCAGGTCCACTTGGAAAAGAGCTGGTGGGTGAAGAACAAATAGAGGATTCCGGCGCCGATCGGAAACACTACACCAATCAAGCTCTTCAGCAAAAGGCCGACACCCAGGCTGGCGGCGAGCAGAAAGGCCCAACGCCGCGGATGGGGTTCCTCGGGATCGACAACCCGCATCAGAGCCCAGAGCGAAAGTGCGATCGTGAAGGTCTGCATCACATCGGGGATCTGAATACGAGTGAAGAGAAACAGCCCAACACACGTAGCAATAATCAGCCCCGAATAAAACCCCGCGCGGCGCGAGAAGGCCCAACAACCGAAGGCCATCGTGAGCCATGCGAGTCCAATGGCCGAGAGGGCGACCGGAATACGGGCCGCCCAATCGTGAGCGCCAAAAATCTGGTAACACCCTGCTATGGCCCAATAGATAAGCGGTGACTTTTCAAGGTAAATGACACCGTCCAGGCGAGCCGTAACCCAATCGCGGGACTGTAGCATATTGCGGGCAATTTGCGCTTGTACGGCGTCCACGTCGTCCATTAGAGATGGAGGAGAGACGATGCAGCCGAGATAGACCGCGGCCGCGATCAGGATCAGAATTAGATAGAGCCGGAAGCGCTTTTTACTAGTTGCCGTTCGATCCGGGATGACCCGGGTAGCTGTATTCGCCATTTCCTCATCCAAAGGAACAGGATCATGAGGCCCCACAGGTGGTACCCGAGATTAGCCCGTCGTGTCAGGTGTAGTTGCAGAAGTTGATCGATTTGAGCCTGGTCGAAAAGTTCGCCAAATTCGGAGCCGGCTGTGGCCATGGTCTCGATCAAGAGCGCGCGCAGAGGACCACGCAGCCACTCATGGGCGGGAATATCAAAGCCGACTTTCCTACGGCGCACAATCGACGGCGGAATCTTTCCGGCCATCAGATTCTTGAGGACCACCTTCTGGCGCGCACCGTCGATCTTGAGATGAGGCGGGAGCGAGGCGGCGAATTCGACGATACGGTGATCAAGAAACGGAGGCCGCACTTCTATAGAGTGGGCCATGCTCATGCGGTCAACCTTCGCGAGAATATCGTCGGGAAGGTAGTAAGACTGATCAAACCAGAGATGCCCAGTGAGCGGGTCGCCGGCGAGCCCGGGTGCCGGAAGGAGTTGGGCGAGCGCGGACGGGAGTGGCATGCGGAGCAACGCCTGCTTGGCCTCATCGGTAAAAGTGCCGTTCCAAAAAACGTGGGCTCGGGCTTCCGGTAGTAGACTGCCTTCGAGGAAACGTTTGACCTTGTATTCGAAGCTGATCTTTTCGTCGGAGACAGGCAGATGACGCATGGCAGAGAGCGCGAAGCGGCGAGCGAACGCCGGGGTATAGCGTGCCAATCGCGCGAGGGAATCGGCACGGTAGGTTAAATACCCTCCGAATAGTTCGTCGGCGCCTTCACCGCTGAGTGCCACGGTCGCGTGCCGGCGCGTGAGCTTAGATAGAAACCAGACTGGCAGCGCCCCTGCGTCGGCATTCGGCTCATCGGAATAATAAGCAAATTCTTCAATGGCCGCCTGGAGGTCGGCTTCAGGATTCAGATCGAGTTCGTAGTGATCGGTGTTGTATTGTTCGGCTGCTTTCCGGATATACCGGCTCTCATCGAAGCTCCGTCCGCGAAACGAGATCGAAAAGGATCGAAGCGGCCGGCTAGAAGCTTCTGAAGCGTAATGGAGAATTGTCGAAGAATCGACACCGCCACTCAGCCATACTCCCAATGGCACATCGGAAAGAAGATGCTCGCGGACCGACTGTTTGAGTAGCCCGTCAAGCTCCTCTTTCGCCGCGTCCAGGCTGCGCACATGCTGCGGGCCGAATGGCAAACTCCAATACGATTCGGACCGAAGCCGCCCACCTTGCCACTCCAGCCAATAGCCGGGGCGAAGCTTCTCGATACCTTCAATCAGGGTTTGGGAACCGGCGGAATAGTTGAGCGAAAGATAGCTGTCGAGGGCAGCGAGGCTGAGGTTACGCTCGATTTCCGGGTGGACCAGAATAGCCTTCAGCTCGGAGGCGAAATAGAGTTCGTTCCCCTGGTGAGTGAAGTAGAGCGGTTTAATCCCCATGCGGTCGCGCGCCAGCACCAGCCGATTGCGCGATTCGGTCCAGAGCGCGACGGCAAACATTCCGCGCATTTTTGCAAAACACTCCACATCCCAGGCAAGGAAAGCGTTGAGGACTGTCTCGGTATCGGTATGAGAGTGGAATTCGAAGCCCAAACGTTCGAGCTCTGGGCGAAGCTCCAGGTGATTGTATATTTCCCCGTTGAATGCAATGACCGTGTCGCCATCTCGCGAGGTCATGGGCTGATTCCCGGCCTCGAGATCGAGAATTTTCAGCCGGGTTGCGCCAAGGGAAATTAGGTGGGATTCGAACGCCGCCTGGCGATCGGGCCCGCGATGCGATAGAAGTTCGAGCGCACGCTCAATGCGCTCCGGTGACATCCGACGCTTACGATGGGTAAAGCCGACTATTCCACACAAGAGGACAAATAACCCTTTGACTAAAGTAGCAAGGCGGAATGGAAATCGCGCCAGGCCCCCCCTGACCCACTCGCGCCAACATTAATTTTAACCTAGTAGTTAGCTTGTTGCCAAACTTGTAGCACAGAACCCTACATTGTCTGCTGATGCACCCGACTGGCGTAAAGTTTCTTTAAAGCCGCTCCGATTCGCCTTCTCAAGATTTAGTAGCTGATACATTTAGGGCAGCCAGCGCGTTCTCGCAAGAAAACTTGTTTCTACCTGGAGCATCCAACTTAGGCCGGCGACTACTGCCTTCCGGATACTTCTAACTAGCCAATCGAATCACGCGACGAAAGAGAACATGATTTTAAAGATTGTTTGCGATGTGTGTTTAGCACTCGCTACATTTCCATTTATCTACTACTTGATTACCCTTTACAGTTCGTGGCGGTTCTTTACGGCGGGAAGGAGGGCTGTCGGAATCAGGGCAGGTCGAGATTTTCTTCCGCCGATCAGTAATTTAAAACCCATACGTGGACTGGATCCGGATGCTTATGAGAATTTCGCGACACTGTGCCGGCAGGATTACCCGGAATATGAACTTCTCTTCTGTGTAAGCAGCATCGATGACCCGGCCGTGCCGATATTAGAGCAATTAGCTCGGGATTTTCCGCAGCGGTCCATACGAATTATCGTGGGCTCGAACCGGACGGGGGCAAACGACAAGGTGGCGAAATTGGCACGCCTAACCGGTGAAGCTCGCTACGAACACCTGGTAATCAACGATAGCGATGTCCGGGTTGGTCCGGATTATTTTCGAACGATTGTCGCTCCGCTGCAAACCCCCCAAGTGGGTTGTGTGACCTGCTTGTACGTGTCGACAGAGACGAAGACGTTCGCAGAAAAGCTGAACTGGGTGGGAATGATATCCGATTTTTTCGCCAGCATTCTGACGGCTCGGCAATTGGATGGAGTCAAATTCGCCCTGGGTACTACAATTGCCACCACACGAACCCGCCTTGCCGAATTTGGCGGCTATGATGCGATCGTGAATCGCCCGGCGGACGACCTTCTTATCGGGCGGTTGATTGCCGAACAGGGGCGTGAAGTGGAATTACTGCCCTATTATGTGGAGACCGTCTCCGATTATACTTCGATACCTGAGTTGCTGCACAAACGGCTGCGCTGGATTGTGGTGATGCGGCACCTACGACCGGGAGGGCATTTCGGGCTGGTCTTTACGCAAGGGTTAGCATGGAGCCTCATTGCGATCGCCGTTCATCCGACCGCAATTGTCGCTGCATTCTACCTGGGCGCATACCTAGTTCTTAGAGTGGCTATGACATGGACAATCGGCGCCTGGGGACTCAATCAAAGCGCTTTGTGGAAAAAGATGCCGCTGATTGTCGCCTGGGACGCAGTGGCCTTCGCGTTGTGGTTGGTGAGCTTTACGCGTGACACGATTCGTTGGAGAGACGGGCGTTACTATATCCGGGGCGGCCAACTGATTCCCGCAAGCGCGACCAAGTAACTTGCCTGTATATCGCCGGGAGTTCCGCGGCAGAACCCCTAATTTATGGTCACGCTGCCCGAGCCCACCTGAACCTGGACCAAAGGACCTCCGCCACGAACTTTGCCGTCCCGATGGTGACGCGAGAATCCGGCGTTCGCGGACATCTCCGGCACGGAAATGTTCCCGCTATCGGAATCGACTTTCAAATCGTATCCGGCGGCCGGCGCTAGCATCACGGTCACACCGCCAGAGTCCGTTCTTGCCAGGATGGGACCGGGCGTCGTCTGCGCGATGCGAACGCCGCCTGAATCAGCCTGTGCATCAACCGCGCCCGCTATCCCTCTTGCCACGATTCCGCCGGAATCGACTCTGGCAAATACGGGGCCGGTGACATCTTCGATCCGTATTCCGCCCGAATCGGCGGCGGCCCGCACGTCCGCCTTGATATCGCTTATCTGAATTCCTCCCGAATCCGTCTTGCAATTAACCGAACTCCTTAGGCCTTCGACGCGAATTCCCCCCGAATCGGCGTGTGCCTGAACTTGGGTATCCGGCGGCGTTTCGATCTCCAGCCGCATCGAAATTCCTCGTAATAAGCCCGGGTCGCGGACATACCCGATTCTGATGTGGTTCCCGTTCTGTTCGACGGGCGGATTCCGCTCCAACTCGCGGATTCGCCCCATGGCATCGCCCGACCCGAACCAATCGTGCTGCATTTTCAGGATGGCATGGACGCGTACCATTCCTCCCGAACCAGGAACTATGGAGATTCCGCCGGAATCGGTTTTCACATCCAGATCAACCTTGCCGGAAACCGGCAAAGCCTTATCAAACGACCCTTGCTCCTCGTCCGCGGCAGTTAAGCCAAAGGCAAGCGAGAGAAAGAGGATAGTAAATCCAACAGATCTCATGGGAGCGCCCCTCCCTCCAGGACGCTGAATCAGTTTTACGTTTCCTGTTTCGAATTGTTCCATTCAGATGGAGTCTCGGCCTTTTTTCTATGTAGTATTCCCGACCCGTTAGAACATCCATTCGGTAGCGAGGGAATGCAGTCGCGTGTGTAGTCATTCCCGGATGCGGAGCGGAGGGCCGACTTAATGACTAAAGCGAAACAAAAAATCACTTATATCCTTCTAGGGATTGCCGTGCCTGCCGCGGTCTGTTTAGCCTGGTTCAAAACGGGTTGCTTCCGCCGGGCGGCCAAACACCGCGACGAAATCGATCGGTCGCAACAGATCGCCGTGGAGGACAGTTTTCCCGCCAGCGACCCCCCTTCAGCCTGGTAAATTGGCCCAAGTGGTCGATTGGTTCTCCGATATACTAGAAACGCATGGAGCAATCGAAGACGTCCTCGCAGTCTGCCGCACTGACGCTAACTGTGCTGGCCGCTCTCGCCCGACTGGTCCCGCACCCGCCAAATTTTGCTCCCATCGGAGCCGCCGCTCTCTTCGGCGGAGCGCGGTTGCGCGGTTGGCAAGCCTACGCAGTCCCGCTATTGGCGATGCTGGTGACCGACCCTATCCTGAATTGGATGCACGGTGTTCATACGCTCTCCGTCATGACGCTTGTCATCTATGGTTGTTTCCTGGTGAACGTAGTTCTCGGTCGCGCCTTTCTGCGTAAGACGAATTCCATCCCAAGAATTGCTACAGTCGCTGTTCTCGGAAGTCTGCAGTTTTTTGTAATTACAAACTTCTTCGTGTGGCTTGGCGCTCGCGACATCTATCCGCCGACCTCGTCCGGCTTAGTCGCGTGCTATATCGCCGCTATTCCGTTCTTCGCCTGGACTGTTCTGGGCGATCTCCTTTATTCGGGTGTTCTATTCACGGTGTACGCCCTTTACACTCGTCGTCTCACGGCTGCCTCTTCTGGTCAGCACGCTTAGAAGCGCAAAGGGCGCGTATGCGCGCCGCCAGACAGCACAGAAACTCCGCTAAATATTTGGGTGGCGCACTTGACACCGCGACCGTTTTGCGCGAGTTCCTCAATACCGCAAAGGGCGCGTATGCGCGCAACCTATCCCGACTCACTCCACTCCCGGTATTCATCCTTCACCTGAAAGGCGCGCCGGTTTCCGGAAGAGACAACGTGGCCAGTGAACTTTTGGGCGCCATTGAGGAGGAATTGTAGCTCCTTCCGCAGCGGATAATCGAAAGTCAAGATATCCCCTTCGCTGATTTCCATCAGATCTCGTAGCACCATTTTCGGCCCGGTCAATCGAACGTCTCCGCCTAGTTGCGCGGGCTTGACTAGCCGCAACACCCGGGCGTGCTCGCTGTCAGTCGACTGGGCCTTCCGCACAGTCCATTGCTGGTCGAATTTGTGGCGCAACATCTTGATGATGATCGAGGGTATTCCGACGTTCATCATGCCCGCATGCTCGCCTACCCGCAATTCCATGCCCACCGCCACAACCGCCTCGTTCGGCGATAAGATCTGCAGCATCTGCGGATCGGTTTCGTGACTCTCGACCACGAAATCTATGAAAGTGACGGCTTGCCATGCGGATTTGAGATCCTGCAGAACAATCCGAAAAACGCTGTCGAGGATGCTTCGTTCGATTTCAGTGATCTCACGCTCAATGCGCGAGGACTTCCTGACCGACCCGCCCCCCAGCAGCATCTCGAAAATGGGAAAAACCAGGGAATGGCTCATCTCGAGAATAGCGTTTCCTTCATAGGGCCGCAGCCCTAGCGACACAATGCAGGTGGGCGACGGCAGACATCGCGTAAATTCGGAAAACGAAAGCTGTTCTACCGAAACGAGGTTCGTTACCACGAGCGTTCGCAGATACGCAGACAAACTCGATGCCACTGACCGCGCAAAATTCTCGTGGAGCATGTGGATGGATCGCAGTTGGTCCTTCGCAATGCGATCCGGGCGCCGAAAGTCATAGGGCATCGCCCGCTTCAGCGAATCATCCTCCTCGCTCTGGTCACGCAGGTCCCGGAATACATGATCGATTTCATCTTGTGAAAGAAGGCGGTCCGACATCTAGTAGTCCAATCGGCGCTTCCTTGGCCACACTGTAGAGCGCCCGTATCTTTTTGGGGACGCTTAGCCCCACATTTTGCTCGGATGCTCTAAAGCCTTCGCGTGTCATCCCGATGAGACAGTAGGACGGAGACTCTCGGCTTCGTTCTATTCCTAGAGGAGATTCGATGCCGCTTGATGTTTTGATTGTTGATGATTCAGCCGCTATCCGTAAGATATTGCAGCGCGTTCTACGCCAAACGGATGTACCGATCGGCGAGGTTTTTGAGGCCGGAGACGGCGTCGAAGCCCTCAATGTCATGAGCAGCCACAAGGTCGGCCTCGTCTTATCCGACATCAACATGCCGAATATGGACGGCCTGCAGTTGCTAGGCGAGATCAAGGCCAAATCGGAGTGGAAAAGCGTTCCAATCGTCATGATCACCACCGAGGGCAGCCACAATAAGGTCATTGAAGCCGTCAACCTTGGGGCCGCAGGGTACGTACGCAAGCCGTTCACGGCCGAACAGATCAAGGAGAAGCTCCTAGGCCTTGTATAACCCGTGCAGGTTAATTTGCATCGATTAGGACACCGATAGACTTATGACCGAAATTCCCGCGATCGATATTCTAGAAAAAAATCAACACATCATCAGCGTGGTTCGGGACACCACCTGCCATGTTTTCTCCACGATGTTGGGTCTCAGTGTGACTCACATCAACGCAAAAGTGGAAAAACGCGCCACCGTCCCAACCGAGGGCATCGTTGCAATGGTCGGTATGGCCGGAGCCGTTAGCGGCAATGGCTGTGTCTGCTTCAGCAAGAAATTTGCCTGTCAGATAGCGTCCCGATTCCTGATGGCTGAATACGATGAGGTCAACGATGACGTGCTCGACGCAGCCGCAGAGATTGGCAACATGGTTATTGGTGGCCTTAAGACTCTGCTCGAAGACGAGATGGGCGTTATGGGCCTCAGCGTTCCCACTGTTGTGTTTGGTGACAAATACGTCACCCGCAGTCCAAGCCTGGGTGATCGTATGGTCCTGACATTCATTTGCGAGGAACTGGGCGAGGAGTTCTCGATTCTCATTTGCCTCATTCCCGCAAATCAGAACCGCTCCTATTTACGCGAACTTGCGGAATTCCACGCTCGGCTTACGTAGCGCGCCTTCGTCACGGCATTGGTTAGCTTCTCAGGCCGTCAAACGCTTGTTGCAGTTCCAGCTTCGCCTCTGGCGAAATCGGCGTCAATGGCAGCCGTGGCGGGCCGCCGTAATAGCCGTTCAAATCCATCGCGTGCTTCAAGCCGGGTATCCCGTATCGGGCTGCAATCAATTTTGATGGAGTCAGTATGCGGGCGTGCCAGTCGGCGCCGGCCTCCTGCTGCCTCGTTCGGAACGCTTCCCATACAGTCACGCAGGCATATGGAATCGCATCGGCAATGGCCAAAATCGCCCCGCTCGCACCAGTCGCAAACCCATCCCAGAAGATATTTCCAGACCCGCAAACCACCTGAAATCCTGGCCTCACAGCGCGACAGGTAGCGGTCAGCTTCTCGAGATTCCCTGAGCTATCCTTCATGCCCACGATGTTCGGATGATGCGACAGTTCCGCCAACGTCTCCACGGGAATGTCGTAGCCGGTCACCTGAGGAATGTTATAGACCATCACCGGAATATTGCTCTTATCCGCAACGGCCCGATAAAAAAGGGCCTGCGTTTCCGGGCAGTGCATTTGATTGCGGTAATAATGCGGGCTCAACGCCAGTGCGCCGTGGTACCCGATTTCCGCGGCTCGATTCGCCATTGCCACCGTTTCCCGAACACTCTCGGCTCCCACGCCGGCGATCAAAGTCTTCCCATCGGCCGCCGCCTCCCGCACCCATTCCAGCAACTGAATGCGTTCCGTCATGGACAGCAGAGCCGTTTCGCCTGTCGAGCCGCCGACGGTATAGCCACTCAGCCCGATCTCGTTCATCTTGGCGACGTTATGGAACACCTTGGCCTTGTAGACATTCCCTTCGTGGTCAAAAGGAGTAGTCAGTGCGGGGAAAATACCTTGCAGTTTTAGGGACATCTTTCAGCACATGTACATGAAAAGCGGCCTGCCGGTGCGAATCGCTGGCAGGCCGCATTCGGTTAATCACCAGTTTACTTGGCCAGGAAGCTGATCAAGAAGGTATAGAGCGCGAGGGACTCAATCAGCACCAAGCCGAGAATGAGCGCGGCGCGAATCGCCGCGACCGCACCGGGATTCCTCGCCATGGCCTCGGCAGCCTGAGCGGTGGCACGTCCTTGGCCCAACCCGCAGAGACCAGATGCGATACCCATCGCGATGCAGGCCGCGCCCCTGCGAAACAGATCCGAACCGCCGCCCCCTTGACCCTGGGCGAACGCCGGGGTGGCTAACACCATTAGAAAGGCCGTCAGTAGTACAAGTTTGTTTTTCATGTGTTTTCTCCTAGTAAGTTGCCGCCAGGAGGTGGTTCGACACCGTACGTTGGGACGCCGGGCGCTCACACTGGCAGCCGAATGATGCCTAATGCTCGTGCGACGTCGCCAATCCTACGTAGATCATCGCCAATAGCATAAAAATGTATGCCTGCAGGATGCCAACAAACATATGCAGGCCTATGAAGAGAACTGGAATAACCAGCCGGGTAAGACTCGTGAACGTAAGATAGACTTGCTCGCCAGCATACATATTCGCGAACAGACGGATACTTAACGATAAAGGACGCGCAAAATGGCTAATAATCTCAATCACGATCATCAGTGGGGCCATAAGTGGCATGGGACCCACAAACCCACGCAGATAATTGCGGGTGTTGGTACCGAAGCCTATGGCGTTATAAAACAAGAACGTTACCACAGCTAAGCCGACAGGAACCTCGGGAAACATTGTTGGGGAGTCGAAGCCGGGAATCAGCCCGATCAGGTTCATGACGAGAATGAACAAGAACAGCGTCCCGAAAAACGCTATGTATTTAGGTCCTTCATGGGGCGCCGATTCCTCCGCCTGGGCGTGCAGAAACTCATAGATCACTTCAAGCGTGTGCTGCACCTTGCCCGGCCGATCCACCGAAAAGGATCGCCGGGCCAGCGCAAAGAATACGATCATCAACAGGAATACTATGACTTCGCAAACCATCCCGTCGGTCCACGGACCTTGCGGAGACGGATGATGACCCACTGCTGTGACAAGCGGCGTTGCCAGGCCCGCCAAATATTCGTTGAACAGCCGGGTGATCCAGAGTTCGTGTACGTTTTGCATCTATAGATCCGGACGTTTCCTAGGTGACTTTGGACGATTTGCCTTGGGCAATCTCGATCATCAGCAGCGTGAGAACAGCGACGGTACTGGTCAATAGGCCAAGAACGACCGCCACGGGATTGACGCCCAAAACCTTGACGATAGCATAGCCACCCCCTAAAAGGATTAGATAACGCCCAATGAACAGTCCGGCCTGCCACGTTTTCTTAGGGCCGCGCCCGGGTTCAATCAAGTGCGATAGCCAGTGCCAGAGCCACAGGTTGCCAAGCGAGCCGACCCCACCTAATGCGAAACCCAGAGCGGATCGGGCGTCGTTCCGCGAAAGAAACCAAGCCGCCCCGAATAGTCCGAAGGCCCCCGTGAACCAATACAGCCGCCGCATGGGCGTCCCCACATCACTTGTCATCGCGCGAAGTTTCTTGAATGATCCTGATCGCTCCCGCGGCGGTCCCCGCAAGGATCCCCATAACCGGGAGCAAAGTCCAATGCAGCCAGTGTTGAATAAACGTGGCCACAAGATATCCAGCAAACACCGAAGCCGGCAACGTCAGGGCTAACGACAGATACTTTCCCAACCACAAGGTGGACCGCTCGGGTTTACTCGGCATCTCGCGTGTTTATACCCACTTCCGACTGTAACAGCAACATGGTTTCGCGTCCGCCATGGTCCCTGAACTAGCCAACAATTCCCCAATAAACGCTCTCCCGTTGAACATGTGCCGGCTTGCGTGTATACTCACTATTTCATGGCAACGGCCGCGAACAGCTCCTATTGGTTTCGATTTTGGTACTGGCCAGAATCCAGCCGAGGGGCGTCCGTGCAACGTTAGACCAGCAGAAGGTTTTGAAAGGAGGCCCACTCGGAAACGAGTGGGCTTTTGTTTTTAGAACCCGCTTATTTCGTGAGGGCAAATGATTATCTCAATGAAGCGTCATACAACGAAGGCAGAGATTGAGGCAGTATTCGAGCGAATCCGCGACTTCGGCTACAAAGTGCATTCGATCGAAGGCGAGGAGCGCGTGGTGATCGGCGTGGTCGGCGTCGGCGATGTGACCTCCTGCCTGGAGTCGCTCGAAGCCATGCCGCAGGTCGAAAAGGCCGTGCGGATCTCGGCTCCCTACAAGTTTGTGAGCCGTGAATTCCGCCCGGCAAAATCGCAGGTGCGCGCCAACGGCGTCGATGTGGGCGGTGATGATTTTGTGGTGATGGCCGGTCCGTGCTCCGTTGAGAGCGAAAAGCAGATTGTCGAGACCGCTCTATTTGTGGCCGAACACGGCGCAAAATTCCTACGCGGCGGCGCCTTCAAGCCGCGCACGTCGCCCTATGATTTTCAGGGCATGGAACACGAAGGCCTGAAGCTGTTACGTAAGGCGAAAGAAGCGTCGGGCCTCGGCATCATCACGGAGGTGATGAGCGACCGCGATGTGGAATTGGTCGCGGAATACGCCGATATTCTCCAGATCGGAGCGCGTAACATGCAAAACTTCGCGTTGCTGAAGACATTGGGCGGCGCGGGCCGTCCGGTTATGTTAAAGCGCGGCCTCAGTTCCACCATCAAAGAATTGCTGATGTCGGCCGAATACATTGTGGCCCATGGCAATCCGAACGTAATCCTGTGCGAACGCGGCATTCGTACGTTCGAAACGGCGACACGCAATACTTGCGATATCGCGGCCATCTCGGTGCTTAATGAACTCTCGCACCTCCCCGCGATGCTGGACCCCAGTCATGCCACCGGTAAGCGCAGCCTGGTTCCTCCGCTGGCGCGTGCGGGTGTGGCGATTGGCGCCGATGGATTGATCGTCGAAGTGCATCCTCATCCTGAAAAGGCCATGAGCGACGGCGCGCAGTCACTCACGTTCGATCAATTCGCCGGCATGATGAGCGATTTGAAGCCGTACATCCAATTGTGGAAGAATGCGCGCGTAGCGGAGATGGCCACGGCCTAAGACGCCGTTGAAGATCGATCTGAAACCTTGGCAGTTCCTGATACTGGCCGCGGCCAGCGCAGCCGCGCTGGTCTTCGCACTCACCTGGTTGCATCCCAAGCCAATTTCACAGGACGCGGACATGGTGGCGTTGCTGCCGCAGAAGGATGAGACGATTCTCTACGCAAACGTTTCCCTACTGCGTCAAGCCGGTTTGCCGGATCTCTTCGCGACCTCGTCCGAAGAACCCGAGTACCGCCAATTCGTCAGCGAAACGCATTTCGACTACACGAAGGACATGGATGCGCTCGCGGCAGCCATCGGCAAGCAGCAATACTATTTTCTGGTGCGCGGCCGGTTCGATTGGCCTCGATTAAGGGCTTACGCGAAGGCGCACGAAGGCTCGTGTGCGGGCGACATGTGCAGTGCCGCGACCAGTCATCCAGGACGCTGGTCGTCTTTTTTTCCGATCCAGGCTAATGTCATGGCGCTCGCAGTGAGTAACGATCGCAATGCGGTGTCGATCTTGCGTCCGCATGGCCGGATCAAGGCCGCCTCCATGCCGCCGCAAGCGGTTTGGGTAAGTGTTTCGCATTCGCTGCTGGACGATCCGAATGCCTTCCCCGCCCCGGTGGAGATTTTCGCCGCGCCACTCTCCCAAGCCCGCCAAGTGGTGTTGTCGGTGGGCGGAGAGCCGGGCGATTGGACAATACAACTTGTAGCTGATTGCGAGTCACCCCTGCAAGCACGTCTGCTGCGCGATCACATGGAAGAGCGTACCGGTCTGCTGCGCCGCGGGATGGCTCGGACGCATCAAGACGCAAACGCGCCCGGCTTGATGGGGATGATCGCGGATGGATCGTTTCGGCTCGCTGAAAATAAGGTTCTTGGAATTTGGCCCGTGCGAAAGGAACTGCTCGACTCTTTGCGGTAAACCTTCCTCCGTTTGAGATAATTGTCTCCAGAATCAAAGGGGTGGCTGAGGTGACTACCTTATCCGAAGTGGACATTGGTCCGGAAGAGAAGCGTCTCGTTTTGGAGCACGTGATCAAGAGCCACACGTTCTCGCGGTCCGATCAACTCAAGCGCTTCCTCCAATACATCTGTGATAAGGAGATCGAAGGAAAGGCCGATGAAATTAATGAGTACTCGATTGCAGTTGAGGCTCTAGGCCGGCCAGCGGATTATTCGCCCGCGGACGATTCCAGCGTGCGTACCAGGGCACATGCCTTGCGGCAAAAACTTCAGGAATACTATGAACTTGAGAATTCCGCGGCACAAGTGCGGATTGACGTGCCGAAAGGGGCATATAACCCTCGGTTCTTCTACCAAGTTTCAGCCGCGACGCCTGTTTCGGCAGCACTACTTCTGTCGCCGGCTTCCCAATCCGAAGCGCCGCGGATCCTTCCCTGGAAACCGTTTCTGGCGGGTGGGGTGTCGGCCCTGGTGATGACCGCGCTGGCTCTTAGCTTCATCCCCCGGTGGCGAGGCGCCATTCCCAAACCTGGATCGATCGACCCGGTAGTAGCCCAGGCATGGGGACAGATGCTCAATCGAGGGGAGCAGGTCGAAATTTGTATCGGCACTCCACCGGCGATGCTGCTGCATTCATACAAAGACGGCGAGCTTCCCCCCGGTCCCATGCTCCTGCTACCCGCGGGAAAAGAGGTCTCAGCCTGGTATGAGCGCCTGCAAATGATGGACGGCGGCGGCAGACTCTACATGCATACTACGCAAGATGTCTTCCTCTTTGGAGATTCCCTCGCGGCGACTTCCGCTGTACAGCTCCTTTCGAAAGCCGGCGCGCTCCCGCAGGTTATACCGGAATCCAATCTGCGCGCTTTTGCGCTGCGCGGACGCAACGTCGTCCTGATCGGGTCGCCGAACTACAGTCCGTTGGCGGCCAGGTTTCTCCTGAATACACCTTTCTCCGTGCGGTATGACCCGGTCAATCGAGAAGAGGTCGTCAGTGATGGCCCTCCCGAGCGTGGTGCGAAACGGGTTTTCCGTCCGGCTCACGACGAGTTTGGAATGCTTACCAAGGCGTACGGATTGATTACTGTCTTGCCAAGCGAACCCGGGGGAGAAGGTGGAGCGCAGATTGTTATATTTTCAGGCATTACCTCGGCTGGTCCCCAGGCAGCCCTGGAGTTCTTCCGTTCTCCCGAGGGACTTCGAATTTTGGAAGCCAAACTTCAAAAAGACGGATATCATAAATTCCCACAAGCCTATCAGGTCGTCGTTCGTTGCGGGCTCGATCATAATTTGGCGCTTAATTGGGAATATGAAACTCACCAGGTTATGAAAGGGTCTCCACTCCTTAACTAAGTAATCCAAAAGCAGGAGTTTTTTGGCTCTCAACGTACGTTTCGTAACCGTTACTTAACGCGAAAGTGCTTCTCAAGCCCTCCTTTCACGGCATAATCTCTTCTCAGCAGCGTGCTCGGCACTAGGGGTGCGCGCGCTCTATGAGGGAAAGCCATGAAGCTACGCAAATGCCTGCAAATCAACTTAGTATTGTTACTCGCGGGCGTCTTCGCCATACGATCGTTCGCCCAAACCGCGACTGGTTCGATTACTGGTACCATCGTCGATCCGAGCCGCGCCGCAGTGGGCGGTGCCACTGTCACTTTGACGAATGAGGCAACCAACGAGACGCGGACCACGAAAACCAACGATCTCGGATATTACTCGTTCCAATTGCTGCCGCCTGCCACGTATAAGTTCCAAGCCAGCATGCCCGGTTTTCAGAAATTCATAGTTGCCAGGATTCCGCTTGAGGTCGGCCAGATTGTACCCCAGAATGTGGTGCTTCAGGTCGGCGAGGCAACGCAAACAATCACAGTCAGCGAGAGCGGCCCGCAGCTCGAATCCCAATCTTCTTCTCTGGGAACTGTTCTAGGCAATACCAGCATCGTAGATCTGCCAACGAACGGCAGGAATAGTTATGGTTTCGCTGCTTTAGTTCCGGGGGTGAGGGCTCCGAATCTATTTACGCAGTTGGCGTATGGCAATTACAACGATCAATTTCTCTCCATCAACGGCTCGCGCGTGAACGTCAGCATGTTCCTGCTCGACGGCGGATGGAATTCCAACTCTGGCTTCAACGGGCCTGGAATTTATCCTCCGATCGATATGGTTCAGGAATACAAGGTACAAACCAGCAATTTGCCGGCGGAATTCGGGAACACAGCGGGGGGAGTTATTAACGTCGTGACAAAGAGCGGCGCAAACCAGGTTCATGGGAGCCTCTACGAATTCGTCCGGAACGACTTCTTCGACGCGAACGACTTTTTCGCAAACTCGGCCGGTGAATCCAAAGCCCCTATCCGCTTCAATCAATTTGGAGGCGCTTTTGGCGGTCCCGTCTATATTCCAAAGGTTTTCGACGGCCGGAACAAGACGTTCTTCTTCGTCTCATACGAAGGCCTCCGCTGGGGTCGTGCGTATACAGCCACCGGTACCATGCCAACCGCGCTGCAGCGGGCGGGTAACTTCTCTCAAACCTACGCTCAGAACGGACAACAGATCATCGTCTATAATCCTCTCTCAACCGCATTACAACCCGACGGAACGTACACACGCACGCCGATTCCGGGCAATATCATGCAGGCGTCTCAAATCAATCCCGTCTCCGCTGCGCTAACACAGTACCTGCCTCTGCCCAATACCACCGGTAATGCATTAACCGGTGCAAACAACTACACGAATACCAGTTCAGCTCCAACGAATGAGAACACGATTTCCCTCCGGGTGGACCAGAAGATCACAGACAATCAAAAGATCTTTGTCCGCTGGTCCCAGAATACCGGTTTGGTGGCTCGTTCCAGTGTTTATGGAACCAGCAGTCCGAACTTCGCCTATAGCAATCCCACGGATGGAACGGACAATTCACATAACCAAGAGGCGACAGCCAACTACAATTACGTCATCAACCCCACCACTGTCCTAGAACTTAGCTCAAGCGTGCTGCACTATTGGTTGGGACGAACGAATCCGGCGCTCGGGTTTGATCCCACCAAGGTCGGCATGCCCTCCTACTTCGACAATGTTGGCCTGACGCCCTGCTTTCCAAGCATAAGCGTGAGCGGCATGGGAGCTACGATCAATATTCCCGACGCGGGGGGCGGGTTCATTGGAAACTGCCAGTATACAAACCAGTCCTATGACACGTTCTCCGAATACGCCAACGTAACCAAGGTAATGGGCGCCCATACCTTCAAGATGGGTGTCGACTGGTTTAATAATCGCTGGACGCAGCGGCAACAACCGGCGTCCAACAATTACTCTTTCTCCTCCGACTTTACCCAGGGTCCGATTGCAACCGCGTCCAGCCCCTACTCTGGCGTGGGTTTTGCTTCTTTCCTGTTCGGCACCGGCGATAGCGGGAGCATCCAAAGCAGCTCACCCGGTGAATTTGTGAGCTATCACAGCTACGGCGCTTATTTTCAGGATGATTGGAAACTTTCGCCCAAACTTACTTTAAATCTGGGCCTCCGGTACGACTTCAACGCGCCTTGGGCGGAAAAGTACAATCGCATCAACGACTGGAATGGAACGGCAACAACTGTTGATGACGGAGTTACTCTCACAGGTGGTTTGGACTTTCCCGGAGTGAATGGCCTACCAAGAGGGGAATTCCAAAACAATCGTCTAAACTTCGCACCACGCTTTGGTTTCGCTTATTCCCCCGACCAGAAGACTGTCATCCGTGGCGGTTTCGGCATCTACTATGGACCGACCAATGGAGCCGCGTTTGCCGGCAACATGTCGCCTTATACGGGCTTCTCGGCTTCTACGAGTTGGAACAGCACGGTCAACGGCGTTACGCCCACGAATCTGCTGAACAATCCCTTCCCGAGTGGCTTTACGCGCGCTCCGGGCAGCAGCGACGGATTGCTGACGCTATTGGGCCAAACTCTTGAGACGATGGATCGCGCCCGGTTGAACCTTTATTCGGAGGAATGGAATTTCGGTATCGAGCGCACGTTACCTGGCTCCTTTCTGCTAAGCGCCGCTTACGCCGGAAGCCATGGAATCCATCTATACAGCCCGGTCAATTACGATCAGTTGCCCGATCAATATCTTTCCATGGGTAATGCATTACTAACTTTGGTTCCAAATCCGTACTATGGCCTGGTCTCGAGTGGCCCTTTGAGCACCCCGACTGTCCAGCAAGGACAATTGTTGCGGCCTTATCCGCAATTTGAGGGAGTAACAGCGGAAAGTAACTCCTACGGCGATTCCATCTACCATTCGCTGCAGGTCAAAGTGGAGCGGCGGTTCGCGCGTGGCTTCGGGATGTTGCTGTCATACACCTATTCGAAGTTGATCGACGACGTGCTCCCGTCCGACACATACGAGGGATTCCCCGGCGAAACCTTTAGCGCTGGCTATATCCAAGATTCCGACAACCGGCTCGCCGACCGGGCGGTGGCAAGCTACGATACGCCAAATTATCTTACAATCAATGGCAATTGGGCTCTTCCCATCGGCAAAGGGCAATCGTTCCTGAATCGCGGAGGAATAGCGAACGCATTGCTCGGCGGCTGGCAACTAAATGGTATATTTAACCTGCACAGCGGGGCGCCCCTTGGGCTGACTACACAAACGAATACGCTTTATAACTACGGCGTTTACAGTTATGCCAGCAATGTGGAACGCCCCAACTACATTGGAGGCCCCATTTACACGTCAGGATCGATATCCAGCCGCGTAAACGATTATTTCGACGTAAACTCCTTTGCGACACCCGCGCCATTCACTTATGGCAATACCGGCCGCCTGTTGCCTTACCTGCGGGGGCCCGGCGAAGTGGACCTCGATATGTCGCTTTTCAAAGAAATACCCATCCGTGAACGTATGCATCTGCAATTTCGAGCGGAAGTGTTCAACTTGTTGAACCATCCGCAGTTCGACAATCCCAATACCGTGATCGGATCCCCGCAAGCAGGTGTGATTTCCGATCAGGTCAATTCGCCGCGCGATATCCAGTTGGCGTTAAAGCTGCTGTTCTGATAATGAGATGAGTAACTTACTATTTGGTGGAACAATGCGCAGAGCAACTCTAGCCTTCACATTCGGAGCCGCGGCCGTGGCCGCCTGTTTCCTTCTTCAAGGCCGCACTACCGCTCAAACCCAAGCCTCCGTAGAGCGGCCGCGTATAATCGGCCTGGCTCATGTAGGGCTATTCGTCAGCGACATCGCGAAGGCCGATGAGTTCTATGGCCATGTTCTTGGATGCGCCCATTTCAGCCTCGACAAGCCGTCCGGCGGCCTGATGCTGAACTATTACAAGGTGAACGATCACCAGTATATCGAGATCTATCCGGGCTTGAAGGACGACCAGGATCGCCTCTCGCACATAGCATTTGAGACGAGTGATGCGCGAAAGATGCGAGCGTATCTCGCGAGTAAAGGCGTCAAGGTTCCTCAATCCTTGAAGCCCGGTCTCGATAAGAACCTCAGTTTCATGGTTTCGGATCCGGAAGGACGCCGCATTGAGTTCGTGCAGTATATGCCCGGCTCGCTTCACAGCAGCAAGTTCGGCACGCTTTTACCGGACACGCGTATTTCGGATCACATGATTCACGCGGGCTTCGTCGTCCATGACCGGGCGGCCGAAGACAAGTTTTACAAAGACATCCTGGGCTTTACGGTCATGTGGTACGGCGGCATGAAAGACAACGAGATCAACTGGGTGGATATGCGCGTTCCCGACGGTAGCGATTGGATTGAGTACATGCTTAATGTCACGAACCCAAGCGCGAAAACGCGCGGCGTCATGAACCACTTCGCTCTCGGAGTGAAGAATATTCACACCGTTTACAATACTATCTTGAGCCGCGTATCCACGCCACCGGCGAAGCCCAAGATTGGCCGGGACGGTAAGTGGCAACTGAACCTCTACGATCCGGATCTCACCCGCGCGGAACTGATGGAATTTAAGCCGGTAGAGACCCCGTGTTGTTCCCCGATGAACACGAGATAGTTTACCTTTCTACGTTTCGTAGTTCGGGCGGCCCGGGTGCCAAAATGCGAAGTCATTGTCGATCAGTTGAAGATGCGGCATAGGAGTTCCTAGAAGGCGCTTCTTCGGATCGGAGAGCATAACCGGCAGCGTGCGATGACAGCGGAAACCAATTTGTACGAGAGCTTGTTGACTGATGGCGAGGCAAGATGCGCTCGCGACCTCCGCGGTACGGGTGTCTTCGTATGCCGCGGCCACTGCGAGTTGATAAAGTGCGATCCAATCCCGCAAGTCGCCGTTGATCCTTGCATCGGCGATACGCGCTTGACCCGGTACGAAACTGAGCAGGAAGTAGCCACGCGGCCGATCATTTTGCCGCACGACGTATAGCGCGAAACGCGCCACCGGGCAGGTCATCAAATATCGAAATTGAGCGGGCGTGCGCTCGCAGGTGGATGAAAGAACCTCGGTTGGGATCCGATCTGGCTCAGCCGGCGTTGCGTTCCAACCATTTGGTGTACGGTGGCCGCAGCGCTGCCGCCAAACCAAGTTTCGCAACCATCGCGCCGGCAGTTTGGCATCGCGCCGCTGGTGCGTCAAGAATTGGCGAAACGGGCGCAGCGGCCGCGAGTAGAACCGCATCTCGCCAATGGGCTTGAATCCGCTTTGCGCGATCACCTTCTGCGCTACATCCGTGCCGCCAATGCATATCGACACGTCGCCAAGCGTGCGCATCTGCCGCAGTAACAGCGCGCCCACCGCGGGAATCTCATTCGTTGCGGCCCAATCGATGGGATGAACGCCCGCGATCTTCTCGCCGCCCAAAAGAAATCGCAAAGGCCACGCACAGGCATGCGCAACGATGCGGCCCGCATCCGTATAGACGAAGCTGCGCGACCCGGCGAAGTCGTCGCGGGGTTGATAGTATTTCCACCGCAGATTCTCATCGTCGATAAATGGCGAGTCGTCCGATGAGCCGAAGACACCGGCCAGGAAGCGCTTCACATCGGTTATTTCTTCTACCTGCGTGGCGCGAAATTCGAGGCTCATGGAGTAATGTGCACGGTTTTGGTGAATTCGCGCAACAGGTCATAGCCGTCCCAATAACGATGGAAATTCAATGCCTGCCCGATCGGGGCCATGCGGTCGATGCCGCGGCCGTTTAATCGCACCGCCAACTCCCGCAACTGCTCCGGTGCAAAACCGAAGTGGGTCAGCGTTTGGTCGCGCCGGTCGATCCAAGGCGCAATGTCGAGCAGACGATCGGCGCGCGCCTGGAAGAGCAATCCACCGCCGCAATGATTGCGATCGAGCTTTGCCGCTTCCTCCAGTTCAAGGACAACGCACTCCGGACCGGCATCGTGTACCGCGGCGATTGGTTGATCGAGAACGGCACGATACGCGAAGGTCAGTTTATTCAAACGCGGACCAGTTGCCAGCGAATACTGTTTGCGCTCGATCTCGGCGGCAAGATAATCGTAAAACTCCGCGCTCGCTTCAGTAATGTCGCTCTTTGAACCGGCCCAGATGACGAGCCGGGGAGACGAACACGCCATCTGATCGAACCAGTACATGTCGTTATAGAACTGCGTGGCGAGCGTTTGCCGGGCGGCTTGATCCAGTTCGCAATAATGCGCCGCGTGTAGAGCTGAAAGAGAATAGCGGTCTGGAAAAGTCAATTCCTGTGCATGCGGAGGAAGAGGGATCGTGCGGATCGTTTCGACAGTTGCGTCCCCGCCCCAGATGACGCGGACATCCGACTGGGACGATATCGCCGCTGTGATTTCGCGGTCGTGTCCGTAGCGCAGAATAGCGGTGCTGCACGCGATCAAGGGATCTTCGTCTTTAGCGACTTCATTGAACAATCGGCAGATTACCAGCGCAGGACCGGCTGCCCGCTCCGACATGCGAACCACGTTTGCGTTGCCGGTCAGCGCCGATAGAATCCACGAATAGAGGAAGATGGTATCGACGTTTGAAGGCGGCAAATGGAATACCAGCCCGCGCGGGGCCAGCAATGTGTTGGGCGTGGCCAAGGCTTCGAAATCGCGCTTCAATCGGAGCAGTTCCGCTTTACGCATCCAGAATGCGAGCGCCTGCAACGCCGGATGACGGCGCGCTTCCGCGCCACGAAACAGCGCGGTGGAAAGGTGAGCGCAGAAGTCGAGAATTCCGGCGCCGAAGGGAATGGAGCGGGCGCGCGGATCGGATAATTGGGGCAGCAATTGGGCCAACTCGACCGGCCGCTCCTCGGGAGCAATCTGGTGCACAAGCATTCAAGCTACCTGGCTGGCATGCACATCGCTGCAGCCGCGCAGTTCGGTTTTAGGTACGCGTCCTATTACGGAAAATCGTTTGCCCATACGCCCGCAAGCGGAATCGTCTACGCCGTGCAGGATGCCAAGATCTTCGGTCAGGATCGAATGACCCGGATAGCTATGTGGAAGAATACTCAGCACCTGCAGGATGCCGGGCTGACCCAAAGCCGCGGGCGCCAGCGTCACGGGATCGCGAACAATCACATCCGCGAAATTCGGTGCATACAGGAATCCGTCTTCCCCTTCGAGATAAATGCTGCCCGTTTGCTCGACCATACCGTAGAAGTTATAAATCCGGCGCAGGCCCGTTTCACGCTCTAAATGTTGTTTAAAGACGTCGTTGCCGACGGCCATATCTTCCAGCTTCTTCCATCCTCCGCTATGCAGCAGAATGCCCTGCGAGAGGTCGAAGCCACGCCCGCGCAGCCGTTCATAGAAATAGCGCCACACCATGAACGTGAAGCCGAACAACAGAAACGGTTGCGTTCCGAAGCGCTCCAGAAAGCCTCGTAATCCCGGCTCATCTAGTTCCATGGCCTCATCCAGCGCATAGAAATGATGCCGGCCGAAGTTCATCATGCCTAATAGGCCGGCCGCACGGGCGCTGTAGCGTTTGCGGTCCTTGATCAGAGCTGACGATTCGATCAGGATCATGGGTAGGCGATCGCGTCCAACGACGTGCCCGACGATCTTGCCAAGTGCGGTGGTCTGGCGCATGGCGGTCTCTCTATCGAGGAAGATTTGGCTCACCTGCTGGCCGGTGGTGCCGCTGGAGGTCATGGTGCGGAATATCCGATCGGGCGGAATGCTGCGCAGCGCGTGACTCTTGAAGAGGCCGACAGGGAGAAACGGAATCTGGTTCATCGTCGCCGCCGTCTGAGCTAGATCAAGCACGCGCAGCAACCGCGAATATTCGGCACAGGCTTCAACGTGGCAATGGGTCAGATCGTTAAACAAAGGCAGGAGCAGTTTCTCCTTCTCGGCTTGCGGCAGGCTGAATTGCGGCGCTTCAGCGAGCGATTCGAAGCTCATGCCGAGCCCCCCAATTTGGGGTAGTCGATCTTGCCGTTTGCGTTCAAAGGCAATTGATCGACGCGACGAAATTCGAATGCCGCAGCATGGAGTTTCAAGCGCGACGAAAGGTCCCTTCTGTACGCGATAAAGGCATCGGCATCACCGTGCTCGCAATAGATGACGAGTTTCTCGTTTCCGGCCACGACCGCGGTAGGCCCATGCGCGCGCAGCATCTCTTCCACTTCATCCATGTTCAACCGAAGACCGAAAACCTTGGCATCGCGCTTGCGGCGACCGGTCAAAAAGAGGCACCCATCGGCATCCAGATAGCCAAGGTCGCCCGTCGACAGCACGCCGCCCATGACGTCTCCTAGCGCCAGATCCTGCCTCGATTCCGCATAGCCCATCATGACGTTCGGCCCGCGGTACACAATCTCGGATGTCTCGGCGTCGACAGATAACGCTCCCCCCGAAATGGCTTGGCCGGCGGAACCGAGCTTCTCCGGAAGCAGATGCGATTGCAGAATGCTGATCCGCGCGGTGGCTTCGGTCTGCCCATACATGACGAAGAATCGGCCTCCCCGGCTTGTCATGCGTGCGTGGAAGTGAGCTACCAGATCAACATGCAACCGCCCACCCGCCTGCGTTAAGGTGCTGAGCGACGGTACATTCAACTTGTCGAGATCGAGCCGCTTCAAGATCTGATAGGAGTATGGGACGCCTGCCCATGACGTGCACTGCCGGTCACGCGCCGCATTCCAAAAATCCGGCGTCATAAGCCCGGCATTGCTGATCACGATCGATGCGCCGGCCAATAAATGGCTGTTCAGCACCGACAGCCCATACGAATAATGGAATGGAAGCGAGGTAATCGGGACATCTTCCGCTGTTATACCGAGGCCCATACCGATGGAGCGCGCGTTGCTCTCCAGGTTGCGACGGGTGAGACGAACAAATTTCGGGGTGCCGGTGCTACCCGAGGTCGAAAGCAGCAGGGCTAGGTCAGAATGTGGCGTTGCGGCTGTGCCAGTATCGTTGCGGCGCCACAAAGCAAGATCGATATTGCTTGCGGCGGGCAAATGCTGCCGCCCGGGATCGAGAGATGCATCGGGTGCAGCCACGAACTCAGGTTGATACAGGTCGATCAGACGTGTCTTGAATTCGGGCGCCAAGGCTTCATCCAACAGCGCCACGGCGTGGCCAGCTTCGATAGCGCCCAGGTAAGCGAATACGCAGGGCGCGTTATTGCGGCAGAACAGGAACAACAGCGACTTCGACGGGCTCTGCAACGAGTCCGCGAAGCTCTCGGCAGCAGAGCAGATCTCGCCATAGTTCCATGTTCGATTGGTATGCGCGTCGTACAGGGACGCGTCAGGATGTATTAGAAACATGCTTCGAGACCCTGGAGACGCGACTCCATCTACAACACCATTCCACCATCGACGCCAATCACCTGGCCTGTGACATAGGACGCAAGCTCCGAACACAGAAAGGCAATAACGTTGGCTACCTCCTGTGGCGCTCCCAGGCGTCCCATTTTGATGGCAGCCGCCCGTTCCTCCAGTTTGGGTCTTGGCAGTTCATCCAGCAACCCGGTGGCGATCATACCGGGAGCGACGGCGTTCACCCGGATACCTTTGGGGGCGAGTTCCTTGGCGGCCGATTTCGTGAGCCCGACCAGCGCCGATTTCGATGCGGCATAGACCATTTGTCCTTCGCTGCCGGCCTGACCCACGATAGAAGCAAGATTCACGATGGACCCGGATTTCGCGCGCGCCATCAGCCGGGAGGCCTCCTGGACGTGATGCACCACCGCAATAGTATTCAGTGCGAAGGTCTCGCGAATCGTCTCATCGGAAGTCATGCCGATCATACCGTTGCGCAGGATGCCGGCGTTGTTCACCAGGATGTCCAGGCGCCTGTGGACCTGGAAAATGGTTTTATAGGCGGTTCTGATGGCTGCCGGATCACTCGCGTCAAACGGCAGGGCAAGTGCGGAAACGCCAAAGCGGCTCTCTATTTCGGCCCTGCGGGCCTCCAGCATCGCAGCATCGGAGTGGCCATTCAGGATCAACGTGGCGCCGCGCTCGGCGAACGCCTCGGCCGTAGCCCATCCAATCCCTTTGGTCGATCCGGTGATAAAGGCGATTTTGCCGTCAAGCCGCGAAAGAGATGCCATGGTTGGTCACGATTTCGCGAGCCTTTCGAAAACTGCTCATTCCGATCACCTCTTCGGTATCAAGCATGATGTCGAAAGCGGTTTCAATTTCGGCCACTAAGGCCATGTGGGCGGCCGAATCCCAGCCTTCGGTCTCGCCGTAGGTGGCCTTCTCAAAATCGGAGTCTGGCGGCAGGCCTAACGCTCGCGAGAACGCGTCTTTGAGCGTATCGTTTGCAGTCATCTTTTTCGGGTTGTCATTCCTGATTCTAGAGGAGACGGTCAGGCGGTCCGCACTCCCGCGAGCAGCTCCGCGAAATAGTAGAGCGGCAGGTCGAAGGGCACCCCCAAGCGCTTCAGCCGCCACGGGTCTACGTTCCCCATACGATTCGTTCCCGGCGTCGTTGTTACAGCCGTTTGAAACCCGCACTCGCGCGTGACCCGCACCGCGTCCTCACCGATGTCGTCGTCGCGTCCGTTGGGATAGCAGAAGTGGAGGACGGGCGCTCCTAGTTCGGTGGCAAGCCGGTCGCGGGAATACGAGATCTCCCTTAGGGTCTCTTCGGGACCGGCCAAGGTCGAGAGGATCGGGTGCGTACGGGTGTGCGCTCCGAATTCCACGTTGCCTTGAGCCAGTTCCCGGACTTCGTTCCAGGACAACGGCGCAAACTCCTCGGGAGGCGATGGTGGCTCGCTAACGTCGAGGGCGGCGATTACTCGATCGACAATAGCGGTGCGCTCCGTGTTCGGCAGCTTTTTCAATTCGGCCACCACGGCGCGGCATTGGTCATGCGAACGGCTCCGATCCAGCTTGATGGTTCGAAGGCCGTTGGATTCAAAAGAAATGGCATCCTGCTTTGTGGTACGGAAAGCGTAGGCCAGACGGTCCCACCAGAGCATGCCTTTGCCATCGATGAAGTCGCTAACCAGAAAGACGGTTGCTGGAATCTCAAATTCACGGAATACGGGATAGGCGCGCAATAGGAAATCGCGGTAGCCGTCGTCCACAGTTATTGCTACCGCTCCCGGGGGCAGCGATTCTCCGCCATGCAGGGCAGCCGCCACCTGCTTCATCGCGACCGGCCGATAGTGTTGCCGCAGGTGTTTACACTGACTGCGCAGCATCGCCGGATCCTCCGGAAAGTTGTGATACATCAGAATACGGACCGCATCTCGCGTCAGAGCCCGGAACGCCCCGATACCCCCGAGGCTATGCAACTCGGCGCGGGCCAGTGGTTTCAGAAGCGACAACTCTTCGATCCTAGCATCCAACAGGAAGGGTTGTTCTACCCTAGTAATACGTTACAGATGTCCACCAGCCTTACGGCCCCGCCGTCCGTGGAAGAACTTTATCAGAGCCTGGAAGCTAAAGTCCGTGCTGTTCGGCCGAACGAAGACCTGAGCAGTTTTGAGCGTGCCTATCGCTTTGCGGCCGAGTTTCATAAGAACCAGAAGCGGCAGTCGGGCGAGCCCTACATGATGCATCCGCTAGCGGTGACTCACCTGCTCGCGGATATGCAGATGGACTTGGTGTGCCTGGAAACAGGCCTGCTACACGACATCGTGGAGGACACTAGCGTAAAACTGGACGAGATTAAGGAGCATTTCGGCGAAGAGGTGGCGCGGTGCGTCGACGGCGTGACCAAGTTGAGCCGGATCAGCTTGGCCAATCGCGAGGATCGTCAAGCGGAGAGTCTCCGCAAAATGCTGCTGGCAATGACCAGCGATATTCGCGTAATTATCGTTAAACTGGCTGATCGCCTGCACAATATGCGCACAATTACTGCGCTTCCGCGAGAGCGGCAGGAGCGCATCGCGCAGGAAACCATCGATATCTACGCGCCAATTGCCCATCGGCTCGGCATGGGCAAAATCCGCGGCGAATTGGAGGATCTTTGTTTCCAAACCCTGGAGCCCGAGGCGTGGGTAGAGCTGAAACGCGAGATCGAAACCAAGCGCGACCAAAACGAAGTTTGCCTGCGCCAAATTCAAACCCAGATTGAACATGAACTGGCTCGCGAAAATATTCCTGCCCGCGTGCACGGGCGGGTAAAGCGTGCCTATTCCGTTTATTTGAAGCTGAAGCGGCAGCGGATCGCGCTCGATCAGGTTTACGATTTGCTCGCGGTTCGAATCATCACCGACTCCGTAAAGAACTGCTATGCGGCACTGGGCGTTATTCACAACGAATGGCATCCGATTCCGGGCCGCATCAAGGATTTCATCGCCATCCCCCGGCCGAATCTATACCAATCGCTGCATACTTCCGTGATTGGGCCTGGCGGCGTTGCATTTGAGGTCCAGATCCGCACCGAAGAGATGCATCGTATCGCGGAAGAAGGCATCGCCGCGCATTGGAAGTACAAGGAGGGGCGTAAAGGGCCGGGCGCGGAGGACCAGCGGATCGCCTGGCTCCGGCAACTGGTCGAGTGGCAGCGGGAGATGCGCGATCCAGGCGATTTCCTGTCTACTTTGAAGGTAGACCTTTACCCGGAGGAGGTTTATACATTTACACCGCTCGGCCGCGTGATCGTGCTGCCGCGTGGAGCCACGCCGATTGATTTCGCCTATGCCGTGCATAGTGACGTTGGAAACACCTGCGTCGGCGCCAAAGTGAACGGCGCGATCAAGCCGTTGAAGTATATGCTCCGCAATGGCGATGTGGTCGAAATCCTGACACAAGCCGGTCACGAACCGAGCAAGGATTGGCTGGCGGTTGTCCGGACATCGCGCGCGCGTAATCGCATCCGCCACGTCATCAATGCGACGGAACGGGCCAAGGCGGTCGAAATCGGCCAGAAGTCTCTCGAAAAAGAGGCGCGGCGTTTGGGAGTGAACCTGGGCCGCATTTCTCGCGACGATCTCGACGTAGTGGCGTCGGAATACGGTGTCAGCAAGACCGAGGACTTGTATGCGGCTCTTGGTTACGGCAAATTTTCCGCGCGCCAAGTGCTTCAGAAAGTGGCGCCGGAGGACGCTGGAAAGGCTGAAGTCGCCACACCGCCGCCTCCGCGCCCGACTCCCCAGGCGTCCACGTCTATCCTGAAGGACAGCGACCTGACGATCCACGTGAAGGGCGTGGACGACGTGATGGTCTACCGCGCAAAGTGCTGCAACCCGATTCGCGGCGAGCGGATCGTCGGGTACATAACCCGAGGCAAGGGTATCGCGGTGCATTCCGTGCAGTGCCCCAACGTGCAGAACCTGATGTACGAGGCGGAACGGAAAATCGACGTCGAATGGGCGCGGAGCGCAAGCGATCCGCTGCCGGTGAAGGTAATGATTTACACGGACGACCGGCCCGGCATTCTGAATCAGTTAACGTCGATTCTGTTCAGCGAATCGAGCAACATCCGCAGCTTGGAAGCGCGCGGCGACCAGGCGCGGAACGACGACAGCGCAATCGTCGATGTCACGATCGACATCAGGGATAAGAAACAATTGGAGCGCGTGATCAGCGCATTCCGGAGAATTCCCGGCGTGCGCGATATTGAGCGGGTGCAGCAGACGCCCGTTTCGTGATCATACGAATTGTAAGAAACGCAAAGGGCACGGCGGGCCCGTTTTGCGAGATTTGCTTAAAAGGACATCATGACAGAGCAGTACCAATCGGCTCGGACAGAGCCCGAGCATATCGCCATCTCGAAGTCGAGCGGAGTCAAGATCGACTGGATGGACCAGCACCACAGCGACTATACGCTGGCCTATTTGCGCGATGAGTGCCCATGTGCAAGTTGCACGGGAGCACATGGAACCGAGCCGCAGCGGTCGAACTATTCGCAAGCGCCATTATTCCCGATGTACAAACCTGCGTTGCGGATGGATTCTGTAGAACCGGTCGGCAGCTACGCCATCCGCATCCACTGGAACGATGGACACAGCACAGGCATTTACTCGTTCGATCATTTGCGGAAGATCTGCCCGTGCCCGGAATGCCGGGCGGCGCGGGAAGAAGAACGGGGCTAAAGCAACCTGAAGTTGACTTCGACCTGGGCTTGCGTGGCCACAGGAACTCCATTCTTACGCCCCGGGATGAAGCGCCACTTGGCTACCGCCTCGACAGCCTTTTCATCGAGACCCAGACCGAGCGGACGGATCACTTTGATATCGCGGGGCAGCCCGTGCTCATCGACGACAATCGAGAGCAGCACGGAGCCGGAGTACTTCGCCTTGCGGGCCTCTTCCGAATATTCAGGTTCAATCTTCGAGATGATCTGCGGAGCGGAAACGTCGCCGCCGATCCGATAGGCCCCACCGCCTTGGCCGCCGCCGCTGCCGGGACCATAACCGTTGCCATTGCCATTGCCAATACCGCCTCCGTGGCCATTTCCGAGACCGGCAGCGCCCGGGCCACCAGAAAGTAGAGTGCTGTGCGCCAGCGGATCGCCGTAATTGTCGGCCATCAAGGGAGGAGCGATGGCATTAATTGTGGGGACAACCGGCAATTTGGGGACCGGGGTATGAACCAAATCCGGAATAATGAATTGTTTGGGAGCAGGCTTGGGAGGCGCGCCTTTACTCACTGGGGTCGGAGCCTTTTGGCCACCACCGCCGCCACCACCAGCCTGTTGTTTGGCAGGCGGTAGCTTTGGCTTGTACGCGGGCAGATAGATCTTGTCGACTACCTGAGCCATTTTTTTCTGGACCACCGGAGTCTGGAAAATCACAAGCGTCAAAGCGATCAGGGCAACGTATCCCAAAAAGGAAACAGCCGTCCAACGCCCCTGGTTACCCTTATAGGCACCCCAGATAGTACCTACTTCCACCGGTTTAGAGGTTAGTTCGAGTGGCGGAAGTTTGGGCGGACGGATTGTATCTCGAATGTTGGCAATGAAGCCCTGGAACCAAGACTGTTCCATCTTCCCCATGCCACCGAAATCGATCCCCTCGACCGGCTTCGACGTCAACTCCAGCGGCGGGAGCTTTGGAGGGTTGATTGTTTCGCGGATGTTGCGAACAACCGATTTGATCCACGGCTCTTCCACGGTGATCGGGGCAAAAAGCCGCTTCAGATGGGCATCGGATGTTGGTGGATGCTCCATGTACTCCCTCTCAGTTCCCATGTATTGATAACTACAGCTTATCGGAAGACAAGTCTATCGGACTACAAGAATTCATATGCTGAGACGCCTGGAGGTGAGTCATCGTTGCAAGCAATCTGCCATACCCGATATGTCCCCAAGTCTATCACCATAAAATCGACGTCGAGACTACTGATGTTGGTACCGTTAGTTCCCCAGGGCTTCTCCTTCGTCCCTCAACTTAATGGTACGACGGCTTCGCGCCCGGTGGTCAACGGCAGAGGGCGATGGGAGCGTTATTCGTTCAAGGGCCGAGCCGGAACGGTTGCGGTAACAATTCCCTGGATGACTGCGTAATCAATCAGGGCGGCTCGATTGTGTATATTTAGCTTGCGCATGAGGTTAAGCTTATGCGCTTCCACGGTCTTCACGCTAACCTGAAGCACAGCCGCCACTTCGCGGACGGTTTGTCCTTCGGCGAGCAGCTTCACGATCTCCGTTTCACGTTGAGTGAGCGCCGTGCCGCGGGAGAACAACTGATGCGAGTGCGACAAGGCCTGTAAATCGGCCATGTGCTGCGATAGGCTCTGCGGATTTAGGTGATTCGCGCCGGACCCAATACTGCGAACCGCCGTCACGAACTGGACCGGCGTGCTAGCGCGCAGCATGTATCCTCGGGCGCCTAACGACATCGCGGCTTCCAGTTGCTCCGGACCGTCTTCACGCGTGGTGAAAAGAATGGCCATGGCCGGGTGGGCCTGGCGGGCCGCCAAGGCGGTGTGTGCGTTTGCCCCGCTCACCAAAGCGAGGTCAACCACCAGCACGTCGGGTCGCACCCTTTCGACTGCCGGCAGGATAGCTTCGGCGTCGGATGCCTCGCCCACAATCACCAGGTCCGATTCAGCCGATAGAAGCGTCTTCAGGCCGTGCCGGAAAAGACCTTGTTCGTCGGCGATCAAAATTCGAATTGCTCGTTGTTCTCGTCCCAAAATCCACTCCTGGCAGTGACGCCTCATTACTTGTATCGGCGCAGAGGGCCTAGGGCGTTAGCGGAAACGATGAGAAAAATGATGGCGGGACAAATTAGCGGCGTGGACCGGATGATTTGGAGGCACCCGCAACCTGAAGCAGCTTCACGGTATCTAACGAACCCGATTCCCGGGCCCGGTCAAGCGCAGTGTGGCCGTTGAGATCTTTGCGTTTGGGGTCGGCGCCCCTGTTCAACAAAAGATCGACTATCGCGGCACGGTCCATGGAGGCTGCAACCATCAAAGGCGTCGCGCCCGATTCCTTGTTAACTGCGTTGACGTTCGCTCCGCGGTCAAGCAGCAGGCGCACGACATCAACACTGCCGCTCAAAGCCGCATCGTGAAGCGGTGTCCCGCCATCCTGGTTCAACGAATCGATGCGGGCGCCGTGATCGACAAGCAGTTGGACGATCTTTTTCTGCCCCTTCAGCGCGGCATCATTTAAATATGTGGACCCGGCTGGGGTCCGCTGATTGATGTCGAATCCGGCTGTAATAAGGATGGCGGCAATTTCGGACTGGCCACGCACGGTGGCGGTCTCCATCGCCGCCTCGGCCGCTGCCTGTGCTTCCTTCAAATGTGGTCCTACGTGCAAGAGCACCGCCACTACGTTGGGATTCTTATAAGCCAAAGCGACGTCCAGCGGCGTTTCGCCGTAGCGGTCTCGTTTGATTGGATCGGCGCCGGCGGCGATGAGCGGCCCGATCAGCCGATCGAAGCCTTTGGCTGCGGCCTCATGCAATGGCCCGCGGCCGTCCAAGGGGCGTACATGCTTTGCGTCGGCTCCATGCGAGAGCAGCAGCGCCACGATGGCAATTTGCCCCCGGAGGACTGCATCGTCGAGGGGTGTGTCGCCGCTTTGGTCGGCGGCTTCTAAAGGTGCGTGCGCCGACAGCAGAAGGTCCACAATTTGGGGATCGCCCTGCCCGGCGGCGATATGGAGCGCCGTTTCGCGGTTGTTGTTGAGCACGTCCACTCGCGCTCCGCTGTTGAGCAAGAGCTTGACCATGGTTTGACGATGTGTCAGCACGGCATAATCGAGCGGCGTCGAACCGGCTTCGGACTGCTTTGCATTGATATCGGCGCCGGACGCCAGCAAGAGCTTTACGATTTCGACCTGGCCGGCCCACACCGCATCGTGCAAAGGGGTTCGGCCGAAATCATCGCGGGCGTTGAGGTCGGTTCCAGCGGCAATAAGGCGTTTCGCTTCCTCGATTTGTCCAGTAGTAGCCGCCAAGTGTAATGCATCCGCCGCCTGGGCCCAAGCGATCGTGCAGATCACCAAGGGCGTCAGCGCCGCCAGAACCGCCCGTTGCATGCCCACAGCGTAGCACCGGCATAAAACACAGAAAACCCGCCGGAAGGTCGTTCTCCATCCCGGCGGGTCCTAGAAATGCATCAAATGCGGAAACTGCTTACTTGACGTGCGCGTCCAGCATTTTCTGGAATTCCGGCTTACCGATGGTCCCTACTTTTTGGTCCACAATCTTGCCGCCTTTGAACAGCAGCAAAGTCGGAATGCCACGGATTCCGTAGCGCATCGCGGTCTGCTGGTTGGAGTCCACGTCCAGCTTGCCGACCTTCACTTTACCTGTATAATCCGTTGCCACTTGGTCGACAGTTGGACCCATCATGCGACATGGTCCACACCATTCCGCCCAGAAGTCCACGAGCACCGGCACATCCGAACTAAGAACGTCGGTATCGAAGCTGGAATCGGTGAAGGTGAGTGTGTTGCTCCCCGCCATAATATCTCTTAATCTCCCTGCTAGTTGATGTTTGGGAGGCCGAAAAGGATTCACGCCTGGTCCGGCACAGCCCACGTTCTCTACTAAGCTAACTCATCTGGGTTCAAGACGTTGCCATCAGGTTGCGGTACAGGGCCAGATACTTCTGGGCCGCGGCCTCCCAGGAGAAGTCGCGCCGCATCGCGCTTACGACCATGGCTTCCCATCGATCCGTGCCGTAGACCCGCAACGCGGCCCGGATGCACTCGAGGAGTTCACCGGGCGTGAAGCCCCAGAACTTGAATCCTGTGTCGCCGTCGACAGTATCGTCCAAGCCGCCGGTCGCGTGCACTAGGGGCAGAGTCCCGTAACGCATGCTGTAGATCTGGTTCAAGCCGCAGGGTTCGTAACGGCTCGGCATCAGGAACATATCCGAGCCTGCTTCGATGAGGTGTGCGAAGTGGTCGTCGTACCCGAACCGCACCGAAACTCTGTCCGGGTAGGCTGATTGGTACCAACGGAAGAAATCTTCATACCGCTGATCGCCCGATCCCACGACAACCAGGGTAACGTCCGCAGCCGCAACCTCATGCGGGATTTGCATGAGCAGGTCGAAGCCTTTTTGGCTGGCGAAGCGCGAAACCACACCGATCAAGGGCTTACTCGCCCTGGTGTCGCTTAGGCCGGCCTCAGCCAATAACGTGCGCTTGCATACGGCCTTGCCGGCAAGATCGCCGCGATGGAAATGAGCCGGGATCAATGGGTCCGTGGCGGGGTCCCAGCGGCCGTAATCCGCACCATTCAAGATCCCTGTGAGCACATCGCTTCGGCGGCGCAGCAGGCCGTCCAGCCCGAAACCGAACTGCGGTGTTTGAATCTCCCGCGCATAGCGCGGGCTGACTGTGGTCAAGCGGTCGCTCATGACGAGGCCCGCCTTTAAGAAATTGATACCGCCATGGAACTCCAGCACTCCGCTATCGTAGAGGCGGCGTGGCAACCCCAGATCGGCCAGTGCGCCGATCGGAAACTGACCCTGATATCCCAAATTGTGGATGGTCAGAATGGTCTTAAGTCCCAGATAGGACGGGTGGTTGGCATAGGTGTCCTTAAGGAACACCGGCAGAAGACCGGCCTGCCAATCGTGCCCATGAATGACGTTGGGCATGAACAGATGACGGGCGATTCCGAGGGCGGATTGGCAGAGCGCAGCGAATCGAAGGTGGTCGTCGGACTCGCCATAAAGCCCGGGGCGGTCGTATAGTTCGGGAATCTGCACGAAGAGATACCGGACGCCCCCATCGAGTCTCGCGAGGATATTGGCCGCATAACGAAAGGGGCCCAAGCCGAATGCAAGACGCTCGTATATTGGGCGCGCGCTTGAAACCGGGGTGTTGCGGTAGTAGGGCAGGACGACGGCGACCTCTTCGCCCGCCCGCACCAGGGCCTTAGGCAAAGCGGAAAGCACGTCCGCTAACCCGCCCGTTTTCGCATACGGGGCCGCTTCAGAGGCAACCATCAGGATTTTCGCCACGGTCCGATTGTACCGGGCTTGGGCAGGATGGAGAGGGAGTCGCTGACCCGCTCGGGGAAAATCAGGACCACTTATTTAAACCAGTTCAATACTCTCCTTTCGAATTCCGCAGGAGCGGTCTTGTAGGCGCCGGTGTGGCCCGCGCCGGGCACGAGCCAAATGCGCACCCATTGGGGATTCGCCTCAGCCAAGGCGAGCGAATTGGCGGGATCGGTATTGCGGTCGTCGAGTCCATGGATGAGCAGGATCGGAATGCGGGCGCCCGCGACCGCGGCAAGCGTATTGGCCTGCGAAAGATCGACGCCATACCGCACCTTCACGTATTCAATTCCGGTCTGTACGACGAGAAAGGAAAGCAAGGGCACATGGGTCTGGCGATCGATTCGTTCTCGAGCGAGCCGGCCGAAAGACGAGTAAGCGCACTCGGCCACGACGGCACGGAACGGGGCCCCGGTGTGCAGAGATTGGAGGGCAATCGCGCCGCCCAACGATTCGCCTAGACTATAGATTTCCGATCCGGGTGTTTTGTCGCGAACCCATTCAGTCCATTGCACGAGATCGCGACTTTCGAGCACGCCGTAGGTGGCGAACCCTCCGCTTTGCCCGTGACCGCGGATGTCCGGAGCGAGCACGGCGTAACCATGGCCGAGAAAGAGTGGTCCAAAGCCGAATGACGATATTGAAGAATCGGCGATCCCGTGAAGTAGAACTACGGTCTTGCTCGATGGATCGGCGGGTTGGAACCACCAGGCATGTAGAACAACGCCGTCGGGAGCGCGAATGTTCACGGACTGCACCGAGGCCTTACATTGTTGCGCGATGGCTGTGGCCCGTTCGGCGTCGGAACCCGGATTTCCTTTACGGGGCGGGTGCAGAGCGCCTTCGGAAACAGCGATACTGCCGGCAATCACCGCCAACACTAGAACGAAGGCGATCGAGGAAATGATTTTGAACAGTTTCATGCCTTCCAGCTATTCAGCTCCTAGCGGACGGCCGCTAAGCGATTCAGCGGAGTTGCCGCCTAGACGGCTTTGCGCTGTTGTTGCCGCTTGAGCCAAGTGTAATAGTTGCCGTCGCGGATGGTGATGCCACTCTTCCAACCGGCACGGCTGTCGATGATTGACCCAGGAAGCGGCGTGCCGCGAGATCAAAGCCCAAAAATCGTCGAAAAATGAAATTGGACCGGTCGCATCTGACCCGTTTTCACAAATTTCATCCGGTGCATATTCAGTCTGACCCAATTTCCGAGGATCGGCTCGCTTGTTACACTGAAGCCACACGCACCCCCAATGGCCATTCAGACGCTATTTGGATCGGTCCCCACGGAACCGAATCTCCTCGATCGATTGAAGGCCGGCATTCAGAAAACCCGGTCCGGTTTGGTGGATCGGCTGGAGGACGTTCTTGCCGGCAAGAAGCAGATTGATGCAGGTTTGCTGGAGGAACTCGAATATACGCTGATCACGGCGGATTTGGGAGTGCGCACTGTCCAGGAGATTCTGGATCGGATTCAAGAACGCGTCGATCGGAAGCTAACCAGCGATGCGGTCGAAATCCGAGGGCTCATCCGCGAACAGTTGCTCGAAACGTTGAGCGCTTCCGAGGCGCCGGTGCGCATTGTGGCGCAACCCCCGGCGGTGGTGTTCGTGGTCGGGGTGAACGGCGCCGGCAAGACGACCACCATCGGCAAATTGACGAGCCGATTTCTGGGCGAAGGGCGGAAAGTGCTGCTGTGTGCGGCGGACACATTTCGGGCGGCAGCCATTGAACAGCTTGAGATTTGGGCCGAGCGCGCGGGTGTGGAAATCATCCGGCAGAAGACCGGGGCCGATCCGAGCGCGGTAGTCTTCGATGCATTGCAGGCCGCAAAGGCGCGGAGAGTCGATTACGTGATCGTGGACACGGCCGGCCGCCTGCACACGAAGGAAAACCTGATGGCCGAGCTCGAAAAGATGCGGCGTACGGCGCAACGGGTGATTCCGGGAGCACCGCACGAGGTGTGGCTGGTTCTGGACGCGACCACTGGCCAGAATGGCTTGGACCAGGCGCGCAAGTTCACCGAATCCGCCGGAATCACCGGGATCATTTTGACGAAACTCGACGGCACGGCAAAGGGCGGCGTTGTAATTGCCATCGCCCGGGAGCTGAATCTGCCCATTCGCTATATCGGTGTGGGTGAAAAAATCGACGACCTGCTTCCGTTCGAACCGGATCGCTTCGTGGCATCGCTGTTCGATTGAGCGGATCCGCGATGCCCGACTACATGCAGGAAGCACTGGAGTTGGCGGCGAAAGGCCATGGCCGCACCAGTCCGAATCCTACCGTGGGCGCTGTTCTAGTCCGTGAGGGCTTGGTCATAGGTCGCGGATTTCACACCTGGGCTGGCATGGACCACGCCGAAATCATAGCTTTACGCCAGGCGGGAAATGCCGCCCGTGGGGCCACACTGTACGTCACTTTGGAGCCGTGCTCCCATCAGGGACGGACCGGCCCATGTGCCGACGCCCTGATTCAGGCCGGTGTGGCAGAAGTTGTGATGGCAATGAAGGACCCGAATCCACAAGTTGCGGGGCAAGGTCTGGCGCGCCTGCGGGACGCGGGAATCGCTGTTTCGATCGACGAACGCAAATCGTCCAGCGCCGAACGGCTAAATGAGCCCTTCGTTCATTACATGACGACGGGACGGCCTTTGGTGACAGTAAAAGCCGCGCTTACTTTGGATGGCAAGATTGCGGCTCCCCAGGATAATGACGGCTGGATTACGAGCGAAATTGCGCGGGCAAACGTTCAGCAAGTCCGCCATCTTTCGGACGCGATTTTGACGGGAATCGGGACTGTGCTCGAAGACGATTGCCTGCTGACGGATCGCTCCGGCAGGGAGCGTAGCCGCCCGTTACTGCGTATTGTGCTCGACTCGCAGTTGCGCCTGCCACGCCACTCGAAAATTGTGACCAGCGCGAGTGGAGACGTTCTCGTAGTATGTACCTCGGCGGCATCCGCGGAACGGCGGAAGGCGCTCGAAGAGGCCGGGATTCAGGTGATGGTGGCGGATGGCGGCCATGGCCGTTGCGACCCGCGGGCAGTGATTGAATATCTCGCCCAGCAACGTTATTTGTCGTTGATGGTGGAAGCGGGGAGCAAGATCAATTGGACCATGTTCGATTCGCTTCTCGCCGATAAGGTGCTCTTTTACTATGCACCGAAGATTTTGGGGGGCGTCCAAAGCCTACCAGTAGCTGGCGGGATCGGGCGGCAGAGGCGTGTGGACGCCATTTTGCTGGACCGGCTGCGCTTACATCCGGTCTCACAGGATGAATTCGCGGTCGAGGCGTATCTGGTGAAGCCGTAGCCGGTTTATCCCGCGGTGCCCGCGGCCGCCGGGACATCCGATACAACCGGCAGAAGATCTCTCGACGGCCCCTTCCGCGATTGGATGAGTTTTTCGATGACTTGAATTTGTTGAGGCAATAGATATTTGCGTCCGTAGCCGATGCCGCCGTTCCGGACGTGCCGCACATGCCATTGCGTCTCCTGGTCATAACAGCTTATGTAGTTGCGCACCAACTGGACTCCTTCGGCCTGCTTAAGGTTCGCGCTCAGCTCCTTGATGGCACGAAAACTGTGGGTCTGCTCAATCTGCGAGATGGCGGAGTCCGGCAGGTTCAACTCCAGGTGCTCAGCCATTCGACGGATGGTCTCCCCAGGCCGTTCGAGGATTGATTCATATGCTATGCAGAGGAAATTTCCCGTCTCGCAGTGGAAGTCGTACACATCAAGAGAATCCCACATGGTTTGGAGCGCGAGACCGAAGGAGACGCGGAACATCACCAGATACGAGGCGATGGCGTCGTAAAAATCCCGGTGGGTGTAAATGGCGCGCGCATTTCCGGAGCGGAAAGTATTGTGGGCGTATTCATCCAGTCGATGACACTTGATGATTTCCCAGTTGAGCCGGCTTTCCACGAGTTCTGGAGGTGGGCGAGAACCGTCCTCAAGCGCGCGGTGAATATCGGCGTTCGGGCATCCCGTTTTCAGGAGAGCAAACACTACGTTATAAGCCCACGTCGAAGCACTGCGCGGCATTCCATCACAAAAGAGCAACATACATCCTCCAATTTTTTATTCGGGCGATGGTGCGCGACGCTTTACTACGCACCGTATAAGGTTGTTCTGAAAATCTGTCATCCGGCGGCACCTGCAGGCACAGGCAAATCCGGCACGGCTGGCAGGAGGCCTTTCGACGGCCCCTGCCGGTTACGGACGAGGGTTTCGATCAGCTCAATTTGTTGCGGCAGGAGATACCGGCGTCCATAGCCTGTGCCACCATTCCGTACGTGCCGAACATGCCATTGCGACTCGGGATCGTAGCAGCTTATCGGGCTGCGTACCAGCCGGCCCTCTCCGGCCTGCTTTAGATTCCCGCTCAGTTGCTTAATGGCCTGAAAGCTATGCGCTTGATCAATAACAGCAATTGCCGATTCCGGCAGGTCCAACCCCATAAATTTGGCCATGGCGCGGACCGTCGCGCCAGACTCTCCAACAACCGACTTGTAATCGACGCATAGGAAGTTTCCGGTCTCGCAATGGAAATCATACGTATCGAGCGATTCATTCATGACGAGTAGGCAACGCTCGAACGGAAAACGGAACATCACGAGAAGGGAGGCGATGGCATCATAGATATCTCGGTAGCTATAGATCGCGCGTGCGTTTCCATCACGGAAGATGCCGCATGCGTTTTCGTCGAGCTTATGGCACTTCACGACTATCCAGTCCGCACAATTTCCGATGCTCTCGATCGCGTCCCGAGAGTTCTCGTTCTGAGTGCGGCGAATATCCGCCGGCGGCAGTGCCGCTTTCAGTAGAGCAAACGCGACATTATAGATCCAGGTTGACGCGCTGCGCGGCATTCCGTCGCAAAACAACAACATAGGCCCTCCGCTCTTCTATTCGGGCGATCGCGCGCGCGACTTTATAGGGCGTTTCATTGTGAGACTATGCTGAAATTACGACATGTTTACCGGGATAGTTGAAGAGTTGGGGACGGTGGTCTCTTTGGCTGCGAGGGATACGGGCGCGCGGCTCAAGATTGGGTGCAAATGCTTGGCGGAGGACCTGACGTTGGGCGCGAGCATTGCGGTCAATGGCGCCTGCCTGACCGTTATCGATCGCGACCTTGAGACTTTTTCGTGCGACCTCGCGCCTGAAACGTTAAGAAGGACCAGTCTCGGAGACTTGCAACCCAGTTCGCGAGTGAATTTGGAGAGGCCCTTGCGCGCCAACGGGCGCCTCGACGGTCATTTTGTGCTGGGGCACGTAGATGGAACGGGCGTCATTCGGTCGCTGGATGCGCTCGGGGACGACAATTGGTGGCTCCGTGTGGGGTATCCGCCCGAGTTGGGCCGCTATATTGTCAGCAAAGGTTCGCTGGCAGTGGACGGGATTAGCCTTACGGTGGCCGAAATCGACCATACCGCGGTTGGGTTTACGATTATCCCGCACACATATGGGCACACTTCGATCGGAGAATACCGGCTTGGATCGCGCGTAAATCTTGAGGTGGATATGCTTGCAAAACACCTGGAGAAACTAGCGTCCCATCTTACGGTTACCCCATCGGCACGTCTGTATAAATGAAGGCTGGCGACGCGCGGCCTTTGCATTTCAATCACGTTCCAAGCTGGTAACCTATCAACGTGCCGAAGCGCCTAGACTTCCGAGTGATCGATCGGGTAGCATCCGGCAAACCGAACCGTGCATGCTAGTCGAGCAAGAATTAATTGAGCGAGCGCGCTCTGGCGATGCCGACGCATTCAATCAGATAGTTCTGGCCTATCGAAAGCGGATTTTAGGGACGATTTCACGTCATATAGGGCGTCCGGAGGACGTCGAAGACGTGGCGCAGGAGGTGTTCGTTCGGCTTTATTACTCGCTGGATCAGTTGCGAACCGCGGAAGTGTTCGAGCCTTGGCTCTATCGATTAACCGTAAATGCTTCGTACGATTATTTGCGGCGGGCGCGGCGACGGAATGAGTCTCGAATGGCGGATTTGAGCGAACAGCAGGTAATGATTGCGGACTCGTTGGCGGGGGGCAAGCAGGAGCAGGATGAAAAGCAGAAGGGGCAGGTGCGCGAGTTTATGAACGCGCTGTTCCGGCATGTTTCGGAGGAGGATCGGCTGTTGCTGACGCTGAAAGAAGTTGAGGGCCTCTCGCTAAAGGAACTGGAACAAGTCTACAAGGTAAACGAGAACGCACTGAAGGTACGATTGTTCCGAGCGCGGCAGCGTGTTCTAAAGGCTTATAATGCTGCAGTAGCGGATGGCAAACTATGAATTGAGGATTGGGAGATCAAGCGAACTCTAGGTAAGGGGTGCAAGTAAAATGAACGTGGATGATCCAAAGCTGGACCGATTGTTCCAACTTTATGGGAAGTGTTGCCCGGAAGTGGAACCGAGCGCGAACTTCATGCCGGTGATTTGGCAGAGAATTGAAGCTCGGCGCAGTTTCAGTCTTACATTTCAGCGAGTCGCTCGGGCATTGGCGACGATCTCAGTGGGGCTCGGTCTGCTGTTGGCCGGTTTGAACATGGCGGGCGCGAAGAGGGGTATCATTGCGCCAACATACGCCGACGCATTAGCAGCCGATCACACGGTGGAGAAAACTTACTACACCGAGGCGATCCGCCCCATCCCCCCGACCGATTCGATCTTTGCCGAGTATAAATAAGCATGACGAAGGGTAATCAGGGCATCGCCTGGTTGCTGGCGGTGCTGCTGTTTTGCAGCGGAGCGGCAGTAGGTGCGCTCGCCCATCGCTATTTCTTTGCAGCCAATGTAGTAAACGCTTCCGACGTAATGCGAAAGCGCTACGTGGACGAAATGCAGGGCCGGCTGTCTCTCAGCCCCACCCAGGTGAATCAGCTTCAGGTAATCCTGGACGACACCAAGGCCAAATATAAGGCGGTACGCGACGCGTATCGGCCGGCGATGCTGGAGGTCAAAGGACAGCAGGTCCGGCGCGTAAAGTCGATCCTGACGGCGCGGCAGGTTCCCATCTATGAGCAATTGCTGGCCGACCGCGAGAAACAATCGCAAGAGCAAGAAGACCGGGAGAAGAAGCGCGAGCAGCAGGAAGTGGCTGCGCACTCCTCCCGGCGCTAACGAGCGCGACGATTCGTAACTCAAGCCGTCGCGGCCATTTCCGTTTCGTCTTCGATGGCCACGACGATGCGCTTGCCGACGGGTTGCCACGTCGAATTCGGCCGGTGCGGCCCGCGGCGCAGAGCTAGCCAATTGTCAGCTAAATGGTTTATTAATCTAGTATTTGCAGCAGGGATGTCGATCTACGCCTCGATTCTTGATATACTCCGGGTTGTCGGCAGTTGAACGTACAAAGACCGGGCTTCACTGGAGCCGGCAGGTACCTTTGTCATGTGCTGAAAAGGGACTATGGACGAACCGCGACTAGGAGACGTCATCGATGATCACTGCGTGAAGTGTCGCCGGATCACGAATCACTCGATAGTTTCAGTAGTGAATTGCGAGGTGGCGAAGGTGCGATGCCGGACCTGCTATCACGATCACGATTATCGCCACGAGATGGCTCCTCCCACCAAGAAGGAACTAAAAAAGGCTGAGGAAGCAGCCGCCGCATTGCTCGCGGCGCAAAAGGACGGAAGCGAAATCGAAGCCGTTCCCGCGAGTACCGACGCTACGGCCAAGGTCTAGCGCCGGCCGGGGTTTCCGATCTCAACCTTTGAGCGTTTTATGGCCGCTCGAGCACTAAACTTGTGTGCTCTGCGCGAACCGCGTAATTAGGGTTTTGTTCCGAATTGTGGGGGCGTTTGCGGCCGCGGGTCTGCTCGCGCAAATGATCGCTATGGTGTGGGCGCGTCACGAGTTCGGCCCGGTCGAATCCATGATCGCGTTACAAGCCGGGATGTTCCAGCATGGGCGCGGCCTATACCACGATTTTCGGGATTATCCCTTCCTTGTCACTCCTTACGGTCCCGTATTCTATGTCCTCATCGTGGGTTTGCATGCTCTGAACATCCCGTGGTTTCAGAGCGAGCGAATGGTCTCACTGGCGGCGTTGTTGGCAACGTTTTGGATCGCGTGGCGAATCCTTGCATACTTGATCAGCGACAGGCGGGCCCAAGTGGCCGGCTTTCTGCTCGTGTTGGCGAGCGCTAGCCTTTGCGTGTGGGGAACCATGGGGCAAACGGACATGCTCGCCGTTGGCCTCTCGATGGGAGCCTTCCTGAGCTTTCTCCGCTGGCGCGACCGCCGAACGGCCGCGAGCTTGATCGCGGCCGGTGCCCTAACGATTTTGGCCGTGTTTACAAAGCAAACCGCTGTTTCCGCCGGCTGTGCCATCGGTGTTTGCCTTGTGTTGGAGGACCGAAAGCGGGGAGCGCTGTGGATTTCGGCGATTGCTGCTACAGGCGCGGCGATCGCACTTGAGTTGAACCGAATTACGTATGGGAATTTCTTTTCGAACGCCATTCTCGCGAACATCAATCCATACGCGGGGTGGAAGTTCTACGCGCAGGTAAAGGCGTCTGTCCTCTTCGGCTTCGGATTATGGATCGTGGCGGCGGCGGGGTTAGGGAGCCGCAATCTGAAGGGTTGTTCTGTATGCCTGCCTTTGTATATCTACACCGCCTTTGCCACAACTGTGTGGCTCGCGACGTCGCCGAAGGTGGGATCGGAGCCGAACTATCAGATCGAGACGCTCCTCCTGTTGGCTCTATGCGCTGCCTGCTCGCTGGACCGGCTACAATTCTTCGACAGGCTGGAGGCCGGCGATACGAGTTGGATCACACTCTTGCAAATCCCGCTGCTGCTCCACATCGTTCTGAATATCGGCCTGACGTTCGAGATGGTGGCAGGCCGCGTGGAGTGCGAACGTCTGTTGCGGAAGGAAACCGCGATTCTTACACCGATTCTCGCGTCGAGGCCTGGACGGCTGCTCACGTGGCAATATGATATCGTCGTTCAGTCGGGAAAGCCACTCGAACTCGATGTATGGTTCTACACGCTGCTAGCGAACGCGGGACGCGTGGATTCTAAACAGGTCCTTGAGGATCTAGCCCAGCGGCGATTCCGCACGATAATCCTGGGGATGAACGTTTTCGATGGCAGCGGATCGAAATGGAGGAACGGCGAGACGCTGTTTCTGCCTGACACTCACCTGAATGTGATACGGAAGTATTACCGGCTGGTGGCGCATGTTCCGGGACCATATTTGGGTGGGGATTACGTGTACGAGCCTGGACCGTAGAACGGCGCCCCAATGGGTGCTCCATAGAGCTAATGATTCCTTAGCTCATCATCGAGCTGCTGGATAACTTGTTCGCGCTCCGGGCCGCTCAATTCGCGCTCCAGTCTGCGTAGAGCGAGGCCAACGACGTCACGGTGATGGAGTTTGGCGCCGAGCGCATCGGAAGAACTCAATTTCAGCCAAAGGTCGTGCAGTTTGTCGACGTCTTCCGGCCAGAGGCGAGGCGGATGCGGCCCCAGGTTGACATAGGTCGACGGGCGGTCGGGGGTGATGATTTCGAGCGAGAAGGCATGGCGCGGTTCAGGCAGGCGCTCCCAGGCAAGCCCGATTCTGCGAGCTAGCTCATCACAGGACATTCGCGGAGAGACGCCGGTGACCAGGCGCGTGACCTTTAAGCTGCTGGCGGTAGTGACCGCCGCGTCGAAGGGGTCGATGGCCGGCACGACCAGCAGTTCAACTGGTTTGCCTTCTTTTTCTGCCAAGGTGACAACGGCACTGAAGAGATTCGCTTCGTCGTTGCCAAAAACCTGGTCTTCGTTTAAGGCGTATTCGCTGTCTGCGCCTAAAGGACGGACGGTCATGACGACAATATCGTGCCGGCGCAAGTTGGTTTTCTGAAGCGTCCGTTTGAGATGCGCCATGTTGCCGGGATTCCGCACCGCGACCAGGACGGAACCGGGCCGGGCATGCAGCGATCCGGCATCGATCTGGGGCTGCTGATCCAGATTGAACTTTTCGAGGGCTTGTTCGTGCTTGGCATGCTTGTGCTTGCGGGCGTTAAGTCGCTCGGAAATGGTGAACAGGATAAAGAACGCCAGGGTGAAGCCGATGCCGTAAATGGTCGCGTACTGCTTGGAGAAGAGATTCACGATGGCGGTGGCCAGCAGCACCATCGAGGTAGCGGCTAGCCCGACTGGGATTTCGCGCCCGGCTATGTGCAGATTGAAGGGGACTTTATACTCTTGATCGTGTCTCTGGAAACGCAATACCAGAACGCCCAGAGATTTCAATGTGAAACTCCAAACCACGCCAAAGGCATAGGCCTCGCCGAGCAGATAGACATCGCCACCGCTCACGATGATGGTTCCCAACTGGAGAATCGTAATCAAATTGATGATGCGAAAGGTGGTGCCGAATTTCTTATGGGGCTTGCGGAACCAATCGAGCAGAACGCCGTCCTCCGCGACGCGATTCAAGACCCCATTAGCGCCGATCAGCGATGTATTGACAGCGCCCGAAAGAATAAGCACCCCGACGATAACCACAAAGACGTGAAACAGAAGGCGGAGCAGTTCCGGGCCGGCCAGGTTCATGGCTAAGCCGCCGATCAGGTTATCGACGTACGTCTTGCGAACATCGTCAGGGATGATCATGACGGCAAACAACGTGATGATCCCGGTGGAAACGATCGCATATAGGCAAACAATATTGCCGGTAATTTTAAGATTCTTGAGTTTTGGATAAGCGATCTCGCGATAGACCTGCGCGAGCGTTTCAAAACCGCTCATCGAAAGCAATGAGTGGCCGAACGCAATGATGACGGCGACAATTGGAATCGTCGGCCAGAACGTGCCACGAAACCACCCGAGCGATTCGTTGGTAAAGACGAGGTGGCTGGGTATGGGAGAAGGAGGAAGATTCCAACGGCCCCTTAGGATGATGGTGAGCGGGCACCAGATCAGCAGCATGACCACCATGATGGTGGTGATTTGCATGATGCGTAGCGCCTTGCCGCTGGATTCTTCGATGCCCTTGATATTGCTCCACCAGAAGAAGAGCGTGACGGCTACGCCGAAGAAGACGGCGAAGTAATTGGGATTTAGGCCTGCGGGTTCGTGAAGCGCCACCAATAAGTCGTTCAAGAGACGGCCCAAATACTGTCCGGCGCTCACGCAACTGATGGGGCCGGTCAAAATATAATCGAAGACGAGCGAGGAGACGGACAGGCGGGCAACAAACGGACCCATACTATCCCGGACCACCACGTAGACGCCGCCGCGGACGAACATGCCGCAGCTTTCGACGTAGACTGCGCGAACGGCGAAGCTGAAGACCATGACGCCGAGCACGTACCACGCAGCGGATTTCCCGATAGCTTGCTCGGCGATGCCTCCTGCATAGAACATGGAAGAGGCAAGATCGCTTAACACGATCGCCGCGCCGCGCCAGAAACTAATAAAGGAGAGCGCGACCGTGGTTGCTACAACGACTTTCGCGGTCGTCGAGATCTTATTACGTACCGTTTCCATTCAAATGGGCGAATCAACTAGCATGACACGCCGTGCACTGGCGATCGAGATTGTCCGCGAGTTGCGGGAGCGAGGCCATCAGGCGTTTCTTGTTGGCGGCTGTGTTCGCGACCGCCTCCTCGGTATTACACCCAAGGACTACGACGTCAGCACCGACGCCGTGCCGCAGAACGTCCTCTCTTATTTTGCACAGTCTCAGCCGGTTGGGGCGCATTTCGGAGTAATCCTGGTCGGTTCGAGCAGTGGGGCTCACGTGGAAGTGGCTACTTTTCGGAGCGAAGGGGCGTATGCGGATGGGCGGCGGCCGGAGGAGGTCCGTTTTGAGACGAACCCGCGACTGGATGTACTGCGCCGCGATTTCACCGTCAATGGGCTGATGGAAGACCCCACCACAGGCGAGATCTTGGACTACTGCGGTGGTCAGACTGACTTACGGGCCGGAATTATACGGGCCATTGGGGATCCGCGGCGGCGCTTTGCGGAAGATCATTTGCGTATGCTGCGGGCCGTGCGATTTGCAGCTCGATTTCACTTCGCAATTGAACCGGAGACGATGCGAGCCATCCGCGATCTCGCTCCCGCGATTCATCGGATTTCGGCGGAACGGATTCGGGACGAACTAGTTCGGATTTTGACTGAAGGCGATGCGCGGCGAGGCCTGGAACTCCTGGACGAGTCCGGCCTACTGGCCGAAATCCTGCCGGAGGTGAAGGCTTATCAGGGCGTTCCGCAACCGCCGGAGTTTCATCCGGAGGGCGACGTTTGGACACACACGTTAATGATGCTGGAAAAATTGAAGCGCCCTACGGTTACGCTTGCGTTCGGCATCCTGTTGCACGATGTGGGGAAACCGCCTACGTTTCGGGTGGCCGGCCGCATTCGCTTTGACGGGCATGCGGAGGTAGGCTCGGAGATGGCCGCTCGGATTCTGTCGAGGCTGAAATTCCCGAACGATGAATGCGATCAGATTGTTTCGTTGGTAGCAAACCATATGCGCTTCAAAGACGTGATGCAGATGCGGGCGAGCACGTTGAAGCGGTTCCTGCGGCTGCCCGATTTTGGAGAGCACTTGGAACTGCATCGCCTGGACACGCAGGCCAGCAATGGCTATACAGCCGCATACGATTTTGTTCGGGAGCAGTTGGAGCATCTGGGCAAAGAAGAGCTGCGCCCGCCACGCTTGATCACTGGACGCGATCTGATCGAAGCGGGCTACCATCCAGGGCCGCCCTTTTCGAAGGCGCTGGAAGCGGTGGAAACGGCGCAACTGGAAGGCGAGATTTCGACAAAAGACCAGGCGCTCGCGCTAGCGCGAGGTGTATTGGAGAATAAAGGGGAAGGCTTATGAGCACCTCCGCACTCATGACGGTCGACGAGTATTTGAAGCTCGACGTGAAGCCCTATTGCGAGTATGTCGACGGAGTGCTTTACCCCAAACCAGTGCCTGGGTTTCTACACGGCTTTGTTCAGCTTCTCTTAGGCTCTTTGTTGATTGTCCACGCCAGGGAGTTCTATGCGTCATCGGAGGTGCGGATAAAGGTTCGCTCGGGTAAGTATCTGCTTCCCGGCATAGCAGTTGTACGGCCGGAGGATTATGAGAGTCTTTATCCGGCGAAGCCGGTTTTCCTATGCGTGGATATCGCCTCGCCAGATGATCGGCCTGGACAGCTTCTGGCAAAGTGCGAAGAGTATCACCAATGGGGCGTGACGCATTGCTGGGTCATCGATCCCGAGCGCCGAATCGCCTGGATTTACGATCGGGACGCGGAGTGGCTGAAGTTGAACGAGTCGGGAACGTTAATCGCGGGAGAGATCGAAATTCCGCTGCAAGAGGTTTTCTCTCAATTGCCAAAGTAAGAAACAGAGCCATAGCTTCGGTCTTCTGGCCCAGCCAGACATAGCGTTTGGCCAGTAGGTAGCCCAACTCGGGGTTGCCCGGCTGCGCCTCGTAGAGCGGCTTCAGGCGGTTGGCCGCCGAGCGGTATTCTCCGAGACCGAATAGGCTAAGCCGAGGTCGAGGTAAACGCCGGACAAGCGGTTATCGATGGCAATCGCGCGGCGGAGCACTGAATTGAGTTTTACCACTGCGCCGAGCCGGGAATTCGCATCCATCGAATATGGCCGGATCGACGAAGACCAACGGTTGGGGCATTGACCTGAATTATCAAGACGCATTTGGGAAGTGGCACGATGTGCCGCGCGAGACGATCGATACAGTACTTGAAGCAATGGGGGCAGACCGGGAGTCGGTTGCGCCATCGCCCGACGATTCGGTCGTAATTGTGCATAGCGGCTCGCAGCGGGAGGTGCCGGGCGCGGCGACGATTCTGCTTGAAACCGGTGAGACCGTGGTGTGCGAGCGGCGGCTTCCGGCGGATCTCCCCAACGGGTATCACCGGATGCAGTTCGAGGGCGACGAGATCATCCGCCGTTTGATTGTGAGTCCCGGGCGTTGCTGGCTTCCCGAAGACCTCAAGACGTGGGGATGGGCAGCGCAACTCTATGGGGCGCGTTCCCGCGAGAGCTGGGGAATCGGCGATTTTGGTGATCTTGATCGTCTTGCGCAATGGTCGGCTTCCGAATTGGGTGCGGGGATGATGCTGGTGAACCCTTTGAGCGCGGCCAGCCCGCTGGAACCACAACAGGCGAGCCCATATTTCCCCAGTTCCCGTAGATTTTTCAATCCGCTTTGGCTACGCATTGAGTGGCTGCCGGACGCAATTGGCGGCCGCATTCCTCAGATTGAAGAATTGGCTCTGGCCGGGCGAGATATGAACCGGCAGAGGTTGATCGATCGCAACAAGATTTTCCAATTAAAGATGCAGGCGCTGGAGATCCTTTGGTTGCAATTCAACGAAGATGTAGCCTTCGATGAGTATTGCCAGGAGCACGGTTCCGACCTGGACCGTTTTGCAGTTTTCTGCGCGATCGCCGAATGGCAACGCTCGGGATGGCATAGCTGGCCGGTAGAGCTACAACACCCCGCCTCACCGGAGGTAGCACGGTTCGCTGCGGAGCACTCCGAACGCATCCGATTTTTCAAATGGATTCAGTGGCTACTGGACAAGCAGCTTGCACAGGCAGCGAGACATCTGGCATTAATGCAGGATCTGCCCGTCGGCGTGGATCCGGATGGCGCCGATGCGTGGGGATGGCAGGATTATTTCGCAACGGGCGTGGCGGTCGGAGCGCCACCCGACGAGTTCAATACGCGCGGCCAGAATTGGGGACTGCCTCCGTTCCTGCCGAATAAGCTGCGCGCGGCCGGCTACGAACCATTCGTGCAGACCGTACGAGCCGCATTCCGGCATGGCGGCGGGTTGCGCATCGATCACGTCATGGGGCTGTTCCGATTATTCTGGATTCCGGAGGGCCAACCGTCGCTAAACGGGGCATATGTACGTTACAACCCGGATGAGATGCTGGCCATTGTGGCTCTTGAAAGCGAACGGGCACGGGCCTACGTAGTTGGTGAGGATTTGGGCACGGTGGAGGACGGTGTTCGGGAAAAGCTTGCCACTCACCGCATCCTGTCGTACCGGCTTTTGTGGTTTGAGAAAGAACATCCCGCTACCTATCCCAAAGAAGCGCTGGTCGCGGTGACCACGCACGATCTTCCTACGGTCGCCGGACTTTGGACCGGCGCGGATCTTAAGAGGCAAGAGCAACTGAATCGGAATCCCAACGAGGAGAGCACGGCGGAGATTCACCGGCGTCTGAAACGAATGGCGCAGGTGGACGAAAGCGATCCTATTGAAGATGTCATCGCGGGAGCTTATCGTCTGCTTGCGGAAGCGCCTTCACGCATTGTAACGGCATCTCTCGATGACGCAGCGGCGGTCCTGGAGCGCCCGAATTTCCCGGCGACATCGAACGATGAGAACCCGAATTGGTCGTTGGCATTGCCAATGCCCATCGAGGAATTGATGGAAGCGAAGTTGCCCAACGCGATCGCCGGGATCCTTCAACGCGGCGCGTCTGTGGCCCGGGCGGCCGCTGCAGCGTCACGAGATCAGCTCGAGTAGCCGATCGCGAAAGCGTTCGGCGACAGTCTGGTCGGTGGTGATGACAAGCACCGTGTCATCGCCGGCAATGGTGCCGACGACTTCTTCCGATTCTTCTCTATCGACGGCCACCGCTAACGTGCTGGCGTTGCCGGGCGATGTGCGCAGCACGACCAGATTCTGCGCAACACGGATGTCGAGTAGATATTCGTTCGCAACGTCTGCCAACTCGGGTCCGCCGGTCTCTTCGGGCATCGGGCGGTAGCCTTCGGCCGTCTTTACAAGATTCATCTCGCGGATGTCGCGGGAGAGTGTTACCTGAGTGGTTTGGATTCCGAGCAGGCTGAGCTCGCGGGCCAATTCCTCCTGCGTGTAGATTTCCTTGCCGCGAATCACTCGTAGGATTTGGCCCTGCCGGAAGCTCTTATTCATAGAGGGAGTTCGGCCAGCCGGGCGCGCGCCTGAACAAGCGCTGCGGCGACGGCCGAGGGGCCGGTGCCTCCGGGAAGGCCGCGAGTCTTCATGCCCTCCAACGGCGAGAGCAGACGAGCAATCCCGGGTGTGAACTCCGGGGCAAACGCGGCAAGCGAATGCGGCGTCCAATCCGAGGGCTTTTTCCCGCTGTTCACGCTCTCAAGAACGAGTTGGCCGACAAGTTGATGGGCGCGATGGAACGGGACGCCACTGCGCGCCAGTTCTTCCGCGAGATCCGTAGCAATGACCCAGCTTTCATCTGCCGCAGCAGCCGGAATCGCAGGGTTCAACACCACCGTTTCCGCGACCGCTTTGGCCATCGCGAGCGAGCCGGAAGTTTGATGGAGCGCATCGAATAGCGGTTCCTTGTCCTCCTGCATGTCGCGATTGTATGTCATGGGCAGGCCCTTCATAGTGACGTACAAAGACGTCAAACATCCAAAAACACGACCCGCTTTGCCACGAATCAGTTCGAGTGAATCGGGATTCTTCTTTTGCGGCATCAAGCTGGAGCCGCTGGTGACGCCATCGCCAAGCGCCATCCAGTTGAATTCTTCGCTTGAGTAGAGAATCCAGTCTTCCGCGAGCCGGCCGAGATGCAGCATCACGATACTGCAGCAATAGAGAAAATCCAAGGCGAAATCGCGGTCACCGGAAACATCCATGCTGTTGCGTGTAATCGCCGGGAAGCCGAGATCCTCCGCCATCGCCTGACGATCGAAATCGAAGCCGCTACCCGCAAGCGCGCCCGAACCAAGCGGCAGAACGTCGATGCGCGCGCGGGTCTGCGCGAGCCGTTCGTAGTCGCGAGAGAACATTTCGAAATAGGCAAGCAGATAATGGGGCCAGAGAACGGCCTGGGCGCGCCGCAGGTGAGTGTAACCGGGAATGACCGCGTCCGGATATTTTTCGGCAAGCGTGAGCAGTGCATTGAGAAGCTCGCGCACCAGTTCCATTAAGTTGCTCGCGGAGGCGCGAAGGTAGAGGCGAACATCCAGCGAGACCTGCTCATTGCGGCTGCGACCCGTATGAATCTTGCCGGCGATCGCGCCCACCTTGTCGGCTAGCTTGCGAATGACAAATGTGTGGACGTCTTCGTCCTTTGCGTTGTCGAAGTACGCGGGGTCCGCCGCCTCCGCGGCGATCGAGTCGAAGGCCTCCACCAATTGATGGCATTCTTCGGCGGTAATGATGTTTTGCCGGGCGAGGGCGCGCGCGAAGGCCTGTGAGCCTTCGATATCGGCGAAAATGAGCTTCTTGTCGAAGTGGAGAGAGCCGGAGAAGGTCTCGAAGACTTCAGATGGTCCGGATTCGAAGCGGCCGCCCCAGAGTTTCATCGCGTTTACTTCTTCAGCGACGCCCGGACCTTAATCGGCAGGCCAATCAGGTTGATGAAGCCGAGCGCGTCCTTCTGATCGTAGCTGGCGCCCATGGTGAAGCTGGCAATATCCAGGCTGTAGAGTGAATTCGGGCTCCTCCGGCTGACTGGTTCGATGTTGCCTTTCATCAGGCGCAACGTGATCTCGCCGGTGACGGGTTCGGAGATCTTTTCAAAGAATGCGTCAATCGATTCGCGCAAGGGTGTAAACCAGAGGCCGTTATAAACCATCTCGGCGTAGTCGAGCGCGATCTTCTGCTTATAGTGCAACGTGGAACGATCGAGCGTCAGCGCCTCGAGTTCGCGGACAGCGGCCATTAGGATGGTGCCACCGGGAGTCTCATAGCAGCCGCGGGATTTCATTCCGACGAAGCGATTCTCGACCAGGTCGATGCGGCCAATGCCGTTGTCGCCGCCAATGCGATTTAGTTCTTCAAGCAGCGCGACGCCGCTGGGTTCACGCCGGCCGTTAAGCGAAACAGGACGGCCGCTCTCAAACCCGATTGTGACGTCGGTAGGCGTGGATGGCGCGTCAGCCGGGCTCTTGGTGAGCATCCAGATGTGGTCGGGCGCGGCATTGGCGGGGTCTTCGAGTTCGCCGCCTTCGTGCGAAATGTGCCAGATATTGCGATCGCGGCTGTAAATTTTAGTGGTCGATTGCGCGATGGGCACATTGTGCTTCTTCGCGTATTCGATGGCATCTTCGCGCGAGACGATGTCCCATTCGCGCCAAGGCGCGATGACGTTTAAATGCGGCGCGATCGCTTTGTAGGTCAATTCGAAACGCACCTGGTCGTTGCCTTTGCCGGTACAACCGTGCCCGAGCGCATCGCAACCGGTCCGAAGGGCCACTTCAGCCTGCCGTTTCGCCAATAACGGGCGCGCAATGGAGGTACCCAGCAGATATTTGTGCTCATACACCGCGCCCGACCGAACCAGTTTCCAAAGATAATCGGAAACGAACTCCTCGCGCATATCCTCGACGTAGACTTCGGAGGCGCCAGTCTTGATAGCCTTCTCTTTCAGACCTTCCAGCTCTTCCCCGCCCTGGCCAATGTCGCCACAAACGGCCACAATTTCGCACCGGTAATGCTCTTTGAGCCACGGAATGATGATGGAAGTATCAAGGCCGCCCGAATAGGCGAGCGCCACCTTTTTAGCAGACAATTTGTTCATGTTTTCCCTTTGAGAATACTGCAGACGAGGCTATGCCCGAGTAAAAACGGCGCCGTCAAAAATGGAACCAGCTTATTGAAGCAGGCTCAGCAGAACCGCTTTCTGAACATGTAGGCGATTTTCCGCCTGATCGAAAGCAGCGCATTGGCTCGATTCCATGACCGCATCCGTAACTTCCAGGCCGCGCTTGGCGGGCAAGCAATGCATAAAAATCGCGTTGCGGAGAGCGTGCGAAAGAAGCTCTTCATTCACCTGGTAAGGCGAGAATAGCAGCTTGCGCGCCTCCGCTTCGGATTCCTGGCCCATGCTGGTCCACACGTCGGTGTAGACCGCGTTCGCGGACGTGACCGCGCGAATCGGGTCGTTCACAATTTCGATCGACGTGTTGTTCTGGGCGGCCAGTTTACGCGCCTGATCTACAATCGCGGGCAGTGGTTCATAGCCGATCGGTGTTGCCACCGAGCAGTGAATGCCGAGGCGCGCGGCACAGAGCAACAAGGAATGGGCAACATTATTGCCGTCGCCAACAAACGCGAGTTTCAAGCCGCGTAACGCACCGAAGTGTTCGCGCAGGGTGAGCATGTCCGCGAGCGCCTGGCAAGGGTGATAAACATCGCTGAGCGCGTTGACGACCGGAATACCGGACCAGCGGGCAAGCTCTTCGATGGTTTGCTGTGAGAATGTGCGGGCGACGATCGCTTCGGTCCAGCGGGCTAGATTGCGGGCCACATCGCACAACGGTTCGCGTTCGGCGATCATGCCGGTCTGTACGACGCAATCGCCGCCAAGCTGTTTGATGGCGAGTTCGAAGGTCATGCGCGTACGGAGCGAAGGCTTCTCGAACAGCAGCGAAACATAGCGCCCTTTAAGGGACGATGCGAAACGCTGGCGGGATTGCTTCATTTGAGTAGCGAGGTCGAGAACGCCGGTAAGCTGCTCAGTAGAAAGATCGAGGTCGTGACGGAGATTGGTTGCTCCGACGAGGGATACAGGCTGGAACATGGTCGCGGCCATCAAAAGATCCTCCTTGTATTTTTATTCACTCAATTGAATAATTACACATTTGGATTGGGGGACGCAAGTCCAGGATACGAGGTCCGGCAGAATTGAGCGGCTTAGATTGTCAGATGGGACTCGGCCCGTCCTCAACCCGTTCGAACACTCAATCAGACATCATCGTGTTGTCAACGAACTCAAAAGGAAAGGGATCACCAGCTTTCCTTTCCAGGGAAAGTATCCTTGAGAACGCAAGCCGCAACTTATTCTTGGCCTCCGGCTTGACCTTATTGGCGGTCATCCGTGCATGACCGCGGTACATGCGCGTTTCGCAGTGACCGTAGTTATCGTCCTCCGGATCGTGTTCAGTTCTGACCTCGTAAGGACTTGCGCCGGGCGATTCGCGAGTAATTTGGGCTGGGACGTCTTCTCGCTTGAACTTAAAAACTGCGAAATTGCCATAAGTGGCCCTCGGGTACAAGACATACCATGGCTTACTGAAGCGACTCCGGTTTGAGGATAAGTCTGGACATTGAATTGACCTAATATGGACTGGGTCTATTCTTTCGTCATCACCCACAAAGTTAGGATCGATCCGATGGTAAAAGCACTCATCGGGTTCAAAGGACGGCACCGCATCACGCCCATCGCGATACATTTCCTTCGGCCTGTCAGGCATTGTTGTGAAGCGCAGATAGTTCTTCCAATGCCTTTTTAATTTCGGAGCGCGTGACCTTGACTCTTCGCGATTGCGGTTGGTTGAGGACATCAAACCAAAGCAACCAGATCTGGTTAATATTCAGGCACTCAATCGCAGCATACCGCTGGTCTGATTTGTACACTATCCCAATACCGCCGTCAGCGGAGGCCGTGATTAGCGATGGTTCTAAGGGACGATATGCGTGCGCGAGTTTAAGCACATTAAGCGCTAGCTTTCTTGCGGTATTGTTAGGAGGAGCTGAATTTAGCAGTGTCCAGTTTGCGTTCTTGGCCGTCATTTCCCCTAACTTGGCTTTGCTCCAAGAGACCGGGGAATCCATAGCCCCCCTTAAGACGTCGATAACACCAATCAAAGAATCATAGGGTGGAACGGCTTCCCGCGTGGCCAATGTCGGGTATCGGGTGCAAGGTTTAGAGGTGCCCATGCTGGGAACGGAATTCCATACGTGTGGCGGCGAAACAAGTTGTGTGCTCATTTGGAGTTGTTGGGTAATTCTGTTTGGGCTGATTCTATCGCATCGATCTGCTTGGCTAACAGGGCTTGTACGGCTTTCGCGACACTAAGGCTCATTGAAAGGCAAACTTCAACTTCCCGCACGACCGCGTCCCGAGAAACGCGCTCCTCTACAATCTCATCGCCCAGAGCGTGTTCAGGCGTGAGAAGATGTACGACCTGCTTTGGGATTGGGGTCCGTTCGCTGTAGAAGCTCAGGATGACATCCGAAAATCCATTCGTTCCAGCGAGAGCACCGTCAGCACGAGCGGTTCTGAAGAAGTTGCCCTTGATGTAGTCGAACTTAATCTTCGTTGGCGCTGTCTTGATTGAAGTGGAAGCGGTACTCATTCAGGGCTGTAGAAGCCGAACAGACTAATCAAACCCTTCTTGAGCCCCTAGATTTACTCCTTTATAAGCATATCGCATGTTGCGTAGGCATGCAAGTTATTGGTTGCATTCAAGAAGTTCCTCTTGACAAGATCGTCGGTTTCTCGCTCACTATTTGAAAACCTGTGGAAAACTTTTCGTTATAGCATTCTTGTTCCGAGCTCAAGGACAAATAGGTAGTCTTAGCGTCGTTTGGACGCGGAGGCGCTAAGTCTAGAACCGACGTAACTGGCTCACCAGGGTACGGCTCCCTCGCCGGGAGGCATAATAGATACGCTGGGGGAGTTATGTTGGCAAAAACAGCGCTCATGGCCGGGCTCGAATTCGACGCCTTGCCGTACGAGGAGGGGCGCCTCTGGGAACTGCTGGACGGAGAACTCACACCGGTGTCTAGTCCTACGATGGGGCACCAGGAGATTGTGTTCCGTATTCTGATGGCACTGAAACAGTACCTTACCAGGAAGGGCGGCATTGGTTCCCATGACGTGGAGTTTGCTCTCTCTAAAGACACCCGCGTGCGGCCCGACGTCTGGCTGATACTCGCTCCACGATCCTTGACACTCGATTCTTCTCGCGTTCCACTGCCAGGCGGACCCGATCTGGCGGTAGAGATCATTTCGCCAAGCGAATATGCGGCCGACAGCATGCGAAAAGTCGCAGCTTATCTAGAAAACGGTGTGCAGGAGGTCTGGCAGATTTATCCCAAGACCAGAGAAGCGATTGCTTATTCGGCCAAGGGTGAGTGGCGAGAATTCAGAAGCGGTGAAACTTTAACTAGTTGGCTTCTCGCTGATTTTGAAATACCGGTTCCGCGCCTCTTTTCATAAATGGCACGCCTGCCCATCATCTTGCTGCTATGCTGCTCTGGTTTGACGCAAGTGCCGAAGCAGGATTTACGGAACACGAACACTCCCGGGACCGATACACACTTCTCGATGCCGCATTACGCGAGTCGCGCGGATTGGGAGGCGCGGAAGGCCCAGTTACGGCGGCAGATTTTGTCGGCTGCCGGATTGTTTCCGATGCCGGATCGCACGCCGCTCCATCCGCAAATTTTTGGACGCATCGAGCGGGAGGGCTATTCGATTGAAAAGGTTCTTCTGGAGACGCTGCCCGGATATTATTTGGGCGGCAATCTGTACCGGCCGATTGGACGGAGCGGCAAGCTACCGGCGGTTCTCAATCCACACGGACATTGGCCTTACGGCCGGCTTGAAAATGAGCCGCTCGATTCGAATCCGTCATTTGGAATCAGCTTGGCGCGTCAAGGCTACGTCGTGTTTGCGTGGGACATGGTGGGCTATAACGACACCATCCAGACACCGCACTCGTTCGGGAATCCGACTGAACAACTGTGGTCGTTCGGACCATTGGGCTTACAGCTTTGGAATTCCACTCGAGCCCTCGATTTTGTGCTCTCCCTAGATGTCGATCCGGCGCGGGTTGGGATTGCAGGCGCTTCGGGCGGCGCAACGCAGACAATGCTTCTTGCGGCGGTCGACGATCGGCTTCAGTTTGCGGCCCCCGCAAATATGGTGTCGTTCATTATGCAGGGCGGCGACACCTGTGAGAACGCGCCGGGACTGCGGCTGGGGACGAACAACGTAGAGATCGCCTCCATGTTCGCGCCAAAGCCGATGCTTATGACAGCGGCAACGGGAGACTGGACGCACGACATGATGGCAGCGGAATTGCCGGCTGTCCGCGAGATCTATTCCCTCTACAACGCACCCGGCAACGTACAGGCATTCATACAGGATGCGCCTCATAACTTCAATAAGTTGAATCGGGAGCAGGTTTACCGATTTTTTGGAATACACGTATTGAAGCAGCCGGCCAATGCTTCTTATGAGGAGAAGAACATTCACATTGAAATGTTGCAAGACATGCTGGCCTTAGCAGGCCGGTCACTCAATGCAAACGCCGTAACCTATAACCAACTTTTCGATGAGTGGAAACAAATTGCCCTGCGGCAGTTTGAAATGACGAAATCGCGGCGCGAACTGCAGGATCGATTGCGAGCCGTTCTTGCAGTTGAGTGGCCCGATAAAGTCCTCGTCGAACAGAAACAGGATCGAGTTGTCCTTAGCCGTCCGCGAACAGGCGATCGAGTGCCCGGGATCTGGCTCGAAAGCCACGGAGCTCCTGTGCTGGTAGTCCACCCGGAAGGCGCAGCAGCCGCATTGAAGAGTCCAGAAGTTGAAGAACTGCGAAAACTTGGCCGCCCCATTTTGTCAATTGACGCTTTCCAGACCGGTTCGGCCGTTGCGCCGCGAGATCGTTCCGGGCGCTACTTTCTGACGTTCAACCAGTCCGACAGCGCTTGCCGCGTGCAAGACATCCTGACGGCCCTCTCGTTTCTTCAATCCAGATACAAAGGCAAGATTGAGTTACTCGGACTGGGGACGGCTGGTGTTTGGGCCACATTTGCGGCGGCGCTAGCGCCGATACCACTCGACCTAAAGGCCGAACTCGGCACATTCCGCGGCACAGATGACGATTTCTTGCGGTTCTTCGACGTGCCGGGCATTCAACACACCGGCGGTTTGGCGGCGGCTGAGCGGTTGAATGGCAATGCCGCGTGGAATGCGGCAGGCCTTGCGGCGAGCCGTCAGGCATCGGAACAGGGGCCGCATTGTTATTCAGATAGACAAGCCGGATTGATCTGCGTCGATTATTCGAAGTTGATCGAGTAAGTTCGGCCTGCCCGAGCCTGGACGATTAACACGGTTGGCCCGCCGCTGGTTACGTCTGGCGGTAAATTGGCCACGGTTACGCCAACTGGAAACTCGATACGATGGCCGGCGGAAATGCTGGGGCGCAGAACCAAAGACTTCAGGCGATGACTGTTCCATACGAGATCCAGTTCCATGCCCCCGCGGGCACGTAGCCCCGTAACACGGCCGGAGATCCAGTCGGGTGGGAGAGCTGGAAGCAATTGGATCGTTCCCGTGTGGCTTTGTACCAGCATCTCGGCAATCGCCGCCGTGCCTCCAAAGTTGCCGTCGATTTGAAACGGCGGGTGATTATCGAACATGTTGGGCAGCGTCGATTTGGCGAGCAGGATTTGCAGATTCGTTCCGGCCTGCGTTCCGTCCTTCAGCCGAGCCCACAAATTGGTTACCCAAGCCCGGCTCCAACCGGTAGCGCCACCGCCATTGGCGAGTCTCCGCTCCAGGGAGATTCGGGCGGCTTTGGCTAGATCCGGTGTGTTTTGGACGGTAATCTCGCTGCTAGGATAGAGCGCGAACAGATGGGAGACATGGCGGTGCCCGGGTTCGACCTCTTCATAATCTTCGAGCCATTCCTGCAACTGTCCGTAACGGCCGATCTGCAGCGGAGGCAGCTTGCTGAGTGCCTCGGTGAGCTTGTCTCGGAGATCGGCATCGACGCCGAGGATGCGGCTCGCTTCGATGACTCGTTTGAACAGGGCCGTATCGATTTCGATATCCATGGTGGGCGACATGCAGAGCGAGGCCCGCTGGTGGTCCTTCGTGTAGTAGCGATTTTCGGGCGAAATGGACGGACCGCTGAGCAGACGTCTCTTCCCATCGGGCACCAGGTTGTCGAGCATGAAAATGGCGGCGGCTCTCAGCATGGGATACGCCTTCTCGCGGAGATAGTCCACATCGCGCGAGAAATCGTAGTGGTCCCAGAGGATAAGGCTCAACCAGGCTGCGCCGTCTGGCCAGATACCGGAGCCGATGCCGTCGATGGCCTCGGTGTCTCCCCAGCCATCCGTATTGTGGTGGGCAACGAAACCTTCCGTTCCATACATCTCGCGAGCGGTTCTCTCGCCCGAAGGCATCATCAATCGAAGCAAGTTATAGACGCTGTCGGTGGTCTCGCCGAGATTCGTGGTTTCCGCCGGCCAATAATTCATCTCGGTATTAATGTTGATGGTGTATTTGCTGCCCCACGGCGGAGTGAGGCTGTTATTCCATTTGCCTTGCAAGTTGGCGGGCAAGGTATCGGACCGGCTGCTGGAGATTAAGAGATAACGCCCATAGGAGAAGTAGAGCGAGATGAGGCCTAGGTCCGTGCTGCCCGTTGAGAAGCGACGCAAACGCTCGTCGGTAGGTAATTTGGCGGATTCCGCGTCGACCGGGTCGAGGTCGAGACTGACGCGCGAGAACAGGGTTTCGTAATCGGCAATGGCGGCCGAGCGCAGGCCTTCATAGCTACGCTCGGCTGCAGCTTTCAAACGGGGCAAACAGCGCGAGACGGGATCGGGGCCACGAGCATCGGTGTCGGCGGCGAAGATCAGGGTAATTGTGTCGGCATTGAGGACGTGCACGGTTCCGGTCGATTCTCCTGGTGCAATCTTGCCTCCTTCCTGCAGGATGCGCACCGCCCCAACGAAGCGCGCACCGGTATCGGGCTCGCCGGGATTGGCCTTCTGATCGGGCAGCGCCTGCCCGGTGAGGATTAGCGTGTCGCCGCCGGAGACGGTGGTGGACGCGCCAGATTGCCGGGTGAGACTTGCGGTGAAGGAGAGCGAGTGCGGCTTGGACGCGGTCAAACGCATCACGATCACAGAGTCGGGATGCGATGCGAAGACTTCACGTGTGTAAGTGACACCATTCAGAGTGAAAGTGACGGTGGAAACCGCGTTCGACAGATCGAGTTGGCGGCGGTAGTTGGACGGAGTTCCCGTTGCGTTATCGAATTTCAATTCGAGATCGCCGAGGGGCTCGTACGGCGGTTGCCGACGGGGAATGGCCAGCATGGATTTTTCGGCGAGAGCTTGAGCTTCCATGATTTTGCCTTCCATGAGCAATCGGCGGACCTCGGGGACGGCTGCTTTGGCAGCAGGATTGACGCGGTCCATGGGCTTGCCCGCATAGATGGTTTCCTCGTTGAGTTGAAGGTGCTCGGTATCGATGCCACCGAAGACCATGGCGGCCAATTTTCCGTTGCCAACGGGCAGAGCTTCCGTCCAGGCGAGAGCCGGACGGTCGTACCACAAAGTGGTCTCTCCAGCGTGTAGCGCTAAAGGTAGCAAAAGAACGGTCAAAGCGAAAGAACGCATGGGATGTCTTCATGATATTCGCCGGTACAATCGAAGCATGTCCGTGATCGCATCCGCCGAAGATGTTCTGACCCGCTATGAGCCCGTGATCGGGCTGGAGGTTCATGTACAGCTCGGCACGAAAACCAAGATATTTTGTAGCTGCCCGGTGGAATTTGGCGCCGCGCCGAATACGAATGTATGCCCCGTGTGCCTGGGACTGCCCGGGGCGCTGCCGGTGTTGAGTCTGCAGGCAGTCGAGTTGGCGATGGCTGCCGCGATCGCACTGCATTGCCGGGTAAATCCATTTTCACGCTTTGCCCGCAAGAACTATTTCTATCCCGATTTGCCGAAAGGCTATCAAATTTCGCAATACGACCAACCTCTTGCCGAGCATGGCTATGTCGAAATCGCCACAAAAGATGGCAGAAAGCGCATCGGCGTCACACGCGTGCACATGGAGGACGATGCGGGCAAGAGTATTCATGATGGTTTCAAAGACTCCAACCGCTTCACTTACGTGGACCTGAATCGCTCGGGCACGCCGCTGATCGAGATCGTGAGCGACCCGGATTTGCGATCTTCGGATGAAGCGCATGCCTATCTGACCGAGTTGAAGCAGGTGATGCAGTACATCGGAGTGTCCGACTGCGATATGGAGAAAGGGCAATTGCGCTGCGATGCCAATGTATCGCTACGGCTGCGGGGGGCGGAGGAATTCGGCACGAAGGTCGAAGTGAAAAACGTGAACAGCTTCCGGTTCGTGAAGCTGGCGATCGAGCGCGAGATTCTACGGCAGGCAGAGGTGTTGGACGCGGGCGGCTCGATCATGCAGGAAACCCGTTTGTATAACGCGGACACGGATGAGACCACGGGAATGCGCAGCAAGGAGCAGGCGCACGACTATCGGTACTTTCCGGAACCGGACCTGGTGCCGCTGCGAGTCAGCGAACACTGGCTACACAAGGTACAATCGAGCCTGCCCGAACTCCCGGCGGATCGCAAGGAGCGCTTCGTGAGAGACTACGGCATTCGCGAGTACGATGCGCAAGTCTTATCGTTAACTCGCGAGACGGGCGACTATTTTGAAACGGCCGTGAAGACCGGGGGCGACGGTCGCGCGACGGCGAACTGGGTGACCGGCGATTTAATGGGTCTGTTGAAAGCCGCCGGTAAGGAGATCGGCGAGTCTCCTGTGCGGCCCGAGCATCTGGGCGAATTAGTCGGTCTGATCGGCACTGGCAAGCTCTCAGGCAAGTTAGCCAAAGAGATCCTGCCGAAAATGTTCGAGACCGGCGATGCCCCTAGCGTCATTATGAAGCGCGAGGGCTTGGAGCAGATTTCGGACACAGGAGCGCTGGAAAGCATCGTAGATGAGGTCATATCGGCGAATCCGAAGCAGGTGGAACAGTACCGGAGCGGCAAGACCGCGGTGTTGGGCTACCTGGTGGGGCAAGTGATGAAGGCGAGCCGCGGACAGGCGAACCCGGCCGCGGTGAATGAGGTCCTGAAGAACAAGCTGTGACCATTAGAGGCCGACTTGCGCGAAAGACCGCCATTGTCACGGGCGCTAGCCGGGGCATTGGACGCTCCATCGCGCTGCGGTTGGCAAGCGAAGGGGCCAACGTCGCAATCTGTGCGCGAGATCGTGACGCCCTCCTCGAAGCGGCGCGGGAGATCGAAGCGCAGGGCGTCCGGGTAGCGGCAATTCCCCTGGATTTGCGGCTAGCCGAATCTGCGGACCGGCTGGTGAGGGAAACCTACGAAGCCTTTGAGAAGATCGATATTCTGGTCAACAACGCCGGCGCGACCAAGCGTGGAGAGTTTCTCGAGCTGACGGAAGAGGACTGGACCGATGGGTTCGCTTTGAAGTTTTTCGGCGCCGTGCGAGTGACACGCTGCGCGTGGCCGCATATTCGGGAGCAATCTGGTTCAGTGCTGAACATTGTTGGCGTTGGCGGCCGCACGCCGGGAGCCCAGTTTGCCATCGGCGGATCGGTAAATGCCGCCCTGCTTTCCTTTACCAAGGCGATGGCCGATGTAGGGATACGCGATGGAGTGCAGGTAAACGCGATCAATCCGGGCTCGGTGCGCACCAGTCGTTTCGCGCGAATGGTTCAGCAACTCGCCGAAAAAGAAAACATTGATGCGCGAGAGGCCGAAGCCGAAATCGTGCGTCGCGCGAAAACCACGCGCATCGGGGATCCAGCCGATATCGCGAATCTTGCGCTGTTTATCCTCAGCCCGGAGGGGCGTTTCCTGCAAGGCGCGCTCATTGACATGGATGGCGGCCAGACGAAGACGATTTAACCGTCTTCTGTTTCTGAGCCAAGTACACCGTTTCAGAAGTAAGTCTCTTTATTCGGAGCAGACCACTCCCTCGCGCTCGTGGCTCGGAAAGGAGCCGCGCACGCTACCAAGCGGTCTCACTATACGAGCCGCATTTATGAAGCTGAGTACTAGCCAAGGCCTCCGCCCTTGAAATCCCACCAGGTTCGAGGCTAAGAATCCAATTAATCATCCGGCATTTTGGATAGAGGCGCTCTTAAATAGCCCCTTCCCAACGACGTCTCACTGAACTGTAATCGCCGCCGTCGCGGGCGACTTATCGCTTTCGTGATTCAGGATGTCAATCGCCGAGACTCGATATCGATAGGTCTTCCCTGCCTGGATAGCGTGGTCGCTATAACTCGGTACGTTGACTAAGTTTCCGATTCTTTCAAACGGTCCGCCGTCGGTGGAACGATAGACGTAATAGCCTTTGAGATCGGATTCCGGACTGCGCTCCCAAGTGACTTCGATCGAATTCGCAGCGGCGATCGCAGTAATGGACCGGGGCACTGACGGAGCATAGGTATCGTGCGTAGTGATTTCCACCGGCGTGGAAGCTACGCTTTCAGCAGGGCCTTTGGCGGCAATGACCGTGTATTCATACGGTGTTTCGTACAGGCTGGTTGTGTCCAAATAGTCCTTGTGCTCCGCGGTTCCGATCTTTACGGGTGCTTTGTCGTTTGGCCCCTTCCGATAGACATCGTAATGCGCGCCGGGTTGTTCCTCCGGCCAGGAAAGCAGCACCCCCTGGCGCACATCTTTGGCCGTCACCTGAAGGGATGCGAGTGACGGAATGACATCCAAATGCACTCGATTGGACCAGGAGGAGAAGCGGCTGTCTTTGTCCGCCGTTCGGATGAAGATGTCGACGCTCTTGCCCTCCCAGGCGGAGACGGGAATCCGATATTCGATTGCCGTGGGCGGTGAGGTTTGATCGATCGGCGGCGGTGTCGGCACGGCATAGTGCTTGGCCTGATCCGACCACTGAGCGAAATCGAAAGGCGAAACGTCTGGGCCGGCGCCGAGGTCGATTTTTGAAAAGGTGCTGATAAAGAGGTCGTCGCTGGTGTGTTGCGGCAAGGTACAGGACACAATTAATTGATCGCCGCGCTCGATCACCGACAGATTCGTGATGGCGAGCGGAGTTCTGGGCGACGGCGGAAGAACCGGACCCACGTAACCGCAACCTTCAAGCCAGACTATGAGCAGGAGCAGGGTGAAGCGATATGCGCGCACTAAAGAATGTACCTGCTCAGGTCCTGGTCCTTAACGATTTCGGAAAGCTGTTTTTTGACGTAGATCGCATCGATGCGAATGTTTTTCTTCTTAAGATCGGGGCCGTCGAATGAGATATCTTCGAGCAATTTCTCCATGATCGTGTGGAGGCGGCGCGCGCCGATGTTTTCAGCCGACTCGTTGACCTGCGCGGCGATTCGGGCAATTTCGGCAATCGAGTCTTCCGCGAAGCTAAGCTTGATACCTTCAGTCTCAAGGAGCGCCGTGTACTGCTTGACCAGCGCCGACTTCGGCTCCTTGAGTATGCGGATGAAATCGCCCTCGTTAAGCGATTTGAGTTCGACGCGGATGGGAAAGCGGCCTTGCAGCTCCGGAATAAGGTCGGAGGGTTTGGAAACGTGAAAGGCTCCGGCCGCGACGAACAAGATGTGGTCGGTACGCACGAAGCCGTGCCGGGTATTGACGGTAGTGCCTTCGACGATCGGAAGAATGTCCCGCTGCACGCCTTCGCGGCTGACATCGGGACCATGACCGCCTTCGCGGCCGGCAATTTTGTCGATCTCATCCAGAAAGACAATGCCGTTGCGTTCGACGCGTTCGAGGGCGACGCGCGTGACCTGGTCCATGTCGACCAGTTTCTGTTCCTCTTCCTGAATAAGGTATTCGAGCGCCTCGGAGACACGCATATTGCGCTTGCGCGTGCGTGGTCCGAATAAGCCGGGAATGACATCTTTGAGACTAATGTCCATTTCTTCGATGTTCCCGTTGGTGGAGACTTCGAAGGTTGGACCGCGCTCCTTCACGTCCACTTCGACGCTGCGGTCGTCAAGTTTACCGGCGCGTAGCTTCTCCCGTAACTTCTCGCGCGTGCGCTCGGCGCTTTCGCTCGATTCGGGCTGGGGAGGCATCAACAGATCGAGCAGGCGTTCCTCGGCATTCTGTTCCGCACGGTCTGCGACCTGTTCGAGGCGCTCCTCGCGGACCATGTCGATCCCGACGTCGACGAGATCGCGGATCATGGATTCGACATCGCGGCCCACATAGCCGACTTCAGTGAACTTGCTGGCTTCGACCTTAAGGAAGGGCGAGTTGGCAAGCTTAGCAAGACGCCGGGCAATTTCGGTCTTGCCGACGCCGGTGGGGCCGATCATGAGGATGTTTTTGGGCATTACCTCATCGGCCATTTCGGGATCCAGCTTCTGGCGGCGAACGCGATTACGGAGGGCTATGGCCACTGCGCGTTTCGCTTCGGCTTGGCCGACGACGTGCTTATCGAGTTCAGCAACAATTTCGCGTGGCGTCAACTCGTCGAGGAGCGGCGTTTCGTCGGAGGACTGCTGAGGAAGATAGATAACCATTACAGCTCCTCATAGGTGACATTGTCATTGGTGTAGATGCAGATGTCGCCGGCAATTTTCATAGCGCGCTCAACGATCTCGCGAGGGTTGAGGGTCGTGTTTTCGATCAGTGCAGTGGCGGCGGCCTTAGCAAACGCGCCGCCCGAACCGATGGCCGCCACGGGGCTATCGGGTTCGATGACGTCGCCGGTGCCGCTGACAATGTACATATTCTGTGTATCGGCAACCAGCAACAGGGCTTCCAGATGGCGCAGCATGCGGTCCGTCCGCCACTCTTTGGCGAGTTCCACCACGCTGCGCGGCAGGTTTCCGGCGTATTGTTCCAGCTTGCCTTCAAAGCGGGCAAATAACGCGAACGCATCGGCAGTGGACCCGGCAAAGCCGGAAACGATTTTGCCGTTGAACAGCCGGCGGAGCTTGCGCGCCCCGCCCTTTAAAACTTCGCTTCCCATGGTGACCTGCCCATCACCAGCCAATACTACTTTGCCGTTGCGGCGAACACAAAGGATGGTCGTCGAACGGATTTTTCTTCTCATGTCATTCCAAGTAATCAGATTTGCAACGGGGAGGACGCGACCAAACAGCGGATTCGTCACGCGTTGCACCCTTTAATTATTTCAGCACAGGGGACGGTAATGCGGCAGACCTCCGAATCCCTTCACGCGCGTGCCACAAATTTCTTTTCCTCTCCCGCCAATCACTTGGAACGAATTTCTTCCTCTTCCCGCCATCTCGCGCGCGAAAACCATTCATAGAATGACATCGCGCCAAAACCGCAAAGCCCGCCGCGCCGCCGAGCGTGCCACTCAAAAACTCGCGCAACACGACTCGCCGCAACCGGAGCCATGCACCGCATCGGAACCGCCACCACCCGAACCGCAATTAACGGAGCCGCGACCGCCAGGAAGCGGTCTGACCCCGGCCCGTCTCACCGCCAACCGCGGCAACGCCCAGCTCAGCGAGCCGAAGATTCAACAAGTGACGGCTCTCACCGGCCGCACCGTCCTGCTTCCTGGCGACGATGCCGACCGCTACGAAAATCATCTGAACCAATACAAAAAGGCCTACCAGCCCGTCGGCGAGCGCGAATGCGAACTCGTCCAATCTCTCGCCGATACCACTTGGCGTCTCGACCGCATTCCTGGTCTCGAAGAAGCCATCTACGCCAGAGGCTGTACGGAATTTGCCGCCGAAGTCTCCGATCTCGATCCACACTCGCGTAGCGCATCACTCCACATGCGAACCTATCTCGCTTATGAGCGCCAACTCCGCAATCTCAATCTTCAGGAGATGCGCCTGCACCGCCTGCGCGAAAAACTCATCGCCGAAATCAAGCAACTACAAAAGGAGCGCGAACAGAAGGAAAAGGACGATCTCGCCATCGCCGCCAAACTCTACGTCGCAGCCAAACACGACCGCAAACCGTTCAACCCATCCGACTATGGCTTCGAATTTTCAACTGCCGATCTCGAAGGTTATTTGCACGGCCAGCGTGCCGCGTTCCTGACCGAAAAAGCCATGTCCGGAGGCGGTCAATAGCTTCCGGTTTACTATTCCTCCTTGTTCTTTAGCGTCTCGAATATTTCATACCGCGCAGAGAGCCCGAATTTTCACGCCGCCGCGCAAGCTATGGCTGCTGGCGATCGAGTTGTGACGGTTGGACTCAAAGGAGCAATCGCGACGATTGCGGAGCGATACACTCAACGCTAATGACCAGAAGAACATTAATTGGAACATTGGCCGCGGCGGCCACCGCTGCGGCAGCCAAACCGGCGCCTCACACGGAATGGAAGCCGCGCTTGGGCGTTCTCGGTAAATTCACGCCCAACAACGTCGAGTTCGCTCGAGCGCAGGGCTTCACAAACATGATTCTGAGCTCTCCCAACGTGAATGGAAGCGACCAGGACGTGGACCGAATGCGCTCCGTCCTGAAGCAAAACGAGATGAACGTTTCCGCTTTTCAGGTGACGCAGAATCATATAGCGCCCGACCCGGCAAAGCGCGCGGTGGCGAATGCTCGTTTCGTAAAAGCGATTGAACTCGCCGGGCGGTTGGGCGTCCCCTATATTGGGACCGCTTCGGGGAAGGACGATACGAAACCCTTCCCCCAGCAGATCGACGAGACGGTTCGAGTCTATAACGAGCAGTATTTTCCCGTCTGCGAAAAGAACCACGTTCGCATTCTTTGGGAGCCCTGGCCGGAAGGACCGAATCTTGCGACGAGTCCCTTGGGGTTTGATGCCCTTTTCAAAGGATTTGGAAATTCACCCTATGTGGGCTTGCAGTACGACCCGTCGCACCTGGTGCGGCAGTTCATGGACCCGATTCAAACGGCATGGGATTTCATCGACAAAATCTATGATGTGCATCTGAAAGATACGGAGATTTTCCCTCAGTTGCTGAAGTCGGGCGGTATCACGCCGGTGAACGGACAACGCTGGTGGACATATCGAATTCCCGGCTCGGGATCGATCAAGTGGAGCGAGTTCTTTGCCGCTCTGGAGGCCCATGGTTACCAGGGCGCGATGAGCATCGAGCACGAGGACCCGTTCTATGGCGCCGACGATAATCCTGGGCCGGATTTCAGCGAGCCTTTTAAAGTCGGCTTCATCATGGCCAAGCGATACTTGAATCAGTACATACCCTAAGCCGCCGGCACGCTTTGGCCCGCATTCTCTTCACCACGTTCGGTTCGTATGGCGACCTGCATCCCTTTTTGGCTGTCGCAATGGGGATGCGTACGCGCGGGCATCAGTGCATCATCGGAGCGTCTGAATTTTACCGGGCGAAGGTCGAAGGCGAGGGCATCGAGTTTGTTCCGGTACGGCCGGACGTGGGAGCACTTGCCGGACAAGTGGAGTTCGCTAAGAAACTCTGGGACCCCAGGAAGGGCCCCGAAGTGCTGTTGCGGGATTATGTCATCCCGCAGGTAGAGGAAAGCTATGAGGATTTGTATCCGGCAAGCGCCGGCGCAGACCTCTTGGTAAGCCATTCGGCCACCTACGCGGGGCCTATCGTGGCGGAAATGCGAAAAATACGTTGGGTATCGTTTGTGCTGCAGCCCACCAGTTTTTTTTCCGCGTGGGACCCACCGGTGTTGCCGCCGGCGCCCTGGTTTCATCATTTACGGTCGCTTGGTCACTCGCCGTTCTCGTTATTGCTGGATTTATCAAAACAATCGCTGGCGCTATGGACAGGGCCGGTGCGGAACTTGCGGAAGAGGCTAGGTCTGCCGAAGGCGGCCAATCCGATTTTCGAAGGCCAGTTTTCCCCATGGGGAACGGTTGCCCTGTTTTCCGGGCATTTCGCCAAGCCGCAGCCGGATTGGCCGCCGCACACCAAATGCGTTGGATTCCCGTTCTATGATCGCGAGAAGGCCGGACATTCCATGGACCCGGCATTGGACGAGTTTCTGGCCCTGGGACCGCCTCCGGTGGTGTTCACCTTGGGTTCATCGGCCGTGTACGCGCCGGGAGGGTTCTACGAGCAGAGCTTGGCCGCGGCACAAAAGCTCGGCGTACGCGCCGTATTGTTGACCGGAATTGGCGTGAATCCAAGGTTGCCCGCGGCCTTGCCCGCGGGCATGTTTGCTGCGCCGTATGCCCCATATTCGGAGCTGTTTCCGCAGGCGGCGGCCGTAGTACACCAGGGTGGCATCGGCACCACCGCCCAAGCGCTTCGAGCTGGAAGGCCAATGCTGGTGGCGCCCTGGTCTTTCGATCAACCGGACAATGCCCGGCGAGTGCGCCGGCTAGGGGTGGCGCGGACGATTGGGCGCGAGCGCTATCGAGCAGCTCACGTAGCTCACGTCCTGAGTCTGTTGTTGCTAGACGAGGAAATGAAATCTAAGGCGGCCGAGTTGGGACGGTTGATTCGTGCGGAAGACGGAGTCGCCGGCGCTTGCAACGAGTTGCAGCGTGTTCTGGATGCGGCGTAAGCGAGACCGCGCGAGGCTCTGCTACGATCAGCTTGCATGTCTACGAAAGTTACGATCCTGAAGAATGGACCGATACGGATTGAGGGCGATTTCACGATATATGACGCCGATGGCACGGAGTTTGGACTGGCTGGACGCACCGTAATTTCTTTGTGCCGGTGTGGAATGGCAGAAAATAAACCGTTCTGCGACGGCTCGCATGGCCGGAACTTTTTCGCTTCGGAATGCAAGGCCCGCGAGCTGCCGCCGCCAAAGCCGAAAATTTGATAACGAATCTCGGGAGGCCCGATGGAATGGTATTACGCAGACGGAGGATTGCGAGTGGGACCGGTCGACGACACCGGCTTCGAAGCTCTGCGAGCCTCCGGAAAGATAAGGCTGGAAACGTTGGTGTGGAAAGCGGGTATGGCGGATTGGCAGCCCCTGGGCGCCATCGCACCAACCGTTTCGGCAAACGGCGGTGGCATTCCCACTGGAACATTCTGTACGCAATGCGGCCGGCCGCTTCCAGCCGCCGAGTTGCTGACCTACGGCGCAGCGCGCGTGTGCGCGAGGTGTAAGGACGTATTTTTCCAACGCTTAAGGGAACAAGGATCGACTGCGGCCTTGCAGTTCGGAATGCGGCGCTATGGCGGATTCTGGATGCGGTTCCTGGCACGGGTCATCGACGGCTTAATTTTGACCGTGATTTTCACGCCCCTATCCCTCGTATTCTTCGCATTCGCTGGACGAAGCGTGATCCCGCAGCCGGGAACTGCCCCCGATATGTCGCAACTGGGACCATTCTTGGCGATCGCCGTGGGCTTCTCGGCGGTAGAGGTTGTACTAATTGCGCTATACGAAGCGTGGTTTGTGTCGAACCGGTACGCGACGCCCGGGAAACTCGTGCTGGGTTTGCAGATTATCAGGCCCAACGGAGACAAGCTTTCGTTCGCGAGAGCGATGGGGCGATTCATCCTCTACTATTTCGGAATTTTAATCCTCGGTATTGGCTGGATCATCGCGGCGTTTGATGACGAAAAACGCGCGCTGCACGATCGAATTTGCGATTCCCGCGTAGCTTACAAGTAGTTATGGCCGGAGCCGAGGGCTTAGCAATCAGTTGCCCACGCTGTGACTCCGAACTACCACGCTCGGCGCTTGAACCTGGTGGCACGAGGTGCTCCGTTTGCGGCGCACGCGTACTGGCAGTGATTTTTCCGGCCATCTTCCGCAACGCGGAACCGTTGACCGGCCAAATAGTTTTGTCGGGTGAGGCGGCCTGTTACTTTCACGCCGATCGAGTGGCCGAGGTGGCATGCAGCGGGTGCGGCCGCTTCTTGTGCCGATTCTGCAGAATTACCTGGGCGGGTGAGGACTTGTGCCCCGCATGCGTGGAAGCATCACGGAGGGATAAGGAGCATGGGAAGCTGACCGCCACCTGCTACCGGTATGATTCGCTCGCCTTGGCGGTCAGCACGCTCCCGATAGTCACGGTGTTCTTCACTCTCGTCACCGCTCCGCTGGCGCTGGGTATTGCGCTGTTTACGTTCCGGAAGGACTGCAGCGTTGCGCCAAGGAGTAAAGTGCGGTTCGTGGCAGCCATCATGATTTCGCTTGCGCAGATTTGCGCTTGGATTGTGTTCTTCCTCTATTCCTTCCGGCAAAGGATGGGCGAATGAAGGAGAACCGCAAGAGCTATCGACGGCTTCGACGGTCCGCTTGGCTGGGCAGCGATTATCTGTTAGTGGTAAACGCGCGATTTTTTAGCGAGCATTACATGCGCCTTTACCGGGGTGATATCGAAGCGATGATGTTGTATTCGCTGCAGCGAAACCGGGGAACGCTGTTGGTGTTCGAGTGGCTTTGCGCGCTGGTTCCACTGGGATTCTGTGCCTACCATTGGTGGTTACATCAATCGGGCAACGCGATCGTCGGAGTCTCGTGGCATGTGCTCATTCCCGCCATCGTCTTTCTGGCCGCTTATTCGGCTTGGCGATTGGCACAACCGAACTGGGCGTGCGTGTTGTCCACCCGAACAAGCCGCGCCGGATTAGCCCTCGGAAGGACATTGAAAGAGGCGAAGCGGAAGTTTTCGGAGTTGGTTGCGTGGGTGGCGCAAGTCCAGCCGCCACTGATGGAGATGGAGGGCCTTTCGGTGGGGCAGAGGGCGATCATTGATCCGAAGTCGACAAAGGCATACACACAGGCGATCCACGCCGCCGCTTTTGGGTGCGGCGCGCTGGGTTGGATACTCGTGGCGACTGGATCGTCATACGTGTTGGGCCTGGCCATTCTCGCGTTGATGGCGTATTACGCCTTTCTGGTGGCTACATATTTTTCGCAAGCGGCGTTCGAATTCCCCTTCGCGGTGAAATCGGCGGCGGTGATGAGCCAGATATCCGCCGTCACTTGTGTCCTATTAGCACTCAGCAGCGCGTCTTGGATGGGCCCGGAGCGATTCTACTTCTTTTTGTGGGGCAAATCATTGGCGCAATTTGCCGGGATTTCGGCGGTGAGTTTCAGTTTGTATGGCATTGTTGCGATGACGCTTGCCACGACGGAGCTGCCGTCACCGGGAAGTGCACGCCATAGTGTGCTGGGGCTGGAAGGATAGAGGGCAGCAAGTTTGAGAGTAGAGTCAAACGCATAGTAGAATCAAGGAGTCCCGTGACGGGCGGTTAGCTCAGCCGGTTAGAGCGCCTGCCTTACAAGCAGGAGGTCGCAGGTTCGATCCCTGCACCGCCCACCATAAGAGCGATTGATTCCAAAAGACTTGATCGGTTTTACCTGCATCGTTTTCCCTGTTTCCATGCTTAACTGTGCCAAAACTCCGTTAGTTTGGACGGACTGTGTCAGAACCCTTCCCGCTCTCATTGGCGTTCCTATTCAACTTGCCCAGAGCCTCCCGCTTCATCTGTAACTTCATCTGAGAGTACTTCTTGAAGACCTTCGCGTCCCCCTGCCGAAGGAGCTGCGTCACAAATTCGTCCGCAACTCCGCCCGCGCTTAGCCGGGTGGCATACGTCGATCTCAGATCGTAGATCCGAAAGTACCTAACGCCAGCTCGGCGCAACGTGGCGCGCCAGACGGTCTTGAATGACTTCTGATATCCGACTGGGTTCTCCTCGTTGGGAAACAAGAACGGACCATGGCCCGAAATCGCGAGCTGGCGCCGGAACGCTTCAATCGCGATATCTGTCAACGGAACCTCCGCGACTCCGTTTACGGTTTTGGAGTCCGGGATCCACACTATGCCGTTCTCGATGTCGATGTGCTCCTTCCTCATTGTCGTCAGCTCCTTATAAATTCGGAGTCCGGTTTCAGTGACGATCCGGATCACGTTCTTCAGATACTCGGGCGCGTGGAATTCGATTACCTGTTGCTCGGACCATCCCATGTAATGCGGCCGGAACAGCCCATCGACCCTTGCGGGAAACTCTACACCCGAGCACGGATTTGCAACTAGGAACTTCTTGCGAACCCCCACGTTCAGCATGCGCCGCAAGACCCGAAGTTCCTGGTGTACGGTTGTTGCCTTCAGTAGCCCTTTTTCAGCGAATCCGCCGGCCGTTTTGATTCGTACTCGCTGCCTGAGCCGCTGGCGGAGATACATTTCGATATCGTCAGCGGTTAGATCCGCGAGTCTTGTTTTGTCGAACTCCGCCCTCAGATGCTTCATCGCGCGCTGATTGACCTCGTGGGTTTTCTGCGCGCGGAAGGGAGGCCTGGAGAAGTTCTCCAGATAAAAATCCGCCCATTCCCCAAATGTGAGTTCCTGTCCTCTGCGCACCGAGGGCAGGGTGTTGTTGTCCCTGGCTTGCAAGCGTTCTCTGAGTCGCTGTTGCGCTCCATTCCAGTCCTCAGTTTCGGTCGATTCTCTCTGGCGTTCACCGGCCTTGTCCCGGTACTGCATCCACCAGACCTTCGATCCCGTTCGCTTATACAAGGCACCATCATGCTTCACTGGTCGTGCCATATCCCACCTCCTGTTTGAAAGTTGCGCGGAAGGGCTCAAGATCCGATTTGAGGAATCGGATATTTCGCCCCATCACGCGGAGATGGGGAATCTGCTTTCGCTGTACCCAAAGATACACCGTCTGCGGACTGACGCCCAGAAACGAAGCTGCATCCCGAACGGTGAGCGGGCGCTCTAACGCATTTCCGACTGTACGTGGGCCTTCGACAATACCCACCCAGGACTCTATTGCGCCCATTTTGCTAACCCCGAAACATCTTTCCGTGTCAAAGCTCTGCGCAAACCAAGAACCAGAGCTTTGTGATTTCTGGTCTCCTGGCTGTCGGTTTGAACCTCATACGCGTAGAAGTGTCCTTTCCAGGGCCTGCGCGTTTTTCCGACGACTTCAAGCCAGCCATTTTGTCCGCGTTCCCGTCTCCGTTTGAGCGAGAGGGCAGGACCGCCTGGCGGTTGGGGATACTCTTGTTTGCCATTGACTCTTAGCTCCCTGATGACCAGCAATCACTGATGAACTTCTTCACATCGATAGTGGAAACGAGGCAACCGGCCAACTTTGACGGCGGGAATCGGCGGCGTCCTTCGTGACGTGATCTCTGGCCAATGCCGGCGATACGCCTAGGCACTTAGCGATTTCTGTAGGACCAAGCAAAGGCTTAAGCTCGTCGGCCTCCGCAGTAAGTTCGTCGTCTCGGCGTTGCTTCATGTCAAATTTCATCCTCACCAACTAAGAGTCCGTAAACCGAGAATTTCGGGCACGACCTTTTGAAAATATTTTTGCCTCAGGAATCCAAGGCAGTCAGCAAGGCTACGTGGATCGAAGGGGATTCCCGGACAGTGTTGGGTGCTAGAGAGCGGATAAGAATGACTGAACGTACTCCCTCAAAGCATTTGAGCGGTGAAATTCGCTGGACCCGGTCATAAAAAAAGCGTGGCCCTCTGGTCTCTCCACCGGAACCCGGCGTCAGGCCAAACTCTTCACACTGGGAGAACGACCGATAGATCGGAGGACCGATGCCGACTTGGACGAAGTGGCGTTCGCCTTCGGCTACGCGCAACAGACGCGGCGCGTGTGTGGTAGTTTGAGCGAGTTGGGACGCCTCGATCAATTGCTCCGTCACCAGAAGCACGCGATCCGCTTCACGGAACACGAAAAAGATTGAATACCATAACGTGTAATCGGGCGCGGCGTTCCTCCAAGTCCCAGTATCTAAAGCGATTCGGCGAAGTGGCTCTTACCACCTCGCGAGGTGTATGTTGCCGAATCGCTCCAGATACTGACCTAAGACTTATCGGTACGTATCTGACAGACACTTGCTCCGATATGTCAAAGTCGAATCTGACCGCCCTGCCCTGGGCCGTTGCCCACATCTAATCCCGGATTCGGGCAACTCCGTGTTGCCCATAGTTACTTGCCTGGCCCAATTTGCCGTCATGCGATTGCAAATCCGTAAACAGCGTCGACTGCGGTTACGATTCAGCTACCTTCCGCTTCAGGCCTTCAGGCTCAAAAATCACTAGTATATAATCTTGCGAATATGCTGAACCAGTCGAGAATCTCTCCTGAGGAACTGCTCAGCTACTTCGGAGTCGGCGGCTCTTACCCAAATGTTTATGTACTTGGCTGCTTTGCCCGGTATGTAACCCTCTACTCCCAACAAGCTCGCGCCCTGAACTTGATTTGGGCGTTGCTCGAACGCAAGATTCTTAAGTCCGGATCAAACCTCACCATTGTCGGTGCAGGTGCGGCGGGACTTACAGCCTCCTTAGCGGCAGCACTTGCCGACGTAAAGGTAACGCTGCTCGAGGAACTTGAGGGTCCCCTTCAGCTGCAGACGAACAACCGGCAACGCTGGCTGCATCCTCGCATCTATGACTGGCCTTCATACGACTTCTCTAATGATGACGATCAGGCCCATTTGCCCCTGCTCGACTGGAGAGCGGGCTATGCCGAATCAGTAGCCGATCAGATTCGCGAAGTCTGGGAAAAGAAAGTCGAAGCGAATAGGGAGCGTATCAGAGCCATTTACCATGTTTCGGGAGTGGAGATTTCTCCCAACGCCGGAGGCGTCAAGTGGAACGAGCCCAAAAGGGCGGGCCTCGAAATCGATGACGCGATCATCATCCTCGCCATCGGCTTTGGCCTCGATGGCGATCGCACCGGCCGTGGATGCTACTGGCTCGATGACGACCTGGATAACAGCCTGAAGCCGCTCACCGATCTCAAGATTCTGATTGTAGGTCACGGGGACGGAGCCCTCACCGATGCGATGCGCCTCTGTTTCAGGCGCTTCCGTCATTCCAAGATCATCAACCTGTTCCCCAGAGACGAAAGCATCAAAGGGATCAAGCATGACTTGCTCGATATCCAAGGCATGAAACCTGATCCCGGAGAGTCTCCGGCCCTGTTCGCCCGGCGCGTTCACAGGCGTTTCCGCGATTTGGAGACACGTGGCCTCGGGCACAGCATCGAGCCTCTGATTCGGAGTAACCGTCCTGTCGTGCATCTGACCGGAAGGGATGGAAATTTCTACAGCCACGGCTCGAGCGTTCTCAATCGCCTGATCTTGAGGTTCCTCATCGAGCAGGGTATCGTCAGGCCAGTTCCTGGACCCGCCGAGCTGAATCCGGAACGGATCGCCACGCTGGAACACCCTGGTGGAATGCTGCGCCTCAAGGTCGGAACCAAGCAGGAACTCTACGATCGCGTGGTTTACCGTACCGGACCCGAGCCCGCTGCCGTGAAAAGATTCCCCGATATCGAAGAAGCCTGCGCGAAACTCCGCAGCAAGTGGGAACAGTTGAATCTTTTCACTGATCCCACGAGGCAAGAACACTCGTGGGATTTCTACCGTGAGCTAACGCTCGCGAAGCCGAAAGCAATGCCGCCTGTAGCTTTTGTGCCGGATCTGGGTTACCGCGCCGCCAGTATGTCGGTAGTCAAAGAGATCCGCCGAGATGGCAGCTCAAGCGTAATCTTCGCAATCCGCGATCTCATCATTGAGCGAGGCCAAATTGAAGGCGTCTGGTTCTTGATCCAGTTTTCTGCTGGCGCAGTCGGCGCCCCAGAACTTGACGCTGCTGCCCGCCAGATCGGAGCAACCTGGGTTCCCGACAGGGACACAACTCCCGAACCCGAAACTCTTACCGAGCGCATGGACTTTGTGCGCAAGAAGGCTAGACGCGTCTGCGGCACATTGCGCTTCAGACCGGCCCTCGATCGCTTATCACCGCCTGCCAGCTTCGGCTTGAAATTCATCATACTGAATGGCGACGCACTCTCGAGCTGGGAGTTCGAACAGCTCTATACGGAGGACGACCGCAAACACGTCAATGATCGAGAGCCTATCGAGAATCTGGAATATTTTGCCCGCACGGTACTGCTGCCGCTCGACACGCTTCAACTAACACTGACCGTTCCTGAACAGATCAACGCCCCGCCCTTCATGAGTGTCTTCGAATGCTCAAATCCGGATGGCATCACTCGCGATACAGTCGCTCCGAACAACGTCCTTCAGTTGAATCCATCGCGAGATTCCCCGCTTCACTTCGACAACGTTGTCTGGCGCCGGGCTTCGCCCGAGACCGTCAAAGCCGTTAAGCTGACGAATCAAAGTTCCCGGACTTGGGAGGCCGTCGTTGAGCGTCCCCCCGTTGGGGCCGTGTATTCGATGGATTTCCGCGTGCCCTCAGTCGAATTGGACGGAGAGGTGAAGACGCTTGTCAACGAAGCTCAGGACTTCCGGAACAAGCTCCTCCACTATGCTCGGCTTCGACGCACGGGCGCGCCGCTGGACTATCGCGCCGTTCAGGTTCGGCGCGAGGTGTTGAGTATCTATGAAGCGCTCGCATATTGGTACGCCTTGAGCCCGGACGTAGAAGAATTCCAAGTCTCGGTCATGACCTACGACGAGAGCCAAAAGCGACTAATCACGATTGATGGAACAATTAACGGCGGGGAACCGTCGTCAACTGCGTGGGACTTCTGGCTGCCGTTCGGATTAGGAATCGGAGGCGCATGCTTCAAGCGTGCCGACCGTCCGTTCGTTTACGTTCGGCCGAAAGAAGGTGCTATGCAGACTGGCCCGGATATCTACATTCCCCCCCCGCTCGGAACACATGGCCATGAGGTGCTCGTTTCAATCCCAGTAAACCATCCCGACTACACAGGGCAAATCGAAATGGAGCGCAGCCGACAATGCATCGCCGTTGTCACTTTTGGGTCGGACAACCCATCTACTAAATTGCATGAGCTCTCAGGTCAGGACGAGGAAACAATGAAGCGGCTCATGGGTTATTGTCAGTACTTCGGTGACCGGCTCTTCGAAATCATGTATGAGGGGAACGAGAGGCACTGAGATTGATAGCCTTGATTTGACACTAGTATATTGACAGGCTTGCTACAGTAGCAGTTATATGATCACTCCGAAGGGCTGGACACGACACACCGCCAATACGTTTTCAATAGAGGTACCTTCCAAGGTGACTCCTATCCCCTACCCTCAAGTCACGAAAAACGTGTCTGTCCCGCCCGCGCCGCCGACGCAGCAGCATGACCGAGATTCGAACGTAGTCCCGGATACTATCGAATCGAACAAACGCTAGATCCCTTCAGCGTTCTGATCTGTTGTTCCCAAACTAAATCGTCAGGCGCAAAACAACTTGCATCAACTGCCCGCACAAAACCTTCGGACCAGTTGTTCCGGATGTGTTGCAAGTTCAGAGTAAAAACGAATCTGAGCAGCGAGGTGTCCGTATGCGAATCGTTAGGCCGCTAACTCGAACAGCTTTTCGATGAAGTCGATGTTACGCCGAACATCACTCCCGCGAACCCACCGAGCTTGCCCTTTTCGGATCATGTGCATCGCCTCATAGCCTCGAATCGTTCGCCACGCGGCGCTGAATTCTCGGAAGCCCTGCTTGGCATTCGCCCGCCGTTTGATTGCGCGGTGATCTTGCTCCAAGATGTTGTTGAGGTACTGGACAGGTCGATGGCGACAGCGGCTCCGAAGAATTCCTTCTCTCTTCATGGCCGGGATTGCACAGCTGTAGATTGGCGCCAGATCCGTGT
>DATAXY010000042.1:0-52488 GCA_036272835.1 Bryobacteraceae bacterium
CGCTGCGCAAATCGCCCAAACGGGCGAACTGCTTGACAAGTTCGGCGCGGCGGGATTCGAGTTCTGGCAAAGAATCGGGCATTTGGTTGGAAGCCTCCAGTCCTAGCGTACTATCTACGCACGGGCACGAGGGCCAAAAAAGAAAGTGCCCAGATCGCCACTTTCAAGTCGCACACCCTCCTTGTACGAGCTTATAGATCTGACCTCGCCGTTCACGATAAGCTAAAGGCAAGAGCCAAGTGCGGGAAACGGATCAAATCCTAAGCCTTTGGGCCGAGTGCGAACAGGCGGGTGAGTCCGCTGTGCTGGCCACAGTGGTCCGGACACGCGGCTCGTCTTATCGACTGCCGGGCGCGCGTCTGTTGATCACGGCGCAGGGCCGCCGAGCAGGTTCCATTAGTGGGGGCTGCCTCGAAGACGAACTCATCAAGAAGGCCTTCTGGCTGACGGAAGGGAGCCGCCGCACGATTCGCCGGTATGATACGCATCCCGATGATGACGGCTCGCCGGCATATGGGCTGGGCTGTAACGGGATCATCGATATTCTGCTTGAACGGGTCACTCCCGGAGATGCGAAGGTTCTGACGCTTCTCAATTCCGTCCGCAAAACGCGCCAACCGGCAGTGATCGCGCACGTGCTACAGCCACAGAACCTCGCCGGCCGGCGAATCTACGTTCGGAAAGATGGCCAAAGCGCCGATGAGATCGACGACGATCTTGCCACGCAACTGGAAGCGGCAGCCATTACGGCTCTCGATGAACTTGCGTCTTGCCATGTTTCCTTTCCGCATGATGGAGCATCGGTCGAGGCATTCGTTGAAGTATTGCCGCCGCCGCTCCGCCTGCTAGTCTTCGGCGCTGGAGATGACGCCATCCCGGTTACCGAACTCGCACGCTATCTGGGCTGGAGTGTTTTCGTTTCCGATGGCCGCGCCCACTATGCGCGGCCGGAGCGTTTCCCTGAGGCCAACGCGGTTCGGACCGCGAGGCCCGCGGAATCGGAAGCTCAAGCGGATGCCCACATAGATCAATGGACGGCCGCGGTGCTGATGTCCCATAGCTACAGCCAGGATTTAGAGGCACTGCGTGTTCTGGCTGGGGCGTCTTTGTGTTATCTCGGCATTTTGGGGCCGCGAAAACGCACGGCGCAACTACTCATTGATGCGGGACTGGATGTATCGGGTCTAGCGGCTTCGCTACATAGCCCCATGGGTCTCGATATCGGAGCCGATGGGCCGCAGCAGGTCGCGCTCTCCGTCATTACCGAGATACAGGCTTCACTAAATGGCCGCTTAGGCGGATCACTAAAGGAGCGCCCGGGCTCGATACATTCGCGCGCCGAAGACGATGCTCCGGTCTTCACCGTTCATTCAATTGTGTGCGCGTAACGGCGCTCACTTGGGCGGCCAGCTCAGCCCGTTCATCTAATTTAGGCGGGTTCTTGCGAAGGTAAACGGTAAAGCACGTTTCGCCGGGATTCGACCGCACTTTAATTTCTCCGCCGTGCCGGTACGTCACGATCCGGTAACTAATGTCCAGACCCAATCCGGTTCCCTGCCCCACTGCTTTAGTCGTAAAGAATGGCTCGAAGATGTGGTTTTGTACTTGAGGGGCGATGCCGGACCCGTTATCGCAGATCTCCACGACAACGCGGTCGCCTTGTGTAAAGGCGCTAATGGTGAGAACGCCTTTGCCCTTCATGGCATCAATAGCATTATCGATCAGGTTAGTCCACACCTGGTTCAACTCGCCCGCGTAGGCGCAGATGGTTGGCAGGTCCGGAGCATACTGTCGCTTGACCGTGATGCCGTGCTTCAGCTTGTGGTGGAGGAGCTTTAGGGTGTTTTCGAGCCCGTGCCGCACGTCGATATCCTGCAGCTTCGCCCGGTCCATATACGTGTATTCCTTGAGCGCCGATACTAGCTCAGAGATACGTTCGGTGCTGCTTTCGATGTCGCGCGCAAGTTCAAATAGACCGGTCACCGTAGCTACCCAAAATAGAGCAGGCAAGAACGTTTCGCCCAGCGTCGACTGCCACTGTCGAAGGTTCGCGGGCGTGGCTCCATAGGCAACCAGTTGACAGGCGATCTCGTCCACCCTCGGAATATTGTGCTCTTCCAGCCAGGTGATAATCTCCTGCTCGCGGTCGCTCCGCTCGATCGGGTCTAATTCCACGCGCACCAACGACTGCTCTCGAATCTTTCGGGCAAAGGTCTGGATAAAGTTGAGGTGCTCTGGGGAATAGCGCTTTTCGATGGCCGACATGCGCACCGGCGCCTCCAGCACCCTTTCGAGCAGCATGGCCGAAGCCCGGCGCGCGGCTGTTGCGGGGTTGTTCAACTCATGCGCCAGTCCCGCAGACATGCGCCCCAGCGCCGCCATCTTCTCCTGTTGGCTGAAGTACAGGCCCACCTGCTGCGATCGGTGCGCCAGCACCGTGACGAATACTTTGCCCAAAGGCGAGTCCTGGCACAGCAGTCGGCGGAGTTGATCGGCAGTGATGCGATAGACCGTCGTCTCTCCCAATGCCGTGCCGGTTGCCTTGGGTTCCGCGCCGGTCAACAAGCTGAGCTCTCCGGTGAATTCGCCCGGACCTTGCATCGCCAGCAGCAGTTCCTCTGTTCCTACTCCGCGTGAGACCCGCAACCCCCCGGATTCAACTACGTACAGGTGATACTCGCTCTTACCGGCTTCAAATAGTAGATCGCCGTCGTGCAGATGAATCGTTTCACCCACCTCCCGGCAAAGCGCCATCTGTTCGGAATTCAACTTGGGGAACAGGCTGGGATCGCGTAGATCGTGTAGCATTCTATTTCCCCGCCGCCAATGTCTGCGTGGTCTCGGCGGTTAAGTGCGCCAAATACTGGTGAATCATTTGTACGCAGATTGAGCCTTCGCCGACACCCGAGGCCACCCGTTTTACCGACCCGTGCCGCACGTCGCCCGCTACAAAAATACCGGGCACGCTGGTCTCGAACAAAAAACGCTCGCGTTCCGGCTTGGTGACCCGCTTGCGCCCGTCCGTCTCTTGCGGCAAGTACGGACCGGAGAGTATGAACCCGCGCTCATCGGTAGCCACCACGCCGGATAGCCATTCGGTCCGTGGCGAAGCTCCAATGAAAATAAATACCGAAGTTGCGGGCACGCGCTCCTGCTTCCCGATCTTGTTATTTTTCAGCACCAGACATTCCAGCCGCTCTTCGCCCATTGCTTCCACCATCTCGGTATTGGTACAAATCTCGATATTTGGCGTTTCCGCGATCTGATCGATCAGATATTTGGACATGCTGCTTTCGAGCGAGTCAGCCCGCACCAACATGGTCACCTTGTGGGCATACTGCGAGAAGTGCATAGCCGCCTGGCCGGCGGAGTTCGCGCCGCCAATCACGTATACACTCTCATTCGCGCAAGATATCGCCTCGGTCAGCGCCGCCCCGTAATAGACGCCTTTGCCGTGCAGCCGATCGGCGCCGGGTACGTCCAATTTTCGCCAACTCAGCCCCGTCGCGATCAATAGTGCATGGCAACTCACTTCAAAACCGTTCGCGAGCTTGACGAACCGGTACGGATCTTCGCGGCGCACGCCCACGGCGCGTTGCGGGCTGATCAACTCCACTCCAAAGCGGCGTGCTTGCATGATGGCCCGCCGCGCAAGATCGCCGCCGCTAAGGCCCGAGGGGAATCCCAGGTAGTTCTCAATGCGAGAGCTCATCCCGGCCTGGCCTCCGGGCGCTTCGGCCTCGATCAGTACGGTCTTGAGGCCTTCCGATGCTCCGTAAACACCCGCTGCCAAACCGGTCGGTCCCGCGCCCACAATCACAAGATCGTAGAACGAGGTGCCAGTGCTTGTCTGCAATCCCAGGCGGTCGGCCAAATCCTCCGGGTCGGGACGCTGCAGCCGCGTTCCATCCGGGAAAATGACCACCGGAAATGATAACGTGTCGCACAACTCCGTATCCAGTAGCTTCTGTATTTCCGGCTCCGTCTCGCGCCCCGCGATGTCGATCCACTCGTATGGAAATGAGTTGCGTCCCAGGAAGTCCTTGACGACGTGGCTCTGTGGAGACCAACGATATCCGATCACGCGAACCCCATCGTATGGCGGAGGGTGGTTCGCCTGCCAGTCTTCGAGCAAATCGTCGAGCACGGGATAAAGGTTCTGTTCCGGCGGGTCCCACGGCTTCAACAGATAGTAATCGAGACGAACCTGATTGATCGCCGTGATCGCCGCGCTGGTGTCCGCATAAGCGGTTAGCAGGACTTTCTTCGCTTCCGGGAAAACTTTGGCGGCCTCGAGCAAAAACTCGACTCCAGACATAGCCGGCATCCGCTGATCCGCTAAGAATAGAGCCACGGAGTCTTCGCGCTGCTTCAGTCTCTGTGTTGCGTCGAGTGCCGCGGCTCCCGATTCAGCCCGTAAGATTCGATACTGCTGGCCATACCTCCGCCGCAAATCCCGCTCGACGGAGCGGAGGACTTCTGGTTCGTCGTCAATCGCTAATAGCGCCGGCTTCGCCATATAGTCATGGTCTCAAACGGGCATCACTGCTTTATCTGGACAAGCGACATTTAGCAGTTCGATTATAATGACCGATCGACAGACGCGGAGGCTTTCCGAAAGTTTTCTGCGGTCGATCGTGCAAGCTACTGCTCGCCCAGAGTGGTGATCGGATGGATGTGGGAGGCGCGGTTCGCAGGCAGGTAAGATGCGAGCAGCGCAAGCGCGAACAGCACGAGCGCCGCGGCCGCGGCGAGGAAAGCTTCTCAGGGCATAACGAACATCGGCAAAGAGAGTGTCCACCGGACTTGTCTCAGGCAGTCGCGCTGCGCTATCGTGCCATGTGTCCGCAGATGAAGAGGCGCTTAGAGTACGCTGAAGGCTTACGCATCAACCATGTCTCAATTCATGCCTGCCGAACAACAGCGGCTTGCCGAAGCCGAAGCTCGTACCAAGCACTGGAAACGCTGGGGACCTTATCTGGCGGAACGGACCTGGGGAACGGTGCGCGAGGACTACAGCGCGAACGGCACCGCTTGGGAATATTTTCCGCACGACGAAGCGCGCTCTCGGGTGTATCGCTGGACTGAAGACGGAATTCTCGGTATCTGCGATAACCATCAATATCTTTGTTTCGCCCTGGCTTTCTGGAATGGGAAAGATCCCATTCTGAAGGAACGCCTATTCGGTTTGACCGGCAACGAAGGGAACCACGGCGAGGACGTCAAAGAACTCTACTACTATCTGGATGCGACGCCGACGGCATCGTACTTGAAGGGTCTATATAAGTACCCGCAGGCGGAGTATCCATATCAATGGCTGCTCGATGAAAACCGCAGGCGTGGCAAGAACGACCCCGAATTTGAGCTTCAGGACACTGGAATATTCGCCGATGGCCGCTATTTCGATATCTTTGTCGAATACGCGAAGCAGGATTATGAGGACATCCTGATTCGTGTGACGATCGCCAACCGCGGACCGGAAGCCGCGACGCTAACGGTTCTACCGACGCTATGGTTTCGCAATATCTGGTGTTACGACGGCAGACTTCAACCGGACAAAATGCCCCAACTTCGCGCGGCTTCGGCAGGCCACGTCACGCTCAACCATCCTTCCTTGGGCGGATTTTCGTTCACCTTGGATGGCGAACCGGAGATGCTGTTTACCGGCAACGAGACGAATACGGAACGGCTTTGGGGCTGGCGCGGTGCGAACACATACTATAAAGATGCGTTCCACGAATACCTGATTCACGGCAGGAAGGAGGCAGTGAATCCACATCATCAGGGGACGAAGATGTGCGCAGTGTATCGCGTCGAAGCCGGTCCGGGAGAGCAGAAGTCGCTGCAATTCCGATTAAGCAGAGACAGCAACCCCGATATTGCTCGCGAGCAGTGGGATGGGGTTTTCGATTGCCGCATTCAGGAAGCGAACGAGTTCTATTCCGCTCAATCGCACGATGACGAAACGGAAGTGGCGCGTGTCCAACGGCAGGCATTTGCCGGGATGTTTTGGAGCAAGCAGTTTTATCATTTCGTGATCGAGGACTGGCTGACGGGCGATCCCGGCATGCCTCCGCCGCCGCCGGATCGTTGGTGGGGACGCGACTCGCAATGGCGCCATCTGTTCAATGAAGACGTCATCTCCATGCCGGACAAATGGGAATATCCCTGGTATGCCGCGTGGGACCTGGCGTTTCACTGCATGGCGATCGCGCTGGCCGACCCTGATTTCGCCAAGGCTCAGCTTTCGTTGTTACTGCGCGAATGGTACATGCATCCGAACGGACAGATTCCCGCGTACGAATGGGCCTTCGGCGACGTGAATCCGCCGGTGCATGCGTGGGCCTGCTGGCGCGTGTTCAAGATCGATCAACGCATCAAGGGCAAACCGGACTTCGCGTTCCTCGAGCGCGTGTTTCACAAGCTCCTAATGAACTTTACCTGGTGGGTGAACCGCAAGGACTCCGAGGGCGCAAATATCTTTGAGGGCGGCTTTTTGGGCCTGGATAATATCGGGATTTTCGACCGCAGCGCGCCCCTCCCAACCGGATGGCTTCTTGAACAATCCGACGGGTCGAGTTGGATGGCCATGTATTGCTTGAACATGTTGAAGATCGCGCTGCAGCTTTCGAACGTCAATCCGGCATATGAGGACATTGCCAGCAAGTTCTTCGAACATTTTCTGTATATCGCGTCGGCGATCAATCGAAGCCGCGGCACGGGCCTGTGGGATGAGGAAGACGGCTTCTATTACGACAGGCTGCGGACGGGGGCAGGCAACGATATTCTGGTCCGGCTGCGATCGATGGTCGGGATCGTCCCGCTATTTGCGTCGGACACACTGGAGTCGTATCACGTCGACCGCCATCCGGGATTCCGCAAGCGGTTGGAATGGTTCGTGACGCATCGCCCGGACTTGACGGAAGGGCTGGCATCCATAACGGAGGGTGGGATAGAGCAGCGGCGACTGCTCTCGGTGGTCAACCGCGGTCGATTGGAGCGCATTTTCGCGCGAATCTTCTCTGAAGCCGAGTTTCTATCTCCGTATGGCATTCGTTCCCTCTCGCGCGCCCATCAGGACCATCCTTACGTGTTGCCCATTGACGGGACAACCTTCCGCGTCGGTTATGAACCGGCGGAATCGATGACGGGGACCTTCGGCGGTAACTCGAATTGGCGTGGTCCGATATGGTTCCCCATGAATTTCCTGCTGATTGAGGCGCTGCAACGGTTCGATCACTATTACGGCGACTCAATCTCGATCGAGTTCCCCGCCGGTTCCGGCCAACGAGTCAGTCTAGCCGATGCGGCGCGGCTCTTATCCAAGCGTCTCAATGCGCTCTTTTTGCCGGATGCGGAGGGTCATCGGCCGGTATTCGGGCAAAATGAAACGTTCCGGCGCGATCCGCATTTCAAGGACCACATTCTCTTTTATGAGTACTTTCATGGCGACAATGGCAAGGGTCTGGGCGCGAGCCATCAGACCGGCTGGACGGGACTGGTCGCGAATCTGCTGCGGCGGTGCGGCTCTTAAATAAAGAGTGGCTGGTTGTTAGACTCGTAGTTATGCGAGTGCCGCTTGTACTCCTTCTCACAATAGGTTCTGTTTGGGCTGCGCAGACTGGCGCCGACCAGCTACTCGGCCGATGGCGTGCCGTTGAAACGTCTCCGAACGGCCGAACGGCATTCTTCGAGTTTCACGCGGGAAATCGATTGGATTACGTGTCCGGCCGGGCTCTTGACGGCCATTATCGTGTGATCGATGCTAAGACCATCGCGGTTTCCACTCCTGAACACGGCGAAGAGCAGGAAGAGATTACGTGGAACGGAGCCGGCAAGGTCATTATCGAAAGCAAGACGGCAAATCAATCGGTCTCGCTAACGCGAGTGGGGAAGATGCCCGATGCGGATCATCCGATCGTGGGGGATTGGACGGGCGAGCGCGTTGTCGAAGGAAACAGAGTGGAAGCGCTGTACATCTTCTATCCCGATAATCGAAATCTTTGGGTATTGAAGCTGGAGAGCCTGCAGGGCTCATACACGGTTTCGGGAGAGACCATTAAGCTCGCGGTCCCGGGTCATCCGGAGACCGAAGGCCCGTTCGCAACCGATGGAGACACGCTGTCGCTGCCTAATCCGGGCGGCAGCGGATCGTCAAGATTCACCCGATACTGAGCAGCTTTAACACGTCGGTGGTTTCGGCCGTCTCACCCAACCGGGGAAAGATCTTCTCGACGCTATGGCGGTGCAAGTCGGCATCGCGATCAGTCATCGCATCGATGACGAGCGTCACGTTATAGCCGAGGTCGTAGGCGCTGCGGGCCGTCGATTCGACGCCGATACTAGTCGCGATGCCCGTGAGGACGACTTGCGTTACATCTCGCCCGCGAAGGTAATCATCCAAATCTGTGCCCAGGAAGGCGCCCCATCGCTGTTTCGTGACGATGTGGTCGCGGGGGTCCTGGTCCAATTCAGGAAGAAGATCGGTCCAATCGGGCGGAGGCGAATACTGGGGACGTCCAACGCCGGTGCGGCCGGGCGGTGGGCCCGACACATGGACGAGCACGACCGGCAAACCGCGCTCACGGAATGTACGAGCGAGTTGGGCCGAACGGTCGATGATCTCGCGGGCAGGGTGCACAGTTGGTATACCGAGAATGCCTTTTTGCAGGTCAATCACGATTAGAGCGGGCGTGGTGTCGAGTTGTGTGATCGGCATGATTTCCTTTTGGTTAAGGGAGAGGTGATGCTGTATCCAGCTCAGGCAACAGCCCCATCTCCCGATAGATCGGCCGGATGACTGCGTTGACTTTCGGCAGTTCCAGCGTGAACCACAGCGAGCCGGCGATACAAAACGTTCCGGTGACGATGACGGTGAGGGGCGCGCCGATCCGGTGAGCCAAGGCGCCAGCGAGCAGACTGCCCAACGGCGCCGCGCCGAAGAAAGCCATCGTGTAGTAGCCCATCGCGCGTCCGCGTTTGTCTTCCGGAACCAAGGACTGAATGATCGTGTTGCTGACCGCGGCGGACTGGATTAAGCCGAAGCCAACGAAGACCATCAGTACAAGCGATAGCCACAGAGTGTGCGACAGTCCAAAAAGGATCAGCGCGCCGCCAAGCATCACGGCTGCAATCTGAACCAGGCGTGTCAGCCCGACGACCGACTTGCGAACCGCAAGAGAAAGCGCCGAGACAAACGCGCCGATTCCGGATGCTGCCGTCAGCCAGCCGAGGGTATACGCACCGCCGTGCAGCACTTGGCCCGCGAAGACCGGAAGTAGCACAGAATACGAATAGCCCATCAGACTGAGAAGCGCGAATAGCAGAAGGATAGTGCGGATGGGCCGAAAGGTGCTGACATAGTCCCACCCCTCACGCATCTGCTCGAACATGCTGGCCGCGGTTCGCTGAACGTTCAAGGGTTTGATGCGCATGAGCAGCAAAGATGCGATGACGGCAAAGTAGCTGACTCCATCGATGAGGAAGCACCAGCCCTCGCCGAGGGTTCCGATCACCAAGCCCGCGACGGCCGGGCCGATCAGCCTTGCTCCATTTGCCATTGAGGAGTTTATAGCGATCGCGTTACTGAGGTCGTTACGATCCTCCACCATCTGCACGAGGAAGGATTGGCGGCCTGGCATGTCGAACGCATTAATCAGGCCCTGAAAAGCGGCGAGCGCGATGATCTCCCAAAGGGTGATGACGTGTGCGAGTGTGAGCGCGGCCATCGCGAGCGATTGAGCCGCTGCGGCCGCTTGGGTCCACACGAGTAGCTTGCGCCTATCGAGGCGCTCGACCCAGACGCCCGCAAACGGACCCAGCACAAATGAAAGGATCTGCCCTGCGAAGCCCACGATGCCCAGCAGCAGCGCCGAATGGGTCAATTGATAGACCAGCCAGCTTGTAGCCAGGCGCGTCATCCAGGTGCCGATGACAGAGATACTTTGGCCGACGAAGAAGAGCTTGAAGTTGCGGTGCCGCAGCGCTCTCCACGCGTGCGACATCACTCTTCCACCAGGCGCTTGATGATCTCGCCCGCCTTGAACAGCGTTTCCCGATCTTCTTCGCCAAGTCGAGAGACAGCCTGCGCCAGCCAGGTGCGCTTTGCATCCCCGGCGCTTTTGCGCACAGCAGCGCCTTTGGCGGTCAGCACAATGTTCATCTGGCGGCCATCGGTCGGATGCGGCTTACGTTCGACCATACCCATTTCCTCCAGCGCCGCTATTGTGGTTCCCATCGACTGCGGCTTCATGCTTTCCGCGCGCGCCAAATCGGCAGTCGTTGCAGGGCCGTCCCTCGCCAGGCGTGACATGACGGCAGCTTCGGTCAATGAAAGGTCATGCGAGGCGGATGCCGCGCGGATGCGCCGCACCAACAGCCCGATCGCCTGAGTAAGATCGGCAACCGCCGTCTCAAGGGTCTTTCTCGCCACGTCAATTCCATTGTACACATATAACAGTCAAACTTGCCAGTTTTACTTGCCAGATGTACTGTCTATATCCACAGGGCGGTGCTCCAGTGATGGGAGAATCCATAGGCGATAAAATCCGGTAGAGAAATCTCCCGCTTCTGTTTGGCCTGGATTGAGCGCCATCTCGCGCGCGCCCGCGTACGATGATGGGATGCGGCGATTGTCATTTTTCCTGTTTATCAGCTTTCTTGTGGCGCCACTTTGGGCGCAAACAGACGCAGAAAACAAAATTCCGGCGAAGGCAGAAGCTGCGCTGAAGGAAAGCGGAGCGCCCAGCGTCTCTCTCGCGGTGGTGGAAGACGGGAAGATCTGGGCCAAAGCGTTCGGGAAAGCAAATCTTGCGCAGAACCGAGCCGCCAACGTTTCGACCCGTTATGCGGTGGGGTCGATCAGCAAGCAATTTACGGCCGCGGCAATCTTGCTTTTACAGGAACAGCACAAGATCTCGCTGGACGATACGGTGGCCAAGTACTTTCCGGATTTGACGCGCGCCCGCGAGATCACCGTTCGGGAATTGCTGTCGCACACCTCCGGTTATGAGGATTATGCGCCGCAGGACTATCTGATTCCGGCCTGGACGAAAGCGACTACACCGATGGCAGTGGTCAATCGTTGGGCTAAGCTGTCGCTGAACTTCGATCCCGGAACCAAATGGCAGTACAGCAACACAAACTTCGTCATTGCCGGGCTGATGGTTGAGAAGGCTTCGGGACAAACCCTCCTGTCCTTTCTGCAGCAGAAGATCTTTACTCCTTTGGACATGAAGTCGGCCGGCTTCTGCGACGAGAAGAGCCCGGCGGATGCGGGCGCATATACGCGATACGCTTTGGGACCGGCGCAGCCCGTGGAGCGCGAAGCCCCGGGCTGGTACTTCGGAGCCGGCGAGTTGTGCATGACGGCGGAAGACCTGGCGAAATGGGATACGGCTTTCCTGAATCACAAGATCCTGTCGGCGCGTTCGTACAAAGAGTTCACACAAGAAGTGTGGCTGAAGAACGGCGATCATACGAATTACGCCTTGGGTCTGGCAATCGGACAATTTCACGACATTCCTTCCATCTCTCACTCCGGCGAGGTTATGGGATTCCTCGCTTCCAACACGATCTACCCGAATAGAAAGACAGCGGTGGTCGCGCTATCGAACGAAGTCGGCGTAAATATGCTGTGGCCGCTGGTGACCCAAATCTCGTCGCTACTGCTGCTGCCATCGCAACCGCCGGCCTCCAACCGGGAATTGCAGTCGGTGCGCAATATTTTGGAGGGCCTGCAGAAGGGGAAGATCGATCCGGCCTTGTTTACCGGCGATGCGCAGTTCTATTTTGCAAAGGCGCTTCCCGATTATCGATCTTCGCTTGCTCCGTTAGGCGAACTCAAGTCGGTAACGCGGACCAGTGAGAGCCTGCGCGGGGGCATGACGCATCGGGCCTACCATGCCACATTTGAGAAGAAGGCCGTGGATCTGAATTGCTATGTCATGCCGGACGGGAAATACGAGCAGTTCCTGGTGGAGGGCGAATAGGCGGACCGGGCTATCATCGCGCGAGCAAGGAAATGGCCGCCGCTATAATGCCTGCATGTACACGCCTCAGGCTGGGATCTTCGCTCTTGGAACGTCCTCTCATGCCTACCTGGAGTTTGACATTCTGGATGCGAAAAAACGTAAGGTGTTCGCCTCTACGATCTCCGCCATCCGTGAACCACGGACCACCACAGGAGGAGTGAACTTCGTCATCGGCTTTCGGCCTGAGCTCTGGTGCGATATTGTTCCGGATGATGCCCCTCCGGCCGTGGAGGGCTTTAACAAAGAGATCCAGGGCACAGAAGGATTCGTTATGCCAAGTACGCAACATGATGCGGTGGTATGGCTGTCCGGCAGTGCTTATGACGTTATCTTCGATATGGCCCGCTCGGTCGTCCATGACCTCGCAGGCCAAGCCTCGCTAGGAGAGGAAACCTCGAGTTGGTCTTACCGGCATGATCGCGATCTTACTGGCTTTATCGATGGCTCGGAGAATCCGACTCTGCTCGACGCTCCCATCGCAGCACTCTTTCCCGAAGGAGTTCCCGGTGCTGCTGGCACAGTCCTGTTGCTTCAAAAGTGGAAGCATCGGGCAGCGGACTGGGAAGCTCTGCCGATCGAACAGCAGGAGCGCATCATAGGACGCACCAAGCTCAACAGCATCGAACTCGAGAATAAGCCGCCGGACTCGCATGTCGCTCGCACTGATCAGGACGAGTTTGGGAAGATCTTTCGTCGCAACATGCCCTACGGAATCGTCGGCGACCATGGCACCATGTTCGTTGGATTCAGCGCCGACCAGAAACGGCTTTCCAGAATGCTCGATAGCATGGCGGGCCTAATCACCGGCACGCGCGATGCGCTCACGCGCTTTAGTCAGCCGTTGAGCGGTTCCTATTATTTCGTGCCTTCCGTCGAGAGTCTGAGGGGATTACGGTGAGATGACCACGCAAACGTCACCGTTTCTGGCCCTAAGTTCAAAGGAGCGATTGACGGCTGGACGGAGGCGAGCGGAATCACCGATAGCGGCACCACTAAAAGGCCTGTCTCTTGGTCGAATCCAAGGGCGGTTGAAGGGAATCGAACAGCAGTGCTGTGAAAGGAGAAAGCGCTATGCCGCGTGCGGTGAAATTCGATGCCTACGGCGGGCTTGAAGTTCTGAAAGTGGTAGAAGTCGACCGCCCAACACCGGGGCCGGGTAAGGTCCTTGTTCGGGTCAAAGCAGCGGGCATCAATCCGGGTGAGACGATGATCCGGATGGGAGTGTTTGCCGAGCGCTGGCCTGCAACGTTTCCTTCCGGCCAAGGCAGCGATTTCGCTGGCGTGGTGGAGGAGGCCGGCGATGGGGTGGCCAATGTTCGCGTTGGTGATGAGGTCATTGGATTCACCCACAACAGAGCAAGTCAGGCCGACTTCGTGGTCGTCGACGCCAGCAACCTCGTGCTGCGTCCTGCAAACGTTTCGTGGGAGCAAGCCGGTGCTCTATTCGTCGCTGGCACGACGGCATACGCGGCGGTAAGGAGCGTCAGTCTGACCGCTGGTGACACGGTGGTTGTCTCCGGTGCCGCCGGTGGGGTAGGCTCCATTGCCGTGCAGTTAGCCAGGAACTACGGGGCCAAGGTTATCGGCTTAGCCAGCGAAACGAATCACAAGTGGCTCAGCGGCCACGGCGTAATTCCCATTGCCTATGGCCATGGGGTTGAAGATCGGATCGGCGCCGCATCCGAAGAAAAAGTTGATGCCTTCATCGACACGTTCGGCGGCGGGTACGTTGAGCTGGCCCTCAAGCTGGGCATCGCCCCCAATCGAATCGACACCATCGTCGACTTCGCCGCGGCGGAGAAGCATGGGGTGAAGACCGAAGGCAGTATGGACGCTGCCAATAGCGACGTGCTCGGTCAACTCGCCGCGCTAATGGCCGCGGGGCGTCTCGAAATCCCCATCGCTAAGGTATACCCTCTGGACAACGTTCGCGATGCTTATCGAGAGCTCGAGCAGCGTCATACGCGTGGCAAGATCGTGCTTGAGGCTGATCGTTCCTGACGACCGCCTGGTGGAAATTTGTCGCCCCCGGCCAAGCGGTGAGATGCTCCGCGATGCACACGAAGTATTGGGGGAGGGATTGCTCGAAAGCTTCGTTCTTACCCTCGATCTAACTTGGAAGAGAATCTTAACATGCGCACCATCATCCTGGCTCTCGGTATCTGTACCGGCTTCGCGGCTGCGCAGCAGCCACCCGATACTCCGGCCGCTTTACGCGTTCAAGACAACCAAAAGTTGTTCTTAAAAGCGCAAGGAAGAGGAACGCAGATCTACACGTGCAAATCGGGAGATAACGGCCCCGCCTGGACATTGAAAGGTCCGGATGCGCAGCTATTTAACGCCAGCGGGAAGCTAGTCGCGAGGCACTACGCTGGTCCTACCTGGCAAGCCAACGATGGCAGCTCCGTGAAAGGCAAAGTTCTGGCGAGCGCTCCAGCGCCTCGCGCGAACGCCGTGCCTTGGCTCCTGCTGTCCGCTGCGGTACACGAGGGGAACGGCATTATGACCAAAGCTGAGAACATTCAGCGATTACACACAGCGGGCGGCAAAGCGCCGGCCACGGGCTGCGATGCCGCGCACATCGGCAACGAAACTTCCGTCCATTACACCGCCGATTACTATTTCTACTCCGCCCCCGGGCAGTAGCGCTCAGACGCGTAATTCATATCCCGCATCGCGCATGCCTTGTATCATGCGGTTGCGGATCACGCTTACTTCTTCCGCCGTCATGGTTCGGTCTAACGCTCCGATTTCCAGGTGATATGAAACACTCTTGCTGCCCTCGGGTAGAGGCGGTCCCGCATACTGCCGGACAAAGTCCAACAATGCCAGATCGGGCCCGGCAAGACTCGCCAGTTCATCCTGTATGCGGCTGACCGGCAGCCGCATCCCGGCGATCACCGATAAATCGAATCCACTGGTCGGGTACTTGCGTGGCGGTCTGTAATGGAAACCGCGATCGGCAGCCAACTGCTGTGCTTTGTCTAGATCGATATCGAATAGAACCGCGCGGCCCGGCACGCCCTCCTGCTCCAACAGCTTGGGATGAATCTCGAACAACCGTCCGATCTTCGAACCGCGCCACTCGATTTCAGCGGAACGCATGGGGTGCTCGTAGATCTTAGCCTCCGCTGCAACCAGGCGCACGCCGGCAAATAAGCACTCCACCACACGCTTCAATTCAAAGAAGTCTCGTTCATCGCCTTGTGCACTGTAAAGTGCCGCAACGCCGTGCATCGGTTCGGAAACTTCATTGGACGGTCGCGGAGCAAGGTGCACTTCATGCCCGATTTCAAATAAGCGAAACTCGTTGTAATTTCGTACGTTCGCAACGATGTTATTGAACAGTCCTGGAAGCAAACTCGCCCGCATGTGTGTCCATTCCGAAGCCACCGGGTTCAGAACCGCCAGGCAAAGTTCCGGATCGATTCCGAAGCGCAGCAGGTCGGCCTGGTTCACGAACGAATAGTTATACGTCTCGGTGAAACCTTGTGCCGCAAGTTGAGCGCGTACCTGTCTCAAATAAGCGCGCATCGGATTGGCCGGAGGCACGGTCGCACCAACAAGCGGCGCCGCAGGTGTAATCTCGCCATAGCCCACCATGCGGCCGACCTCCTCCACCAGATCGTCGGCTAGAGAAATATCTTTGGTGGCGCGCCATGATGGCGCCGTGACGCTGAAAACATTCGGAGCGGTGATCTGAACGTCAAAGCCCAACGCCGAAAGAATGCCTCGAATACGCTCGGCTGAAACAGGCGTTCCCAGTTTCTTCACGACCAGCGGCACAGGCAGCGGGATCGGGTCCGGCAGCAGACGCGGAAAGGTTTCGTCCGCAACGCCGCCAACCACGCGAATGCCAGGGCAGACTTGCTCCAGTAGCTCTATCGCTCGCGCGAGTCCCCGAACAGTGTTCTCAGGATCAAGGGCCTTCTCAAAGCGAATGGAAGCGTCTGTACGCAACTTGTGCCGCGCCGATGTATGCCGCACAGAGGAGGCAAGAAAGTTCGCGCTTTCGAGAACAATGCGAGTCGTCTCTTCTGAAATCGCGCTGGCGGACCCTCCGATGACGCCGGCAAGTGCGATCGGACTTGCCTCATCTGCAATCACCAGGTCGGCCGGATCGAGATCATAGGATTCGCCATTCAACGCCGCCAACCGCTCCCCTGGAATCGCGGTACGCACCAATATTCGCCCACCCACAAGTTCGTCGGCATCGAACGCATGCATTGGCTGCGGCAACTCCGCCAGAATATAGTTCGTGACGTCGACGACGTTATTAATCGGATTCAGTCCCACGCTTTCAAGCCGCGCCTGCAGCCACAACGGCGATGGGCCTACGCGGACATTCTCCAACACCAGCGCGCTGTACCGCGGGCAAAGCACGGGCTTGACAATCTGAAGGCTGATCGGCGGATCGCCAGAGGGAAGCGCATCCAGCTTAACCGGATCGGAGAGCGCGCCACCCGTAATCGCCGCCACTTCACGAGCCATTCCAAGATGCCCCCACAAATCCGGCCGATGCGTAAGACTCTTGTTATCGATCTCGATTACCCAGTCGGGAGCCAAACGTTCCAAGGGAGCGCCAGGCTCCACAGATTTCAATTCAAGCAGGCCAGATTGATCGCGGCTAATGCCCAGTTCAGCGGCGCTGGCAAGCATCCCTTCGCTTTCGACGCCCTCGATAATCGCTTTGCCAATCTCCTTGCCGTTCAGCCAAACGCCCGGCGGAACCCAAGCTGCCATCATCCCGGAATGCACGTTCGGCGCGCCGCAGACTACCGTAATGGGGCGGTCGATCCCGGCATCGATCGTCACACGCTGATTCTTTCCCTTTGGCAACGGACCCACAGTCAATACGCGCGCCGCCACGACGGCTTTGAAATGTGCGCCAACCGGTTCAATACCTTCGCACTCCGCCGTCTTCATCGTGATCAGGCGCTGCAAGTCGGAAGGACTAGTCGAAAGCCCCGGAACAAGTTCGGCGATCCAATTGTAAGAGAACTTCATTTCTGAGTCGTTAGAACTGGTTGAGAAACCGAAGATCGCCGCCCTGCAATTGGCGGATATCGTCAATGCCGTAGCGCATCATCGCCAGCCTGGTTAGGCCCAGCCCAAACGCAAAGCCGCTCCACTGGTCCGGATCGATATCGCTCAAGCGCAATACGTTCGGATGCACCAGCCCGCACGGTAACAATTCCACCCACCCGCTATGTTTGCAAACCGGGCATCCCACGCCGCCGCAGATCAGGCATTGAATATCGAGTTCGAAGCCCGGCTCGACAAACGGGAAGTAGCCGGGCCGCAGCCGGATGGTTGCTTCGCGCTGAAAAATAGAGCTGAGCAGCGTCTTCATGAAGTAAATAAGGTTCGCGACCGAGACTTCCCGGTCGATCATCATGCCTTCCAACTGATAAAACGTGTGTTCGTGAGAAGCATCCACCTCCTCGTTGCGGAACACGCGGCCGGGTGCGATCATCCGCAGCGGCGGCCCTAGTTGCCGCATGCCGCGAACCTGCACCGGCGACGTGTGCGTGCGCAGCAGGTGACCATTCGAGAGCCAAAACGTATCTTGCATATCGCGCGCCGGATGCGACGGTGGAATATTCAACGCATCGAAGTTGTGCTCTTCGGTCTCCACTTCGGGCCCGTCTAGAATCGCAAAGCCCAGCGAAGTAAACAGGTCTTCAATCTCATTCTGAACCTGCGTTACCGGATGCAAGCTCCCGGGGCGGATTCCGGCTGCGGGCAGCGTGACATCGATCCATTCCTTTGCCAGCCGCTCTTCTAACTCCGACTGGGCAAAACGCCGCTTCTTATCTTCATAGGCGGTCTCTAGATCTTGTTTCACCGCATTCAGCAGTTTGCCCAGAGCAGCCCGGTCCGCCGCCGGCATCATCCCGAACTCTTTGCTGATTTGCGCCAGTGTTCCTTTGCGCCCTAGCGCCTGAACCCGCTCCTCTTCCAATTCTTCAAGCGATCCGGCAGACGCAAAGCCCGCCAGCGTCGCGCGGCGAAGCTCTTCTAGTTGCTCGTCTAGCATGGCGCCTGTTATTCGGATGCTCCCAAAGCCTCGAAAAACTTCGCCAATTCGTGATGCCCTTTGGTCAAGGCCAGATCGAGCGCACACTGGTTGTTGCCGGCGCGCGCGTGAACATGCGCGCCATGGGCCAGCAGCAACTCCGATGTTTCGCGATCGCCATTCTGAGCGGCGGCGTGGAGCGCGGTCCAACCGCCTTCTTGTGTGGCGTTTGCGTTGGCCCCGTGTTCGAGCAGCAGGCGGAGCGTAGCAATATGCCGGCCGGCGCTCGCGGCATGCAACGGCGTATTCTTCATGGCGTTGGTGGAGCGCGCTTCGATGGATGCTCCGCGGTCGAGCAGCGCCTCCACCAAATCGTCATGTCCAAAGAAAGCGGCCAGGTGAAGTGGTGTCCAGCCGTCGCCGCTTCGCGATTCCAGCAGAGTAGGGTCGCGGTCAATCTCCGCTATCGCAACATCCGTACGACCGGCTGCGCAAGCCAGGAACAAGTCCAACTTTGGATTGAGGCTGAGGAGATATGTCGCAGTCTCTTCCTGGCGATAGTACTTCGCAAGCAGCACAGCGCTCTGGCCCGCTTCATTCACCGCGTTCAGAAGCGATGGATCGCCAGCGAGCGATTCCTGAACGGTCGCAAGGTCGCCGCGCTTCACGCAATCGTGGAAGGAGTGTAAAGCAGTCATAGAGTCAAGCTGCGGGCAAGAAGACCTGGTCTCCCTTATTCAGTTCCCAATCGAGATGATTGATGTAGAACAACAATATTTCCCTTTGATACTTACCGCTGAACTCCCCGAATGTGCGTCCCTGCCAGCCTCCCGTCAAATACTTCGCCGGGTCCAGGTCCTTATCGAAAAAGCCGTCCTGATGCGGGATTCCGAGGAAATTCAAGACGTCGATGATCATCTGCAGGTGGGAGAGAAGAAAGACCTGCGCCATGTCGCCCGCGAAATCTTCTTCACCCGCCTCGATGCGCGCCCAAAACCGCGGCACGGCCTTGCGCAAAGCCTCCGAATTCAACTTGGTCAAACGAGTCCGCAACTTGAACCGCTCGTAAACCTGATATGTTTTCAACTTCCCGATCGAGATTCCGCGCACCAACTGACGAAAGACGTCCTCTCCCAAAGCCAGAAAAACTCCGCACAACTGCATCGACTGCAGAGTACCACAGGAGGTGTGCCTCCGGCGCCTGCCGATTTCATCCAAACCCGTGATTTTGTTGGGGTTTGGAAGACCTAAGCTATACTTGTGAGTTTGGGTCTAATGCCCCTCCCTCAACATGAGTAATCTGATTGTCCTCGGGGCGCAGTGGGGCGACGAAGGTAAAGGCAAAATCGTCGATCTGCTGTCCGAGAAATTTCATGCCGTTGCCCGCTACCAGGGCGGCCACAATGCCGGCCATACCGTCTATATTGGCGACCGCAAATTCGTACTGAAGCTGATCCCCAGCGGCATTCTGCGGCCCGGCGTGCTGGCGGTGATCGGCAACGGAGTAGTGATTGATCCTGGAGCGCTGCTGGAAGAGATCTCGGGGCTCGAAACAGCCGGTCTAGACGTGCAATCTCAACTCCGCGTCAGCAACCGCGCGCATGTCATTTTTCCGTTTCATCGAACCATTGAGAAGATCTCGGAAGGCCGTGAAAATCGAGTCGCAATCGGCACGACATCAAGGGGCATCGGCCCGTGCTATGAAGACAAGATCGCCAGGCGTGGCATTCGCATTGCCGACCTGATCGATGTCGATTTTGAGCAGCAGTACCGAGCCTTAGCCGAGGACAAACAACTAATCGCCAGCGCCTTCGCGATCGCCGATCCCGGCAACTTTGAGAAGATCCTCGAAGAATACAAGCGGTTCGCAGACCAAATCCGCCCATTGGTCTGCGATACCGCGCACCTGTTGAACACTTTGATTCGCGACGGGAAATCGATTCTGTTCGAGGGCGCGCAAGGGACCATGCTCGATATCGACTTTGGCACCTATCCGTTTGTCACTAGTTCCAGCGCGGCATCCGGAGGCGCATGTACCGGTACCGGTGTGGCGCCAACTAAGATCGACGGCATTATAGGCGTATCAAAAGCGTATATAACTCGCGTCGGCGCGGGGCCATTTCCATCCGAAGACTTGACCGAACTTGGTGAAAGCATTCGGCAACGCGGTAACGAATATGGCTCTGTCACGGGGCGCCCGCGGCGTTGTGGCTGGTTTGATGTGCCGTTGCTACGCTACACGGCCGAGGTCAATGGCTTTGACAGCCTGATTATCACGAAGCTCGACGTGCTGGACGAGCTCGATCGCATTCCCGTTTGTACCGGCTATGAAGTCGATGGCCAAGCAGTCACGAAAATGCCCGCCAGCACGCGGAAAATGGAGGCGTTGAAACCGATCTTTGAATGCTTACCGGGATGGCGCACGTCGACGCGCGGCGTGGCTGATTTGACCGATCTACCGCTGAAAGCCCGCGATTATCTAAGCTTTTTAGAGGAGAAAACGGGTATAGAGATCGGCTCGGTTTCGAACGGACCGGAGCGCAATGAAACTCTGATTGTGCGTGGCTCGCAGCTGGAACGGCTGCTCGCCTGAGAATGGTTAGTGGTCGAAGCAATTTGAAGTACCTAGTAAAATAATTGCTGCGGAATTTACCGTACTGGCGTCTACGGAATGACGGCGAGTTTATGACTAAGCCTGGGGGCGTTGCCGGATATTGAGCTAGCGGCTAAGTATTTCGGGGTTAGTAAGTTCGATTTTGAGATGAAGCGTCCGTTCTTGGCGTCAGATTGGATAGACGATGCAAGCGTGGCGGGGCGAAATGAGTTCGACGAGAGCAATACACATCCTGGTAGTTGAGGACAACGCTGGTGACATATTCCTCATTAAAGAGGGTCTTCATGGCATTGGCGCCGCCTTCGACGTCCACGTTGTGAAGGACGGATTGGGGGCAATCGACTTTATCGAGCACGGGAAGCCCCGTCCCGATCTCGTAATCCTGGACCTGAATATCCCCGGACTAAATGGACACGAAGTCTTGCGAAGGTTAAAGTCGAATCCGGAGTTTATGGAAATACCTGTGGTGGTTTTTTCCAGCTCCAATTCGGCCCACGATATTCGAACATCCTACAAACTCCGAGCGAATAGTTACGTAAAAAAGCCCTCCGATCTCGACGAGTTCTTCGCCGCGATCGCTGCCATTGAAAATTTCTGGACCCATACGGCCGCTCTTCCTTTGAACTAGCCTAAGCATGCTTAAAGATTGCCTCGTGGCAATATGAAACGTATGCGTCTAGTCACCTATCAATCCGAGGGCCGCGTCCGTCCGGGAGTCGTTTTGGGCGCCGATGCCGTGCTTGATCTGTCTTCACAGGGCTTTACAACGCTGTTGGAAGTGATCGAGTCCGGCGAAGCAGGACTTGCCCGTGTCGAAAGCTTTGTTCTTGCATCGCCCGAAACGGCGCGCGTTCCGCTTTCCGGCGTTAAGTTGATGGCCCCCATCCCGCGGCCGGGACGGCTGATCTGCGTAGGGCTGAATTATCGCGACCATGCGGCCGAGACCGGCACCAAGATCCCGGACATCCCCACCATTTTCAACAAATTCGCAACGGCCGTCATCGGACCTGGCGATAACATTGTTCTCCCGAGGGCCGTCAAGATTCCCGATTACGAGGCGGAGTTCGCTTTCGTGATCGGGAAAGGTGGGCGCCGCATCGCTGGTGCCGACTGGCAAACCCATGTCTTCGGCTATACGATTGTCAACGATGTAACCTCGCGCGATTACCAGCGTGCAACTTCGCAATGGTTGATGGGCAAGACTTTCGATACGTTCGCGCCGATGGGTCCTTGGATCATGACCAAGGACGAGATCGCCGACCCGCACTCCCTCGACGTCCGCATGGAGATCAACGGAGAGGTTCTGCAAAACGGCAACACACGCAACCTCATCTTCGATATTCCGGCGCTCATTGAGTTTCTGTCCAGTGTCTTCACGCTTGAGCCCGGCGACATCGTCTCCACCGGAACGCCCGCCGGTGTCGGTTTTGTGCGCAATCCGCCGCGGTTGTTGCGCGCCGGCGACGACGTCATCGTCAAGATACCCGCTATCGGCGAACTGCGGAACCCCGTGGTCGCGGAGGCGTAGCGAAGCAAGAGGGGGCTAAATAACAATCGGCTTTGAGTTCAGAAGCTCCCGCGTCAGCGTCGGCTCTACGGCTCGCAGCCAGATGTTCATCCCGCGGACGGACAGCAAATCTGGATCCGATCATATGCCTGTGTTACAAGGTGAGGTGGGATATTGGAATGGGGTTGAACCGTGCCGTCATGCGTACCCTGTTCCTTTTGTTGGCCCAGATTTCCGTTTTATCGGCGCAGGTTCCAGCGCTTTATCGGGCGATTGCCAAGTATAATCCGTCGACCGCACAGGAGCTGATTAATGCGGGGGCCAATCCAAATTCGCGCGATGGCCAGGGTCGCACGCCTCTACACGCTGCAGTGGACGCCTTTGGTCCAGGCAAGCTGGAACTGATGCGACTTCTCTTATCAAAAGGAGCTGACCCGAACGCCCGCGATGAATCCGGCAGTTCCGCCCTCGATGATGCTGTCTGGATAGGTTCGTCTGAAAAATCGGCTCTGCTTTTGGATAGCGGCGCAAAAATCGATGCACCAGAAACGAAAACTGGGGCGACTCCATTGAACGAAGCAGCATTCAAAGGTCATCTTCAGGTCGTGCAACTGTTATTACGTCGCGGCGCAGACGTTATGACTAAGGATCACGCCGGTTTCTCGCCCGCTGAAAATGCCGTCCGTGAAGACCATCCGGAAGTCGCGTGCATTTTATTAGCACATGACAAAGACCCAAATTTGCCGAGCCGTTTGTTAGAGGAAGCGGTTCGCCGTGGTCAAGCCGATACGGTTTCAATGCTACTCGATGCGGGAGTGCCGATAAATGCGCGGTTTGCATCGGGATCGACGGCCCTCTATGACGCGGCTCTCAAAGGCGACAACCGGATTGTCGATCTTCTAGCCGGTCGCGGGTCGGACGTGAATGAGCGTGAAACGGCTTCCGGCACAACGCCGCTTTATGCGGCGGCGGCATTCGGGAGGGAACAAGCGGTAGCGATCTTGCTGTTATGGGGAGCAGATCCGAACCTTGTGGGCTCAAACGGGAAAACTCCGCTTCATGCAGCGGAATCGAACGGTTATCGCGAAATCGCGGTACGACTTCGGGCTGCGGGCGGCCGTTAGCTGGAGGGCTACTGAGAGCGATCAAATAATCGAAACTGCACATTTGGCATGGAGCGCAGGACTGGCGGTCGAAGAACGAGGACCCTCAAGAGGAGGGCAGCCCATGCGTCAGCGAAGCCTCTACGGCTCGCAACCAGATGCCGGCGGCGATGGCTCCGGGATCGGGGGTGCCTAGCGCACGAGACCCGATGTAACTGGATCGGCCACGGCGGGGATGCAAATTGGCTGTGGCTTCGGCGCCGGTTTCGGCGGCTTCGACGGCAGCGCGCAACGCCTGATGGATGGAATGTGCTTGGCCAATCTCCATGCGAAGCGTGGTCGCGAAGGGGATCAGCGCATCGAGCATCGTCCGGTCGCCGGCTTCCGCTCCACCTAATTTCGAAACAGCTTCACAAGCGTCGATAGCGGCATCCGCCCAGGCATCGGCGGCGTCGACAGCACAGTCTTCAAGCGCGGTCGCGGCGCGTAGAAACAAGATGCCGTAGAGCGGTCCGGACGATCCCCCAAGATGCTGGCGCAACGATCTGGCGAGCGCCTTGAAAGCGGCCGAGGGATCGTCCAGCGGATAGGTTGGCAAGGCCTGTTTGACTGCCCGCGCGGCGCGCGACATATTGAGCCCCAAATCACCGTCGCCAACGATGCGGTCGAGTTCCGTCAGACGCTCCTCGGCGAGGATCAGGGCGGAACATGCCGATTCGATCGCGTCTTGTGTGGCCTTCCCGAAGGGCGTTTCGGGTCGACGGCTGGCAGAAGGCACGGCTGAGTTCGGAACAGCCACGATGCGTTCAGAGATGGGAATCCTCGGCTGGGGAAATGCAACCGGCCAGGCAGGAGCAAACGTCGGCGCGTCGAGCAGGCGCAAGCGTTCGTCATCAAGACGCAAAACGGAAAGCGAGACACCAGCCATTTCGAGCGACGACATGAACGTTCCGGCATAAACGCGCTCCACCTTGAAACCGCGTGCCGCCAGAATGGAGGTCGCATGGCGGGCGATGATGGCCAGTTCCATAAAAGTGGTAGACCCAAGATTGTTAATCAGTAGGGCTACGCGACTGGCGGCATGAGCACGATGAGCGGAGAGGATCGGCTCGAGCAATTCTTCGACGATTCGGTCGGCCGAGCGCAGGGCGACGCGGCGCACACCCGGCTCGCCGTGAATACCGAGACCAAGTTCGACTTCATCTTCAGCCAGAGTGAAGCTGGGTTTAGCAACTGCTGGAACAATGCCGGAGGAGAGCGAAACGCCCATGCTGGCGACGGATTCAGCCGCGCCTTCGGCAAGAGCAGCCACCTCGGCTAGCGGTTTGCCTTCGGCGGCAGCGGCCCCGGCTATTTTGTGGACGAAAACCGTGCCGGCGATGCCGCGGGCTCCGGCGTGTTCGGTAGTTGCGGCAAGCGCGACATCGTCGGCGACGATGACTATTTCGACTGGAATACGTTGGGCATGGGCCATTTCGGCCGCAAGCCCAAAATTCAATCGGTCGCCGGTGTAGTTCTTGACGATGAGCAAGGCTCCCCGAGCGCCTGCAACGGCGGAAATTGCCGCGAAGACAGAATCGGGCGAGGGCGAAGTGAAAACTTGTCCCGCGACGGCGGCGCTGAGCATTCCGGACCCGACGAAGCCGCCGTGGGCGGGCTCGTGTCCGCTGCCACCGCCGGAAATTACCGCTACCTGATTGTCACGTACCTGCCTGAAGTCGGCACGCAAGAGTACCTGATAGCCATCGAGCCGCGCTAACCCGGGGTAGATGGTGACCAAGCCTTCGACCATCTCCTCCACAACGCGGTTGGGATCGTTGATCAGCTTCTTCATCTGGCCGCAGGATAGCAGCACGATTAAGTCCTCAATGAACGAGACCAAGTTCGCTTGCGCTCGGGCAATATCGTATCAGCCACTCTTCACCGATGCGGAGCGTGCGGCGCTGGACTCGAAAGCGAAAAAGCGTAATTGCTCTATGTGATGAGAAGGGACTTTCGAGATCAAGGACTCGTTCCGTTTGACAATCCCTCGAACGCGGCGCACGGAGCTAAGTGTAGAGTCGGTGTTGGCTGCCGTTCGCGCCGGCCCTTCGTGATTTCCCGCGTTTTACCACGAAACGGAAGAGGCTACTCCTCCCGCAAAGTTTGTAGCGGGTCAACGCGAGTGGCTCTGTATGCCGGGACCGTCATCGCCAGGATGGCGACCAAAACCATGCCGCCTGAGATGGTACTAAAGACCAGTGGGTCCGTGGTGCCGACTTCATAGAGAAGGCTTTTCAGATACCATGTCATCGCGAAAGCGCCACTGACGCCGCACACGAGCCCGACCCCGACGGGCAGCGATCCCTGCAGCACCACCAGCGCGACGACATCGGCCGGTCGTGCGCCGAGCGCCGTGCGAATACCGAATTCGCGGCGGCGCTGGTCGATGACATAGGCGAGAACGCCATAGATGCCAATGGCCGCAAGCAGCGCCGCGATCGCTGCGAATACGGCCATCAGTTGAATCGAGAAACGCTGACGGGCCAATGAGTCCGCTAAGACCTCGTCCATCGTCATGACGGAAGTAAGCGGCAAATTGGAGTCCAGTGCTGTGACTTCGTGGCGCACCGCCGCCACCAGCGCCAGCGGATCACGTGCCGCCTTAATCACTAGGCTGATCTGAGGAACCGCAATCTTCGAGGAGTAATAAATCCTTGGAACCGGCGGGTCTGCCAAACTGCGAGACTTCGTAGCGCCCACTACACCGGCAACCGTACAGGTTATGTTCGGAATCGGAAGCCGGACGCGCATCCCCACGGGGTCCAAATTGGTGAAAAACTTCCTGGCGACAGTTTCATCGATATCGCAAACCGGAGGCGCATCCGGACCGTCAGACGAATTGATGCCACGCCCGCGGAGCAGGGGAATCCCGCAGGTTCCAAGGTAACCGGCTGAAGCCGAGGTCTGGTAGACCACCCGCGTCGGCTCATTCACATTATGAGGGTGACCGATAATCTCAATGTGGCTTCCGGCACCCCCGCTGAATGGTGGAAAATCACTTGCGCCAGCAGACCGAACCCCGGGCAGGGCACGCACGCGTTCGAGCAAGGCTCGCTCAAAGGCAATCCTCTGCCACGGTAGCGGGTAGTCCTTCACCGGCAAAGGGATGATGGCGGTCAGCACATTTTCCGGGCGGAACCCCGTCCTAGTGCGCTGCAAGCGGACGAAGCTGCTCACTAACAAGCCCGCTCCAATCAGCAGTACTATCGACGCGGCTACTTCAACAACGATCAAGAATTCGCGAAGGAGCCGCCTTCCCGCAGTCGATCCGCGCGAGCTTTCCTTGAGGGCGTCATTCAAATCGACGTGCGACGCCTCGATGGCGGGCGCGAGCCCGAAAATTACGCTTGTGGCCATCGACAGGAGCAATGAAAACGCCATCGCCCAGCCATTGATTGCCGGCTGGGGTCCGCGAATCAGGTCGCGTGGACCGAATTGGGCATAGAGATGCAATCCATACAAGGCGAAAAGCAACCCAGCCAAACCGGCGATCATCGCAAGCAACAGGCTCTCTGTCAACAACTGCCGGATCACACGGCTGCGTCCGGCGCCCAGGGCAGCACGAATGCCGATTTCTTTGCGCCGCATCATCGCCCGGGCGAGTAGAAGGTTGGAAATATTGGCGCACGCGATCAGCATCACAGCGCCGACCGCGCTAACCAGCAGCCAAAGAGGTTTTCTCAGATTTCCTGATTGTGCTTCAGCCAGCGGGTATACGTCGATCGAAAATCCAAGACTTTTCTTGTCTTGATTGGGATACAGCTCGACCATACGCGAGGCGATGCGACGAAATTCGTCTCTCGCCTGCTCGATGGTGATGCCGGGTTTCAACCGGCCGATCACGTCGATATTGTGTGGGCCACTGCTTCCCGGCGCCACGTCGGCCGGCGGGAATGCCAACGGCATCCACAGCTCGGCCTTGAAATCACCATCCATCGGTGGGATCACGGCAGCCACGCGGTAGCTCTCCTGGTTGATCCGGATATTCTTTCCAACGATGGCCCGATCTCCTCCATAGCGCCGCTTCCACAAGCCTTCCGAAATGATCGCGACGTGATCGTTCCCGTATCGTTCTTCATCGGCCATGAACAGGCGGCCCAGGATCGGTTTGATTCCGAGCATCGGGAACAAAGCAGAGCTGACGCGCTTGCCATGGACCTCTTCGGGCTGGCCTTCACCAGTTAGTGTCGCGTCTCCGTCGGTGATCGCCGCGATTTCAGTGAAACAAGTGGCCATTCTGCGGTAGTCGAGAAACTCGGAAAACGACGGCGCGAGCCTCGCCAAGCCATAGTGTGGGAGGCTCTCGGTGACGGACATCAGACGATCGGGCTCGGGATAGGGCAGTGGATGCAACAAAACCGCGTCGACGGCTGAGAAGATTGCTGTATTAGCGCCGATCGCGAGAGCCAGCGTCAGCAGGGCGACGATGCTGAAACCCGGGCTCTTCAGAAGCTGGCGGCTGGCGAAACGAATATCTTGGAGCATTCCGTCTCGTGATTATCGACCGATGCAAACGAGACGAAACTGGCTGCAATGTGCAGTTTGCTCAAGGTGCCTGATCGGGAAGTTGCGCCGCGCAGTACTTACCGATCCTTTCATAGCATCCTGGCTGGGCTCGTTAGACAGCGTTACAGGAGAGTGGCGCTCGTGACCAAGAAAACTGTCCAACCGGCGCTCGGGGCCGGACAGCACGCACCCAAGGTGAACCGGGACCGGCGGCCCGTGGATATGTGTCGCGACGTGGCACCCCCTATTGCTTTCCTCTGCGTGGCCGATACGGGAGATAGAGAGCTACCATGCCCGGCACGACAGACGACACAAGAGTTCGCCAGACACCGCCCGAATCGGGGATCACTGGTTCAACTGCCAATCACAGCACGCTCCTGACTGCGAAGCTGAGGAAGACAGTCCTCGATTTTGAGAAGAATCCGATGACGGCGACCCGCGAGATTCGGGAATATTCCGAAATGTTTCCGGACAACTTTCTCGAAAGTTCCGTTGCGGTCTTGCTCGATTCCATAGATACCCCCGGCGGCGTGTATCTCTTAAAGCTGTTACTCGCGCAAGGAACTCTAGTCGCCTTAATTTGCAATCCCTTCCACCTCCGCCAGGACCAGGCGCACTTGCTAGTCGAGCGAAGTAAGCGAATCGATCCTTTTTTCGAATGGAAGCTCTTTCGCCAAGCCTCCGACGAAGTGGAACGCGGCTGGGCGGGCGACATGCAAATCAGCATGCGGGCATTGGATCTTTTGTCGATCACCGCACGGAGCGCTCATCAAATCCCGGTTGTAAGAAAATTGCTGCTACACCCGAACGCAAAGGTTCGGTCGCGAGCCGCAACGCTTATGGCGAAGGTGACGAAGGAAACGGACTGGGTGGCTACCTCCCTCGAAGACACTGAGGCAAGAGTCCGGGCCAATGCTCTCGAAGCCTGTTGGAGCCCGGGACTTCCCGAAAACCTGAGGCAGTTGCTCTGGGCCGCCTTGGGCGATGCCGACAACCGGGTGGTCGGCAATGCATTGCTCGGACTATATCGGCAGGGAGATCGACGTTGCATCTGCTTAATGCTCGAGATGGCCGTGGATCCGGTCGAGAAATTCCGCGCCACCGGCGTCTGGCTGCTCGGACAAACGCTCCAACGGGAGCTACTGCCAGAGGTGCAGAAACTCGTTCGGGACACAAGTCCCATGGTCCGGCGCGCCGCGGTACGAGCCGCGCGCAACCTGAATTCCGTGGTGGTGCCAGTGCCGGTTACCCCGGAAGCTTCCCCGGACACCAAGAGCCCGGCCGAAGACACCGCCGTAACGGACGCCCGCACAGAACGCACAAAGGATGGCGACATTGAGACCGTCAAAACCGGGGAGGCCTCCGCGCGCCTAAGGCTCTTGCTGGAGAAACCGGATAAATCCGGTTCTGTCCCTCCGGCACACGGCGACGCCGCGCGCGCTGACAAATCTCGGTCCCAGTCCAGCCGGCACAGTTCTCATCGGCGATAGCCAATATAGCGGTCCGTTGGCGGCTTGAAGCTGCGGAGTTCGTTTGGTAAAAACGCCGCATATTATTAAAAATACGGCTATTGCGGTTTCAGCAACCCGAACGCGACAACGCTATGGGTCGTCCCAACAAACACATGCCCACCGGCAACTGTGGGCGAGATGAACTTGTTGCCTGACCCGAACTGATCGCGCCCACCCGGAGCTTGGTTGCTGTCGTAGTATTCATGTGTTAGATCGGCGGGGCTGTAGGCGCGCAGAACCGCCGGGCGCGCCTGTTCCGGCACCCCATTGTCGTAGGCCCACAGAATACTGTTAGCCGAGCCGTTCGCCGAAATCACCGGGTTGGTTCCCGGATACGGAAACAGGTTCTTGCTGGTCGAATTGGCTTGCCGGGATATCTTGTCGCCGGTTACACGGAACGAACGAAGCGCATCATTCACGGCCCCTACGTAGACCGCTCCATTGAACCACGCCAGCTCGCCAAATTCTGGCCCATGCAGCACGCCTGGAATGTCTTCATAGATATTGCTGTTGTCCTTCGGGTTGAACTTGCCCATATGTGTGGAATCGAACACGTACAGGTGCTCGTCTTTCCCGGCGCCTACGCCTAAGTGGTCCACCGGCAATAAAATCAAGCCCCCGGAGCCCAGGTCCTGATCGCGGTCCGACTCGTCAACAGTGTTGTACATCGTCCAGTAGTCGGAGAGGTGCAGCGCCCGGGAGACGCCTTTGCCGACCGGCGTCAGCCGGACAAAGGCGTTCCCATAATCCCCCTTATCGGGGAAACCCCTGGCGTTCAGCTTGGTATCGAAGGTCCCGTTGGCGACCGAAAAGTAGAGGTTTCCGCCTGCGTCCGCCGCCGGTGCCGCGCCACTGTTCCAGATCGAAGCTTCGTTTCCATTGGGAGCAAAGTCGAAGACGCCCGCCTGTGCCAAGGTGTGCTCATCGTAGCCAATCACAAAGCCCGTGTACAGCCGGTAATCGCAATGCGAGCTCCAGCTTGTATAAACAACCCCGTTGACGAGCAGCAAGCCCGCCCGATCCTCATGCTGCTTGGGATCGAATACCACCATGCCGTTGTGGGTGTTGTCCCCGGTGCCGGGAAAACGGGCGGCGATGTCCTTCGGTCCCTTGAAGAGCTCAGCCCCAGTGGTCAGATCTAGCGCGTGCAGTCGTTGATGATAGCCGCCCCGGGCGTCCTTGCTCATCGCGACCACATATATCGCCCCATGCGGTCCGGCCCTCCGGTCGATCACCGGGGTCGCCGTAATCCCGATCTCCGGCTGGACCTGCGAACAGTGCTGCATGTCTGAGGGCTCTTCGCCCGGTTTCAGAGCGCTGATCTTCCACAAGAGTTGGCCGTTCGAAGCGTCAAAGGCGTAGACGCTGTCGTGCTCCGTCGCCGCGAACACCACCTCGCGTTCACCCTTGCCCGGCATCGCAAGCCCTGAAACATACAACGGCTGCGCGTCCACTTTGCCATCCATCGGCACGGTGAAGAGCTTGCCGAAGCCAGTGCTATTGACGTTTGCTGGGGTCAGGATCATTTCATGCAAGTTCTGGCCGGTCCGCGCATTGTCGTTATGAAACGTAAGCACATCCTGCTGTGCCATCACTACAGGCGGCAAAAAGAGTGCCGCAATAAGTAAGCAAAAAGCCCATCGGCCCGTTAGATCAATCATTTAAGAGCTTCTCTCCCAGAATCTTACCCGCCGCGCACCGCCCGCTCCGAATCGCGCCGTGCACTGTTCCGCTGTGACCCTCTGTTTCCGCCGCCTCGCCCGCGAAGAAAAGGGTACCGCCGGCCGGCGTAGCCAACTCCTCGCGTGCCGCCCGCCGCCCGGCGCGGGCATACGAATATGCGCACCTCGACCAGGGATCGTCGCGCCAGTTGTGCAGATACCAGGCCCGGATGTGAGCCTCGACCTTCTCTCCCAACAACTGTCCGAGACCCTTCATCGCCTCCCCCGCAATCTGCTCCGGCGAACCGGGAAGGCTATCCACATGCGGCCCGGCGCACCAGGCGGTGATGATAGGCGCACGGATAGGCAGAGTCGTCCACCAGGTCGGAAACGGCTCTAAATCCGTGAATAGGAATCCCGCATCGGCGGACTCGGGAATCTTCTCCCAAAGCGCCTCTTCAAACCGCAGTACCACCCGGAAGACCTGCCCGCACTCAATATCCAAAGCCGCCTTCACCGGCGCTGGAACCGGCTCAAACACGACGCTTCCGGCTTGCAGCACGCCCACCGGCAAAGTAACCACAGCCGCCCTGGCCGTGAGTTCTCCGTCTATCTCCACTCGTTCCTCCGCCCAAGCGATATGCCGAACCGGGGTCGAAAGCCGCACCGTCGTCTTAAGCTGGTTCGCCAGAAAACCCGGAATCCGGTCGTATCCAAACGGAACTCGGAACTGATGCTCGTCATCGATGGCCTTGGCGGCCATCGTGTCCTGTTGAATCGACAGCAAGCTGATGCGATCGGCGCGAGCAGCGTTGAACCCCTCTATAAAGCGCGTCGCGCTCTTCTTTTGCGAAGCCGAAGCTTTCGATTGAGCGGCAAATTCGGCCCAGGCCATATCGGGACCGCGATAGCGTACCGCTTCCTCAATAAGCGATTCCGATTCGGACTCCAGGTCGATATCCTTGCGCCACTCGCCTGCACGCCGCTCCACTGGATTCCAGGACACGTCGCAGAGCGGGATAAGGCCGCGCTTGGCAATATCGAGAAGCTCCGGTGCTCGCCCATGTACGAACTCGGCGCCTAGTTCAATGGGCAAGGGCGAAAGCGGGTCGTGGTACGTCAGGATACGGCCACCGATCCGGTCGCGCGCCTCGAAAATAGCCAGGCGTAATCCCGCCTTTTCAAGTTCTAGCGCGGCCGCCAATCCTGCCACGCCGGCGCCCACGATCGCGACATCCACATCGGGCTTGAAGCTCCTCAATGACAGGCTCCCTCATGTTCCCTGAGAAACTCCAGAATGGCACGCAAACACCGGTCCGGCTGATCGGTCATTATGATGTGACCAGCATTCTCGATCAACACAAAATGTGCGCCAGGAATGCGTCGCGCCACAACGCGGCCGTTTTCAGGCGGGACCAGCCGGTCCTGGTCTCCATGCACCACCAACGTCGGAACATGGATACGCGGGAGACGGAGATAGGAGCTCCACAACAAGATCGCGCCGAACTGTTTCAGAAACCCCTCGCGAGTCCAACAGCACTTCGACCGGATCAAGAGGTCCTCCTCAATCAACTCCCGCATCGTAGTGTCTGCGTAAAGAAGATCGTTCAGGGAGCGCTCGCGGGACACGCGATCCTGCGACAGCGAGGCCTTTGTTGGCCGGTACCGGAAATCGGGCCAGCGCGAGATCAGACCGCCATAGCTGGTGCACCCCAGCAGCAATGTACAGACACGATCCGGAAAGCGCAGCGTCAATTCCTGCGCGATCATGCCGCCCATTGACGCTCCGAGTACGTGCGCCGTCTGCACGCCGGCCGCATCCATCACCGCAACAGCATCTGTTGCCATCTGCGAAATTGAAAATCGGCCTTTCGGCACATCGCTGCGGCCCATGCCGCGGTTATCGAATAGAATCAACCGATAGCGCTGCGCCAGCGCCGGGACCAGACGATGCCACATTTCCAACGTGAAACTAAGGCCCATGATCATCAGGAGCGGCGGCCCGGAGCCGTGCTCTTCCCAATGAATCCGGACACCCTGGTTCAGCGCGTACGGCATCGGCAATTAAAAGTCTAGCTAAAACCTCACGCAGGACTTCCTTTACCCGTACCTTTTGGACACTCCCACGGTAATACCTAGATAGAGAGCCATTTGACACCGGAACAAGCGTTTGATGAACATCACAAGGCCGTGTACCGGTTTATTTATAGACTGGTCGGCCGCGCCGAGCTGGCGGAGGACATAACACAGGATTGTTTCTTGACAATTCTCAGTCAGCCACAACGTTGGAGCTCCGATCGCGGCGATATGAAGACATATCCATTTTCGATAGCCAGAAATTTAGCCTTCAGGCGTTACCGTGACGATGCTGGCTGCGTGGATCGTCCCGGTTCCTTCGCGGTATCTACGGGAGCGAGTCTTTTCTGCGGGGCAGACGATCTTGTCGCAGTCCTGCTTTCAACTTCCAGCTAGCATCGAGGAACCCTGGTTCAAGTCCCTAATCAGCAATCTTCGTGAAATGTTAAATCCTCCCAAGCTTCCGCCGTTGGAGGTCACGTCAAAGCCGTTGGAAGTGGGGACAATTTGGGGTGCCTACCGGGACCATCAAGTCCGCTGGAGCGCGGTATCGGCCGCCGGCTACGCGGGAGTAATTGCACTATTGTGCGTAATCCTTCAATCCCCCTCTGTTCAGAAGAAATTTGAGGCTGCTGTTCACCTGGTCTACGCTCCCATCTACAAGCCCAAGCTCCCCCCGGCCAAAGTACAAGCCGGCGGCGGTGGAGGAGGCGGTCAGAGGAATCCTCTGCTTGCGAGCAAAGGTGCGCCTCCCAAAGTGGCTCCGAAGCAGTTCATAATGCCAGAATTGGTTCATATGGTGAAGCCAAATCTGCCGGTCGCTCCGGCGATTACCGCTCGTGCTCCCCAGATCCTGGCTGACAATTATGGCGATCCGCTGGCCACAAGCACCCTTCTTTCCGGAGGTCCGGGAATTGGCGGATTCGGCGCCGGGCACGGTAGCGGGATCGGAGCCGGAAATGGCGCTGGGTATGGTCCAGGAAATGGTGGCGGCGCCGGCGGCGGAGTTTACCGAATCGGTGGAGATGTCTCGGCGCCCCAGATTGTTTCGAAAGTCGAGCCTGAATATTCCGAAGAGGCGCGCAAAGCGAAGTTCTCGGGTTCCGTGTTGCTTTCCATCATTGTCGATGAACAGGGCCTGCCTCGCGATATTCGAGTAATCCGGCCTTTGGGCTTGGGATTGGATGAAAAGGCAGTCGAAGCGGTTTCGAAATGGCGATTCATTCCCGGACGCAAGGGCGGTATTCCAGTGGCCACACAAGCCGAGGTCGAAGTAAACTTTCGTCTCCTGTGATTCTGATCGGCCCTAAGGCTTCACTGTCGAGGTGGCCGCTCGGCCCTCCAGGCCCGGTCTGCCAAGCGTAGCGTAATTCCAAACAGGCCGGAATCACGCCCATTCAATGTCGCCAAGGGGCGGAAAAGGCGCGCCGAAAGTTACAATAGTAATAGTTATTTATTGATATGGACGACAGGCAGATTCGCCGGCAGGCCCTCGAAGACGCGCTCTCGACTCGCATCCTGGTGCTGGACGGTGCGATGGGAACGATGTTGCAGCAGCGCAACCTATCGGCAGCGGATTTTGGCGGACCCGCGCTGGAAGGCTGCAACGAGAATCTGGTGCTAATGCGCCCGGACGTCATCCTGGACGTGCACCGAGCCTATTATGAAGCCGGCTCGGACATGGTGGAAACCGATACTTTCGGTTCGATGTCATTGGTTTTGGCCGAATATGGCTTGGCGGACCGCGCGTATGAGATCAGCGCCGAGGCTGCGCGGCTAGCCCGAAAGGCAGCCGATGAATTCTCGACGCCTGGGAAGCCCAGGTTCGTCGCCGGTTCGATCGGCCCCACCACGAAGGTCATCAGTATCGGCGGAGGTGTCACATTTGCCGAACTGATCGGCACGTATACCACACAAGCGAAGGGATTGCTTGATGGCGGGGCGGACGTTTTGCTCATCGAGACATGCAACGATGCGCGCACGGTGAAGGCGGCGCTGATCGCGATCGATCGTATCGGCCAGGAGCGAGGTTATCGCATTCCGGCAATGGTCTCCGGCACTATTGAAACCATGGGCACGACGCTCGCCGGGCAACCCGCCGACGCGTTCTGGGCTTCGCTTTCACACGCGCAGCTTCTCTCATTGGGCCTGAATTGCGCAACGGGGCCGGATTTGATGACCGATCACATCCGCACCATCCATAACTTGACCGCGACCTACGTCTCCTGTTATCCCAATGCCGGTTTACCCGATGCGGAAGACGGATCATATAAAGAAACACCCCAAAGCCTAGCCGCCCAATTGGAGAAGTTTGTCGACCACGGATGGCTGAACATCGTCGGCGGATGTTGCGGCACGCGGCCGGACCATATCCGGGCCATCAGCCAAATGGTGCAGGGTAAACGGCCCAGGCCGAAGAAACATCCCACGCATCGGACGTATTTTTCGGGAATTGAGCTGGTAGAGGCTGACGAAAGCAATCGTCCACTGATCGTTGGTGAACGCACCAATGTGATCGGATCGCGTCTGTTCAAGAACATGATCGCGGCCGAGAAATGGGAAGAAGCCACCGAGATTGCGCGCTGGCAGGTGCGCAACGGCGCCCATATCGTCGATGTCTGTCTGCAATCGAGCGACCGCGAAGAAATCAAGGACATTCCGGTCTTCTACGAAAAGCTGATCCGGAAAATCAAAGCGCCGATCATGATCGACACGACCGATCGGAAATCGGTCGAGTTGTCGCTGACCTATTGCCAGGGTAAAAGCATCATCAACTCGGTGAATCTCGAGGACGGCGAGGAGAAATTCGAAGCGATTTGCCCCCTGGCGCGAGCCTATGGAGCAGCACTTGTAGTGGGTTGCATCGATGAAGATCCAGTCCAGGCGCAGGCGTTCACCCGCGAGCGGAAACTGGCGGTGGCGCAACGCTCCGTGGAGTTGTTGACCGGCAAATTCGGCATTCCTGTGGAAGACATTATCATCGATCCGCTGGTTTTTCCGTGCGCGACCGGCGACGAGAATTACATTGGTGGCGCAGTCGAAACGATCGAAGCTATTCGCGAGATCAAGGCATCTGTTCCCTACGTCAAGACGGTCCTGGGGATCTCCAACATCTCGTTCGGACTGCCCGCATCGGCTCGTGAAGTGGTCAATTCCGTGTTCCTGTACCATTGCACGAAGGCTGGTCTGGATCTGGCGATCGTCAACGCCGAAAAGCTGGAGCGGTTCGCATCGATTCCCGAGCACGAACGTCACTTGGCGGAAGCGCTGCTGACCAATACTCCTCCAGAAAAGGTTCCGGAAGACCATCCGGCGGCTGCATTGTTGGCTAACGCTCCTTCCGATTGGCGGGACCAGAGCCGCGAAGAGAAGATCGCGATCAATCAGTTCCACATTGCCGCCATTTCCGAACATTTCCGCGGTTCAACCGGCCGCATCAAGAAGAAGACGTCCGATCTGCCGCTGGACGAGCGCCTGGCAAACTACATCATCGAAGGCACTAAGGACGGACTTATTCCAGACCTCGATCTAAAGCTCGCCGAAGGAATGGGACCGTTAGAGATCATCAACGGACCTCTTATGGCTGGAATGTCCGAGGTTGGACGGCTATTCAACAAGAACGAATTGATTGTCGCGGAAGTGCTGCAATCGGCCGAAGCGATGAAGGCCGCGGTGAATCACCTCGAACAGTTCATGCAGAAATCGGAGACGGCCGCGCGTGGAAAGATTGTGCTCGCAACCGTGAAGGGCGACGTCCACGATATCGGAAAAAATCTGGTTGAGATTATCCTGAGCAACAACGGCTATGAAGTCGTAAATCTTGGCATCAAGGTTCCGCCCGAAGAATTGATCAAAGCGTTCCAAAAGCACAAGCCCGATGCGATTGGGCTTTCGGGATTGCTGGTCAAGAGCGCACAACAGATGATCACTACCGCGGGCGATCTGAAAGACGCTGGGATCGACGTTCCGCTGCTAGTAGGAGGGGCGGCGCTTTCGGAGAAATTCACCAAATCGAAAATCGGACCTAGCTATACGTCGCCAACGTTCTACGCCAAAGACGCCATGACCGGCCTGCGGCTGATGAACGAAATTATGGACCCGCAAGTGCGCGACCAAGTACTCTCACAGCACATCTTCCGCGACATGCCCGTTGAAGCGGCGCCCGTTGAGCCGGTAATCATCCCTAGCAGCGAATGGCGCAGCCCCAAAGTGCGTACGAACATCGCGATTCCGGCGCTGCCCTATGCCGAAAGGAGATTACGCACAGTTCCGGATCTCAACGAGATTTGGAGCTACATCAATCCCTTCATGCTCTATGGGCGGCACTTTGGCTTCAAGGGACATTTTGAAAAGCTATTGGCCGAACGCGATCCAAAAGCTCTGGAATTGTTCCACAGCGTAGAAGAATTGAAAGGCGAAGCGGCGAAGTTTTTGAAGGTCCGGGCGGTGTGGCGGTTTCTCGAAGCCGAACGCGACGGCAACGCGATCCGTTTATTCGAGCCCGGCGGCGATGCTCCGATCGAGACCCTGCTTTTTGGGCGCCAAGCCAAATCAGACGGCCTGTGTCTGAGCGACTATGTGATGGACCCGCAAGACGGCCGGCGCGACCAGATCGCGATGTTTGTCGCCTCGGCAGGCGAAGGCATCCGCGCGTATGCCGAAGAAGCGAAGGCGCGCGGCGAATATCTGAAGGCCCATGGACTGCAGGCACTGGCAATTGAGACCGCCGAGGGCTGCGCAGAATGGCTGCATCGCCGGATTCGCGAAGATTGGGGCTTCCCGGATTCGCCGGCGACCACAATGCAGGATCGTTTTTCCTCGCGTTATCACGGCAAGCGCTATAGCTTCGGCTACGCCGCTTGCCCGAATCTCGAAGACCAGGCTAAACTCTGGCGGCTACTGCGGCCGGAAGACATCGGAGTCCAATTGACAGAGGGCTTCATGATGGACCCCGAAGCTAGTGTTAGCGCGCTGGTCTTTCACCATCCCGATTGCGCCTACTTTACGGCAGCCGAAGAGACGGAGCCAGTTTACGCGTAGGTAACTGGCAATCCGTCCCGAAGAAACGTCCACCGCCGCGTTGCCCGCGCCTGATTCGTCTGGGAAGTATATCTTGCGATTTATATCAGTGCATATATATCATTCGATATAGGTTGCCAATCGAGTTTGGGAGTAGAGGCCGGCTTCGACACCCGGGACGAATCTCCCGATGCCTGGGCGTTATCGTAACCGAAGCCCCAGCACGCCGATATCCGGAGGTGACGAATCTCGTGGGCCGCCGCATTGAAATTGACAACGAGGCCGTCGCAGGCCTTGTCGGCTTGGTCCCTGAAACGTTCGATTATCGCCTGGGCAAGCAAGTGTTTCAAGTGATCGGCGTGGCGCACGATATCGTGCAAGATTTGGGAGTACAGGAGCCCCGCCGCGCCGCCCAAATGCCTAGCGAGTTCCTTTGCCGTCTGGCGGCGCGTGGCCCTGGCCTTTGGGCTCCTAATGAACGTAATGGCTCAGCATTGCGTACACGATCACCCCGGTCACCGACACATAGAGCCAGATCGGAAACGTGAACTTCGCTATTTTCTTATGCTGGCGGAAGCGCCCCGTCAAAGCGAGGAAGAACGTGATCAACACAAAGGGCAACGCGATGATCGATAGCAAAATATGCGATGCGAGCAGCGATAGATAGACAGTTCGTATCGTGCCGATGTGCGGGAACAGCGTATCGCCATGCAAGGCATGGTGAACAATATAACTGACCAGGAATAGGCTGGAAAAGACAAACGCGGTCAGCATAGCGCGCTTGTGGGCGCGCCAGTTTTTCCTCTTGATCAGCGCCAACCCAGTCACCAGCATGATCGCGCTCATGCCGTTCAAGACCGAATTCAGCGCCGGCAGAAACATCAGTTTTCCGGTGTAATCCGGGGAAGCGTGGTGAAAATACAGCAGCCAAATGAGAAAGCCGCTTGCGGCGGCGCTCATCGCCACAATGCCGCCAATCGCAATCGGATTGGTCGTTTGCGTAGCAGTTGTCATAGCCGAACTTTCAGTGTACCGAGATCGAGTGACCGCAGCTAACCGGCTCTAAGAGCCTGCGGATAGACCTCCTGAAGCGCCTTCAGGAGATGAGTGCCTTTGGGACTGCCCAAACCGGTGCACGGGTTCCAGCCGGGCCCAGCTTCCCAGACTCCATTAGTACCGTGATGAATCTGGTGCGTGGAGCCGCCCAGCACATCGCTATAGAACAGCGGCGTCACGAGACCAAGCCTGGTCTTTAACTGGGCGTTCAAATTTGCGATCAGAGCCGCCCACATGGGAGCAGATGCGCTGGTGCCGCCCATGCTGATGTCTTTGCCGCCGGCAAACAGGCGATAGCCGCCGGCGAGGTCCGCTTTGCCCGCGACGTCGGGAACGCCGCGCCCTGTGAGGCCGCCCACTTTGTCACGAATCCCAGCGCCTGATTGCCATTTTGGTTCTTCCCACAAGGAGCTAACACCGCCCACGGTGGAACATTGGAATCCACGGAAAGGCTCATACCAGACGGACTCCCGCTCGTCCAGTGGCAAATGGCTGCCACCGCAAGAGAGAACGTAGGGGCTCGATCCGGGGAAGGACACAGTCTTGGGATTGTGACCGGGCGGGATATAGTCTTTGGTTTCGTTGCTAAATGTCAGATCGCCCGAGGCTGCGCAGACGGTTACACCCATTAGCGCCGCGGCCTGCAGCAGGCGGTTGATCCGGCGGCTCCATTTTTCGCTGACTGTGTGCTCGGGTCCGCCGAAACTAATGGAGATCACTGAGGGCCGATTCACCGTATCGGTAAGGGCAGCTAAAAGCGCCTGATACTGGCCTTCATCCGAATCGGGGGCGAAATAGACGGCCAACCGCGCTCCCGGTGCGAAGGCGGAGGCGAGTTGTATATCGAGCGTTACTTCAACCGTCCAACGCGCCTGCGCATCCTCGGATTTGCCGGCAATGTAGTCTGCGATGGCATCGGAAGGCGCGGGGCGGTTGCGCCCGGTAACTATGCTCAGGTCCGGGCGAGGCAAATGACACGCCTTCCAATAGGTCTCTACATCAGATTCATGAAATCCGCCACCGAGTTCTAAGAGGCCAATGCACTGGCCCCTCAAATCGGCGGGTTCGGGGAAAAGATAGTGACGGGCGACATCCACGGCCTCCATTTCCCTTCTATCGCCGTTGACGTCCAAATGCCTTACGTGCATGCGATGCGTATGTGCAGAGGCCGGCTTAGCTTCTAATTCCTGTTCCCCGCCATAGGCAAGCGCTCCGTGCCGGTGCAGGAACTCTTCGATGCTCAAGTACTGGCGCGAAGCAGGCTCTTGAAGCAGCAGTTGCTCCAGGGCGCCGGTCAGTTCCGGCTCCTGTTTCTGTTTCGCAGGTTCAGGCATTCAACGGCTTTCTCATCAGCATCACTTTATAACAGCACTGCCGGCTCGCCAGAGTCAGGCGCATAGCTTCATTTGCCCTAAGAATCGCCTCGACTAAATTGGCATTTACAGTGTTCGCCAAAGCGCGGACCGTACTGGATAGTCCATCTTCCCGCTGCAAAGCACGGAACACGCCTTCGGTCACATCCTCATCCCGCAGTAATATCAGGCCGCAACGGTCCAAAGCAAGCTGGCGCGCGGTCCAGTCGTAGTCAAAGATGCTCAATCCCCAAAAGTCGGCGTAAGCGAATAATCCGCCAGGCTTGAGAACACGCCACACCTCGGTAAGAAACGATTCGAAATCCGGATAGCAGTGCGAAGACTCGAGGTTTAGCAAAACATCGAAGGCATCGGACGCGAACGGCATTTTCGCGGCATCTCCGCAAAGGAATCGAGCGCGGCTGAATAGACCATCGCAGAGGTGGACGTGCGGCTCGCAGACGTCCATGCCATAGACGGCGCCGGCATCAGCATATCTCTCGATGTAGAGACAATTTCCCCCGCGTCCCGAACCACATTCGAGTACCGTTGCTTCGTCGAGGGGCACACCTTTCAGGACAAGGCGAACCAGGTTTAAGTTATAGCGGTAGGGTTCGTCTCCGGGCTGCAGCCAACTATAATCTTCATCTGGCCCGGCGTAACCATAATTCATGAAGGGCAGGCTGCCCGCTGGGATGCGGTCCGCGACGTCCGCGTAGAAGCCGGCTGTGGTCAAACGATGCCCATCCTCTCTAGTTGAGAGGTCAAGAGTTCATGCTCGCGGTTTGGCAGCCATCGGCCGCAGGTGTGAAGCAGCAACATGTAGTCGTGCTCCTCAAAGGCGCGATCGAACCATACTCGCGCGCTGTCGAGATCTCCCGCCATGAAGTAGATCAGACCGATTTCGGAGGGACGAACAGGCTCTTGAGAATCCGGACTCAGCAATTCGTCAATTGTCGCAAGAGCTTCCTGTTTTCTGCCGGCAAAGCCGTAAGAGAGACCTTTGATGGTTTTGCGCCACGACCATCTCTCCAGGTACTCAAAAGCCTGCTCCCGATGGCCGGCGCCGAGCAGAGCGAAGCCGAGGATTACGTAGGCGGGTCCGTAATATGGATCGAGTTCAATAGTTCTGAGCGAGAGAGCCATGGACTCTTCAAACTGCCCGGCATCGGCCAAACAATGGGCGAGGTTCGTTCGGGCTGTAGGCGATAACGGATCGAGATCGAGAGCGTGGCGAGCTTCTTCGACGGCGATCTCGATCTCCTGCGTCATCAGCAGGCACCAACTGTAGTAGAGGTGGGCGTCGGCGCTGTTGGCATTCAGGGCCAACGCCTGGCGAAAGCTGGTTTTGGCCCCGGCCCAGTCCCAGTCGTGGAACATCTGCGTTAGGCCCATGCAGATGTGCGTTTCCACCAACCGGGGGTCCAGTTCAAAGGCGCGCAGGGCGGCTGCCTTGGCGCGCGGGAAGGCGATCCGCGGAGGGACGAAATCGAAGTGCCCCAACATGCAGTTGGCATACGAAATGCCGGCATAGGCACGCGCGTCGGCGGCGTCGAAGGTTAAGGCTTCTTCGAAAAAGCGGATGCTCTTTTCCACCGAGTCCGGCGCCAGCTTGTTCAGCAGGTACATCCCCTTTAAATAAGACTGGTAGGCGTCGATATTGAACGCCCTCTGCCGGGCGCTGCGCGACGGGGTGTTGGTCAGAGTCATGCTCAAGGCGTTGGCAATCTGGCTGGAGACCTCGCTCTGAATTTTAAGGACGTCGGTTAGATCGCGATCATAGACGTCGGACCACGTTTGCATGGTGGTTTCCACGTCAACCAGAGCGGTTGAAATCCGTACCCGGTTTCCGGATCGGCGGACGCTTCCCTCCAACAGGTTTGTCACGCCCAGCTCTTGCCCTATCTGTGCGGTCTCTTTCTGCGAATTCCTAAATCGCATAATCGACGTACGGGCTAAGACTTTTACGCCGGGAATGCGCGATACTTCCCGGATGATGTCTTCCGTCATGCCATCGCTAAAATACTCCTGCTCAGGATCGGAAGTCATGTTCACGAACGGCAAAACCGCGATCGACACCAGACCGGAGCGCGCGTGCTCGGAGGGAGTAACGGTAAGCGCGTTCTCCTCGCGAAGGTCCTGCAGAATTTCGTCTACATGGGCATAGCGATCCTCCACCGTTTTGGTCAGCATGCGCGAGAGGGCCAGATGCACGTTGGACGGAACGCCGGAGAGATAGTGATTCGCCGGCGTGGGCTCTTCGTTAAGGATCGCCATGGCCGTCTGCAAAGGAGTTGGCCGGCGGAAGGGGTGCATGCCGGTCAACATCTCGTACCAAATCACGCCTAAGGAAAAGATGTCGCTGCGCTGATCGAGTAATTTACCGGAGACTTGCTCAGGGGACATATAGGCCAGAGTCCCCGCCATCATGCTGCCAGCGGTGAGCGTTTGATCGGCAGAATTCAGGATCCGCTGCGCCAGTCCGAAGTCGAGGACTTTTACGTGGCCGCTGGCCCCGATCATGATATTGGAGGGTTTGAGATCCCGATGGATCAGGCCAGACAGGTGCGCGGTCGAAAGCGCTTCGGCAATTTCCTTGAAGATGTGAATGGCTTCGCCTATGCGCGGGCGCTCTCGCATGAGCCGCGCTTCCAGAGTCTCGCCATCGACGAATTCCATGGCGATGAACACTCGACCTTGGAATTCGCCGGCTTCGTAGACTTTGCAAATAAACGGATGGTCGAGAGAAGCCGCGGCTTTGGCTTCTCGAAGAAAACGGCGCCTGGCAACGGGATCGGCCTCGTCGACGTTTGAAAGCAGTTTGATAGCGACCTTGCGCTCAAGGACTGTGTCCTGCGCCAGATATACTTCACCCATGCCGCCCTGCCCGATCTTGGGAAGCAGGGCGTAGCGCCCAATAAATTCACCGGTCATCCGATACTCAATTATCGTCGATCGGACTAACCGCAGACGCGATTTTTCGTGCTGCTAAACGCAAAGCCTTCAGAATCCGGGCGGCTCAGAGAAGCAGCAGCAAGTATAGGGATCGGGATGCGCTCCGCGCTGCTCAGGCTTACCCCATTTTTCTTCGAGAACGTGTCGCAACTCTTCGTTGGTGAATTTCAGCCCGTGTTCCTTGCCCAACTCCACAATGTGTTGCATGGACCCGACACGCTGGCGCAACGCGGGGTCGGTGTCAACCGCGTGAAGAAACTTCTCTGCATCTGCCTTTGCCATCTACTCAACTCCCTCCGAGTCTGTATACAATCTATTTAGACGATGGTGGTACTCCGGCGATTGTACACCACTCCGAAAGACAGCGGTTCGCGGAAGATTGAAGCAATTTCGAACCGGCGGTTGAGCTCCGTCGACGCGCTGCGGGGAATGGTAATGATCCTGATGGCGCTGGATCATATCCGCGACTTCTTTAATTCGAGCGCGATGTATTTTCTGCCCGACGACCTGACGCGCACCACGCCTGCGCTGTTCTTCACACGTTGGATCACGCACTTCTGCGCCCCCACGTTTATGTTTACCGCCGGCATAGGCGCTTTTCTATGGTGGAAGCAAGGGCGAACGAAGTTGGAATTGTCTCGTTTTCTCTGGACTCGGGGCATTTGGCTGGTGCTTCTTGAGATGACGGTTCTTCGCGTGGCTTTCACCTTCGGCGCCGGCCCTCTGCTGCTCACGGTATTATGGGCGCTCGGCTGTTCCATGATCATCCTCGGATTTCTGGTCTATCTGCCGACCGGCGCATTAGCGGTTCTGAGCCTGACCGTGATCGCCTTGCACAATCTCGCCGATTCGGTGAATGCATCGCAACTTGGTGCATTCGCCGGGTTGTGGAACGTACTCCATCAGTCAGGCGCAGTACGGCTGGGCGGGGTCTTCGTCGTATTCGCGTACCCGCTGGTTCCCTGGTTTGCCGTCATGGCGGCCGGTTTTTGTTTCGGTGAGATCTTACTGCTAGATCCGGAGCGCCGCCGCCGCTGGATGATTCGCATCGGGCTCGGAGCGACCATCGCATTCTTGATCATTCGCGGGCTAAATGTCTATGGCGACCCGCAGCCCTGGTCAAGCAAGGCACCGGGAATGGTGGTGCTCTCGTTCCTGAAGGTCACAAAGTATCCGCCGTCGCTGGATTTCCTCCTGATGACTCTTGGGCCGGCCATTCTGCTTCTGGCATTATTCGAGAAGATTCCGTTTTCGGCGAGGAACCCACTGATCATCTTCGGCAGAGTTCCTCTGTTCTACTTTCTGATCCACTTGTACGTGATTCATGGACTGGCCGTCTTGTTTGCCCTCGTGCGCTACGGCCATGCCGGATTCATGCTGACGCCGCTGCCATCGATGGGTGGCTCGGTGAAACTGTATCCACCTGGTTTCGGCTACAGTCTCGGGACGGTCTACTGGGTATGGATTGCGGTGGTCGTTCTCATGTATCCGCTGTGTCTGTGGTTCGCGAATGTCAAGAGGCGCAGGCGCGACTGGTGGTTGAGTTATCTCTGAGGGCATTGGAACCGCCGATTCGGGCAGTTCGCCACAATGACGGGCCGGTTCGTCAAATTCGCCCACCGGAGTTAGACCAACCTACGATAGGCTACTGGTTTAGCCCGCACGCGCCATAGGAATCCGACGATGCAAACTGAACTCAAACCGATCCTGCGACGGTACGCGGCTTACTTCTTCGTCTGGACCGCTCTCGGGCTGTTCATGTTTAGCCAGGGAATCGTGCAAAAAGTTGTTACGAATGATCCCAACCCCTGGTGGCACCATCTGACCTCATGGATGGTGGGCGTTTACGTTTGGTTCCTGCTTACGCCGGCCGTGCTCTGGCTGGGTCGCCGCTTCCCTCTCGCGCGACAGTACTGGTTCCGCAGGGCGATGATCCACATTGCCTTGGGCTTGGCTATAGCGATCGTTGAACTTGCAACGGAGAGCGCGATTCTCCGCGCTATCGGCGTCTTTCCGACGATCATGACTAGTTTCGCCGCGACGTTGATATTCCTCTTGGTTATCGGTTTTCATCAGGCGTTTTTAATGTATTGGATGATTCTCGCGGTTCAGTTTGGATTCGGCTGGTACAGCAGATATATCGAAGGCAAGCAGGCTGCGCTGCGCCTGGAACTCCGTTCTTCCCAATTGGAAGGCCAGCTTACAAGGGCGCATCTGAGCGCTTTGAAGATGCAGCTCCAGCCGCACTTTTTGTTCAACACACTGAACACAATAATGGTGCTGGTGCGGCAGCGGAAGAGCCGGGATGCCGAAGAAATGCTCGGCCGTTTGAGCGACCTTCTGCGTTGTGTACTGGAGGATGTGGACACACAGGAAATTCCGCTGCGCCGCGAATTGGAGTATCTTCAACTGTATCTTTCTATCGAGCAAGTGCGCTTTCAGGATCGGCTGCGAGTGGAAATCGCCATGGACCCTGAGGTGTTCGACGCCTCCGTGCCCCACATGGTTCTGCAGCCGATCGTCGAAAACGCGATCCGTCATGGAATTGGCGGCAGTTCATCTGCCGGTAAAATTCGCATCAGCGCTCGTCGAGTGGAGGGGACACTTGAGATGCAGGTTCAGGACGACGGTCCCGGATTAGGTCCCGCGAGTGGGGGGCACACCAGCGGGATTGGTTTACGGAACACGCGAGCCCGCCTCGCCCAGCTTTACGGAGATGCAGCGAGCTTTTCGCTCCGGAATGACGACTATCGCGGCGTCGTTGCGACGGTGATTCTGCCTTACCGCGTGACCACGCTCGCCTCGGAAACCGATTCGATGGAGACGCGTGCAGTTCACAACGTTATTGGTTGATGACGAACCGCTGGCCCGCGCCGGCTTGCGAGTGCTGCTCGCGCGCGATCCTGATGTCTCCGCCATTCACGAAGCGAGAAATGGGAGGGAGGCGGTAGAAATTGTTCTTCGCTCATGCCCCGACCTGGTGTTCCTGGACGTACAGATGCCGGAAATGGACGGGTTCGCCGTATTGCGAGAGGTGGGAGCGGAACAGATGCCTGCAGTCATATTCGTCACCGCTCACGATAAATATGCGATTCAGGCGTTTGAGATCAATGCAGTCGATTATCTGCTGAAACCGGTCACCGAAGAGAGATTTGTCAAAGCGCTGACGCGGGCAAAATCGTCGTTGACGTCGAGGCCCGCCAATGGGGCAAACCTTCAAATACTGTCGCTACTTGAAACCCTCGCGGCGCCTCGGCGCGCTCTTAAGCGTCTTGCGGTGCGTTCCGCCGGCAAGACTCTATTTGTCGATATTGAGGACATCGATTGGATCGAAGCCGCGGAGAATTATGTCCAGATTCATGCCGGCCGCGCGGAACATCTGCTTCACGTCACCATGAATGCACTCGAGAAACAACTCGATCCCGAGTTATTTCTGCGCATCCACCGGTCTGTAATCGTTAACGTGACGCGGATTAGAGAGCTGCAGCCGATTATGCATGGCGAATACGTGATCACGCTCTCCAATGGTGTTCGTTTGCAATCGGGGCGAATGTACAACGAGAAACTAAAAGCGTTGGCCGCGAATCCGTTCTGATTCTGGAACGCCGGAAGTCGCAGGGCGGTTCGTCCCGCCATTTGTCCACTTGGTCAAAATGATCTTTGCAAAGCGAAGCGCCGGGCGTCAGAGTGAGAATTATAGGAAATCGGAATGATCACATCGAAACCGTTGCGTGCAACCGCCGTCCCGGCTGTTCGCACAACGAATTACAACTATGGCATCGGATACTTGCGCGGATTCATCGTCGCGTTGGTAGTTGCTCACCATGCGGTGCTTGCATATCACCCGTTTGCTCCGCCACCACCGGTATCCTTGCTTCCGCAGCCGCGCTGGTGGCAGGCATTTCCGATTGTTGATCCGCAACGCTGGACCGGCTTCTCTCTGTTTGCCGGCTTCAACGACATCTTTTTCATGTCGCTCATGTTTTTCCTCTCAGGGCTATTTGTCTGGCACAGCTTGCAGGCGAAGGGAAGCGCGAAGTTCCTACGGGGCAGGCTATTGAGGCTGGGCGTCCCATTCCTGGTGGCGGCCGCCATCGTCGCGCCTCTCGCGTATTACCCCACCTACTTGCAGACTTCCGGCCATGCTGGTTTCACTGGATTCTGGCATCAATGGCTCTCATTGGGAACGTGGCCGGCCGGACCGGCTTGGTTCGTCTGGGTGCTGCTCGCTTTCGATTGCATTGCGGCGCTTTTGTTTGTCATGGCGCCACGTTGGGGAGCGACGCTCGGCCGGATGATGTCGGGTGCAGCCGCCAGGCCCGCAGCGTTCTTCCTACTGCTGGCCGCGATCTCTGCGATTACTTACATTCCGATGGCGCTGGCTGTTACCCCGATGGACTGGTGGGCGTTCGGACCGTTTACGTTCCAGACCAGCCGAATTTTTCATTACCTGGCATACTTCCTGATTGCTGTTGGTATCGGAGCGCTGGGCATCGATAGGGGGCTGCTGGCGCTTGGCGGAAAGCTTGCGCGGCGCTGGCCGGTGTGGGCAACGGCGGCCCTGGTTTTCTTTGGAGTTGCATGCGTGGTTACCATCATCGGCGTCACGTCGCACATTAAATCGCAAGGGTGGGCTGTTGCCAGGGACGCCGGATTTGTTCTCTCGTGTGCGGCCTCGTGCTTTGCATTTCTGGCGCTATTTATCCGTTTCGCGCAATCGAGGTCGCGGCTATTCGATAGCCTCGCTGACAACTCATACGCGATCTACCTTGTGCACTACCCATTTGTAAGCTGGCTACAATATTCGCTTCTCCCAGCATCGCTTCCGGCGGTTGCCAAGGGCGCGATTGTGTTCGTGGGCGCGCTTGGCATGAGTTGGATCGCGGCGATGGCAGTTCGGCGGATTCCGGCTGTTGCACGGGTGGTGTAAACCCAATCTCCCGGTCGGCCGATACCGCTTGGAGATGAAAGCCAGCGAACTTAAAAACTTTTTGGAGAACGGAGTTTCTTTAATAGAAACGCGCCCGCTCCTCGGCTGGCAGGAAGGGCGCTTGCAGCCGCACGGGATCGCCAATGCTCAAAAAGAATAAGTCGCCGTTGCCCAACAGCCGTTCAGCGCCCGATTGGTTGATGATCATATTCGACTGATGGTGATTCGACACACGCAGACAAACCCGCCCGCCTAAATTCATTTTGAGCGCGCCCTCCACCGTTTTTCTGTCCGGATATTGCGTGGCGATGATCAGGTGGATTCCGGCGGCGCGGGCTTTGGCGCCCAGGCGGCCGATGGCAGCCGCCACATTTTTGGTGGCAGCTCGATCTATGAGCAGGTCGGCGTATTCGTCGCAGACACAAACGATTCTCGGCAGCACCTTCCCGGTTTTAGCCTGGTATTCAGGGAGGTCGATAACCAGGTTTTGCTCGAATAACTGGTAACGCCGCTCCATCTCCTCGATCAGCGAATCGAGCACTTCGATCACGGAATGCTCTTGCGGATAGACGAGCCCGTTCGAACCGTGAAGGTAGGGAGATCCCTTCAGTTCCGCGAACGCAGTCCGCTTGGGATCGATAAGCACCAATCGCAGTGTCTCTGGCGTATTCGAAAACATCAAACCGGCGAGGGCGCAAGTCAGCCACGCGGTTTTCCCGCTGCCGGACGTGCCCGCCACCAATAGATGTGGGTTATTAGAGGAGGCCAGATCAACAAATTGCAGCCGGCCATTTAGATCGACACCGAGGGGAGCTTGGGAGCAGCCACGCTCATCGGGCTTTGGAAGCTGGTCAAGAATGGAACTGAAAGTTACAACCTGCGGGTCCGGCCTGGCAATGTCGATCACTAGACGGCCGTCGCTGTTGTGAATCATCGGCTCGTTCTTGAGATGCAATTGCATGCCCAGATCTTCCGCTTTGTCCTTCACTTGCCGGAGCCTGGTCTGGCGGCCGGGCAGGACGAAGTAGCGCAAAAAAGACGGGCCCGCAGTAACTTCTCCCTTCCATTCAACAGGCACGCCATATTGCTGCAGTACCCGCACAAGCTGCTTGCCCAGAGCTTGGTGGGATTCATTGACCGCAGGTGCCGGCTTGGGCGACGCTTGCGGCAAGACGTTAGCCATCCGCCCGATTAAAGCCCGCAGAGCAGCCTGGCATTCGGATAATTCAGCGCTTCGGTAGAATCGCTCTTTCAGTTCAGGTCCAAATGTGATTACCGCGAGCGCGCCATCTCCGTTGGTCATCCCACGGGAGGCAAGAGCGCAGTGATAAAGGCACGCCTGGGCCAGATCCGCTTCCGGTCGCGGCCTGCCAAGTTTGTATTCGAGGACGCACCAATGTCCGGACTCCGGATTTTTCCAAAGCGCATCGGCCACGCCGAAAACTCGCACGGGAGCAGTCCAATGCGGCTCCTTCACTTCCCATTCCAACTCCAATTCCGGCTGGCAAAGATGTTCGGCTCCGAACCAGGTTCGCTTTTGATGGTTGTAACGAATAATCCCGTGTTGCTCGGCTGCGGTTAGAAGACTGCTAAGCCAATCGCATGTTGCTCTCACCGCTTCCCACAGAAACATCGCCTCCGCGCCGCTTTCACGCAGGCTCGCCTGCATCTCAGTCAATCGCGGCCCCAGCAGGTTATCGTAGGCATATTTGGCCAGCCTGTCCGAATCCGCCAATTCACCCGGTTCCAACGCCGCCTGCCAGCCATTTGGTCCCATTAATCCAGCGAGCACTTCGTGAAACAATGTGCCGGCAGGCGCACTTGACCGCGAGCCTGAGGCATCGTAATCACCCGCCGTTCGCAATAGTTCACGGCGAATGTCGGAGATCGATAGCTGAGCCACAAAACAATCCTCTTCAGCGGTCTTCCGCGGCGGTAACGGGTTGAAATAGCGCTGGCATACTGCCCCCAAGAAAGCCAAACTGCCTCGGATCACGACGGCTACACTCTTCCACCTCGCCAGGCGTCACCTCCAGACTGCGAGCAGCATCTTCCAGTTTGATCATCTTCCTTTCTGCCAGCAACGCTGCCAATTTGGGCGCGAGATCGGGTTTGGCCGGCGAAGGCCGTGCGAACTCCGAAACCAATTGATCGAGCGCGGGCGGCAGATGCCCGGCAATCCACCGTTCCACGGTCTCAGCCCTAACCGGTTCGCCATGATGCGTCAGATCGCCGCTTTCAGCGTCCGCAAGCAGCCGGCGCAAGGCTGCTAGAGCCTCTACCGCCTCCTGCGAAACAGTCACCATGCGGCCACCCTGTTCCTGGAGGCTGGCAACGCGTTGGTTGGACGCTTTGGCGGTACGCGAGATGGGCAAACGCGCATCCCGCAGCATCAGCAGCGGAGGGTTCGCTGCTTGCTGCTTCCGCGCTTCAGAGATTTTCCTGAGATGATGGGCCAGCGAGCGCGTATTGGCTTCGTTGCAGATCGCGATTGCAATTTGGCCGTCGCCGATAGCGAAGTCGAGCGGCGAGCGACTGCCGGGAACAGAGTACTTTAGGCCGGCGGAACGGGCCAATAATGGCAGGCCATTTCGAAGAATCTCTTCTGTTTCGGCGGGATCTCTTTTTGTGAAGCGCTCATCCAGCATAGCTTGCAGAGCGGTATCGAGGGGCTGAACCCTTTCGGCCTTCTTGCCGGACCACAGATCGAATAGATCTTTGCAACGTGTAAGTATTTGTCGTGCCGGAGCGGCATTGTCGACGAAGACACTCTTAATTTGCTCTGCCGCTAGCGGCCAGCAGCCGCCGTGTAGACTCCTCTCGACGGCTAGTTCCGGTATTGTATCGAGACGCGCGCCGATTAGATGTTGTGCTTGATCCCAGGAGAGCGGGCGAATTGCTGCGCGCCGGCCGAACACTCTCGATTTTGCGGCGTTGTCAAGAATCTGCTCCATAAGATTGATAAAGCTAATCTGCTCACAGCAAATGACGGCGGCATTGCGAGCTTCATCGACCAGGCAAGAAACCACCCGGCCAAATGCATGCGGTCCGTCTCGATCACCAGGCGAGCTCATCACCGCTTCAATCTGATCCATGCAGAACACCGCAATACAAGGGCGGATTAGCTCGCAAATAGCCATCGCAATGTGGCGGGAAGTCACTTCCGGTTCGTCATCCGGCGCTGGAGCGGATAAGCGCAAAGATGTCAGAACCTCGTCCGGAAGCCCCTCACCGCGCAGCCATGCCGCGGAATCGCGTACGTGCCGTCCTTCCAGCAAATGCTCCAGGACAACGCTTAAGTCGCGATTCTCAAGCATTTCTAAATTGTTCCTGCGGTCTTTAAGAAGCATGTCCATGGTCCGAACACCGTCCGCATTCTCGCGCAGCAGTGCAATTGCCAGGTTCCGGCGTAAATGCCTCCAGATACCGGCTGGAGAGGTTTCCATCCGAACAAACACAAATAGATTCCCGGGTTGTTTTTCCAACCATCGGCGAACTCTTCCGACCAGATGGGTCTTACCCGTGCCCGCCGAGCCAGAAACATAATGCCCATGGACCCGAAATTATCAAGGTTCACTATCAGTTCCATCCACTTTTTGGACAGAGTCTCCGCGTGCAGCGACGGGTGAAGTTTCCTCATGGAGATTACATCTTCTTCGAGTTGCCAGATGGGACCATCGGCGGATTCCCATCGTGGATCGCCGATTCCGCAAAAGCTTCTGAAGTCACTGTTGGCACACCGCTAGCTTCTGCCGCAGCGCTCGCCGAGTTGCACACATTGCTTGACAGATTGCGTTCGGGCGCAAAACGCGATAAAGCATCACTGGAACCACTGCTAAAGGAGCGTGCGAATGATACCCAAAGAACCGCCATTGACGATGCAGATGAACCTGCAGTTTTGTAAGAGTGAACCGATGCAATTGCCAAAAGACAAGCAGCGGGAACTCGCCATCGCCCTGGCCGACCTACTGTTGAACGCGGCCATTGTCGAGCCCACTCAGTCTGATGAAGGAGATCGGCGATGAATCCGAAAGTATCGCCCGATCATTTGAAGCGGCGCGCCATCGTCTACATTCGGCAATCTTCTCCGGGGCAAGTGATTCAC
>DATAXY010000043.1:0-26899 GCA_036272835.1 Bryobacteraceae bacterium
GGCAGGATAGCCAACGTATGGCAGCGCCTGGATGAGAACTTCCTCGATTTCTTTCAATGTGAGGCCGTTATTGAGCCCGGCCCCCATGTGGATGGCGAATTCATGGGGCTGACGCATGGCAATCATGACGGACATCGAAACTAGGCTGCGGGAGCGCCTGTCCAGACCGGGACGAGTCCAGATATCCGCAAAGACCTGGTCGACCGCGTAGGCAGCGACCGGGGCACCGAAGGTGTTTGAGTCAGCGGAAGCGCTGAGTTTTGCGGCCGCCTGGTCGCCCATCATTTCGCGGACTACATTGATTCCGGCTTCTCTATTCGTCATGATTGAGTCCTCTTGTAAAGCTTAAGTGACTTCTCCACCCCAAGACTACCCGAACGGGTCGAGGACACATAAGTACCGATAAACGCGCTTAGCAATCGGATGCAGAATGCGCCCATGCCCAAAAACAAGCGCACAGGACATCCAAAATCTATTCTGAGACTGCCAGATCTTGAGCATTCAAAATCGGCCGTGTTGAACAGCCTTCCATCACCAAGTTCACAACGCTCTTACGATCATGCGATTCGTGAGTTCATTGAGTGGTACTGCTCTGAGCCACGGTTGGCTTTCAACAAGGCCGTCGTGACGCGGTATCGGATCTTCCTTGAACAGGCTAACTATGCCTCATCAGCGATTAATCTTCGATTGGCGGCTGTAAGACGGCTAGCATATGAGGCCTCTGATGCCGGATTGCTCAGCCCCGACTTAGCTGCCGGCATCCGAAGAGTGAAGGGCGCAAAGAAACATGGCGTTCGCCTTGGCAATTGGCTCACAGCTGACCAAGGATTATCCCTGCTCGGTATGTTTAACCGCGATTGCTTGCGTGGCAAACGTGACTACGCGATGGTGGCAACGTTACTTAGTTGTGGTCTCAGGCGTGCCGAGTTAGCGGTCCTCTCGCTACGAGAACTGCAGAGACGCGAGGAACACTGGGTTTTTGCCGACCTCGTGGGCAAAGGAAGGCATATACGGACCGTACCGGTTCCGGATTGGGTGAGCGAGGCGATCCAAGAATGGCTCTCAGCTGCGGATATTCACAGCGGTCCAATCTTTCGTGCCATCAACAAGGCAGGAAGAATCGCGCCTAGCGAGTTTAGCCCCAAGGTCATTTGGGGAGTTGTAAGAGAAGCAGCGTCGAAATGCGGTCTCCTTGGCGTCGCTCCTCACGATCTCCGGCGAACGTGCGCGCGGCTTTGCCATGAGGCAGGCTAGCCGACTTGTAGGGACTACACTGCTGCTTGGGCGGTCCGGCCTCCCCTTGGGGCGCAGTTTCCTTTACAAAAGATCAAGTCACTTGAACCTCCTAACGCCACGGCAATATATACTTACTTCGACGGTTGATCTGGAAGTTCCTAAAGTCCGGCTGTTTTGCGCAGCAGTTGTGAATAAGCTCAAAGTTCTCATATGAAACTAAAATTGACTCGGAAGGCCGGTACGAAGTAAACACTCTGATGCATTTGTCGAAATCTTTCCCACTGAAAGCTGCGCGTCACATCGGCGCGCATTTGACCGTGCTGGCCACGTTGACGCTCATGAACGGCACCGGTCTTGGCCAGACACCCGCGCCTGTCAAGGTGAACCCGGAGACCGGAACGCCTGTTCAGAGGAACAGACCGCGACGGCCGCGGCCGATCGATACGCCGTATGCCAAGGCCGCGCTTGCGACCATGCGCGCGCCGCTCGATAAACTGACGCCGGTTACCGACGAGATGCTGCGCAATCCTCCGCCAGGTGACTGGCTCAACTGGCGGCGTACATATAACGGCTGGGGCTACAGCACGCTGAACCAGATCAATCGCACGAACGTGAAGGATCTGAAGGTTGCCTGGACATTCAGCATGGATTCGAGCGACGATGCCGTCACCGAGACGACGCCGCTCGTTCACGACGGAGTCATGTTCCTGTGGAACTTCGGCGAGACGATCGACGCTCTAGATGCGAAGACCGGCACCCTGCTCTGGAAGTTTACCTGGGATCTTCCGGCTGATTATCCGTCGCTTCCAGGCTTCTATCGGACCAAGCGCAGCCTTGCGATCGGCGGCGACAAGCTCATCGTGGGCACGATCGACATGCACGTCCTCGCGCTGGACATCAAGACCGGCAAGAAGGTGTGGGATGTCGTGACCGATAAATACAAATCCGAGCGCACGTACAACAGCGGCCCGCTGGTCGTGAAGGACAAGGTGCTGATCGGCGCCGGCAACTGCGGGCCGGGCAGCGCCAATGCGGATAAAAAAGTGGCACTCTATTCCCCGCCGGGCGGCTGCTTCATCACCGGCCACGACCTCGCGACCGGCAAGGAACTGTGGCGGTTCAATACGACAGCGCTCCATGACGATCCGGGGGGCAACACCTGGAACAATCTGCCCGACGACAAGCGCGACGGCGGGGCCATCTGGGAGGCTGGACAGTACGACCCGGAGCTGAATCTGACCTATTGGGGTACCGGCTCGCCTTCTCCGTGGTCGACGATCAAACGCGGGACCTTCGGCGCGGATTCGCTCTATGTGGATTCCACCCTGGCGCTGAATCCTGACACCGGCAAGCTGGCCTGGTACTACCAGCACGTCCCGCACGATCCGTACGATCAGGACTACGCCTTCGAGCGGATCATAGTGCCGGTAACCGTGCGGGGAGAGCGCCACAAGGCGGTGATCACGATGGGCAAGCCAGGAATCTTCGAGGCGCTGGATGCCGCGACCGGGAAGTTCCTATTCGCGGTCGATCCGGGCGCGGAGAACGACATCTCGGTCGATCCTGTGACGGGTGCCAGGACGACGCTCTCTGAACCGCCGCCGCCAGGCGTGAAAAACTGCCCGAACGGCGAGGGCGTTAGAAGCTTCCCGGCCGGCGCGTACAGCCCGTTAACCAACCGGTATTACATGCCGATCTACGACCACTGCATGGGAAAGGAGGGCGACACCCCGGCCCGCTTCCTTGCGCTGGACCTGAATACCCAGAAACTTGTATGGGATATTCGCACCCGCGTCCCGCAATCCTCCGCATTGCTGGCGACTGCTGGAGGTCTGGTGTTTTCGGCGACGCCGGACCGCTATTTCCGCGCGTTCGACGACGAAGACGGCAAGGTACTGTGGACGAGTCCGCGGCTGAACGACGTCCCGAATGCTTTTCCGATTACCTACACGGTGGATGGCAAGCAGTACATCGCCATGGCCGCCGGCGACCCCGGGCTCCAAGGCAACTGGGCCTTAAATTACGCACCTGAGCTCGGCGCGATACGAGGATCCAGATCATCACTCTTGTGGGTGTTTGAGCTGCCCTAGACTCGCCAGACGGCTCTTATGATCGCGGCAACGCCAACCAGTAAACATCCCAGGACAGACCGAAGCGCAGTCTCGGATCTCGCAATTTCCTTGTGCCGAAGCAGGCGCGGCTGTTTGTCGCGGCGATTCTCCCACAGACCGTCAAGGACGGGTCGGCAATAGATCTCCGAGCGTATCCTAGCGGACCTGAGATTCCAAGGTCTGGACCCAGTCCCCAATGACCCGGCCCAGGGTGGCCGATTGAATCGGTTTTGCGATGTAATCGTCCATCCCGGCCTGAAGGCAAAGTTCGCGGTCGCCGGGCATCGCATTCGCCGTGAGGGCGATGATGACGGCTCGCCGGGAACCGCCTTCCATTTCGCGTATCAGACGCGTGGTCTCATAACCGTCAATGTCGGGCATATTTGCATCCATGAGAATCAGAGGGTATTGATGACGCTTGTATGCTTCGATGGCCTCTCGCCCGCCCGAGGCCACATCGACTGTATGGCCCAGCTTTCTCAGGCTGTGAAACGCGACTTTCTGGTTAACCAGGTTGTCCTCTACCAACAAGATGCGCAAGCCGCTGTTATTCATGACCACAGCGGGGGAGGGAGCAACGGGGGCGGTCGCCGGTACTGTCGCGGTGAACGGGAGTACAAACCAGAAAGTGGATCCTTCTCCGAGCTCACTCTCGCATCCGATTTGTCCACCCATCATTTCGACTAAGTTCTTGGAAATGGCCAAGCCGAGCCCCGTACCGCCGAACCGCCGCGTAGTGGACGCGTCAGCTTGTGCAAACGGCTCAAATAGCCGCGTCGAGGTTTGGGCAGAGATGCCGATTCCTGTATCCTTTACTTCGAATCGAATCGTGTAGAGGTCTTTTGCGCTGGCTTCGGGGATCACTCCCACCCGCACCGCGATCGAGCCCGCTTCGGTGAATTTCACCGCATTACTGAGAAGATTTAGGAATGCCTGGCGCACCCGGCCGGGATCGCCCAGCACGCACACCGGCAGGTGAGGATCGAAATCCAACGTCAGCTTTAGCTGCTTCCGGGCGCCAGATGCTGCAATCAAGGCAAACGCGTCCCGGGCCATTTTGTGGAGATCGAACTCGACGTGCTCCAAGGGCATGCGGCCGGATTCGATCCTCGAAAAATCGAGAATGTCGTTGATGATCGCCAGCAGGGCTTCGCTCGACGACTGAATCGCCTCGACACATTCTTCCTGTTCGCTGGTCAGACCGATGTTTCGCAGCAAACTCGCCATTCCCAGAATGCCGTTCATGGGTGTTCGGATTTCGTGGCTCATCGTCGCCAGAAAGTTTGATTTCGCCTGCGCGGCCGCGGTGGCTTCAGCAAGGGCTCGCCGTAAGTGATCCTGTACGCGAATCATTTCCGTCACGTCGTTTACCGTCGCCAAGCGCGCAGGCATTCCATCGAAGTCGACAAAATGGCTGGAGACCTCCACGGTAAGCCGCCGGCCATCCTTCGTCAAATGCTCCCGGTGCGACGAACGAACCACCGCATCCCCAATGGTATTTATGAATTGGCTGAAATCTTGGCGCAGATCTTCCGGGATCAGAGCGTCCGCGGTCATGCTGAGTAACTCTTCGCGCGTGTAGCCGTAAAGTTTCTCGGCCATGGCGTTGGCCGCGACAATTCGGAACGCGCTTATTTCGTAGACCAGGCTTGGCAGCGGGTTCGAGTCAAACAGTAGCCGATACTGTTCCTGGATCTTTTGGAGCCGCTCTTCGTTAAGCTTGCGCCCGGTTATGTCGGTGTGCGAGCCAACTACGCGTGTGACGGTGCCATCGCTCGCCACATGAGCCTTTCCACGAGAAAGAATCCAGCGCAAACTCCCGTCTTTGGCCCGCATGCGGTATTCGGCTTCGTAACACTCGGTTTCGCCACGCATATGCGCTTCCAACTGCTTGCTGACCCAGTCAAAATCATCTGGAAAGACGAGATTCCGCCACACCTCGACATCGTTTGCGATTTCTCGCGGACGGTAGCCCAGCATTTCGAAGTATCGGTCGGAGTAAAACGTCTCGTGGCCGCGAGGATCCCAGTCCCAGATACCATCGTTATTCGCGCGCACTACTAATTCCCAGCGTTCCTCCTGTACTCGCAACTTCGCCTCCGCGGCGCTTCGCTCCGTGATATCTTCCACGGTTCCTTCGTAGTAAATGACGCGTCCCGAATCGTCGCGCACTGCCTTAGCGCATTCGTTGACCAGCACGGGGTGCCCGTCCTTGGTGAACCAGGTCGAATGATAATTGGTTAATTCCCCGGTCCTCTCGAGAATCTCCTTAAATTCGGCCCTGCGGGCCACTTTACCTTCGCGCTCAATGTTCTGGCTCTGCAATTCCTCGAGCGAGTCGTATCCCAACATCTTCAGGATGAATGGGTTCGCAAGAAAAACTTTGCCATCCACCGAAGTTCGATAGATGCCGATCGGGCAGTTATCGACCAGGGCGCGGTAGTGGCGTTCGCTCTGGCGAAGCGCCGCCTCAGCTTCCGTTAACTGAAGACCCGAGAGCCGGATCTTGATCAGATCGCCGACCAATCCCGCCAAGTCCTTTAAAATATCTACCTCGGCGGGCCCAAACGACAGATTTGGAACTTGGTCGAGCACGCAAAGAGTCCCCAGCCTGCTCACGCCCAAAGAAATAGGCGCAGAAGCATAGAAGCGCACATTCGGCTCCGAAAGAACCAATGGATGATCGCGAAACCGCTGGTCGTGCCGGGCATCCCGAATCAGGAGATACTCCTGAGACGGATCTGTGTAACTGCAGAAGGACCGTTCCTTGGAAATCTGTTCGTAAGCGATGCCATTCCCGGATTTGAACCAATATCGATCATGATCCGGAAACGAAATCAGCGCAATCGGCACCTTCAGAAGCGAACAGGCCAGCCGGGTGACCCGGTCAAAGCACTCCTCCCGCCCGGGGTTTAGGAGGTCTAAACGCCGGAGCAGTTCTACTTTCCCGGTTTCGGTATCGGGGAAATCCACCACCTCTCATTGTGGCAGAGATAATACCGGTAAACGAGCACTTCTACCCACCAAATTCGAGACAGATTTTCCCGAAGTGTTGCTGCAATTCCATATATCGCAACGCAGCGGGAAAATCGGCCCAGGGGAATATTCGATCAACGACAGGCCTCAGTTGGTGAAATGCGATTGCTTGATTCATCCGCTCAAACATTGTCCGTGAACCGACATAGATGCCCTGAATGCGGAGGCTGTTCATCAGAATCGGTATCGGGCTTATTGATGGATCGGCGCCCGTCAGCCCTCCTATCGTGCTCACGACCCCGTTTACCCGGACCGCTTGTAAGGATTTTGGAAAGGTTCCAGAGCCGCCGACTTCGATCACGCGGTCCACGCCGGTTCCGCCGGTCAGGCGCCGCGCCTCTTTCTCCCAATCGGGGTTAGCTTTATAGTTGATTGTCTCGTTCGCGCCCAATTGCCGGGCTCGGGCTATTTTCGTATCGCTACTCGAAATGAGTATGGTCCGGAGCCCGGCTGCTCTGGCAAATTGGAGAGCAAACAGAGATACGCCGCCCGTACCCTGCAGCAGCACGGTTTCACCCGGCTGCGCGGGAAGTGCTTCGAACAGGGCATGCCACGCGGTCACCGCGGCGCAAGGCAGCGCTGCCGCCTCAACATCGCTCAATTGTGGAGGGGCGGCCACCAATCCCTGTCCGGAGAAGACTGCGTATTCGGCCAGTACGCCTTGAATCGCTCCGCCGAGAGCCGTTGCACCCTTTTCGCGAGTCGGGGGGCCGTCGATCCAGCCCTGCATAAAACACGGCGTTACTCGATCGCCTGCTTTGTACCGGGTGACACCCGGGCCGATTGCTTCCACCACGCCGGCGCCGTCGGAAAGCGGAGTCATCGGCCGCTTCAATCGCGGATTATATTGCCCGCGCACGACCATCAGGTCCCGGTAATTCAGAGAAGCGGCGGTCATTCTTACCAGTACTTCAAACCGTCCCGGGACGGGGACATCTCGTTCGACCAGTGCGAGTTTATCGATCCCGAAGTCCTCGATTTCGAAAGCTTTCATTCACTCTCGATGACTGCCAGCGAAGCAAGTTGTTCCAACTTATTCCGAGCCGCGCCGGAATCGACTGATTCCTTTGCCATTTCGACGGCGGCACGTAGATCGGGAGCCCGTTCGGCTAGCAATAAAGCGGCGGCGGCGTTCGCCACCACCAGATCGCGGCGCGGGCCCGGCTCACCTGCCAGCAGGGCACGGATGATCGCGGCATTGGCCTCCGGATCTCCGCCTTGAAGATCCTGTATGCAGCTTGGTTCCATGCCGAAGTCGGCGGGCGACCACTGTCCTTTTTGAACGGCGCCGTCCTCCACCTGAAATACCGTGGTGAGACCGGTCGTGGTGATTTCATCCAGGCCGTCGGAGCCGTGCACGACGAAAGCCCGCTCAATTCCGATGCGCGCGGCGGCTTGGGCCAGCATCTCCGCCGCCCGAATGGAAAAGGCGCCCATCAGTTGCAGGCGCGCCCGCATCGGGTTCGTCAATGGACCCAGCATGTTAAAGACGGTTCTGCCTTTCAGCATCAGTCGCGCTTCCTGGGCATGCTTGACCGCCGGGTGCAACAACGGAGCATATAGAAAGCCGATTCCTACTTCCTCGATACATCGAATTACATCCTCCGCGGAAAGGCTGACCGATATCCCGAGAGCTTCCAATACATCGGCGCTTCCGCACTGGCTCGAAATTCGCCGGTTCCCGTGTTTGGCCACGCGTTGGCCCGCGCCAGCCACGACAAACGCCGTCGCGGTCGAGACATTGAACGTATTGCTTCCATCGCCGCCGGTGCCGCAAGTATCGAGTAGCGGCTCAATCGATTGGTCCAGGGCGATCGGATGGCTCATTTCCCGGAGGGCGGTGGCGAACCCCACCAATTCGCTTATCGTCTCTCCCTTGCGCCGCAGGAAGCTGAGCACTTCGGCAATGCCTTGGGTCGTCATTTCGCCCGAAAGCATGCTGCGCATCAGATCGTGCGCCTCCTGCTGGTTCAGATGTACGTAATTCCGGAATGGAAGATGACGTGTACTTCCGTTACTCATTCGTTCAAAATCCGTTCCTTGTGCCGCCATCAACGCCTTCCCACGATCAAAACTCCCAACCAGACGGCGCCACATCCCGCAATCACGCTACCGGCCAGATATGCCAAAGCAGTCAGCGGCTGACCCGCACGCACCGCCAGATAACCTTCGTATTCGAAACTCGAAAAGGTGGTATATCCGCCTAAAAATCCGGTCACCAGCAACAACTGCCAAAAATGCGGCACCTTCAGCCGCTCTACTAGTAGCGTCATCAGGAAGCCAATCAGGAAAGAACCGGTGACATTAATGCAAAAAGTGCTCCAGGCAAAATAGCCACTCGGAAAACGCTGCAGGATCGCCCTTCCCACAAGATAGCGCGTTAGACATCCGGCGCCGCCGCCCAGAAACACGCAGAGGTATCGATTCATCCAGGATCAATCTCCCATTGTGACCCATGGCCCTTCCAAAACCGGCCATTCGTGGTTAAATGGGAACTCATATTTTGCTCCTTGAACAGCACCATTTAGATCTCTTTTAGATCCTTTACTGTTCGGCAAAGTGAGAAATTTAGATGCTACTCTCTAGGCGCGCTGTTTTGAGGTCGGCCATGGCGGCGGGCTTACTGGCCCGGCGAAGCTACGGTTTTGCGCCGTCCATACCGGTGTTAGCGCGCGAGGGCGACTCCACTGGCGTCGATTCCGCATATCTTAGCAACGGTCTAATTGGCATCAGACCTGGCCGGATTCCGATTCAGGCTGCGCCTGCTTGCGTCGCGGGTTTTGTCTACGTTCATCCGGCGTTTCGAGTAGAATCCTTATCTCCCGCCCCCTACCCGCTTACCACGGATATTCGGATCAATGGGAATAGTCTTCTGGAAAACCCCGAGCATGTGCATCTTACAAACCAACGACTCAATATGAGCAACGGTGACTTGGTTACCGAGTTCGTATATGGTCAGGGAGATGGAACACGCGCATCTGTCAGTGTGCGTCAGGTTGCTCTACGCCCAGTGCCCTCTTTGCTGCTGCAGGTGATTTCTTTGCACCTGTCTGAGACCGGTCGCGTTGAAATCATCCCCCAGATTAGTGCCGCCGGATTACCGGGCACGATACTTACGGAAAACGCTCCTCAGGGCAGTCTAGGTGTTGATCGGCTGCTCCTGTTCCAATCGCTCGGAGGGCTCAGCCGGCTGGGAACGGCAGTCCGTATGATGAGCGATCCCGCGTTCGCGAGAGATCCAGGCGCCGGCGGTTATGGCGCAAATGCCCTTGGCAACAAAACATACACGTTCTACACGATCGCGGCAATGGTCTCTAGCTTTTACCACAATGAGCCGGATCTCGAAGCCATACGCCTCGTAAATTGGGGAGTCCAACTCGGCGTCCAATCTTTAGAGGATAACAATCGCAGCGAATGGCAAGAGCTCTGGAAATCTCGCGTTCTGGTGGACGACAGCGATGATCAAAAAGCGCTAGATGCTGCGTTTTTCTATCTTCATTCCAGCAATCACCGGTCGAACTTGAATGGAATGGCTCCGTACGGTCTTTCTTCTAGCCGCTACTATTTGGGGCACAGCTTTTGGGACACGGAGACTTGGTCCTTTCTTCCGCTCCTTCTCTCTTCGCCTTTGGTAGCCGAGTCCCTACTGCGGTTTCGCCTTCGCGGCTTGGACGCCGCTCGAAAGGCGGCAAACTTGTTTGGTTACCACGGGGCGCAATTTCCATGGGAGGCCGCGCCACTCAATGGCGAAGAGGTGACGCCGCTGTTCGCCGCCACAGGTTGGGCCGAACAACACATAGTTCTCGACGTAGCTCTCGCATTTTGGCAATACCAAATGGCGGCCGGTGACACAGATTTCTTACGCGAAGCGACGTGGCCAGTGTTGCGGGCTGTGGCGGAGTGGATCGAAAGCAGAGGAGTGCAGACACGACGCGGCTTCGAGATACGGAACATCATGGGGCCGGATGAGTCAAGCAATGGTCTCAACAACAGCGCATATGTGAATCTGGCAAGTCGCATGGCGTTGAAAGCCGCCGTTCGATCTGCCGCCCAGATGGGCGAGGCAGCGCCTCCCAGTTGGTCTCAAATCATGACGTCGCTATACCTGCCCATAAACGGGCAAAGAGTTTTGACTGTTGCGGAAGGGTCCTCAAACAACGCCTTTGCCGATATTAGTTTCTTACATCCATTCGATGTTCAGCTTGATCCATCCGTACTTGAGCGCACGTGGCAGTCCTTTAAAGCTGCTGGTAACGAATTAGAGGGAATCGGATTTGCAAACTCGGCGAAAGCTGCCTTGGCCGCAGCTATGGGCGATAGAGAACTGGCGGCCCGGCTGTTCAGGGCATCCTGGAAGCCGGTATGGTTGGAACCTTTCGGAATGTCGCGTGAAGTCTCGACTCAGAATTACGGGTGCTTCCTTACCAACATGGGCGCGCTGCTACAAACGGCGATGATCGGATTTACGGGGCTTCGCGTTGCGGAGACGGCGTGGAACAAGTATCCGGCAACCCTTCCCGCTAATTGGAATTCCATCGAAATTGATCGAATTTATGTGCGCGGACAGGCCAAGCGTGTGGTTGCAAGACACGGTAAGAAGGCAGAACTTCTGGACGCGTGATGCTTTTACGCGCCAATTAGCTCGTCATGCAAATTATCGGGCGTGCGCATATTGGAGCCTGTATAGTTCCGCATACAAGCCGGGCCGTTCCAGCAGTTCGGCATGAGTGCCGCGCTCGACGATGCGTCCTTCCTGCACGACCAGGATCAGGCCAGCCTTTACGATGGTCGAGAGGCGGTGCGCGATTACGATGGAAGTGCGCCCCTCGAGAGCGATTTCAAAGGCTTTTTGAATGGCTGCCTCCGACTCGGAGTCGAGATGCGCGGTTGCTTCGTCCAAAATGACTATTTCCGGGGCCTTGAGGAGAAGACGCGCAATCGCGAGGCGCTGTTTTTCACCTCCTGAGAAGCGATAGCCCCGTTCTCCAACCAGCGTGTCGAGCCCTTCCGGAAGAGATTCGACGAGCGGCAAAATCTGCGCCGCTCGCAACGCGTCGCGAAGTTCCGCGTCCGTTGCACCGGGTTTCGCGTACATAAGATTCGCGCGAATCGTATCGTGAAACAAATGGGCGTCCTGGGTAACAATTCCAACGCGTTGATGTAGCGCATCCAGCTTAGCGTCGCGAACATCGACGCCATTGATCGCAACCGAGCCGCTTTGCACATCGTAAAGGCGGGCGACGAGATGCGTGATCGTAGTCTTTCCCGCGCCCGAAGGCCCAACAAGAGCGACAAGTTGACCAGGTTCCGCTGTGAACGTGATGTCATGCAGCACCCTTTTCTCAGCCGTAATATCTGGCTTCGCGACGGATTCAAGCGAAGCGAGAGAGATTTCCGATGCTGTCGGGTAGCGAAACGAGACATGTTCAAACGAAATACGCGCCGGACCGCCGGGAATTGCGATCGCATTCGGCTTCTCCCTGATCATCGGCGGCAAATCGAGAACTTCGAAGACACGCTCAAAAGAGACCAGTGCCGTCATGACGCTGACCTGGATGTTTGAAAGACCAGCAAGCGGGCCATAGAGGCGAGCCAAGTAAGAGACGAAGGCCACAACCGTCCCGACATCAAGCTGCCGCTGGACCGCCAGTATGCCGCCCCAGCCGTACCCGAGAGCGGTCGCGCAGATGGCCATGAGCATTAGAGCAGTGAAGAAGAGGCGACCGTAGATGGCGCGTTTGACGCCGATCTCGGAGACCCGGGCAGCTTTCTCCCTGAAAGCTTCGATTTCATCCTGCTGGCGGCCAAAAAGCTTCGCGAGTTGCGCACCGGCGACATTAAAGCGCTCGACCATGAGGCTATTCATCGCAGCGGTTAGATCGTAGCTCTCGCGCGCGATTTGCTGAAGTCTCCGTCCCCAGAAGCGGGCCGGGAAGAGGAAGAGCGGCAGCAGGGTGACCGCTGCCAGCGTGAGCTTCCAGGAAAGTACGAACATCGCGCCCAGGACGAGAATGACCGTGACAAGATTGCCGACAACATTGGAGAGAATGTCTGTGAATGCGCTTTGTGCCCCGGTAACGTCTGTGTTCAACCGGCTGACCAATGCCCCCGTCTGCACTCGAGTAAAAAATGCCAACGGCATTCGTTGGACATGTTCGAAAAGTTGTGTTCGCAGAGCGAGCACAATGCGAGCGCCAGTTTGTGCCGACAGGTATGATTGCGCCAAGCCCAGCGCGGCATCAAAAAGACCAAGAACGCCGACCAGCACCGCCAGCCGTATGACAAGTGCGGCATTCGCCTTGAGGATGCCGTTATTTATGATCTCGCGGTAAATGAGAGGATTGGCAATGCCTATGCCCGCGTCTAGGACAACGACGATTAGAAAGATTGTGAGAAGGCCGGTATAGGGAATTGCGAATCGCAGCATGCGGCGCGCCGTTCCCGGCCTTACTTTTTTCTTCAATACCGATGCGTCCTGCCGGAAGGACCGTATCGATCCGATCATCCCTCCCATTCCCATTCCTTCAACTCCACCGGTTTAAATTGTGTGCGATTCGCTCTTTAGATTATCCTGACCCGGCGCGCAGCTTTAAAATGAAGACCAACTAATGGTCATCGTATGGCTCCGGTTGCTGTCGGCCTCGTCCCGAAATTCTGCCCGGCTTGGCCGCGTTACGAACTGCGCTCGGTCACCAGATCGATCACCGAGCATAACGCTCGCTGAGCTGCCGATTCCGGGAACTCGCAGATCAGCGACCGCGATTTCTCCGTGAACGCATTTGCCCGTTCGTAGGCGCGCGCCACTGCCCCGTGGTCCTCTAGAATTCGACGTATCCGCATAAACGGCACTTGATCGTAATTACCATCAGTGACTACCGCTTCAACGGATTGCCGCTCGTCCCGAGAAGGATTCTCCAAGGCATAAATCATCGGAAGCGTGATTTTGCCTTCGCGCAAATCGTTACCAGCCGGCTTGCCCAGGATCTTCTCCGTCGAGGTGAAGTCTAGAATATCGTCCACCAACTGGAACGCAACCCCAGGTTCCAGGCGAAATCACTGAGACGCGATTCCGCCGACTCGTCGGCATTGGCTGCCACGGCTCTCAACCGCGCGCATGCTCACCACGCATATTCCCGCCGGGCTTGCTGGCCTCTTCATGGCGGCGCTGTTTGGAGCGGCCATGGCGAATTTGTCGTCGGACCTGAACGCTCTTGCCGCCATCGGCGTCGAAGATTACGCTCGCACTTCTATCGGAGCGCGCCAGCGGTTATTCTCACTTCAAGGGAGGCATATGAGCATGAAGAACCTGTTCGATGGGACGGTGGCGAATCAGGTAAAGACCCGGCTCGAAAAATTGGACCCTCAAACTCAGAGACGCTGGGGCAAGATGACGGCGGCGCAGATGCTGGCGCACTGCTCGGTGAGTATGCTGTGGGCGGTGGGAGAAGTGGTGCCCGAAAAGGGAGCGCTACCCGCACGTCTGATGGGACGACTGGTGAAGCCGATGGTGTTTCGGAACGAAGATCCGCTACGGAAGAATTCGCCGACGGCGAAGAGCCTGATTGTGTCAGACGAACGAGATTTGGAAAAAGAACGGGAGCGGTTATCCGGATTGATTGACAAATTTGCAGCGCCAGGGGCGGAGGGGTGTACGAAAAATCCGCATAGCTTTTTTGGGAAGATGACACCGGAGGAGTGGGCGATCTTAATGTATAAACATCTCGACCATCATTTGCGGCAGTTTGGGGTGTGACCGTCTCAAAAATGGGCAGCTTTCGGAACAAGCCCGGGATGTCCTGGAATAAAGGTCTTCAGCGTCTCGAAAGCCAGTCCCAAAATCAAGACCAACTGGTCGTCATCATTCGCTCCAGTTGCTGTCGGCCTCGCCCCGAAATTCTGCCCGGCTTGGCCGCGTTACGAACTGCGATCGGTCACCAGATCGATCACCGAGCATAACGCTCGCTGAGCTGCCGATTCCGGGAACTCGCAGATCAGCGACCGCGATTTCTCTGTGAACGCATTAGCCCGTTCGTAGGCGCGCGCCACCGCTCCATGGTCCTCTAGAATTCGACGTATCCGCATAAACGGCACTTGATCGTAATTACCATCCGTAACCACTGCTTCGATAGATTGCCGCTCCTCGCGAGAAGCATTCTCCAAGGCATAAATCATCGGAAGCGTAATTTTGCCCTCGCGCAAATCGTTACCCGCCGGCTTGCCCAGGATTTTCTCCGTCGAGGTGAAGTCTAGAATATCGTCGACCAACTGGAATGCCATCCCGAGGTTCCAGGCGAAATCACTGAGACGCGATTCCGCCGATTCGTCGGCATTGGCTGCCACCGCTCCCAAACGCGCACAGGCTGAGAAGAGGCTTGCGGTCTTGCGATCCACCAATTCCATGTAGTCGGCTTCGCTGACATCTATGCGGTGCAGTCGCTCCAATTGAACCAGTTCGCCTTCCACCATCATTTGAGTCAGCGAAATGAGAATGTCGAGAATATGGAAATTGCGCTCCCGCAGCGCCACCTGGAAGGCCTGCATATAAAGCCAATCGCCGGCCAACACCGACGTGTGGTTGCCCCACACCACGTTGGTCGAAGGTCGCCCGCGCCGGGTTTTGGCGATATCGATAATGTCGTCGTGAACCAGCGTCGCGGTATGTACCATCTCCACGACTGCCGCCAATCGGCGCGCGCAATCGGTGGCGGGGCCGAATAGCCGCGAGGTGAGAAGGAGGAGTACGGGCCGTAGCCGCTTGCCTCCGCCCGCTTGCAGGTATTGATTGATGGTTGTGATCGCTTCGACCGCCGCTACGGATTCCACGCTAATCTCGCGCTCAACGGCTTGCAAGTCCGATTGAACAAGTTCAAATGCTTCGCGGGCAGTAAGCGATTGTCGAATCTTGCCGATCATGGAATTCCTCAATGAGCCGTCAATCTAAAGAGATATTCGAAGTTCGCTGTTGTTTGCGACATTAATTCATCCAGAGGAACACCGCGAGCGTCCGCGACGGCCCGAGCGGTATGAACCACATAAGCCGGCTCATTTCGCTTCCCCCGGAAAGGCACTGGCGCCAGGTAGGGACTGTCTGTTTCCACCAATAGCTTTTCAGCGGGAGTGATGCGCGCCGCTTCCCGCACGTCCGTTGCTTTCGGAAACGTCGTCACTCCGCCAAAGGCAAGGTAAAAACCGAAGCTCAAACAGCGCCGAGCCAAGGCAGCGTCACCTGTAAAGCAATGCAGAACGCCGGGCAATCCGGTCGGCGCCCAATGTTCTTCCAATACGCTCAGCGTATCTTCCCATGCGTCGCGAGTATGAATGACGACGGGCATGCGCGCGTCCGCCGCTAGCTCGAGCTGGCGGCGGAACACAGGCATCTGGATCTCTTTAGGAACTCCCCAGTGGTAATCGAGTCCAATTTCGCCCATGGCCATAACTTTCGGATGCCGGAGGAGCTGCTCCAGGTTCTTGAACGTGTTCAAATCTAGCTTAGCAGCATCATTCGGATGAATGCCAACCGTGGCAAACACGCTCGGATAATGTTCGGCGAGGCGAAGCGCCACTTCGAGATCCGGCGGCCCGTCCCCGATCCCGATCGTCAACATGTACTTTAGACCGGCGGCGTGCGCGCGCTCGATGACGGCATCGCGGTCAGCGTCGAACTGTTTATCATCCAAATGGCAATGGGAGTCGACCAGCAACGGGAAAGTATCCATGCGTCGCTCGGCCTATTGTGCAGCGGGGCGGGGAACCGGCTTGGTGGTATTCATTCCCCACTAGCTTATACAAGCTCGGTCCCGCTCAGGAATGAAACTTAGACCCTTGTGCGGTTTGTTGCGCTAGCCGGGTTCGCGGCAGGAGTGAAATGGCGCGGCAATTGAGCGGTTCCGAACCAAAAATCTTCGATGGCCTGCACGATCCCAATGTATTGCCCCAGCTCGTGAGGCTTCGTCACAAAGCAATTGGCGTTCAGCCCGTAGGCAGTGGCGATGTCATCGTCGGACTGCGAGCTGGTCATTACCACTACCGGGATCTGCCGAAGACGAGGATCGCCCTTTACTTCCGCCAAGACTTCACGACCGTTCTTACGCGGCAAATTCAGATCCAGCAAAATGAGGTCCGGCCATCGCGACTTCCCACCAATGCATGACACAAGGTGATCCATCGCCTCGACGCCGTCTTTCGCCACCGTAATCTGAATTCCTGGCGCGGTCTCTTTAGTCGCCTCGCGGATGAGGCGGACATCGCCAGGGCTGTCTTCAACCAGAAGGATTTCGACTTTTTTCATCACAGCTCCGTTTGCCGCCTGTCGCTTAACCAGGTGCAAGTTTCGGGCCAACACGCTAACTGATTCAGGACAATGAATTTCGCTTGCCTCCCGTCCAGCAATTCGTTACCGCCTCAGGTAAATTTCCAGATGCCAATCCTGCAAAATTTGCCGTATGAGACGGTTTAAAAGGTCTTTTCAAAGCCATTTGACATAGCGCTAAACGCCTTATTATCATTGAGATTGCCGCGCGGCAGTCGTGGTCATGCGGGATGCGCCCGCTGCGCTTGGAGGCTCCTTGATCAAGCTCGATATCATTAATGAGGTCGTTAATCGTACTGGGATTACGAAAACCAAGGCGGAAATGGCGGTCGAAACAGTGTTTGAAACCATGAAGAAGGCTCTCGGCGAGGGCGACCGCATCGAGCTGAGAGGATTCGGCATCTTCAACGTGCGACCGCGCAAGACCGGCATCGGCCGCAATCCCCGTACTGGCGCCGAAGTCGCGATTCCGCCCGGAAAGGCCGTGCGCTTCAAGCCAGGTAAAGAACTTCAAACGCTACAGTAGTATTGCAGTGTCAAACCCGCAATTTTCGGGACACCTGAATGCTCAGGCAGCCGTCGAAAACGAAATGTCCGGATTCAGATGGCCCCGCCGCTGGTGGCTTCACTTTCTCCTGTTTCTGACAACCCTGGTCACCACGACGGTGTTTGGTTTCGCGCTTCACCAGAGCTTTGAATTCGGACGTCCGTTCGATCTGGACACTGTGTTCACGGGCTATCGGCTACTGTTCAATGGTCAGATGGTGGTGTTCTCCGGGCTGCAGTTTTCGATTCCCCTCCTGTTGATCCTGCTTGCTCACGAATTCGGACATTATTTGGCCTGTCAGCATTGGAACGTCGACGCCAGCCTGCCGTATTTCCTCCCTTCTCCGACGCTGCTTGGTACGCTGGGAGCCTTTATTCGTATACGGTCCCCGATCTATAGCAGAAAGAGCTTGTTCGACATCGGCATATCGGGCCCGCTGGCTGGTTTTGCCGTTCTGACACCGCTGCTCATTGCGGGCGTGCTGCTGTCTCGCGTGGTACCGGGAGTCGCGAGCCACGGCGACATCGTGTTTGGAACGCCTCTTCTATTGCGTCTGGCCGAATGGATTCGATTTCCCGGCGTTTCGCCTATAGACATATCGCTCCATCCCATAGCCCGGGCCGCTTGGGCAGGCCTGCTTGCAACCGCCATCAATCTGATCCCCATTGGCCAATTGGACGGCGGCCACATCCTCTATTCTTTTTTTGGCGAGCTTCATCGCCCCCTTTCGCGCTTGTTTATTGCCGCCCTGCTTCCGCTTGGCTTTTTCTTTTACTGGGGATGGCTCTTTTGGGCCGTGCTGTTATTCTTCATCGGAATGCGCCACCCATTTATTTACGACCACGCCCCTCTCGACAAGACGCGTCTCCGGCTTGGCATCGTCGCGCTGATGGTATTCCTGCTATCGTTCTCGCTTGCACCTGTACGGTCCCACTAAAAGGCCCGCATGCAGATGAAGATTTCGGCAGCGATCATTACCTTCAACGAGGAGCGCAACATCGCCCGCGTCATCGAAAGCCTGCGCTGTTGCGACGAGATTCTGGTCCTCGATAGCGGATCGAATGACCGGACCGTCGAGATCGCAACCAAGCTGGGCGCGCGAGTCGTCGAAGCCTCCTGGCATGGCTATGCGGCACAAAAGAATATTGCGACGGAGTTGGCAACTCACGATTGGATACTCGCCCTCGATGCCGACGAGAGCCTAAGTGAAGCGCTTGAGGCCGAGATCTGGCACATCAAGAAGACCGGTCCGCAGTATGACGCCTACACAATGCCTCGCCTGGCGCAATACTTGGGCCGCTGGATTTTGCATAGCGGGTGGTATCCCGACCGCAAGGTGCGCCTATTCGATCGTCGCAAGGCCAAATGGGTCGGCGAATTTGTCCACGAATCCGTCAAAGTAACGGGGCACGCCGGTCATCTCAAATCGAACCTGTTGCACTTCACTTGCGATTCCCTATCCCAGCACTTGCGGAGTATGGACAGTTACACCACTTTGGCCGCCCAGGAACTGGTTTCGATCCACAAGCTGATCACCATGCGCCTTTTGTTGTTCGATCCTCCATGGACATTTTTCAAAACTTATTTTCTTCAGCTCGGGTTCCTTGATGGGATCGAAGGCCTCACGATTGCCTACATGGCCGCCCTTTACAATTTCTTGAAGTATTCCAAAGCGCGTCACATGAGCCCGGGGCGTCAAGAGTAGTAAGTGCACATTTTGCATATTGATACAGGTCTCGAAATGAGAGGAGGGCAGCATCAGGTTTTACTCCTCTTGCAAGCTCTGCGGCAAGCCGGGCATCAGTGCACGCTGCTCGCGGCCAAAGCGGGTGAGCTGTTTAGCGCCGCTGTAAAGGCTCAATTTCCGGTCCAAGCAGCCGATGCCGCGCAGATCTGGCGATTGTCTTCCCACGTCGACCTGGTCCACGCTCATGACGCACGAGCGCATACGCTGGCGGCGATCTCCTGCCGGCGCAAATTCGTTGTCTCGCGACGCGTTGCATTTCGCGTCCGCCGCTCCGTTGCCTCTATCTGGAAATACCAGCGCCCAACCCGCTTTTTGGCCGTTTCGCGCTTCGTAGCGCACGAATTGGAGACCGTTGGCCTGCGCCACGAGAAGATCGATGTCGTGTATGATGCCGTGCAGGACGAGGTTGTTGAGGCCGATTGTTCCCCAAGCGCTCCAGTGGTGGCTTTGGCGTCCCGTGATCGCGAGAAAGGCCGCGATCTGGTGGAAGCCGCCGCTGTAATCGGAGGATTTCCCGTCGTTTTCTCCTCTCATCTTGAGTCGGATTTGCTACATTCTTCCGCCTTCCTCTACATCACCCGTTCCGAGGGCTTGGGATCAGCCACACTTCTCGCAATGGCGATGGGAGTGCCGGTCATTGCCAGCAGTGTCGGTGGTCTTACGGAAATCTTCGAAGATGAGATTTCCGGGCTATTTGTGCCAAACGAACCCGCGGAAATCGCCCGCAAAGTACAGCGCGTTCGCAACGACCCTGCTCTCGTCATGAAGCTGGTCGAAGGCGCCAAGCGGAGGGTCGCCGAAAGTTTCACTGTGCACCATCTCCTGGAACGAACGCTCGGCTCGTATGGGAGAGCAATTGACGGCTGAATTCGGAATCTTCTGCGCGGTGGCCGGCGCCTTCGGATTGCTGTTCGGAAGCTTCCTAAATGTCTGCATCTATCGGATTCCGCGCGATCTTTCGGTGGTCCTGCCGCGATCTTTCTGCCCGGAGTGCGGCCATTCCATCGCCGCGTATGACAACGTTCCTCTGCTCAGCTATCTTTTACTAGGAGGCCGGTGCCGCGCCTGCCATCAATGCATCGGCTGGCGCTACCCGGTCGTCGAATTAAGCACTGCCGTCTTGTTCGGGCTCGTCGCCTGGCGCTACGGCTGGACGTTATCCACCCTAAAATGGGCCATTTTCGAGTCGCTTCTGGTTGCGCTCTTCTGGATCGATCTCGAGGAGCGGTTGCTTCCCGATGAGCTAACGCTCGGCGGCTCGCTTGTGGGATTGCTGCTGGCTGTCTTTGTTCCTGTCCCGGGAATTCTCAGCTACGTATCGCCGATTCAAAACGTAATGCTGCTTTCTCTCGCCAATGCAGCCCTGGCAGGCGTGGTGCTCGCGGGCGTGCTTTGGATTATCCGAACCGTTTACAAAAAGATACGCCACCGCGAGGGTGTCGGCCTCGGCGATGTCAAGCTTCTGCTACTGTTCGGAGTCTTCCTGGGCCTTCAAAACGGTGTTTCAGGCCTTTTGATCGGCTCGGTTTCAGGGACCGTGATCAGTATCATTTTTCTGGTTGTTGCCCGTAAGGACCCATCGACGTATGAGCTTCCCTATGGGACGTTCCTCTGCGCCGGCGCAGCCTTGGTTCCCCTGGTCCTGAACGCGTAAAATGTTACGGATACCGGGTTATCGACTTGGTGTATTATAGAGCTTTGTCATATGAAGGAACTGCTCAAGGCGCTTCCGGCTGACGGAGGCGAGTGGCGCTTGGCCATGAAACTCGACCCCCAACGGCTTCCCGCGCACATCGCCATCATCATGGACGGGAACGGCCGGTGGGCGCGGCAACGAAACTTTCCGCGCCTTATCGGACACAAAGCGGGAGTGAATCCGGTGCGCACCGTCGCCGAAACGTGCGCCCAACTCGGCCTGGAAGCGCTGACTTTGTATGCCTTTTCCGTCGAGAACTGGAAACGGCCGGCATTGGAGATTGAAGGTTTGTGGCGACTTCTCCGGCTCTATCTTCGCCGCGAAGTGAGTGAACTGATGCGCAACGATATCCGCCTGGTTGCCATTGGCCGGCTCGACATGTTGCCGCCCGCGGTTAGACAAGATCTGCACGCGGTCATGGAAGAAACGGCCACCAATCGTGGTTTGCGGCTGAATTTGGCTCTGAATTACGGTGGTCGCACCGAGCTGGTGGACGCGATGAACGGCCTTCTGCGCCGAGCGAAAATGGCCGGCACGTTAAACTCTTTGGAAGTGAGTGAAGAATCCATAGCGGCGCATTTGTACACCGCGGGACTCAGCGATCCCGATCTGTTGATCCGCACCTCCGGCGAAATGCGCATCAGCAATTTTCTTTTATGGCAAATCGCCTATTCCGAGATCTATGTGACGGACACTCTGTGGCCGGACTTCACCCGAATCGAATTACTACAAGCCATTTACGAATATCAGAACCGCGATCGCCGATTCGGAGGATTGACCAGGCGCGCGGAACTGATTCCCGCCCAGGTACGGCTCGCCAACTAATGCGAGTTTGTTGTGCGGTGCCATGAAACGGATCCTCACGGGGATCGTGCTGGTTGCGGTAAGCTCCTACCTCCTCTTATTGGGACCGCAATGGCTCTATATGACAGCCGCGACTTTCATGGGCGCGATTTGCTATTGGGAATATGCAGGTCTGGTGGCCGGACACGGGATTCTTCGCCCTGGATTCTTCGGGTTCCTGGCCGGACTAATTATCTTATTTCGTCCGCAATATACTTTAATCGGTTTTAGCCTAATATCTATATTTGCATTAGTTACTGCCCTGCGGTATGAAGATTTGAGGGGAGTATTACCCCAAGTTTCTTGCGCCCTATTCGGCGCTTTCTATAGCTTTGCTCCGTGGCGTTTTGGCGCCAATCTCCGATTGGAAAGCGTGCACTGGCTTTTTTTCGCAGCTGCTCTAAACTGGGCTGGCGATAGCACCGCATATTATGTTGGGCGTAGTTTTGGTAAACACAAATTGGCGCCGGTAGTTAGTCCCAAGAAAACCTGGGAGGGCGCTGCAGGATCTGTAATCGGTTCGTTAGTCTTTGGACTACTATATCTGGGCCATTTTATGCCACGCGTCCCACTTTGGGAGATTGCTGTCCTGGCGGTCATGGGCAACATTGCCGGCCAACTGGGAGACTTGGCAGAATCGGCCATGAAGCGCGGCGCTGGAGTCAAGGATAGCGGCAATCTGTTGCCCGGACACGGCGGCATGCTCGACCGCGTCGATAGCACACTTTTCGCCATACCGTCTGTATATTTCCTCCATCAACTACTTACCTATCTCGGCGCGTGATAGCCTCGTAATTTTTTCGGAAACTCCGCGCCGCCATCACCCATCCGTTCTCTTAGGGCCATATGAGCTCCTAATTCGAATGCTTTTATGTTTGGAACATTATTCTACAAAAATCGGGATCTCGTCGCAGGATTCGGCCGCTTAATTACTAACTGCGGAATTCTCGCCGGCGTGACGTTATGCATCACTTGTCTACACGCTCAAGAAGTACCGTCTCATCGCGTGACCCTCGGCTTCATCGGTGGCGTTCCGATAAGCGACTGGTTCAATATCAACGGCAGTAACCTCTCGGCGCAGCCTCAATCTGCAACTTACAGTTCGGCGGATATCCGCTATACATTTGGGCCCAGCGCCGAATTTCATTTCGGCCACATTGTTTTTGAAGTCGATGGGCTATACAAGCGCATCAACTTCGCCACGTCGGCCCCGTTCAGCAGCGGCGGATTTTATAACGAGAATGTGAAGGCGAATTGGTGGGAAGTCCCCGGCCTGTTCAAATTCAACATGCATCTCGGCCATGTGCGGCCGTTCGTTGAAGCGGGGGCCGTACTGCGTCACATTTCCACTCTCGACAACGTGGAAACATCGCCAGCCAACTACGCCGCGGTTATGGACAATAATGCCCCGGAACTTCATAACCGGAACAGCTACGGCGGAGTGGCGGGAATCGGCGTCACCTTTAAGTGGCGTCGCGTCTCGTTCTCGCCGGAAGTCCGCTACACACGCTGGTCGAACGAAGCATTCGAGTACGGCAATCTTCTCAGAACGAATCTAGACCAGGGCGATGTTCTGGTCGGTGTCCACTTCTGAAGAACGCACCGGCTATATTCGAGATGCCGTTCGCTTGCTCGCTAATGAATCGTTCTGGTTTTACGATTCATGTAATCCATCAGTAAGTAATTGCCCAACGTGTAAGGCGTCGTAAAGTACGCCTTACCGCGGCACATTTCCGTCACCTTCTGAATGAATTGAACTAAGCCGTAATCGCTTGCCAGCATGAACGTGTTGATCAGAATCCCCTGCTTTTTACAGCGCGCGACTTCTTCGAGAGTCTGACTGATTACTAGAGGGTCTAGCCCGAACGCGTTCTTGTAAATGCGTCCGTCTTCCAGGGTGAGCGCCGACGGCTTTCCATCGGTAATCATTACGATCTGCTTCATGTCCTTCTTCTCTTGCGTCAGCAGTCGCTGAGCCAGAATCAGGCCATCCCGAGTGTTCGTGTAATACGGCCCGACCTGGACGCGCGCCAATTCGCTGATGCGCAATTCCTCGGCCGAGTCGTGAAACAAGACACAGCGCAACGAATCGCCGGGATATTGCGTGCGTATTAAATGCGCCAGCGCCAGCGCCACTTTCTTCGCCGGCGTGAAGCGGTCCTCGCCGTAGAGAATCATGCTATGGCTGCAATCGAGCATCAGGACGGTCGCGCAGGAGCTTTGATACTCGGACTGATGTACATGTAGATCGGAGTATTCGAGCTGAAGCGGAAGCTTGACGCCTTCCCGCTGCATTGCCGAGAAAAGTGTTGCGCTGACATCCAGGTTCAGCGTATCGCCGAACTCATACGTCTTGGCGCCGCCGCTCGCATCGATACCGGTAGCCAGATCGCGCGTATCATGCGCCCCAAAACTCGATTTGCCCAAGGAACCCAGCAGATCCTTTAGCGTTTTGAAGCCGAGAAAATCAATGGCTTTGTCCGTCACTTCGAAATGCATCTCGGTTTCCGGACCGCCTTGAGACCCCGGGGCTGATGGATCCTCGGAGGGGCTCGTGTCCAGATTGAGAAACCCAGCCTGCTCCAGTTTGTCGATCAGTTTTTCGACTAGCTTCTCGCGCTGTTGCGCCGACATCTCCTGGAGCCGCTCTCGTATCCGCTCGGCGTGTTCCGGATCGAATAACTCGCCGCCTTCGAGCGCGCGCTCAATGGCCTGCCTCAGATCTTCGAGTGTATGCCGGTTCATCTCGGCGAACTGCATGTAAGGGTCTTGGAACCCGCTCTGCAGGAAGTAATCCGACAAGGCTTTCAGCAGATCGTCCACCTCAATACCGAGGTCTTCTTCAGAGAATCGCGAATAAGAGATCCACTTCATCGGAGCAACCTAATTCAAATTTCGGCGACCGCCGCCTGGACCACGCCGCGGGTCGACTCCGCCGCGCCGCAGATCTTCGCGCTCATCTCGCGGCCGTTCCTCTCGCACCCCGCGCTCGCCAGCCGTGAACTCGAGTTCTTCATTCCGGCTGATGCGCTTGTGCGCGTAGAGCCCCTCGAGTATGAATTCCGCGGCGGAAGCGCGCATCGCGTTCGATTCGTTCGCGCCGAGGCCTAACTTACTCGTAAATTCGAATAGGTCCTGAATCTTACTAAGTTGCGTGACTAATTCATTGGCGGTTACACTTTCATCCAGCCGCAAAGTTCCACCCAGTTCGAACCATTGCACTACCTGGCGGAGGTTAACGCCGTCGAAGTAGGAGGTAAATACGCGGCCCACAGCGTTGCGGATCAATTCTCGCGCGACCGCGTCTCCGCCCTTCAACTCGCCTTCGTATTCCAGTTCCAATTTGCCCGTGATCGACGGTAAGGCGGCGTAGAGGTCGAGTATCCGTGGTACGGTTTCGCTCTCCTTGGCCCGCAGTGCACGACGCTCCGCGTTCGAGATTGCACTTTCCAAAACCGTGATCGGCAATCGTTGGGAGACACCGGAGCGCTTGTCTACGCGTTTGTCCTCACGAGCTAGAAACGCGATTTGCTCCACTACCTCATGGATGTAGGGGGGCGCTTCCAGGGAGACCGGCGACCGCCTCCGAGTCCAGGCCTCCTGGCGCGTAATCGAAATTCCCTGTTCGACCGTTAGCGGATAGTGTGTGCGGATTTCGCTCCCGATTCGATCCTTTAGCGGAGTGATGATCTTGCCGCGAGCCGTGTAATCTTCGGGATTCGCCGTGAATACCAGCATCACATCCAGGGCCAACCGTATGGGGTAGCCCTTAATTTGGACATCACCTTCCTGCATGATGTTGAACAATCCAACTTGCACTTTTCCCGCCAGGTCGGGCAGTTCGTTAATCGCGAAAAGACCGCGATTCGCTCGCGGAAGGAGGCCATAGTGAATCGTGAGTTCGTCCGAAATATCCTGGCCACTGCGCGCGGCCTTAATCGGATCGATATCGCCGATCATGTCGGCAATGGTCACATCCGGCGTGGCCAACTTCTCGATGTACCGCTGCTCTGAAGCGAGCCAGGCGATGGGAGTCTTATCTCCCATCTCGGCTATCTTTTCCCGGCATTGCTTGCAAATCGGGTGCAACGGATGATCGCGAATCTCGCAGCCGGCAATGTAAGGCATCCACGGATCCAGCAACCGGGTCAACATGCGGACCAGACGCGTCTTGGCTTGGCCACGCAGTCCCAGAAGAATGAAATTGTGCCGCGAAAGAATCGCGTTCACTACCTGTGGAATGACGGTATCTTCGTACCCCATTACACCTGGAAACAGGTTCTCCGCCCGATCCAGTTTGCACATGAGATTGGACCGCAACTCTTCTTTCAGGGTGCGGCCGGATTCGATCGCTTCATGGAATCTGCTGGAGCGCAGGGCTCCAAGCGTCCGAGGCAAGTCGGGGTGAGACATCGCTAGGCTTGCGTTTCCCTTCAGCCCTCAGTCTAACAGTGTAAATTCGATGGCACTTAGAACACCCGTCGAATGGGCATGGGGGATGGCTCGCGAGAGCATGTGCGAACTCAGGCCGCCTTTCTCGCCTTGTACGAGTAGTACGAGCCCAAGTTGATCTGGTGTTGGCGCTGGGCGGCGGCTTGGTAGGCGAGGATCTCGGCAGTCGAAAATTCGAACCCAATTTCGCGCGGATCGAATGGCACGCCTTCGGCTTGGGCGTTGTACATGTTGTTGAGAGCAGCGGTCATAGCGGACCTCTGCTTGCGTTCGCGGGCGTCGAGCAGTTGCTTGAGCTCGGCGGTGTCTTTGGCGAAGTGGCGGCGGAGGCGGTCCTGCTGGAGCGAAAGATTGTTCAGTTGGCGCTGATAAGTCGTGAACGTTTTGGCGTCGATCATGGCGGAGCGGACGGAAGGATCTTCGCTTTCGAACAGACCAGCGAATTCGCTTCGGCCCATGGCGTAGATGCCTTGTTCGAGCGAGAAGATCCGGTTGAGGCGCCATTGGGTGTCGGCGATATTTTGGGTGAGTTCTTTTTCACGGTCGGTGACGGGCTTGTATTCGGCGGCGAAACGAGCGACGTGCTTTTGATAGGCCGCAACGTCATCAGTGGGTAGCAGGACAGTCTGGCCGGTAAGCGCGGTCACTTGTTGAACCTTCGGCTCGCTGAGAACCGCGGCCTCATCCTTGGCATTGTGGGAGGATTTGGCCTTTCCGGCTACCGTTTTGGGACCGGTGGATAATTTCGCATTGGCCTGATTGGGGGATAGGAGATAGAGAGATCGTGAGCTTTCGGCAGAGCTGCGTAAGCTGCTGGGAGGCGTGGCGATTATCGGGAGCTGGCCTGCAAACGTTTAATCGCAGCGGGTTTCACTCTGATGAAAAGCTTGTCCCATTGGATGTGATTGCCTGTAGAAGTGGG
>DATAXY010000044.1:0-254577 GCA_036272835.1 Bryobacteraceae bacterium
GACCTCCATCGACGTGCCTTGGTACGACATGCTGGCATTAGGGACTACTTTGCTGATCAAAATGATCGAAGACCGGCTGGCGATTGAAAAGATCGGCATTCGCTTCACAACCAAACTGGTCGTCCGCGAATCAACGTGCACCAAGAGACCTGTGTCTGTAAGGCGGAGGGTTCAACCTCCCATTGCCGCGTACCACAAATTGGAAACTCTACATTGAGGCGCGATCGTTCCCCTCACTGTCGGCCTTCGCTGGTAGACGAACGGACGCCCCGGTTTAACAGAACCGCGCTCAAAAGAGGAGGGATGGATACGATCCAAACGATCTGGGTGTAGAGCCGATGATCGGACAGCATGCCGACAATTGGCGAAAGCAGCATCTGCATCAGCCCGTACGCAAACCCGAGCGCGGCAATCGAGAGTCCGGAGCGCTCGGGGCCATACAAATCGATCGGCAGAGCGTAGATATTGACGCTGCCCGCCAGCGCGAAAAAGAAGCTGATCGAAATAATGAGCGTTGACCACGCTGGGCTCTTGGTCATTGGTAACAGCAGCGTCATCAGCATGCCCGCCGCGCTGAGTGTTACGGCTCGCCGGCGGGCTGTTATGGCGTCGCAGTTGCGCCGCATCCAGCGCAGTGACAGCCATCCGCCAAAAAAGCCGCCAAGGTTGGCAATAAGGGGTGGCACCCAAACGTAGTGGGCCGCTTGATTTAGCGAGATGCGGTCCACATGAATCATATAGAGTGTCGTCCAGTTCGACCACAGCGAGTAACTCGGCATCCAGAGTGCGTTCGCGATCACCAGCGTCACCAGTCGCGAATCCCTAAGCAGCGAGAAGGCCTTTAGTCCCGTGCCGCGGGCGGCTGGAGCGGGTCTATCGGGAAATTGCGGCGGGATCGCGCGGTGGATCATCGTCCAAAGCGGTATCCACAGAAAACCCAACAGGCCGGTAATCACGAACGGCGTGCGCCAGGAGTGCGCTGTCGCGAGGCCGATCCAAACCGGCGCCAGCGCTAGACCCAGGCTGATGCCGATCTGGTTCACCGCCGCGCCGAGTGCCCGTTCTTCCGGATTCAAATAGAACCCGTTCGTTTTCCCAACCGCCGGTACGCCTGCCGATTCTCCGACGGCCAGCCCGGCGCTGGTTATCGCAAGGCCTGTGAAACTCCGAATCAATCCTCTGGCGCTTGCCGCGACCGACCACCACGCCACCGCCACTGTCATCCCACGGCTTACGCCCACGCGGTCCAGAAACCAACCCGCAAACAGAGAGCTCACGGCATATACGATCGAGAAGGCCGACAGCAGCCAGCCATAACCGGTCTGATCGAAGTGAAGGTCCACCATAATCAGCGGCACCAGCACGCCTAACAGCGCCCGGTCCAGATAGTTGAGCGTCGAGGATGCAATGAAAACGCTCGCCGCAATCCAGCGAAGCGAAATGGAACGGTTCATAGTCACTCGCTATGATCGAACATAGGATGCTGGGACCTGCCAATCGCCGAAGATTCCTCCAGTCTGCGGCGGTATTGGCCGCTCACTCAATGGCTGAACCGATGAATAACCCGTTTCACGGGACCATTCTCGAAGTTGGAGGCATCCGGGTTGGGCATTACACCGATGCCCGGCGGCCTACGGGCTGCACAGTCGCACTGTTCGATCGAGGCGCTTCGGTGGGCGTGGATGTGCGTGGCGCAGCTCCGGGAACCCGCGAAACGGACCTATTGAATCCGGTCAACACCGTGCAGGAAGTCAATGCACTTGTGCTCTCAGGCGGCAGCGCTTTTGGACTCGATTCCGCCAGCGGCGTTATGCGCTATCTCCGCGAGCAGGGCCGCGGGCTTCACATTGGCGACATTATTGTTCCTATTGTGCCTGCCGCGATTCTTTACGATCTGGAAATCGGCAAATCGGGCCAAACGATCTGGCCCGATGCGGAAGCCGGCTACCGCGCCTGTCAAGCCGCGTCGGCTACCGAACTCCCTCAAGGCAACGTCGGGGCTGGCGCTGGAGCAGTAGTGGGGTGGCTGTTCGGATCACAATTCACGACGAAATCGGGATTGGGTACGGCTTCCATTAGAGCCGGGGACACCGGAATTGTGGTAGGTGCAGTCGCAGCCGTAAACGGCGTAGGCGATGTGCGCGATCCGGCTACAGGCAAGATCCTTGCCGGCGCCCGCAAGGCCTCCGGCCCAGGGTTTCGCGACTCCATGGCCCAAATTCGAAAGGGCTACAGCGTGGTAGCAAAGGGGGGTGCTCACACGACCCTGGGAATCGTCGCCACCAATGCCGCTTTCAACAAAGTCGAGATGACCAAGATCGCGCAAATGGCGCAGGACGGCTTGGCTCGCACGATTAACCCAACCCACACACCATGGGATGGAGATACGATCTTCGCGGCCTCCACTGGAACGACAACCGTACGGGCTGAATTGGGCGCGATCGGTGCGCTGGCCGCCGAAGCAATGTCGATGGCGATTGTTCAAGCAGTGCTTTCCGCAACGAGCATTCCCGGCTACCCCGCCGCCCGCGACCTAGGTTAAATTAAGAGAACCGCCTCGCCGGTTGCTCCGCAGTGCCGCTTCATCCGTTGCCGGAGCTCGGCCCGCGCTCGCAGCAAGCGGCTCTTTGCCGCCGCGACCGAAATTCCCAGCTCGCCGGCTACTTCCGGCATCGGCCGTTGATGAACGTCCCGCAGCATGAGTACGTTGCGAAGCAGCGGCGGAATTCTTTTGATTTCCTCGCGCAGCACTCGGGTGATTTCCAGGTGCCCTAACTCCTGCTCGGGAGAGCGCCGCTTATCGGGTAAGTCCGGTGCCACTGCTTCCTCGCTCACAGTTGTGTCATCCAGGAAGCAAAACCGGGCCCGCCGCATCTGCCGAAGCCGCATCAAGCATTGATTCACGACGATTCTCGTAAACCAAGTGGAGAACTTTGCCTCCTGCTGAAATTGATTAATGTGCTCGTACGCCTTCCAAAAAGCATTCTGTACCTCGTCTTCGGCATCCGATTTATCCCGAAGAATTGAAAGCGCGAGTTTGGACGCTGCCGTCTTGTGCCGGCTCATCAATTCGGCGAAGGCGGCATTGTCTCCGTGCTGACAGAGCTTAACCAATTTCTCGTCGGCTATGTCCGCGTAAATCGTCGTGTTTTGCATCTGGAGCGTTTGCTGAGAATCCATGGACTTTAAGCCTCTATGCACAACTCTATTATCGATACGGATTAGCAGCACCGCCGGATCCAAAGTTGTTTCAGCACCAAGTTAGCAGCCGGAAAATAAGTGTGGATGAAGCCAAATTGACGGATACTGAAAGCAGCGAGAAGACTCTCCGCCGGATTCTATCCGGTTACGAAATCGGAACCAAACTGCGGCAACTCCGGTTAAGGAAGAAGATTGCTCTTGTCGACCTGGGTAGGCATACCGGCCTGTCCGCGTCCATGCTCTCCCAATTGGAGAACGGAAAGCTCGTTCCCACGCTACCAACATTGGCTCGCATCGCCATGGTCTTTGATGTCGGGCTGGAACACTTCTTCGCAGACAATCGACTGAAGCGGCCCTTTACGGTCGTTCGCGCGGAAGAGCGGCTTCGTTTTCCGGAGCGGCCTGACAGCCCCGTTCCCGGCTTCTATTTTGAGGTCCTGGCATTCGGCACTGGCGACAAGAGCATTTCGGCTTATCTGGCCGATTTCCCGAGGCATGCTCCCAAAGAAGTCCGCGAGCACGCACACGAAGGTTCGGAGCTGGTCCACGTCCTCGAAGGCGTGCTCGGGATACACTATCAATCGGAGGATCACCTGCTTCAAGCCGGTGACAGCGTTTATTTTGATGCCTCCGAGCCGCACTCCTACTTTGGCCAGTCCGAGACGCCCGCGCGGGCAATTATCATTACCAGTCCACCGCGCTTGTGAAATACGCGTAGCCGTCTATCTTGCTTTCGCCGCCGTGTCGGCTATCATGTTCTCCCGTCCTTCTTGGGCTCGAGATTCCTGGAGAGAATTAAATATTGGCCCATACTATGTTGATTCACAAGGGGATAGTGAATCGGTTAACAAGGCGCTTAATGATCTGGAGCAGATGCGCTGGGTGCTCGGCGATCTGCTTGAACTTAAAGATGTGCCGTCGCTCTGGCCCATCCGTATCCTGGTCACAAAATCTGCAACACCCGTCAGTCATCTGGTCTGGCACGATAGCAACTACATATTGGTCGTCGCCCCGGGCGAACCAATCCCGCTCGGCGAAATCGCAGGACTTCTCCTGGATTCGAATACGCCGCCATTGCCTCCACCCATAGAGTCGGGTTTGCGCCAGCTATTCGATACCTTACAGGCCAAAGGGTCCCATGTTACCTGGGGCGGTCCGCCGGGGCACCCCGATCTTGCCTACGCCCGCATGCAGCTTTTCGCGACGAAGCCGGAGTATTCCGGTCGATTCCATATCTTTTTGGCGAACGTCGCTGACGGATCGAGCATCAACATCGCCGAAACTAACGCTTTCGGGAAAAGCGCTGATCTTATTGAAAAAGAAGTATCTAATAACCTTGCATCTCGCGATTGGCAGCCGGTTCCGGTTTCCGGCCGGCCACTCGACCCCCGTCGGGATTTCGGCGAGCACAGCGTGGATGCGGCTGCCGCCGAAGTGTACTTAACCGGGGCGCACTTGCCTGCAGATCGAAAGGCTGCCCAGGACGCGGCCAAAGCAGCCGTGACGGCTGGAAAGGAGACAGCGGCTCTCGGTTATGAAGCCTTAGCGGAATTGGCAAAACTCCAAAATCAAAACCCGCAACCCTATCTGCAACAAGCAATTGAGGCGGGTTCCCGCAGCGCGAACGTCTATTTCATGGAATCCCAGAACGTGATGCCCGTGGATGTCTTGCCGATGCTCAAGAAGGCCGCGATCTTCAACCCGCGCTGGGCGGAACCAATTCTTGGAGAGGCGCAAGTTGCTGCAGATACAAAGGATTACGAGGAATTATTAAAGCAAGCAGTGAAGTTGGAACCTCGATCGGCTGAGACTTGGCAGTTACTCGCCCAGGCGCAACTGGTTAACGGCCATGTCGCTCAGGCGCAAGGAAGCTGGCTTCGAGCCGAGGATGCCGCCACCAGCGATGCGGCACGCGCCAAAATTCACCAGCGCCGGTTGGATTTTGAAGGCAAGCGTTTGGACGCCGAGGAAGCCGCGCGCCGCCATGAACGTGATGCCGCGAAGGCCGACGACCAGCAGGCTCGGAATGCGGAAGAAGATCGTATCCGTCAGGCGGAGGAGAAGGCGAATGCTGCGCTGGACGCTCAGGCCGGGGGCGAGGCGCCCACAGACGTTGTTCCCTGGTGGAACGATAAATCCGGCATTACCCTAAAAGGAACTTTGACCAGAGTAGACTGTCTTTCCGGCCGGGACCGGCTCTGGATCACCGGAACGGATGGCAAATCGATTGCGTTGCTTCTGCGGAACCCGTCCGGATTCCCCCGGCTGGCCTGCGGCCCGGGACACCCGCCGCGGAATATTACGCTGGGTTATTCTCCTCACCCGGACAGAGCCTCGGGAACCGCTGGGGAAGTCCGTCATCTTACAGTGAAGTGACCGTATCTATCCGAAGCGGCGCCCCAAGCGATGCGCCCAGACTGGAAGGAATTGAGCGCCTCTCATTCGCCGATCCCAGTTGGAATGCCGCCGACTTCTTCCGGTACGACTGTATTGTGGCCGAAATCGACGGCCAAGTCGCGGGTTTTCTCGTCTCGCGCTCCGTGCACCTGGAACGAGAGATTCTGAATTTGGCCGTTGCTCCCGAATGGCGGAGGCGCGGGATAGCTAAAACTTTACTAGAACACCACCTGGCCCAGGGGGGCACCCACTTTCTGGAGGTGCGCGAGTCGAATTTGGCCGCTCAGGCACTATATCGCACCCTCGGTTTTCGGGAAGTAGGGCGGCGTCTCGGGTATTATGATCGTCCGGCCGAATCGGCTATTGTCATGCGGATGAAATGATGCTAATTTTTGAGTGCGGGCGGCCACTGGTGACCGGCCCGCGAGTGAACAATGCACTCACACCCACCGGGCCAGATTCTTCTCAAGCACATAAGGCATCTCTTACCGCCTCAGTGCGTTCATTGGGAACACAATCGAAACCAGACTCGGCGTGGTGACTCACAAAGGAGAAAGCCCTGATGGAGAATCACACGCAAGACGAAGAGTTAAAGGCGCATCTGCTTGCCACTAACGAGCAGTTCAAACAACTTGCCGAGCAGCATGCGCAATTGAAGAGGGAGATCGAAGCGATCGAAGCCAAGCCTCACGTCACCGAGGCGGATGAAGTCGAGGAGCACCGGCTCAAGAAGCTCAAGCTTCACGTTAAAGACCAGATGAATGAAATCCTGGCCAATTACCGGCACGCCGCAGTCGGTTAGGACTAAAGCAGCAAACGTGGGAGCGTTACGGGCGCTCCCTTTCCCCGTCCGCCAGGATGTCCCTGCGAGGCGAATAGTTCAGAGCCCAGCCATATTCCAGCAACGGTCGCGCCGCAAGCGCAAAGTCCGTTGCAATATGCACCATTTTTTCCGAGGAGTATTCGGCAGCCTGAACCGGCCGGTGGACGATATATGAAACTAGTTTAAAAATATCCGCCAGCGGCGAGTCGGCCTGTGCTTCAAACCCACGAGGAAAGCGCGTCAATGGCCGGTCCCGCGCCAAATCGAGCTCCTGTTTTTCGAGAGCCGACAGAACTCTCGCGAACCGTTTGGGATCGGCGGCCATGGCATTGCGCCAAGCCTGCACAAACGGACGCTCCGGCATCCAAAATCCGGCGGCGACGAATGACTGCCCGGGCGAGATATGGATATACATCCCACCGAACGCGGTTTTACTGTGCGATTGCTTCAGCGCCCCGCCTACGTGGGTGTGAAACGGGCTCTTATCGGAACTGAAACGGATGTCGCGGTAAATGCGCATCACTGGATTTTTGTGTTTGGCATGCAGTGCGAACCCGCGCGCCTGGCAAGCCGCCGCAATCTCGTGCAGGAGTGACTCCATCGGCGCCCGAACCGCTTCTTCATAGATGTGCTTGCGTTCGCGAAACCACTCGCGGTCGTTATTGCGCTTGAGATCCCGGAGGAATCGGATTCCGGCTTTCGGAAACCCTGAGAAAGCCGGAACGGCATCGGCCGTCGAAAGTTTTGCTGTATTAGGCATGCTTTCAATTTAGGATGACAGCAATTCGTTTTCGGGAAGACTATACATGGTCGCATCGACGCGTCTCACGCTGCTATGAGCACAACCCGTTAACACCCTGCCCCGCCTCAAACTCATGGTGAGCGACGATAACAGCGTCACCATCGAGCAGGGCTGCCTTCCGCAGCGGTAAGCTGTGGGGGTGCGCAAGTAAAGGACGGACAATCGAGGGGCGAGTGCAGGCCCTCGGGTTCCTGGAGCGCCACGGTGGAGCGGTAGCGGGCAATCGTGGGCAACGGCAATTCGACGCCCAATCGGCAGAAGGGGGAAAGCATGACCATAGAGATTGTCGCGCTTGGCTGGACTTCGCTCCCGAGTTTGTTCTTGGGCGGCCTGGTTCTCGTGATTCTTCTGAGCTCTGTCCTTCGAAGGTCCCATCGTTCCGCTCGGAGTAAAGAGCGTTCCGTCGTTCTCCAGTCCATGGGTTTTGTGGAGGTTCCCCGCGAGCAGGTGTTCAAGTCTGTGAAAGCGGCGGGGCGCATCATCGAGGATTATGCGACTTCGGTCATTTTCTCTCCCGTCGGTAAGGGCGCCTCGCCTTTGGGCGAAACAGTAATCTTCGACTTTCATGGGACTTTGGGCGATCCTGTCATGAACTCCCGATCCACGGTAATAGGCTTTCGGGTGCTGCCCTCGATCCCGGATTTCGAGATCCTTCATGTCCTCCTGCTCGACCGGTTTGTCAACAAAGCCGCTGCCCAGAACACCGCTGCGCCGAGCGTGACTGGCGAGCGAAAGTTCGGACCTTTCGTCGTACGGCCCTCCGATACACCTGTCCAAAAGCGCATCGCTATCGAGGGCCACCCCGAGTTCGGAAAAAGGTATGTCGTTTGGACCGCCGACGAAGCTGTCATGCGGCGCATGTTGACTCCCAGTCTGATGGATGCCCTGACCGCCCTGAACGACGGCAACCTTCACATCAAGAAGGGAAGGGACTGGCTCTTCGTCTTCCGTGCAGTCATGCAACCCAGGCCTCCGGCAGAGTTTCCTGCCCTTCTGGAGGAAGCGGTGGGACTGGTCAGCAAGCTGAATTTGCGCGCCGCGAGCCCAACCGCATAATCGCCGCCGGCAATTCCGTTGCGGTCGTGCGGGGCGCGCACGGACAGGCCGTAGCGATCAAGCGCCATTCTCCAGAAGCCTTGTCAGCTTATCCAGCTTTGCTTTAAGAGGGCGAGAGTAGCCGTTACGGGCGGTCTAACAAGGATTCTCAGCGAAAGCTAACCTTCAGCATGTTCGGAGCCGTGGGTCACCCAACCGGGCGAAATTCCTCTTTGCGCGACCAAATATTCGGCTGCACGACCCAACACGCCACTCTGTCCGGTGTCTCCGTGAGCTGCCCCGGCGAGCAGGCCTGCAAGTGCATTTTGTAACTCTGACGCCCTTCGATCCAACATCCGATCGATCAAGGCACGGGCGGAAATCGGGGCTTCTCGCTGTAATCTCAACCCGTGGGGCAAGCAGACAGCCCCGTGTGTTCTGAGCCAGTCTACGACGGCTTTTCTATCCAACGCAGCAATCAGCTCTTGGGTCCGTAAGACCTCCTCCTGCTCCAGATACAAACAAATCGAGCACTCGTGGCTGGCGGGAGCAGAGCGCGTTTCGAGAAGAGCAAGAAAGACTCGGGCCGCTGTCTCAGTTTCCCGGACTGCAGCCACCGCCCAAGCGTGAGCATTGCACAGTTGTACAAACTGGGCTACTTCTCCTTCTTGGACCAGTTTCGTCTGGACATTTTTCAGGAATGCACAGAGCGGACATCCGTTTCCGCTCAATACCTGAAGAACCGAATCGTACGCCTTTACGTCGTGCGCTCTCACTCCCGGCTCCACCCGCCGCCTTCGAGCTTACTCCCGAATAGTTCGACAATCAAGCGGGTCATCTCGTGATCTTGTGATTCCGAACAGACCGGCCAGACGCATTCGCGTCCGCAGAAGAATCAGAGACCTACATCACGACAGAAGACTGAAGTTGTCACCGGGTTTGGATCGTTGTAATCTGATGGTGGGTGGTGGAGTTCGCCGTTACCTGCCGCACAAGCGGACAATGACTCCTGCAGCGAGGGATTTCGTATGTGGCGAGCTGTCAGCAAAGTGCGGGTCATTGTGGTCTATCATTTCCTGCCTACTCCGTCTTCTCCAATGGGAGCCCTGCATTCGCAGCGCCCCATCGCGGCTGAATCTGAGGCGTATATCCTGAATCCACAATCCCGAGTCTTGCGGAAAGAGGTACCTCAACATGCTCCCTAAAGGCAGCGCCAAAAAGGTAACTATCTATTTGAATCAAGATACCCACCATCATGTAGAGCCCCTTTGGTCGGCCATCTTGGGCTTTCTACGATCGAGGCATGTTGCGGGAGCAAGCCTCTTCTGGGCCGACATGGGGTTTGGCAGTCACGAGGAGATCCATAATCCGCGCTCGGAATATACCGGGGACCATCGCCCGATTCGTATCGAATTCATTGAAACGATAGCGCGGGTCGAGGAACTCCTGCCAACTCTATACGAAATGGTGACGGACGGACTGATTGCCGTTCAGGACGTAACTGTCGTCAAGTCAGTATCAAAAGATCGCAGGGCCACGGAAGTGGAGCCGCCACGCAAGATATTCAAGAGTGCTGCAAAGCTCGTACGAATCTATCTGGGCGAGGCCGATAGATACAATGACCAGCCTCTCTATGAAGCGATCGTAAGAAAGCTGCGGATGCTCGAGTTCTCTGGAGCAACGGTCTATCGGGGAATACTCGGCTATGGGGCCAAAAAGCACACACACAAAGGTGGCCGTTTTCATCTCTCCCACGATCTACCCATCATGATTTCCCTCGTTGAAAAGCCAGAGAAGGCAATCGAGTTGATCCAGGTGGTCTCCAGCATGATGAAAGATGGACTGATTGTTACCTCCGATGTTGAGTGTCAGCAGATTGTGCACGAGATTCCTACGACAGGAGAAGAAATAAAATATGAACAGCCAGCCCGGTAAGTTACTACGCCTCTATGTCAGTGAGCACGACCGCTGTAACGGTAGACCTCTCTATGAGGCCATTGTGGCTCGATGCCAAGAACTCAAGTTGGCCGGTGCGACGGTCTTTCGCGGACTGGAAGGTTTTGGACACACCTCTGAGGTCCACCGCGCCCACCTATTCACTCACGACCAGCCGATAGTTATTACGGTTGTCGAGAGTCGGGAGAAAGTGGCGGAAGCCCTCCCAATATTGCAGCAAATGATGAAGAGCGGGGTCATTGCCGTGACGGACGTGGAAATGACGCTGGTATCGAATGGCCGCATCGCTTCGCAGCAAGAGTGAAGAGCCGTTTTGGAGGCTTCCTGTGGGGAACCCAACCGAGAGCACGGTGATATCGCAGGCGGAACGCTTTAACGAACCCCAGGCACGCAGACTCTTATCCACTGCCAGCCATATCGATAAGCTCCTCCTTGAAATTGAGGAGATCCTATCGGCATCTTCATCGGGTGGCTTTCCCAAATACAAAAATCCCCTGGCACCCGTCCAAGTGCGGGTAGTGCGTGATTACATCAAGCGTTTGCGGCAGCAAATCATTCGTGTTCTGGCAGATTTGGAGGTTAACCTTCCGGAACCGCGCTTCGACTCTACCTTTTCCATCAAGGTGATGCTGCAATTCATTCAAATCGCGCTCGAAGAAATTGCTCCACAACGCTTGGGCGGCTATGGTACTGTTCCTCATTCGCTAGTCAAGCCTTTAGCGGGCGGAATCCAGGAGATGATCGGAATTGTCCGCCAGATGGATTTTTACCTCAGCCAACGCATCGAAGCCGATTTGTCTAACCGTCTGCTTCAGCTTCGGGAAACGGATGTCGATGTAGGGCTTCTGAAGAAGCTGGGTGACCTTGTGGAACGGCATAGCTTGGTTGAGTTTCGACAGCCTCTCGCACAACTGGTGGAGAAGATTGAGTTTCCAACCTACGAAATCGCATTTTTCGGGCGTGTGAGTACCGGAAAGTCATCGCTGTTGAATGCAATCATTGGCATGAACCTTCTGCCCATCGGTGTTACCCCGATCACCGCTGTGCCTACCCGCATCAAGAATGGCCCGAATTCTCAACTGCTGGTGTGGAGTGCGGAAGGGAGGTTTGCCAAATATAGTACCGGGCAATTGCCAGAATTTGTTACAGAAGCCCAGAACCCTGGTAATGAGAAGCGTGTCGCCCGGTTGTTGGTCGAAATCCCGCTCTCAATACTCCCGGAGGAAGTTCTTCTTGTCGACACACCTGGGCTGGGCTCGCTTGCACTGGAAGGAGCTGCGGAGACGCTCGCGTATTTGCCGAATTGTGATTTAGGAGTGGTTCTCGTTGACGCTGCTTCGAATCTGCAGGCCGACGACGTCGCGACTGTCGATGCGTTGCGAACAGCGTCCGTTCCAGCTCTTGTTGTACTAAGCAAAGCCGACCTCGTCCCGGAGCAGGACCGTGAGCGCCTTCTCGACTATACCCGTACTCAGCTTGGGCGCCAGCTCAGAATGGATATCGATGTTGCACTCCTGAGCAGCCGTCCTGAATTGGCATCTTTGCTCCAGGAGTGGGTTGCCCATCAGATCTCGCCTAGAGTGGCGAATGCGCGGCAGTTATCTGGCGAGTCCAATCAGCGTAAGACTCGATCTTTGGCTCGCGGAATTCTCCGGGCACTCGAAGTGTCGGCAAAAGCCAGTGACCCTCGTTTTGACAAGTTGTCGGACGAGTTCAAGGCGGCAGAGACCCAATTGCGCCGCGCGGCCAGCCTGATTGAAGACACTTGGAGGCAGTGCGTTGGTTTGACAGACCAGATTCGTAGCGCCGGCGAACCCGCCCTAGATCGGCTAGCCGAGAGCGCCACTACGGTTTGGCAGGAAGATCCTAGCTCTTCCTCTCTGGATAATGCCTGGATTGCCCGCAAGATCGACCAACTCGCCCAGACCGAAGCGGAGCATCTTGCGAGCCTCGTTCAGAATACCGCCGAGGAGCTCACGGCGGCTTTGGAGGCGGCGGCGTCCGTGATCACAACCGGGGAACAGGAGGACCATTTTACTCTGCGGAATTTCGTTAAGGAAATGCCGCCCGCAGACTTCAATTATCCTCCCATACGCCTGAGTAGACCTCGATTGTTGCGGATGTCGGCCACATTGGCTCAGCGTTCGACACGAAACGAGATCGAGAAACAGCTCGGTGGTTCGATTATTGAATTCTTCACCTCCTACGGCCGGATACTGGAGGTCTGGTTTCGTGGCACGCTCGACACCATCGCGCGGGAGTTTGAAGTCCACGCGGATGTCTATCGTGCTCAGCTTCAGCGACTGACCGCTGGGGCCGTGTCGCAGGGGCGTGCCCCAGCCGAACGCATTCTCGAAGAGGTCTCTCTCCTTAGACGAGAACTCGAGTTGGAAGAAGCTGAACAGGTCGAATCTGGCGTTCCGATCGCATAGGTTGCACAACGGTGGATTCCCGACAATATATTTTTATCTATCCACTGAAAGCGAATGCTGACATCCCGGCCGATTTTCCGCAAGAGGTCCGCGCCTGCGCCTTTGAAACGGGAGTCTTCGTTCCGCAGGATAACTCGAATGGGTTTGCCCGACCCCCTCGGTATCCAGCGCGGTTGCTGTTGCTCGATCGACGCTCTGTGTATATCGTTCCTCACCCAGCGTCCGATCAATGCTTAGTCGAAATCAAATTGGATGAACTGCTGCAACTGGAAACCGGCTGCATCCTGTTGTTCGGCTGGATGAGGTTTACGACCCCGGCCGGTGTCCAGGAGCTTACTTATAACACCCGTGGGAGCCAGCCGCTTGAAGATTTTCTTGCACTCCTGAAGCGCCGGTGGTTCGAGACAACTCCACATCTTCCCAAGGGTGTCGTGCGAACCTACGGTAACGAACTGGACATTAAATTTACAAACTCCAGCCACTTCGAGCTGGATTGCGACGAAACAGTGGTTGCACAATATTTTCAGGCGCCGGTTCCGTTCGAGAAAAAGTTTTTGCTCTTCCGAAGGCTAGATTGCCGGCCAGGTAACCTGCTCTTATTGACCTCGAGCAATCGTCTCCTGTGGATTACGGACCAATACAAACAGCGCCGGGAACTGTACGTCAGCGTCAGCTTTTCTGCGCCGTTTATATTATTCCAAAACAGCAAGATAGGAGTTACAGATGGCCAGCGCCATGTGGAGATTTCCTTCTCTTCCGGACTTACTTGGCGTATTCCCGCTTATGGAGTGTCTGATGAGAGCTTGGCTATTTGCAAGGTATTGAACGAGATCTCTGTGACTGCGGACACCAGACCTGTCTATGACGAGATGCACTAGGAATTCGGCCAAAAGTGATTACACAGCATTGCTCCGGCCCACGCTCCCGCCAGTCCCATGGCAACGCTCAATACCAGATAGAGAATTGCTATCGCTCCAGCGCCGCCTCGTAAAGCAAATAAGGTCTCCCACTCGAAACTCGAGAACGTAGTGTATCCGCCCAGCACCCCAGTAACCAGGAACAGGCGCCAGTTGGTATTAATGGACGGCCGGTTTACGAATAAGGTCATCAAGCCACCGATCAGGAATGATCCCGTCACATTAATCAAAAATGTCCCAAAAGGGAAAGGTGCGGAATGCAACCTTCCGATCAAAGTACCTACGATAAAGCGGGAGATGGCGCCAAACGCTCCCCCAAGCATGACATATATATATTTAGCCATTTCGTTAACGGAAATGCGTCGAGATTATCATTTAGGCATTTCCGGCTGTTTCTGGCCGATACCGTAAGCAATCCTTATGAGGCATTGCGGGGCGAGGTTGTTTGCTACCACGGATTTGGCGATGTGCCTCGCCATATAGGCCGCACTGCGATCCACCTTGGAGGGGTGCTTGCCGGAATATGTTCCTCCACCGACCAGCACCCGTTGCGTCAAGGGCTCTTATCAGGCCCAAAAGGCTGTCTGTGAAGATACCCGGACGGCGAAAGCAGTTAGAGCTTGCCGATTTAGGGCGGAGTTCAACAATACCCAGACGACTTGCAGCCGCCTGGCCGTCCACGGCGTCCATGTGCACTCCTCCTAACGAAATGAACTCTTAGGAGGGGTCATCAGCCACAAGGCGCGATTACGGCGAACCCCATCGCCGGATACAAAACTCAGATTGCCAGGAATCGGTGGGCTTTGTCAACGCTTGCTGGCTTCCCGATTACGATCCGGAGTGCCGCTAAACCTTGGCGATACAGCGAAAGGGAGCAGTGTTTCGCTCTACGGGCTTTCAAAAAAGCCTTCACACGTGCTTCGCGGAGTGGCAAAATAGAAGTAGAAGTAAAGCGTTGGAGTTCGCCGAATGGCCCGGCTGGGCAGATGACTCCTACAGGACTGAAATTAGTCCGTGGAGGAGTGCTTATGCGCCCAGTAACGCAATCGCCCTGTATCGGGGAGACGCAAGACGCCAACTCGGTTTCATTTCTGAGTCTCGTTAGAGGGCTCCAGTCCCTTGTCGATGGTCCCGCCTATATTAACAAGCTTATTGCGTATGGCCCCGAAGCAGTGCCTGCTCTTGCCGATCTCTTACTGAACGGTAAGCCGGGGGGCATTCCGCAACCGCGGCAATGGACTGTGGAGGCATTGGGTGGACTCGGCGCGTATGACGTTCTTCTCTCCTATTTGCGCCGGCCGGTCTATATCCGGAACCCTATTGTCCGGCATGGCGAAGAGGCGGTGATGAACACAGCGGCGCGTCAGCTTGCCGCCTTTCCGGCGGAGGAGACCTTTAGCGTCCTACTAGATCTTTTGCGAAGGCGCCCGTTGCCGGGTGTCATTGAAACAATCGGACTCTACCGTCGCAAAGACACTGCACCGTACTTAGTCGACGCCCTGGAAGATGATGTCTGCCGGTCGGCCGCAGTGGAGGCTTTGCAGCGCCTGGGAGATGACATTCGTCCTCTGCTGGTGGAATCAGCCCTCATCAGAATGCCTCCTTTCCCAGATCCAGAGAGTCCATCGAGCATTCGGCGGCGGCGATGCTGCGTCCGCCTTCTGGAATCGTTACGCCTGACCAAGGAAGAAGTGAGCCGGCTGGCGCCAATACTCAATGAAAACGATGCCGACCTCGTTGTGGCAGCCGCTCATCTTTTTTACCGTACCCCAGAATTTCGCGACTATCGATTGATCTTGCGCCACTTGAAACGAGTCCAGCACACTTTAGGTTGGTGGCTCCAGGATGAATCCAGGTCCCTGATCTTACAAGTAGAGGAGGAATTGGCCAATGAGAATAGTGATCGCTTCTGATCTTCATGGAAATGCACAGGCTCTCGATGTCCTGCCCCGGGAGTACGACCAGCTCTGGATTTTGGGAGACCTGGTTAACTACGGGCCTAATCCAGGAGCAGTGGTCGAGTTTGTTAGACAGCACGCAAATGTGGTCATCCGAGGCAATCACGACAACGCGATTGGTTGTCATGCCGATCCCCAATGTTCGGAGCCGTATCGCAAAATGGCTGAGGCAATGGGCCGGTTCACAGAACGAGAACTCTCCGGCGACGACAAGGAGTACCTTGCCAATCTGCCTCTGACGGCAACAGTAGATGTAAGCGGTTCCCATTTCTTCCTATGTCACGCAACTCCCTCAGATCCACTGTTTTCGTACTGCCCTCCTGAATCCGATCGGTGGTATGGCGAGGTCAATGGTACGGACTGCGATGTGCTTCTATGCGGGCATACTCACATTCCTTTTGTTCGAGAGATCGATGGAACGCGAATCGCTAATCCGGGGAGCCTTGGACAGCCTAAGATTGGGCGCCCTGAGGCCTGTTACGCAGTCTGGGAAAACGGCCGGCTCACACTTCATGCGGAGCCCTATGACTATGAACGTACTATCAGTACGATTCGCGCCTTGGGAACATTGGGCGTCACGAGCGATATCAAACAGGCTCTCATCCACGTGTTGAGGAGCGGCGGCGCCTTGACTCCTTCCAAAGTCGAAGCTATCCGATGATCACTCCCGTGGAAACCAGTAGCGAAGTTCCAGTAGCGTATTCGCTGCCCAGCTTTACCGAAACGAAGCTAAAATTGGCCTCGATCGCCGAAACCCTACTCACGCTCGCTCGAGAGCGTAAAGATGATGAGCGGGTCCGCACGATCCAAAGGCTTCTCGCCGATCTGGCGGAGGACGCATTTCGTCTGGCTGTCGTTGGCAAATACAACCGTGGCAAGAGTTCTCTTATGAACGCTATGCTCGGGCACGATTGGCTGCCGCCCGGAATTTTGCCGTTGACGTCGGTCATCACCACAGTACGTTACGGCTCCGATCAACGAGTGGTCATCCGCAGAGAGGGTTCCTGTCTGACGCGAGAGATTTCGCTGGAAGACCTGCCTCAATACGTGACGGAAGAGCAGAATCCAGGAAATAAGAAACAAGTGGAACTCGCCGAAATCCAACTGCCTGCGGATCTCCTGCGTTATGGGTTCCTCTTTATCGATACACCGGGGCTCGGATCGGGGATCGCGGCCAATACCGCGGCAACTGAACGGTTTCTTCCAGAAGTTGATGCAGCCATCGTTGTCCTCAGCTTCGAATCGCCCCTCGATGAGGCCGATATGAAACTCCTGGGCGGTTTGCATAGGTTGGGACGGAAGCTGTTTATCGTTCTGAACAAGGCGGACCTTGTCTCGCCCGATGAACAAAATCGCGTTGCTTCGTTCGTTTGCGAGCGCCTCTCCAATCAATTGCACGAAACTCCGCTTCTGTTCCCGCTTTCTGCTCGAGACGGCCTTAGCGCGCGTAGGAATGGAGATAGCGCCGCTCTTGAACGGAGTGGCTTGAAGACATTCGAAGATCAACTCATACACTTCTTGACGACACAGAAAGCCGAACTGTTCTTACATCGTATGATCGAAAGAAATCGAGCCCTACTTGAGCAGGAAGATCTGGAATGCTTTCTTTCGGGACAACTGCGCTCAGGCGAAGCTAAAGCGACCCAGCTTGCTGCCATCCAGGAGCAAGGAAAAATCGTGCTCGCGAAAGTTAACGACACGTTTTTGCGATTCCATCAGCGGCTTCCCGGACTGTTTGTTGTGCTTCTCGACGATGACCTGAGTTTGTGGTGCGCTGGACGAAAGCGAGAAGCCTTATCCGCGAAACAGGAGAACCGAGCGATCCCGTCTGGGAGCTTCACAGACTGGATTCGTCCGCGAGTTGCATCGGCAACGGGCAAATTGTTGGAATCCGGGAAAGAGAACTTGCGTCAGTTAGAAGAGGCATTCCAGCATCTTCAAAACCTCGGGAATCAACTTCTCGGACGCGAGACGCCGAATTTGCAGGTTGACGAGTACGAGCTGCTCTACGGCATCCAAAGACGCAACGTCGAGATTCCCAAGCTTCCTGCCTTTCAGTGGTCGTCTCCCGAATGGACGCAGGCGATTCCGTCGGCTTGGTTGCGGAAGAGAGCTGCCGCTCGCCTCGAAAAGGAATTTTTACTAGCTGCCGACTCTTACTTGGAAACAATCCGTCCCATACTGGAGCAAGCGTGCCGGCACTGGCTCGAACGGGCTCAACGTCTGGCGGAACAAACCGTTCAGGGGTATGTAGGAAGACTTGCGGCTATCGCCAATCGGCCCGATACTATGGAAACGGCGCCTATTTTGCGTGATTTAAAGGCGCAATTAAGTAAAATCGCCGGAGGCCTGCAGGATAGTTATACTGGGTTGCCGGATCCGGACGGCAGTTTAGTTTCTGAAATGGGCGAGGCCAATTACACCACGTTTTGTTCCGTCTGCAGAAAGGCATCCGATGCCGCCTTTCACTTCATAACCCGGTTCCAATTTCAACTAACGAAGGATCCAGCTCTTCGAGAAGAAGTTAGCAGGAATGGGGGGCCCTGTCCTTTTCACACTTGGATGTACGAATCCGTTGGTTCTCCGCAGGGGATCGCTCAAGGGTACGCTTACGTCTTGGAAAAGCTGGCTACCGGGTTGGAGGAAGTGGCGCGGGAGGAAACCATGAATGAAATGTCAAGAGAATTGAATGCGCTCTTGCCCAGCAGCCAGGAATGCAGAATTTGCCAAGTGACGCGCAGGGCGGAATCGCTGGCACTGGATGAGATATCTCAAACCGAACTCTCCAAGAGTGGAAAGGAGGACAGCAGTCCATGTACCTACGGCTTCAGAAAGGTGTTGACGAGCAAGCCGTTTCGCCGGGTCTGTGAGCTTGAGGTAGCGAAGACCATTGATCAGCTTGTTGCAAGCAATCGCAGAGCAAATTGCGCCTGCTGCACCGAGCACGGCAGAGTGCGCGCTTTCAAACTGCGCGGTCGCGATGGCCGCTCCCAAAATCATCAGAGCCCCGACTGACTATTGACGGTTTTGGGTGATTAGGAGTAAGGTATAAAGGGCGTTGAGGTTCGCCGCCTAAAGCCCCTTTTGGGGATGATAACCTCTACCAGCCGGCAAATGACGGTGGAGGTAGCTATGGATCCAAAGGTCGGGTTTCTGGGTGCCAGTTCTGGCACGAACTCTCAAGTAATAGTAGGCGATTTCGAAATCTCGGTCCGGCGTGACTTGATTGAGCTCGCGCATAAGGCCTTCTGCGAGGACGTGGCGCGGCAGGCCTCACGCGACTGGCTCTCCGACGTTCAAAGGCAAGTAGAACAACAGTTTTCGGAACGAACCGATAGCTGGGCCGTTTCGGCTGAGATTGAGACCCTTCTGCATGAGCGATGGAGAGCGCGCCTTGCTCCCGGATCAATGCGTTATTCTCTCGCGGAGAGCACAAACTCCTTGAGGAGCAGTGCGTCGTTACTGCGGGCGAATTGATGGAATATCCAAACCACACTTGGGACCTTTGGCTAAAGGTCGCCCCACACAGACTGGCAAAGACTGAGATCATGGGTTATAGCCCAATCGAAAGTGAAACTGCTTTGCCACTGATCGGCCTTGTGGGCGAGCGCAAGCGCTTGCTCGAGGCGATTCTAAGGGGTGAGTCTCTTGTGCTTCTTGGACCAAGAGGGTGCGGTAAGACGAGAGTCATCCGATCGGTACTCGATGATCTGCCCAACAGACCAGATGTAATCTATAACCCCTATTCACCGACTCTCCACGACCTATTAATTTCGCTGACCCGAGCATTATTCCAATCTCGGCATAAGTACCTGTTGCATGTAACGCCAAAGAGTTCCGAAGTAGAACAGTGGTTGTCCCGGCAAACCAGTGTTCATCTGAGGGGCCTTTTGTGGAACGCGCTTAAAGCCGAACCAAGGACGATAGTGCTGGATGGCGTCGACGGAGCTAGCTACCCGATATTCCGTTTTCTACAGAGGGCATCCTTTATTTCCGGCGTGGTGCTGCTCGCCGCCGCACGCGACCCGGTTGCGCTCGGCGCTCTGAACCGGCTGTTTTGGCATCCGGACAAGACTCTTCACTTTAAGCTGTTGACTGCGCCCGATGCCGAACGGCTTTTTGACGTCGCGGCCGATCATTTCTGCTTAAAAGATCTCGATATTCAAGAGTTCCGCGAGAAAGTGCTGGGGTCTGCGAATGGAAATCCAGGACAGATCGTCGAGATGTGCCGGCTTGCGAGGGACCCGCGATACATCGCGGGCAAATACATCAAGTTTGCACCGCTCCGTATTGACGCAATGATGAGGTACCTAGGCTAAGGACGATACTGCTCACTTAAGAATCTTGATCGCTTGGAGCCGTCGATTCGGCGCGGGAGACGATGCAGAAGTGCTATTCGTGATTGCCAAGACGCCGAAGCAACGTTATCGCGGAGTTCCAGACCGCGTCGAAGACCAAAGGCGTGGCGAGAATTCATAATCATAGCGCGGCCGGTGAATAAGCATGTCTAATGAAAAGAAACAATTTCGCTCTGCTATGTGGTTTGGCGGCGCCGGCAAGAGCGGTTTTATCCATCGCAGTTGGATGCGGAATCAAGGCCTGCCAGCAGACGTGTTCGACGGCCGGCCAGTGATTGGGATTTGTAATACCTGGTCCGAATTGACGCCCTGTAACGCGCACCTGCGTGGGCTCGCGGAACACGTGAAGCGGGGCATCTGGGAAGCGGGCGCACTGCCGCTCGAGTTCCCGGTGATGTCCACCGGCGAATCGAATATTCGGCCCACGGCGATGCTTTTCCGAAACCTGGTCAGCATGGATGTGGAGGAGAGCATTCGCGGCAACCCGATAGACGGGGTGGTGCTGATGTGCGGGTGCGACAAGACGACGCCTTCGCTGGTGATGGGCGCGGCCAGTTGCGACATACCGGCGATTGTCGTCTCCGGCGGCCCTATGCTGAACGGCAAATTCCGCGGAAAGGACATTGGCTCCGGTACCGACCTGTGGCGATTCAGCGAAGAAGTGAAAGCCGGGACCATGTCCCAGGTGGATTTCAGTGAGGCGGAGTCCTGTATGTCCCGTTCCGCTGGCCATTGCATGACGATGGGAACGGCATCTACGATGGGTTCGATGGTAGAGTCGCTCGGGTTGGCGCTTCCCTACAATTCCTCAATTCCAGCGGTGGATTCGCGGCGCGGTGCTCTGGCCCACATGTCTGGGCGGCGGATTGTGGAGATGGTGCGGGAAGACCTGACCCTTTCAAAGATTCTGAAGCGGGAAGCCTTTGAGAATGCGATCCGTGTCAACGGCGCAATTGGCGGATCGACAAACGCCGTGATTCACCTGCTCGCGATTGCGGGGCGGATCGGAGTGCGCATGACCCTGGACGATTGGGATCGGATTGGACGCGACACGCCGACGCTGGTCGACTTGATGCCCTCCGGCCGTTTCCTGATGGAGGACTTCTATTATGCGGGCGGACTTCCGGCCGTCATTCGGACGCTCGCTGAACACCATATGCTGTATTCAGAGGCACTGACGGTGACTGGCAAGTCGATCGCAGAGAATTGCAAGGACGCGGAGAACTGGAATCAAACCGTGATTCGGCCGCTACACAATCCGCTTGTCGAACATGGCGGCGTTGCGGTGCTGCGCGGAAATCTGGCTCCGGATGGCGCGGTGCTGAAACCCTCCGCGGCGTCTCCACGCCTGATGCGCCACAGCGGCCCCGCAGTGGTATTTCGGACTATCGAGCATTACGGGAAACGGGTAATGGATCCCGATCTCGAAGTGGATGAGAATTCCGTTTTGGTCCTGCAGAACTGCGGACCCAAGGGCTACCCGGGGATGGCGGAGGTTGGCAATATGGGCTTGCCGCCGAAGCTGCTCGCGCGGGGCATTACCGACATGGTGCGCATCTCCGACGCCCGGATGAGCGGCACCGCCTACGGCACAGTCGTGCTGCACGTCTGCCCGGAAGCGGCGGCGGGAGGGCCACTCGCTCTGGTTCAAGATGGCGACATGATTGAACTGGATGTCGAGGCGCGGCGTCTACACCTTGATGTTTCGGACGAAGAACTGACGCGCCGGCGCGCCGAATGGGCTCCGCTTCTTCCTCCAGCGGATGGAGGCTATCGCCAGATGTACATCCAGCATGTGATGCAGGCCTCCGAGGGTGCGGATCTGGATTTTCTGGTGGGTTGTCGCGGGACCACGGTGACGCGGGAATCCCATTAGGCGCTTAAGGACGAGCCCGAAGAAGCCGCGGCTGAACGGGAACGACCGACCGAAGCGAAAAACCAGGGCTGCTCCGCTACCGGCCATTCGTGGAGCTTGTCGCGCCCGCCTCGGGGGTGGCTAGCAGCTACACTTTAGAAGTGGAAGCGGCATAAGGCGGCAAACTTCGTCTGGATCTGAAAGCGGTGACGACCACGGAGTTAGCCAGTTTGATTCGCGCGTTCATAGGCCGGTAAGCGGTGCTCCAGATCACACCGCAGGTGCGGATACTGGTGGCACTGGAAGCGGTGGACGGAAGGAAAGGGATCGACAGCTTAGTGCAACTGTGCCGTGAGAAGCTGGAGGCTGATCCTTTTTCTGGCTGCCTTTTTGTGTTCCGAAGCCGCCGCGCCACATCGATCCGATTGTGAGCGTATGACGGTCAGGGATTTTGGCTTGCCCAGAAGCGGCTTTCCAAGGGCCGGTTTCCCTGGTGGCCGAACGGTACCGGGGTAGCGTGTACGATTGAGGCCTACCAGGCACAGTTGCTGGTGGCGGCCGGTAATCCAGACTGCGTTTGGCGCCGCGCGAAAGCGCGGAACTGGCCGGCAAACTCATTGAGGGGTCGTGTGAAAAGCAGAAGATCCAGCCCGACCAGCTTGGCCTGCACGCCGACCGCGGATCAGCCATGCGATCCAAACCCGTCGCTCTACGCTGAAGCGATTCCTCGTCGGGGACGTGGGCGGGACGCTTCTATTGCTGCAGAGCGCTGTTGGGTTGGTCTTGCTGATCGCCTGCGCCAACGTCGCCTGTGGAACCGCGACCTGCTGCTTTGAGCCCCGTTTGCAGATCGGCTCTTGATCGATCGGAAGAAACTGATAGGAATCGCGACTCATGGTGTGGTTTTGCTTCTTGGGGTTTCAAGTGACGGTCGAAACGCGATCGTAGGTTCACTGCTCGTAACACCCGTAGGCCTCTTAATGAGAGCGCCTCGGCCGTTGCAGCCACTACCTTGTATGGGTAAATACTTGAGCATCAGCGAAGTCTGTTTGGCAGGATTCCCGGCGCGATGAACGTTCTCATTGTGGGCGGCAGCACAGCCGTACAGCCTTTGCTGTTAGCCAAATTACGAAGCTGGGGTCATACAGTAACTACGGCCTCTGACGGACTCGACGGTTGGGACCAGGTTCGAAAAGTCACCTACGATCTGGTGATCGCGGATTGGGATCTGCCACAGATCGCTGGCCCGGACCTGTGCCGCATGATCCGTGGGCATTCCTTTGCCCAATACGTTTACGTCATTCTGTGCGCCGGAAGGGATCAGAGGCTGGACCTGATAACGGGGATGGAAGCAGGAGCGGACGATTTCATATCGGAGCCCGTCGATTTCCCGGAACTGCGCGTCCGCGTCGTCGCCGCGCAGCGTGTGATGCAACTGCAAAGCGAATTAGCTGCGCAACGACAAAGCCTTCGCAGGCTGAACCATGAACTGACGGAGGCCCACACAAAGATGGAGCGTGATCTGGAAGCGGCGGCCGCCACGCAGCTTCGCCTTCTGCCCACAATCTACGATTTACATCCGCGAGTGCGATTGGACTGGTTATTCATCCCAAGCCGGTTCCTTGCCGGAGACTTGCTGAATTACTACATGGCCGACGAACGGCACTTGGTTTTCTACCAACTGGATGTATCCGGCCACGGCATTGCCGCAGCGCTTCTGTCGGTCACATTGAGCAGGATCTTGGCGCCACTCGAAGGAAGCCCTTCCGTTCGAGTCAGTCCGATTGACCGGCGATTGGAACTCGCGCCTCCGGCGGAGGTAGTCGCGGAGCTGAACACGAGATTTCAGGGCGAAGACGACCTGTACTTCACAATCGTCTACGGAATTCTCGATGTTTTTGCCCGCGAGCTACGGTTCTGCCAAGCAGGACATCCCGGACCGGTGCTGATGCGGCGGCACGCGGCGCCCGTCGTTGTGGGAGACGGCGGATTTCCGGTCGGTATGATCCCGGGAATGAGGTACGACGAGACAATTCTTCAACTCGAGGTTGGCGATCGCCTGATCGTGCATTCCAATGGTCTTTCCGAGTGTGAAAACGCCGTCTCAATCCGATATGAACAGCAGAGACTAACGGAAATGCTCGACCAGAACCGTGACGGTTCTCTGGAGGCGCTGATGAACGGTGTAAGAGAAGCGCTCGGGACGTGGCGCGGGCAGGCCGAGTTCGCCGATGATGTCTCTGTGCTGGCGCTCGAATGCGTCTGAGCGGAGGACTAAAACAAGTCAATGATAACGGAAGCACGTCGCATCGGGCAAGCAACGGTGATCAAACTCTTTGAATCGCGGTTGGGGGGGGATATAGCGGCCGAATTCAAGACAGAGATTGAGAAATACGTGGAAGCGGGCGAAACCAGGATCGTGCTTGATCTCGCGAATCTGACTTTCATGGATAGCAGCGGGCTGGGAGCGATCCTCTCCGTCTTCAAAATGATCGGCAAGCGGGGAGATCTCGCCATTGCCGGCACGCAAGGTGCTGTGCAAAACCTTTTCCGCCTGACTCATATGGACAAGGTCTTTCGCAGTTACGCAACCGTGCCCGAAGCGATTGCGGCACTAACGCCGCACCGTGCGTTCCAGGGTTATTAGCCGAGTTGCCGGCGCAAAGCATTCGGAACGGATTATCAGGCCGGCACCAGTTCCACCGCGGGCGCTGGGAAGAGTTGCGAGAACCAAAACGAGAATGGAGTTGCGCCATGCTCGCGATAGTGTTCCAGCCGGTCGCGGCCTTCGCTGATCGTAGGCCGATGTCCAGCCGGTATCCACCAGAGGCAATAGGTCGCTCGATCCATTTTTTCGAACCATTTCTCGCGCTGGCGGAATACGCCGATATGTTGGCTGGCATAGACATACTTCCTTAACGCATCTACCGATTCCCAGACGGACATGTTCACCATAATCGAGGGGTCTTCGTTATAGGCGAACTCTGTCGCATTTCCGTTTTCCGACTGCAACCTCCAGACGAATCCAGGAGTCTGGTCTGCTAACGCATTTATCGGAGCGAGCAACGCTACAAATTCCGCGATCCGCGGATCGTTTAGCGGCGCCACAAGCCGGCCGATATTAATTTGAGCAAGATGCCAATCTGCCATCCTGTCAGTGTAGCGGAGATTTTCATGCATCATCCCCTCCATCGCCGGCTGAGTTGCCTCCTCATCGGTCTTCTGGTCCCTTTCGTGTTGGCGACCCGAAGCTTCGCACAGACCGCGCCCGGCACCGATCGTCTGGCGGCAGTCGGGCAACTATGGGTGACCGTCCGCTACTTCCATCCCTATCTCGCTTATCGGGATATCGATTGGGATCAGGCATTCTGTAATGCACTTTCTCCGATACGGCAAGCTAAGACGCCCGAAGAATACGCAGCAGCACTGAACCGCATGCTCGATGTATTGCACGATCCGGCGACGCGGGCGCTCGTGAGGGCCAACGGGACTGTGACTGAACCAGGCGCGGAGATTTTGCGCTTTGAGCAGCGGCCAGGCGGAACGCTGATCGTCTCAACCGGCCGAGCTGAAGCGCCAAATATTCCCGGCCAGAATGCTCAAATCAAATCGCTTCTTACGGCGCTGGAACATGCTTCAACCGTCGTCTTCGATTTACGAGCCTCAAGCTTTTTGAGCCGTCTGGTCGACAGTCCGGCAGTTCAAAGCCAACTTACAGCGACCGGGTTGGAGTTGCCGGGGCAGCGAACTTGGGTACACAACGGCCTGGAGCCGTATCGGGGCGACGCCGGGAATGCCTACTATTCGGCCTTTCTGCTAAAACCGGGCGGCCACGTGAGCGCCAATGCCCAAACGCCGGATCGTCATGTTGCGTTCCTGTTAGGCGACGGCTCCCGACTGCCTGAGATCGGCGCCGCGTTGTGGATATCCGGAAAAGCCGCTGTAGTGAGCGAGTCTCCTCGAGCGCTCGTGGGTAATCCGCGGACTGTCTCAATTCAGATGGGTAATGGTGTAGCAGCCATGGTGCGGCTCTCCGAAGCGCTTACCGTCGACGGCAGGGCGCTTCCAGAGCCCATTCTGGATTCTTCCAGTGGCAGTCTCGATCGGGCGATCGCTTCCGCTCGGAATCCACCGGCCCGGCAGGCAGGCCGGCTGCTGCCACCGTTTCCGGTCGAATCGCTCGACAAGGCTTATGCCGAACAGCCCTATCCGTCGATCGAGCTACGCATCCTGGCCGCCGCTAAGATTTGGGGCGCGTTCCACTATTTCTTCGCCTACAAAGATTTGATGGATGAGGATTGGGACCAGGATTTTGTTGAGTTCTTGCCTCGTTTCGAAGCGGCCAAGAATACGCGTGATTACAACTTGGCGGTCTCTGAAATGTTGGTGCGCGTGGACGATTCTCACGCCACTGTGAGCAGCGCTTACCTAACCTCCTATTTCGGCGAGGCGCCAACGCCTTTGCGTCTGCGCTTGATCGAAAAAAAGCCCGTCGTCACGCGCGTGCTGGCAGAGGCCAAGGCCGCCGGCATCGCCCCAGGGGATATCGTCGTTGACGTCGACCATAGTGATACGGTCGAGCGCGCCAATGTCCAGGCCAAGTACATCAGCGCGTCGACGAGGGCGTGGCTGGGCGACCGCGTGATGCAACGGCTTCTGAACGGGCCGGAGGGCTCTATCGCAACCCTGACAATCAAGACGCCCGGAGGCCAGGAGAAACAAGTACAGCTCAAACGAAGCAAGGCCTATGCATCAGAATTGGAGATCGAGCGGGAAGGCGATGCGGTTCGGCTACTGCCGGGCGGAATTGGCTATGCCGATCTCAATCGCTTGACTCGGGATGAAGTGGACTCCACCTTGGAAAAATTTCACGATGCCAAGTTCATCATATTCGATATGCGCGGTCGTGCAGCGACTGGCGCTGAAGACATTGCCGGGCGGCTCGCTCGCGAAGAGGGCATGGCCGGGGTGATCGTGAACGGACCGTTGGCCCTGCAGCCGGACCTCCCCACACGTGAGAGGCTCACACAAACTTCCAGTTATTTCTTCGTCGAGGCGTTGCCGGCGTCGACGAAGCCTGGCTATTCGGGCAAAACGGTTATGCTGATCGACGAGCGAACCGTCGGGGACGCGGAGCGAACCGGGCTTTTCTTTGAAAGCGCGAACAAGACTTCGTTTGTCGGCAGTCCTAGTGCGGGTGCGATTAGCGACGAAACCAATTTTGTGATTCCGGGCGGCATCATCATTGGCTTATCGGGACGAGACGTTCGGCACGGCAATTCCGGCCAGCTTCAGCGCCTTGGCATCCAACCCACCGTTGCTGTTACGCCAACCATTGACGGAATCCTGCACGGGAAGGACGAAGTGCTCGAGAAGGCGATCGAGTATGTGTCGGCGCAGTAGTCTTCCGGACGCGTCGATGGTTCGGACGGCAAGATAGAAGGATCATCTCCGAACCACCGGCAGGCCAGCGAGATCTCGCCGGTAAGATGACAAAATCGGGAGATGTCCATCGCCATCGTTACCGGCGCGTCCATCGGCTTGGGCCGTGAATTCGCTCGTCTGTGCGCCAACTCTGGCTATGACTTGGTGCTGATTGCGCGCTCACAGGCGATGCTCGAAGAGTTAGCAATTGAGATTCGCCAAGCTACCGGCCGTAAGGTCCGTATCGTCGTCAAGGATCTTTCGATAGCGGAGGCGCCGCGGCAGGCAGTCGACGAATTGGCAGACGACATCGACTCGACGGAAGTGCTGATCAACAACGCCGGCTTTGGTCTTGTGGGACGCTTTGCGGAACTGGATGAGCAAGAACAAATGGGGATGATTCAGCTCAATATCGTGGCGCTGACGGATCTGACTCGCCTGCTCTTGCCTGGTATGCTGGCGCGCCACAAAGGCAAGATCCTCAACATTGCCTCGACCGCCGCTTTCCAACCCGGACCGCTGATGGCCGTCTACTTCGCGACCAAAGCCTACGTTGTGTCCTTTTCGGAGGCTCTCCACAACGAATTGAGAGGCAGCGGAGTTACGGTCACCGCGTTGTGCCCCGGCGCCACCAGGACCGAGTTCGATAAGCGTGCGGGAATGGGCAAAACCAAGCTGTTTTCTAACGCTAAGCTAATGGACGCGCGCAAAGTGGCCGAAATTGGAATGCGGGCGATGAACAGCGGCAAGTCGCTGGTGGTCGCGGGCACGCTCAACGCTCTCATGGTTGGCGCAACACGTCTGGCCCCTCGTCAAATGGCCGCTTCCATCGCGCGCCGCATGTTGGAATGACAGCGGCACTTACTCCGCAGCCTTGGCGCGCGCCAACCAAGACTCATAGACGTACTTGTCTTTCTGCGATTCCCAGAGCGCCTCGGGCAAGGCGTGCAGTTCTTCACGTGAAACGGCCGGGATATCGGTTCCGAGGGCCATGGTTCCTCCTTCACCGTGCTCATAATTCTCGCTGGTTTTGGCTTTGAGGCCTTTCGCGATGGCCCAATCGGAGATGTGCGTTTCCGGCATGGCCTCAACCTCTTTACGGGTCCAATTGGGAAATTTGAGCTTCTCTTCAAGCCATAGCGCGACGGGCTTGGTTAGAAAGTAAGGGCGATGGCCGCCATTCGGGGCGAAGCCATACTCGAAAACATCTTTCGCACTGCCTTGTTCCTTAATTGTGTCGCGGCGCAGAGTTGCAAAAAAGTCGGGGCCATGATTAGGAATATCCACCACCTGGTCCGTGGACCCATTGAAGACGTAAGTGACGGCATGACGGGCTTGCAGCGCGTATATCGCGGGACCGCGATTTCCGAGAAAACTGAGCGACTGGTAGGGGATAGCTTGGCACATTTTGCGGCTTGAATCCCAATAGCCGCCTGGGCCATCGAGATCGCCGCCACCCGCCAAAACACAACCGCGCAAACGCGTTTCGACTGCGCAGGCGATCGAAGTAATGAACGAACCCATGGAATAGCCAAGCGCGGCGACGCGTTTGGGATCGACGTCGGTTCGCTGGGCCAGATAGCTGGTCGCTTCCATGACATCCGTGATCATCAGTCCGCCCATGCGGCGTCCCATATCGTCAGGAGCAACATACTGGTCATGTTGGTTGGTATCCGATTTGCGTTCAGCGTTGCGTTCGTATTCGCCGATGGGATCGTAGGTGAGCACAACTGCGCCGGCGCGCGCATAAAGAATGCCCGCCCAATAGGCATACCAGGAAGACTTATCGCCCCCGTGTCCGTTCACCACGATCAGAGCCGGACGTTGGGTAAGGCTCGCGCCTCGCTGGCGATACACGACAGCGGGCACGCGAAGACCATACGCCGTTGCATAAGAAATGCGCTCGGCCGTGACACCTGGGGCAACGTCAAATTCGCCATACGACTTCGCCGCGTTATCGGGCAGGGGATTGGGGATATGGAGGGTAGCTTCAATACGGCCGCGCAATTGCTGCCAATCAGGCCGCGCCGCAGCCAAAGTGATGGTAGCCGTCAGAAGTAATCCGAGAGTTGCGCGCACAAGGTTTATATTACTCAGGCTATGTGGGCGAGCCCGATTCCAACGATGAACAGCTTGTCGGGACGGCCGGGCGTATACTGTTCCGTGCCGCTGAATCTATCGCAGACGGAACAAACGCCCGCAGACGGACCTCGCCATGGGTGAAGTGAAAAAACTAGCCAAGCGAATCCTTCCCGATCCCGTGGTGGACTTCGTGGGAGCGGTCGTCGAGTATAAACGCAGGCATGGTAGGTTTCCGCGTCTTCGCCACCCGCAAACATTCAGCGAAAAGGTTACTCACCGCAAATTATTCGATCGCCGGCCGCTGCTGACACAATGCGTCGACAAATACGCAGTGCGAGATTTTGTCGCCTCCCGGCTTGGGCCGGATGTTCTGCCCAAACTCTACTGTGTGACGAATAATCCTGCTGAAATTCCTTTTGGAGATCTACCCGATAAGTTCGTTGTAAAACCAACTCACGGATCGGGATGGGTGCGCATCGTCACCGATAAGTCGCAGATGGATACTGTCGAACTCATACAAACGTGCACAGCATGGCTTTCGGAGAGCTTCTATGAGATTGGACGAGAGTGGTCGTACAAGAACGTTGAGCCTCGGATTATGGTCGAGGAATATATCGACGATGGCAGCGGCAACCAGGCGCCTAACGATTACAAAATGTTTGTCTTCGATGGCAAGGTCGCATTAATTCAGGCTGATGTCGCTCGCTTCAGCGCCCACCGGCGCGGCTTTTACGACAAGGATTGGAACGAGGTCGACGTCAGACTGAAGTATCCGCCCGTGACAAACGCGGTGCGCCGGCCGAAGCACCTGTCGGAGATGATTCGCGCCGCCGGGATGCTCTGCAAGGATATCGATTTCATGAGAGCGGATTTCTACGACACGGAACACAAGATTTATTTTGGGGAGTTGACCGTAACGCCAGGAAGCGGATTGGAGATGTTCCACCCATTGGCTTTTGATGCTTATCTTGGCAGCTTGTGGAGACTGCCTGGCGCGCGGCACAATTGATTCTCAGGAGTTATCGATCAAGATCCTCGGAGAGGCTCTTCCAAAAAATAGTTGTATCGCACCAAGATCCATCGGGGAACATCGCATACTTCGGGATAACACCAACCCTGGTCCACCCCAGTCGCAGGTAGAGTCTCTCGGCGTCACCGCCCGTCACCGTGTCCAGTACCAGGAGAGTTTTGCCGGCGATCCGGCTAGCATTTTCCGCAGATTCCATCAGGCGGGTGGCAACTCCCCTGCCGCGCGCGGACCGCAACACCAGCAGTTTGGCGACATCCGCGCGATGGGGTTGATTGGGCGGCGTGGCGGTCACGACTTGGACGGTTCCTACTAGCTGGGGCCCGTCGAACCCGGCGAACAGCATGCGATTACCGGCTTCGACTCCGTCAAAAACCGTCTCAAAAAAGCTCTCGGCTTCGGCCCTCGAAAGAGACGCCATAAAGCTAACGGAAGCGCCTCCTTCCACGCAGTCCAACAAAACTTTTGCGAGACTAGCCGAGTATTGCCGGTCCTCTGCTGCCGTCAACTGTCGAATTTCAATCACTAAGACAGCTTACGACGTGGGTTGGCGCGATTCCTCATTCTTCTGTTCATCTTCGGCCAGTATCTCGTTCACCGTCTCTTTACGGGCCGGAACGTTCATTGCGGCATAGCCGTCCAAAGAATTGTTGGAGTTCGCCTCTTCGGGCAGGCTTCCGGCCCGGTGGATTTTGGGCTTTGGGTCCTGTACCAGGTTTTCCGGCTTTTCGTGTTCAGCTTGGTCGGGCATAAGGTTTCTCTACTGGGAAGACTTCGCTTGCTTCCCTTGGTTTCAATTTCAAAGAGATGCCGATGCGGAGGCGCACCCTGCCAATTACAGCGAACATCCAATGGAATAGAAGTACAAGGAAGTGAGTATGTCTACAAAGAACAGGTGGCTTGTCACGAGTTCCGTTTTACTTAGCGTCGTCGCGCTACCTTTGTTAGCGAGACGAGATGGTGGCTCCAACGGGCCTCCCGTAAGCGTCGTCGTAACTCTCGAGCCGAGGCGTGGAAATACAATCCCACCGGTAAGCCAAGAAGATCTTAAGGTCACGGAAGCCGGCCAAACCCGGCCAGTCACGGGCTTTCAGCCATTGGCGAATGCACCCACGCAGATGCTGATCATGATCGACGATTCCGCCAGATCGAGTTTTGACACTCTGATTCCTGAAGTGAAGCAGTTTGTGACGGCGCTCGAGCCAAAAACCCAAGTGGCGGTGGGCTACATGGAAAATGGAACCACGCGACTGACCTCGAATTTCACCTCGGATCACGCGGCTGCCGCGGCATCCGTTCGCGTCGTAAAGGGGCCCGGTGGCGCCGACGTCAGCCCCTACGATTCATTGCAAGACGCGATAAAGAACTGGCCGAAAGACGAGGCCCAGCGGCGCGAAGCGGTGATGATCAGCAGCGGCATTGAAGGCTTGGGCGGCGGCCTCATAGAGAATAATCCCTACGTTGAAGCGGGCGTTAATGCCGCGCAGAGAGCCGGGCTGGTCGTCTATGGGATCTATGATCCGAGCGTAGGCCATTTTGGACACAGCTATTTTCGCAATATCTGGGGACAAAACTTTCTAGCTGAATTAGCGGACCGCACTGGCGGCGAATTCTATAACTACATTTTGGGTCCGCCAGTAAATCTCACGCCGTTTCTCGACCAAATTCTGCAAGCGCAGCACCACCAATATCTGCTCACGTTACTACCGAAACCCGAAAGCAAGTCTGGTCTCCAACCTTTGCAGATATCGGTGGTGAGTAAGAATGCAAGCATTGCGTACCCCAGCCGCATCTATGTCAAGGCAAGCCTGTAAGTATCGGCGCGGCTGTGGAAAGATCGATTGGTCGCAGCAGTTCCAGGGCCTGCAGAGCAGGGAATATCAACAACGCCTTCAACGGCTGCCATAACTCACCTCTTCGAGAACAGTATCGGGGCGCAGTGATCGGTCTATTAATTGCAACGCTTCTTCCATAATGTCGAGCCCATACTGAAGCTCTTCTTTGGAGATGATCAGCGGCGGACAGATCCACACCATGTTGAATCGAGCAAATGTGTAGAGACGTCTCTTCTTCAGATGGGCGGTAAGGATGCCCATTTCAGGGCTAGTACCGTTGAAGGGCGCCAGAGGCTCCTTCGTCTCTTTGTCGCGGACCAACTCAATCACGCTAAACAGGCCCTTGTATCGAACATCGCCCACGCACGCGTATTTACGCTTCATTTCTTCGAGGCGTTGAGCGAGATAAGCGCCCTGCGTTTCAACGTTCTGAAAGATATGCTCTTCTTCATAGACGCGAAGATTCGCGACCGCTGCAGCGCAGGAGACCGGATGACCGCTGTAAGTCAAGCCGGCCCAGAGCATGTGCGTTTCAAAATAATCGGCGATCTCTTGAGAGACGACGACCGCGCCCAATGGCATGTAACCGCTGGTCAGACCCTTGGCACAGGTAACGATGTCGGGCTTGATGCCGTAGTGCTGGGTCGCAAGCCAGCGCCCGGTGCGGCCAAATCCGCTCATCACCTCATCGTCGATCAGCAGGATACCGTATTTGTCGCAGAGCGCCCGGAGTTTCGGATAATAATCGTCTGGCGGAACAAGTACGCCGTTCGATCCCGTAATGCCCTCGACTAGAATGGCCGCGATGGTGTGCGGGCCTTCCATCTGGATTACTTCTTCAATATGCGAGACGCATTCGCGGCGGCAAGTGTCCGGAGTTTTGCCAAATGGACAGCGATAACAGTAAGGATCGAACACGCGGATAATGTTCGGCACGCCAGGTTCGACGGGCCAGCGGCGCGGATCGCCCGAGGCAGTCATCGAACCCATTGTCGCTCCATGATACGAGCGATAGCGCGTGATGATCTTATCGCGGCCTGTGAATAACCGGGCCATTTTCATGGCGTTTTCATTGGCTTCCGAACCGCCCAGCGTGAAGAACGACTTTGCCAAGCCGGTCGTCTCCGCCAGTTTCTTCCCTAGTTCACCGCGCGGCCCGGTTGCAAAAGATGGGCCGGCGAAGCAGAGTTCATCCACCTGTTTCTTGATCGCTTCCAGAACCCTCGGGTGTTGGTGACCTATGTTTAAATTGACCAATTGCGAACTGAAGTCGATCCATTTTTCACCATCGCCGTCCCAGAACCAGACACCTTGCCCACGCGTGATGCAGATGGGGTTCGATGTGCTTTGGACTGACCAGGAGAACATTGTGTACTCCCGGTTTTCTTGAATGATTTCCTGCGGTGTGCGTTCCATTCTTTCCCCGGCTGAAAAAATCTCTTCAGCTAACTATTGTGCTCCCGAATCCAGAGGACCGTTTTATCCGCAAGACGGTCCATGGCCGAAACAGAAAGCGCAATGTGCTCTTCCCTGGTGTCTTCAATTTTGTTATGACTGATCCCGCCGAGGGATTGGACAAACATCATCACCACGGGGATGCCTGCGCGCGCCACTTCGGCGGCATCATGTAGCGGGCCCGAAGGCAAGCGGTGCGCGGCGCCCGCGACTTCAAGGATGCTCTCTTCGCAGAATTCGATCAATTGAGGATGAAACGGAACAGGATCGATGTTCCAAATGCGCGACCATTCCACGGTGCAGCGTTCCTCGGCGGCAAACCGTTCGCTCGCTTCACGCGCCTCGCGATACATAGTGGCTAGCGCCGCGGCGTCCAGATCGCGTTGGTCCAACGTCGTCTCGCATCGGCCCACTATGGCGGTAACGATGCCCGGAAAGGTTTTAACGCTACCCATAGTGCAGACTGCGTCCGGATGCTTCGCGGCAATCGGGCGGATTTCAAGAGCCAACTTGGCAGCCGCCGCTAAAGCGTCTCTGCGCACGGCCATGGGAGTAGATCCGGAATGCGCTTCCTGCCCGAAAAAAGTCACTGCATGCCGTTCGACGCCCTTAGTCCCCATAACGACGCCAAGCGGTAGACCCATGCGCTCCAGCACGGGTCCTTGTTCGATATGAAGCTCCAGGTAAGCAGCGGCGTCCTTCGCTTCAGCCGCGGCTTGTGGGAACCGAGCCATCTCGACGCCGCAACGGCGCAAGGCATCCTCCATGCGGATGCCATCTTTATCGGTGCGGACACGGTCCGCTTCAATTGTGTGGGTGCCTGCGAAGGCGGAAGAGCCGAGTAGGCTGCGGCCAAAACGCGCACCTTCTTCATCCGCCCAGTCGACCAGGCGTATCGTCACAGGTGGGCGGCCGTTGTATTGTTCGGCAAAGCGCTGCAGCACTTCAAGGCCGCAGAGTTCATCCAACGAACCATCCAGCCATCCGCCGTTAGGCACAGAATCCAGATGGCCTCCCAGCAGCAGCGCCTTCTCCGATTCGCCATGCAGCGTCACCCAAACATTTCCCGCGGCATCCTGGTGGCGCTCTACCGGCAAACCAGCCAACTTCGATTCAAACCAGGCGCGCGCCTGCAGCCATGTGTCGGTCCAAGCAACTCGCTGCGCCCCATTAGCATCTGAGGTTAACTCACGCAACTCTTTCAACTCGGCGATCGTTCGGTGTGGTTGGAGGCTCATATCACATCAAGCGTATATCGGGTCGCGACGGAGGAATCGCCCGCGCGTGGGATCACCGACGAACTCTCCATCTCGCACTTGCACCGCTCCGCGAACGGTGACGACCGCGGGCCGCCCTTCTATGGGGAAACCCTCGAATCCAGAGTAGTCATTGTTCACATGGTGCGTTTTGGCTGAGATCACGCCATGGTAGGCGGTATCGTAGATCACCAAATCGGCATCGGCGCCTGCGGCGATAGCGCCCTTGCGCGGGAATAGACCGAACAGCTTCGCCGGACGCGCGCTGGCAGCATCCACAAAACGGTGGAGATCCAGCCGGCCGCACTTCACGCCATACGTATAGAGCAGATTGATTCGATCCTCGATGCCCGGGATGCCGTTCGGGATTTGTGTGAACGCATCGGCGCCCAGCAATTTCTGGTCTGTATCGAATGGACAATGATCCGTTCCAACGGTGTCGATGAAGCCATTCGCCAGCGCGTTCCACAATACCGGGTGGTTCGAAGCATTGCGCAGCGGCGGAGACATCACGTGTTTCATGCCCTCGACACCCGGGCGCGCCGCGTAGGAGTTGTCCAGCAGGAAGTGAGGCAACACCGATTCGATGAAAATCTTGACGCCGCGCGACTTCGCCGCCAACGCTGCTTCGAGCGCAGGACGGCACGATAGATGCACCACGTAACCCATTGCGCCCGTATTCTCAAGAAACGTCGCAAAACGAGATGTACCTTCGGCCTCAACCGATTCGGGGCGGCTCGCCTCATGCCATTCCGGACCGGTTTTGCCCGCGGCCAGCAGATCCTTCTGCAAATGGTCGATCAGTTCGGCATTCTCACAATGCGCAGTTACGATGACGCCCAGTTTCTGGGCAAGCCGCAAGGTGGCATACATCTCGGCATCGTCCACACCGAAGAAATTCTTATAGGAGAGAAATATCTTGAACGAAGAAATGCCGTCGCGAACGATCTGCTCGAGCTCAGGCGCGGTCTTCGCCTCAAATTTCGTCACCGACATGTGAAAGCTGTAATCGCACGCGCTGTTACCATCGGCCTTGCTCTTCCACAGCTCATACGCAACTAACGCTTCGTCATTCCTAGAGGGGCAGCACATCTCGATGAAAGCAGTCGTCCCGCCGCACAGAGCCGCAATGCTGGCCGTCTGGTGCGTGTCCTTCGCGAAAGTCGCCATGAACGGAAGATAGACATGGACATGAGGATCGATAAAACCGGGAAAAACCAGCTTTCCTTTCGCATCGATGACTTCCGCATCCGGCGGCGCGCTGAGGGATCGCCCGATGCGGGTGATGATCTCGTCTTCGATATAGATGTCACCGTGACAGCGCGAATCCGCATTGATGATGTCTGCATTCCGGATCAATAAGGGCATGATTTTCTGGGCTAATGAATCTCGATGCCCAAATCCTTTCGATACGCTTCCATGGCCTGCCAATCCTCCGTCACCTCGGGCCGCGTGCGCGTGAGTTCATCCCAGGTCACGGGCTTTTGTGTAGGAGGCAATTCCACCATCCCTATGCAGCCGTCCACGGGACACACGTTGTAACAGAGGCGGCAGCCCACGCAATCCTCTTCACGAACCACCGGCTGCGGGCGCGTCGCAATGGCTTCGTGCTTTCCGTTCGATCGCACGTCATACGAATACGGTTCGACGGCGCGGCCATCCGGAGCAATCAGATCAATGCATTGGTGCGCGGTATCGTTGCAGGCAACATAGCAAAGATTGCAGCGAATGCATTGAACCGGATCGATTCTGGCAACAGCGCGGAAGGAGAGATCGAAGTTCTTGAACTCGGAGATGCGGGGCAAGCTCTTGCCCCGCATCTCCGCAACTGTTGTAAAGCCCTTCGAATCCATCCAATTCGACAGACCGTCGCAAAGATCTTCAATAATCCGGTAACCATAGTGCATGACCGCCGTGCAGACCTGCAGACTGGTTGCGCCCAAAAGCAGAAATTCGGCAGCGTCGCGCCAATCGGAAATTCCGCCCATACCGGAGATGGGCAGCCCGGATCGAGCGACCACTTCATCAGTGCCAAGGGCAGACACCATGTTCAGCGCGATCGGCTTTACAGCAGGTCCGGCATAGCCGCCATGGCCGCCGAGCCCTGCAATGCTGGGAACGATTTCGAGCGTGTTGAGATCGACGCCAACGATAGAATTCAGCGTGTTGATCAACGAAAGCGCATCTGCTCCGGCGGAGACGGCCGCGCGCGCAGGCTCAACGATGTTGGTGATATTCGGCGTTAGTTTGACGATGATCGGAATGCACGCGGCGCGTTTCACCCATTCGGTGATTTGCGCGCAATATTCCGGCACCTGGCCCACGGCGGCGCCCATGCCACGTTCGCTCATGCCATGCGGGCAGCCGTAGTTCAATTCGATTCCATCCGCCCCGGTGTCTTCGATCTGGCGAACAATTGTAGTCCAAGCTTCCGGCGTCGATTCAACCATGGCTGAGACGATCACGGCGCGATCAGGCCAGCGGCGCTTGACTTCGGCGATCTCGCGAAGATTCGTTTCGAGCGGGCGGTCCGAGATGAGCTCGACGTTGTTAATCGCAAGCATTTTACGGCCGCCATAGTGCCAGGCTCCATAACGGTTGGAGACATTCAGCACCGGTGCGCCGATTGTCTTCCACACAACGCCACCCCAGCCAGCTTCAAACGCTTTTTCGATCTGTGCGCCGGAATTCGCCGGCGGAGCGGAAGCGAGCCAAAACGGATTCGGTGAGCGGATACCTGCAAAGGTCGTGGAAAGATCGGCCATAATGTTAGCTTCTCTCTTCTCGGGCCATCAGTCTTTGGTGGATGGCCCGCGCCGCCAGTTTGCCGTCTTGCACCGCCATGACGGTTGAGGCCGAACCCGAGGACCGGATGCAATCCCCGCCAGCATACACGCCAGCAAGGCTGGTCTCGAACTCACTGTTGACTTTGACATAGCCACGCACAGAATCGAGCGCCAATAACGCGATCAAGGATGGCTTTTGCTGACCAATCGCCTTGACTACCTGATCGGCTGCGATGGTAAATTCACTCCCCGCAATTGGGCGCGGACGCGGGCGGAGCGTTTCATCCGGTTCGGAGAGGCTCATGCGCAGGCACTCGATGCCGATGACGTTTGCGCCGTCGTGAAGAATACGGACCGGCTGCGTTAAGAAACGAAAATCCACGCCTTCCTTGCGAATGAATTCATATTCGTGAGGATAGGCGGTCATTTCCGTCTGCGTACGGCGATAGATAATGGTGACGCGTTCGGCGCCTAAGCGCGCCGCGACCGTCGCGCAATCGATGGCTGTATTGCCCGCGCCGATCACAGCGACTTGCCGGCCGATCGATAAACTTTGCCGATCGATTTTGCTGCGCTCGATGTAGTCGAGTCCGTCGAGCACATACTCTTGCCCGGGAATATTCAGCGAGGGCGTAGCGCCCAGACCGGCGCTCAAGAAGACGGCATCGAACCGCGCTTGTAGTTCGTTGAAAGCGATGTCACGGCCCACTTGGATACCAGTCTCGATTTGGACTCCAAGCTGCCGGATCATCTCCACTTCTGCGAGCGCAACATCGACAGGTTCGCGAAGCGCAATGATGCCGTAGGTGGAGAGTCCACCCGGCATAGGGCGACGCTCAAACAGAGTTACGGAATGACCGGCCTTCGCCAGTTCACCCGCGCACGACAACCCAGCTGCGCCCGCGCCAATAATCGCGACCTTTTTGCCTGTTGACGGCGCGATCCGCAGCATGCGCGCGATGTCCCCGTGCAGATGGTCCATCGCATAACGCTGGAGGCGGCCGATCATGATCGGTTTATGATCCTTCCCTAGCACGCAAGCGCCTTCGCATAATTCCTGCACGGGACAGACACGCGCGCAAGTCGCACCCAGCAAATTCGATTCGAGTATCGTTCTGGCTGAGCCGGTCAGGTTCTCGGTCACAATCTTTCCGATGAATCGAGGGATATCGATGTGCGTCGGACACGCATGAGTGCAGGGAGCGTCGTAACAGAAAAGGCAGCGATTAGCTTCGACTATTGCCTCTTGGGCGCTCAACGGCGGAAGCGCTTCAGCCAGCGCATCCTGTGAGGAATTTAAACCGGTAGCGATCCTTTTAAGATACGCTAGACCATAACGTTGATCGTGGAAAATCGATTCGATTCGAGCCTTTACAACAAGGATCTGGCGCCGGTTGCGGCCGATAGGCGGACCTGGAGCGTCTACAATTACGCGGCGCTTTGGGTCGCGATGAGCGTTTGTATTCCTACTTATATGCTGGCTTCCGGGCTAATTGCGGGAGGAATGAGTTGGAAGCAGGCGATTGGCACCATATTTCTGGGCAATTTAATCGTATTGGTCCCAATGATTCTGAACGCGCATGCCGGAACAAAATACGGCATTCCCTTCCCCGTGTTCGTGCGCGCATCGTTCGGCGTGCGCGGCGCAAACGTTCCCGCTATTCTGCGCGCGATTGTCGCCTGCGGTTGGTTCGGAATCCAAAGTTGGATCGGCGGGCAAGCGATTTATTCCATGCTCCGCACGCTGTCTCCTTCGGCGGCAAGCAACCCATCGCTGCCTTGGATCTGTTTCTTCGCCTTCTGGCTTTTGAACATGCTGGTTGTCTGGCGAGGCATCGAAACTATCCGCTTCCTTGAAGGTATCGGCGCTCCGTTCATGCTGGGAGTTGGTCTGCTGCTGCTGTTTTGGATTACACGCAAGGCGGGTGGCTTGGGGCCGGTGCTCAGCTCTCCCGGCAAGTTCCACACTACAGGCGAATTCATGCGATTCTTCATCCCATCGCTAACCGGCATGGTGGGCTTCTGGGCCACGGTGGCGCTGAATATTCCGGATTTCACCCGTTATGCGAAGAGCCAGAAGGCTCAGATCGTGGGGCAAGTCTTGGGGCTTCCAACAGCAATGACTTTGTACTCCTTCATCGGCGTCGCTGTGACCTCAGCCTCGGTTGTTCTGTTTAGCGCAGCGATTTGGGACCCAGTTGCGTTGCTGGGCCGGTTTCACGAGCCGTTGATTGCCTCCATCGCGCTGGTGGCCCTGCTGGTGGCGACGCTGAACACCAATGTTGCCGCGAATGTGGTTTCGCCTTCGAATGACTTTTCGAATCTGAATCCGCGCCGAATTTCGTTCCGTATGGGAGGCATGATCACGGGTGTAGCCGGACTGCTGATGATGCCGTGGAAGCTGCTGACCGATTTTAATAGCTACATCTTCGGCTGGTTGGTGGGTTACTCGGGATTGCTCGGTCCGATTGCCGGCATCATGATCGTCGATTATTTCCTGATTCGCAAGACGAAGCTGGATGTAAATGGACTCTTCCAACGGAACGGCCCATACGAGTATCGCGCCGGCATAAATATGCGAGCAATCGGCGCCCTTGCCGCCGGAATCGTGACAGCCTTGATTGGCCTGGTGGTCCCGCCGCTCCGTTGGCTCTACGGGTATGCCTGGTTCGCGGGATTTGCGATTGCGGGCTCGGTGTACTACATCGCGATGCGTTTCGACGCCGCCCGGGTGCCCTCGACAGTTGCCGCGGAGGCGTCCGAGTAGCGGTGAAGGCCGTCTCCGCTCAGGACGTGATCGCGCGTTGCCACGCCATTGCGCAGTGCACGGAGACTCCGGGATCGATCACGCGAACGTTTCTCTGCGAGTCGATGCACCGCTGTCACGAGTTGGTATTCGATTGGATGCAGGCAGCCGATATGGCAGTCCGCATCGACGCCATTGGAAATGTGCGCGGCGTCTATGCGGGATCGAATGAATCAAATCGACGGCTGCTGATCGGATCACATCTTGATACGGTTCCGAACGCGGGCGCGTACGATGGTGTGCTCGGCGTTGTTCTCGGCATTGCGCTAGTCGAGCGTTTGCAAGGAAAGCATCTGCCATTCACGATCGAAGTCATCGGATTTTCGGAGGAAGAGGGTGTGCGGTTCGGCAAGCCATTTCTTGGGAGCCGCGCGCTCGTGGGCAGGATCGAAGGCGCGCTTGATGCTGAAGACGCGGCGGGGATCACCGTTGCCTTGGCGATCCAGAATTTCGGACTCGATCCAAGCAAGATCGGAAATGCGTTGATAGCGGACGGTGCGTTTGGCTATCTGGAATTCCACATTGAGCAAGGCCCGGTATTGGAGAGTATTGGCCAACCGTTAGCCGTGGTCGAAGCGATTGCCGGCCAAAGCCGCTTCATATTTCGCTTTGTGGGCAAGGCTAATCACGCCGGAACAACGCCGATGCGCTTGCGTCATGACGCATTGGCTGGCGCGGCCGAATGGATTACCGCCGTCGAAGCGCATGCACGAGCTACAGAAGGAATGGTGGCTACGGTAGGGCACATCGAATCGAAACCCGGCGTCGGCAACATTATTCCAGGTGAAGTCCGTGTATGGCTAGAGGTCCGCCATGCAAGGGATGACGTGAGAAACGCAGCCGTGCGCGTCCTGATTGCGAAAGCGCAGGAGATTGGTCAATCGCGAGGCTTGCATGTGGAGCACGAAACTCGGCTGCAACAACCGGCCGTTGCCATGGATAGCAATTTGATTGCGATTGCTGAACGCGCCATCGCGCGATGCGGCGTCGACAGTTATCCGATGACCAGCGGTGCTGGGCACGACGCCATGATCGTCGCTGAAAGGATTCCGTCTGTCATGATATTTCTTCGTAGTCCTGGGGGAATCAGCCATCATCCCGATGAGGCCGTTCTACCCGGCGATGTCGAACTGGCCTTGCAAGCAGGCGAGCGTTTTCTCGAAGCGCTTGCCGGGATGCACCATGCATAATCTGGGGCAAACTCGCAGTTCCCGCAAAGCGGATCATCTGCTTCAGACCCCGGATACGTTTGTGCGGACTCCGCTGCCCGGAATGGAGCGTGCCACAGCCATCGTGCATGCCTCGCCTGCGATAGGGGCACAATTCACACAATACACGGCGGAAATGGAAGCCGGCGGAAATCTCGGACCTGCGAGGACGCAGCGGTTTCTGTACGTGCTGGAGGGCGTTATTGAAATCCTTGACCGAACTGAACTAAACGCTGGAGCGTACGCTTACATACCGGAAGGACACGTCGCTGCTGTGAAGGCGCGGTCTCAAAGCCGTGTTGCAGTTATCGAGAAGCCGTACGAGGATTTAGAGAACACGGCCGCCCCGAATTTCTTCACGTCCCATGAGAAAGATGCGGCGTCACAGTTTTTGGGCGGCGATCCCGCACTCGAAGTGCGGATGCTGATTCCAAGCGGCCTTGAATACGACTTCGCAGTGAACACCATGACCTATCAACCGGGCGCTTCGCTGAGCATGGTTGAAATACACGTCATGGAACACGGACTATTGATGCTCGATGGAGAAGGCATTTATCGGCTGGGCGACTCCTGGTATCCGGTTGCAGCCGGCGATTTCATCTGGATGGCGCCGTACTGCCCGCAATGGTTCGGCGCGCTGGGAAAGAAGCCGGCGCGCTATCTGATTTATAAGGATTGGAACCGTCATCCGCTTCTATGAGCATTGAGATCGACATCGACCGTCTCATGGGTGAGCTGGAGCACCTGGCAACCTTCTCCGACGCTCCCCCGCCCGCGGTTACTCGCGTTGTGTTCACCGATACCGACCTTGCGGCGCGCGCGTTCGTGCGAAATCTCTGCGAGAGCGCCGGCCTTGCGATACGTTCCGATGCCGTGGGCAATACGTTCGCGCGATGGGAAGGCTCGGAGCCTTCTCTGAAGGCGGTTGCAACCGGTTCCCATATTGACGCGATTCCGAATGCCGGCAAATACGACGGCACAGTTGGTGTGCTGGGCGGATTGGAAGCCATTCGAGCTTTGCGCGAATCGGGTTTCCAGCCTCGCCGCTCTATCGAACTGCTGCTATTCACGTCAGAAGAACCGACGCGTTTCGGGATTGGGTGCCTGGGAAGCCGTTTGTTGTCGGGCAATTTGAAACCTGATGCCGCGGAGCGTCTCGCAGACAGCGAGGGCCGGAGTTTGAACGATGTGCGTAGACATGCCGGTTTCGAAGGCGGTTTGGAAGACGTCGCGTTGCGGCCAAGTCACTACGCGGCGTTTCTCGAATTGCATATCGAACAGGGTCCTATTTTGGAACGCGAAGGAATTTTGTTGGGGGTTGTTACGGACATCGCAGCTCCAGCCAGTATGCGCATTCTCGTCGAAGGCGAAGGAGGACATGCCGGAGGAATGTTGATGCCCGATCGGCATGACGCGTTGGCCGCGGCGGCAGAGATCATTCTGGCTACTGAAAATGCCGCGCTCCAAACAAAGTCGATCGATACAGTAGCAACCGTCGGTGTCTGCGAGGTCTTCCCCGGAGCCGTGAATAGCGTGCCCAACCGAGTGCGCCTGGAACTGGATGTGCGAGATACGAACGAGGCGCGGCGCGATGATGTGCTTCGAGAAATTCGGCAGGAGGCGGTCGCGGTCGCGGCCAAACGAGGCGTTTCGATAGAATGCACTCTACGCAATGCGGACGCTCCGGCACAATGCAGCCCGATCGTCGTGTCAGCTCTTCAGAATGCTTGTTCCAAGCAGGCTTGCACGTATCGTCCGATGGTCAGCCGCGCTTATCACGATTCGTTGTTTATGTCGCGAATCGTGCCGACTGGTATGCTCTTCATTCCATGCCGCAACGGCGTGAGTCATCGGCCCGACGAATATGCGTCAGTCGAAAGCATAGAAGCCGGTACACGCGTTCTCGCCGATGCCCTCGCTCTCCTAACGCAGTAACTAATACGGTGTCTTGAGATTGCTCCTGGCCCACTCCGCAAAAGGCTCCAGACAGCTTGCGGTCTGCATGAAATAACCTGGTATCGATCTTTCTCCGGGCGCAAAGTTGACCTGATCGTAGATAAACGCGTCGTCAAATCCGGCTTGCGCCGCGCTGGTCCGGCTGCAGGCGAAGTAGTATTCGGTTAGACGAGCCCAGAAGATCGCGCCCAAGCACATGGGGCAGGGCTCGCAACTTGTGTAGAGCGTGCACCCATCTAACTGGAATGCGCCCAAGGCACGGCATGCCGCTCGAATTGCAATCACTTCGGCGTGTGCGGTGGGATCGTTCTCCACCGTGACTGAGTTCGCGCCAGAAGCAATCAGGTTCCCGTCCTTCACTACCAGCGCGCCAAACGGTCCTCCGCGGCCGCGGCGAACATTCTCCAGCGCCAGATCGATCGCCGTCCTCATCCATTCTTCATGCGCTTTCTGCATAAACCGGAACGCCGTGCCGCAGTATAGCAGTGGGAGTGCGACAATCCGAGAACAAGGGTTCATCGTTGCAGACCATCCGATCCAATCGCGTTGTTACAGCGGAAGGGGTCGCCCCCAAATGGGTCACGTTTGACGAAGGCCGAATTGTGTCGGCCGGCGATTCTCCGCCGTCATCCTTGGGCGACGTGCTGGACATTGGAGACAATGCGCTGCTTCCGGGTCTGGTGGATCCGCATGTGCACATCAATGAGCCAGGCCGCACGGAATGGGAAGGCTTTGCGACGGGTACGCGTGCCGCCGCGGCGGGCGGGATCACGTGCCTCGTAGACATGCCCTTGAACTCGATTCCTTCGACCACGAACGAGGCTGCCTTGGAACAGAAGCGGTATTCGGCCAACGGCCAGTGCGTGGTCGATTATGCCTTTTGGGGCGGCGTTGTGCCGGGAAATGCGGGGGAGCTCCGAGGTTTAGCGCGCGCCGGTGTGCGAGGCTTCAAATGCTTCCTGTCGCCTACCGGAACAGCGGAGTTCACGGCGGTTTCGTTCGACCAATTGCGATCAGCTATGCCGAGTATCGTGGAAACCGGTCTGCCGCTACTGGTACATGCCGAATCTCCCGATTGTTTGCTCGAAGCCGACCCGCAAGCGGACCCGCGTGTTTATGCGACCTATTTGAATACGCGGCCCAGCGAAGCCGAGGTCAAGGCCATAGGGTTTTTAATTGACCTATGCCGCGAATATCGGCACCCGGTACACGTAGTTCATCTCTCCGCTGCTGAAGCGGTTCCAGACCTACAACACGCTCGGGAGGAGGGTTTGCCTATCACGGTGGAAACCTGCCCGCATTACCTATCCTTCGTTGCCGAACAGATTCCAGCGGGCGCGACAGAATACAAATGCGCGCCTCCGATCCGCAATGCCGCTAATCAAAAATTGCTCTGGGAAGCTCTTCGAGATGGGACCGTGGACATGGTGGTCACCGACCATTCGCCGTGTCCGCCTGGCTTGAAATGCCGCGAGCAAGGCAACTTCCTTACAGCCTGGGGTGGCATCGCTTCGCTTTCCCTGAGTCTGGCGGCGACCTGGACAGCCGCACGGCAGCAAGGCTTCTCGCTGAGTGATGTGGTCCGTTGGATGTGCGAAAAACCAGCCGCGTTGGCTGGCTTGAGCGGCAGCAAAGGGACCATAGAGCCTGGCTGCGATGCCGATTTCGTGGTCTTCGATCCCGACGCGGAGTTTGTGGTAACGGAGGATCGTCTCCACTTCCGGCATCCTGTTTCGCCCTACCTCGGCTTATCTCTCAAAGGCGCTGTGAAGATGACATTTCTGCGCGGGAAAATGGTATTCGAGAGGAACACCGCAACCGGCGGGCGCGAGTGCCGCCGTGTACAGTAGTTTTAAATATGCAGTCGAGCGTGGTGGGCACATCCGTTCTTCGCAAAGAAGCGCGATCCAAAGTCACGGGACGCGCGCAGTACGTGGATGACCTGAACCTCCCCGGTATGCTGCACGGAGCCACGATCCGAAGCTCGATCCCGCGTGGCCGCATACTCGACATTCAGTTTCTGCCGGGCATTCCGTGGGATGAATTCACCATCGTAACGGCGCGCGATATTCCGGGCAAGAACATCGTGACGCTGGCTGTAGACGACCAGCCTTATCTGGCATCGGAACAGGTGAATCACGCTCAGGAACCTATTTTGCTGCTGGCGCATCATGACAAAGATTTAGTGCGAAAGGCGCGGGCATACGTTCGCGTGGATTACGATCCGCTTCCGGCCGTATTCAACATGGAAGATGCGCTGGCGCGCACCACGGTCATTTGGGGGCAGGACAACGTCTTCAAACGATTTCAGATCAATAAGGGCGATGTCGACCGCGTTTGGGACCAAGCAGCATTCATCGTGGAGGGCGAGTACTCCACCGGAGCGCAGGAACAGCTCTATATCGAGCCGAACGGCATGGTTGCCTCGGCAAATGAAGACGGCGTCACGGTATGGGGATCGATGCAGTGTCCGTTCTATGTACAAAAGGCGCTGATGCCGTTGTTTAACATGCCGCCCGAGAAGATTCGCGTCATTCAGCAGGAGACAGGTGGAGCTTTCGGCGGAAAAGAAGAGTATCCATCGATGATCGCCGGACACGCCGCCCTGCTCTCGTGGAAATCCGGTAAGCCCGTGAAGCTGATCTACGATCGCGAAGAGGACATGGCGGCGACAACGAAGCGGCATCCTTCGCGCACACGCCACAAAACGGCAGTTTCGGCTGATGGCCGTCTGCTCGCCATGGAGATTGAGTTCGTCATCGAGGGCGGAGCGTATTGTACCCTCACGCCCGTTGTGCTATCGCGCGGGACAATTCATGCCGCGGGTCCATACCGATGTGATAACGTTCGCGTGCGCAGTACCGCTGTCGCTACGAACACCCCGCCGCATGGCGCCTTCCGCGGATTTGGCGCTCCGCAGAGCCTGTTTGCGCTTGAGCGCCACATGAACAAGGTGGCGCGCGTGGTGGGTCTCAGTCCAGAAGAGTTTCGCGCCCGCAATCTGCTTCGTACGGGCGATACGACGGCAACGGGTCAACTGATGACAGACTCCGTCGATCTGCCGGCGTTGCAATGCCGCGCGTTGACTCTAGCGGGCTATGAAGAGAAAACGCGCGAGTTCGCCGAGAAAAATCCCTCGCGATCCCGCAAGAAAGGCATCGGCTTCGCGACATTTTTTCATGGCGCCGGCTTCACGGGTTCGGGAGAACGTTACTTACAATCGGTCGTGACGCTTCAGGCGGAGCGTGACGGTAGCGTCACGATACTCAGTTCTATGACCGAGATGGGTCAGGGTACGAACACGATCCTGGCGCAGATTGCCGCCGAAACGCTCGGCATTAGCTACACCAGTGTCAACGTGCCGCGCCCCGATACGGCGCACGTTCCGAATAGCGGTCCTACAGTGGCCTCGCGAACGGCTATGGTTGTAGGCGGCTTAGTGCGGACGGCAGCGCTGAAGCTGAAGCAGACCTTACTCGATAACAATTTGCTGCCGGAAGGCTACTCGGAGGATCAATTCACCACTGCTGTTCAACATTACACAGACCACTGCGGACCGCTACGCGCCAGCGCCCAATACAAGGAGCCTCCCAATATCTTTTGGGATGACTCGAAGTACCAGGGCGATGCATATGGAGCATATTCGTGGGCGGTATACGTGGCCGAAGTCAGCGTCGATATCGTGACGGGCGAAGTTCAGGTGGACGATTTCGTTGCCCTTCAGGAAGTAGGCCGCGTTCTCAATCCGGTGCTCGCGGCGGGGCAGATTGAAGGTGGGGTCGCGCAAGGCATCGGGCTTGCACTTTATGAAGACGTCGTCTGGCGCGATGGAGTGATGGCAAATAGCCAAATGACCAATTACATAATACCGACCACGTGCGACATTCCCCCCATTCGGGTGTTCTTTGAAGAGCAGCCGTACGCGTATAGCGGCACGGGAGCGAAGGGAATCGGCGAGTTGCCGATGGATGGGCCGGCGCCGGCCGTTCTAAATGCTGTCGAGAACGCTCTGGGAATTGCCTTTGACCACGCTCCTGTTCTGCCGGAACACATTCTGGAAGCGCTTGGCCGGCGGGAAGCCGCATGAAGTCTCGACGAATTTCGCTGATAGTAAATGGCGTGCGACATGAAGTGGACACGCTGCCTCTGCGCCGCCTGCTGGACGTGCTGCGCGAGGATTTGGGCCTAACCGGAACCAAAGAAGGTTGCGGTGAAGGCGAGTGCGGCGCCTGTTCCGTGCTGATCAACGATGAGTTAGTGAATAGCTGCCTGGTTCCCGTGTTGCAAGCGGAGGGATCGCGTATTTCTACCATTGAGTCACTGGCGAGCGAGGGCACTCTGCACCCGGTGCAGCAGGCGTTTGCGGAAGCGGGCGGGGCGCAGTGCGGCATTTGTACACCGGGCATGATTATGGCCACGATGGCCTTGTTATCGACGAATCAGCAGCCTAGCCGCGAGGAGATTCGAGAAGGTCTAGAGGGAAATTTGTGCCGCTGCACCGGTTATATACGAATATTTGAGGCCGTCGAGAAGGCGAGCGGACAGCACAGGTGAGGTCGTATACAGGCGAGTACGAACTCGTCATCGCGCACGACGTACCGGCGGCATTGGAACTGCTCGCGTGTGGCGAAGAGTGGCGGCCCATCGCGGGCGGAACGGATCTGATGGTGCTGTTCAACGCCGGAAAGCTCAGCTATCGCAATCTGGTCTCGATTAGAAGAATAGCGGAACTCCGCGCCATCGAAAGTGACGAGAGCTCCGTATTGATTGGTGCCGCAGCCACCTACACTCAGATCCGGGCGAGCGAAATTTTGCAAGGAGAGTTCCCCTTGCTGGTCAAGGCCGCGAGCTGGACGGGCGGTATTGCTAATCAGAATCGCGGTACGCTGGGCGGCAATATCGCCAACGCTTCGCCCGCGGCGGATTCGGCGCCTCCATTGCTGGTTTACGACGCCGAAATTGAGTTGCAATCGCAACTCGGTGTCCGCTCGATTCCGTATCGGGATTTTCACAGCAGCTATAAGCGGATGATGATGCAGCCGGATGAATTGATTTCGCGCATTCGTCTGCCGCGGCGGCGCTGGACTCGCGAGTATAGCCGCAAGGTGGGCGCGCGCAAGGCTCAGGCGATCGCCAAAGTGTGTGTGGCCGCCGCTGCCACTCTCGAAGATGGCCGTATGCATGACGTACGCATCGCGTTTGGCAGCGTCGCGCCGATACCTCTGCGGTGCCTTCGAACGGAAGAGTGTTTGCGTGGACAAGCTTTGGGCCGTGAGACAATCGACATCGCCAAAGAGACCCTGCGAAGCGAAATTCAGCCGATCAGCGATATCCGGTCGACGAGCGATTACCGATTGCAAGTTGCGCAAAATCTTCTTCAAGAGTTTCTGTTGGGGCTCGAATGACATTGAGCGACCTGAACAGTCTGCCTGGGCAAACCGTCCGTCAAGCCTTACTTTCATGTTGCGGATCGGAAACGTGGGCTTCGGACATGATCGAGCGGCGTCCGTTTATGGATGACGCATCGCTACATGCCCAAGCGGACGAAGTTTGGTGGCAACTGAGGGAGCGCGACTGGCTGGAAGCGTTTTCGAAGCATCCTAAAATAGGCGAGCGACGGGAAAATGCGAAGTGGCCGGCGGCGGAACAGGCCGGGATGGTGCGCGCAAGTGCAGATGCCGTAGAGTCTATGCACCGGCGGAATATCGAGTATCGGGACAAGTTCGGCTGGATCTTTATCGTGTGTGCGACGGGTAAATCGGCCGCTGAGATGTTAGCGCTGATCGAGCAGCGCCTCCACAACGAGCCCACGGACGAAATGCGCATTGCCACGGCAGAACAAGCGAAGATCACTCATTTAAGACTGACGAAGTTATTGGCAGAATGAGCACTATTTCCACTCACGTGTTGGATACGTCAGCGGGACAGCCGGCCGCAAACATTCGAGTGCGTCTGTTTTCAGGGGACAGCGAGATAGGTTCAGGCTTGACTAATGCGGACGGCCGATGCGCGTCTCTCGTGAAGTCCGGTATGGATCTCGAGCCGGGTGTTTATCGCATGGTGTTTGAAATAGGTGAGCGCTTTCCGGAAGGGTTCTATCCGGAAGTCAGCATCACGTTCGTCATACGCGATGCATCCACGCACTATCACGTGCCGCTGTTGATCAGCCCGTTTGGTTTCACCACGTATCGCGGGAGTTAACGAAATGGCCAATCTGACCTTTGACACGTATGGAAAGACCCGAGTTCGACTCACTCAGGTGCTGCGGAACGGAGACACGCATGAGGTTCTCGAAATCTCAGTGCGTATTCTGTTCGAAGGAGATTTCGGCAAATCGTATACGGCCGGAGATAACAGCAGCGTGCTGCCGACGGACACGATGAAGAACACGGTTTATGCGCTCGCCCGCAAGAGCCCGATTCACAGCATCGATCAGTTTGCGGGAGAGCTGGCGCGGCACTTTTTATCGCGCGTGCAGCATCTTCGCAAGGTGAAGATCGAGATAGAACAAACGCCGTGGGGGCGTATCGGCACGCATAGAACGGCTTTCGTCAAGGCGGGTTCGGAGTGCCGAGCCGCGTTCGTGGAGGCTGATCGCGACCGCGAAGTTTATGGCTCCGGCATCACCGACCTGGAGATTCTAAAGACGAGTAGATCCGGGTTCGCCGATTTCCTGAAGGACGAATACACGACTCTTCCCGAGACCCACGACCGTTTGCTGGGAACGGTTCTTCATGCGGAGTGGACGTATCGCGCGGGCGATCTCGATTTCAATACGACACATGACGCTGTTCGGCAGACACTACTCGAAGCCTTCGCTAGCCACGAAAGCCGATCCGTGCAAGAGACGCTCTTTGCAATAGCCGAACAGGCGCTCGCTTCGCACGAGGTCATTGAAGAGATCCATTTGGTCATGCCCAATAAGCATCGTCTGCTGTTCGATCTGTCACGATTCGGCTTAGATAATCCTAACCAGATTTTCGTTCCCACCGATGAGCCGTCCGGCTATATTGAAGCGCGGGTGAAACGTTAGGGCGACGGAAATTCTCACTTATTAACCAACCCTTTGCCTTCTACAATTGTGATCACACGATTGGCTGCGACGGCTGCAACGCGGTCGACCTCGCCGCTGGGCCAATGAACCTCAATTTCCGCGTGAGTTGCCGTGGCAAGACCGAAGTGGACACGTAAGTCGCTTTGCGAAAGATAACTGCCGCCGCTGCGCACTTCGTCCACTTGGGGATGTTGGCCTTCGGGCTTGCAGACGATGCGCGCGCCGATGCCGGAGCGGTTCGACTTGACGCCGGTAACTTTCACCTTGATCCAATGATTCTGTAACGTGCTGTCGCAGCGCAGCAGTTGCGGAGTTTCGTTGACGCAGTTCACGGCAATATCCAAGTCGCCGTCGTTGTCGAAATCCCCAATGGCGCAACCGCGTGCCGCAACCGGTTCCAGAATGCCGGGGCCGGCATCGGACGATACATCTTCAAACTTGCCGTTGCCTTTGTTGTGATAGAGGACCTTGCGTTCGCGGTAGCCCGATTCGAGAGAGTTCTCGCGCACTTCCGGGTAGACATGGCCGTTGCAAGTAAGAATATCGGGCCAACCGTCGTTATCGAAGTCGAGGAAACTGGCGCCCCAGCCTAGGAAACGGGTGTTGCGGCCAAGCCCGGATTGGAAGGTCATGTCTTCGAAGTTGAGCCCGCCGAGATTGCGATAGAGCGTGGACGTGTCGCCCGCGAAATTGGTTTTGAAAATGGCGAGTTTGCCGTCGCCGTATACGTCGCCCGCCGCGACGCCCATGCCGGCCTGAGTCTTGCCATCCGGACCGAAGGCGACGCCGGCTTCGACGCCAATATCGGTGAAGGTGCCGTCGTGATTGTTCTTCCAAAGCGCGGAGGGACTGGAATCATCAGCGACATAAATATCGGGCCAGCCATCGTTATCGAAGTCGCCGACCAGCACGCCCAGACCGTAGGTGCCTTGTTTGGCATGGATGCCGGCTTTCTTTGAAACATCGGTAAAGGCGCCGTCGCCGTTGTTGTGAAACAGGATGTCCTTGCCGCCCTGCAGACCGGGTGGTCCGCACGCGACCATCAGGCCCTCGTAAAGACAGGGGCCGCTTTCGGGCAGGGGCGCGGTCTTCGGATCAAAATCTATGTAGTTTGCGACATATAGATCCAGATGGCCATCGCGGTCGTAATCGACGAAGGCGCAACCAGTGTTCCAGCGCTTTAGACCAGTCGCGGTTCGTGTAGTCACACCCGCTTTATCGGCTACGTCCGTGAACGTGCCATCGCCGTTATTGCGCCAAAGCGCGCAATCCCCCCAATAACTGACGAAGAGATCTTCATGCCCATCGTTGTTATAGTCGCCGGCGCACACGCCTTGGCCCCAGCCGGTGCGCGCCACGCCCGCTTTGGCGGTGACATCGGTGAATGTGCCGTCGCGGTTGTTCTTGTAGAGACGGCTGATGGGCTCCTGGCCTTTCGAGAAGGTGGTCTCGAAACGCGTTCCGTTCACAAAAAACAGGTCGAGCCAGCCGTCGTTATCGTAGTCAAAGAAGGCGACGCCGCAGCCGGTGGTTTCGAGGAGGAACTTGTTCTTCTGTTCGGCTCCAAAGATCGTTTTGGCGTTGAGACCGGCTTCGCGCGCTACATTCACGAACTGGACGCCGAGCGGGAGGCCGGATACCAGCGCGTCGAAGGAGAACACGGGAACCGTGGCGCATAGCGATCGTACAAAGAGACGCCGGGAGAGCATGATGAAGAAGCCAGGAGTCACAGACCAGGAGACAGAATTGGGACGGCCGGCACAAAACAATGTTAATACGCATAGGGGCGTGGGAGCCGGAAGCGTGAAGAACCAGGATTTAGACGTGTCGTTACGCCGCCTTTTGCTTCTTTTGGGAGTAGTAAGAGCCTTGGGCGACGTGCTGGCGGCGATCGGCGGCGGCGTGGTGGGCGAGCAGCTCGGCAATTGAAAAATCAAACCCAATTTCGCGGGGATCGAAGGGCAGGCCTTCGGCTTTGGCGTTGCGCATGTTGTTCAAAGCACATTCCATTTCGGCTTTGTGGCGGGTTTCGCGGAGACGGACCAGTTCTTTGAGTTCAGCGCTGTCTTTGGCGAAGTGACGGCGAAGACGTTCCTCTTGAAGCGAGAGATTGTTGATCTGGCGCTGGTAGGTGGTCAGAGTTTTCACATCAATCATGGCAGCGCGGACGGACTCGTCCTGGTTTTGGAAGAGATCGGCGAATTCAACGCGGCCGACGGCGTAGATGCCTTGTTCGAGGGAGAAAATCCGATCGATGCGCCATTGGGTATCAGCGATGTTCTGAGTGAGTTCTTTTTCGCGGCCGGTGACGGGGCGGAACTCGGCTTCGAAGCGGGCGACGTGTTTTTGGTATTCCTCGACGTCATCGGTGGGCAGCAGGACGGTGCGGCCGGTGAGCGCCGTGCGTATGGCGTTGTGGGAGGATTTGGCGCGGCCCTCTTCGGTCCGAGGACCCGTAGATAGCTTGGCGTTGGCCTGATTGGCGGCGATTTGCGCGGGGGAGGACATGAAAATTCTCGCTTTCGGTTTAAACGCTAACATGCGAAAGCGCGAAAACGAACCGTGATTTTCGAATTTTGCAAATAAGCCATTTCGAATCAATCGCGAAATTATTTTCGAGATTTGTGACTGAGTTTTTGGAAAGTCGGAACCGCGCCCGCTAGTGTGCCAACACAGTGTAGAACATGGTCAATTCCGGTGAGGACATGCAGCGGGGCAATCGTTAAGCTGTAAGCGTCGTTCTGAGCTACTCGGACGTTTTGATACCTCAAGCGAAAGGAAATTTAGCAATGAGCCATCCGGAGAAGCCGCCGAAAGATGTGCCGGAGGAACAGAAATCCTATCGTGGTTACGCGGGTTTGCCTCCGCTTGCAGGTATTTGCTCAATGAACGAAGCCCTTACGAAGGGACTTACTGTTCAGGAATCGGTAGGGCGATTGAAGCGGCTGCACTGGGCGCTGAAACGGCTCCATGGCATTTTTATCTTTCGGATAACAGCCACTCCCATATATGAGTTAAAGATGGCTTTTAGCCTACATAGCCATTACTGTGCGGAGCACGTTTCAGATATAGCGAAACGCGTACGCGAGATGCGCCAGCCGCCATACGGCCTCGATTTATCGCCGGATCCATTTCTCGATCTGTTTTTCGATGAGATTCTCGCGGCTCCGGAACTTTTGCCGCTATTAATTGGTCTCTACGATTACGCGCTTCCGGCCGTTATCCGAGCCCTGCAGCGGCTGATGGATGACACGAATACGTTGTTCGATCATCCGACTTATCGAATTGCACGCTTCGCCCTGGTCGAAGCGCAGGAAATGCTCGAGTACGGTCAAAGGGCAATTGCGTGTCTGGACGATGCGGAACAGCGAAAGTCTCTGGCCGCTTGGGAGAGGACGCTTGAGAGGGCACTTCAGGGTGCGGGTGAGCTGGATGGCACAATCGAGCCGGCGCAAGAGAAGGTGGAGCGAGTCTTTTCAGGAACGCCTTACAAATACGATCCTGTGCCCCGGCGTGATGATCGATTCAAAGATTCATACAACATGGGCGTGAACGCAGAAGCGATGTTGTTCGATCCGGACGTAGAGCCTTTGCCCAAGACGATCATGCTGTATTTCAAACGGCTGCGCGAGATTGACGTGCCGGAGATGATGGCGAGCATTCTGGCCGAGAAGCCAGATAAGCCATGGGATTACTACCGCGCTATGACGCGCCAACTCTGGGACGAGGCTCGACACGCCATGATGGGCGAAATAGGGTTCGTATCAATGGGGATTGATTGGACAGGAATACCGTTGAATTTCACATGGTCCTTAGGTCTGAACACTAAGCTGACAGCCAAGGAACGCCATGCGGTTCTCTTCACCATTGAGCAGGGACTAATGCCCAAGACAATCGGGAAGGAATTTGAATGGCGAGTGGCGAGGGCTACAGAGAACCGGTTGACAGCTTTGATTCAGGATTATGACTGGGCGGATGAGATCCTGCATGCAAGGATCGGCCGGGACTGGATTGTTCCAGAGTTGGGTTCTCAGGCTCAAGCGCAGGCCTATGGAGATGAGGCGTGGTCACGGATACTTGTGGACTGGACAAAGTGGCGTGAGGAGGGGCTCACGGAGCACCGAAATTGGTGGCCGGATGTTTACACGGCTGCCTGCAAACACTGGGGCATTACGCCTGATCCGAAGTTATTGAAGTACAACACCACTTACGAAAGTACGCGCGCCGATTTGAAGCATGTGGCAGGATAACCCGGTTTGACAGGCCGCACCGAGGACTCTTCATAGAAGAGAACGGCGTCCCTACCTGATCTGTTCTCCGGATTTCAGTGACATCATGTATCGCTGCCTTTTCAAGTGTGTTTTGGCCTCCGGATTGGTTTTATGTAAGCCAGCGGTGAGTGCTGCAGTCCAGACACAACGCGCCTCGGTTGTCACGTTCTACAAGGATATTGCGCCGATTGTTTATCACAACTGCGTACCCTGTCATCGGCCAGGAGAGTCTGGCCCATTTCCGCTTCTCAGTTATCGAGATGTCAAGTCGCATGCGCGGCAGATCGCAGATGTCACAAAGCAGCGTTACATGCCGCCTTGGTTGCCGGAACCCGGATATGGAAACTTCAAAGATGAGCTGAGGCTTACCGAACAGCAGATCGATCTGATTCGGAGGTGGGTAGAGCAGGGAGCTCTAGCTGGGTCTCCCACTGACGCGCCGGCCATGCCTGTCTTTGTTCCCGGATGGCAGTTGGGGATACCGGACCTGGTGGTTACCGTAACCAAGCCCTACCTATTAAAACCCGATGGCCGGGATGAGTTTTGGAATTTCGTGATTCGCCTTCCCATCCGTCGATCGTATTGGGTGAAGGCTATTGAGATCAGGCCCGGAAATGCACGCGTCTTTCACCATGCCAACTTGTTGGTTGATCGATCCGGCTCGGCTCAAAGTTTCGAGAAGAGCCCAGGCGCCGGATTCCCTGGAATGGATTTAGAGATCGGTTCAGACACGTTCGATCCGGACAGCCATTTCTTGTTCTGGAAGCCCGGTAGCGAGCCCCCTGTTGAACCAGATGGAATGGCTTGGCGTATCGACCGGGGGACGGACCTCGTGCTAAACGTTCACCTTCAGCCGTCGGGCAAGCCGGAAGTGATTCAGCCGTCCATTGGACTGTATTACACGGACCACCCGCAAACCAAGTTTCCAATGCTAATTCAACTGGAACACGACGGCGCCCTCGACATTCCTGCCGGCGACCAGAATTTTCTAGTTAGCGACGATTTTCGCTTGCCAATGGATGTCGATGTCCTGGCCGTCTATCCGCATGCTCATTACTTGGGGAAATTGCTAGAGGGCTATGCCACGCTGCCGGATGGAACGCGGAAATGGTTGATCCGAATACCGCGCTGGGACCTGAACTGGCAGGCCGTCTACCGATATCGACCGCCCGTCTTTCTACCGAAGGGCACTGTCATCTCGATGCGTTTTCATTATGACAACTCCGCGAATAACCCGCAAAATCCGAATGACCCTCCGATTCGAGTTCACGCTGGCAACAACGCCACAGATGAAATGGGGCACCTATGGTTGCAGGTCTTACCGCGAGGCGACCGAGATCGCAGGATGGAACTTCAGGCTGCGATTATGCAGCGGAGGCTCGAAAAATATCCGAATGATTTTTCGGCTGAATTCAATTTAGGCGCCTTGATGCTAGTTCGGGGCGATGCTGCGGGAGCCCTCCCTTATCTTGAAAAGGCTGTGGCTGTTCGACCGGACAGCGCGGCTGCGCAGACGGAACTTGGAGCCGCATTGCTGGCACAGCGGAGATTGCCCGAGGCGATACGACGATTTCGCCAAGCCCTACTCTCGAATCCTCAGTACCTGGATGCACAATATGATCTCGCCGCTGCCCTGTTGCAGGACAATCAATGGGAAGCTGCGATCGAGGAGCTTCATAAACTGCTCCAGGAACGCCCTCAAGATGCAGAGGCACGAAACCGCCTGGTCGAAGCGCTGCTTGCATGGGCTCATGAGTGTGTAGCGTCAAATCGTCTAGAGACCGCTGTGCAATGCTATCGCGAGGCCCTTGAAATTCGATCGAAAGATGCAGATATCCACAGTAATCTCGGCGCTGCTCTCGCCCGCCTGGGAAGGCTCACGGAGGCCATACCGGAATTCGAGGCTGCCTTAGCGATCAATCCGAACCTTGAGACTGCGAGGCGAAACCTGCGCGCAGCCCAATCCATGCTGCAGTCCGCCAAGCAATAAAGCGGATCGATTCAGGTCGCATCATAGCCGACAAATTCCGGGAGGAGAACATTTCCTTGGTAACTCATCTCCCGATGAATACCAACCGAGGACGTGTAATAAGCAAAGGCTGTTGTTTGCTTCAATTGCAAAAAGAAACGCTCCGCCGCTGTTTCTGGATTCTTTTCGTTCTTTGCGATTTGAGTCAGAAGGATGATTTGCTCCTCCCCGGACGCTGTGTTGAAAGCTTTTTGAATGCTGGACACGGAAAACCTGTCGACCGCAGCCAAGCCGCGACGCCATGAGAGCTGGTCCTCCGGAAGAAAGGCTTCCGCGACCACACGGTCAATGTAAGCCGCAACGCCGACGGCCCGCGCCCCTGGAGAATGTTCATCAGCAGGAATGATCAGCTCTGTCAGCGTGTTGAGCATCACGAACTCCTCTTCAGTGAAGAACGAAGGCCGTTCGACGTGTGCGCCGCTGAGACCGGTCACACAAACCGCCCCCGCAAGAGCGCCTAATAGTTCACGCCTATTGATGCTGTCCAATCAAATATCTCCTTTCTTCAACTGGTTTGCCAGATAGTCACATGAGCGCCAGCACAAAGCCATGATGGTCCAGGTGGGATTCTGTGCGGAAGCGCAGACGTGGCTGCTTCCGTCTACGACAAAGAGGTTCTTAACATCATGAGACTGTTGGAACTGGTTAAGTACAGAGGTCTTCGGGTTATTGCCCATACGCGCTGTGCCGAGTTCATGGATCGACCAACCTTGCGGCAAAAGATCGGTAGAACGAGAGATGATTTCGAAGCCTGCGGCTTCAAACATTTCCTGACCAGTGGCCGTCATGTCAGCGGCCATTTTTCTTTCGTTCTCGCCAAACTGATAGCTGAAGCGAAGGGCCGGAATATTCCAGGCATCCCTTACCACCGGGTCAAGTTCCACGTAATTTTCGAAACGAGGCAGGACTTCGCCGAAGCCGCCCATTGAAAATGTCGCGCCCGCAAAGTCGCGGACGTGCTTCTTGTACTCCTGCCCGAATCCCGGAGTCGTGTTGGCGGTGCTCGGGAACATGCTGCAACCGCTGCCTCCTTCGAACCCGTAGCCACGGATGAAGCCGGACTGCTTATCACGAATGTTCCGAAAACGCGGGATGTAGAACCCGCCGGGTTTGCCATCGTCCAGAGTTCGAGGTTTGCCCACCAGAGACGGCATAAAGCCGGCCACCCTCGGCCCCATAACGTGTTCGCAGAAATGATGGCCAACTCGTCCGCTCGAATTGCCTATTCCGCTCGGATGCGCTGAGGACTTTGACAGCAACATTAATCGCGCGGATTCAAGAGTAGAGGCGCCAAGTACAACCACTTTCGCTTTTGCATGATACGGCCTCTGTGTCCGGCTGTCGACAAAGGAGACTCCGCTAGCTCTCCCGGTCCGATTGTCTACAGTTACTTCATAGACTGTTGAATTCGGGCGTAGCGTGAGATTTCCCGTGTCGAGCGCCGGCAGTATCAGACCCGTTGTGGAATCAAAAGCCGCATGAATATCGCACCCTCCGATGTGCCTGTGACAGGCGCCGCGCCCATAGCAACGACTGCGGTATTTGTTGTGCTTTAGGCCGTCCGTAGTAACGCCCGCACGGTAAGGCGTTAAGACGCGACCCATTTTCTTCAGGCTTTCGCGCATCTGCACCTCGGCTGCTGAGAGCCTGATGGCACGCTGGAAGCGTCCGTCGGGCATCTGGGGTAGGTTTTCCGGATGTCCAGAGACACCCAGGTAGAGATCGACTTTGTCGTAATACGGCGCAAGGTCTGCGTACGAGATGGGCCAATCTTCTCCGTAGCCGTCGTGACTCTTCGCTTTGAAGTCGTAGTCGGAGAGTCGAAGAGCCAGACGTCCCCACATGTTCGTTTTGCCGCCAACCACACGAGCCCGCATCCAGGTGTACGTCGTGCCTGTGTATGGATTCTGCTTTTCGTCGACAACCAGATCTTTGGTGTAGTCGTTCGGACCTAAGCTCTGGACATACGACTCGACCTTTGTGAACGGAGAGCTTTTCGCATATGGAGACTGCCGAGCTGTGTATTCGTTGAGAGTCAAGGCATGGTAGTCGGGCGGCATCTTGCCGCGACGGGGATGATCGTAGGGCCACTCCATCGATCGAAGCACCTTGCTCGTGTTGACGTATTTGCCGGCTTCCAGCATCAGAACGTTGAAGCCATGCGATGTCAGGACATGGGCAGCCATTCCACCGGCGGCGCCCGAGCCCACGATGACGGCGTCATAGACAAGGCTTAAGTCGACTTCGGGATCAGGTGTGATGCCAATTTGGATGAGCATGGGGCCGGAGAGCGCAGCGAGGTGAAATTAGTGCTCGAATGTGTCCTTCTACTCGGTAACATCGTAAACTTTCAAGCGGCCGGCCGTCGTCGCTCAAATTGACGAGTTTGTGTACTTCTTTTGCACCCCGTACATCGAATAGCAAGGAGTTGTTTTGCCGGCAACATTTGAATCTCCCCGTGATCGCTTGCATCCTATCGGCGGAAACGCGCGAAACAGGCCGCCATCGTGTCACGTGGGGCTCAGGAGGCGTCATTGATCTGCGTTTTCGGACCAACCAGAACACCGCGGATTAACATCAAGTCGTTTAGCAGGCGCCGGCTCTGGTGGACGTGGGAAGAAAGCTGGCCGATTTTGTATATCGCCAGACGTACTCCGTTGCGGTTACGCTCATTCGTGGATTCTTCGAGCGCGCCTTCGAGTTCTTCGGAGGCTTCCGCCGCCACCTTCTCGAGCAGCGTCATAAACTCGAGGGCGCTTTCGATCGTGTCAAAAGGACGTAAGGCTTCCTTTTGCATTTTGAGCTCTATCTCGAGCTTGCCCGCCGGGCAGACGATGCGCTCTTTGGCTTTGCGGCCTTCTTTGCCGCGGTTCTTTCCTGGCTGCCCCCTTCTTTCGGAGCTTTTTCCCACCGGGCTATCGCGGCGCGCCTCGCTAGTTCAGCACGCTCCTCCGGCGAAAGGTTCACTCGGCTATTCTTTCCGCCCTTTCTCCCAAGTACGACGGCGGCCGGATTCTTCTTTTTCTTCGGCTTATCCATCCTCTTAAGAGAATAATGCACAGCGTTGTGAAAAATCAAATCATGCACAGCGGTGTGCATAAAATAACGCCGATCTGCTACGCTTACCGCCTCACTTCCAAAGGCACGGAGGTCGCGCTCTTGTTCCTGTTCTTTGAAGTAGTCTTGTTTACAATCTTCGATCCAAGAATCTAATTAGTCGCTGGCCAGGTACAGGCGCTCCTCGGTGGCATCGTATTCAAACAGGTGAGCGGAGCGGCCCCAGTTGATGAGTGTTTCGAACTGGCGTTCGGCTTCGCTCTCGGAGAAGTGTTCGTCGAGGATGTCTATGAAGAACTCCTTGGCCACCCCGCCTTCCTTGCGCTGCCGCAAAGTTTCTACAACAGTCGCGACGAAGGGCACGTACGCTAATAACTGCTCGCGAAACATCTCCTGACTGCGTTCGACGTTCGCAATTGCAAACTCGCGCCCGGCGGTGGTCAAAATCACGTCACCTTCGGAGACCTCGGCAAATCCGAGCATGACCGCGGCATCGACCGTGGGCAGTAAATCGTCGATTTCCAGACGTAACCGCTCGGCCAATTTGGGAAGGTCTTCGCGCCCGCCCTGGTCGGCAACAAATTCGCAAAGTCCGCTAATTCCGCCAGTGCGCGCGTGGGGCAGCATGGGAAAACGCTCAGGCTTCCTCGGCTTGGCAGGAATGCCGGGCCCTGGACCCACTTCCGCTGTGGGATTGGTCATCACGGTGTAGATGTAGTCAACAAGCGAAGCAAACCTGGGGTCTTTGTTGTTACGGGGCCGAGGTATCCCAACTTTTAATTCACCCCGAACGCTGCCGGGATTCGCTCCGAGAATGATAACCCGGTCTGACAGAGTTACTGCTTCCTCAATATTGTGGGTAACCAGGAGAATGCTTTTCGAGGGGAACTTACCCGCTTCCCAAAGTTCACTGATTTCGCCACGCAGATTTTCGGCAGTTAGCACATCGAGAGCGCTGAAGGGTTCGTCCATCATCAACACATCGGGTTTCATGACAAATGCCCGGGCGAAGCCGACGCGCTGGCGCATGCCGCCGGACAGTTCGCGCGGATAAGCTCCGCCGAAGCCTTCGAGACCAACCATGTGGAGCGCCTTTTCGGCTTCTTCCTCGCATACGTTTTTGGAGACGCCACGGGCATATAGGCCTAACTCCGCATTTTCCTGTACTGTGAGCCAGGGGAGCAGTGCGAAACTCTGAAATACCATGGCGACGCCCGAATTCGGACCGGCGAGTTGCTCACCGTTCTTGAGAACCGTTCCGGAGCTGGGGGGAATTAAGCCGGAGAGAATGCGCAGCAGCGTGCTCTTGCCCGATCCGCTGCGGCCGAGAAGAGCGACGACTTCGCCAGCATCCACATTGAGCGAAACGTCTTCCAAGACGGTCATCTGCTTGCCGTCGGGCAGTGGGAAACTCTTCGAGATATGTTGTCCCGCCAGCATGGTACCAGCGGTCGTTACAAGCGGATCAGTCGTTGTCATCCTTCATCCCAATCGATACTTCGTTCCGGCCAGATGATAGAGCCGGCCCCAGACCAAGCGATTGAAGCCGACCACAAAAACGCTCATTATGCCCACGCCAAGTACGATGCGGGGCCAGTCGCCCTTCGACGTCGCCCCGGCTATATAAGAGCCAAGTCCTTTGGCCGTGAGAGTGGTATTTCCCCACGAGACGAGTTCGGAAACAATGCTCGCGTTCCAGGCGCCGCCGGATGCGGTGATGGCGCCGGTGACCCAGGAGCCGAAAATGCCAGGGGCGATGAGCGCTTTCCACTCGCGGCCACCCTTCAAGCCGATGCTACGTCCCATTTCCCGAAGATCGTTCGGGATGCCCTGAGCGCCGCCAATGACATTAAACAGCAGGTACCATTGGGACCCGAGCGCCATCAGCAAAATGCTGCCCCAATTGAGACTGATCCCCAGCGTAATGAATCCAAGGGTGGCAAACGGGAACAGGAAGTTAGCTGGGAAGGAAGCGAGCACCTGGATCAGTGGTTGTGAGACGCGGGCTAAGCGCGGACTGAGGCCGATGGCCACGCCGATTGGAGTCCAAACAAGCGTGCTGACTACGATGAGCAACAAGACGCGGCCACCGGTAGCGAGACCCAGCAAGGCGGCGTGGCGCACTTCGCCGAGGCCAACTTCGGCGAGTACAAAATGTGCCGCGATGGCTAGCAAAGCGGCAGCAATTACAATCACAATCGCGTTATAGAGGGCTCCCGGACCGCGGGATTGGTTTGCGGAGGCGAGCGTTCCGGTAGATCTAGTGATGCCGCTCAGGCGGCGGTCACAGTATCGCCAGGCTGGCCCGAAGGCGCGGCCAACGAGCGCGGGTAGATGCGCGCTGCGCCAGAGATCGACGACCCAGAATTGGCGCACTTCGCCCGCGCTGACCTCCAACTTGTAGCGATCGGCGATCGTCACCAGGGGCCGCCAGAAGAATTGATCGATGGCCAGAATCAATAAGACCATGGTGACAATGGCCCAGCCGAGCGCGCTGAAGTCCTTAGCGGCGACGGCGGCGGCAACGTACGAGCCCAAGCCAGGGAGAGTGTAGCTGTGGTTCAGCACGCTGATGGCTTCACTGGCCGCGAGAAAGAACCAACCGCCGCCAAAGCTCATCATGCCGTTCCACACGAGACCGATGACCGAGGCGGGCAATTCGAGGCGCGTGAATCGCTCCCAGGCCGAGAGCCGGTACAATTCGGTCATTTCTTGTAGTTCGTCCGGGACTGTGCGCAGCGATTGGTAGAACGAGAAAGTCATGTTCCAGGCTTGGCTGGTGAAGATAGCGAAGATGGAAGCGGCTTCGAGGCCGAGAAGGCTGCCGGGAAAAAGCGCGATGAAGCCTGTCACGGTGATGGAGAGGAACCCTAAAACCGGGACGGATTGCAGGATGTCCAAGAGCGGTATGAGGATCTTTTCGGCCCAGCGGCTGCGCGCGGCTGCATAACCATAAACGAGCGTAAACAGCGTGGAGAAGATAAGGGCGATGAACATGCGCAGCGTGGAACGCGCGGCATAGCCGGGCAGGGCTCGCGGGTCCAGGCTGATGGAGGGGATGATGCCGGGCGGATGGAACTTAACAAGCGATTCCGAACCGATTCGGGCAGCTACATAGAGCAGCGTCAAGGTCCCGAGACCTACCGCGAGATCGGAATAACCGAAGCGCAAATTCGATCTTGCTATGCCAAGGGAAAACGAGAGCGGCTTTTGCCAAACACGAAGCACCTAGCTGAGGGTAGCGAACGCACTTTGCCAAGTGCAAGGAATGGGATGCATTCAACGGTGTTCGTTACCGGGTTGTAACGAACAAGCGCGAGGAGCTTCGAATTAGCGTCCGATCCGGGCCGGACCAGCAACGCCGAGCGTCTTATCCAGCCAATCGATCATGACTTTCCGATAATGCGTACCGACTCCGGCCGACTGCCACCACAGCATCCCGTGCCCGCCGCCGTGGACTGGATACACTTCGCATTTGGCGCCGGCGGCCTTCATGCGATCGCACATATTGACCGACTGAACAAAGGGGACCAGCGTGTCAGCCGTGCCATGGATGAAAAGAAACGGCGGCATGTCGCGGCTAACCCGGTTAATCGGGGAGAGCCCGGCGAGCCCGGCCATAAGAAGATCCTCGAAGGGCGTTCCAGCAACGGCGTTGCGATAGGAGGGCGGTATATAAGTGGAGGATTTTGCCAGGGATGGCAAGTCGGTGGGCGTGTACATCGCGACAACGGCCTGAACTTGTGTGCCGGGTTCATCGCTCAGCGCGGCCATGGCGGCTAGTTGACCTCCCGCGGATTCGCCGATCAAGACAATTTTGTTAGGGTCCACACGGTACCCGGCCGCATGCGTTTTGACGAAGACGATCGCCTGTTCCACGTCTCCGACTCCATCGCCCAACTGCGAAATATCTCTCACTAATGTGTAGTCGATGGAGAACCAAGCGAAGCCGGCCGCAGTTAGCGGTCCGAAAAGGGGCTGGACGTTGGTCTTTCGATTTCCGGAAACCCAAGCGCCGCCGTGCACGATAATTGCCGCCGGGAACGGGCCTTCCCCTGCGGGAATCGTTGCATCGAGTAACTGAGAACTGCCGTTTGAACGGCCATACTCGACATCGTTATAAACCCGGGCTTCCGTATTTGTAGGAGCGCACTTTAAACCGCTGGCCATTGCGAAGAAGACAATGGCGACTGAAGCCACCCAACGCGAAGACATCTTGCATATGCGATGTATCCCAAGGAGGGTCCGTTTCGTTCCAGCGAAGGCGCCGGAAACAGTTCCGTCGTAACGAGGTCATATTAGAAGGAGAGGTACCATGGCAAGCACGGTTTGGCGCGGGTTCATCAACTTTGGCCTGATCTCGATACCAGTGCGGCTTTTCCGGGCAGCGCGGGCCGAGCGGGTCAACCTGCGGCGTCTGTATCGTGCGGAACCGGGAACTCGGGATCGCGACAACGAGTCCGAAGAATCTGAAGAGGCGAAGCCGGCGGAGCAACCGGGACCAAGACGACTGGCTGAACGAGACTCGGATGCGGAACCCGTTTACGTGCCGGCTAAGCAGGGCGCGGTACGCGATGGCGATGGCGAGGTGGTGCCGAAGTCCGCAGTCGTGAAGGGCTATGAATACGAAAAGAACCGCTTTGTCGCGCTGGATGCCGACGAGCTAAAGAACCTGGCTCCGAAAACGGCAACCGAGATGGAAATTCTGGAATTCGTGAAGCTGGACGAAGTGGATCCGGTCTATTTCGAAACCTCTTACTACGTGCGGCCCGAAGAAGCGGGTCAGAAGGCCTACGCATTGCTATACCGGTCGTTGCAGTTAAGCGGCCTGGTAGCGGCGGCGAAGTTTGCAATGCATAACCGCGAGCACGTGGTGATTCTCCGTCCCGGCAAGAAAGGCCTGATCGCGCACACGATGTTTTTCGCCTCCGAGGTGAGGGCGGAAGAGGAGTATGCCACGGATACGACGGGCTTGAAGGAAAAGGAGCTGAAGTTGGCTCAGACCCTGATCAGCTCACTGGCGGCAAGTTTCGAACCGGAAAAGTATCACGACACGTATCGCGAGCAGTTGGAGGCGCTGATTCAGTCGAAGGTTCAGGCCAGACCGGAGGGCAAGGCTCCGGCTGCCGCGCCAGTGAAGGCGAAGGCCCGTGTCGTGGATATCGCGGAGGCGTTGCAGAAGAGTCTGGCGGCACTGAAGAAGCCACCGGCAACCGAGAAGCACCCACCGGCAAAAGCGAAGAAGGCCGCGGCACGCGCGTCAAAATAGCTAGGCGTTGGCCAAACCGCGGCTACTTTTCCGCCGGTCGCAGCAAGTAGTAGCGCAGTCCAACATATGCGCCGGACAGCGTTTCCTTGTAATACTGATCTGACGAGCTGGAAGAGGTTTCGAAGTGGAAAGCCCGATAACCAAGCAGCGCTTCAGCCTTTCCAAAACGAAGGGCGATATCGGCTTGGCCATCCCAAAGCACCCCGTGATGAGGAATGCCAAAACCCGATGCGAGGATTTCCCATCGGAAGTGCTTGCCCATCTCCTGCTCTAATTCGCCGCCGAATGTGGGCAGCACCACCGTTTTACTGCCGCTGGCGAGAAACGAAGATTGACTGAGATAGGCGGTAGTACCGGAATTTACGATCGCCTCCTCGTTGGGCGAGTCGCTGTTACTGCTGATGTTCACGTACTGGAATTCATAGAGCGTTTTGAACCGCAATCCGTTTGACCATCCTGGATTACGGAAGGTGTACGAAAGATAATCCCAAGAGAGCTTTGCTCCCTGGATTCGATAGTTGTTGTTAAGCTGATCGCCGGGCTGGTAATAGGTTGTGTACAGGGTGAGAGGTTGGGAGACCGTCGTCTCGCCTTCGCCTTGCACGTGAAAGTAAGAGAAGCGCAGCGAGTTCTGCTTTCCGGCGGGAAAGCTGAGCATTCCACTCTCTGCGTACTTGCTATTGCCTGGAAAAACCAGGTCTGATGGATAATACACGAAAGAGCCGGAACCGCCCCGCGTGGCCGGCGTATCTTTGGCGAGCCAATAATCCAACTCAAGCGAGATCCCGCCGTCTTCGATCATCGGCGGCTCCGGCACTCTTGCCTGCGGCGCGGGCGCTACGCCGGAGGACTGCGGCGTGGAAGGGCCGGTAACCGGAACGGGGGTCTGTTGCGCGTGAGCGGAAACAACCGCCAAGGGAAGTGCGCACACAAAGAGTGCGCGAATGCCTAGACTAAGCCTCATGGTCTATTGGAACGTAAGGAACCATGATAGCGTTGCGCTGAACTTCGTTCTGGTGGCGAGGCGCTAAGAAAAGTAAATTCGCAGTAGAACCATCTCTTTTCCGGATTTGTTTACGCCGCAGTCTTTCTTGCGATGCGCAGAACAGCGGTTCAGCCCGGCGACTTAGCGTTCTAGGCACATCGGTTCGGCAGCGCAGTTTTCATGTCCGGCGCATAGGTAATTTAACCAGGTACTTTATTTACCGGCTAACAATACAGACTGGGGCCAGTCGAACTTGTTGGAGGCTTGACATTTATGGCGACGAAAACCCAAATAACCCTCGTAGCGGTGTTCCCCTCTACGGCGGAGGCGGAAACTGCGGCGGAAGAACTTCAGGCCATAGGGGTCCATCGCGACCGTATTCTAGTTACGTCTACCAACGCTGCCAATGTCTACCAACCGTCGTCACATACGGGTAGGTATCGGCAAAGCGGCATCAAAGGATGGTGGCACTCGCTCTTCGGCGAGGACGAGAATGTCAGCGATCGCAATAGGTATGAAGATGCGGTGAAACGGGGCAATGTCCTGTTGAGCGTCGATACGACGGATCAAAACGAGAGCGACGTCGCGGAAATCATCAACCGGCACTCGCCGATCAACCTTCATGAGGAAGGTCCGAACACCGGGACAACGCGCGCAACCTCGGAGGTGGTGGGGAATTCGATTCCGACTCATATCACGATCCCGGAGGAGACCCCGCAGAAGGAGCCCCCGGCTCCCGGAGCAACTGCGGCACAAGGCGGAGCAGCGGTACCCGTTGCCATGGGGGATACGGCCAGGACCGGGAATGCGGATACCGTTCCGGTGGCAAAGGAGGAACTGAAGGTCGATACGCGGCAGGTATTACGGGGCGGCGTCCGCGTCTATGCGCGCGTGGTGGAGCAGCCGATCGAGGAGAAGATCAGGCTCCGGGACGAGCATGTGCGAGTGGAGCGGCGAAAGGTGGATCGTCCGGCGCCTGAGGCCGATTTGCGGCCTGGACAAGAACAGGTGATTGAAGTGAAAGAGTTCGGTGAAGTTCCGTTGATCTCCAAGCAAGTCCGCGTGGTGGAAGAAATTCGTGTAAACAAGGAGTTTTCAGATCGAGTTGAAACGATCCGCGATACGGTCCGGCGAACGCAGGTGGATATACAGCCGATCCGAGGCGATCAAACTGCTGGTGAGACGGCATCGGAGGCGGCATGGAGATTCGATCCCGATACTGAGGAGGCTTTCCGGCGCGACTATGAGGCTAAATATAAGTCGAGCGGTCAGCCGTACGATTACTATGCCGCGGCCTATCGATTCGGCTATGCGATGGCGAATGAGCCGCGGTACCGCAATCGCCGCTTTGAAGAGGTCGAAAGCGACCTGCGGAGAGAGTATGGGCAGCGCAATCCAGACGAGGCTTGGGACAGGCTAAGGAACTCTGTGCGCTACGGCTGGAGCGTGCTGACGAATCGTATTTGAGGGCAATATGCAATCGAACAAGAACGAAATAATAATTCCCGTTGTCAGAGAAGATGCGCATGTGGAAGCGCGGCAGGTCGAGACCGGAAGTGTTCGCGTGACCAAGCGGGTGGTCGGAGAAGATCAGGTTATGGAACAGGAGCTTCGCAAGGAGCGGGTGGAGGTCGAGCGGGTGAAGGTCGACCAGCCGGTGGATGGGCCGCAAGAGCCCTATCGTTCCGGAGACACTTTAATTATTCCCGTTATGGCGCAGGTGCTTCACGTGGAGAAGGGCTGGGTGGTGACGGAAGAGATTCGTATCACCAAGCACCAAGACACGGAGACGGCGCGGCAAAAAGTGACCATCGGCCACGAGGAAGCGCAAGTCGAGCGGCTTAACAAGTCTGGCGAAACGGTCGAGACGGTTCAGCCGCGGGGATAAGCCCGTTAGGATGGTTAAGAAAATTTTATAGCGGGAGCAGTGCCGCTCTCGTTACAATGCAGAAATCACATACAAACAATTGCTCGACGATCTTCGCGGGCGTTCTCCGGAAGAATTGACGATGGCGGTTCGAGTTGTCTATCTGGAACAAGCCCACGCCGTCAGAGCAGTTCGGTACACGTGGGCCGAAGACGGAACCCTTCTGCTAACCCTCGATTGTTATCCTCGATTCGCGGCGGCGCCGAGCATGACGTTTGCGCAGCTTCGCAAGCATCTGGAGGCGCTCTGTGTTTGGCAACTGCGCAGTACCGTGTTCATGGGCTTTCAGGACTCGCTGGTCCAGTTGCTGACGATGTACCACGAATTCGAGCTTTCACCGCTAAGCGGTAATACGTTGATGTTGGTCTGCACGCCGCCGGACGAGTACTTCGGAGCAGTCGCCTAATTCGCGTTAAGTTGTCGCCTGGCAACGCCGCGCGGACCAATCTGTCGGATAGTAGATAGAAGATGAAAACTTCTGTTTGCGCGCTCGACTGCCCCGATACGTGTTCGCTTCATGTGACCGTTGACGCGTCCGGTCGCGCAACGAAGCTTCGGGGCAATCCGGATCATCCGGTTACCCGTGGATTTCTCTGCGGCAAGGTGGCGCAATACCTGGAAAGGCAGTACCATCCGGATCGGTTACTGCACCCGCTGCGCCGATTGGGAGCGAAAGGCGAGGGCCGTTTTTCGCAGATCACCTGGGATGAGGCTCTGGATGAGATTGCGGCACGGTTGAAGGCTATCGCGGCGGAGCATGGGTCCGAAGCGATTCTGCCCTACAGCTATGCGGGCACGATGGGCCTGCTTAACGGCGCGGGCATGGACCGGCGGTTCTTTCATCGCCTGGGCGCATCGCGGTTGGACCGGACGATCTGCTCTTCCGCCGGCGGAACGGCTTTGATGCTCTCGCAAGGCTGTAAGTTGGGAACTGAGCCCGAGCAGTTCGCGCAATCGAAGCTGATTCTTGCCTGGGGGGCGAATGTTCTTGGCACCAATGTCCATTTGTGGCCTTGGATCGTAGAAGCGCGGCGCAACGGCGCCAAGTTTTATGTCATCGACCCGGTGCGCAACCGGACTGGGCGGCTGGCGGACCGTCATTATGCGATCCATCCAGGTTCCGATCTAGCGCTGGCGTTAGGGATGATCCATGTGATTCTCCGCGAGGGATTGCAGGACGATGCCTATATCCAGGCACACACCACCGGATTTGCAGAATTGGAGGAGCTGTCGCGATGTTATACGCCGTGCCGTGTCGCAGAGTTGACCGGCATTGGCGCGCCAGATATTGAGACGCTGGCGCGCGAATACGCGACAACCCGCCCGGCGGCGATCCGGGTGAATTATGGAGTGCAGCGAAGCGAGCGGGGCGGGAGCGCAGTGCGGGCGATTGCCGCGCTGCCGGTGATGACGGGCTCATGGCGCGAAGCGGGCGGCGGATTGCAGTTGACTACCTCGGGCGCCTTCGAATTTAACCGCGCGGCGTTGGAGCGGCCCGATCTGCAGTGGCGATCGGAGTTGAAACGCGAGGCCCGGCTGGTGAATATGTCGAGGCTCGGGCACGCATTGAACGAGCTTGGCGATCCGCGCGTGCACGCGATGGTGGTTTACAACTCGAACCCAGCATCGATAGCCCCCGATCAGCGGCGCGTATTGGCGGGGCTGCGGCGGGAAGATCTCTTCACAGTGGTACTGGAGCAGTTTCAAACCGACACAGTAGACCACGCGGACATTGTGTTGCCCTCTACGACTTTCCTGGAGCACACCGATCTTTATCTGGCGTACGGACACTACTACGTGCAGATGGCGCGACCGGCTCTCGCGCCGCTCGGGGAGGCAAAGCCGAATGTGGAAATATTTCGGCTGCTGGCGAAGCGCATGGGGTTCGACGATCCGTGCTTCGACGACAGCGAAGACGACATGATGCGCGCGCTGCTCGACACGTCTTCTCCGTACCTGGACGGCGTTACGTTCGAACGGCTTGATCGGGAGCATTTTGTACGGCTGAATGTTTCCACGCCAGGAGAACCATTTATGCCTTTCGAAGCCGGCGGCTTCCGAACGTTATCCGGACGGTTTGAATTCGGCGCCGAGAGCTTGAAGTACACTCCACCTGCCGAGTCGCGTTTGGGAGACGTGGCTCTGCGTAATCAATTTCCCTTCGAATTGATATCGTCCAAGAACGACGACAGCATGAATTCCACCTTTGGACATCGCGCGAGTACGGACGCCCAGACATCAGTGGTGGAAATGCACCCAGAGGATGCGCGATTGCTTCAAATCACGCAGGGAATGCCGGTCCGTATTTTCAATCACAGGGGCGAGTGCTATTTCCAAGCCCAGTTGACCGACCGCGTAGCGCGGGGAGTGCTTCGCTGTCCGACCATGCGTTGGAATCGGGCTTCAAAAAATCGACAGGGTGTCAATATGCTGACATCGGACAGGTTAACCGATCTCGGAAACGCGGCCACCTTCTACAGTTGCCTGGTTGCCGTTGAGCCAGCTCTTACTTTATTTCCCACCACCTGAGAGAAAGTTCCCAGTCGCCCTACTTTAGATCAGCAGGAGCGATGACTCAGGCTTGTCTATATGTCAGCGGGTCGTAGGCAAAACCACGTAGGCCGTAGAGCATTGAAACGTTTGAGTTGTCACGCTTCTAAAATCCACCTGGGACAGTGAGATAGCCTTCGTCCACCAATGTGGTTGCAGCCGTAAGGTTTTGCGTAGGATTGGCCGATAGGGTATTCAATGTTGCGCCCGTTACCGGAACGTCGTTTCCGGAACCTCTGGTGGCAGCCGCGGGAGATTGGAGAGTTGACCCTTTGGATTTGGCGTCTAAATTGCTTAGGGGGTGTGGTATGATTCGGGGATTCGAAAAGGCGTCCGTCGTGCGGCAGCAGCCGCCGGGATCGGAAGAGCGGTTATCTTCTGAGGCACAACGGACGAATATTTGCATCCTCGAAACTCGGCGAACCAAACTGCACGCGTTCGCGGTGTGGAGTGGCCGACCGGGATCATTTCGAGCGCCCGGGCTGGGCGGTGGAGCATCTGATGTCGATTGTGAACCTTTTCGAGAGGACTAACGTCTAAATCAAGTAACTTGGCTGCTTCAAATTTTTTTGCGGAGAGCGCAGGGAACGAAGTTTCCAGCGTATTTCGGTGGGAAGTAGCAACACGACTGAAAGTAATTAGGAGAACGAAATGACGAAGACTGAGCTGAGCAAATTTAAAAAGATCCTGGAGACCAAGCAGGACGAATTGGAACTGGTTGTTCGCAACCGCGATGCGATCACGATCGAGAAAAGCGCCGACGCCCTCGACGAGGTGCAACACGCGGCCGAACGAGAGTTAGCCATTCGAAATCTTGACCGGGAATCCAATCTGCTGCGCAACGTACGATCGGCGCTTCGTCGAATTGAGGATGGCTCTTTTGGAACCTGTCTGCATTGTGAGGAGGAGATCAGTCCGAAGCGTCTTGCTGCGGTACCTTGGGCTCCCTTTTGTATCCAGTGCCAGGAGCAAGCCGATCGCAATCGCGACGAAGGTAACGAGATGTTCGAAGACGTGCTCGTGAACGCGGCTTAAACCACCATCCAGCAATCCAACCCCGTAAAACACAGATATACGGCGCGTGCGACGAGGTCGAGCACGCGCCGTATGTGTCTGCCACGAACTTTTGCCGTGGGCCGGAGACTGCATTTTACACTTCGCTACATAGAAAGTTGCGCCTGTACGGGCATTTTGCCGTAACCGTAAGTAAGTAGGGTTCGCCCTCCATAATTGTCAACCATGGGACGCCGGGAAAGACCCGCGCGCGCATTACTTATGTTCAAGTATTTTGCTATTGTTTTGGCCGCAGCGATGATGTCGGTAACGCCGGCGGTGGCGCAGCAAGCGCAATCGAAGACCGCTGACCGGGTGGTCGGCGCGATCACGGCCGTAGATTCGTCACAGGGCAAAATTACAGTCAAAGAAGATCAGACGAATGCTGAGTACACGGTGTCCATTGCGGGCACGAAGACGATTCTCAGAGTGGGACCCGATTTGAAGTTGAAATCGGCGACGCGCCTCACTCCGGATCAATTAGCCGTGGGCGATCGCGTTTCTATTCGCGGCCACAAGCCGGAAGGATCTACGGACAAGATCGACGCCGCAAGCGTGTTGGTGATGACGGCGAACGCAGTGGCGCAGGTGCATCAGAAGGAACTCGACGAATGGAGGACTAGAGGTGTTTCGGGTGTAGTGGCCTCTGTCGACTCGAGCGGTTCGCATCTGGTCATGACTGTTCGGACTCCGGAAGGGCCGAAGCCGGTCACGGTGGATTTGCCTAAGGCGACGCAGTACACACGGTACGCGCCGGAAAACCCGAAGGCGCCCGTGGATTCGAAACTGGCCGATATAGAATCTGGCGATCAGGTCCGGGTGCTCGGCACGAAGAGCGAAGACGGATCGACGATTACGGCGGAGAAAGTCTACTCGGGATCATTCCGGACGATTGTCGCCACAGTAGCTTCGGTAGCCCCCGACGGCAAGACGATCGTCCTAAACGACCTACAAACGAAGAAACCGGTCACGGTGGAACTCACCGAAGATTCGGCGGTCCGGCAGATGCCGCCTCCGATGGCTATGATGCTGGCCCGGCGCCTGAATCCAAGCTTTAAGCCGGCGGAAGGCGCGGGCGGAGGAGGCGCGGCAGGGAGTGGCGGCCATTGGAATGGCGGCAGTGGCAGAACGGGCGGTCCACCATCCCACACTGAGCAAGCGTCCGGCGAAGCGGGTTCCAGTGGTGCGGCGGGTGGTCCAAGGGGAGCAGGTATGGCTCGTGGCGACCTGACACAGATGATCGACCGTTTGCCCAAAATCCCCGTATCGGATTTGAAACCTGGCCAAGCCGTGGTGGTCTCGGGCGGCGCAGCGAGTTCGAATTCGCAATTGGTGGCGACAAACATTATTTCCGGAGTGGAGCCGATCTTCCAATCCGCTCCCCCACGCAGCGGTCAAAATTCTCCGATCAACAGCATGTGGAGCTTAGGTGACCTCTCCGTTCCAAATGAATAGTTCGGAACGCGACGGCGGTAACGGTAGTTAAAAATTCTTTTTGAGGTTGCATGAACAATCGCACGATTAGTGTATTTATTGCCGCGCTGGGAATTTCCAGCGCTCTGCTGGCACAAGCCCCAGCCACAAACCCGTCGTCCGGGACAGGAGCGGGAGCGCAGGCTCGGCGGCCATCCAGCGCCGGCAGCGGCATAGTCAAAGGCGTGGTGAAAGACGATACGGGTGGTGTGATTCCGAACGCCGTCGTCACGCTGACCGACAGCGCGAGCGGACAGACGAAAACGGCTACAACAACCGGCGACGGTAATTATACGTTTCGCGGCCTCGTCCCGGGAACGTATACCCTCAGCGCGACTTTCAAAGGCCTTCAGCAGAACGGCGCGGTTCTCATTTCTGTTGCTAACGGGCAACCCACCACAGGCAATATCGTGATGGTCCCGGAGACGCAAAAAGAAGAGGTGACCGTCAGTGAGAGCACCAACACGCAGGTGAGCACAGATCCGGCGAACAACGTCGGCGCGATTGTTCTGAAGAAGGAGGACCTGGATGCATTGCCGGACGATCCGGACGACCTAGAGGCAGACCTGACAGCGCTTGCAGGTCCTTCCGCTGGCCCCAGTGGTAACCAGATCTACATCGACGGATTCACCGGCGGCCAATTGCCTCCCAAATCATCGATTCGCGAGATTCGCATTAACTCCAACCCCTTCTCGGCAGAGTTCGACAAACTCGGCTTCGGACGCATACAGATCTTCACGAAGCCCGGCACCGACAAATTTCATGGTCAAGGAATGTACGACATCAGCGACGACGTATGGAATTCCCGGAACCCGTTTCTGACCGTCAATCCGCCGTTCCGATCGCAACTGTATGGCGGAAACATCAGCGGTCCGATGGGTAAGAAGGCGAGTTTCTTCATCGATCTTCAGCGTCGCCAGATCGACGACAACGGCATCATCGTGGCATCTATCGTGCCGTACGCACTGAACCAGAACGCTTCCGCACCGAATGCTTTTGGTATCGAGCCTTACAACACATTTCAACCCACGCCGCAGCGCCGCTTCAACATCACCTCGCGCGCCGATGTGCAATTGAACCAGAACAACACTTTGAGCGGCAGATATTCCTACTTAGTAAATGATTTGGCGCTTACCGGAGTGAGCGGATTCAGTCTTCCGTCTGCGGGCTACGGCGAGTCGACGACGGACGAAAGTGCGCAACTGATAGAAACAGACGTTGTCAACACGCACGTTGTGAACGAAACGCACTTCCGGTACGACCGGGAGAGGACTAACGAAACGTCCGTTAATACGGATCCGACGATTGACGTTGCGAGTTCTTTCGTATTGAATGGCGGGTCCGGTTATGGGCACTCTTACGATTTGGAACAGAACTACGAATTGCAGAACTATACCTCGGTTACGTGGGGCCCTCATGTGACCAAGTTCGGCCTCCGCGTTCGATCGAACGTGATCGACGACTCGTCGGAGAAGAACTTTTTTGGCGAATACATCTTCTCTGGCGGCAAGGTCGAGAATCCGTTGAATGGACAGACCCAGCAGGTCACATCCATTCAGCAGTACGCTACGTTGGAGATGCTGCTGAACCAATACAATTACACCTTTCAGCAAGCACAATTGGATGGCTACGGACCAACAAAGTACGAGCAGAATTCCGGCCTCCCCTATCTGGGTCTCCACCAGATCGATTACGGCCCATTCGTACAAGACGATTGGCGGGTTAAGCCTAACCTCACTCTGAGTCTTGGTCTGCGGTTCGAATCGCAAACGAATATTTCCGATAAGGCTGACTGGGCGCCACGTGTGGCGTTCGCTTGGTCCCCCGATAACAAAGGCGGCAGAGGCGCGGCCAAGACAGTGATTCGCGGAGGATTTGGCATGTTCTACGACCGGTTCCCCGTCACCAATGTTCTGGAGGCGGAGCGCTTCGGACTGAACAGCAACCAAGTTTCTTCTGTGGTCTCCGATCCGTCATTGCTGACATGTTTTCCGTACGCTCCGGCGACCTGTCAGATCTCGATCCCTACCTCCACCACCGCAACCTATTTGATCGACAGTCACTTTCGCGCGCCCTACCTGATGCAGACCGCGGTCGGATTGGAGCGGCAGCTTGCCAAGCACATTACCGCCTCCCTCAATTACACGAATTCCAGAGGCAACCACTTGCCGATGACAGTGGACATCAACTCTCCTTACCTCACCACTGCCGACTTTCCGGCTACGGCCGCGGCTAATGGTGCGGTGGTGGGACAGCGGCCTAACCCGGCATTGGGGGACATCTACGACTATGAATCGGTGGGCATCTACCGCCAGAATCAGGTGATGTTGAGCCTGAACGCCCAGGTTCGGAATCTTACTCTGTTTACCCGATACGCATTTCAGCACGCGAATAGCGACACCGACGGGTTAGGCAGCCAGCCGGCCGACCCTTACGATATTGCCGCTGAGTACGGCCGTACCGCGACAGACATTCACCACTTCCTGTTCCTGGGCGGCAGCTACACGACGAGGTGGAATCTACGGTTCTCTCCGTTCGTCATTATTAGATCCGGAGCTCCCTTCGATATCACGACGGGTACGGATCTTTATGAGACGAACGCCTTCACTGAACGGCCCGGGATTGCCAGCGGACCTGGACCCGGCATCGTTTCGACTCCTTATGGGTACCTCGATCCTATTCCCCAAGTTGGGCAGCCGATTCTCGAACGGAATGCGGGGAACGGCCCCGGATTTATTGGGATTAATTTGCGCGTCAGCAAGACTTGGGGCTTCGGCACGACGAAGTTCCAAGGCAGTGTGGGCGGGGCCCATGCCGGTGGCGGTGGTGGTCACGGCGGCCATGGCGGTGGATTCGGCGGCGGCGGACCTCACGGCATGGGCGACATAATGACCGAACATCGCTTCAACCTCACTCTGTCAGCCAATATGCGCAACATCCTGAACCATGCGAACCTGAATACTCCGAACGGCTCGATGACCTCGCCTTATTTCTTGCAGTCGCTCGGGATCACCGGTGGTTTCTCAGCAGAGCAGACGTCCAGCGAACAGCGGCGCATGGATATACAACTGCGCTTCGCGTTTTAAAGAATTCTCTTCACCCCGCGCCGTCTGTTAACGTATTTAGGTGGACGCAGAGAGTAGCGCGCACGCCAACACCACCCCGCTTGGCCCTTGGGGCAGGGCAAAGGCGGCATGGGAATTGCTGAACCGTCGCCGCCGGGTAGTCGGGTGGAAAGGCGGTCTTCATCTAAGAGCCTTGGAAAAGCGCGTCACAAGGAACGAAATCGCAGGTGAATGGCCAATTATTACGATCAATCCGCCAGGCGCACGATTCAATCTTGCCATGCGAACCGGCCCTTCGAGCGATTATCTCGTCGCGGAGCAGGTTTTTAGGGATCGCAATTACGCGATCATCGAAAAGCTCCGCAATGTGCGGACCATCCTCGATTGCGGGGCAAACGTAGGGTATACCAGCGCGTATCTCCTGACCAGCTACCCGGCGGCGCGCGTCGTCGCGGTGGAACCGGACGATGGAAACTGGCGTATGTGCGCCCAAAATCTTCGGAGTTATGGGAAGCGTGCAACGCTAATTCAAGCCGCTGTGTGGGGAAGCGAGAAGAATCTCGCAATTACCATGGACAGGACCGATACTGAATGGGGACGCGAGGTGAAGGAGATCGTCTCGTCCAATAATCCGACGGTTCCGGGCATCACGATGCATCGCCTGATTGAGCAATGCAGCGGCTCGGCGGACATCGTGAAAATGGACATCGAATGGGCCGAACTGAACGTCTTTAGCGCGGACACGTCCTGGCTGTCGAAGGTGCGTAATCTTGTCATCGAATTACATGACGACGATTGCAAACGCGTATTCTTTGAGGCGATGAAATCTTGGGACTATGATTTAAAATTCGACAACGAACTTACCGTTTGTCTAGACATTCGCAGTAAGCAATAACTCACAAATATTCGCGAAGGCGTTGCCAGACACCGAGAATGCAGAGGGCGGCGATGATCACGGCCGCAAGCGAGGCGGTCAACTGAAAGCCGGAGAGGGCTGCGAAGCCCTCGTTCACTGCCTGATCGAAGGCGCGCTTGTCGATGTCGAGCGTCTGCCCGAGAGACTTGTCAAAACGATGGAACGCTCCGTTGGCTTGATTTGGCCCGGAGCCGGTACAGAGTTCGATGGCTTCGGCGGTTTTTCCCGCCTGCTGAAGCCCGATAACTTGGGCATCAGGGATGATGGTGCCGCCCCAGTTCCGAAGTGTCTGCTGGGCGGCGTCGAGCTCGCCGTAAAGCGTGATGTTCCGAAGCTCGTCGGCAAGATACCCGGTGAAGCCGTCCACGCCGTGATTGTCCGTGGCTTCCGAAGCCACTTGTGAAAAGGTCTTGCCTTCCGGAAGAGCAGCCACGCGTCCAGCCTCTTCAAGAAATTCTTTTCGGTCCGCATCGCTATTGGGACCGTTCAACAGGGACCGGCTGAGGTCCGCCCGGGCTACGCACGCAGCAGCACGGGCCTGCCACAAAGAGTAGATCGATGTGAAGGCGTCGGCTTTGGCGATCTTCAGGCTATGCGCTTCGGCCGTGAGCGCCCGGTATGCAAACGCCAGGTATCCAAAGGTGACCAGCGTTGCGAGAACCAAGGGAAGGTTGAGAGTACGGCGCGTTTTCTCGCTGATGAACCCCTGCACGTAGATGAGAGCCGATAACAGGAGAAATCCCGCGACCATGGCCGAAAGCCGCACCACCGAAGTTCGCGAACTGCCTGCGCTATAGGCGTTGTCCATCACGTCTACGTTCGCTTTCTCCAATGCGTCCGCAGCGGGAAACAGTTTATCGTCGGCAACGCGCGCAGCTTGCCGATAAGCGTCAACGGCGGCCGGATCGCTGCGCTCGTGCAGGTCGAGCGCATGCTGGATGGCGCTCTCGTAATCGCCAAGGCCGATCTGCAAATGCTCGATAGGAAGACGTTCGGAATCGCCGAGTGTGATGTTTTCGGCCGCGGCGATCAATCCATTGGCCGCTTCGATGCGCGAGTGGATGTAATCGGAGCTAAATGCGTCGCTTTGCGCGGGCTTGACAAGGAGTTCATTTACAGCGTCGGCATCCATCGCCGCAACGGCCGACTTGACGCGTAGCGCCGCAATGATGCTGGGGGCGGAATTTCGCCCGATCGTCTGCAGCGTCTGACGGTGAACATAGTACGCGGCGAAGAGAGCGATCAGGAAGAGGATATCGAACGCCAGCAGGAAATAAAGGTTCGATTGTAATCGTTCGAGCGTGTTCCAAGGTTTAACTGGCGGAGGATTCGGAGCGCCGGGTGCAAGCACTGGGTTCGATCCCATAAGGTCGCCGCGGCGCTATGATTTCGCTTTCACGATGATCCGCGTCCAGTGCCCTAGCGTTACTTGATCGCCGTCGTGAATGGCGACGTCGGTCATAGGTGGAAGGTCGCGGTTGTTGAGACGGGTGCCGTTTGCGGATCCGATATCGCGCAGAGTGACACTGCCGTCCGCCGACCGGCTGAGGATGGCATGGCGGTGGGAAACGGCCGTATCCAAATCGAGTGCGATTTCAGGGAAGATAGCGCGCGTTTCGCTCCGGCGGCCGATCAGTGCCACGGATTTATCTACGGCAATCGTTTGTGGAATGCTATCGGCGGGTGGTTCGGGACTGTTGGGCTCCCGAAGAGACGGGTCGATAGTGACAGTCAATTCGATTTCAACCGGAGCCGGTGGGACCGGCTCGGGCGACGGAGCAGCATCTGGTGGAGCGGCCGCCACTGGAGTTGGCTCGGGCGGCGGAGGCGTATCCGTCTGCATGGGGATTTGCCCGCGCGCGCCAGTCCTGAAGTTATACCCGCAGATTTCGCAAAAAATGGACCCGTCCGTGGGAGCGGGTGCACCGCAATCGGGGCAGTTGGCCGAGGCGGCGTTCAACTGACCATTCGCAGCCGCGGCTGGAGCGCCTTGTATCTTTGCGCCGCATTCGGAGCAGAAGTCCGATTCCGAAGATTGGTGCCCTTTCGGGCAAGCGTGAAATGCAGCCATGTTTCTACCTTCTTTACCCTCGTGTAACTCGCGTCGTCTTGGTGGATCGCGTATTGAGAGCCATCTCGTCCTCCTTGGCGACATTCGCCCGCAAACGAACGGTGCCGGTTTCGGCGTTTTGCACATCGACGACGTTGCGCAGCAGCTTTTCGGTAGCCTCATTCCCTGAGGCGTGAGCAACACGCACAGCCTTTCCGAGCAGGGCCGTGGCCTGATCCAAATCGCCGCGAGCGCGAGCGTCTAATCCTTGCTGAATGGAGTCGGCCAAGTCGGCTTGGCCCGTGTAATGCGCCACCACGCGATCGATTTTCGCGGATTTCGCTTCGTCGTCGGTCCAGATGGCGAGAATGCGCGCCTCAGCGCCCTTATTTTCGACCCGATCCAGCGTGTAGACCAAGCTGGCGCGGCCGGCCAACACTTCGTCGCCGACCGCGCCGGGCTTCACTTTGATACAGAAATGATAGTCGCGGGTTTCGTTCTTGCCCCAGGCGCCGGTGGGGTATTCACGTACCTGGGGGCCCACTTGGCGCATCCGGCCGGTGAGGTCCACGATCTCCGGACTCACCTGTTTGCAGAAGAGAATCTGCGAGCCGGCTGGCGTCCAAAGGCGCAGCGATACGTCGCCCACGCTCTTGCCGAGGGCTTTTGCGAGAATGCGTTTGAAATCCGCTTCCATCAGGTTCGGCTGCGCGATGATGTCGGTAGTTCCCAGTAAAATGGCGGCAATCCGGCGAAGTTCTTCCACCTTCCAGTCAGTGCCCACGCCACGGCAATCGCATTGAAACGCGCCTTCGCACTGCTTGAGCGCAGCTTTGAGCGGCTCTTCGTCATTGCCTTCGTTCTGGCCATCCGTGAGCAGCAGGGCCTGCCGCATCGCATTCGGGGCCAGGCGAAACTGTTCCAGCGCAGCCTTGAGCCAAGTGGAGATGCAGGTGCTACCGCCGGCCTTGACCTGCTTTACCGCGGCGATGGCTCGCGCTTTCGCGTCGGGAGTTGCCAGCATCATCGGACACAGCGTATTCCCGACGGCTTGGCCGGTAACGACGAAGAAGGCGCAATCGGAAGGCAGCATGTCGATGAGCTGAACCATGGCATTTTTGGCGGCTATAATTTTGCCACCCTCCATGGAGCCGGAGATGTCGCAGATGATTCCGAATAGCCGTCCGCCTTGCAACATCGATGTCGCTGCGCCCACACCTTCCGCCGAAGTCACAGTCATAATGGCGTGGATCTCGCCGGCACCCTGCGGCACGTACTGGTTTTGAAATACTTCGGCTTTGAAACTATTGTTCATTGGGAACCTCGGGCTCAAAAGCTTCCGCACGCCGCATTAAAACGGCGGTGATGTTGTCCCGGCCACCCTGCGTGATCGCATAGTCCACCAGATGGCGAGCGATCTCCAGTGATGTATCGGCGCTTTGGGACGATTCCCGCACCAGATCACTCATGTCCTGGTCTGTATCGGCGTAGTTCCACAAGCCATCGGAACAGAGCAGCAATATACCTTCACGCTCGATGTCGCCCGCGAAGGTGTCGGGTTCGCCCGGGTCCGAATCAAGACCCAGCCAGCGTGTCAAGGCGTGAGCATTGCGAGAACGCTGAGCTTCGGCGCGGTCCACTTCGCCGCGTTCGAGGATCATGTTCAGCCAAGAGTGGTCGGCGGTGAGTTGATGCGCCTTATCCGAGGCGATCCAGTATGCGCGGCTATCGCCAATCCAAGCGATAGCGATTTGCTGAGCGGAAACCGCGGCCGAGACGATGGTGGTCGAGGGTGCTTCACCACGCCTCAATCCTAATGCTGCTACCGCCTCGGAGGCAGCTTTGACAGAATTCTTCACCGCATCGAGCGCGCCGGAATCGTTGGCCAAGTCTGTTTGCATCGCGACCAGCGCGGATTGTGAAGCTTGCGCCGCGGCTTTATCGGCCTCGGGAGAACTGGACACGCCGTCGCACACCACAAGCAGGCGCCAGTCCTCATGCACGCCAATCGCAAACCGATCTTCGTTCGAATGATGGTGCAAGCCTCGGTCGGAAACGCCCGCGAAATCGGGGGACAGTTCGACCTCGATGTGATCTTCGGCGGGGCGCACGACACGCCGGCCGCACTGCAGGCAGAAACCTTCCTCATCCAGCTCCTGGACACCGTTGAAGCAGGGACACTCAGCCATGGGCTCCGGTTCGGGTTCGGCCTGAACTCGGCTGCCGCAGCTTTCGCAGAACAGATCTTCGTCGGGAATCAGAGCCACACATTTGGGACATTGCATTTCGAAATAGTCCTCATCAGATAAACGTCCAGGGGCGAATGCGGTTGGCTTCGTCGACCAGACGGATGCGCTCTTCGCCATTCGCCATTCGAGCTAAGGTGCGTAAATTGCGCTCTAACGCTTCGCGAACACGGGTCTCCTGAAGCGGTCTTCCCAGCACTTTGACGGACGAATTGGGGGCGACCCTCTTCGAGGTCAGCATATCGAGTGCGGCGCGCAATACCTGTTGGTTTAGGATGTGCCTACCCGCGCCTTCGAGCGTCAGCGATTCGCAGAGGGATGAGGCTTCCGCCAGATCGGTCAACGCCGGCCTGATCGACGCAGGAGGTCTTCCATTGGCACCGTTGTTGCCGTTGCGGCCGTACCCGATCAGAATGCGCGCCGATTCCACGCGTGCTCGCGGATAGAGCGCGGAGCCCGGAGAAATACGTTCCAGCGCTTTAACGGCGGAGTGGCGATCGCCCTTTGTGTTGTAACAGCGTGCTAGTCCAAAAGCGGCAGAAACAATACCGGGATCGGTTGCGCAAACCAAGCCATACATTTTGATCGCGAGATCGAAATTGTGGGCAAGTTCGGCCGAAAGCCCAAGCGCGAGCTTCGGAGCCAGCTCGCCTGGCAGATCGAAATAGACCTGATCAAAGATCTTCTGGGCCTCCTGAGGATTGCGCTGGAGCAGCAGACGGCGGCCTTGATACCAGAGCACACGCCAATCCCAGGGGTCTTCCCGTTCCAGTTCGTTCAGGAGCTTTTCGGACGCTTCGAAATAGCGGCCGCCCGCAAGTTCGGCTGCCAACCGCAAGCGAACTTCGCGCGATGCGGGAACTTGTTGTTGAACCTGCCGCAATGCCGCAATGCGCTTATCGCGATCGACCAATGCGCCGGCGTTCGCGATCTGGCGTGCCGCGGGATCTTCTGTGTCCAAGCCAGGGGTTGGCAGCAGGAGCGGATCGGGAAGGACCGGCTCCAATTCCCCGGCCGAATCCAATGCGACCAGGTCCGAACCAAAAATGGCGCTTGGGGCGGGGCGGGGAGAGTGGGTTTCCGTCGCCACGATCTCGCGGAGGACGCCAAGGGTCTGATCCGCCATCGCATCGGCGGATTCAAAGCGGTCGTCGGGTTTTTCGGCTGTTGCCTTTAATAACAGGCGGTAGACCGATTCCTGTTGTGCGAAGAGCGGCTCCTCCACCGGCGTGGGCAGGGTATAGCGATGCTCCTTTGAGAAGCCATGGATTGTGGTCACCAGGACGGCTAGCGTGCGTCCAATGGTGAAGAGATCAGAAGCGACGGTAGGCCCCTGGCTCGCTTCTGGAGCGCTGTAGCCAACGGTTCCGTAGATGTCGCCAGCCGGATCGTCCAGACGCCGGACGCCGCCCAGGTCGATCAGCTTGACATCGTCTTTTTCCAGCATGATGTTATCGGGCTTGAAATCGCAGTAGACGAAGCCCTGACGATGCAGGAACGCAAACGCGCCCAGAATGCGGTGAATATATGCGAGAGCCTCGGCCGGGGGAAGGGGACCGCGCTCCTGGCGGATCTGCTTGATGGTCTTGCCGCCAACATACTCCATGACGATGAAGCCTTCCGCGCCGTGTTGAACGAAGTTATAGATGCCGACTATGTTGGGGTGTTTGACAGCGGCCAGGAACTTCCGTTCGGCTACCGCCGCGGCGGCACTGGATTCATCATGAACGTTAAGCAGACCCTTCAGGACGACATAGCGCGCCAGAATCGTGTCGAAGCCAAGATAGATCCAACCCAGGCCGCCATAGGCCAGCGCACCTTTGACTTCATATTGGGCTGCAACGAGGTCACCAGGTTTTAGAGTCGGGACGAAGGAATATTTTTGACCGCATTTGCCGCAGAATCCGGCCTCGCGACGAAGTACATTTCCGCAGTTAGTACAACTGCGCTTATTTTCGGGGACCACCGGATCGATGAGAACCGCCTTTTCGGGATCGGTGGACGGTAGTTCGGGGAGGGTGATAAGTCCGGCGCCAAGCTGGCGATGCGTTCGGGTTGACGCGTGTCGCGTACGCCTGGACCCACTGGTACGGCTGCGCGGGGATGAACCGGCGCCGGTGCCGGAACTGGAAGGCGCCGGGGAACTTGGGGCGCTGTCTCCTTTCGCCGCCGCAAGTCCGCAGATGTTACAGTAGCCGTCTTCGATAGTCCCTCTGCAGCCGAGTTGGCGGCACCGAACCTTCATGTGGAATCCTTGTTCACGGGAGCGAGCGTTGGCCGATTAAGGGTGCGCTCATACTCGATTACCAGGGCGGAGGCCTTCTCCAGTGGCGTGGGCCGCGTAAAGAGCATCTCGCCGGCTTCAAGAGCCAACTTCGAAAGCTCACTATTTTCCGCAACCCCGCGCTCCCGGGCTTTCGCTTTCAGTGCATCCAGACGCCCGCGCAGCTCGTTTCGCATTTCGAGCGGACCGCGGTTGGCCGCATAGGCCGCTCGTTCTAAAGACACGCAATCGGTTGCCGATTTGTTCCATCTTTCGAGCCCCACGGCAATCGGATCCAACATTCCAGCGTGGAACTTAGAATTGAGCCGTGCCAGCCAATCGCAAATGGCTTGGATGATTTCCGAAGGCTGCGGGGCCGGCGGCTCGTTTGCAAGCGAGACCTTTTCGCGGCGCTCCCTCCAACAATCAACCGCTTCTTTATGAATTTGTTCCAGTTCGTGCACGCGAGCGCCGGCTGCTTGTAAATTCGCGGCGATCTGCCCATACTTCCGGCGGAGTTCTTCGAAAGCGCGATGAGCGGCGTCGAGAGCGGGAGCGACAGCCGTATCGTACTCGGCGATGGACGTTAGAGGATCGCTTTCTGCCTGCCCACGGACGGTCTCGAGCGCCTGTTCCGCAGCATCCAACTCCGGCGCGTTGAGCTTCCACTGCCCGGCTTGCGCGCGGCAGGAGGCGAGATCCTCCACCGCACGATCGATAATGGCCCCCAGCTTCTCCCAGGCGGCATCGACGGCGAGCACGGTGTCGCGCGCGACCACAAAGCCGTGAACCATCGCGTTCATCAAATCGTCCGGGGTGATGGATTCGACGTTCTCGACAGCGCCAAGCAGGCTGCGCTGCTCCATAGGCACAGGCACCGCCGGAAGGTGCACGCTCCTACCATAAAGCAGGTCCTGGATCTCGCGAACCTTTTGTTCCGACCCGAACAGGGGCGAGATGCTTTGGCGGATAGACTCCGCGCGGTCGATCGTTTCCTTGAGGCAATCGAAATTCTGGAATAGCGTGCCCATTGCGTTCAGGACCGGGTGGACGCGGGCGGCGGTGGCGCCGGTAAGAACGGCCTTCTGCTGACCATCGCTGCCGGCGAGACGCTGATAGGTGCCGAGCGCATGCAGATCCATCAGGTTCTGTGCGGCTGAGGTCAGCCGTGCGTGCCAGTTCGCTATTGCGGCATCGATTTCATCCAAAGTCATGGAGCAATTTCCTTGAACACGAAGTGGCTGGGTACGAAGGACTGATCGCTCGCCTCAGCGATGGCAAGTTGCATTTGGAATGCCAGGATTTCGCGCGGCACCGGGGGCCGGTAATCCTCAAGCGAACTGACCAGCGCCTCTACCGGGCTGCAGTGACGTGTCTTAGTTTCACGATAAACCTTGACAGCTAAGGTTTCAGCAGCTCCAGGCGTCAGCCAATCCGGCAGCATGGGAGCCAGAAGTTCCAGGCTCTCGGGCGGAAACTCGATACCACGGGACCGGCACAGAAATTGGATCAACTCGAAGCTCTCGCGGGCATTCGCGGTGGGGAACAGAGGGATCTTCACGTCGACGCGGCCAGGCCGCTTCAGGTCTACTTCTATAAGATCGGGACGGCTGGAGGCCAAAACCCAGAGAATGCGTCCGCGATTGTGAGGCGAGCTCATTTCTTCGGCAATCATGGAATAGACGCGTCCGGAGACGCCGGAATCACTTCCTGATTCGCGTTTGCCGAGCGCCTGGTCGGCTTCGTCTATGAAGACATAGCAGCGGCCTAAGGCGCGGAGAAGGCGGAAGATCCGTTCCAGATTACCTTCCGTGCTTCCGACCCAGCGATCGCGAAAATTTTTAAGCTTGACCATGGGTACGGCCGCTTCGCCGGCCAGGCATTCGACCAGAAAGCTCTTCCCGGTCCCGACTGGCCCCGAAATTAGGTAGCCCTTCGGCAGAGCCTCGACATCGCCGCTGTTCCATAGGGAGATGTCCTGCCGCAGCCACGTCTTTACCGCGTCATGACCCTTGATTGCATCGAGTGTTCTGCGACTTTCGACGAACTCGATCAGGCCTTGGGACTCGGTTTGCACCATTTGTTTCTTGACCACGACTAAGTCGTCGCTGGTGGGCGATTTGCGGTTGTGCTCTAATTCTTTGAGCAGGCTTTCGGCAGCGGTCAAGGTAGCGCCAGTCAATGCGCGGGCAATCTCTTCACGGCGGTTCCTGCTCTCTCCCAAGGTGACCGGATAACGGTCTTTCAAAACCTCAAAAGCCGCGATCATTTCGGCTGTTGTGGGCAGCGGGATCTGAATATGCTGGCACCGCGGATTGCGGCTGAGCAAAGGATGCACATCACTGACGTTTTCGGCGAAGATGAATGTAGCGAGCGGATGGCCGGTAAGCAGATTGTCGATCGACCAGTCCCGGATCAATGTGATGATGGCGCCGAGTTCGTGATCGACGGAGCCGGCGGTCGCAGGAGCAACCAGATTCGCATACTTCAGGAGCAGACCCACTTGAACGCTTTCGCGTTGCAGGCGCCGCAGGTTAGCGCAATAGCGGAAGTATTGCGTCAGGTATTCGATGGCAGGACGCGGTTGTTTGGGCAGAGGAGAGGCGTCCTTTAGAGCGGGCCAAGAGGCAAATATCGAGCCGCCCTTCTCGACGCGAATGCCGTTGCCGAGGTCGTAGCTGAGAACGACGGCGAAGCCGGGCAACAGCACTTCCAGAAGGAATTCGGTAAGCGTCGCCAAGCGGGGAGGCGGGCCCGGGATGAGGAAACGGTCCTCGACGTTGCCGTATACCAGAAATTGATTAGACGCGTTGCTCTCGTAGAGATCCACCGAGCGGCGCGCCCAGTCGGGTAATGCCATGTGCGGCGCTCCTCGGACCTATTCTTTGACGGCCGCTGAGCCTGACCCGCTGGATACTGCCCCCCCCGGAACGGGGCCCATGCTCTTGCGCGCGCTCTCGGAGGCGGGCAGGGCCGGGGACGGTAGCGGCTCCAGGGCGATGCCTTCGCGAGCTGCAAAATCGGCGAGGGCTTGGTCGGCGAGCGCCTGCTGCTCGGCTTCCTTAACTAAGACGCCGCTGGAATCGATGTTGTCATGAGCGACGCGCACACGGCCGGCAGCGCGGGCGCGATCTTCGCGAATCATCGTTTGCAAGCGGTCCAGCGTATCGCCCGACCCGCCGATATTGGTGATCATGCCGGACGCGGTCTCGGTGAGACTGGCCAGCGCCTTCTTGGTCTTGAGATCGCTGATATCGGCCTTGATCGATTCGATTTTTTGCCTGGCGGCGGCAATCGCCACGTCGCGCGCGCGGACCAGATCGCGGTATGTGGTCTCGGCCTGCTCCAGTTGTTTGCGATTTTCGGTGAGTTCGGAGTCTATGGTCTGCAGACGCAGCGCATACTGGCCGGCTGCGCCCCTGTTGCCGATGCGGAGGTGAGCGGACGTCTTGGCGCGGATGTCCGTTTGGTCGCGTTCCAACTTCTTGACCTGGGCCATCAGTCGTTCGCACAACGCGGCGTGCGACACCAGACCCTGGTTGTAACTGGCGATCTGCTTGCGAAGATTCTCACCTTCGACTTCGAGTAACGCCTCGGGGTTGGCTCGCTCGGCGTTTGAAACGGCGAGACCGAAAAAGCCCCGGAATAGATTAGAGATCCTTTTAAACATGAGTTGTCGGCTGCACCCCGGACTCCTACAGCATTATCACAATACGAGATTGCGGAGGGGAGCGTTCAAAGGAAAATATGGGCAGTGCGGGTGGCCGGGTTTGGGTTGATCGCTTTTCGCCGTGTGGATCGGCGTAGGCATTACCAACCTTACGCGCGACATTAAGGCTTAAAGAGTATCTACGCGGGCAACCCGTTACTTCCGACCGCCGATGGCTGGGGCAATCCTCCGAAGCGCGAAGACCTACCACTCTCGACGATCCCTCATTTCCGAAATCCGCGACTGGAAGATAGGCTTGGCCGGTTTGCGAACTGTGCCTTCTCGCTCTGACGTTGCCGGCAATCCCTGAGATCGGCGATTGCCGTCTTTGCGTTCCTGATGCGCAGCACGGAATCTTCTGTACTCTCCAGATCAGGGAAGGTGTTCTGCTCAGAGACTGCATCGGCATGCCGATTTAGTGCGGCGACCCCCGCATCGGAGCTTTCGAGATTAGGAATCAGTCGCGCCCAATATTCCCTCTTCGTCTCCTCCGCCGCCCATGTGGCAAGCAAGTTCTCACCGACACCAGCGTGCCGCAGAGCCGTCCTGAATAAAGCCTTGTGCTGCGCAGTTGTGATTCCTTCGAGGGAACGCACCAAATGATCCGGCATCGAAATAATTAGGTTCGCCAACGGAGCCTAGCTTCCCATTTTGCCCCGGATCGACGGACCAACCGCGAGCCCAATCTTCAGTGAGCAGCACGTGTGGGACACAGGCCATGCCTATTGGCTTCCGGCGGGCCGCCGCATACGATGCACGCGGACGTTAACGTCGGCGATAAGCCTATCGACGTGATGGTCGTCGAGCTATTGCACGAGAAATGAGTTTGGGCCTCATTCGTGCCCAACGCTGCGCGACACGTGTTGCGACCGATGCTCGCCGTTGAAAAAGATAAATGTCCCATACACTCCCGATGTGACAATGTCGGGAGTCCCGTCGCCGTTCAGATCCACAACAGCGAGATGTGATCCTACACCCGAGCGGTTATGAACCAGTTCCGGGACAAACTCGGCACCGCCCGGCGCGTTCCGATTGCGCACCGTCTTGTAGACATACAAGACGGCCGGGCCAAACGGATCGGGATCGCTATAACCAAACAGATGCGACATCGCGCGTTTGCCCGTGATCATGTCGGGTATACCGTCGCCGTCCATATCGGCGAACGCGGTTGCGTGGGGCTCCGTGAACGTAACGCTACCCGCGTTCCGGGTCAGAAAATTATCCATGATCATGTGCTGCACGAACGAAATCTTCCCGGTGCTGTCTCGCTTTTGCTCGTACCAGGCCAGTCCAAATGCATGGCCCTCCAACGCGGTGACGACGTCGTTTAGACCATCGCCGTTCACGTCATAAACGCCGATTTCCGCGCCGCCGGCGCCGCCTTGCGAATGGCCCCACCGTCCGAACGCCTGCGGATGATAGGTCCACACCTTTTGAGAACTTCCAGGTGGCGGTTGCTCCCACCAGCCGTATGCGTTGAGGAAGTCCATGCGGCCGTCGCCGTTAATATCGCCCACGCCGAGCCCATGGCCGATATTCGCTCCCCACGGACCCGGTTCAGAAATAGTTTTCGTGATCCAACGGCCCGTCGGATTTGCGGGATCTGGCTTCGAGTATTGCAGGGTGTTATTGCCCGCATGGATGACTTCAGGCTTGCCGTCCCCGTCGATGTCCTTCAGCAGCGTATCTTCGTTCCCAACGGGCTGCAGGACCACGTATTTCGCCCAATGCCGCGACTCTCCTCGCGGGTTCACATACAGCGTGCCTGTGCCATTTCCCGCGTTTCCACTCATGACCAACACATCCGGCCATCCATCACCGGTGAAATCGTAAGCCAGATTCACCATCGACACCTGTGGATAATCGGTGGTCGGATTGTATGCGACCGGCGTATAAATCTCTTGCGCTTCGGTATAATCCGGACCCAGGTAAACGTAGGGCCCCGCGATAATATCCGGGACGCCGTCTCTATTGACATCCGCTACGGCCGCCGACCACGAGTAATAGAAGGCGTCCAGCCGCTGCATGCGGTAATTCTTCGAAAGATATTCGCGCGGGAATGACCTTCGGAGTAGATCCTTGTAGCAAACGTTTTTGAGACGGACATCGCCGGAGCCACCAGCGTAAATCGCGATCGGACCATAGGCTCCCATGGCGTCCGTCACAGCACCTGAAATAGGGTTGCCACTTAGCTGCAATGCGCCGCCATTGAGAGCAGGCCGGAGCGCATCGCCAGACATCAAGACTTCGACGCCGTTCCAATCATCCGGAATATAGTCGCCTGTTGGCCGCTTCAGCTCCGGAAGATGAATCCCGGCCGGTAACGGCAAAACACCGATGTTGAACCCTTTCGATAGTGGGTTCCGGTTCAAACCGCCCTTGCCGATTGGGCTGTTTCCCAGCGCTTCATTGCTGTGGGCCGCCGAAAGTTTCTGCCGGTGCACGATCCGGCCGCTGGAATCGAGCGTCACCGCATACGATCCCAAATCCCCCGGCTTGATTGAGAAATAGATTCCCTTCATGCCGTCCGCGGTCTTCTCCAGGCGAAACAGAATGCCCGCGTCGCAGGCTCCGGTACAATAAACGTCGGCGAAAAACGCGGCATCCTGAAAGGATTTATCCAGGACTAACCATCCTCCGCCAGCATCCTTTGGCGTACCGGTCAACTCGCCGTTCTTCGCGCGCCACTCGGCTTGCCCAGAGGTGTGCCAACCGTTCAGGCTTGATCCTTTTAGGATGTAATCGGGAACGAAATTAGGACCCGCGGCCAACGCGCTCGAAATCGTTAGGGTCGCGGATACGGCAATTACGAGAACGATAAGGAATCGCCTCCTGCCTGGGGGCAAACAACGGCTTTCTGAATACCGCAATTCCTGGAATCTCCCTTTGCTGGGAACCCGCGCGTTAAGTGTGCGAATGCGTAATTCGCTCGCGAGACAAGCGATAGTTACTATACTTCATCGCGTGTGCTCGCAATCGCCCACTAAGGTGGCGCCGTGGTGTGCGGCTCGAAGGGGTATAACAGTAATACCGAATGCGCTTTAGCTTCGATCCTCGGAAGAGCATGACCGACTATTTTCTGTAATCTTTGAAATCAGGGAAGACGACGATGGTGAGATTCTGCACCTTGTTACCTTGTGGAAGTGCACTAAGGAGGAGATCCGATTGTATGAGGAAAATTCGTAAGCCCAGCAAACCAGTTTCATCTGATGAGATTGCGCGTTTGGCTGAGCAAGGCAAAGACATAAGTGGTTTCTTTCGGGGCCAAGGCCGCATGGTTCAGCCGATTCAGCGCGTCAATGTCGACGTTACTGCGACCATGCTGGAGGAACTCGATAAGGCCGCCTGGGACCTCAATGTGAGCCGCCAAGCCGTAATCAAGACACTAATCCCTCAAGCCCTCGATCAGCACTATCTAGCTCAGCAGGCAAGGCGACCCGAGCCAAATTCCAAACCGTGATCCTTCGAAGCTTTCCGATGAGCCGAACGGGGTGCGCTGTGTCGATAAGGTTAGCTGCCGCGCTGAGGATCACGCTTGGTCAGCGCTTAAAATCCCGGTGAATGGTTTTGAGACGCCGCGACTCTCCGGCAGTCTGCGTGGATCGCAGACTAAGGGAAATCGAGTCCGAGCATCGTCATATCGCGCATCGTTTCGCGCCCGACCGGGCCGCGCCTTGGCGCCGATGTCTGCTTGATCGATAGGGAACGTTCAACCTCAAAACGGCGTGGGTACACGCCGAAAGACGCCTACACCTCCGCGTACCGTCTCAGGATTGCCGGCAGATTCTGCGAAAAAGCGGAGCGGGCGATCACGGTGTCGCAGCCCGTCTCCTGGGCGGCATGCTTCAGATCGGCCTGGACATGCGAAACATAGCCCAACAAAGAGACACCGCTAGTTTCGCGGTCCGCTTTGAGGGTTCGAATCACTTCGAGAGGATCGGCGCCCGTCATATTCAAGTCGAGAATGATGACGGCCGGGTTCTTCTTGGCCTGTTCGACGGCGTCCTCCCTTGACTTTACAAAAACCACCTCGAAGCCGGCGCGTTTGGCGGCTTCCTGGATTTTCACCGTGAACATCAAGTCGCTCAGTACCGCGACCACTTTTTTCTTTTGGTTCGTCATTCAAGTTACTACCCGACTGCACACTTCTACTTAGTTGAGCGGCCAAAGCGTGATCAGAGGGACTACTCAATTCTATCGTCCCGGCTAAAATAAAGCGGATACTCGGCGCTGGCGAATTCATCCAAGGGAAAAACTTGAATGGTATGGTGAGGGCGATGGCAGAAGGCAATCTGTTACAAGATCCGTTACGTTTCGACCGGCGGATTCCCCCTTGTGCGATGGTGATCTTTGGCGCCAATGGAGATCTGGCCAAGCGCAAGCTGGTGCCGGCTCTCTACCGGCTCTTTTACGAAGGCCGCATTTCCCAAAATTTCGCGATGGTGGGCAGTTCGCGGACGCCCATTCCCGACGATAAATTCCGGGAAAACATGAAGGACGCAGTCGCGCATTTTTTAGAGGACGCGCCATTCGATGAAAGCGTCTGGGACTCGTTCGCGCAGAGCCTGTTCTACGTCGCAGGCGACGTGCAGGATCAAGCATGTTACGAAGCGATCGCCAAAAAGCTATGTGAAGTGGAGACCTCGCACCAGACTGCGGGAAATGTCCTGTTCTATCTATCGACGCAGCCGAGCTTGTATGCCGAAGTGGTGGAGCACCTGGGCGAAAGCAACCTGGAGAGGGGCAAGGGTTGGCGGCGAGTCATCATTGAAAAACCCTTTGGGCACGATCTCGACAGTGCGCGAAAGTTGAGCGATGACGTGCATCGGGTACTCGATGAGTCGCAGGTCTACCGCATCGATCATTATCTGGGTAAGGAAACAGTCCAAAACATCCTGGCGTTTCGCTTTGGCAACAGCATATTTGAGCCCTTGTGGAATCGGCGCTATATCGATCAGGTGCAGATCACGGCCAGCGAGTCCATAGGAGTGGAGGGCCGCGGCGGTTATTACCAGGAAGCGGGCGCGTTGCGGGATATGATCCAGAACCATCTCTCGCAAGTCATGGCGACGATCAGCATGGAGCCGCCAACGGTGTTCGATGCCGACACGGTACGCGACGAGCGAGCGAAGGTCCTGAAGGCTATCCGGATTATGAAGCCGGAAGAAGTAATGCAGTATTCGGTGCCTGGCCAGTATGGCCCTGCCATGGTGGGTGGGGTAGATTTGCCCGGGTTCCTTCAGGAGAAGGGCGTAGATCCGCATTCACAGACCGATACATATGCCGCGGTGACGTTCCATATAGATAACTGGCGATGGTCGGGCGTGCCGTTCTACATTCGCACGGGAAAGCGGATGCCAAAACGCGTGACGGATATCGCCATTCAATTCAACTCCGCCCCGATCGGACTCTTTCAACAGGAGACGCGGGCGGGATTGAAGGCTCCGCGGCCGAACCTTCTGATCTTACGCATACAGCCGGAGGAAGGCATCTCCCTGCGCTTCTTGTCGAAGAGCCCGGGGAGCGGCATGCGGGTGCGTCCGGTATCGATGGATTTCAATTACGGGTCGAGCTTTGGAGAACGTACGCCGACGGCCTACGAGACTCTGTTGGTGGATGCGATGGTCGGCGATGCAACACTGTACACGCGGCAGGACATGGTGGAGGCGAGTTGGCGCGCCGTGCAGCCGATTTTGGATGTATGGTCGCAGCAACACTTCGATTTTCCGAACTACCCGGCGGGATCTTGGGGGCCTAAAGCTTCCGACGAAATGCTCGCACGGCAAGGTCATGTCTGGAGGGTGCCATGAGTAGTGGTGTGGTGTACCCCGCGCAACCTGAGAAGATCTTGAAGGCGCTAGGCCAGGTCTGGACGGAATTGGCCAGGGAAGAACGGGAGCAGCAAAAGCCGACCGTCCTGCGCGCCTGCGCGATGACGCTGATTGTGGCAACCGACGATGCGGATGGCGACGAGGGGACTGCCCTGCAGACGTTGATCGGGCTGATGCATGAGCATCCGAGCCGCGGCATCGTGCTGCGCGTTTCCGAAAGTATCGAGCGCGGCCTGGAAGCGCGAGTATTGGCGCAATGCTGGAAGCCGTTCGGGAAGGCGCAGCAGATCTGTTGCGAACAGATCGAGATTTCGGCCCATCCGCATAGCTGGCTACAGGTGGGGCCCACCGTGAATGGCATTCTGGCCGCCGATCTGCCTGTGGTCTTATGGTGCCGGCAAAAAGCGGCGTTGAATCCCGGCGCATCAGAGGAGCAGAAGGGGGGGCTCGCCGCCGTGATGGATTTCGCCGGCAAGGTGATTGTAGACACGCAGGGCGTGCCTGTGGACGCGGCACTGGCGGTGATGAAACGCTGGCGGCAGGATGGGCGTATCTTTGGAGACCTGCAATGGACGCGCTTAACGCCCTGGCGCCAGGCTCTGGCAAATGCCTTTGACGATCCGGTCACGCAAAAGGAGTTTTTCCGCTACCGATCGGTGGAGGTGGCCTACAACGGCGATGATCCCGACGCGACGATTCTGTACATGGCAGGATGGTTGAGCGGAGTGCTAAAGGCGCGGCATTCGCTAGTGAAGAAAAGCGATGGATATGGCGCCGGCTTGCAGCGCGTCACCCTGCGCTCGGATACGGATGAAATCAGGCTCGAGAGGTCCAGTAATGACTGTATGACGCTGCACCTGGGCGGCCGGGAACGCAAGTACACGCATTCCGAATTGAGTCTCTACACGCTAATGAATGAAGAACTTTCGATAGTTGGGCCAGATCCGATTTTCGATTCGGCGTTCGCGGGGGCGCTGGAGATCCAATTGGTATGAGTACTGGATGGAAGCCGGACTTGCGCGTATTCGCAACCGAGGAGCAGGCTGCGGAGCAGTGCGGACACTTGGTCTTGCAATTGCTCGCGAACGCACTGCGAACCCAGGAGACTGCCACGATGGCCATTTCGGGAGGCCATTCGCCGAAAGGGATGTTTGCCACGATGGCGCGAGCTGAACTCGACTGGTCGAATGTGCACATTTTTTGGGTGGACGAGCGCTGTGTGCCGCCCGACAACGATTTGAGCAATTTTAAGCTGGCGGACGAGACCTTGCTGACCCCTGCCCGAATCTCCAAATACAACATTCATCGGGTGCATGGCGAGATGAAGCCGGAGGAGGCGGCCGCGCGGTATGTGGAGGATATCCGGGAGTTCTTCGGTCTGGCAGACGGAGCTCTACCGGTGTTTGACGTTATCCATCGCGGCATGGGACCGGATGCACATACCGCGAGCCTGTTCCCTGGCGAGCCTTTGATCGGAGACCGGACCGGAATGGCAGCCTCAGTTTATTCCAAGCAAGCCCACAACTACCGCGTAACGCTGTTGCCGGGTGTGCTGTTGGCCGCCAAGCGAACAGTTATTCTGGCGGCAGGGCCAGACAAGGCTGGTCCTCTGAAGGATGTATTGGAGGGCCCGGAAGATCCGTTCCGGTATCCTTGCCAGATTGCCACGCGCGGACTGAATACGGCGGCTTGGTTTGTGGATCGAGCCGCGGTTGAACACATGTAAGGCAGTCGCGGCGCTGTCTGTTGCAGCTCTGCTCATCTCGTGTGGCCAGCGGCCGGCGCCGACTACAAAACAGCAGACGAATCCGCCTTACAACCGCCTGCTGTTTGCGGGCGACGTGATGTTTTCGCGCCAGGTGCGGCGGGACATCCTGGCGTCGCATGACCCGGCGATGCCGTTTCGTAAGGTGGCACCTCTGATGCAGGCGGCGGACATCGCCTTTGTTAACCTGGAGACTCCATTTTCCGACCAGGGCCCGTATCACGATCACGGACTGATCTTCCATGCTGCGCCGGAATTCATCGCGGGATTGCAGTTAGCTGGCGTCGCGTTAGTATCGACCGCCAATAACCACGCGCGGGATTGCGGTCCGCACGGCGTGACTTTTACCGTAAATTGGCTGCGGGCGCATGGCATACAGCCTGTCGGAAGCAGCGACTCCGCCAAAGCGACACATCGCGGCGTGGTCCTGGTACGCAAAGGCCTACGATTCGGCTTCCTCGGTTACACGTACGATCAGAGCAATGGGAATTGGCGGGACATCGATACGCGCATCGCGATGGTGGACGATGCTGTCGTCCGGAGGGACGTTCAGGCGTTGCGGAAACGCTGCGATGTGGTGATTGTGTCGATGCACAACGGTATTGAATACATGCCCAAGCCAAACGCGAAGCAGATCTCGTTTGCCCACGCGGCCATCGACGCGGGCGCGACGCTGGTCGTCGGCCATCACCCGCACGTCACAGAACCGGTGGAGTGGTACCACGGCGGCGAGATTTTCTATTCGCTCGGGAATTTCGTGTTCGACCAATACCAGCGCGTGCAGACGCAGCATGGCGAGATGGTTGAGGTGTCTTTCCTGGGGACGCGGATTTTTGGAACGAAGATCATTCCGGTGAGGATTACGCCGACTGGGCCGGAGTTGGAGAATTAGGTCCTCCGATTCACTTGGGAAGCTTCCAATCGAAAACGAGGGGGATTGTCACGTGGCCGTTAGTCCATTCAATATCCTGTATCTGCTGAACCATTTTGATTGGAGCTTCATGCAACAGACGACCCGACCGGTCGTACAAGCGCACAACGCCAGGCGCGTCTCCCGCCTGACCGGGCATCGTTGACGGCCAGATGGGCCTCCGGTAGACCACCACTTTAAACCGCGCGTCCGGACTCTCCAGCACTTCATACTGCTTCAATCGCGTCCGCTGCCAAATTAAGAAGCCGGCTGCGATCAACCCGACGAGAGCCATCGACGCGAGCAGGGACTTCTTGTTAACCGGCCAAAACATACTCATACAAGAAACGATTCGGGCGGATTCAGCGTGAGGACCTTGACATCGGAATAGACCAGGAAGTCTCCTCCTTTGCTATTGGCTGTCCGCCAGTTACGGAAGGTTTCGTTGGTGACCTTCACGCCATCTCCGCTACCAAACCAACCGCTGCTTACATTATTAGTCGCTTCATCCCAGTAACCGAGGTCCTGGTCTCCTTCGAAATCGTAGGAGTCCATGATGTGAATGCCGACCTTCGATAGCCTGACTCGGAACCGGCCAGCTTCGGGGCCGACCTCGCCGACAAGAGGAACGGCATAGAAGGAGAAATTGGCAAGCGCAGCCTCCATGTCATCCAGCGAGTCAAGTAGGCCAAATTCGACCTGCCGAAAATTAGTGTGAAGCGCATGCTGATCGGGAACGGATTTCGTCGAAAAATCAAAGCGTTTGGTCAGGGTGCCCAGCATTCCCTGCGCGCGCAAGCGAGTCGCCAGCAGTGGTTTCGCTTTATCGTTACTCCAGACTTTATCTTTTACCATCGCATCGAACACGGTCTTCGCCCTGGGGAAAGTGAGAGTCCAAGCGTCCATTTTGATCGTAGCCAAATCCGGTGTCGTGTAAGCGGGTTTCGCCGCCGGCGGCCCAGCAAACCATTTGTCCATGAGCTGCGCGCCGTCAGCCCAGCCTTTAGCGCGCATGATTCTCGGAATATTTGTTATCGAACTGAGTCCCAAGGTAGTCGGCCTATCAAGCACTTCTTGAGCAACTACCGTGCCGTTTTGACGATGCCCAGAGTTTCAGCACTGAGCCATACAAATTGGCGCGTTATAGCCCTGTATATGACAGCCGCCTAGCGAGGTTGTACTTTCTGAAGCTTCCTCTAACCGAATGGATAGTTACGAACATCCCTCAAAACTCTTGTAAGTCCAACAACGATCGGCCAATCATCCGAGGGACACACTCGCCGTCGCTCAGCGCTCTGTCGGAGCGGGGTGACCGGCGGAGTCACTGACCAGCTTGGCCCGCAGGGGAGCCGGATGGAACAAGCTGTGACTCGGGATAGGACCGACTCGCTAACGCTCGCGGCTCAGTAAGGGTGGGCGTGGTCGGCGGTGACAATTCCCGGCCAGTGTGATGAAGCACGCCATGGCTTCATCCGCGGCCTTTGCCCACTCGCTCCTCGAGTAACAGATGAATCAGCGCTTCCAGTTCGCCGATCCGGTCGCCCAACTGCTCGAGGTCGATCTCGGCCGATTCGCCGGATGCGGCAACGCGCCCGTGCTCGAGGGGGCCCAAAGCTTCTCCGCGCGTCTTCACTACGCGTCCGGGAATACCCACAACGGTTGCGCCGCTTGGGACGGAGTGCACCACTACTGAACCGGCTCCGACCTTGACCCCGTCGCCCAGCACGATATTGCCCAAGACAGAGGCCCCGGCACCCACGACAACCCTGTTACCGAGCGTGGGGTGCCGTTTGCCGCTCTCGTTGCCCGTACCGCCGATGGTAACGCCTTGATACAACAGGACATCATTCCCGATCTCAGCCGTTTCACCGATCACTACGCCCATGCCGTGATCGATAAACAAGCGCTCGCCGATTTTCGCGCCTGGATGGATTTCGATTCCTGTGAGGAACCGCATGAATTGCGAAATGGCTCTCGCCACGATAAACCACCGATGCCGGTAGAAAAAATGCGAGATTCGATGAACCATAACCGCGTGAAGACCCGGATAGCATAGGAGGATCTCCCACTTGCTCTTGGCGGCTGGATCTTCCCGCAGGATTGCGCGGATGTGATCGCGAAGCACAGACATGGCGGATTGTTCTCTCCCTGGTGGATGCTGGACCCGGTAGGAAGGGTTCTTCGATAATAGCCTAAGTCCCTCTAGTAACGTGGTCTTAGTGACCGAACGGCTCTATTACACTGACCCATATTTGCATGAGTTCCGCGCCCGGCTCGTAGAGCGCGTCGAGCAAGGCAGCAGAATTTATTTAGACCGCACGCCATTTTATCCTACTTCCGGTGGGCAGCCGCACGACCTAGGAACCATAAATGGCGTTGAAGTGGTAGATGTGCTGGACGAAGGGGACCGAATCGCCCACATTCTCGCTCCCGGGCAAGTGGCTGACCTGCCCGATACGGTGGATTGCCGTCTCGATTGGCTCCGCCGTTACGACCATATGCAGCAGCATACCGGCCAGCACCTGCTTTCAGCGGTCCTGGTCGAAGTGTTCGGGTACCCCACGCTGAGCTTCCACATGGGCGCGGAAGTCAGCTCGATCGAATTGGGCACGCCGGACTTGAACGAATCCCAGATCGAGGAGACGGAGCGCCGGGTCCAAGAACTGGTCTGGGCGGCGCGACCCGTCTCCATCCGGTTTGAAGAAGCCGGTTCTGCCGGAGGTCTTCGCAAAGCTAGTGAGCGGGCAGGCACGCTGCGGATCATCGAAATCGAAGGTGTGGACCGGAGCGCATGCGGCGGAACGCACGTGCGTTCCACGGCCGAACTGGGTCCGATTCAGATACGGAAGGCTGAGAAGATCCGCGGGAACGTGCGCATTGAGTTCGTATGCGGCCAACGCGCCCGGCGGAGGGCCCGGCAGGACTTCCGCCTGCTCGGCGAGCTCTCCCGCCAGACTTCTGTGGCTGTGGACGCTCTACCGGCGCATGTTGCCGGATTGCTTGGTCGCGTAGCGGAGGCAGAGAAGGAGCGGCAGCGGCTTGCACTGGAATTCGCGGGGCGGGAAGCCGAAGCGCTGTATGACGCGACGCCCCAAGGACCCGACGGCCTTCGGCGGGTACTCTGTCGCGTTCCGGCCATTGGGCCAGAGGAACGGGCAAGAGCATCCGCATTTGCGAACCGCGGCAAGGCGCTCGCCCTCTTTGTGGGCGCCAATCCCATGGCAGTGCTCGTCGCCGCGTCCAAGGACGCTGGGGTCGATGCCGGCACCGTCTTGAAATCCGCATTGGCCGCACTAGGGGGCCGTGGAGGCGGCTCGCCCACCCTCGCTCAGGGCAGCGTGCCCAATGAGTGTGCGCTCGAAGCCCTCATGGTGGCTTTGGGAATGAAAATGTCCTGAGTTTGAGAAGCAATAGTTTTTTCCAGGCGGCGCTGTCCCCTTACCGTACACTCAAAGTTGGAGGTCCAAATTGGATACTCACCGGGCTGAACGGGTTTCCGAGGCGCTCCGTGAAGAACTAGGCGAATTGATCGCCTACGAACTGTCCGATCCCAGAATCGGGGACGCCACCATCACAGAAGTATTGGTCTCTCCGGATATGCGGCACGCTCAAGTTCGCCTGCACCTGAGCGAACAGCCGAGAGAGCAGCAGGCCACCATTCGCGCACTCGATGGGGCGCGGCATTTCCTCCGCCGGCAATTGGCAGAACGTTTGAATCTGTTCCGCGTGCCAGAACTGCACTTTGAGTCGGACATCAACGGCCGCGACGCCGCTCGCCTGGAGCAGCTTATGAAGCGCATCCGTCGCGGACGCCCCCGCGACGAGCAACCTTCAGAAGGCTAGGCCCCACCTGCTTGCGCGCACTCTGATTCCCGGGGGCGGTAGCAGTATTTATGCCATCGGAACGGCGCCCACCGATCTGCGAGGCTGGTACATTCGTATCCGCCACCCAAGGGATGCCAACAAGACAGCCGCGGAAGTCTATTTGAAAAACCAATCGCTATCGACGTCAGGAAATCACGAAAAGTTTGTTTGGGCGGAGAGTAAACTTTATAGTCACATCATGGAGCCCCGCACAGGAAACCCTTCGAACGTCATGCTACCGGTCGCAATCGTTTCACCGAAGTTGGGGGTTCCATGCGCTTGGCTCCACTAGGCGGCCGATTCCTGGACGCATGCCGCCGCCGGAGCACGGATGTGCGCCCGGTCTGGTTCATGCGGCAAGCGGGCCGCTATCTAAAGCCGTACCGCGACATACGCGCGCGCCACGGCATTCTTGAAATCTGCAAGAATCCGGAACTGGCCGCGGCGGTCACGCTGCAGCCCATCGACATTCTGGATGTCGATGCCGCCATTATTTTTGCCGACCTGCTGCTACCCGTCGAGCCAATGGGTTTGCGGCTGGAGTTCGTCTCAGGCGAAGGGCCTTCCATTGACAACCCCATTACCGAACCCGAAGACATCGATGGCCTTTCCACCAACCACACCGACGATCTTGGCTACGTTGCCGAATCCATCAAAGTTGTCACGAAAGCCTTGGCCGGGCGCGTACCAGTTATCGGATTCGTGGGCGCACCCTTTACGCTCGCCAGCTACATGATTGAGGGCGGCCCGTCGAAGACATTCCTCAAGACCAAGAGGCTTATGTACGGCAATGAAGTCATGTGGCGCCGCCTAATGGGCAAACTGGTCGATGTTTTGGGAGATTTCGGGGGCATCCAGGTCGGCGCTGGCGCTCGCGCCATGCAGGTCTTCGATAGCTGGGTTGGAGCGCTTAGCCCTGAAGATTACGTCCGCTATGTTCAGCCTTATTCACGTGCGTTGATCGAGCGCCTTCGCGCGTGCGGTGCGCCTGTCATCCACTTCGGCACGGGTACTGGCGGTTTTTTCCGCGAACTCCATGCCGCGGGCGGTGACGTCATTGGCGTCGATTGGCGCATCAACATCGACCAGGCCTGGACCGATATTGGCCATCGCGCGGCGATTCAAGGCAATCTCGACCCGGTCGCTCTATTCGCACCTCTGCCCGAGTTGAAAACGAAAGTAACCGACCTCCTTCGCCGCACCGGTACCCGGCCGGGCCACATTGTCAACCTTGGACACGGCATTCTGCCCGAGACCCCCGTGGAAAACGTCAAAGCCGTGGTCCAAATGGTCCGCGACTTCCGTCCGGAACACTAAAATCGGCGCAGAGCATGACGTCGAAAGGGAGAGTCTTGATTGTCGGGGGCGGCGTTTCCGGACTCGCCACTGCTTATTTCCTAAGCAAGGTGGGCATCCGGGCCACCATTGTCGAGAAGTCGGAGCGCTTGGGCGGCCTCATCCATACCGACCGTGTGGAAGGCTGCGACCTAGAAGCCGGCCCGGATAGCTACGTCGCTGCAAAGCCCGCGGTCACGGAACTGGCTAAAGAACTTGGTATCGGCGACCGGATCATCGGGTCGAACGATGCCGAACGGCGCATTTTCATCGTCCGTAATGGAAAGCTGCAACTTTTCCCGCGTGGCATGGTGATGATGGCCCCAGCCGAATGGGGACCTGTTGTTCGCTCTTCGCTGTTTAGCGTTAGTACCAAGATGCAGTTTGTGCGGGAATGGTTCTCGCGACCCAGGCAACGCGAAGGGGACGTGTCCATCGAGGAATTCGTCTCCGATCATTTTGGGCGTGAAGTATTGGATCTTGTCACGGAACCGCTGCTCGCCGGCGTGTACGGCGGGGAAGCAGGCCGCCTTAGTGCGCAAAGCGTTCTTCCCAGATTCGTGCAATATGAGGGAGAATATGGCAGTCTGATTCGCGGCGTTCGCAAGGAACGTAAAATCACGAACGACGGCAGTCTCTTCCTTTCGTTTGTGGGCGGTATGCAGACTTTTTCGGACGCTCTGCAATCCGCTATTGAGCCCGCTCCGGAGGTCGTGCGCGGTGAAGTTTCGACGTTGGAACGGCAAGCCGATTCTTGGCGCGTGCTTGTCGGCAGCGATTGGATCACGGCTGACGAGGTGGTGCTCGCATGCCCTGCACACGCTTCCGGCCGCATCGCAAACGCCATCGCACCAGAGCTGGGCGCGGAACTCTCCGCCATTCCGTATTCATCGGCCATACTGGTTATGCTGCTTTTCAACGGCTCGCAACTCGAACATGCACTCGATGGGTTCGGGTTTCTAACGCCACCCTCCGAACGCAAGATCCTGGCAGCCGCCACTTTCGTCAACACGAAATTCCCGTCGCGTATCGCTCCCGGTTTCGCGGCCCTGCGGGGCTTTCTCGTCGGGCCTCAGGCGGAAACGCTAATGTATGTTCCCGATGATGACTTACTGCGAGTAATACGAGAGGACTTCCAACGCCTCATGGGGATCACCGCCGCGCCGGTGGCGCACACGATTCATCGCTGGCCACAATCCATGCCGCAATACGTGGTCGGCCATGCGGACCGTTACCGGCAAATCCGCCGGCACTTACACGACTTAGCCGGTCTATATGTAACCTCGAACGCATTTGAGGGGGTTGGCATTCCTGATTGCGTACGGCTAGCCAAAGAAACAGCGAATGCACTTGCCTCGCGTAGAGAGGTCCGATGACCAGATAGGCTGGCGTGCTAAGTCCTATCAAAACTGATGGAAAAATCTTAATGACGCATAAGACAAGGAAATTACGTCTCACTCAAAGAAAAGACCGATGACAACGGAAGAAAAATAGTTCGAACTGACAAGCAGTCCGAATTTCCAGGAGGAGAGATAGGGATTATGAAAATTCTGATAGGAGCCATCGCGACGATGTTAGCCGCCGTACCGATGTTCGCTCAAAACGGGACAGCGGACAGGATGAGGGCTGCCACGGACGACTTGAAGGATGCCATGCAAGCCAATGATAGAGGCATACCACAGGACTTGCTGGACAAAGCCGAATGCGTCGTGGTGATTCCGAACCTGAAGCAAGGCGGATTCATCGTGGGCGCAAAATATGGCAGAGGCTTTTTTAGCTGCCGCAGGACGAGTGGTGTCGGCTGGTCGGCACCGGGCGCCATAAAGATTGAAGGAGGAAAGTTCGGATTCTTGATCGGTGCAACGGATACCAACGTGGTTATGCTGGTGATGAACAGAGACGGCATGCACCACCTGGTCAGCGATAAATTCGTTCTCGGTGGAGATGCAGCCGCGGCGGCGGGGCCCATCGGGCGAAGTTCCTCGGCTGAAACAGATGCCGAAATGCACGCTGAAATCCTGACTTATTCGCGAGCGCGCGGAATTTACGCCGGCATTTCTCTCGATGGTTCGACCATTCACGAGGATGACGATGCAAACCGCGACTTGTATGGCCACGCTATCAGGAACGCAGCGTTGTTGACGGAGCACGTTCATACCCCTCCGGAGGCCGAAAGTTTTGTCCACGAACTCGACCGTATTTCGTCCCGCAAATAGTTAGTAAGATCCAGACGCGTTTGGATTAGAAATGCCGCCGGGCAGGCTCCCAAAGGGCTCGCTCGGCGGTTTTGATTTTGGCGGCGCGAGACAATGGAATCTTGAACGAGACACCAGAAAAAATAGGAGTCGGTCTCATCTTCGGCGGCCGCTCCGGTGAGCACGAAATTTCCTTGCGTTCCGCCGAATCCGTGAAACTCGCACTTGACCCTGATCGATATGTCTTGCACGAGCTCTTTATCGATAAGGACGGGCGCTGGCATCCTGCTCCGCTGATCCCCGAGCCTGGTGGAAATCCTGGTATTGACGTTGCTTTTCCGCTGCTCCACGGTACCTTTGGCGAGGACGGAACTCTGCAGGGGTTACTTGAGTTGGCTGCTTTGCCATATGTAGGTGCGGGCGTGCTCGCGTCCGCGGTGGCAATGGATAAAGCGGTCATGAAGCGGCTTTGCAAGGAGGCGGGTCTGCCAGTGGTCGAGTACATCACGCTTCGGCGCGGCCAGTTCGATTCCAAGTGCTTGCGCTTGCCCTTTGACTTCCCTGTTTTTGTTAAGCCCGCAAATTTAGGCTCGTCCGTCGGAATTACCAAAGCGAAGAACTGTTCGGACCTAAAGCACGCCTTGGAAACCGCCATACAATTCGACCGCAAAATCGTGGTCGAGCGCGGCATTGAAGGAAGGGAATTTGAATGCGCCGTGCTAGGTGGCGAGGAGCCGATGGCGTCGACGCCTTGCGAGATCATTCCATCCCAGGAATTCTACACGTATGCGGACAAGTACCTGCTCGATCAGGCGCGGATCGAACTACCGGCGAAGCTGACGGATGAGCAGACGCAAAATATGCAGGCGCTGGCGGTCGGCTGTTTTGAGGCCGTGGGCTGCGAAGGCATGGGCCGCGTCGACTTCTTAATGGAAGCTGCCACGGGCAGGTTTTTTGTAAATGAGATAAACACCATCCCGGGGTTTACGTCGATTAGTATGTTCCCGAAAATGTGGGAATACTCGGGACTGCCTTATCCTGCGTTGCTGGATCGTTTGATCCACCTGGCGCTCTGGCGGGCGGAGAACCAGCGGGAGCTTCGTTACTCGTTGTAAGTGCCGTAGCATGAGCCGATTCAAGATTTTAGTAACTGCGCTATGCCTGACCTGCGCGCTTGGTGCGCAAAGCGGGGTTCATAACGTGGCGAAGCCGCCCGTCATACTGCCTCCAGCGAAACCTGCCAATCCCGTAAGCCCCGACCTGCCACCCGCTCCTGCCGAGGGTATGGATCGCCTGGTGAAGCACTTCGTGGACACGCTGGCGTTGGTGCAGGAGCAGAGCGCGGAACCTGGGCCACTCGACAAACTAATCTACGAAGGCGCCATTCCGTCAATGCTGCGCCAACTCGATCCGCACACTCAGTTTTTCGACCCCACGCAGTTCCAACAACTCAAGCAAATGGAAGACTCCGAGCAGAAGGGATTTGGCAGTGTCGTCTCGGTGTTACCCGGTGAGGTTATCTTCCTCGAAACGCTCCCCGGGACGCCCTCGAACAAAGCCGGCATCCAGCCTGGGGATGAACTGGTAGCTATCAACAATATCGCCATTGGCCGTCTGCAGCCGGAGCAAATCGTCCAACTCCTCACTGAAGCTCGGCAGCAGCGGGTTACCGCCTATATTCGCCGTCAGGGAGCGGCCCGGGTATTGGCCTTTGTTCTGACTCCCGAACTGGTCGATGCCCCAAGCGTCGATCGCGCCTTCCTGCTGGAGCCAGGGTTTGGATACGTTCGCGTCACAAGTTGGGACCTCCAAACTGCCACGCAATTGCAGGCCGCGATCGAGAAATTGGGCGGTAATTCGCTGAAGGGCCTTGTGCTCGATCTGCGCAATAATCCTGGCGGTGTGGTCAAGGCCGCACTGGACGCCGCAGCTATGTTCCTCGATCCCGGGCAAAAGATCCTCACGGTAAAAGGACGCATCGGAGAAGGCGAGGCCGCAGACGTGCCTAAGTATGCCCGGCCGTATAAGTTCAAAATGTCCGTGATCCTGAACGGCAAAACGGCCAGCGCGTCTGAGATTTTGGCGGGCGCACTGCAGGACCATGACCGCGCGATTATTATCGGCGAGCCCAGCTACGGGAAGGGACTGGTCCAGACAGTGCTGCCGCTCTCAAACGGCGCGGGGCTAGCCATTACGACTGCATTTTATTACACGCCAAGTGGCCGTTCCATTCAACATCCGCTCCAAAATTCGGCGCTGTCCGACACCTTCCAGCAGGTGCCCGACCGCGATCGCCCCAGATACCTTACCGACCATGGCCGCACTGTGCTGGGCGGCGGCGGTATTCAACCCGATATCGTTGTGTCACCCTATATTCCCAATCGCCTGGAAGAAGTTATCGACAGCAGCGCTTCCGTGACGAACTTCGCAACGCAATACCTGCAGTCTCATACGCCGTTGCCGCCGCACTTTGAAGTAACACCTGCGATCATCGATGATTTTGAAGTGTTTCTCGCATCGCGCAACATCCAACCAAGCTTGTCGGAATGGACCGATGAGCGTAATTGGATTACGAGCAGGTTAAAAGAAGAAATCTTGACCCTGGCGCGCGGCGTGGCGAGTGGCGATGAGGTCGCCGATCAACGCGACCCCCAGGTTCAAGCGGCTTTGAAGGCTGTGGAGAAGTAAAGGACACAGCCTGCATCGCCCTTTTTGATTGGATAACCTATGACCGGGAACGCTGCTAAGGGGCTAGCCAGGTCTTCGACCTCGCTAGCATGTGAACCGGTTGACCCACGGCCTTGATGCCGAGGATCCAATCGCAAGCCATCAAGTAAATCCTGAGCGGTCAGTTTCCTGTCGCCCGGCTTCAAGAAGTCAGTCCACCTAAAAGGCCGCTCGGGGAAATTCGAGATTAACGGCATACCTGCACCACTAATTAAGTGAGGCGGGGCGGATGCAAGTCAACCAAACCGTAAAACAAATTGCCGCAAGTGAAAGCTCTGGATGAACGCCCTCAGGTAACGTGGCTCCTGTCGGTGCGTAATGGAATGCCGTTCCTGCCGTCGACGCTGGAATCAATTGCCAATCAAACGTACACGAATCACAAACTACTGGTGTGGGACGATTGCTCCAGCGACGGTACCTGCAGGAGATCCAACGCTGGATTCCGAACCGAATTCCAGGTTATGTCTTCCATGGAAAGTCGTTGCGGCACGGTCCTTGTCTCGCATTTCTCGTCGAGCAAGCGGATACGGAATTGTGCGCCGGAATTGATGCCGATGACATAGGGGCTTCGCAGGGAAGGAGAGCTTCCCAAGTTTGCTAAGCGCCTTTCTACGGTTTGGCGCTCCAGATACACGGCCGGCAGCAAGCCGAAATGTGGGGTGATTAAAACCTAAGGCTGGGCGGCGACGAGAATCATCGAGGGAGGCGGGGTGTACATGCTCTCCATCGCGACTTGCCAGGGCATCGGATAAAACTCATCACAGCTAAACGGGTGACGGCAGTTGAATCTCTCCCAGAAGAACTCCGTCACGGCTGATCCGCGCTGGTCATTTTTCGCAGACTTCCGCAATTTCCGAATCCAAGTGGGAATGCCTCGGATTAACTTGCGCTGCCAATCGGGACGGTGCCAGCGTTCGTTCGGATCGAATTGACCGAACCACCTCGCTCTCTTGAAGTGGGCGCCCACAAGCGCCCGGAACTGTTCCGATCGCATTTCGGAAAGGTGGAATGGATTGTCGCTGAACCCGATATCTGCGTTCGGTGTCGAGATGAGCGAAACTCCGTTTTCGGCCAACAGCGAGCGAATTTGCGCAACGATGGCGCCAGGGTCCGCGACATGCTCAATAACTTCGAAACAGGTCACAAGATCGAATTTGGAATTCGAGAGGGTCGATACAGTTGTGGCGTCGCCAACACGGAACTCTAAGTTCCGCAACTCTCCGTAGCTGCGAGCCATGTCGACGGCCTCCGCCGAGATGTCCATCCCAATTACCTCAAGAGCCCCGGAGCTGGCCAAGATACGGCTACCATAACCAGTGCCGCAGCCGAGGTCGAGGCACCGTGCTCCGGTCGCCCACTGGCAAGCCCACCGGTACCGGCTCAGGTGATCCGCTTGTAATCTAAGTAAGTCACTTTGGCGTTCCGCATGCGTAAACATAAGCTAATTCCTTCACAGAATAGCGAAGTCGCGTAGGCCTTCGGACAAAAAATCTGACAGGTGCGTGCCTTGGGTTAGCGATAATCGACGGAGAATCTATGTCCGTTAATTCGCCGGTTACAGGGCTATTCCCGGTTAAGAATGGAATGCCCTTGCTCCGCTGACGAAAGCCTGGGCTTTGGGAGGCCGCTCACCCGCACCGGAGAAGTGGGCCGCCCAAATCGTCGCATTGACGGCCTTGGATCGAGCGGCCGTCGCGCATGCACGACAGGTGGGCAAGCCTGACGATTATTTCTGGAACTGTGACGCCTGCAAAGAGCAGCGCTATCTTGTCCGGCGCGACATTTTGTGGTGGTTCGGATTGGGTCCGGCTCGCTACGCGAGCGCTTCGCAAATAAGTAAATTGTCGCCGCCGGCTAAGGCGCCGCCGGAGATCGGTCTTATGCCCGTCGTAATGCGCACAATGTCCGGACTCGGGCGTGCGCGATAATAAGAGCCGATGTCCCTAGCTCCACCGGTGACTTGGCTGGTCTCCGTTAAGAATGGGATGCCATTCGTCGCGTCGACTCTGGAATCTATCGCCAATCAAACGTACACGAACCACAAGATTCTGGCTTGGGATGATTGCTCCACAGACGGAACCGCAGACGAACTGCATCGCTGGATTCCGGGTCGTATCCCAGGACGAATTTTTGAAGGGAAATCCCTTCGCCTGGGCCCTTGTCTTGCATTTCTAGTTGAACAAGCAGAGACAGAGTTGTGTGCGCGTATCGATGGAGACGACATCGCATACCCGCACAGGCTCGAGCGGCAGGTGGCATATATGGCGGAGCATCCCGAAGTGGCGGTACTCGGGAGCTACGCGCAGTCGATCGATGCGGAAGGGAAGAAGCTCCCAATATGGAAATTTCCACCTTGCGACGCCGATGCGCGTTGGCTCATGCGCTTTGATACGCGCGTTCTTCATCCTTGCCTTATGTTTCGCCGTAGCGCGATACTGGCGGCCGGAAACTATCCCGATTTCAAATACGAAGACTGTGTATTGTGGACACGAATGTCAGTCATGAAATTTGAAATTCACAACATTCCTGAACCATTGATCAAGTATCGCCGCACAGCAACCAGTTCGACTGGGCTAATCGAAGATTGGGTACCGGTGAATCGGCAAGTTGCCCAGTTCTGCGCATCCATCATATTTCCAGGCATCCCCGATCCTGCCCAGGCCATGGAACTGTGGGAGGCGACACGCATGGATAAAGGAAAAGTAAAAGCCGAATGGCGGCATTTGAAGGCTCTTGACCAAGCGGCGGTTGCTCATGCCAGGCAAGTGGGCAAGCCCGACGACTATTTCCTGAACTGTAGCGCATTTAAGGAGCAGCGGTATAACGTCCGGCGACGCATTCTGGAGAGCTTCGGCCTAGGTCCGCTGATCCGCCTGCGCGGGCGCTTAGCGAGAAAGCAGACGCCCACCGTTGGCTGAGCGTCCGCCGGTCACGTGGCTACTGCCCGTACGCAACGGATTGCCGTTCATTCCTCTGACACTCGAATCGATCGCTCGCCAAACTTACCCGAACCACAAGGTTATCGCCTGGGATAACGGGTCTACTGACGGAACGCTCCAACTTCTTAAAGAATGGATACCCGCGCGGATCGATGGAATCATTGTTCATGATAGGCCGCTTCGGTTGGGCCCGAGCCTCGCTGCGATGGTGGAGCTTTCCGGAACGGAACTCTGCGCCATAGTCCACGGCGATGATGTCAATCACCCGTGGCGTCTGGATCGCCAGGTTGCTTTTCTCAAAGAACATCCGGAAGTGGGCGTGCTCGGCGGGCAGTCGGATTTCATTGATGAGAACGGGCAGCCGATTCATGGATGGCAGTTTGCCTGCGACGATGCTACGATCCGGTGGCGCGGCCACTGGATGGCGCATATTATGCACGCCGCGGTGATGTTCCGCAAAGAGGTGATTCTTAGGGCGGGCAATTATCGCGACTATCAGCCGTATGAAGATATGGAACTGTGGATTAGAGCCTCGCGATTGACGGAATTCGCTAACTTGTCCGAGTCCGTCATCCAATACCGCCGTAGTTCCACCAGCCAGACTGGGCGTACCGAGGATTTCAAATCGATTTTCCGCCCGGGAGCGGAGGTCAATGCCGCCAACCTGTTCCTGGGATTGAGCGCCGCGGACGCCATGGCCCTTTGGGATGCCAGTTACCCGGACAATGGACCCGCTCCGGTGAAGTTTCGTCACTTCCGGCAGCTCGACCGCGCAGCGGTGAACTTCGCGCGCAAAGTGGGAAAGCCGGATAACTATTTCAGCAGCACCCCCTTCTTCGCAGAACAGCGCTACCACATGCGCCGCCGCTGGCTGGAGCAGAGCGGATTGGGCTTTGTGATGGGTTTGCGGAAGTCCAAGTTCTGATGGCTCACTGAAAAAGCACCGCCTCCTTCTCTCGCCCAAACGTTATACTCACCAGTCAAGGAGCAACTGTTTTCAGCATGGGATTTATCTCTGAATTCAAAGCGTTCATCTCGCGCGGTAACGTAGTCGACCTGGCCGTAGGCGTGATCATTGGCGGAGCGTTCGGCGGCATCGTAAACTCACTGGTCAACGACATCATTATGCCCCCCATCGGGATGTTGACCAGCGGCGTCGATTTCAAGGATCTGTTTCTCCCTCTCGATGGGAACCGCTATCCGAGCCTGGCAGCCGCGAAGGCCGTGAAACCGCATCCGCCTGCGTTGCTGATGTATGGCGATTTCGTCAACACGATCATCAATTTTCTAATCATCGCGTTTTGTATTTTCCTGCTGATCAAAGCATTATCGACACTTATTCCAAAGCCTGCCCCTCCGCCTCCGCCCGGGCCGACGCCGGACCAGCAATTGCTTACCGAGATTCGCGATCTGCTCGCCAAAGGCGGAATGCCGCCAGCGGAACACCGATCATGAGACAGCCCCAGGCGAACCAATCGCCATGTTCGGCATAAAAAGTGACCTGCGAAACGCTCCCATATCGGATGGGCGATGCTAGCTGCTGGTAGGGCGGCAGCGCCTTGATAATGCGGCCTGCAGGGTTGATGACCGCCGTAATCCCGTCGTTGGTCGCCCGCACGATAAAGCGCCGATTTTCGACGGCTCTCATTCGGACCAGCAACAGATGTTGCTGCCGCGCTTCGCTGTGCCCGAAATACCCATCGTTCGAAATGTTGACAAAAACATCGGCGCCGTCCTTCGAGAACTGGCGGACCAGGTGTGGAAAGGCCGACTCATAGCAAATGAAGACGCCCACACGATGATTTCCGATTTTCGTAACCTGCACTCGACTTCCGGGCACGAAATCGCCGGACTCGTGGGTGATCCGATTCACCCACGAGAACAGCGGCGGGGTGAACTCGCCAAACGGTACCAAAAAGATTTGATCGTAGTGACCGATTTCCTGACCCTCTGGGCCGAGAATTACGGCCGAATTCAGCGGCTCGCCCTGAGAGTTCATGGTCACCGTACCGAACAGAAAGTATCCATGCTGGATGGCGATTTCCTCCGCATCGCGATGAAATACCGGGTCGGAGTAGAAATAGAGCGGTGCCGGGAGTTCCGGCCAAATTACCAACGGAGCCGACACTGCCCGGGATAGCAGAAGCAATTTTGCTTCCTCCTCCTGGAGAGTGGCAGGTGTCCAATCGAATTCAGTATCCAGGTTCGGCTGCACCACGGCGGCCGGTTGATCGGCCACAAAATGTTCCGGTATCGCGGGAAGAATGAACAGTAATGGCAGCGCTAGCAGCGGCGCTAGATGCAGCCTTGGCCGGCGCAAAAGGACCAAAGCCAAGGCAACGGAGAGCATGCAAAATACGAACGACAAGCCATAGACACCAACATACGGCGCCAGTCGCAACGGAACGGACATGTCGATACCGGCGTTTCCCAGCGCCAACCACGCGAAACCGAACGTGCCATGCGTGCGTTCGAGACCTGTCCAAAGCGCGGCAACGGCGGGAATCGTGTACCAGCGATTAAGCAGTGGGCCGGCAAGCAGACTGAATACCGCCAGATGCAGCGCCTTCAATACGCAAAAGACCAGAAACGATCCCCAGCCGCCCCATACGCCCATCGCCGCGTGTACTTGCAGGACAAACTGTATCCATGTGCAGAGGAAAAACCAATAAATTATTCCTGCGCCCCAGCCGTAAATGAAACGTTGACCCGCGCGGGGCGTGGTCGCCAAAGCGATTAAAAAAGGCGTCAGCGCCACTGGCGCCAAAAAGCGCAAGTTGAAGCGCGGGAAGATGGAAACCAGCATCAGCACGGTCAGCAGCGCGAGCGCCGCGCGTATGGCGATGGCGCGCCTAGGCATTCGCCTGAGCTTCGGTATGAACGCGGTCGGCCATGTAAGAGCTGCGCACAAAAGGACCGCTGAAAACCATCTTGAGTCCGAGCGCCAGTCCCGTGTCGCGATAGGCGTCGAACTGAGCAGGGGTAACGAACTCGGCTACAGGAAGATTGCGGCGCGTGGGTTGTAGATACTGTCCGATGGTCGCTACGCCGGCGCTCGATTGAACCAGATCGCGAAGTAATTCTTCAACCTCCGGCGGACTCTCGCCCAATCCAACCATCAAGCCGGATTTCGTAAGAGTATCCGGGCTATGACGCTTCGCAAATGCGATCACTTCTAACGATTGCCGGTAATCGGCTTGCGGACGCACACGCCGGTATAGCCGGCGCACTGTTTCCATATTGTGATTGAAAACGTGCGGACCAGCATCGAGGACTCGCGCGACTGCGTCAAGGTCGCCGCAAAAATCGGGCGTCAACACTTCCACTTGAGCCTGGGGCAACTGGCGGCGGACCTGCCGGACCGTTTCGGCGAAGTGATGCGACCCGCCATCGGGCAGGTCATCCCGATTCACGGACGTTATCACCACGTACCGCAGATTCATGTGCGCAGCCATCTCCGCGACCTGCCATGGCTCATCGGCATCCAGCGTGAACTCTTTCTTCGCCGCCGAACCTTTCGGTACTGAACAGAATCCGCAACCGCGCGTGCACAGGTTACCTAAAATCATGAACGTTGCGGCGCCGCGATCAAAACACTCATGAATGTTCGGACAACGGGCAGACTCGCATACCGTGTGCAGGCGCCGCTGACGCAATTCTGTTTTCAGCAGGTGGACGGATTCGAAATGCGTGCGACTCTTTCGGAGCCAATCCGGCAGTCGAGGCTGCGCGGAGCGGCCATCTATCTGGACAAACGAATCAAAAGCCACGAAAATTCATCTTCGCATGCCCGCCATATTTGTCACTCCTTGAGTCAACTTACGAACCACCGGCATCGAACGGCTTTGGAACGGAAATTAGTTAAGGTCTTTAGGATTTAAACTTTCGATGGCAACAGAGGTCGCACCGCTACCGGAGATAGCTCCAAAGCCAGCCGCAATTATCACTACTCAAGAGTGGAAGCCGGCGGTCAATCCATGGATCATCGCGATGTCTGTGATGATGGCCACGTTCATGGAAGTGCTGGATACATCGGTGGCCAACGTGGCCTTGCCCCATATCGCTGGCAATTTATCAGCCAGCAACGATGAAGCCACCTGGGTGCTGACGAGCTACCTTATGGCCAACGCTGTCGTATTGCCGGCAACCGGCTGGTTAGGCCGGCGATTCGGGCGTCAACGATTCCTGCTGTTCTGTCTCGTGCTTTTCACCGCATCCTCATTCTTATGCGGCTTCGCAGTCAGTTTGCCAATGTTGATCTTCGCGCGAATACTCCAGGGCGCAGGAGGTGGCGCACTCCAGCCGATTGCCCAAGCAGTCCTGATTGAGAGTTTTCCCAAAGAGAAGCAAGGCCAAGCCATTGGTGTGTACGGCATTGGCGTTGTCGTTGCCCCCATCATCGGACCCGTTTTGGGCGGTTGGATCACGGACAACTACAGTTGGCGTTGGGTCTTCTATATCAACGTCCCCATTGGCGTCTTGGCTTTCTTCATGCTGCGCCAGTTCGTGCACGACCCGCCGTGGATTAAGAATGCACGAGCCACCATTGGCTCCATTGATGGGCTCGGGTTCGCTTTGATGGCGCTGTGGTTGGGCGCCCAGGAAGTCGTGCTCGACAAGGGACAGGATGACGATTGGTTTAGTTCGAACTTCATTCGCGGGCTAGCCATCACGGCAGCCTTAGCGTTTGCGTTTTTTCTGATTCGCGAATTCAAGACCAAGGGCCCGATCGTGGATCTCCGAATGTTGGGCGACAGGAATTACGGCTTCGGCACGTTGTTGATTGGTGTTGTCGGAGCGTTGCTGTACGGAGTCACCACCCTTTTACCGCTGTTCATGCAAACCCTACTGGGATATAGCGCCTATTCAAGCGGTCTCGCCATCGCCCCGCGCGGGATGGGGGCACTCATTGGCATGGCAGTATGCGGTAATCTGATTGGCCGAATTGATAGCCGATTCCTAGCCCTGTTCGGCTTCGCGGTCTGCGGACTTTCTGTTTGGCAGTTCTCTCACCTGGATTTGATCATGAATCCCGGAACCATTTTCTTCAGCAACGTCATTAATGGACTGTCTACCGCGTTCATGTTTGTGCCCCTCAACACACTCTCATTCGGCACCCTAAGCCGCGAGCAGGTCGGGAACGCCACCGGAGTCTACAACTTGATGCGTAATGTCGGCGGCAGCGTAGGCATCTCGATCGTCTCCACCATGTTGGCCCGCCGCGCGCAAGTCCATCAGGCCATGATGACCGCCCATCTTTCGCCCTTTAACCCGATTTACCAGCAGACGCTTCGAGGCTATCAAGCCACTTTGTCCCATCAGATGTCATCGAGCGACGCCTCCCAAAAAGCGCTCGGCCTTCTCGGCGGCATGGTCCAACAGCAAGCCACGATGGGTGCGGTCATTGACATCTTTCAGGGCGCAGTGCTCACCGCCGGTGCCGCCGGCCTGCTTGTCTTTGTCTTGAAGAACGTCAAGACACGCGGACCAACTGGCGCACACTGAAAAAATACACAAGCTGCGCCAGTGTTCCTTTCCGAACTACGCCCTCGCGGTGCCTCCGTATCTAGTAAGCTCGCGAGTAAACGGATCGGGTCTAACTGGATTCTGAACGTTACCCGTCAAGACATTCCGAGAATTGACCTGATGTCCATAGAGTGCCTTGTCGGCATCTTCGTCCGGCCGCAGTGTGGCTCCCTGCAACGAAATGCCCGCAAAGGCGCCTCTCGTACGCGAATAGGTGAGGATATCTACGTTCAGATTCGCATCGGTCTGCGCAGTGGCTGCGGTCCCGACGGGGCCGGCGGCGACGGACGCCTGAGCGCCAAGCGTGAACTTGCTGGAAAGGATACTATCCATCCCTTTCCTGGTCATAACCAGCATGATCACATCGGTATCGGAGGCGCCGGCCTGGAGTCCGAATCCGCCACCTTCGATACGCATCGCTGCTGGTGCACTCCAGTGACCGTCAGTGCGGCATGAAGCGTACCCGCGTCCATATTTCCCGGAGAAAATGAATCCGGCCTTTTTCATATTCGGAATTACAACAACGCAGTATGCTCTGTGTAGAAGATCGGGAGGAATGCCCCTGTCGGGGTTGCTCTGGATCTGCTGAAGCACGTCAGCGGCCGACGTCAGACGCTGATTCTCCTGCTGGTTTTCATCCGCAGCGAGCAAAGATGCTGCGAAAGTTGTCAATAATACACCGATCAAAATCCCTTTCATAGTCCCTCCTTCGGACTTCATTGGAAATTCGTGAGCCATATCTATCGGCTCCTGTAAATCAGACGGCCGGGGCGCGCCCCTTTGAGACGCCGGTAAACGCACCAGTTAAAGAGAGGGCGTGTATTGCGAATAAGCACGCCAATATAACAGCCGTCATTGCACTTCTACGGCTTTGATCAACCGCTGCTGGCCGACCGGCAAGTCGAAATTTACAAAGGCGCGGAAATTGTCAATATGGACGTGCTTGAACACGTCATCTCAATTCCGCCTTGAAGATCAAGCCTGAGTAACCACCACAGGCTTGCGTTTAAACCCGCGCTTCTGGACAACCACTTTCGAAACTTCCGCGTGCGTGGGATCGCGCCAAAGTGCTGCGCCTCCCAACAACCCGTCTTCATTCGGAACTCGCGTAACGTTGCGCGGCAATTCGAAATCGATCCGCGCCGCGTTGCCGCCGCCGATGAACAGATGGTCGTAGTTGAAGAGGCCTTCCAGTTGTCCGATCGCCTTTTCCAACGCGCGATTCCAGCGCTTCCGTCCCAATTGTTTCAACCCCTTGATACCGAGGTATTCTTCGTAAGTCTTGTCCTTGCGCCACGGATGATGTGCCAGTTCGAGCCCCGGCACCAAACGGCCATCTACAAATAGAGACGAGCCGAAGCCCGTTCCTAGCGTAACTACGAGTTCCACGCCAATACCGCGGATGGCTCCATAGCCTTGAACAGCGGCATCGTTCGCGACACGCACCGGACGCTTCCAACGCCGTTCCAGTACTTTTTGCAGTTCATAACCGCACCATTGGGTGTCCAAGTTATGCGCTGTCAGAGTGGCTCCACGCTTCACCACGCCCGGAAATCCAACGGACACGCGGTCAAACATGCCTGCGTCCGCCGACAATGTGTCCATAACAGTAAGCACGGCTTCCGGAGTTGCAGGATGCGGCGTATCGGTGCGTATACGTTCGCCGATAGGTCTGCCGAAGCCGTCCAGAGTCATCATCTTTATTCCAGTGCCGCCGATATCAACGGCCAGCGTCAGGGGCGTGTGAAGTATTTTGCGAGTTGCCATGCAGTTACACCGTTACAGAGGTGGTTGAAATCAATCACTTCAGTCTACTTCGGCTCATTCCAACCGACCGGTCTTAACGAGCGTTCACTTTGCGTTCGCCTGTTGTTTTCACATGTTTTGAGAATTCCAGCTATTTCTGATGTATCCGCGTACTTTTTGCCCGTGAAGCATCCAACGGTGCAGAGGCTAACTTGTTGAAAGGCCGTGTTGGACACGTTTGGCAATCGGAGTGCTCTATTGGATAGGGAGTGAGACAAGACAACCTCACCAGTAAATCGCGCCGATCGCTCAAAGACGCGGTAAATATTAGATCTCTAAAGTAAATTGCTTCTGGAGGAGTAGATTTCATGAGTGGTAAATTTCGTCCGCTACTAGCCGCTGCACTGGCGGTGGCAGGTGTTGCGTTGATCGGCGGCTCATTTGCGTCACGAGCGCATGCCGACACCTGGAATAAGAAAACTATCGTCACCGTTAACGAACCGATTATCGCCGGCAATAAAGTCTTGGAGCCCGGAACCTATGTTTGGGTTTTGATGGATTCCCAGTCGGACCGTCACATTGTTCAGATTTTCAACAAAAACCAGGATCATCTGGAAACGACAATTTTGGCCATTCCGAACTACCGTTTGCAGCCGACCGGTCACACACAATTTACCTTCTGGGAAACTCCGGCGGGCGTTCCGAAGGCAGTTCGCGCGTGGTTTTACCCGGGCGACAATTTTGGTCAGGAGTTTGCGTATCCGAAGAAACTCGTAGCACAGTTGGCTTCGCTGCGACCGGTTCCGATGCCTGCGGCTTTGCAACCGGCTCCCGAGCCGCAACCGGCGCCTCAACCCGAGGCTGCGCCTGCACCGGCCCCAGCTCCGGCGCCTCAACCCGAAGCCGCCCCGGCGCCAGAACCTACTCCGGCTCCCGCCCCTGAAGCGGCCCCAGCCCCAGCACCGAAGGCCCTGCCTCACACGGCGAGCTTCAATCCGCTGATTGGGCTGTTGGGCTTGGCTTCATTGAGTCTTGCGGGCTTGCTCACTTTGACAACCAACCGCGCCTAAATCGAGAATGCGCGGATCTCAACCGGAGGTTTCCCGGTGGTTTACATTTGGCGCCTGGCGGAATCAAACCGTCAGGCGTTCTTTTCGTCTAAGCTTCGTGGGAGCCCTGATCCGAGAGTGATAATTTCGGAGAACGGTCATGCGGCATCTCTTTACAAAACGGCTGTCGATCCTGGTGATAGGGGTTGTGAGCACAATTTACGGTGTCCTATCTGCCGGGCAGGCGGGCGCGAAGCCCGGTGCCCCAGGCGACAAAATGTACACAATCACCGACAACGTGAATATGGTTTTGCTCTTCGCGAGCGTCCGTAATCCCGGGGATGGTTACGTCAACGGTTTAAAGCAGAGCGATTTCCATGTCTTCGATGACGGGAAGCCGCAGACAATTACCGAGTTTGGGGGAGTGGACGCGCCCGTTTCTGTGGGTCTGGTACTTGACGACAGTGGCAGTATGCGTTCGAAACGGCCGGAAGTGGTTTTGGCGGGGTTGGCTTTCGCAAAAGAGAGTAATTCCAGAGATGAGTTTTTTGTAGTTAATTTCAATAACTATGTGGTGAACGGGTTAGGTCCCAATTTACCCTTTACAGACGACTTGCAAAAATTGCGGGCCGCCCTTTACTTCGGAACGCCGATGGGTCAGACCGCTTTGTACGACGCGATCGCTCATGCCCTGACGCATCTTGAGCAGAGTAGCCATAAAGATAGAACTTTAATCGTGGTCAGCGACGGAGGGGACAACGTGAGCAAGACAACGCTGCCGGAGGTTCTGGATCTGATTCAGGCGTCCCGGGCCACTGTCTACACAGTTGGGCTCTATGACGAATATGACACTGACCGCAATCCCGGGGTGCTGAAGCGGTTCTCGAAAATCAGCGGCGGCGAATTTTTTCAGCCGAGTTCAATGAACGACATTATTCCCATTTTTCAAAAGATCGGCAAAGATATCCGCAGCCGATATACGATTGGCTATGTACCTCCCGCACTGGTGAATTCGTCTAAACCAGTAGTTAGGACGGTAAAGGTCACGGCGGTAAATTCGGGCGGAAAGAGACTGATCGTCCGGACAAGAACGACTTACACGAACATGCCGTTTAGGGAAGTACTTCACGAAGAACGGGAACCAAGCGCTCAGAACCAAACTAATGCCGCCTCAAACTCCCTGCCTAACCGCTAAATGCCCATGGAAGATTTGAGTGTAGCTCCTGTCAAACCCGGCCTACATAGTTACAATCTGAAACGGCGATTAAGCCCGCCCAAACCAAAACATCGTGTAGTGATGACAGTGCGATGGCTGTTATTTCTATGCGGAGTGGCAGGTATAGGGTACTATGGGTACTCGCTCGCGAATGAGCATGTCTATCAGGCTTATGAAAATTGGGCCTTCGATCAGGAGATCGCTGGACGGACCGTTACATTTACCGATTGGTTGAGGGAGCGGACGCCGCTGGGAGGTTACATGGCCCCAGCGAAGTCAAGCAGCGCCAGTAATGCCGAACCCGCCAAGCCGAAGGAGGCGCTCCCGGGCCGACTGCTGCTGCCCGAAGGAGCGATGGTGGGAAGGGTTTTGATTCCACGGCTACATCTTTCTGCCATCGTTTTACAAGGGGTTGAAATGAAAACCTTGGAGCGGGGCGCCGGACACGTTCCTTCGACGGCCATGCCGGGCCAAACGGGTAATTTTGCAATCGCCGCGCATCGCGATACCCTGTTTCGTCCGCTTCGGTTTATCGAAAAGAACGATGACGTGACGTTTGAATCCACAACAGGCAGTTACACGTACCAAGTCGTTTCCACTCAAATTGTCTTGCCTTCGGATGTCGGGGTATTGCGCGCGCCGCCCGGCGGGGGCAAATGGCTGACGCTAATTACGTGTTACCCGTTTTACTACGTCGGGTCGGCGCCCAAACGGTTTATCGTGCAAGCAAAGCTCGTCTCGACCGACCCGGATTCGAAACTGACAGCGCGAGCCGGGACCGATACGTCTCCACCGGAAGTCACGCATGCACGAGAACAACCCAAACCAGCAAAGCACTCTAGCCTTCATGAGCCTCGCCAAGTGCGAGGCTCTTCTGCGTTTGCGAGGCATAGGCGGAGGGGATTTCATCGAGCAACTGGTAAGCAAGAGCGGACGGAAACAGCCGAGACCGTTTCCAGTGCCAAACCAAAAAAGAAACGAGGCTTTTGGCACCGGTTGGCGAGTCGCTTTTAGCGCTTAGTAACAGCTTCGATAAGATCTACCACGCGGCGCCGCAATGGCCGGGAGAAAGGCAGGCGACTCATCTCGATCGCGCGAATTACCACGGCCAAGCTCTTCTCGGTGACCAGGCGCGTCCGGGTGTGGTCTTCGGTGTCGTCGTAAATCCAGAACAGTAGCAACGCCATTTGGTAGAGCCACAACAGCGGCGGCAGATACTGCGCCAAATCGCCGGGGACGGTTGTGCCCGTCTTTTCAAGCAGCCGGCTGAAGATTTGCGCGTCGGCCTGACGGATGTGCCGGTTCTGGTCGCTAAATAAAGAAAGGGGATCACGCGGGTCGGCCGAGTGCGGGAAAAGGGCTCCGAGGAACTTTTTATTTGGCGTGTAGTAGGTGAATTTAGCTTCGAGCAGCGCCGAGAATCCATCGGCCAGGGTCGTGGCATGCCCGACGGCAGTTTCCAGCGGCTCCTGCAAGTCATCCTTGGCCAGTTCATAAAAGGCCAGAACGATGGCTTCCTTCGATTCGAAATGGTAATATGTCGCTCCCAACGCGACTCCGCTTTCGCGGGCAATATCGCGCATCGTGGTTGCATCGAAGCCGCGCTCGCGGAACAGGTCAAGCGCTGTTTCGAGGATACGCGTCCGCGTCTCGTCGGACTTTTTGGTACGCCGCGCCGCGATGCTGCCGGGCTCACTCATTCCAATTGAAATGCTATCGCGCTCTTGTTTATTCAGTCCGGAATCTCGATTCCCAGTGGCGTACCGATACAATCGGATTTTCATGCCTCGCAATTTGTATCTTCGCGCCGCAATTGGGCTTCTGTATGGTTTTCTGCCCATCGCCTGTCTTTTCGGGCAAGGTCACAGACAGCCTCGGCCGTCGCCTATGGCGAATCCTTTCGCGGAAGCGGGGGCAAAAACTTTCGCTCAAAACTGCGGTTTCTGCCACGGTAACGACGCTACCGGTTCGCGCGGCCCCGATTTGGTCCGATCCTTAGCGGTGAATCACGATAAAGACGGCGACACGATCGATCCGATTGTGCGCAATGGCCGTATAGATAAAGGCATGCCGGCATTTGGCGCGGGAACTCTGAGTGACCAAAAGCTGGCCGAAGTCGTTGCCTTCCTCCATGCACGAACATTGGAAGCACGGCGCAGTGCTGGCGTAAGCAGCGATTATCCGCTGGCGAAATTGCTGACCGGCAACGCGCAAGAAGGCAAAGCCTATTTCGATGGCGCGGGCGGGTGCGCCCGATGCCACTCCGTAGATGGCGATTTAAAAGGCATTGCCAGCCGCTATCAACCGCTGGAACTGCAGCAGCTCTTCCTCTATCCCGGTCCTACCGGAGCGCCGACAGATCGCACGGCCATCATCACGCTGCCTTCGGGGAAGACCATCGAAGGTAAAGTGGTGCATCTTGACGAGTTTTCAATCGCGATTCGCGATAGCGATGGATGGTATCACTCGTGGAACCTGAAAGATGTGCAAATCAGGCTGAAGGACCCGCTATCGGCTCACCGTGAACTGCTGTCAAAGTATACCGACGATGATGTCCACAACTTATTCGCTTATCTGGAAACACTGAAATAGATGATTTGGCCCCGTATGCTCATTTTTCGAAATCTCTGCTTTTGTTTGCTTCTTAGCGTGGGACTTCTGGCGGCGCAGGGTCTGGATCCGGCCAAACTGCTGCAACCGCCGACCGATACGTGGCCCACTTACAATGGCGATTACTCGGGCCGGCGCTACAGCACGCTTTCTCAGATCAACGCGGCAAACGTGCATGACTTGACCCTGGCTTGGGTGTTCAACGCCAATTCACGGGCGCTGAAGTCGACGCCGCTGGAGGTCAACGGCATTTTGTATTTCACAGTGCCTAACAACGTCTGGGCTGTGGACGCGCGCACCGGCCGGCAGATTTGGAAGTATACCTACGAGGACAAGCAAGGCGGCGATTTGATCGGCAACCGCGGGCTCGGCATGTATCACAACTGGCTCTACTTTGAGACCCCTGACGCGCATCTGATCTCGCTCGAAGCGAAAGATGGCACGGTGCGTTGGAATAAGCAACTGGGCGATCCCCAATTGGGGTATTTCGCAACCATGGCTCCCTTAATAGTTGGCGAGCATGTTCTGGTGAGCGTTTCGGGCGACGTGACGGATATCCCGGGCTACCTGGAATCCGTCGATCCGGAAACGGGCGATATGCAGTGGCGATGGAACACTGAGCCCAGTCCAGGCGAGCCCGGTTCGGAGTCGTGGCCACGGAACAGCGATGCCATCACCCATGGCGGCGGTATGCCGTGGATGACCGGTACTTACGATCCCGAATTGCACTTGGTCTACTGGGGAATCGGAAATCCAAACCCGGTCATGGCTGGCGATGTACGACAAGGCGACAATCTGTACACCTGCTCCATCGTGGCGCTCAATTTAGATACGGGCAAGCTGCAATGGTATTTCCAGCCATCACCACACGACGTCCACGATTGGGATGCGGTGCAGACGCCAGTGCTGTTCGACGGCACGTTTGACGGCAAGCCCCGCAGGCTGTTGGCGCAGGGCAGTCGCAATGGATATTTCTTTGTGCTGGACCGCGCGACGGGCGAACATCTGTTAACAGCGCCGCTTATTTCGACGAACTGGGCAAGCGGCATCGACCAGCGCGGCAGGCCCATTGCGAAGCTCACCAAGTTTCCGACTCCGAATGGGTCGCTGGTATCTCCGGGATCGGATGGCGCGACTAATTGGATGGCGCCTAGCTTCGATCCGCAGACGAATCTGTTCTATGTGAATGCGCGGCGCATGTTCAGCGAGTTCTATCTTACGGAAGCCGGCAAGGCCGAAGGCTGGGCCGGTCGCGACCGCAATCTATGGTCGACATCCAGCATTCAGGCGCTGGATTATCGGGATGGAAAAGTTCGCTGGAGCCATTCTCTCGGTGACGGCGAAAGCGTCGCGGGGATTTTGACAACAGCCGGCGGAGTGCTCTTCACCGGAGATAATTCCGGCAACTTGCTCGCTCTTAATCCCGAGACGGGTAACGTTCTCTGGCATGTGAACGCCGGAGGCAATATGGTCAGTTCGCCCTCCACGTTTCAGTTAGATGGGCGGCAGTATTTACTGACTCTTGTGCAAGGGCTGATGTACGCCTGGGTGTTACCAGATTCTCAATAGAAAAGGAAACGAATGTATAGAAAATTGGCGCTTGCCGCCGCATTTGGGCTGGTGCTGTTCCTAGCGGGTTATTGGAGCGGCCAGAACGCGACCGTTCACGCGCAAGCCGGCGACCGTGTATTCGAACTGCGCGTTTACCATGCCAACGAGGGTAAGTTGGACGATCTGTTGAAGCGATTTCGCGATCATACGATTACCATATTCAATCGCCACGATATGACGAGCATTGGGTACTGGGTTCCCATGGATGAGCCGCTAAAAGGCCGAACTTTGTATTACATGCTGGGCTTCCCGAGTCGTGAGGCGGCGACCAAGTCCTGGGCCGCGTTCCGCGCCGATCCGGAATGGAAGAAGGTTGCGGCCGCATCGGACGCCAATGGCAAGCTGGTTCAGAAAGTAGATTCGACGTTTTTGACGCCGACTGATTTCTCGCCAATCAAGTAACGGCCGGCGGAATCAATGGCGGCTCAATAATGCCAATTCGGGCGTATACTTTAGTTCTATGAATCGAAGAACAGCGATCCAATCGTCACTAAGGGGCGCGGTGGCAGGGGCGATAGCGGTGGCCGCTGCCCAAGCCGAACCGTCATCGAAGGCAATTAGTTCATTTGTAACGCGATGGGGCAAGGCAAAAGCATTTACATTAGAAGTTGCGGACGCCATGCCAGCGGATAATTACGACTTCAAGCCGCGACCGGAGATGCGGGAGTACGGCAAGCTAATGCAACACATTGCCGCGAACAATGCCTTCTATATTTCGCGCTTGAAAGGCGGCGAGATACCAGTGAACCTGCATCCACCCGAGAAGAACGACAAGCAGACGACCACGAAGTATCTCTCCGATTCGTTCGATTACTGCGCCGATGTGATTGCGGGTACGAATGAGGCCGAACTGGACAAGCTGTATCCCGGGCGGCCGAATACTCCCGAACAGAGCGGCTGGGATTGGGTGTTGTATGCCTTTATCCATACGGCGCATCATCGCGGTTATGCCGACGTATATCTTCGGGAGAAGGGCATTACGCCGCCCCGATATTCGGTGTAACTTGCGCAGGCTATTGCTGCTGTTGGTCGCGTGCTCGAACCTGCACGGTCAGGATTGGCGCATCGTTCCAAGCGAACGTGTAGGACCGATTACTACGAAGGTCACGCGGGAGGAATTGTCGGGTTTATTCCCAAACGCCAAAATTGTTGACGACCAAATGGAGTTGGATGAAGGGATGCTTTCTCCCGCTACACTCGTCTACAAGGGAGAGCTTTCGCGGCAACTCGCCATCGTCTGGACCGGTAAATCGGAGCAAGCACATCCCAAAGAGATCTTCATCTGTTTTGAAAGGCGCAGTGGCCCCTGCGATTGGCGGGCTGCGAACGGCATCCGCGTAGGCACTCGCCTGCAGGATCTAGAAGCGAAGAACGGGGGCCCATTTACTATCGCCGGATTCGGCTGGAATTACGGAGGGAATGTGACGTCTTGGGATGGCGGCGCACTTAGTAAGTGGGATAAGGCAGGCAGTCTGGTCTTTACTCTAGACGCGGACCGGCTGGCGAATGGCCGATATGCTGTGGCGTTGACTCCCGAAGAGGAGCATTCTGTCCAAGGCGATCATCCCGTTTCGTCCAATGCGCCTGCGATGAGAAAGTTGGACCCGCGAGTAGTGGGGATGCTTTTCAAGTTCCAATCGCAGTAGCGGCTTTCGAGATCGTAAGCGGCCTTGAGATCATCGAATCAGGTGTCACAATCGTGACGATAGATGCCTCTTCTAGCACTCGATCGCGTAGGTAAGTTGTATCAGGCCGATGGCGCACCCGTCCCGGCGCTCGAAGACATTTCGCTGACTGTGGAGCCGGGAGATTTTCTCGCATTGGTTGGGCGTAGTGGCTGCGGAAAATCGACCCTGCTGAATCTCTGCGGCGCGATGGATTTTCCGACCTCGGGCGAAGTGGTGCTGGACGGGCACGTGACCACTCGTCTAAACGACACGGAATTGACGCGCTTGCGGCGTGAGAAAGTCGGGTTCATTTTTCAATCTTTTCAACTGCTACACACGCTGAGCGTGATTGAGAACGTAGAACTGCCGTTACTGCTCGCGCGTAGATCGGGCGCTCGCGAAATTGCGATGGAGCGGTTGCGCTGGGTTGAGTTAGATAACTATCTCAACCGGTTGCCGCATCAACTTTCAGGAGGGCAGCAGCAGCGCGTCGCCATCGCTCGGGCATTGGTGCACAATCCGCCGCTATTGCTGGCCGATGAGCCCACCGGAAACCTGGATACTACAACCGGAGAGGTTATCCTGCGCGTGCTGCGGCGCGCGGCCAGCGATTTCGGCGTGGCCGTGATCATGGCAACGCATAGCGCCGAAATTACCGCCATGGCAAGCCGAATCATTCATCTGCGCGACGGGCGCATGGTGCCGGCCATGGTGGCTGTATGACATTAGCATTGCTATTCACCCGCCTGATACTGCGGCCCATGCGGCGCGAGCCAGTGCGTACGGCGCTAACGGTTCTTGCGGTCGCACTGGGCGTGGGAGTGGTGGTTGCTATCGACATGGCTGGCCAGGCGGCGGCCGGAAGTTTTCATTCATCGCTGGATACACTTGCGGGGCGCGGCGGCCTGGTCATTACGGCTATCGGAGGCATCAATCAGGAAATGCTTGGGCCGCTGGTCCGCCTACCGTATCCATTTCGATTCTCAGCGCGCATTGCGGATTTCGCCACCATCAACGGCCATGGCGAAGCGTTGCCCTTTATCGGGCTTGATCTCATCGGCGAAGCGACGCAAGAAGATCTGGAACAGACGAAGAGCCCGCGCGACGCGGCTGTGCAGCTTGCGACGGGCGATCCAATTTATGTCGGATCGCATCTCGGGTTCCATATGGGACAGCATGTACGGCTGCTGATTGGCGATCAGATGCACGACTTCACGGTGGCGGGAATTCTCGCCCGCCGTGAGGACGAGATCGGTCGCGACAACGTCATCGTTGCCGATATTGGGCTGGCTCAGCAGGTCACCGGCAAAATTGGCAAGCTGGACAGCATCGGAGCGACGCTGCCGCCGTATGGCTCGCGGAAACATTGGCAAAGCGTTTTGCGCTCAGCATTGCCGCCTTCCTACACAATTGCGCCGGAGGGTTCGCAAACCGACGCCAACCGCAAAATGCTGTCAGCCTTCCGCTGGAATTTGCATGTGCTCAGTTACATAGCGCTGATAGTCGGCGCGTTTCTGATTTACAACACGATTGCGATTTCTGTGGTGCGGCGCCGCAACGAAATCGGAATCTTGCGGGCGCTCGGCGCAACTCGGAGGCTAGTGCGAAATGGCTTTCTGGCCGAAGCACTGTTCTTCGGCATCGCCGGCAGCGTGGCGGGCCTGGCGCTGGGCCGTGTGATGGCGATCGGCGCGGTGCGACTCATCGGCAACACCGTGCAGTCGCTCTATGTCACTAGTGAAGCGGCGCCGGTGCAATACACAGTAGGCGGAGTATTGACAGCGCTTATGATCGGTATCGGAGTATCGGTGTTGGCGGCACTGGCTCCTGCAATTGAGGCTTCACAGGTTGCTCCGGCGGAAGCGATGGCGCGCGGCCGGGAAGAATATGTCATCCGCCTGGGATCGCGCCGCGGCCTGTGGTGGGCCATCGCCGCATTGGCCGTGGCGGCCGTCTGTTCGCAAATGCCCGCGGTCGACAGGCAACCGATTTTTGCTTACGTAGCCGCGGCGCTTCTGGTAGCGGGCACATCGGCAGCGATTCCGAACATAATTCTGTTCCTGGACAGTGCAACACATCGTATCGTTGAAAAAAGTTTGGCTGTTGAAGCATTGGTGGCATTGCGGTCGCTGCGAGCATCGCTCGGAAGAACCTCTGTAATGGCAGGGGCGCTGGCGATAGCGGTCGCTATGACCGCGAGTGTGGGCGTCATGGTAGGCAGTTTTCGCCAGACGGTCTGGGTTTGGATGAATGCTCAACTGCAAGCCGACTTCTACTTGCGGCCAGCCGGATCAGGCGCTGCGGATAGGCACCCGACAATCGATCCTGATATCCCTAACCGAATCGCAAAGCTGCCGGAAGTAGCCGCAGTCGACCGGTTTCGTGTGTATGCGATCGATTATCAAGGTCTACCCGCATCGCTAGGAGGCGGCCAGACCGACGCCGCAGAGATGTCGTCTCGAACGCAGTTTCTTCCGGGCGAAGACGGGCAAGCAATACTGAAGAAGTTGCCCACCGGCGATTATGCTGTTGTTAGTGAGCCCTTTGCCAACAAGCACTACGTACACGTCGGCGATTCCATCCACTTAGGTCTGGCCGGTAAGATGCGAAGCTTTCGCGTCCTGGGCATTTACTACGATTACTCGACCGAGCGCGGCTATGTAATCTTGGATCGCCGCACGTTGTTGAAGTATCTGCCGGACCCTGCGGCTTCTAACGCCGGAGTATATCTGAAACCCGGAGCAAATGCCGAAGCGGCGAGACAAGCCATCGATGGCATTATCGGAGGCCGCGGAGTGATGGTGTTCAGCAACAGCAAACTTCGTGCGGAAGCGATCAAGATCTTCGACCGGTCCTTCCGGATCACCTACGCGCTGGAGGCGGTGGCCGTCTTCGTTGCCGTCATCGGCATCGCGGGGTCTCTGCTGGCTTTGATCATCGACCGCAGAAGGGAATTTGCGCTGCTGCGCTTCTTGGGCGCAGCCCGTGAACAGGTGCGTAGCATCATCCTGTGGGAGGCCGGGCTGCTAGGCCTGCTTGCGATCGGCATCGGTCTCGTGCTCGGCTTGTTGCTCTCTTTGCTGTTGATCTTTGTTATCAACAAGCAGTCGTTTGGCTGGACCATTCAGTTTCATTTGCCGGTTGTCCTGCTGGCGCTCGCGCTGGGTGGCGTCTATGTGGCCACGGTGCTTGCGGGGATCTATCCGGCGCGGACCGCAGTGCGGATGGAGCCCATCGAGGCGATTCATGAGGAGTAGCCGATGATCGCCAAGCTTGGCGCGATCTTGTTGTCGTTGTGGCAGCTCGCATTGCCCGGATATCATTACGAGTTTCCACGCGATCACTTCAGCCATCCCGACTATCAGACCGAATGGTGGTATTACACGGGCAATCTCCATACTGCCGACGGACGCCATTTCGGCTTTGAACTCACATTTTTTCGAGAGGGCGTCGACGTAAACGCGTCTTCTAATGATGTTTGGAATCCGTCCCAGATTTACTTTGCCCATCTTGCGCTCAGCGATATCGATGGCGGCCGTTTTTATCATACGGAGCGGTTGAATCGCGCCGGTCCCGGTTTGGCGGGGGCAAGTTTTGCGCAGCAGACCTATTGGAACGGCAATTGGCAGGTGCATTGGACGTCTCTCACCACGGGTCAGCAGGACCTGCGTGCCATCGCGGACCAGTTCACGCTAGAACTGAATCTGAATCCGGAGAAACCATTCGTGATCAACGGGGAACATGGTGTAAGTCAGAAAGGTCCACTGCCGGGCGAGGCTTCGCATTACATTTCGTTTACGCGTCTGGGCGCGCAGGGCACGCTCAGTTATCAAGGGATCAGTTATTCGGTAGACGGTCTAGCCTGGATGGATCATGAGTTCTTCACGGAACAACTGGGTAAGGAGTTAGCCGGTTGGGATTGGTTTGCGATCCAGTTAGACAACAATCAGGAATTGATGCTGTACCGCCTGCGTTTGAAATCGGGAGCTGCCGATCCGTATTCCTCCGGAACGTATGTCGATGCGAATGGCGAAGCACACCACCTAACTGATTTCTCATTGCAGCCCGGAAGGGTTTGGCATAGCCCGGCGACGGGCGCTCGCTATCCACTGAGTTGGACCATCAGCGTTCCCGTCATTGGAATTTACTTGGAGGAACATACTCGCTTAAATGACCAGGAATTGGCGAGCAAGAATGGATTTACTCCTAGCTACTGGGAAGGCGCGGTTGAATATTCGGGAACGATGGAACAAAAGCCGGTGAAGGGCGTGGGCTACTTAGAAATGACCGGATACGACGGGCGGCCGCTGCTATAGTTGCGATGGCATGACCGGTTCCACCTTCGGTGCAGTACCCAGCCCTCGCATGAACCCGGCCAGGTAGGCCGATGTGAAGCAGCAGAAAACCACGACAAGCAGAGCGTAGCGCAGCGTGACCATCTGGGAGACGAACCCGATGGTAGGCGGACCGGCAATAAAGCCAAGGTAGCCAATTCCCGTAACCGTCGCGATACCTGCGCCGGGCGAAACCGTACCAACCCGTCCGCCCGACCCAAAAACCAGCGGGATGATGACCGACAAGCCTGCGCCAGTGAAGAAAAATCCAGGCAAAGCCCACGCGGGTGCAGGCATGGAGATTGCCCAAATCAGGCCCAAACCGGCCGTCAGGCTCCCGGCGCGGACCGTTCTGGCCGGTCCCAGGCGGAGCGTGATCACATCGCCCATCAGGCGAAAGAGCGCCATTGCAGCGGAGAAAACGGCATAACCAGCCGCCGCCAATCCTGGACTGGCAGCGAGAACCTGCCGCAGATAGAGTGCGGTCCAATCGGCCATCGCGCCTTCCGTGAGCAATATAAAAAAGGCGATCGCGCTGAGGGCCAGCAAGATCGGCGGAATCTGCCGGATGGGCAAGCGGTGAGCCGTTCCGCGAGACGGTGGAGCGGTGTGCAAGAAGAAAGGGGAGATCGCGAGAGTGGCGAGCAGAAGAATGAGCGAGGCCGCCGCGAAATGAACCCGGGCACCAATTTGCGCATTCGCCACCAAGCCACCCGTGCCGGCGCCCAGCATGCCGCCCAGGCTGAACAGTGCATGAAAGCGCGACATGGTGGGATGGCCAAGCGTCTTCTCCACTTCCACGCCCTGCGCATTCATGCTGACGTCCATGGCTGCGGCGGCGGCTCCAAAAATGAACAGCGCGGCAGCCAAGGATTCGCGATTCCAGGCGATTCCGGGCAAGTTGAGAAAGAGGCAGAAACTCACGCTGGCGAGGATGGTGACGGGTTTGCTCCCGTAGCGGCTCACTAGCCAGCCAGTAGCAGGGATGGAACAGAGCGCACCCGCCGCCGAACTCAATAGGGTCAAGCCGAGCACGCCGTTGCTGAGTCGCAAGGACGATTGGATGGCGGGGATGCGCGAAACCCAGGTGGAAACGACCAGGCCGTGGACCAGGAAGATGAGGAAAACTGCCCCCCACGCGGCAGAAACGCGTTTTTGCGGCAACTCCCCCAGTGTAGCGGCCCACAGAGTGCAAGTAAAAAAGAGCCGGCTCGCCCAGTTTTTGACGAAGAGATACTTATTGGAACAATTTCATAGGGGAACTGACGTGATCCACGACGAGGAGAACGAAGATACTATTGCCGCGCTTGAGGCGTTGCATAATCGGGGGCAGCTTACGCCCGAGGGAGGGCTCGAGACTAAGGTGCCTGGAGTATTACGTGGCGAGTGGGATCTGTCGAATGTGCATATTCAAGAGCTCGCTGCGCGTTTCCGCCTGATACCGGGGCTATTTTTGCGGAAGGTCTCTCCAACGACTTCATAGGCCGCTTCTTGGCCGCGGCCGAACACAATTTTGTGAAATAATTTATCTGCCATAGAATCAAGGGGATGCGATACCACTTGACACAGAGTTCTCAAAATGAGAACTATATTGGTGTGTGCCGTGAGTGTGTTGGAAGGATCTGGAGACGTGTGGCTGAGTGCATATCATAAGCCGCAAGACGTTGAAAGAAGCGGCGGAGCGATACGGAGGGATTGAGTCAGCGCTCGACGCGTGGTTCCGGATTGCAAATAAGGCAGCCTGGGGGAGCCTTGACGACGTGCGGAAGACTTATCCGGCCGCCGATGGCGTGACAGTAAGCGACAGAGCCTACACAGTTTTTAATATCACCGGAAACAAGTTCCGGTTGATTGTCAAAATTGAGTACGAGTATCGGAAGGTATTTATAAAACACGTGCTAACGCATGCTGAGTACGATAAGGAAGATTGGAAGAAATGAGCGCTGTAATCACCGGAATTGACGAAGTGGCGTATCGCGACCTGTTGGCGACAGCGCTGCCGCACATCATCCACACAGAAGAGGAAAACGACCGCTACATTGCCGATCTTGAGGCATTGCACAATCGGGGGCATCTTACGCGCGAGGAAGAGCTCCTGTCGGAACTATTGACCGTCCTTATCGAAGACTTCGAGAACAAGCACTATCAGCTAAAGCCCGCAGCGCCGGTCGAAATCGTTCGCGAACTCATGGATGCCAATGGATTGAAGCAATCGGACCTGCTCGATGTGTTCGGGACGAAGAGTATCGCTTCCGAAGTGCTCAGCGGCAAACGAGATCTATCGAAGGCTCACATTCAGAAGCTTGCTGAGCGTTTTCACGTGTCGCCGGAGTTATTTTTCCCGGTGTTGCGGAAGAACGGTTGATTTGGCGCTAGCGGGCCCGTTTCCCCGAATGCAAGCAGCTGGAACACCATCACCATTAACCTGACAATCGAAATTCCAGACGAACTCGGCGCGGCGCTGAAGGTGCAGGCCCAAGCGAAGGGCCTCTCTACGGATCGCTTCGTAAGCCGCGTTCTCGCGTTATCGCGACTTGCAAAAAGTGGTCACGAATCCGTAAAAAAGGCTTTCGTCGCCCCAAGCCACCGCGATTCCGTCATTTTCGGGGTGGCCAAGAAGAAGGTTGGACAGTTCCGATCACAACAATTTCTCAATCAGAGCGTGGCGGCTGCTTGCAAATCTCCGTCACGCTCAATCAAAATTAGACGATGATTTTAAAGCCATTTCTTGAGAATCACAAAACGTCGATACGCTATCCCCACGAGACCAACGCCGAGTAGCATTACGAATAGCGTGCTGGGCTCAGGAGTAGTAGTGACGGGGACGATCGTGAGACTAAGGTCAACGGGACCTTCCAGGCTGAACCAGTCAGAGCCGCCATCCGCGATCCCGCCGGCAAAATCGACGGTACCTGCATCGCCACCAGCGGAGATACCGGAAAAGGTAACGCCCTCGTGGCCGTAGCCCGAGGTAGTTGTGCCGCAAGGATTTCCGCCGCCGAAGGTCCAAGTCGGGTCACAGGCGCCGTCGCCGTCAAATCCAAAAGGCACTGATGTGCCGCTCAGGGTGACTGCCGAAATCGGACTGCTGGTGTTGTTGAGGATACCGACCATGTTGTCGTCGCCGCCATTGTCGTAGGACAGGGCCGCATTGGGGGCGCTCGTCGTAATCGATCCGTCCGCATTGAAGGTTATTAATAGATTGCACCCGCCATTCGTGCCTCCTGAGTCGGCTATGTATGTCGGGTTAACTCCCCCGCCCCCGCCCGCGTTCCCGCCCGTCATAACTGGGCAGATGGAAGCCGCAAACGTCGTGCTGGCCGCAAGCCCCATTAGCGCAATGCCGGATAAAAATGTAAATGCTCTTTTCATTTCTGTTATCCTTCCCAGACCCTAACTGCCGGTTCTACCCGATTGTTGCTAGACTGTGTAAGTCTGCGTACATTATGCGTTGGGTAAAATTGGAAAGAAAGAAGAAAAGTAAATTGTAAGTACTAGGGACTGCCTGTGGTTTTCCCGGGTCAGTGTAAAAATACTCTAAAACCAACAGCCCTGCGGGCGAAAAAGTTGGGCAGCTCTACTTCCGCTCTCAGGAAAAGTTAGCGCCCGCTCTACACCGAGGAAGTCTCGCGCGCTCCCTCATCGGTCGCAGGCCACGCATCCACACTCGAATGGCGCACCTGGACCGAATTCAAACCTGCCCCTTGAAGCTCTTGGATGAGTTCTTCGGAATCCGTCTTACATCGCGCTCCTAAGACCACTTCCGTAACGAGTTCAGGCGTGCAGATGGGTAGTTCGAAATAGCATCTACCATTCTCAATTTTTGAGGCAAAATGATTTCATGTCTGTGCCCTTCATTTTGGGACTGCAACGCAAGTATCCGCCATTCGTGCTCGTTTTCCCAGTGCTCTTCCGTCTTTTCGCGCTTAAACGTCATCATAAGTGAGATTAGATAGGTTGTCGCCTTTTCGCGCAACAGAGGCGCAGTCTCGTCTTGATTATTCCCAACGTGGGTGAGTTCGGTTCGCTCAAAGAGGTGGTTTACGCTGTCAATATAACGGCGCAGCATATCCCGGTGGCGCGAGAGGTCGTAATTCATTGGGAAAAGCGAGCGCCCACGCCCCAAGCACCACGTCTCAAGGCCGGAGTTGAGGAATCCGATGAGAAGCAGGCAACGTGGGCACGAACTCGTTTCGACGATTCGGTGATTGTTTTCCGATTTCCCTCGCCTAGCAGGTCAGCGAATGCGTCGACGATCTCTTCGGAATCGTTCGTACCGCAGACATCCGATGCTCGAAGGCAACGGGAGTGCAGAAGTATCTTCCGCATTACTAGCTCGGAGCAGTAATGATAGAGAATCTTCGGAGCGGAAGGTGATTCAATGTACTCTCTCCACGAAGATTCGAGTATTTGTCCCAAAGACTCTTCGATCGCTTCGGGTGACATTTGGATCAATTCAACCATGATTCCTTCCTGTGCCAGCAAAAAAAGCGGGCTGCTCACCTTCCCCCCAGAAGCATAAGCGCCCGCTGCCACACCACAAACTTAAATAACAGCCACTAACTTACGAGCATCCGCTCGTTCCACCACAGTTTTCGCACTTATAGCAAGATCCATTCCGCGTCATGATGCTACCGCACTCCGAACATAAGGGCGCATCGCTCACCACGTTGGCCTCAAACGGCAGAGCTTGTTGCGGCTCGGGCTCGGTGGGCCGTAGCTTGGGAGTCGTTACGGCTTCGGTTGCTTCCGTAATGCCCAGGAACCGCGCGCCCAGCCACCGGAAGATGTAGTCGATGATTGACTTCGCGTAAGGCACCTGTTGGTTGCCCGTCCAGCCGCTCGGTTCAAATCGGACGTGGCTGAATTTGTCCACAAAGAACTTCAAGGGCACGCCATACTGCAGGCCGTAACTAATCGACGTCGCCAGCGTATCCATCAACCCAGAGATCGTTGAGCCTTCCTTGGCCATTGAAATGAAGACTTCACCCGGCGTCCCCTCTTCGTACAGCCCCACCGTGATATATCCTTCGTGTCCGCCGATGGAAAACTTGTGTGTTACCGATGCCCGTTCATCCGGCAGTTTGCGGCGTGTGGGCCGGTACACTACCCTCTCAATGGTCTGAATAACCGGAGCGGCCGGACCGTTCGCCTTCTTCTCGCCCTTGCCCGTCGAGGAACTCAAGGGCTGCACGCGCTTGGAGTTGTCGCGGTAGATGGCCACGGCCTTCAGCCCCATCTTCCAGCTCTCCAGGTACGCGTCCATGACGTCTTCCACCGTGCACTCTTCTGGCATGTTGATGGTCTTCGAAATGGCGCCCGAAATGAAGGGCTGCACCGCCGCCATCATGCGCACATGGCCCATGTAGTGGATGGAACGCGAACCGTTTTGCGGACGGAAGCTGCAATCGAATACCGCCAGATGCTCCGGCTTGATGTGCGGCGAGCCTTCAATGGTGCCGCTCGAATCGATGTGATTGACGATCTGGTTCACCTGCTCAGAGGAGTAGCCGAGCTTAATCAACGCTTGCGGCACCGTGTTGTTCACGATCTTGATGACGCCGCCGCCGACCAGCTTCTTGTATTTCACCAGCGCAAGATCCGGCTCGACGCCTGTGGTATCGCAATCCATCATGAAGCCAATCGTTCCCGTTGGCGCAAGCACCGTCGTCTGGGCATTGCGGAAGCCAGTGCGCGATCCCAGTTCATAGCTCAAGCGCCAGCACTCTTCGGCCGCTTTGAACATAGCAGGCGAGACGCGCTTGCTGTCGATCGCGTTCACCGCGTTCCAGTGCATGCGAATCACATCCAGGAACGGCTCTTCGTTCCCTGCATAACCTGGGCATGGTCCGACTGCCTCTGCGAGGCGAGCACTGGACAGATAGGCTTGGCCGCACATGATAGCTGTGATCGCCGCGGCAAAGTCCCGCCCGTGATCGCTATCGTACGGCAACCCGAGCGACATCAACATCGCCCCAAGATTTGCGTAGCCAAGCCCCAGCGGCCGGAAATCGTGCGAATTCTTCGCGATTCTCTCCGTGGGGTAGCTGGCGTTGTCCACCAGAATCTCTTGCGCGATAATCACGGTGTCCACAGCGTGCCGGAAAGCTTCCACATCGAACACGCCATCCGGACCGACGAACTTCATCAGGTTCAAAGACGCCAGGTTGCAAGCCGAATCGTCCAGGAACATATACTCCGAGCATGGATTCGACGCGTTGATCCGAGCCGTGTTCTTCGAAGTGTGCCAACGGTTGATAGTGGTATCGAACTGCATACCGGGATCGCCGCACTGGTGCGTGGCATCGGCGATCTGGTGCATCAGGTCCCGCGCCTTATATCGGTTGATCGGTTGCCCCGTGACCACGCCGCGGGTCCACCAATCGGCGTCGTCGGCCACTGCTTGCATGAATTCGTCGCTGACGCGAACGGAATTGTTCGCGTTCTGGAAGAAGATCGAGCTATAGGCGTCACCGTCGAGCGATGAATCGTAGCCGGCATCGATCAGCGTATGCGCCTTCTTTTCTTCCTTTGCTTTGCACCAGATGAACTTCTCCACGTCCGGATGATCCGAATTGAGGATCACCATCTTCGCAGCACGGCGCGTCTTTCCGCCCGACTTGATGACGCCGGCAAACGCATCGAAGCCCTTCATGAAGCTCAATGGGCCGGAAGCGCGGCCACCGCCCCACAGATGCGCGTTCTCTTCGCGGATGCTCGATAGGTTCGTCCCGGTGCCCGATCCCCACTTGAACAGCATCCCTTCGGTCTTTGCCAGATCGAGAATGGACTCGAGTGAATCGTTCACGGAATTGATAAAGCATGCCGAACATTGCGGATGATTTTCGCCTGGCGCCAACTTTCGGACCATTTGTTCGGATTCATCGAAATAGAAGCCATAACCCCGCGATTCGCGCACGCCAACGTTGAACCAGACCGGCGAATTGAAACAGGCCTTCTGTTTCAGCATCAGGTGCGCCAGTTCCATGCGGAAATTCTCGCCGTCCTGCTTCGTCTTGAAGTAGTTGCCCTCCATGCCCCATTCGGCGATGGTGTCCACCACGCGATGGATCAGTTGCGCTACGCTGGTCTCGCGCTCCGGCGATCCCATGCGGCCATGAAAATACTTGCTGACAACAATGTTGGTGGCCGTCTGCGACCAGTCGGCGGGCGTTTCTACGTCTCGCTGCTCGAATATCACCGAGCCTTTGTCATTCCCGATCGTTGCCGTTCGCAACTCCCAGGTAACCTCGTCGTAGGGAGTCTTGCCAGACTCCAGTTTCGAGGTGAAATATCGGGGGAATGACACTCCCGTACGCTCCTCTTTCGGAAGCGACTGGTGAAGCTCTTTGACCTTCAGGCCAACATTAACGCTGAGTAAACCCATGAATGCCTTTCTCTTGGGAGGACGCAAGTTCCAGCGGGAAATTTCCGGGGGAAGAACCGTCCGACGTAATCGGTACGAAACAATGATGCCCCTACATATAGTGTACCGTCAAGGATTTTAATCTATACCGTGTGCGATATTTTCCTGGGAGCATTTCCAGTACCCGGGAAAGTGACCGTTCCCGAACACTCCCGTTTCGGAAACGCACCCTCTCTATTTACCGACGACAGCCGACCGATCGATTCATCTAGCTGAATCTAATCAGCCTTTGCGTCCCGCTGAGCCCGGTCTCTGAAATGCAAGGGTCGAAGATGAACGATTCATGCAAAACCTGCTTGCCGATATCCGATATGCAGCCCGGCAGTTCCGCCTCTCGCCGATCTTCAGCCTAACGGCCATTCTGACGCTTGCGTTAGGTATTGGCGGCACCACGGCCATCTTTTCTTTGATTCACACAATTATGGTGCGGTCGCTACCGGTAGCCAATCCAGCTAGCCTTTACCGCGTCGGGGACGGAACCGACTGCTGCGTCGAAGGCGGTCCGCAGGATCGGTGGGGCATGTTCAGCTACCCGTTTTTCAAAGTGATTCAGGCTAACACGCCGGAGTTCGAGGAGTTGACTGCGTTTCAGGCCTCCGGTAATCAAATGAGCGTTCGCCGGCAGGACACCGAACAACTAGCCCGCGCGGTCCGCTCCGAGTTTGTCACAGGAAATTACTTCGATACCTTCGGAATTCGCGCCTTCGCCGGACGCGTTCTCTCCCCTATCGATGATCGGGCTGCCGCCTCGCCGGTCGCGGTTATCAGCTATCACGCATGGAAGGCTTTATATGCGTCCGACCCGTCCGTCATCGGATCCACGTTTATCATCGAAGACCATCCGGTCACGGTAATCGGTATTGCGCCACCCGGCTTCTATGGCGAAACGCTCCGCAGCGATCCGCCAGATCTGTGGCTGCCCCTTCAGCAGGAACCGCTGATCAACGGCCAAAATTCGCTTCTTCACCAATCGATTTCGGCCTGGTTGCGCGTCATCGGCCGGGTCCGGCCCGGCGCGAGTGTAACCGCGATCGGCCCCCGTCTGACCGCCATACTGCGCACTTGGTTGCGGAATGATGCCGGTTTTCCAGCCGCTTGGATACCTGAAATCGTTCGTCTGCTGCCACGGCAGAATATCGCGATCGTGCCGGCTGGATCGGGTGTGGCCGCGATGAAAGAAGATTATGGCCGGAGCCTCGAAATCCTGTTTGGGGTCTGCGGGTTGGTTTTGCTGATTGCCTGCGCCAATGTCGCAAACCTGATGCTCGCCCGCGCCATGGCCCGCCGCAGCCAGACCTCGCTTCGCATCGCGATGGGCGCATCCCGCGCGCGCCTGGTCACCCAATCTCTCACGGAAAGCGTCTTCCTGTCTATTGCCGGATTCGCCGTGGGGCTGATCGTCGCTGACTTCGTCGGCCGGCTACTGTTGAATCTCGTATTTCACAGTGACCACCTGATCGCTCTCGACACTACGCCCTCGCTTCCGGTCCTGGCGTTCGCGTTCGGTGTCTCGCTGATCACGGCCATGCTTTTCGGCGCCGCGCCGGCTTGGTTCGCTACCCGTACCGATCCTATTGAAGCCCTCCGCGGGGTGAATCGAAGCACCCGAGACAGCTCATCCTTTTCACGCCAGGCGCTGCTCGTTTTGCAAGCCACTATCTCCGTCGTTCTGGTTGCCGGCGCCGCCATGCTCACGCGCAGCCTTTACAACCTGGAAGGTCAGAACTTCGGGTTTGAAGTCTCTCACCGCATCGAAGTCAATCTGAATTCGCCGCCCGCCACCTATTCGGTGGATCGCCTCAATGCTCTTTATCCGAACCTGGAGCGCCACCTCCGTGCGATTCCCGGAGTGGAAAACGAAGGTCTCGCTATGTACAATCCCCTGATTGACAATTGGGGTGAACAAATTGTAGTGGAGGGCCATCCCAAGCCGACCTTCACCGACAATTCAAACTCTTCTTGGGACCGTGTCAGCACGGATTACTTCAAGACCCTCGGTCAAACCCTTCTGCGTGGCCGGACATTTAATGAGGCCGACAATTCTTCGAGCACGCCCGTTGCGGTAGTCAACGAAACTTTTGTCCATCGCTTCTTCCCGCATGAGGATCCAATGGGCAAACGTTTTGGCATGGATCTTCCGGAAAATGCTCGCACGTTTCAAATCGTCGGCGTTGTGCGGGATGCCAAGTACACCGAACCGCAGAATCCAACACGCCCGATGTTCTTTGTGCCTCTGCTGCAGAGCGTTCGCTATGCGAATCCTCTGATGGACAAGTTAGAGAATCGGTCGCATTATATCGGCGGTGTGCTGATTGAGTCACGCCTGAATGCGGGCGTCTTGGAGCCGATGATCAAGAAGGCGATGGCCGATACCGATCCCAATCTCACGATCATCAACGTTCGGACGCTTCAGCAAGAAGTCAACCTGGACTTCGATCAACAGCGGGCTGTTGCAGGTCTGGCGGCTCTATTTGGCGGGATCGCTCTGTTGCTTGCCGCAGTGGGGTTATATGGGGTTACCGCCTATGCCGTCGCCCAACGCACCAGCGAGATTGGCGTTCGCATGGCGCTCGGGGCCGACCGCACCACCGTCATTCGGCTGGTCCTGAATTCCGCTTTCCGAAAAGTCGCCTTGGGACTCGCGTTGGGCATCCCGCTCGCCATTGGAGCGGGCCGCCTCATTTCTTCTCAGCTCTACCAGGTCGCCGGTTGGGATCCCGTTGCGCTCGCGACAGCAATCGGTTCGCTTGGTTTCGCAGCGTTCCTGGCTGCTTTGATTCCGGCTGCGCGCGCTTCGTCTATCGATCCGATGAAGGCTCTTCGGACCGAATAAGGGTTCCGCCCGGGCAAGACCCCTACTCGTGTCGCAGGCAAACGGCCGGGTCTACATGCGCGGCTCGCATTGTTGGCAACCCGGCCGCCAACAGCGCTGCGAATAGAAGAAGCATCGATGCGGCAATAAATGCTGTTGGATCTTGTGGGGAAACCTCAAACAGCAACCCATGAATGAGCCGCGTCAAGAAGATCGAAGCGGCCAGTCCACCGCATACCCCGATTGCCGTCCATCGAAGCGCAAAGGCGAGGACGTGACTGGCTATGTGCGAAGGGCTCGCGCCCATTGCCATGCGCACACCGATCTCACGTGTTTGTTGCGCCACCAGGAATGAAACCACCCCGTAGAGACCCACCGCGGTAAGCAGCAACCCAAAGCCGGCAAAACTGCCGAGTAACACCATGACGAATCGTGGCCGCTCCGTCAGATCATTGATACGCGTCGCGAGCGTTTGAATACTGATCGGCATCCGGGGATCAAGCGACGCGAATTCACCGCGAATCATCCGGCTCATAGTTTGTAGCGGCAAAGAAGTCCGCAGGATTGCCACGGCGGACCGCCCCAAATTATCCGACTTCCAAGTGCGCAATCGATAATATTCAGGCTCCGCATCCGGAGCCAATCCGCTGTTCTTAACATCGCGCGCCACACCCACAATCGGCGACCAAACTGTGTGCGCACCGTCAAAGCCACTTAGCGCGAGCTGATGACCGATTGGATTTTCCCGGCCAAACAATTTTCGAGCCAAACTTGCACTCAAGATAATTGGCGTTTGCGTCGAATTACGATCTTCTTCACGGAACCCCCGTCCCGCTATCAATCGAATGCGCAAGGTGTCGAAATATCCGGGTGAAACATATCGAAACGCGACGATTCCGCCTTGTTCCGGCAGCGGAGGCCGGCCGGCGATGCGCATATTCGAAAACGGCCGCCCATGCATGCCTCCGCCCGGGGGAACCGTGTCGCTGATGCCCGAAGATGTTACGCCTGGAATGCTTGCCAGCCGTGTTTCGAGCGCTCGATAAAACGCATTCTGCGCCGCGGCTTGCCGATAACGGTGACTATCCAGGACGAAAGAGACCGTAATCACGCGTTCGGCTTCCATTCCCAATTGCTGGCTTTCCAGTTTCAGCAAACTGCGCGCGAATAAGGACGACCCAGTCAGCAGTACCAGAGAAATCGCAACTTGAAAAGCCACCAACGCCTGACGAAGTCGCCCGCGCCCGAGCCCTATCACGTGCCAACCGGCAAGTTCTTCGGGCTGAGGCCGTCGCAGAGCCGCCGCCGCGCCAAACAGGACCACCGCCAACAACGATGTTATGAACGCAAACACGAGAACTCGTAAGTCGATCCCAGCCTGATTTAGGCGCAAGAACGCATTGGGAGAGATTTTGATCAGTAATTTCAGGAGTCCCCACGCCAGCAGCACACCGCTGGTGCCACCTGCCAAACCCAAGAACAAGCTTTCACTGAGTGACAACTGCATCAGCCGCATGCGTCCGGCGCCTAAGGCTGCGCGCATGGCCAATTCCCGCCCGCGTTGATTGCCCCGCAGCAGCATCAAGTTTGCAACATTGCTGCACGCAATCAGCAGCAGCGCAAATACCGTCCCAAGCAGCAGCCACGAGGCAAGCCGCGCGTCATGGATTTGTCGATCGCGCAAGCTCCGCATCATGAAGTGCACCTCGCCCCGCAACATCGGCGGCACATCCGCCAGGCTGGAGACATAGAGTGGCTGCATCTGCTCTCTGGCTTGCTCTAGAGTGATGTCGTCCTTAAGACGCGCGAAGCATCGCAAGAATGCGCCAGTCTCGTCGCGGAGTTGCGCCGTCTGATCGAGCTGTTCCGTCATTAGTACATCCGCTTCCCCAAGCTGCGGCATTTCGAAGGTCGCCGGCAGCACGCCAATCACCCGCGTCGGCTGATCCTCAATCAGCAACGTCTTTTGAAGGGCATTTGGATTTCCCGCAAACCGCGCCTGCCAAAGCCCATTGCTGATCAGCGCAACCCGCGGAGCATTTGGCCGATCGTCATCTTCTGTGAAATTACGCCCAATCAGCGGTGAAATGCCTAATGTCGAAAGAAAATTCGCTTCGACGTAAATGCAGTGAATGCGAATTGGATTTTGCTCGCCCAGATCGCACTCTTCGGCCGGCAGCATGGACGTCAGTGAGACAAATGGCGTGGACCGCCTTCGCCAATTGAAATACGTCCGGCCTATCATGAACTCATTCGTGTCAATCGGCCCGGTAATCCCTACCGAAACCAGACGATCCGCGCGCGGATACGGCAATGCGCGGAACAGCAGCCGGTCCACCATGCTGAAAACCGCAGTCGAAGCGCCGATGCTAATCGCCAGTGTCAGTACGACCAGCCCGGCAAACAGCGGAGTGCGCCGCAAAGAACGAAATGCGTACCGGCCATCCTGCCATATCGCTGCCAACCACCGTGCAGACAGGCGTTCAGTCATAGCTAACATAGAATACTACATAGCCAGCGTTCGTCTGGTGATTCACCCTTACAAATAAAAAGGCGCAGCTTCTTGAGCTACGCCTTCTATCACCAGCTAAAAAAAGATCTTACAGCTTAACTGTAATTGTCTTGATCTCCGAATACTGCTGCAAGCCGTATTCGCCGAGTTCCCGCCCAATGCCGGATTGCTTGAAGCCGCCAAAGGGTGCGGCTGCGTCGAACACGTCGTAGCAATTGACCCACACCGTGCCAGCGCGGACATTGTTCGCGATGTGATGCGCTTTGCCGATATCACGCGTCCACACGGCGGCCGCCAAGCCGTACATGGTTTGATTGGCGCGCTCCACTAATTCATCCGTGTCGGAGAATTTCAGAATGCTCATCACCGGGCCGAAGATCTCTTCCTGAGCGATCTTCATATTATCTTGTACATCGGAGAAGACGGTGGGCGCGACGAAGTAGCCACGGTCGCCGACACGATCGCCCCCGCACATTAACTTCGCGCCTTCACGCTTGCCGGCTTCCACGTAGCTCATTACCTTATTGAACTGATCGTTGTCTACTTGCGGACCTTGTTCGGTCTTGGTATCGAGCGGATTGCCGACCGTGCGGCGCTTGGCGCGATTCGTGCTTCGTTCGACGAATTCGTTGTAGATCTTGTCCTCCACATACACGCGCGAACCGGCGCAGCAGCACTGGCCCTGGTTGAAGAACAACGCGAAGTGGGAGCCTTCGACGGCATCATCCAGATTGGAATCGGCAAAGACAATGTTGGGGCTCTTGCCGCCGAGTTCCAGCGTCACGCGTTTCAGGTTTGTTTCCGCGGCCGCTTTCATGATGAGATGACCGACTTCGGTGGAACCTGTGAACGCCACTTTGTCGACATCCATGTGCCGCGCGATGGCAGCGCCCGCTGTCGGACCATAGCCGGGAAGAATGTTGACCACGCCCTCCGGGAAACCCGCTTCCACAATAAGTTCGCCGACGCGCAAAGCCGATAGCGGCGTTTGCTCTGCGACTTTCAAAACGACAGTGTTGCCCGTTGCGAGTGCCGGGCCGAGCTTCCAGGCCTGCATCAGGAGCGGGAAATTCCACGGTATGATCTGGCCGACGACGCCCACCGGCTCATGCCGTGTATAGCAGAAATAATCGCCGCTAATCGGAATGGTTTTGCCTTGGATCTTGTCGGCCCAGCCGGCGTAGTAGCGGTAGCAGGCGATGACAAGGGAAAGGTCGGCGGCCATTGCCACGTGCCGCGGCTTGCCATTGTCGAGCGATTCCAAAGTAGCTAACTCTTCGATATTCTTCTCGATCAGGTCCGCTAGCCGATTCAGCAGCTTGCCGCGTTCGGAGGCGGACATGCGTCTCCAGGCGGACTTTGCGTTAAATGCCTTGCGAGCGGCCTTCACCGCCAGATCGACGTCGGCCGCATCGGCCTCGGCAACGTGCGCCAGGACATGTCCCGTCGCGGGGTTGATGGTGTCAAAGGTCTTTCCGGAAATACTATCGACAAATTTATTGTCGATTAGGATTTTGGTTTGCTTTACCGCTGTTTGAATTTCGGGTTGAGAAAGAACGGTCGCCATAATGCTCCTGTTTTTTTACTTGGTCACGGCGGCGGAGCGAGCAGGCTGTGCCCGGGCCGTCACTGTGAGAAATCATATTCCACTTCAAACGACGAATACGCCGATTGAAATGGCCAGAGCAGAAGATCGTATTCACAAAACTTCGCATTAGTCTTGACAAATGGCTGCTTTCCTAATGATCATCAACTAATCCCCGCCGATTTAGCATTCACAGACCCTGTTGCTGTCTGACCGGCACACCTGCCGTGGGCGCCCTGCTGCCGCCACTCTGATTTGGTCGAACGTAAAGGAATCTTCGCATGAGAAATAGTGTAGCCAGACGTGTGTCCCTACGCAGCTTTATTTCTGAATACCTCCCTATTACCGTTTTACTGCTACTCGCTATTGGGCCTGCGATGGAGGGTCAAACCTTCCGCGGAAATTTATCCGGCATTGTGACCGATTCGAGCGGCGCAGCCTTGCCCAACGCCGCAGTGAAACTGGAGGACCCGCTGACCGGGTTTGTGCGCAATACCGTTACCACCGGCGCGGGCGACTTTCAATTCCCGGACTTGCCGGTGGCCAAGTACACGTTGACGGTCAGCAATCCTGGCTTCTCGGTGGAGAAGATCGAAAACGTGCAAGTGGAAGTTTCCAAAACAACGAACATTCCCGTGAAACTCTCGGTGGCGGCGCAGGTTGCGGTCGTGGATGTAACCGCGCAAGCGGTCACGCTCGATACCACCTCCAGTTCGCTGGTCGCCGACGTGAATACCAAGGCCGTCGCAGAGATGCCGATGAACGGGCGCGATTTCAGGCAGATGATTAAGTTGGCTCCGGGCGTCGCCCCGAACAATAACTCCCTAAATGGAATGCGCACCAGCGGTATCAACTATCAGATCGATGGCGCCGACAACAACGACGCCTGGTCGAACGCCGTGGCCGTGAATCAAGGCGGCGTCGCGGGTATCGCGGGCGCGTTGGTACCGATTGAAGCGATCGACCAATTCTCCGTGCAAAGCAACGCCGCGGCGGATATGGGCCGCAACGGCGGCGGTAACGTCAATATGGTGCTGAAATCCGGCACGAATAGCCTCCATGGAGACCTGTTCTATTTCGTGCGGAATGAAGCCTTGGCCGCGCTCTCGCCCTTGCAGCAGCCGGGAAGCAAGAAGCAGGAAATTCGGAACAATCAATTCGGTTTCGCGGCCGGCGGCCCAATCATCAAGAATAAGACGTTTTTCTTTCTGACAGGCGAGATTCAATTGGCCGTGGCGGCCGATTCAATTCTGGACACTGCCCCTTCCACAGCTTGGGTCAATGCGGCTGAAGGCGTTCTGGCGCGTTATAACGTGCCCGTGAACCCGGTCTCTCTGAATCTGCTCTCCCTGTGGCCTTCAGCGAGCCGGAATGGTGCGGCTACAGCGAATAACTATCTTGCGAATGCGCTGAATACGTATAACAGTTACAACGGGATCGTTAAGATCGACCATCGCTTCAACGATAAGCATTCCATTTTTATCCGTTATCTGGGCGGGACGGGAACCCAGATTGCCGACGTGGGTTCGCACTTCAAGGACTACTTCCAGGAAGCGCCGATGCACGTACATAACTTCTCGGTCGTGGAAAATGCGGTACTAACTCCCCGATTGGTCAACCAGGTGACCCTGGGCGTCAATTACTTCCTCCAGACATTTGACGACTTCAACACCAGCTTCAACCCGATCGCGCTGGGCTTGAACACGGGCATTGATCTGGGAACGCTGGTCGGCGCACCGACTATGAAAATCAGCGGATTCGACTATACGGGCGCGACGCCGCCGCTGGGACGTGTTGATACGACGGGTCACATCACCGACAATCTGTCTTACACGGTGGGGCGTCATCAGTTTAAATTCGGTGGAGAGTTCCGGAGAGCCGTTCTCGACGTGGCTTATTACACGAATGAGCGCGGAACATTCTCGTTTGACGGCAGCCGCGGTCCTTGGGCCAACGATTCCACCCTTTCTGGCACGTTGAAAGCGCTTGCCGATTTCATGGCCGGCGAACCCTCCAATAGTAATGGCGCGACCATCGCGCGCGGCAACCCCGAGCGGACCTACCATGTGAACTCGGCCGATGAGTGGGTGCACGATACGTTCCAGGTGACGCCGACGCTTAGCGTGAACTTTGGCGTGCGGTACACCTATCAAGGCGTGTTGCACGATACCACGAACGACCTGACGAACTTCATACCTGGGGAAGGTTTCAAAACCGGTCAACTTTATCCTAAAGACCTGACTGATTTTGCCCCACGCTTCGGTTTCGCGTATTCACCGGGTAAAGGCGGCAAAACGGTGGTCCGCGGCGGTTATGGCATTTACTACGATGTGCCGACTGTCGGATCGTTTGTCTATAACGTTCCGGGCAATGGAGGCGCGTCGGGCATCTATTCGAATCCGGCAGGTCCGAGCCCGGTGTATTCGCTGACCGCGAGCAACGTGGTTTTCCAAAGCGGCGTGCCGGTGTTTGGAAATTCGGCGGCGAATCCTCCATTCGGTGTGTATGCGGTGAGCCAGAGCTTCAAGACGCCTTACGTTCAGAATTTTAACCTCAACATCGAACACCAACTTACTTCCAGCACCCTGTTCACAGTCGCGTATGTGGGCAGCCTGGGACGGCGGTTGGAGGTGGTGGAGGATATCAACCAGAAAGTGAACGGCGTTCGGCCTTATGCAGCCGAATACCCAACGTTGGGCACTATCAACCAACTGAATACGGCTGCCAATTCGAATTACAACTCGTTCCAAGCCACATTGCGCCAACAGTTAACCCATGGGCTGACGGCGAATCTGAATTACACCTTCGGGAAGGCGCTCGACGATGCGTCTTCAGCAACGACTCCGGCAAACAGCTATAACCTCCGCAATGATTACGGGCCTGCGACATTCGACACCCGGAATTCGCTGACGGGATTTGTGAGCTACACGGTGCCGAAATTTACGGCCTTTGCGCCGCGGCTGACCAATGGGTGGCAGATCAACGCGTTGATCACCGTGGCGAGCGGCAATCCGGTGAACATTATGGCCGGGACCAACGTCAGCGGCACCGGCGAGAACAAGGACCGGGTCAACGTCATCGGCGATCCTTACGCGACCAATTCGACGATTGCGGGAAGCTTGGCGCAGCAGTATCTAGTGAAATCGGCATTCGCCGTTCCCGCGGCGGGAACGTTCGGGGACCTGGGCCGCGACATCATCTACGGTCCGGACTTTGGCGCTCTCGATTTCTCGATATTCAAGCACACGCCGATCACCGAGCGGATCAACAGCGAGTTCCGGGTGGAAATCTTCAATTTGACCAACAAGACGAACTGGGCGAATCCAACCGCCACGTACACCAGCGCCAGCTTCGGCGAGCTGACGCAAACCCGAAACGGCTCATCGGCGCCAGGCCTCGGATTCGGCGAGCCGCGAAACATCCAACTCGCATTGAAACTGATTTTCTAAGTCAGGAAGGAAGAGATAAAGACTATGCTGGCTCGAATTCTCTCGTCGGTGATCATTTGCGCGATGCCGCTCGTCGCGCAGGACAACGTGGATCTTACCGTCTTGAATCACATCAAGGAGGAGGCGTTTCAACACTCGCAGGCCATGGACCAACTGTTCTATATTGCCGATGTCTATGGCCCGCGCTTAACCAATTCACCGGGACATCGCGAGGCTGCGGCATGGGCTGTTAAGCGGCTGGAGAGCTATGGCCTCAAGAACGTAAAGCTGGAGAAGTGGGGACCTTTCGGCCAGAGCTGGCAACTGAAGTTCTTCTCGGCGCACCTGATGGAGCCGCAATATATGCCCTTGATCGGCGTGCCGTTGGCCTGGACGCCCGGCACGAACGGCGTGGTGCAGGCTGAGCCGGTAATGGCCGTTATCAAAACCGAGGACGATTTCGCGAAATACGAGGGCAAGTTGCGCGGCAAAGTTGTGCTCGATATGCCGCCGAAGGATATCGAGATGATCACGGAACCAATGGCCCATCGTTTGACGAATGAGGAGTTGTTGGCGCGGGAGACCGTACTCGATCCATCGCGCTTGGGTAGGGGTTTTGGGCGTCCAGGCGTTGTCATCCCGACTCCGGAGGAACGCGCGGCAGCGGCTAAATTCCACATGAAGATGCAGCAGTTCTTTAAGAGCGAAGGCGCGGTGGTGGTGCTGGAATACGGCTTTAACGGCGATGGAGGAACCATATTTGCGACTTCCGGCGGCTCACGCGATCCGAAGGATCCGACTCCGCTTCCCACGGTTGCCTTGACGCCGGAACATTACAACCGGATCGCTCGTTTGGTGGAGCATAATATCCCCGTCAAGCTCCAATTCGATATCCAAGCAGAGTTCCTCAAAGAGAATTTGGATAGCTTCAATGTCGTGGGCGAGATTCCGGGGACGACAAAGCCTGACGAGTTGGTGATGCTGGGTGGACACTTTGACTCCTGGCATGGCGCGACAGGCGCTACCGACAACGGGACCGGGAGCAGCGTTGCAATTGAGGCGGTGCGCATCCTGACCGCTCTCCACTTGAAGATGGCCCGGACCGTTCGGATTGCACTGTGGGGCGGGGAAGAGGAGGGGCTGTTGGGTTCAAAAGCCTATGTGCAGGAACACTTTGCGCATCGCGACACGATGGCGCTTGGGCCTGAGTACAACAAACTATCGGCCTATTACAACGACGACAGCGGCACGGGCCGATTCCGCGGCATCAATTTGGGCGGGAACGACATGTGCGCGCCAATTTTTGAATCGTGGATGGCGCCATTGAAGGACCTGGAAATGACTGCGATTGCGGGCCGAACAGGCGCGCTGCCAAAACAGCCCGGCGGAACGGACTCGACTTCCTTTAGTTGGATCGGTTTACCCGGATTTGGGTTTTTGCAGGACCCCATGGAATATTCAACCCGTACCCACCACTCGAATATGGATTTCTACGACCGGGTGCAGAAGGGCGATGTGATGCAATCTTCCGCAATTGAGGCTTGGTTCGTCTACAACACGGCAACACGAGCAGAGATGATGCCTCGCATGGCCATGCCGAAGCCAACGAAGAAAGAATCGCTATAACTTAGGGGCGGTGCGGGTTTCGGACGCGAACAGGAACCATTCGCGCTTCGGAATCCCCAGTCTCCTCGGTGGCTCTGCGGTCCTCCTCCGCCGCTTCCAGCCAAACCAACCACTGTTCACCTGCCCATTGGCTTAGCTGGCTGCGGCTGTAGATGCCCTGCTCAAATTCTTGCTCGAAACCGAGCACCTTGGCATCCGACAGAGCTTGCGTTTGCCTTCCTCTGCACAACCGCAGCGATTCGTTCGATTCTTCATGGCCTGGATTCGCCTGTTCGCTTTCCATTTTTCGTCGTCTCCTTCCGGCCGATTCTTATAAGAGGTGCGATCCGCGCAACTTTATCTCAGCACTTCGGCGGCCAAATTTCAAAACGGTTTATCTTGTGCAGATCTTTCGGGTAAATTCATAGAAATCTTGCGGAGCTTACGGGCACAGGGGCTTCCAGAGCCGCTAATGGTAGTCCTACGAGTGGGTAGAAACTTCCCAACACAACCGGTGGCGGTGGTGCATCTCACGCGCTCGTAGTGCTACGTTCAGGGAACAGGAAGACGAAATGCGTTACACGAAATTATCCCTATTAGCGATGCTGTTTGGCGGCGTGGCCTTACCCAAGAAGATCGGCCGGATATGCCGATCGAACAGGTTTTCCGTGACGTTGCGGGAGATCGATTCCTCACAGCGTTCCAACATATGCAAATAGCGGTCGCCCATTTTCGCCGCCACTTTGAAGCCCACGTGTAAAAGCTGACGCACGTTCTGGTTGAACAGCGGATTCTTCCGATCATGACGCAACGCGCCGGTAAATTGCCTGGCCGTCCACGTGTTTACTTCGGCCGGAGCGGGCAGTTTGTCGTATTGAATGTCGATCACGCTGGCGTAGGGCTCGCAGAGAGCTTCTTTATGGTCGTAGGCATCGGCATACACTTCTTTGGCGAGCGCCAAGCCATCGGGACCTGCTTCCGCCAAGCCAATCAATTCCTCCAGCCACGTGGTTCCAGCGGTCTTGACGTGCACGCCCGCGCCAGTCTTCGCGATGGCTTTGTGGATCGCCGGATAGATGGAAAATTTGTCGCTGCCGGAATGCACGCTCAGCTTCAACGTGTCTGGGAGGCCGTATTGCTTCACCGCGTGTGCAATCACCGCGATGTCGCTTTCGAATTCGGTCGAAAACTGCGCCACATCGCCGACATAGTCCACGCCTTTGTTGAAGCGGCCGGTGAACTTTGGAGCAATGGTTTGAATGGGAACCTGCTCGTCTGCCACAGCCGCCAGGATTACCAGCAGTTCCGGCGGCGTCTGCGGGGAATCCGTTTCGTCCATCGAGACTTCGGCGATAAAGTTCTCCGTGCCTTTCAAACGCGCGATGTGCCGGTAGATCTGCCCCGCCTGCTGCACGGCGAACAGAAATTTGTTTGCGATGCTTTCGATATCACAGCGCCTGGTCGTAAACGGTTCGGCAATAGAGGGAATCTCGATTTGACCGATCAGTTCCGGATGGCGTTCGACGAATGCTTCAATGTCGCGCGCAGTGGCTGGTTTGGCAATGTATGCCGCCACGTCAATCGTGAAAAAATCGCTGGGTGCGAGGAAGCGATCGACCGTTTCCAGATTGATGTGGTCGGCATCAACATGATAGGGTTTGGTCCACTTCAGTTCTTTGACCGCCGCATCGGCCGCCGCGCGCACACTGGCCGGGCCGGACCCGACAATGTTATGCTCGCGGTTCGATTTATTCCAGACCGGAATGATCCCGGCGCCCTGCTCGGCTGCCCGGATACAAGCCTGTAACTGAGCTTTAGCCTGATGGGCAAAACGGTCGCCGACGCCCAGTGAATATTTTTCGATCCGGAGCATAATGATTCGCTCGAATTATAACGATCCGGCGATTACTTTCCCGGGCGGGTGTTGGATCGTGTTTAAGAGCACGCGAGCTTCCGGATGAGCGAGCAGCTCTTCCCAGCGGACCGCTACCGTTCCGTGTTTCCCCACCGCGATACCGGCAGCGAAGTTGCCCAAGCGCATCGCACTCTCCATCGGCAGGCGCCCGCCCATGGCCACCGCCAGAGCCGCGACGGCCGTGTCCCCTGCGCCCACAACGTCGAATACCTGTTGCGCTACCGTTGCTACTGTAATAGGCGGACGTCCCGGTTGAAATAGCGTCATGCCATCGGGTCCTCGCGTCACCAGAACGCTCGAACCCGGAAGGCGCTGGAGCAACCGCTCACCGGCCTTCGCCAGTTGGTCTTCGGTATCGATGGCCAATCCGACCGCTTCTCCCGCTTCTCTTTGATTCGGAGTAATCAGCAGGCAGCCGCGGTATTTCGCGTAGTCGGCGCCCTTTGGATCCACGATGGTCTGCTTGCCTTCTTCATTCGCGCGCGAGATAGCCGACTGGCAAAAACGATCCGTCAAAACGCCCTTGCCGTAATCGGAAAAGACGCAAACATCGGCCGAAGAGATCAGCGCATCGAATTTCTCCAGGAGTGTGGCGATGACACTTTCAGGGTACGGCGTCCGGTCTTCACAATCGAAGCGCACAATCTGCTGCTGCCCAGCGATCACGCGTGTCTTGCTGATGGTGGGATGGGTCGTACAGCGGATCATTTCGCAGCGATGCACTGCAGCTTCGGCCAAAACCCGATCCAACAGATCGGCATTGCGGTCCACGCCGTAGACACCGAGCAATGTAACGGCCGCACCGAGGCTGGCGACATTCGCGGCTACGTTGCCCGCACCGCCCGCGACGTAGCGGCGGCCCTTTACATCAACGACCGGCACCGGCGCTTCTGGCGATATGCGGCTAACTGCGCCGAAGAGATACTCGTCGAGCATCGCATCACCCACCACCAGGACACGCACGGCGCCGAGCGCTGCTTTCAAGTCTGCAAGACTCGATGGGGGCGAAGTCATTCTGGTCTTACAGCCGAACGATCTTGCCGGAGCGGAAGCGCTTCAACGCATTCCGTGTATCCACGATCAGGCGGGCGCGCTCGACTACTGCCGCGTAATCCACTCCCGTGTGATCGGTCACGATGACCACGCAGTCCGCGGCTTCCACAGCGCTTGGCATATCGATGGATTCGAGCGTCTTGCCATCAATTCGTATCGAGTGCACATACGGATCGGAATACGTCACCTTAGCGCCCAATCGCCGCAAAAGCAACAGAATATCGAGCGCCGGCGATTCGCGTACATCGTCGATGTCGCGTTTGTAAGCGGTTCCCAGGATGTGGATGTGCGAACCGCGCACCGGCTTCGAAACATCGTTTAACGCTGCTTGAATCTTTTCGACGACGAACTCCGGCATCCGGCCATTGATATAACCGGCCAGTTCGATGAATCGCGCTTCGATCCCGGCTTCTTTGCTTTTCCACGAGAGATAGAACGGATCGATGGGAATACAATGGCCGCCGAGTCCTGGCCCCGGATAGAATGGCATGAAGCCGAAGGGCTTGGTGGCGGCGGCGTCGATTACTTCCCAGACGTCGATATTCATGCGGTTGCACATCAGCGCGAGTTCGTTCACCAGGCCGATGTTGATCATGCGGAACGTGTTCTCGAGCAGCTTTACCATCTCGGCTACGCGGGTCGAGCTCACGGGTACCACCGTGTCCAGCGCCTGCTGATAGAACAGCGCACCCATTTCGGTGCATGCCGGTGTGATGCCGCCCACGACCTTGGGAATATTCGCGGTCTGATACTTCGGATTGCCCGGATCGACGCGCTCGGGCGAGAAGCATAGGAAGAAGTCGTCTCCCACCTTCAGACCATTCGCTTCCAATTTCGGCAGCACCAGTTCGTCAGTGGTGCCCGGATAGGTGGTCGATTCCAGCATCACCAGCAGACCCGGATGAAGATATTGGGCTATGGCTTCGCTGGCGGCCACCACAAAGCTCATATCCGGATCTTTGGTTTTCCGTAAAGGCGTGGGCACGCAAATGTCGATCGTGTCAAGTTCCTCGATGACGCGGTAATCGGACGTGGCTCGCAGCTTGCCGCTTTCCACCAACGGCCGGAACACCTCGTTCTTCACATCCTTTATATAGGATTCGCCGCGATTGAACTGGTCCACCTTGCTTTGCTGAATATCGATGCCTGTGACGTTGAATCCCGCGCGGGCAAACTCCACCGCCAGCGGCAATCCCACGTATCCAAGGCCGAGCACGCCAACGCGCGCCGTATGCCCGCTGATGCGCTCTCGCAACTGCGCGGCAAACCGCCCATCTGTTTCAGTATTCAAGGAAAAATGTGCCCTCGCCGATGATTTCGGCCGGTCCCGTCAGCAGAACGGTTTCGTCCCAACGCAAGGAAAGACTCCCTGCAGGCGTCCGAATTTCAACGGGGCTATCGACCTCACCCCTGAGGATAGCAGCGGCTCCGGCTCCAGTAGAGCCGGTTCCCGAACTGCGTGTCTCGCCCGCGCCACGCTCATAAAACACCACGTCGATGGTATGGCGGTCCAGCACGCGTACGAACGATACGTTAGAACGATCCGGAAATCGAGGGTGCCGCTCAGCCTCCGCGCCCGCCATGCGCCACGTATCTGCAAGATTTTTCACGAAGATGGCGCACTGCGGATTGCCGACGTTCAGAATGGTTGCATCGTACTCCGCACCGTTCAATAGGAGCTTCGCGTGGAGTTCTTCTACGGCTGGCAGACCCATATCCATCTGGAATTCAAAGCGGAGTGCGGTCCGCGAAATTAATTTGAGATGTTTGTGACCGGCGGCTGTGGCAATGGTGATTGCGGGAGCGGCCGCCACACCGGTATGGAGCGCGAACGCCGCCGCGCAGCGCGTGCCATTGCCGGACATTTCGGGTTCGCTGCCGTCGGAGTTGAAGAGGCGCGTCCGCAATAGTCCATTTTCGACCCAAAACAGCATCCAACCGTCGGCGCCCACGCCGGTATGGCGTTCACAGATACGCCTTGCAATATGGGGCTGGCGCTCAACTGGCGCGGCCTTCGCCCAGGTCAGCAAAAAATCGTTTTCGTCGCCGTGCAGCTTAGTGAACGGGATGCGAATCATTGGTCTCCTGAAAACTTCCTCTTATAGATGAACAGATCCGGTGCGCCCGGGACCCGAATCACACGCACCACGCGATAAGGCGACCCGGAAGCGATTAACGCTTTTGCTGTTGTGCTGCCGCCGCTCGCGATGGCCCAGAGCTCGGTGTGTAACAGATCGGGACGCGATACCGCGGCCAACCACGCCGGACCGTTGCCTTCGTGCAAAGTTTCAATCAACGGGATTTGCGAGGCGCAAAAGACGCCGGTGACATCGCCGAAGGGCGCCAAAACACCTTGCCCGGAGCGATAATTCGCTTCCAGAAACTGTGCGGCTTGCTGAGTCCACGCACGCCGGGCGATGGAATTCTGTTCCGATTCTTTCCAACAGATCCAATGGTCTGGCGAGGGCTGAATTACCCATCCGAGCACGCAAATTATCGGTAACGCGATGGCCCATCGGCGGTAGCGCAGCGGCAATGTTATCGCGATGGCCGCGGCCGTTACCGCGCATAAGGGCAAGACCGCGATCCCATAGCGCGAATTGTAGTAACTATGCGGCGGAAGATCGGGGAGGTGCATGGGCGTACCACCAGAGGAATGCATGCTCCATACGTAGAAGATGGGCGTCAGCAGCAGAAACGCGAGTTGTATCGCGCAACGCTTCCAAACGGCACAAACGGCGCCAATTGCGCCCAGAATTATTAGTGGCCAACCGGTACACCAACGTCCAGCATCCCAGTAATATTGGAACGCAAGCTTCCAATTGTGAAGGCCCTCGTAGGGCAGGCCCTTTTGAATGGCGACCGGCGAGTAAGGACCGCGATAGAAACTCAGCGCATCGCCCGTTTCCCAGTAGTTACTCGCTATCCAGTACAGCGGCGCCAGACTCGCCAAGGCTCCGAACAAGATCAAGATGGCCCATTTATGCCGTTTGGCGAGCAGCGCGAATCCCAGGCCGGCGAAGGGAATTAGAAACCAGCCATCGTAGCGAGTCAGGCTCATTGACCAACTGGCTGCCACGCCGAGCATGAGCAAGCCCCGTTCTTGAGTCCGGCGAAACCGCAGCAGCGCGAACAACATTACGGCCAAGCCTGCCAGAAAGACGACTTCCGTCATCGGAATGGAAGCAAGATACAGAATGTTGGGGTTGAGGGCGAAACATGCGACCGCAACTGACGCCGCAAGTGCGCTCGCATAAGCCTCGCGCGCCGCAAGATAGAAAAACGTGCCTGCGACCACAAAGCAGCAGGCTACCGGGATGGTGCCCGCCAGACCGGTGTGCCACAGCCAGTTGTTTTGCACAAACGGCAGACAGATCACATGCAGCAGAGGCAGCCAGACAGTTCCAATCTGGTCGTAGCCGGGCGTTCGCGAATCGAAAATACTCCGGCTGATATTCAGGTGCGCCTGGGCGTCACCGTAGTAAAGAAGATAGCCCTGCCGGAAAAACCAAGTCGCGGCTGAAGCGACCAAAATCACGAGCAACCCGCAGACAATCAGGCTTTCGCGGACAATCCGCACAGGATCAGAACGCAGTAAATCGCCGGAATTCTTCAAAGCGCCCGTCGATCTCCTTGCGCGTGAGTGTGCGGAAGCGCTCCACGCCGAACTCTTCGCAACAGAAACTGCCCATCACGGAGCCGTAAATCACGGCCCGGTGCAGTTCGTGAATATCGATATGGTGGTTACGCAGATCAAATCCGCGCTCCGCGAGATACCCGACGAAACCGCCGGCAAAGCAATCGCCGGCCCCGGTGGGGTCGAAAACATCTTCCAGTAAATAGCCAGGAACCATGAAAAGAGTATCCTGCCGGTAGAGCATGGCGCCATATTCGCCGCGCTTGATGACGAGGGTGTTTGGTCCCATCGCCAGGATTTTGTTCGCCGCCTTACGTAGATTGTTTTCGCCGGCCAGCATGCGCGCTTCGCTATCGTTGATCAGCAGAAAATCCCACGTGCGGATGGTCTCCCGTAATTGATCCGGGACGCTCGAAATCCAGTAATTCATGGTGTCGCCGCCGGAAAAGCGCAGGCCCGTCATCTGGCTCTGTACATCTTTTTGCAACCGCGGCTGGATGTTGCCGAGCAATAGGTACGGGCGGTCCAGATAAGCTGTAGGCAACTTGGGCTGAAAATCCGCGAATACGTTCAGATCCGTTTGGAGCGTTGTCCGGTCGTTCATATCCGCCGAATAGACGCCCGACCAGAAAAACGTTTTGCCCGGAACCTGTTCGAGCCCTTCCAGATCTACGCCTTTGCCTAGTAGCAGTGCGCGGTCGCCGTCTGCGAAATCGTCGCCGACCACGCCGACAATCCCGACCTTGGTGAAACAGGCCGCGCTCAGCGCGATGTAGGTGCAGGAGCCGCCCAAAGCCCGTTCGCGCTTACCATGTGGGGTTTCAATTGCGTCATAGGCAACCGATCCAACGACAACAAGTGACATTGACTTCGATTGTAACGGGCGAAGGTGGAAGCTTTCGGCGAAGACGCTGTCAGCTTTCCGCGCTCAGCGCTCAGCGATAGGTTGACGAGACCGTTTTTACCAAACGAACTCGAACCCGAGGCTGGGCCTGTTTTCAATCAGATACGGTGAAATTACCAAACGAACTGGCGTGTTGGGTTCGTTTTTTCAAGCTGCGGTAGCGCGCTCTGATTCGTCTGTAGTGGACTGCTGATTCCGAGCTCTGCCTAGGACTCGCTATGATCGAAACAGTGGCGATGGTGCGTATTACTGAAGCTGAACTAGCTCGCGATGTGCGTGCCGTGCTCGAAAAAATCGAGCGTGGCGCCGAGGTCATCATCGAGCGTGAAGATCACCGGCCCGTGGCCGTTATGAAACAGCCGCAGCCCGTGGGCCGGAAGATCGCCGAGTGCATTGATCTTGCTAAAGCTTACGAAGAGAGACTCGGCTATGCACCTGTGCCGGATGAGAGTTTCGCGAGAGATGTACAGGAGGGCATCGAAGCTCACCGAGAACCTCTTCGCGATGTGTGGGACGAATAAAGCGTGGGCTTGGTGTTGGACTCCCGCGTTCTGGTTGCCACGGAGCGTCAGGCTCTGGCTGTTAGCTCACTGCTCGACAGACTTAGAGAGCGATATAACCTGACCGAGATTGTGCTCTCGGCCATCAGCGTGGTTGAGCTGGAGCACGGCGTTTATCGCGCGAATTCGGCGCAACGGGCTTCTAAACGGCGTACCTATCTGGACACGATTTTCGCCGCCATTCCCGTCGAACCATTTACCTTCGGCATCGGCAAAATCACGGCACAGATCGATGCCGAAGCTCGGGTGAATGGGGTGACGATCCCGCTCGCGGACCTACTTATCGGTGGAACCGCCCTTTATATCGGCTACGACCTGGTGACGTCAAACGTGCGCCATTTCCAAAAGATCCCCGGATTGCGCGTGATACCGTTCTGAGAACGGCCAGTTCCCCTCGTTCGCTTGCCGCTTTAATGAAGGCTGCCGAGCATGGCCGATACAATGGGGCGTGGGTTTTGAAAATCCCCTGCCGATTCAGGACGTCCCAGGCGCAATTATTGCGATCGTGGGAGCGCTCGCGCTCGTTTGGCTGTTGAGAAGCTTGCGAGTGTCTTACACGCTCACGCTGACCGCCGTATTCTTGCTCCTGATTTCGTACTTCTCGATCGAAGAAAACATGATTCCCACGGTGCGCCGCATGTTTCCGGCGGAGTATCGCGCCACGTGGATTCCCACAATGATCACGACGGTCTTCTTCGCTGCCGCCGCAACTGCCTTTTTCGTGTTTTTGCGCCGCCGCATACCTGTCTTTCACTCCGAGCGCCGAAGATTTCTGAGCCAAGCCACCGCCGCCGTCTGCGCCGCTCCCGCGGTTGCTCTGGCTGCGGGATTCATTACACGAAAGGATTTTCATATTCGTGAAATTGAGGTTCCGATACCGGACCTTCCGAAAGATCTCGTAGGCCTGCGACTGTTACAAGTGAGCGATTTTCATACAGGCGCATTTTTTAGCGTCAAGGACGTCGGCCGGGTCGTGGATGCCGCCAACCAGCTACGGCCCGACCTAGCCTTCATTACCGGCGACTTGATTACCGATGAATACGATCCCCTCGACGCCTGCTTACGCGAATTGGCAAGGCTGAAAGCTGCTTCCGGAGTCTGGGGATGTATGGGGAACCACGAGATTTTCGCGCATGTACAAAATTACGTGCAGCGCCAGGCAGCCCTGCTCGGCATGACTTTTCTACGCCATCAGGCGGTAAAGCTCAAATTCGGCGATCAAGCTATCAACCTGGCCGGCGTCGATTACCAGCGGCGCAATATGCCTTACCTCGAAAACATTGAACCCCTGGTGGATCTGAGCTCGTTCAACTTATTGCTCTCCCATAACCCCGATGTATTTCCGGTGGCGGCCGCTAAGGGTTTCGATCTCACGCTTTCCGGGCATACTCATGGCGGCCAAATCAATTTTGAAATTCTCGGTAGGAATCTCAACATCACGGATTTCTTCACCCCCTACACCAAAGGTCTATACACGCAACCAACCTCTTCTATCTATGTAACTTCCGGTCTTGGTACCATTGGCATGCCGGTTCGCTTGGGTGCGCCTCCCGAAATTACCTTAATACGTCTGTGCAATTCCTGATACTGAGTGACATTCATGCCAACAGGTATGCGTTGGAGGCAGTCCTTGAATCCGCGGGCGGAGATTTCGGCCAAATCATCTGTTGCGGTGACTTAGTCGGATATAACCCACATCCGGCCGAGGCGGTGAAGTGGACTCGGGATCATTGCAACACCGTTATCCGCGGCAATCACGATAAGGTCGTTGCGGGAATTGAGCAGCTTGAGTGGTTCAACCCGGTTGCCCAGGCGGCAGCCAAATGGACGCGCAGTCATTTGGATGAAGAGGATTTGAGTTACTTACGGGAGCTGCAGCCCGGTCCGCTTAAGCTGGAGCATTTTCACATGTGGCACGGAGCGCCTTTCGATGAGGACGAATACGTCATCCGGCCTCGGGAGGCAGCCGCCTGTTTCCCGGCGTTCGAATTACCACTGGCCTTCTTCGGCCACACGCATTTACAGGGTGGATTTTACTATCGGCGCCAGCACGTTACCACTATCGCCCAAGTGCCGCGTGATTTCGACGATGCGGTTTTGCAACTGGAACCGGACACCCTTTATCTGGTGAATCCTGGTTCGGTGGGTCAGCCCCGCGACGGCGATCCTCGCGCCGCGTATGCGATCTACGATTCGGAACAGCGCACCGTGGAGTTTCGACGTGTCGCTTATCCTGTCGAGAAGACCGCGGACGAGGTACGGGCCGCCGGATTGCCGGATGCACTCGCCGCACGCCTGTTTAAGGGGGTTTGAGCTTTATTTGGCCGGCGCTGCAGTTGGTTTGGCCGGTGGTGTCAATTGCACTAATTCCGGGGCCGGAATCGAAGCCGCCAGATAGCGCCGCACGCGCCCTGCCGCCGCCTTCCCCACGGCTGCCGCCAGATCCTGGTCGCTTGCCAGTCTGACTCGCTCCAGGCTGCCAAACTTGCGTAACAGCTTCTCCACTGTTTTCTGGCCAATTCCTTTCGCGTCGTGCAATTCAGAAGTCATTCGCGCGGCGTTCCGCCTGGTGCGATGGAACGTTACCGCGAACCGGTGTGCTTCATCCCGGATTGTTTGCACCAGATGAAGGATCGGGGAGAACTTATCGAGTATTATCGGCTCATCCTCCTGGCCGTATACATAAATCCATTCTTCCCGTTTGGCGATAGATGCGAGGGGTTGATACGTGATGCCGATCTCCTCTAAAGCCGCCGCCGCGGCATGGAGTTGACCCAGACCGCCGTCCACGAGCACCAAGCCGGGAAATGTCTTCTTCTCCTCCTGCAATCGCCCATACCGCCGTGTGATCACTTCGCGCATGGATGCGAAATCGTCGTTACCTTCGACGGTCCGAATGATGAATTTGCGGTAGTCGGATTTCTTCATCTTGCCGTCTTCCCAAACCACCATGCTGGCCACTTTATCTGTGCCTTGGATGTGCGAAATGTCAAAGCATTCAATGCGCTTCGGCGCCTCTGGAAGGTTCAGCGCGTCCTGCAATGCCTCCTGGATCGCGGTAGACGACGGTTTCAGGACACGAAACCGCTGTTCGAAACTGTGCTTCGCGTTGGTTTCCACCAGTGCCAGTAAAGCTTTCTTCGTTCCTCGCTGGGGCGTGCAAATCTCGATTTTACGGCCCCGCCGCTCCGATAACAGCTCTTCGAGTTCAACCCGCCATTCGAAGTCGGCTGGCACGTGAATCGTGCTTGGAATGTACTGCTGGTTCAAATACACCTGCCGCAGGAGCGCTTCGAAGAACTCGGGTGGATCGAAATCGTCTTGATCCTCCCAGAAGAACTCGCGCCGGTCCACGATTTTGCCATTCCGCAAATGGAACAGATTGACGGCGACCAGCGGCGGTTCGGCATGGTACGCGAAGATGTCGATGTCTTCGCCTCCGACTGCATCCATTTTCTGCTTCTGTTCGATCTCGCGGACGGTCGTGATCAAGTTGCGGAGGCTGGCGGCCTCCTCGAAACGCATGTCGTCGGCAGCTTCCGTCATGCGCGTTTCCAATTCATCCGCCAAATCGCGATGCCGTCCTTCGAGAAACAAGCGTACGTCGCGAACCGCTGCCTGGTACGCCGCGTCCGTGGTCAAGCCGTCCACGCAAGGACCCTGGCAGCGATGTATGTGGAACTGCAAACAAGGATGCGTGTGCGGCCGGGAAAGATCGAGCTTGCACGAGGGCACTTTGAAATGCCGGTGAATGAAATGGACCAGGCGGTGCGCAAGATTGCCCGGAAAATACGGCCCATAATAAGTAGCGCCATCTTTCAAGATCCGGCGCGTCACGTACACCCGCGGGAATCGCTCTTGCGTTAATTTGACGTACGGGTATGTCTTGTCATCGCGCAGCAGGATGTTGAAGCGCGGCTTGTACTGCTTGATCAGGTTGTTTTCGAGGGCCAGCGCTTCCTTGTTGTTATCGACCTGGATGAAGTGAATGTCGCGCGCTTCGGCAATCAGGCTTCCCGTCTTGGTTTCGGCCAGCCGGTCTTCGTTGAAGTAACTACGGACGCGGCTGCGTAGATTCTTCGCCTTCCCGACGTACAGAACCTTTCCGTCCGCGTCTTGGTAGAGGTAAACGCCTGGCTCGGTGGGAAGCTGCGCAACTTTCTCTCGAAGTTCCATGGCAGCTATAATTCAATTGTGACATGCGCGCTGTGTTCTGCTTTACTCTTAGGAACTCTGGCGGTCGCCGTCTCCTACCCGCAGACCGCGAACAAGCCTGCCCCGCAAAACCAGAAGCCTTCTGCCGCTAAGCCCAACCCTCAGGACCTTCCGCCTGAAGAGGACGAGGACGTTGCCCCGAAGACATACTCCTTCAACCCGATTCAATCGGAGCATGAGATGCGAGTGGGTAACTTCTATATGCGCAAGGGCAAATACCGGGCCGCCGCCAGCCGATATGTGGAAGCCACCAAGTGGGACCCCAATTCGGCGGAGGCGTTCTACCACTTGGGAGAAGCGGAGCAAAAATTGGAAAATTTAGCTAACGCCCGCTCCGCCTTCAAGAAAGTCGTGCAGATTTCGCCCGATTCCAAGGAAGGTAAAGAAGCTAAGCGCCGGCTGGAGAAGATCGGGAGCAAGTCGTAGGGCCGATTTCTGAGGCGAACGTCGCTAAGCTTTGACACTGGCGACGGGATCGATCGCCGGCGAGGTTGAGAGACAGTCCCGGTACGCCGCATAGACTTTCTCGAAAACGCTATCCCAGGAGAGCGTGCAACCAAAGCGGCGCGCAGCTTCACCCATGCGCGATTGCTCGTTGCGATCGAGCATTAGGCTTTCAACGCGGTGGACGAAATCTTCGCCGGAAGTCGCGACGAATCCGGTGACGCCGCTTTCAACCAGGAATTTCGGGCCGCCTTCCGGCATGACCACGATCGGGACACCCGAAGCCAGCGCTTCTGCTACCACATTGCCATACGTATCTGTTTTCGAAGGGAAAACAAAGACATCCATGTTGGCATATTCCCCGGCAAGCGGTTCGCCTCGCAGGACGCCGGTAAGCACGGCATTCGGAACGTTGGCGCGAAGCCACACATCCTCACTGCCTTGTCCAACGATGCGGAACTCGAAGGAGCGGAGGTTCGCGGAGGTGAGTGCGGCCCCGATCTTAGCCAGGAATCGGACATTTTTCTCCGGTGTCAAGCGACCGACGTAGCCGATGCGGAATGTGTCGTCCGTGCGCCGGCGGCGGGCAGGTGTGAACAGATCGGTTTCCACGCCGCGCTGCATCAGATGGACGGGCTGCGGCGTGAATGTGCGCATTAGCTGAACGAGTTCTTGATTGGGTGCGAGAACCACTTTGGCCCGCCGATAGAACCAGCCGAGGATATCAAGAGACCGGCGTTCGGCGAAGGTCCCCAGGGTACGGCTCAAACGCGGGCCGAGAAAGCCCAGGGTGCGCTCAAGCCTCCGGCCGGCATACTCGTGAAGGCTGGTATGCCAGGAGATCACCAACGGGATCTTGAGTTTCCACGAGAGATAGCAGCCTAGCGTTCCCATGTCGCCGGGCCCCGTGATGTGAATCAATTCGGCACCAAAACGGCGCAGTTCCGCCATCGCCCGGCCGGCAAAGCGGAACGAAAAGGGATCGTAGTCGAGCATCGCGTCCAGCGGGAACGAAAATGGTCCTCGCCGGAACTGCATAACCGTCAGTGGTCCGTCCTGAACCGTTTCAGTGACCGGACCGCAATGGGCGCTCAAGAATGGAATTTGCCGGCGGCGCGCGAAAGCCTCAAATTGCCGGCTGGTGTGGGCGACTCCGTTCACTTCGTGAAATGTGTCAGGAAGGAACGCCACACGGGGGACTGAATTCAAACAGCGGCCTCCTGGTCCGACCACACCGTGGAGCGGTCGTCCAAAGCCAATCGTAACGCGGAACGGACACTACGTAGTTCGATGAGTCGCATCGCCGAAAGAAAATGTCTGACCACAGCCGGGCCGCCGTCCTTCCAGACTTTTGACAGAGGAAGCGCTTCGGGATAATCCGGGCCCTTATAAAAGACGCGGTCGGACCAGCGGCGGCGACCCTCCGGCAGGCTGAGCACAGCGGGAACGCCGGCGCGGGGAGCGCGTTGGGCGCCGAAATCGGCCGGATATTCCCGCACGATATCGACCATGGTCTGCAGGATGCGGAGCTTGAGCGGCTCATGATATTGCGGCATCAGCACGACATGGCTGAACCCGAAATAACGAAGGTCGTGGATGAACTCGACCAGCGTGGTCCCGCGGGAAAGATTGAGGATTGCGTTGGGCTCGCAGCCGTGACGGTCGCCGCCCGAGACAACAGGGAGATGGATGGCGTTGGCCAACGCGATCACCTGCTTGTTTTCGTTCCAGGAGCGCAGGCCGTTGAGTTCCAGCGCGTGAAACTTGCTACCGTGCTGTGAGACGAGACGCTCCAACGCAGAAGCATGCTCGGTGGCGCCGACGCCCTTTTCATCCCAATACGGATGATTGAGGACCAGGAGAACGTCCCGATAATCGTTCAGCGCGGCGAGCATGGGGCCCAGCGTCTCAGGCTGTGGGTTCGAGGTGAATGCAGCCATTTCCGCTGCTAACGCCGCGCTGCTCTCGACCGGAAGGTTGTGAACCCCGAGATGAAAAAATGTCGCGCCGAACGGGATGGTCCATTCCGTCGAGACTGGCGCGTCCCGAAAACGCTCCAGGACTTGCAGATGCATGCCGGCGACGATGCTGTCGTGATCGGTTAGAGATACGAAACCGGGAAGCTGAAATTGCGATTCAATCTGCTTTTCTTCCAGGCGGTGAGCCGCCCGAGGGGACAGAGGCGGTGTCCAGTAGGCACACCGGAAATCGAGACGATCGCCTTTCTGATGTTGGTACTCGGCTTCCTGCCGGCGTATGGCCGCACCGAGGTATGGCACCTTCGCGGTGTAGCGCGGGATCATTTCCAGACTCTCTTCCGAGTGCATCGTGTGGCTGTGCAGTGACACGCCGGAATGGAAATCCTTGTCAACGGAGCGGTCTTGCCAGAAAAACTGGATTTTCGTCGTTGTCATATGGGATCTATTTCAAAGCCCATCCTCATCGTGCGTGAAGAGTGTGTCTACGGGATTTGAGTTTTATGAATTCCAGATGAAACATATCTGGATAAAAATGTTCAAGCCGGCCAAGGCCGTATGTTTTATTTCAATTGGGTAACGGAAACACCCGCTTGAAACACTCTCGGGTTTTACTGGCCCAAAGCGGCATTGAGAGAGCCTTGGCGGTAGCCTTCCAGGTCAAGCGTGACGTAGAGGAAGCCAAGTTGACGAAAAATACCAGTAAACGCCGAGGCGGCTGCGGACGTTAACGCCTTGTCCATCTCATCTCTCGCAATTTCGATACGGACCAAATCTCCGTGGAAACGTACGCGGAACTGGCGGAAACCTAGAGCCCGGATGGCCTCTTCTCCTTGCTCGATGGTCCGGATGGTTTCGACCGTTACGGGGGTCCCATAGGGCACCCGGGAACTGAGGCAGGCGGCGGCCGGCCGATCCCAGGTCGAAAGTTGGGCCCGACGCGAAAGTTCGCGGATTTCCTGCTTGGTGAGATCGGCCTCCACCAGCGGAGCTTTCACGTTGTGCAGCCTAGCGGCGCGCTGGCCGGGACGGTAATCGCCTAGGTCGTCCTTGTTGACTCCATAGAGGATATGGCGGAAGCCGCGGGAAGCGGCGAATGCCTCTAGACGGTCGAAAAGCTCGTCCTTGCAATGAAAGCAGCGGTTTTTATCGTTCTTGACGTAATTCGGATTTTCGAACTCGTGAGTTTCGATGTACTCGTGGGCGAAGCCGCACTGACGGGCGAACGACTCGGCGTCGCGTTTGTGCGAGGCGGGAATCGAGGCGGAATCGGCTGTAACGGCAATGACTCCAGCGCCGAGCACCCGGTGAGCGGCCCAGGCGAGGTACGCAGAATCGGTACCGCCGGAGTACGCTACGACAACCCGTTCCAACCCGCGCAGAATATCGTCCAGCCGAGCTTGCTTGGCGTCGAGGTCCGCGGCGGTCGGGGGCGACTCCGGTCCCAGGCGTACGAGGGTAGCCATAACTGAAAGTATGACATCCCCGCGGAACAAGGGCGCACGCGGAGATGTACTCTGTGGGTTTCTTGGGAGAGGTGCCCGTCGCGGACTGCCGCCCTGCGCGGCTTGTAGTGAACTCGCGCGCAACGGGCTGCCGCCCTGCGCGCTTCAGGTCACGCGCGCAGGTTCCCGGTCCTGCGATGCTGCTAAGGAAGGCGAGTGCAGGATGGCCAGCAGTTCCCCCGGTTGGACAGGTTTTGAAATGTAGTGTGGCAATCCCCTTTGCCGGCAGCTCTGCAATTGTTCACGGCCGCCAGCGGAGGTCATCATAATAATGGCGAGACGGTCCGACAGATATTCGCTTCGCTGGATGAGGTCGACGAGGGCAAAGCCATTGGTATCCGGCATATCACAGTCGATGATCGATAAGGTGTACGGTGTGCCGCGATTGCGGGCGGATTCGAGTTGCCCAATGGCCAGAGTCGCCGAGGGCACGGTCGCGGCCTGGACGCCCCAATCGGCGAAGCTCTGTTTCAGTATGTATCTCGCAATTTCGGAATCGTCGACGATCAGCACGCGTGCTTGGGACAACCAATCTGGCGCGATGGGCCGTACAGGCGCTGGAGTTGCCGCATAGCCGAAGCGGGCCGTAAAGTGAAAGGTGCTGCCCGTTCCGCACTGGCTCTCAACCCAAATACGACCCTCCATAAGCGCGACCAATCTCTGGGAAATGGAGAGGCCCAGCCCAGTACCGCCAAACCGTCTGGTAGTTGAGGTGTCGGCCTGGGAGAATGCCTCAAAGATCGTAGCGCGCTTCGATTCGGGGATGCCGATACCGGTGTCGCTTATGGCGAAGTGCAAGAGGGACGTTCCTTCGGACTGGCTGGGACCAGACGATCCAGGGGAGATTCGCAGGACGACCTCCCCTTGGTGAGTGAATTTAATGGCGTTGGCGAGTAGATTGATCAGCACCTGGCGCAGGCGAGCGGGGTCGCCCGAAAGTACCGACGGAACTTCCGGGTGCAGATAGAAGGCAAGCTCCAACTGCTTGGCCTTCGCTTGCGGCGCAAGCGTTCTGAGCGCGTCGCCAGCGACAACCGCCAGTTCGAACGGGTGGCATTCGAGTTCGAGCTTTCCAGCTTCAATTTTGGAAAAATCGAGTATGTCGTTGATAATTATGAGGAGCGAACCGGCAGAGAGCTTGACGATTTCCAGGTATTCGCGCTGCTCGACATCGAGTTCGGTAGCGAGTGCGAGTTGAGTCATGCCGAGAATGCCATTCATCGGCGTACGAATCTCGTGACTAACGTTCGCCAAGAATTGGCTTTTGGCGTGGTTCGCGGCTTCGGCGGTCGCCTTTGCCCTTTTTAGTTCCAGCTCGGCGTGACGGCGCTCGGAGACTTCGACGGCGAGTTCGGCGTTGGCCTCGGTCAAGGCGCGAGTACGCTCGCGGACCTTCCGTTCCAGGGTTTCGCGGCGCTGTCCGATTTCCGCCTGCATGTCGTTGAAAGTGCGAGTGAGGTCACCGATCTCATCATCGGAGACGACTGGAACGGCCTCGAGCGACTGCGACTCGCCCTCGGCGACATGCCGGGCAGCCCGGGTCAACGCCCGGACCGGTGCAACGATACTTGCCGCGAAGAGCGCGAAAGCGAGGGTGCCGATCAACATGACCGTAGTGATGCTTCCAAGGATCAAAAGCTCCATTCGATGGATGTAGTCGTCGAGCTCCTGGAGGCTTAGTGCAACGTATACTGTGCCAACGATTCCTGTGAGAATTGGCTCGCTGAAGCGTGTCACTTGGCGGTGGGAAATTGGGTCGGTGAGGTTGCTGTGCCCGGGATTGGGCGAACTGGGCGCCGAACGAAGGGCATCGGGAAATTTAGGAACGAACGTATGGGCCAGGACTGTGCCGTCCGGAGCCGTTACGTATGCCCATTGAACACCGTGGATAGAAATCGCCGAATCGAGAGCCGATTGGACCGACACGAAATCCCGCGCGACCAGAAACGGCTCGACGCTGTCCGCGAGGGCTCGGCAGATGACGTCTCCGCGCTGATCAAAGGTATTCGTCATACGTGAGGTGGTTCCTCGATGGAGCATCAGAAAGAGCAGGATGGCCACGGAAAATGCGCAGAGCAGTTGCAGCGCCACGAGTTTGTGGAGGATGCTCCTTGAAAGGGACGCCGCGCAACCGGTGTACAACCAATGCGCGAAATGGCTGGATTTGGGCGATTCCGGCAACGCGGGATTGCGGTCTGCGCGACTCTTCACGGTTGCTCCCAGCTCCCTTCAACCGGTAGCCAATGACCGCCTTCGGCTTTGGTCAGCCAAACGTGACTTAGCCCTTGGTGATCGGTCGGCGAAAACCCGAACGTTCTCCCGAGTCCGGGGTCCCAGTCGCCCAGGGACTCGAGTCCATGGATCAGATTGAGCCGTGTGAGTTCGGGGCCGGACCGGCGCAAAGCCTCCGTTACGACGACCGCATTGAGCCAGCCCTCGAGGGATGTGGGTCCGCGCTCGGCGGGCGGTACAGTGTGACAGTAATCAGCCACCATCGGCAGTTCCAATGCGTGTACAGAAGGCACAACCTGGCTGGTGTAAAGATTGGTTGCCAAGTCGCGGCCGGCTCGTTGCGACTCTTCTTCCAGGGTGGTTAGGAGGGACTCCGGCCCGACAAAGCTTACGTTTGCAATCGGCACATTCCACCCACTCAGCCGGGCATCGCGGATAAAAGCCGCACAGGGCCCATAGACGCCCACAACGATAACCGCGTCGGCCCTGGCTGCGCGGAGAAGTTGGACCTGCGCACGCATGCCGCTGCTGTCCGGCTGATTACGCCGGTAGGTAACGCTTTCCACCAACGACAAACCGAAAGCCGCCAGCGCTTCGCGCACGGCAATTTCTCCGTTTTTTCCATAGGCATCCGCCTGTCCGAGGAAACCGATACGGCGGTACCCCTTTGCGTGAAGGAATTTAACAAGAACGCGGGCCTCGCCGCGATAGGATGCACGAATACTAAAGACGTATTTGTCATAAGGAGCCGTATGTTGGGGGTCGGAGCCGGTGAACGGAGCAACGTTGATCACGTGCTCCGCCTCATAAAACTTCAATAACGGAAGGACGCGGGTCAAGGTCGCAGTGCCGACATAGTCAAACAGAAAGAAGCAGTGATCTTTGGTGATCAGCTCATTCGTATTCTTGACCGCCGGATCGGGTTCATACCGATCATCTTTCACAATCAACCGAATCGGGTGCCCGTAAATGCCGCCCTGGCGATTTACGCGGTCAAAGTAAGCTTCCGATCCGGCCAAGAGACGTTTTCCCAGCAGACTGGACGGCCCTGACTGAACGTTGGAGACGCCAACCAGGATGGGCATACCTGGCGCAAGCGGCGCTTGGGCGGCCTCAAAGCCGTCCACACCGGTTATCGCAAACACGGCAATGACGCAGGCTACAAAGGGTCTCAGTTTCTACGGACCTCATAACATGTATCGACCGCACGTGCTGGTCGTATGATAGATACCCGCAGCATTACAAACAGCCATAGGGGGTAGGATTTGCCCTAACCTGAAGGGGAAGGCCGTTTGATGCGAAATCTCGTCTGTTTTTCTCTTGCGATCGCTCTTCCGGCTCTAATGATGTGTCAAACGGAAGTCCTTCCCAGGCGCGAATTTGCACGCACTCTTGAAATGGAACAGCGTATCGATCAGTTGCTGAAGCAAATGACGATTGAGGAGAAGATTGGTCAGTTGGTCGACGAAAGCGCGGGTCCGCTGACCGGTCCGGGAAGCGAAAAGACGGCGGGACAAGAAAAGCGAATTAAAGAGGGCACGATCGGGTCGTTATTGAATGTGATGGGCGCTGAACGGACCAATGCGTTGTAGCGGATAGCGGTTGAACAGACGCGATTGCACATCCCGCTGCTGTTTGGACTTGATGTCATCCATGGGTATCGGACCATTGTGCCGGTGCCGCTAGGGCCGGCATCGTCGTGGGATACGAGCCCGGTAGAACAAACGGCACGAATGGCCGCAGCGGAGTCGGCGCCGGCGAAGATCCGTCGCTAGGTTCGGAGATGGTGCGAGCCTACGTGCGGGGGTATCAGGGGTACATCGCTCGCAGATCCGAGTTCAGTGGCTGTCTGGAAGAGCGCGTCCGGGCTTTCAAAACTTATCTCCATTTGTGATATGTTCTCGGGTTCGTGAACAGTAGGGAAACTACAACCGCCGATTACCAATTAAACTGGCGCAAGCTACAGCAGGTAGGGCTCAATGCGTATGAAGCGAGATCATATCTTGTCTTGATGGGGCATGCGCGGTTCAAGGCCCTGGAACTGGCGGCGCGCGCACATGTACCGCGGCAGAAGATTTACGAAGTGCTGGACAGCCTGGTGGAAAAGGGTTTTGCCCAAGTCGTGCAGGAGAAGACGAAGCTCTTCTCGGCGGTGGACCCGAGCCTGGCGATTCCGGCGTATATGGCCCGGCGGGGTAAAGTGCTGCAACAGGAGTTGATGGAGCAGACGCGGCTGGCGAGCGGCCTGATTGAAGATTTGCGGGACGCCTATGAGGCGGGGCAAGACGGACGCGGAACTCTGGACTTTCTAAGTCTGGTGAACGACCCTACGCAGACAGCGATCCATTACCGCCGTATGTTGACGATGGCGGACCGGCAGTATTCGGAATTTTCGCGGCCGCCATTCGCGGTGGACCCGCTGGATGAGCAATTAGTAAAAGAAGCCGCCGCGCGGCGTATCGATTGCCGTTTGCTGATTGAAGCTGGTGCGCTGGACCATGAGCATGAAGAACGGTTGCGCGATTACAGTGGACACGGCGTACAGATACGGTTTCTCGACCGTTTGCCACTGAAACTGGCGTTGTTCGATTGCAAATGCGGTCTTGTTGCGCTGCTCGACCCAGTGCAGACGAAGCCCTCCTGGACCGCGGTCGTTTTCGAGCACGAAGGCTTTGCCGAGGCTATGAGCGGGATTTTCGAGAGCTATTGGCGGCGCGGCGCCAATAGCTCATAGTAGGGCTCCCGTGCATTTGAAGAGCGAAACCCAAGCATGCAAACCGCGCTAAACGCAAAGTAGCAACCAAGCCAAAAGAGATCCGTGTGGTACCGTGGCTCAACGCGAATCCACGATCGACCGTCGTGTACAGCACGCCGAATACGCCCCAGCTATTTCCTCAACTGGACGATATCAATCTCCTGCAACGATTTCAGCGACCGCGTCGGTCTCTTGTCGTGCGGCGCGATCACCCGCAGCGGCCCTTCACTCGCCGCAAGCGATTGTCCCTCCCGCCGGTCCGCAACGATGATGCCCGAATCCATAACCGTGGGATCGAACTCTGCCAATGCGTATACCACCTCGTAGCCGTCGCTCGCCAAGGCCGCCACGTAGGTCGAAAGTTGCTTGCCTCGCAATTCCTTACCAAAATCGATACCACCCTGTGCCAGTACGTCATGCAGCAGCACACCTTCGTATGCGATCTGTTTGCCATGGTTGTCCAATACGGCGGTGTGGCGTGGCAGTTTAGCGAGGTCCGCGGCGGATATCGTTACCGGCGGGGCATTGTTGATGCGCAAAATGATCTGCGCTGAGCCTTGCAGACAGGCAAAAGTGAAAAGCAGGAGAATTGGTCGCATACTCTGTACTGTAAACAGGTCAGCGACTCGTTTGCTAGAAGCAGGAGTCAGAAGCCGGAAGCGAGCTCGGCCTCCGGCGGGGGCCGGATGGAACAGGCTGTCACTCGCGATCGAGCTTTAGGCCGCTTTTTGCTTCTTTTGGGAGTAATAAGTGCCTTGGCCGACGTGCTTGCACCGTTCGGCGGCGTCGTAGAAGGCGAAGAGGTCAGCAGTTGAAAAATCGAACCCAATTTCGGAATAAGGAGGAAACAATATTTTTAAAATCGGTTGACCGAGTGCGGGGACTGTGAGAGAGCCCATCGGGCACCTGATATACCGGAACTGATGCTTACTGAATCTTTGCCCAAAATCGAGGACGCAATCCAGATCCGGGAGATCGCGGCCACGGACGCGGAAGCTGCCGCTCAACTCTGTGCCGAGCTAGGCTATCCCGTGGAAGCAGAGCCCATGCGGGAGCGCATCGACGAACTGAGCGATGCGAAGGGTCGCGTCGTCTATGTCGCCTGCGTGTCGAACATGGTTATCGGATGGATAGAAGTATCTATCGTCCGCCATCTTTCGAGCGGCGCGTCTGGCGAAATCGGTGGCTTCATCGTTTCGAGCGGGTACCGAGGCGGTGGGATCGGTCGACAACTGATTGCCCAGGCGGAACAGTGGGTAGCGTATAAAGGCGCGGCCAAAATGGTTGTGCGGTCACGAATCACTCGCGAAGCTGCTCACCGCTTTTACTTCCGGGAGGGATATTCGATCACGAAGACTTCAGCCGTTTTCTCGAAACAACTGAAGGCGTAAAATGCCCGCCTCACGGCGGATCACGTCGCGGTCAAAAGTATAGGTTCTCCCCGCGTGATCACGATCGTGTGTTCGTAGTGGGCCGCGAGGGTCCCATCGGCGGTTCCAATCGTCCATCCATCTTCGAGAAGCCGTTCACTTCCGGAACCGGCGGCGATAATCGGCTCAATGGTAATGACCAAGCCCTCGGTCAGCCTTGTTCGATGGCGGTTACTGAAGTAATTGGGAACACAAGGTTCCTCGTGAATCGTGCGTCCCACGCCATGACCGCACAATTGCTTCATCACAGAGAAGCCGGAGCCGCGGACTTCGCGCTCGACTGCGCGGCCAATGTCATACACGCGATTTCCGGCTCGCGCGCACTGAGCTCCCTGATGAAAGGCTCTTTCTGCACACTGCGTAAGTGAAGCAGAGACCGGAGACATTTTTCCAACACCGATCGTGACAGCCGCGTCGGCAACAAACCCGTCCTTCTCAGCCGTCAGATCGAGCTTCACTAAGTCGCCCAATTTAAGTTGCCGGCCGCCCGGGATGCCATGAATGGCCTCGTCGTTCACGCTGATACAAGCGTCGCCCGGAAATCCGTATACCTTGCGAGCCGATGACTCGGCTCCATGCGCCGCTAACGTGATCTTTGCGATTTGGTCGAGTTCCGCCGTGGAAATACCTGGCTCAACCGCCGAAGCCATGGCGTCCAGAGTAGCCCGAACGATCTGTCCGATCTTCTTTAGCCCTTCTAACTCCGCTGTGGATTTAATTGACATGGCCGCTCATGCGAAATGATACCGTGGCCTCTATGCACAAGCTGTCGCGCCTCGCCGCGTCCGTGATTATCTTCTGCTTTCTTGCCGCCGTAGCGAGCCCAGCGGCGGAGCCGGAATCCGAGCGACTTGCATGGTTCCGTCACGACAAGCTCGGGATGTTTATTCATTGGGGACCTTACTCGTATCTGGCGGGTGAGTGGAAGGGCCAACAAATTCCCGTCGGCACTGAAGCTGAATGGATCATGCAGCGCTTCAATATTCCGGTTGCGCAATATCGCGAGATGGCGCATCACCTGAATCCAGTGAACTTCGATGCGGAGGCGTGGGTTGCGCTGGCGAAGGCGGCCGGTATGAAGTATCTGGTCTTCACAGCCAAGCACCATGATGGATTCGCGATGTACCACTCGCACGTGACGCGTTACAACATTTACGATTGGACCGAATTTCATCGCGATCCAGTCAAGGAGCTTGCCGAGGCGTGCCACAAAGCAGGCATTCGGTTCTGCGTATACTACTCGCACCGCGAAGATTGGGACGATCCGAATGGCTATGGCAACAATTGGGATTACGACCGTTCGAAGAAAGACTTTGAGAAGTATTTGAATGAGAAGTCAAAGCCGCAGTTGCGCGAATTGCTTACTAACTACGGGCCGCTCGGGCTGGTCTGGTTCGATCGCGGCATGGATACCAATGAACACGCGCAAGAGTTCGTGAACTTAGTCCACCAACTGCAGCCGCAATGCCTGATCAATGGCCGTGTAGGCGGTTACGGGCAGGATTTGCTCGGCGATTACCAGGATATGAACGACAACGGCATGCCCAGCGGCGGATTGACCGAGCCTTGGGAGACGCCGCAGACCATGAACACCACCTGGGGTTACAGTAAGTTCGACCAGCAGTGGAAGACGCCTGGCGACGTGCTCCACAGGCTGGTCGAGATCGTGGGCAAGGGCGGTAATTATCTGCTGAATATCGGGCCGATGGCTGACGGGACCGTGCCCGCGCCGAGCGTGGAAACACTCCACAAACTGGGCGACTGGATGAAAATCAACAGTGAGAGCATCTATGGAACATCGGCCAGTCCCTTACGCGAGCAGCCGTGGGGCCGAACTACGGTGAAAGGCAATCTCGTCTATCTACACGTGTTCAGTTGGCCGGCCGATGAGAAACTGCGCATTCCCGGCTTGGAGAATGCTGTGCTTGGAGCCTATCCGCTGGCCGAACCGCAGCGCAAGCTAAACGTGATCAGAGACAACGGCACCGAAGTCATCACGCTGCCCGGGCAAGCTTCCGACTCCAATGACACGGTGTTCGTTATGCGCTTGGACGGTCCGCCTCGCGTGCTGCCCACTGAGATCACGCAAGGCAGCGATACGCCTTTTGTACTCGACTACAACCCGGCGATTACTTCCGGCAAAGCGCTAAAGCGCTTTAATCGTTTCGGCAAGTTTCACATCGCTAAGTGGACCGGCCCGGGCGACACGGCTCAGTGGCATTTGTTAGTAAGCCAGACCGGCGAGTATCACGTGCGCATCAGTTATTCGGCGTTACCGGAATCGAGCGGCGATCGCTATGTGCTCTCGATTGCCGGTGAACGCTTAACGGGAACAGTGCAGCCTACGGGGCAGGCCTATCATTACCAGACTTTCGATCTCGGCACACTGAAGATCGCGAAGGCTGGCCCGTACGTGCTGGAGATTCGGCCAATTGCGGAGTACAGCCACAACCTGATGTATTTTCAATCCGTGGAATTGGCTCCCGCGGGTCCGCTGATGGTAGAATGATCCGGAATCTCCGAATCCCAAACGACGGGCTTGTTCCGCGCCATCCATTCCGCCACGCGCGGTCTGTAATACGCCTCAAGGACGGGCCTTTTCATTTTCATAGTAGGCGTAAGGAAGCCTCTCTCCATGGTCCATCCGCCATCAACTATGGCCACTAGTTTCAAACGCTCGTAATCTTCGAGCTTCGCGTTGGCGCTATCCAACATTTGTTGTAGCGAATGTTCTAAAGCATTCCGTCCGTGCTCCGTGGCCGCGTTCTTGCGAGCTAGCGGTGTAAGCACAATAGCCGCGCACGGGGCTGGCCAATCCGCGCCCAGTACCAGACAAGCCTCGACCGCTGGATGCCGTTCGAGGATCGCTTCGATGCCGGACGGCAGCACGTACTTGCCTTTGCTGGTTTTGAACTGCTCTTTGATGCGGCCGTTGATCTTGAGCCAGCCTTCAGCATCGAGTTCACCCAAATCGCCGGTCTTGATGAACCCGTCTTCGGTGAAGGTTTCACGCGTTAAGTCCGGATCTTTGTAATAGCCCAGCATGTTCATGGGGCTCTTGATCAGCAGTTCGCCATTAGGAGCGATGCGCGTCTCCACGCCGGGCCCGCCGCAACCCACATAGCCAGCGCGGAATTCGCCATTGGGCGCGGTATGAGTAATGCCGGCCTCTGTTGTGCCATAACCCTCAGCCAAGGGCAAGCCGAGATGCCGCCACCAGAGCAACAAGTCCATGGGCATGGCCGCCGAGCCGGATGCCGCCAGCCGCACTGTACTCAACCCGAGATGCCTGATAATCTCCTTTCGCACAAGGTCGCCGGCCAAGGGCACATGCAGCAGCATCTCGAGCCGCGATTGCGGCATCTTCTCCCAGACCTTCTGTTGAAATTTGGCATACAGGCGTGGCACAGAGAAGAAGACTGTTGGGCGTGCCGCTTCCAGATCGCGGAGGAATGTCTGCATTCCGTCACAGAACGAGGTAACAGCGTTTTCGCGGATGGCTGTCGCTTCAGTCAGCGCGCGCTCGGCGATATGGGCTAACGGCAAATAGGAGAACAGCCGTTCGCGTCCGTGGCGACCAGTGAATTGCATCACCGCGTCTACGCAATGGGAAATCGCGCCAAAGCAGTGCATCACCCCCTTGGGATTTCCAGTAGTTCCGGAAGTATAGATGATGGTCGCGAGATCGCCGGCGGGCCGGACCGGATCGCCTTCAATGGGCCTGCCTTCCGCGATGGCACTGTCCCAGTCGATCGCGCCGTCACAAGCGACCGGACCGGCATTCGGGAAGCGAATGCACAGCGCGCTTGCCGGAATCGCTTGCGCTAAGCCGGGCGTCTCTGTCGGCCCAATGAAACATGCCGCCGGTTCACAATGCAGCATCAGCCGCCGGCCTGAATCCACTGTGGACGAAGCGTAGATCGGAACAGATGCGTGACCGGCCATCCAAACGGCTAGGTCCGCCATCACCCACCACGCGCAGTTGCCGGAAAGAATCACGATGCGTGAACCCGGCGGCCACCCTTGCGATTTCAAGAATCCGGCCATATGTCGCGCTTCGTGCATGGCTTGCGTCCAGGTCCACATGCGGCGCGATTCGCCAATCGGCTGATTCAGGAATTCATCGCCGCCGCAGGTGCGCTCCCAGTGATAGGCGCGTTCGAGTAACAATTCGACCGGCATAACCAAACCTCATTTCAGCGCGCTGTCTTTAACGGTCTTGTCGCGTATGTTCATCGCGGTAATCTGCGCAATATCCAGCAACGGGGGCGGCGCTTCGGAGACGGCCGCCAATCCATCGCGCAGCATCGTATTGCAGAATGGGCAAGCCGCACCGACAATACCGGCTCCGGTAGCGATCAATTCTTTAGCGCGGTTATGGCTGACGCGCTCGCCTTTCTCTTCGCCTAGAAAAGCCAACCCTCCGCCGGCTCCGCAGCAGAAGCCGCGTTCCCGCGCGCGTGGCGGATCGATAACCGGACCTGCCAGCGCCAAAACTTCGCGAGGTTCATCGTAGACGTCTCGATAGCGGCCCAGATAGCAGGGATCGTGATAGACGATCGCCGCCCCATCAGACTTTGGAAGCTTGTCCATATGTCGCGCCATGAATTCGCTGTGATGCTCGATCTGAGGCGGTTCGCCGAAGTCGCGCCAATCCTTCGATATCGTGCGCACGCAATGGGGGCAAATGGAGACGATCTTCGTCACGCGATTTTGCTTCACCGTTTCAAGATTCTCTTCGGCCAATTGCTGAAATAGCAGATCGTTCCCGAGCCGCCGCACGGGATCGCCGGTGCACTTCTCTTTGCGCAGCACGCCAAACGATGTGCCCAGGTGCCGCATCACTTCCGCAAATGATGCGATAATCTCACGCCCCTTGGGATCGTACGCGCCCATGCAGCCCAGCCATAGACAATAGTCTTGCGAGCCATCGAAGATTGGCAAGCCGCGTTTCTCGATGAACTTTGTGCGCTCGCTCGCGCTCAGCCCGAGTGCATTGCCGTGGCGCTCCAGATCCAGAAACAACTTGGTGCCGTGCTCATCTTCCCAAGTGCCGGTGTTGACCGCGCCCCGCCGAAGTCCGATGATGATGGGCAAATGTTGGATGCCTACGGGGCATTGAAATTCGCATGATCCGCACGTGGTGCACTGAAAAGCGGCCTCCTGCGAATTGTAAGTGCCGAGTAGAGGCTCCTCCGAAGCCGGCCCCAAATCGTTGAGGTAGCCGCGCAGTCCGAGAATGATCTGTTTCGGATTCAGAACCTTTCCCGTATTCGATGCGGGACAATGTTCGGTGCAGCGCCCACACTCGACGCAGGAATAGGCCTGCAATGAAACCAGTTGGGTGACATCTTTTCCGCTCACCAGGCCGAAATCCTCATCGCCGGTAAGCGGTGGAATCTCGCTGAATCCATCGCGTGAAAGAAAGATCGTGAACGGACTCAGCACCAGATGAAGATGCTTGGTGTGCGGGATCAGCGGCAGGAATGCCAGAATTGTCAAGCTATGGATCCACCAAAGAGCGCGCGCTGCGTCAGTTGTGCCCGGTACAAAGAAGGCCGCGAGGTAAGTCACCATCAACAAAAAAATCAAAAGTGCAATGGTGCCTGATTCATAGGAGATTTTCGGTCCTAACCAGATCGGCCGCAGGAAGAACCTACGTATAAAGAGGCCGGCGATTGATATCGCAACCAAGACCGCGAAGACGCCAGCGAAATCGAAATAGAACCGGCCGAAAGCGCCGTCGGGCGAGAGAAAACCAAGGTCGAATGGCGTCATGAAGTGGTTCAGAGATACCAGTGCAAACACGCAGAATCCCCAGAACACGAAAGCGTGCGCAATGCCCGGCAACGGCCGTTGAACGATTACTTTGGCTTGGCAGATTACTTCCCAGAAGAAGCTCCACACGCGCCGGCCCAGCGGATGAAGAGAGAAGCCGGCGTCCTTCTTGCAGGCCCATATGCGCCGCCACACGGGCCCGAATCGAGACCAGAAGCCGGCAGCCGAGACCACGATCAGCACCGCAAAGAGCGCCGTTTCCCACGTTGAGAAGCGTTGGGGCTCCGAGTAGGAGAAGAGCATGTAAGCCTTCCAGTAAGATATCAGCAGCAATGCCGCCATTCCTTCTTCGCAAAGCCGCCGTTCTCGGCGCGGGCAACATGGGGTCGCGAATTGCCGCGCACCTGGCCAATGCGGGAATACCCGTTGTGTTGCTGGATATCGCCGCTGATGACGGTCAAGGCGGGCGCAATCGAATCGTGAATGCAGCGCTGGAAGCACTCAGCAAGTCAAAGCCCGCCGCTTTTTTTGAGCCGAGTCTTGCGCGCTTCATTACAACCGGCAACTTCGACGACGATTTGGAAAAGTTGCGCGAATGCGACTGGATCATCGAAGCGGTTTCGGAGAATCTGGACATCAAGCGGGGGCTACTGGCGAAGATAGCGCCGTTCCGCAACGCGCGCGGCATCGTCACGACGAACACCAGCGGCCTTCCCATTAAACAGATCGCTGAGATGATGGACGGGGAGTTCCGCCGTCACTGGTTCGGCACGCATTTTTTCAATCCGCCCCGCTACATGCGGTTGCTCGAAATTATTCCAGGAGCGGATACAGATCCTGACGCAATCGAGTTCGTTCGGCAGTTCGCCAGCACGCGCCTGGGAAAGACGATCGTGATGGCGAAGGACACGCCGAATTTTATCGGCAATCGCATCGGCATCTTTGTCATGGCCAGCACGATAGGCGTAATGCAGGAGATGGACCTGACGATTGAGCAAGTGGACGCGCTGACCGGATCGGTGCTGGGCTGGCCGAAAACGGGGACGTTCCGGTTGGCCGACATGGTGGGCCTGGATGTTCTGGCGCATGTTGCTGTGAATCTTGCGGAACGAATCACAGGAGAAGCGGGCAGCCCGCCGTTGCCGGATTTCATCGGCGAAATGCTGCAGCGGAAGTGGCTGGGCGATAAGGCCGGGCGGGGATTTTATAAGAAGACCAAAGATGCCAGCGGTAGCGAAGTCCGGCTGGGACTGGATTGGAAGACGTTGGAATATCGGCCGTCGGAGCGCGCCAAGTTCCCGTTGTTGGATTTCGTGAAGAACGCGGAATCGCTGAGTGAACGTATCAAACTGCTGCTCGCCCGCGATCCGCGCAAAGATCGTGCGGCGGAATTCTACTGGCGTCTATTGCCTGCCGTTTGGAACTATTCCGCGCAGCGCGTTCCGGAAATCGCAGACAGCATCGCCTCCATCGATTTGGCGATGAAAGCGGGCTTCAATTGGGAAATGGGCCCGTTTGAAATGTGGGATGCGGCGGGCGTTTCGTCGACAGTTGAGAAGATGAAAGCGGCCGGTATCGCAGTTGCTCCAGGGGTGGAAGCGCTTCTCGCGTCGGGGTACGGCACGTGGTATCGCGACGATCCGGCAGCGCCTTCGGGTCGCGCTTATTTCGATATTGCATCCGCAGCGTACAAACCGCTTCCCTTGGCGCCGGGAACGGGATCGGTGCAACTGGCGAAGAAATCGCACGGCATAGTCAAAGAGAATCCCGGAGCATCTCTCATCGATTTGGGCGATGGCGTAGCGTGTCTGGAATTTCATACGAAGATGAACTCCATCGGCTCCGATATTCTGTCTCTGGTCACGCAAACGCTGCGTCCCGGCGGCGATGCGATGGGCCAATTTGAGGCGTTTGTGATTACGAGCGACGCCGCGAACTTTTCCGCAGGCGCGAATCTGATGCAACTGCTGCTGGCCATTCAGGAACAGGAATGGGACGACGTCGAAGCGGTGATCCGCTCTTTTCAAGCGATGACGCAGGCCATCAAATTCTGCCCGCGGCCGGTCGTGGTTGCACCGTTTGGATTGTGTTTGGGTGGCGGCGCGGAAGTGACCCTGCATGGAGCGGCTCGGCAAGCGCATGCCGAGTTGTATATGGGCCTGGTGGAAACTGGCGTCGGGCTGATACCGGCTGGCGGAGGGTGTAAAGAGATGGTCCTGCACGCAATGGACGAAGCGGGCGTTCGCGAGGGCAGCCGAAGCGATTCGGTGGAATTGATGGATGCCCTGCGACGGCGCTTTGAGACCGTTGCTATGGCCAAAGTTTCGACATCGGCGACAGAAGCGCGGACGATGGATTACTTATCTTCATCCGATGTCATCACGATGAACCGCGACCGTCTCTTGCACGATGCCAAACACCGCGCTTGCGAGATGGCGAAAGAGGGCTACTCCGCTCCGCTGCCGCGCACTGCTATTCCCGCACCGGGCGAAAACGTGCTGGCGTCGCTCAAGATGGGTGTGCGCTTAATGCGAGAAGGCGAATACATCAGCGATCACGATGTAAAGATCGCCAACTGGCTCGCGTACATTCTGTGCGGCGGAAACGTGACACCGGGAACACCGGTCGGCGAACAATATTTTTTGGACCTGGAAAGGCAAGCGTTTCTATCGCTTTGCGGCGAACCCAAGACCGCCGAACGCATCGCCCACACGCTGAAGACGGGCAAGCCCCTGAGAAACTGAAGGTATGACAGAAGCAGTAATCGCGGAAGCCGTCCGCACGCCGGTTGGCAAGGCGCCAAAAGGCACGCTGCGCTCGACCAGGCCGGACGATTTGGCGGCAGTGGCAATCAAAGGCGTGCTGGCGCGTGTGCCACAACTCGATCCCAAAGAAATTGAAGATGTGATTATGGGCTGCGCCATGCCTGAAGGCGAGCAGGGCATGAATGTCGCACGGATCGCAGCGCTGCGCGCAAATCTGCCAGTGGAATGCGCGGCGATGACCGTAAATCGATTTTGCGCCTCCGGCTTGCAATCGATTGCGATTGCGGCGGAACGCGTGCGAGGCGGTGGCGCGGAAGCTATCTTGGCCGGCGGGACGGAATCGATGTCGATGGTGCCCATGGGCGGCAACAAAGTCTCGATCAATCCGTGGCTCGAAGTAAATCATCCCAGCGCGTATTTGTCGATGGGACTCACAGCCGAGCGATTGGCGCAGCATTATGGGATTAGCCGGCAGGAGGCGGACGAGTTCGCGCTCGAAAGCCACAAACGCGCGTTGCGCGCGAGGGCGGAGGGCAAGTTTGACGAGGAATTGATTCCGGTTCCGGTTACGTTCACAACGCCGGACGAGAAATCAAAGCCGAGGACGAACGAAATGATGTTTTCAGCCGACGAAGGGCCGCGGGCCGACACATCGATGGAAGCGCTCGCGAAGTTGAAGCCGGCATTTCACGCGCGGGGTGTGGTAACAGCGGGAAATTCATCGCAGACATCGGATGGAGCGGCCGCCGCGCTGGTGCTTTCCGCCGCACGTGCGGCCGATCTGGGCATTAAACCGTTGGCGCGCTTCGTCTCCTTTGGCTATGCCGGCTGCATCCCCGAAGAGATGGGCATCGGGCCGGTATATGCGATCCCAAAGGCTTTGAAGCTGGCCGGTTTGAGTCTTGATCAGATTGACTTAATCGAGCTGAACGAAGCGTTCGCGGCGCAATCGCTCGCCGTTATCAAAGTGTTAGGCATGGATCGCGCCAAAGTGAACGTGAATGGAGGCGCGATCGCGCTGGGCCATCCGTTGGGCTGCACGGGAGCGAAGCTGACGGCCACGCTCTTACGCGAGATGCGCCGAAGAAAAGCCCGCTACGGAATGGTAACGATGTGTGTTGGCGGCGGCATGGGAGCCGCGGCCATTTTTAAAAACGTAAACTAGTAGCGGAATCGAGGGAGTACACGATGTCCACCACGGCAGCTCCAGCCCAGGTGAAACGCGCCAACGGCGGAAGTTTTCTGATCGAAGATGCCTCTGCGAATGACGTTTTTACGCCGGAAGACTTTTCCGAAGAACAGAAGCAAGTGGCAAAGACGGCGACGGCATTTTCCATTGAGGAAGTGCTGCCGGCTACTGAGGCAATCGAAGCGAAAAACTTCGATGTGATGCGCGGGCTGTTGCGGAAAGCGGGCGAACTGGGCCTGCTGTCGGTCGATGTTCCCGAAGCCTATGGCGGCCTGGAGATGGACAAGGTGACGTCGGCGCTGGTGGCCGAATCGTTGAGTAAGAACGCCAGCTTTTCCGTTGCCGTGGGAGCGCACGCAGGCATCGGCACGCTGCCGCTGGTTTGGTACGGAACGGAGGAGCAGAAACAGAAGTATCTTCCGAAGCTGGCAACCGCTGAGTGGGTCGCGGCCTATGCGCTATCGGAGGCGTCTTCCGGTTCGGATGCAATGAACATCCGCACGCGGGCCGCGTTGTCGAACGACGGCCGCCATTATGTTCTGAATGGCGAAAAGATGTGGATCAGCAACTGCGGGTTCGCCGATCTCTACACGGTTTTTGCCAAGGTGGATGGCGAGAAATTCTCCGCATTTTTGGTTGAACGCAATACGCCGGGACTATCCGTTGGCGCGGAGGAGCACAAGTTAGGAATACGCGGTTCTTCGACTTGCCCATTGGTTCTGAACGATTGCCACGTGCCGGTTGAAAACCTGCTGGGCGAGGTGGGCAAAGGGCATCACATCGCGTTTAACATTTTGAACATTGGCCGGTTCAAACTGGGCGCGGCTTGCGTGGGCGGCGCGAAGACGGCTCTACAGCATGCGATCCAATACGCGAAGGAGCGCAAGGCGTTCGGTAAGTCGATTGCGGATTTCGGACTGATCAAAGAGAAGCTGGCCGATTGCGCGACCGGCATCTACGTGGGCGAATCGCTGACCTACCGCACCATCGGCATGATCGACGCGGCCTTGGCGGATGTGAACCATCACGCGGCGGGTGCTTCGCGCGAGATCCAGAAGCGCATTGAAGAGTATGCGGTCGAGTGCTCCGTTTTGAAGGTCTGGGGTTCCGAGATGCTGGACATGGTGGTAGATCATGTCGTGCAGATTTACGGCGGCTATGGCTATGTTGAGGAGTATCCAGCGGCGCGGCTCTATCGCGATGCGCGGATCAATCGGATATTTGAGGGCACGAATGAGATTAACCGGCTGATCGTGACCGGGTGGTTGATGAAACGCGCGATGACGGGCCAGCTTGCGCTGCTACCGGCGATCAAGCGCGTGATGGATGAGGTGATGGAAGTGCGCGGCGCGGCTGAAGATGCCGAAGGGCCGGTTGCCGCGGAACGCAAGATGCTGGCCGCGGCCAAAAAACTGAGCTTGTTTGCCACGGGATCGGCATCGCAGAAGCACATGCAGGATCTACAGGACCAACAGGAGATTATGGGCTCGTTGGCGGACTGCATCGCCGAAGTCTATGCGCTGGAATCGGCTTTACTGCGGGCTGAAAAATTGATCGGCAGGCAAGGCGAAGCCGGAGCTGTGAATGCGATTGCGATGACGCGGCTCTATGCAGCGAAAGCGATGCAGACTGTGGAAGCGAGCGCGAAGAAAGTCATCGCCGCGGTGGCGGAAGGCGATATACTGCGGACCCAAATGGCGATTTTGCGGCGGCTGGCCAAGCATGAACCGGCGGACACGATCCGTCTGGGGAGGCAGATTGCACGCCAGATAGTCGATGCTGGACGGTATGTTGTTTAGCGCGTCTTGACAGTGGCGCGCGATTAAAAAGTTACTCCTTCTTAAAATATCCAGCCAACTCATTCGTCTACATGGGTAGATGGAGGACGTGCTGAGCGTTACGACCGAGTCCGGCGGCCTGCGCATCATGCAGAATCGGCACATCTCAGATGTGATTCAGCGCGAGCGTCTGCGGCTGCTCCGATTTATCCGGAAGCGCGTCGACGACGAAGGTGAAGCGGAAGACATCCTGCAAGACGTCTTCTATGAACTGACGGAAGCGTACCGCCTAATGAAACCGATCGAGCAGGTGGGAGCGTGGCTATACCGCGTGGCGCGGAATCGGATCGTCGACCGCTTTCGTAAAGGAAAACGCGAAGCAGGTAACGATATTCCTTTGAACGCGCGCGAAGAGGGTGCTCTCGCGCTGGAAGATTTGCTTCCGGCGCCGGAAGCGGGACCGGAGGCCCTATATGCGCGGGGTGTGCTGTTCGAGGAACTAAATGGTGCGCTGGAAGAGCTGCCGAAAGAGCAGCGGGACGTTTTCATCGCGCACGAAATCGACGGCCGAAGTTTCAAGGAGCTCGCCGAGGATACAGGGTTGAGCATTAACACCCTACTCTCGCGCAAGCGTTATGCGATTCTTCATTTACGACGCCGTCTGCAAGCTATCTACGAAGAGTTTACGAATAAGTGAGGACAAGAGTATGAAAGGACGATGGATAAAGAGAGTGCTGAAGGTGGTGGTAATCGGGGCGGCGGCTGTTACCGTCTTCGGATTTGTGGTGATGGGCCTGTGGAACTGGCTCGCGCCTGCAGTGTTTGGGTTCCATATGATCACTTTTTGGCAGGCGCTCGGCATCCTGATCTTGAGCAAGATTTTGTTCGGAGGGTTTCGCGGGAGGCCGGGCGGCGGACGCCACTGGAGGCGCCGGATGATGGATCGTTGGCAAGAGATGACTCCGGAGGAACGTGAAAAATTCCGGCAAGGCATGTTCAACCGCTGCGGCCGCGGTGACGTCGTGGCTGGGGAGTCGCCGGCCGCTCGGGCTGTTTAAGCGTCATGACCAGTGAAATATATAGCGTCTCCATGGCCGCGCGTAGCCGTTACGCAGAGGACGAACTGGCAGCGGCGATCGCCAATGGCGTTACGCAATACGTGGTCCTAGGCGGGCGAAATCCCTTTTCTTATAGCAAGGCCCGTCCTGGTCTGCGCGTATTTGAGGCAGACCGCTGCAACGAGCAGCCGCTTTCCTCAGTCCTGCAGAACATGGGCTTTCAGGCTGGGGAGGCCAGCTGCTTTTCGTGGCTCGGCGTTCGCCTTTATGAAACGGCGCAGGCCACGATGGCGGCGCTCGCCTTCATCGGATCTCTGCCGCCGGCCAGTAGCGTGGTCTTCGACTATGCAGCCGAGCGTTCGTCGCTCGATTCAACGGAACCATTGGCGATGGACGCACTCGCCAGTCGCGTCGGACCGGATGGCGGGACATCTCGATGGTGTCTCGATTCTGGTGCTCTGCACAGAATGCTACGCGCGGCGGGATTCCACCAAATCCAGGATCTCGGACCCGAGCAGATTGATCGTTTATATTCTGATGGCGCGGCGGCGGGAGGATTCGCCCATCTGGTGAACGCTCGCGTTTGAAGGTCAGATCGCCATTGGCGGTCACGCCGTGAGGGCTGGTTCGTGGTGTTCCATTGAGGAGTGCGTTGTGGCGACGATCTCGACTGTCTTATCCAGACCACGAAAATCGACGCGGCGTTTGAGGCATTCCACAACCACAGGGGACAGTGAAGATCCCTTGGCAAGCAGAAGAAGGCCGTTATCGGACATCAGGTCCGACGCCAGGGTCATACCGCTTTCCAACTCGCTTGCACGGATGACTCTGACTTTCAAGACGCGCTCAGGAAGTTTCAGCTTCTCGGCCGATTTTATTAAGGCAGGCGCGATACGGCGGGTTTGCAGGTCCCACAGGAAGATGCTCATCGGCTGCTCCTTGATTTTGAAAAGGTTCCAAAGGGTAGAGACGTGTAGGAGTTGGCTTCCTACGATAAATCTGTCCATCTCCTGGAGCGGCTGCCAAATTGGCCAATCAGTTAATGGCAAATCCTGTGCGGCGACGATGCGCGCCACGAATTCCAATCGCGGAATCTTTGTTATGAGGCTGGCTGCGAACGCCGGGCCTGATGCAAAAAGGTGGCTTTCGCACTCCGATAGTTCATCGCCGCGAGATCGCTTTTCGAGTATATCCGTAGGAACTGCAATGTGTCCGAGCCGCGACAGTAGTCCCGCAATCTCAAATTCCCATTGGTTGGGAAGGGCGTGATCAGCAAGGAGCGTCCCAAGAGTCTGATAGATCGACATGCATTCATAGAAAACGTGCGGATGCCCTAGGCTGAGAACGTTGACCAAAAGTTCCATGCTTCCGCGCACCGTCTGCTCGAGTAACGCCTGCTCACCTTCCTGCAGATGGTATTGCTTCAATGCCGCGGTGAGCGTCTTTTCAAGGATGAGTGCGGGACAAGGCTTCAGAAGGAAACGAAAAATCTGCCCTTGATTGATTGCAGCGCCAGCTGCACGGGTATCCGCTTCCCCGGTGAGAAGGATGCGAATACACGCTGGCCATTCTTTGCTAGCTTCGGTCAGAAATTCAACGCCATTCATGGCGGGCATGCGATAGTCGGAGACGATCACAGCAATTTCGGAGTCCGTTCGAAGCTTCTCGAGAGCTTTCTCCCCGTTCAACGCGGTTTCGACGTGAAAGCGCCCGCGTAAGACCCGCTGAAACCCGCTCAGAACGTTCAAATCGTCGTCGACGAACAATATCTTATCCGGCATTAGCTTAAGTCAGTCCGAGACCCTACTACCGTATCGGCAAATGCCGGGGCTAACTTAACGATATCGTGAGAAAGCGCATAAAACGAGACAATCTCTGTCCAATAAATTTCAATACGGGGAAGTGGCCGCGCAATAGCCGAGGGAGTAAGCCAGTAAAGGTCAAATTCTGTGGCGCTGGCTACATGCCGCGTTGCCGCCTACCGGAATTCTCAGAATAAACGTAGTGCCTTGACCTTCAACAGTTTCAAAGGTTAATGACCCGCCATGCTTCTTGACCGCGACATTGCGCGCCATAGCAAGGCCCTGACCCGAGCCCCTGCCTACTTCTTTGGTCGTGAAGAACAGATCGAAGACGCGATCCTGGATGGTCTTCGGAATACCGGTCCCATTATCCTGGATACGAATTTCCGCAAAGTCGCCATCCAATTTAGTAGATACTTTGATCAGCCCTTTGCCTGAGTCCCGTTTTGCGTCGGCGATTGAATGGGCAGCATTCACCACCAGATTCAGAACCGCCTGGTTGATTTCGCCGGTGAAGCAATAGACCGGGGGTAGATCCGCGCTAAAGTCTGTCGCTACATCGGCAACGTCCTTGTATTCATTGCGACAGACCATAAGGGTGTTCTCAATGGAGTGGTTCAAATTGACGGGCGACTTGACTGTCGAGCCCGGGTGGGAAAACTCCTTCATAGCGCGTACAATCTGCGCCACCCGATCAAGGCCGCCGATGGACTGTTCGATCGCGCGTGGAATTTCTTGCGACAGGAACTCAATATCGAGTTCCTTTGCGAGCTGCGCCACCCCTGTCACTACAAGTTTGAGATGGCCGCAGGATGCGGCTTGGGTCATCAGGCCGTCATACTCGACCAAGATCCTTTTCAAAGCGTTGAATGATTCAGAAAGGAATTTGCAGTTGTCGCCGAGGTACTGAATCGGTGTGTTGATCTCGTGTGCCAGGCCCGCGGCTAACTGTCCGAGTGATTCCAACTTCTGCGCTTGGATTAATTGTATTTCGAGATTCCTTCTCTCATCCATTTCATTTTTGAGGCTAATGTTGAGATTGTTGAGCTGCTTCGATCTCTCAATCAGCGCCCGCTCGGCCTTTTTCATGCCAGTTATGTTTCGGGAGATACCGATGATGCCCGTTATTTGGCCATCGGTGTTGTACATGGGCATCTTGCTGGTCGACACCCAGGTGATGTGCCCGTCTGGCCATGTCTCTCGCTCTTCCAAATTGATAACGGCACTCTCCGTCCGGATGATTTCCCGTTCTATAGCAAAGGTGATACCGGCGTGCGGCTCGCCGAAGAAATCATGGTCAGTCAATCCCACTGCCTCCTCCGGCGAATTGAGATTGAACAATCGAGCCATCGCGCGATTGATACGAATGAAGCGGCTCTCCCGATCCTTGAAATAGATATAGTCGGGCATCGAATCCATCAGCGCATCGAAATACTGACGTTGTTGCTCTAATTGGTCTTGTAACGTTTTCGCACTGTGAAGAGCGCCGGTAGACATGTAGGCCTGATTAACTCTTCGGCAAAAACATGTCTTACTCCAATAGAACAGGGTGAGATCGGCAGATGCGGGGCAGCCGCTCGGTTGGAAAACCACCGCTTGCCGGCGCGCGCGGCGCAGAAGGGCCATGAGTCCCGGATTTTTTCACTGTTCGCCTAAGAACAGAGCGCAGAACCGGTCGAGGAAATCGCGCACTTCCGAGCTATGACCGCTCGCCGCGTTTACCATCGCCGAGAATGCCAGCCACCGGTGATCTTTCGTTTCGATATAGCCGCTCAGCGTGGCTACGTGTGAAATCGATCCGGTCTTGGCGTGCACACGGTCCGCGCCATCAATATTGTGAAATCGATGCTCTAACGAGCCATCAATCCCGCCTATGGGAAGCGCCTGCAGCCACAGGTCGCGCTCGGGCCGCAACCACATATAGCGCAACAATGCGACGGTTGACTGAGGAGTTACCAAGTCCTGGCGCGCCAGTCCGGAGCCATCGCCTATTGCAAAACCGGTCTCATCGGGCGTGATGCCCGCCTCCTTGAGAAATGCCTCGCGCGCGTCCACTCCCGCCTTGAGCGTACCGATGCCTCTGGTCACATAGCCTACTTCGCGCAATAACATTTCCGCATGGAGATTCTGGCTGACCTTGTCCGTTAGTTGAATGTCCTCCCAAAGCGGAGGCGATTCGTGCACAGCCAACAGGGTGCCTTGCAACGCAGGCGTGGCAGCTTCGTGTGTTGGATCTGCGACCTCAGTTAAGTCGCGGTACACGCTAGCGGTCGAGCCGCGCACCACGATGCCGCGCTCTTCCAAGGCATTGACTAGTCCTTCGGCCGCAAACAGCGCCGGATCGTCAACGCCCAAGTCCTCCTTCCATGGGGCGGCTTGGCGGCCGATCCGTCCCCATAAAACGACTTCGTTCGAACCGGGCTTCCTGGTCAGATGAACCTGAGAAGAGGAGCTATCGCCCGTTGTCACCACCTGATTGAGATAAACGAAATGGGAGAGGGCCGGCTGCGTCTCGAGAGCCGCCAGTTCTCCCTCGGAGGTGGGCGACAAGGTGATCGAGACAGTGCTGTCATTCAACGTCAAAGCGGAAACGGGAGCGCCGTAGGAGTAAATGCTATCGTCGATGGTCCACCCGCCGGGGTAAGCGTCGCCAGGGTATCGCGTGGCGACACCAACTACATTCCCGGTCACTTCGCGTATGCCTGCCGCAAACAACTTATCTGCCAATTCGTTCAACGCGGACATCGCGTCGCCGTCTTTTGCGTCCACGTGGTAGGGCAAAACGCGGCCGGACAAGTTCGGGTCGCCGCCGCCAATCAACTCCAGGTCGCTGGCTACAGCCTGGCCGGGCGCCCAAGGGCCGTTGGTGCGCACCTCGGTTTGAAAGCGGTAGTTGGGGCCTAGGCGGGTCAATGCCGTCGCCGTTGTGTAGAGCTTGGCGTTCGAAGCAGGGGTGAAGAAATGGGATGCGTTTCGTTCAGCCAGGACAGCACCCGTACCGGCATCGACCACCTTATAACCAAAGTTCCCCCGCTCTACGATCGGCGTGTCGCTAATCAATAGGTCCACGCGCTCGGCCAGTTTTGGTGTTCCGTCGGCAGCCTGCACGGGTGTTCCGCAAACGGACAGAAAGCAAGAGGCGATAATCGCCGCCAGCGGCGCCGGGATTGGACGCATGCTATTCGCCGGCCGCCGGGGTTAGTGGTTCTTCCATAGAATTGCGTTTATTGCCGCCCATTAGGTAAGCCTCCAGCATAATCAATAGCGTCAGAACCAGTACGGCGGTTGAGCCCAGGGCCGGAACCATCATGACGTAACGCATGCCGAGTCCCGCGGCGACATAGCCGAGCAACCAGGGCGCGCTCATCCCCCCGGTGATGGCCATGGCAAAGATCCCATTGTAGATGCGGGGTTGAAAAGCGAAGCGATCATCCAGCTTTTCAGCGACCAGCGGATAGATGGGAGCAAAACCGGCTCCGATCACCGCGACGGCGGTCAATGCTCCAGCCATCGAGTTCGTGAAACTCAAGGCCAGATACCCGAACATTGCGAGGACGATACTGCCGATGAGCAGCCGCCAATGACTTATCCGCGGCAGCAGCGCTTGTGCAAAGATCCGCCCCAGCATCAGAGCTCCGAAATATAGGGCTAGAGCCCAGATGGCGGACTCGGGGTTCGCCCCCAAGCGGTGGATCAGGAAAAGGGGGAGCCATCCGGCAATGGCCCATTCATTGCCAAATTGGAAGAACAGGAGCAGCGTAAACAGGACACCGGCCACACTGCGCAAGTCTCTCAAGGTGTCTCGCGGACCAGACAGAGCATCGCGAGCGGGGACGTGCTGTCGAGCGGCCGGGTCGCGGTTCAATAGAAACGCGACAAAGTAGATGGCTGGGACGACTGCCAACAACCCGGCTTGAATGCGAACAGAACCGGCGTAATAGGTGAATGCAACAATCATGGTTGCGACCAGGCAGCCCAAGCCGAACATGATGCCGGCCAGATTCACGGCTGCGGCGGGAAGTTCCTTATAGAACGGTTCAATCGCATAGAGCAGGGAAGTGGTCAACAAACCTCCTGCCACTCCTACAAAGAGCAGCCCGAGCAGCCGGTACCAGAGCCAAACGGGGGGCGCCAAAAATGCCAGCGCCAACAGGCTCCCGAATCCGACTACACAGGCGACCATCGAGACGAGGCGAATGGAGATTCTCTCCAAAAGCCATTCCGCCGCAAACGCACCCAGCAAATACCCGACATTTACGACCAGGAAATGCATGCCCACCAGTTCGGGATAGGTATCGATGTGATACTGCCACACCACGAGCAGGGAACCGAGTAAGCCGACGAGCACTCCGGCTAGCAGAAAGCCGCTAACCCAGTTGCGGGCAGGCCGCGTTATTGGGGGTTTTGGAAAATCGTCCCGGCGATTCGTTGACACGTCCGTAAGGCAGTCCTAAACTGGAGGTATCACTGAGGAAGGAGGTGGTCCAGTCGAAATGAATTCTGGTAGTGACTGTAGCATACAATCCACGCGCGAGGTGGCCGACTCTTAACCGCACATTGGCCGCGTAAGTGGCTTTGTGCGACTACAAGTCGCCGTTCGTACGTTCAGGTTTCGTCAGTGACGAAGCCGCCGTTCCTGTGGACCGGCTGCGTCGCGCGTGACGTATTCAGTCGTGTTTGTAGCGGGCCCCGTCCGGGCGCTGAGCGTTCGGCCGGGGCTTTGCGCGTATGGTAATATTAATATAGCGTACATGGCGACTTGTGCCCGTTGTGCGCCATCAGGTGTAGCCCACCGTTTTTGAAAGGATTCCCAGGACAATGAAAGCAGGGATTCATCCCGCCTATGAAGAAGTGAAAGTGGTCTGCGCGTGCGGCTCCACATTTCCGACTCGTTCGACTCATCGCGGCGACCTGCGAGTCGAAATCTGTTCGGCCTGTCACCCGTTCTTTACCGGCCGCCAAAAGCTGGTCGATACAGAGGGACGTGTAGACCGCTTCCAAAAGAAGGCTGCCAAAGCCTTGGAGATGCAAGCTGCCAAGAAGGCTGCCGACGCCGCAAAAGCCGCCCGGAAAGTTCAGTAAGCTCGTCTAGTCGCGGTGTACTTTGCCGCCTTTACAATTTTTTAAAAAACCGGAGCTGATGAGCCCGGCTGGTCACTGGCCGCAACTCCACGCAGCAATTGAAGCCGGGGCGGATGCAGTCTACTTCGGACTGACGCATTTCTCCGCCCGGGCTAAAGCCGGATTCCATCTCAGCGAGATGCCCGAGGTCATGCGGAATCTCCACACGCGGGGCGTTCGCGGCTTCATCACGTTCAACACTCTGGTTTTCGAGCATGAACTGCAGCAGGCATCTCGGGCCATCGCGTCAATTGCCGAAGCCGGAGCAGACGCCCTGATTGTGCAGGATCTCGGTATCCTGCAACTGGCTCACCGCATCGCGCCCGATTTGGAACTGCACGCCAGCACCCAGATGAGCGTCACCGATGCGGCCGGCGTCCAACTGGCTCAGGATTTGGGCGCTTCGCGCGTTACCTTAGCACGCGAGTTATCGCTCGCTGAAGTGCGCGCGATACATGGCCAAACGAATTGCGAACTCGAAATCTTCGTTCACGGCGCACTCTGCGTGGCCTACTCGGGGCAGTGTTTTTCGTCGGAGGCTTGGGGCGGCCGGAGCGCCAATCGCGGCCAATGCGCACAGGCCTGCCGATTGCCCTACGAAATGGTCGTAGACGGCGAGACTCGGCCTTTAGGCGACGCGCGGTATCTGTTGTCGCCGGGCGATCTATACACCTTGCACGAGGTGCCGGAGATTGTGGCCGCGGGCGTTTCGACGCTGAAAATCGAAGGCCGGTACAAGGATGCCGAATACGTTGCGTTGACCACGCGCGCGTATCGGCAAGCGATCGACGATGCGTGCGTGGGCCGCCCTCACCCAGTTGGTGCAGCCGAGGAATTGGAACTTGAACAAGTCTATTCGCGCGGCCTGGGACCTTATTTTCTTTCGGGCACCAACCATCAGACGGTTGTGAAGGGGCGTGCTCCGAGGCATCGCGGCGTGCTGGCCGGCCGAGTTGTGCAGGTGCTTCCCACGGCTGTCGTCGTTGAGACAAATGATGTTCACAGGCTCGCTCCGATAAAGCCGGGCGACGGTCTGGTCTTCGATGCCGCGGACTGGCGCAGTCCTGAGGAACCCGAAGAAGGCGGCCGGCTGTTTGAAATTTCGGCTCTGGGCGAGAGAAGATTCGAACTCAGGTTCGGCAACGGCGCGTTGCGCTTCGCTCGCATCCGTTCCGGTGATTTAGTCTGGCGTACGGCCGATCCGGAGCTAGAAAAAACCGCCCGTCTGTACACCAACGCAACGGCGCCCGTTACGCGCCAGCCGGTGAATGTTCGAGTGACCGCGCGAGAGGGCGAATCACTTGAAACGGCGTGGACCCTTGTTCGGCAGCCGCAAATTAGCGTCACCGTTCGATCGGCTGAAGCGCTGAGTCCGGCGCGAAATCGCGGGCTCACGATCGAAATGCTTCGCGATCAACTGAGCCGGCTGGGAAATACTCCCTACGATCTGGCTGAACTCGAATTGGTTGCGGATGACAATCTTTTCGTACCGGCCTCATTGTTGAACCAACTTCGCCGGGAGGCGGTTGAGCTGTTGCAGGCGGCGCAATCGAAGCCACTGCCCCGGACAGTGAATCAGCCCGATCCTTTGCTTGACGAAGCTTTGCATTTTGTTGCTACGCGTCCGTCGGAGTCTTCTACACCCGAATTGCATTTGCTGGTGCGAACTCCAGAGCAGCTTGAAGCGGCGTTGGCGACGGCCCCGGCCAGCATCACGCTCGATTATCTGGACCTTTATGGCTTGCGGCCTTCGATCGAACGCGTCCGAGAGAGCGGGATTGCGGTGCGGGTTGCGAGCCCACGCATTCTGAAACCTGGCGAGGGACGGATTGTCAATTTCCTGCGAAGTCTCGATTGCCCGATCCTGGTACGCGCGGGAGGCATTCTGCATGAGATGAGCCAAGCCGATCATCCGATTCTGATTGGCGATTTCAGTCTGAATGCGGCAAACGCGCTCACTGCGAAAACGCTACTGGATCTTGGACTCATGCGTATCACACCTACCCACGACTTAAATGCGGACCAAATCGCCTCTCTCGCGCGGAGCATTGGACCGGAAGCGGTCGAAGTGGTGGCCTATCACCATCTGCCCGTGTTCCATACGGAGCATTGCGTATTCTGCCGTTTTCTTTCGAACGGAACGAGCTTCCGCGATTGTGGCCGGCCTTGCGAGAAGCACCGCGTTGCGCTTAAAGACAAGAACCAGCGCGCGCATCCCGTAATGGCGGACGTGGGTTGCCGCAATACCGTGTTCGGCGCCGAAGCGCAGGAGGCGAGCGGTCATTTGCGTGCGTGGCGCGCGGCCGGTATTCGCCATTTTCGGTTGGAGTTTGTGCACGAAACGGCGGCGCAGGTTGCCGGGGTGACCCAGGCGTTTTGTTCCGCGCTTGATGGCTCGATTAACCATGCGGAACTCGCGCGGCAATTGAAGCGAGTTGCGCCGGGCGGCGTCACCGAAGGCAGCCTGTTTGTCCCATCCAATTACCTGAGCCTTCCCGTGCTGCAATAGGTCCGATGGACTTCCGCAAAGTCGGGCTGGCGGTTATTCAGGGCGGACGAATTCTGCTCTGCCGCAAGAATAACGGTTTGCCGTATCTCATTTTGCCCGGTGGCAAGGCGAATCCCGGTGAGTCTTCTCTCGACTGCCTACACCGCGAGATTCAGGAGGAACTGGGCCCGGTGACGGCCACTAACTTGAGGTATTTCGGGACCTATACAAGTCCGGCCGCGGTCGCGCCGGGTGCGCCGCCAGCAATTATTGAAATAGAACTCTATTTGGGCGAGCTTATAGGCGAACCCATCGCGTCAGGCGAAATCGCGCAACTGATCTGGTTTGATCTTTCCGGCGATCGGGCTCTTCTGGCTCCCAGCCTTGCCAATTTGATCGTGCCCGACTTGTCGGCGCTCTCCCGAAGGCATGATACGGTTTGAGTACCGCATTATGAATTACGGCGAGCAAGGGTGTTCACTCGGATGACACGCCGCGAGTTTGTTGCCGACGCCGCAGCAGCCACAGTTTCCTTAAAAGCCGTTCCGGCAACGGTCCCGTGGTACCGTCGCACTTATCGTTGGGGTCAGACGAATATCACCGAAAACGATCCTCCACGCTACGACATTCCCTGGTGGCGCGAGTTCTGGAAGCGCACCGAGGTGCAAGGCGTCATCATCAACGGCGGCGGTATTGTCGCTTATTATCCGAGCAAGTTTCCGCTGCAGCATCGCGCCGAGTTTCTCAATGGCCGAGACCTTTACGGCGATCTGTGCAAGGCCGCGGCGGACGAAGGATTGGTGGTGCTGGCTCGCATGGATTCCAACCGCACCAGCGAAGACTTCTTTCGTGCGCATCCGGACTGGTTCACTCGCAACGCAGCGGGCGAGGCTTATCGCGCCGCAGACAAGTACATCACCTGCGTGAATAGTCCGTACTATGACGAATACATTCCCGATGTGATGCGCGAGATCATCGGCCGTAGCCATCCGGTGGGAATCACCGATAACAGTTGGAGCGGTCTTGACCGCAACAACATCTGTTATTGCTCCAACTGCATCCGGAGATTCCGCGATGCCACGGGGCAAGCTCTTCCGAAGCAGCGGGATTGGAACGATCCGGTCTTCCTCAAATGGATCGATTGGAACTATGCGCGGCGCGTAGAGCTATGGGATGCAAATAATCGCGTGACGAAAGCAGCCGGTGGTCCCGATTGCTTGTGGATTGGAATGAATAGCGGGTCAATTGCCGCGCAGAGCCGGTCATTTCGGGACTGCAAAGCGATCTGGGAGCGAACTGCGATTCTAATGCTCGACCATCAGGCGCGCGACGCGACAGGTTTTCAAGAGAACTCCGACGCGGGCAAGAAAATACACGGCGTAATGGGCTGGGAGAAATTGATCCCCGAGAGCATGGCCATGTATGCAGCCTCGCAACCCATATCATTTCGATTGGCAAGTAAGCCCGCACCGGAAGCTCGACTGTGGATGCTCGATGGGATTGCGGGCGGACTACAGCCATGGTGGCATTACGTTTCCGCGTATCAAGAGGATCGCCGTATGTACCACACGCCGGAACCCGTGATGCGCTTCCACAAGGAGAATGAGGAGTATCTTGTTAACCGGCAGCCGGTCGCGACTGTTGGGTTGGTCTGGTCGCAGCGCAACACCGATGTTTACGGTCGCGACGAGGCGGCGGAATCCGTCGAGCTGCCGTATCACGGATTTCGCCAGGCCCTGCTGAAAGGCCGGATTCCGTACATACCCCTGAACATCGACCATGTCGCTCGTGAATCCGGAAACCTGAGGACGCTCATCCTGCCGGACATTGCCGTTCTCTCGGATACGCAGTGCGCTGCGATCCGCGATTTCGTCCGGCAGGGTGGTTCGTTGATTGCTACCGGATCGACAAGCCTCTATGGGGAGTCCGGAACGACGAGAAACGATTTTGCGTTGGGAGATCTTTTCGGAGCGAACGTTGCGACATCATCGGCCGAGTGGTCGAGCGTGGAGCGCCAATCAATGGCGCGCACTGTGCATACCTATCTGCGGCTCTCGCCCGAGTTGCGATCGCGTGTTTGGGGCCCGGAGACCGGTAAGGAGCCACCGATTGTGGGTACTCGTCATGCGGCTTTGCGAGGCTTCGATGAAACGGACATCCTGCCATTTGGGGGTATCTTGCAGCCCCTTCGTGTGGCGATCGGCGCGATTGTTCCACTCACATTTATCCCGGAATTCCCGATATACCCGCCTGAAACCGCTTGGATGCGGCGCCCGAAGACGGACATACCGGGCTTAGTGATTCGGGATCGAGTGGCATTTCTGCCGGCTGACATCGATCGGCGCTATGGACGTTATGCGACGCCCGATCACGGTGATCTGCTCATCAACCTGATTCGCTGGGCCGCGGGCGAGAGCATTCCTCTCCATGTGGATGGGCGCGGGCTTATCGATTGTAGCCTGTACAGTCAGCCGGGAAGGCTGGTGCTGCATCTGGTCAACCTTACGGCCGCGGGGTCGGGTCGCGCGCCGCTGGACGATCTAGTGCAAGCCGGTCCATTATCAATTCGGGTTCGGCTGCCGCAGGACGTGTCAAGATCTCGGGCGCGGCTATTGGTTGCCGGGCGAATCGCTCCTGTGGAACTGAAGGACGGCTGGTCTCATTTCGAGACTGGGCCCGTGTGGGATCACGAAGTTGTGGTTATCGAATGAGAGTTGACTAGAGTTTTGAGAATGAATGAGGGAAGTGCTCTGTCCCCAACTCGAAGAGATCTTTTCGCTTTAGGCGCGGCGGCTTTCGCCGGTTGTGCAAGCGCGCAGGAATCGGGAGAACGGGATCCGCCTAATCGAGATTCGAAGATCGCCGATTTGGAATTCTGGGAGTTCACCGGTCATTATGAAGCGCAGGCCGGAGTCAATCAGCAATATCAAGTCGATCCGCTGGACGTGTATGACGAGCTCCGCCGTAAACCATATCGCGACGTCCCCGGCAAAGAGCAGAAGCGAACCATCAAAGCCATCTACCTGACTATCAAGACCGCTTCAGGAGCATCCGGCGTTTACGGACCGATCGACCGCGAAGCGGCGATGATCGTCGATCAAGACCTTCGTTCGTTTCTAATCGGCAAGGATGCGTTGGGTGGCGAAGCGCTCTGGGATGAGATGTATCGCTCCAATCGTCATTCGCGGGACGGCATCTTTATGATGGCCATCAGCGCCGTCGATAACACGCTGTGGGATTTTCGCGGCAAACATTATGGCGTACCGGTCTACCGATTACTTGGCGGCCCGACTCGTAACTCCGTTGAAGCATATGCCAGTTGTTTGGGCTTCTCGCTAGAGCCTGAGGCGGTACGAAAGCGATGTCTGCTCGTGCAGAAGGAAGGCTATCGCTACCAGAAATGGTTCATAGGCTATGGTCCAGGCTCGGGTCCGGAGGGCATGCGCAAGAATGTGGAACTTGTGCGCATCTTGCGAGAAACGTTGGGCGATGATGCGGAGATTATGTTCGACTCGTTTAGCGGATGGGACCTCGATTATGCGCTGGAATGGGCGCATCAGGTGGAGCGGTACCGCCCTTACTGGATGGAAGAGTCGACGCATCCCGAGAAGCTGGAGAGTTTTGCGACGTTGCGGCGGAGCACCACGATTCCTATTGCTTCGGGTGAGCACTTCTACGGCCGATGGGAAGTGGAACGGTATCTCCAGGCTGGCGCGCTTTCCGTGGTGCAGGCGGACCCGGAATGGTGTGGAGGCATTTCGGAGCTATTGAAGATTGGGACCGTAGCGTCCCTGCATGACGTCCACGTGATTCCGCATGGTCACAGCATCCATGCCGCTTTGCATGTGATTGCGAGTCAATCGCCGATGACGTTCCCGCTTGCCGAATACCTGATAAATAAAATGAAGAACTATTATCATTTCGAGAAGCAGCCGCCGGTACCGGTGAGAGCGCATTTCGCGCTGCCGGAAGGACCAGGATTCGCCATTGAGTTCGATCCGGCGGCGATCGATTCCAAAATACTTCTTAAGTGGTCTTGAAATGGAAGCGATTTTCGACACACCTTCGCGCATCTTGTTTGGAGCGGGCTCGCGATTCCGGTTGAGCGATGAATTGCGTCGAATTTCCGTCTCGCGAACACTTCTTGTGGCAGACCAGCGCTTGAGAGATGCGGGAATCATCCAGGATTTCGAAGAGCGCTTGAAGGGCTCGGGCGTCGAGGCGACAGTTTTTGCGGACGTACAGCCCGACCCCACAGACGTGAACGTTGCCGCCGGCCTCGCATGCCTGAGGACGTGTAAGGCGGAAGCGATTGTCGCGGTTGGAGGCGGCAGCGTCATTGATGCGGCGAAGGTCATCGGTGTCGCGTCGACTAATGCGCAACCAATTTCAGCGTTCCAGGGCTATGGGAACATCCCAAATCGTGGGCTGCCATTGATCGTGATACCGACGACGGCCGGGACCGGCAGCGAAGCCACTAAGGCCGCGGTGATCACGGACACGCAGCGAATGGTGAAGATGATGATGCTGGACGCGAATCTGATGCCGAGCGTCTCCATCGTCGACTACGAGCTGACCCTCACGATGCCCGCCAACCTGACTGCCCATGTCGGCGTCGATACGCTTGTTCACGGAATGGAGGCATTCGTATCAAAGCGCTCCAACGGCATGACGGACCCGCTGGCGCTGTCCTGCATTCGACTCACCGCCCATCACTTACTCACAGCCTTTCGGGAACCCGATAATCGACGGGCGCGGGAGGCGATGGCGCTCGCTGCCTGCCAGGGTGGAATGGCATTCAGCAACAGCAGCGTATGTCTTGTTCATGGGATGAGCCGGCCGATCGGGGCGATCTTCCATTTGCCGCACGGCTTATCGAACGCTGTGCTGCTAACAGCCGTGACGCGGTTCTCGCTTCCGGGCGCGCCTGCTCGATATGCCCGGATCAGCCGTGAAATCGGGTTTTGCGAAAGCGGCGTGACCGACGAACACGCCTGCGCAGTGCTTGTCGAAGGACTGGAGAATCTCAATGCCCAACTGGGCATTCCTAAGCTGCGCAATGCGCTGAAAGTCGATCGAACCGCATTCGAATCGCACCTGAGAAAAATGGCGGATGACGCGTTGGCCTCAGGAAGCCCAGAGAATAATCCAGTGGTTCCGGCGGCGGACGAGATCATAGAGCTCTATCGACAGGCTTGGTAAGAATTTCTCGGGAACAATCGGATTGCCCGTAACGTAACAACAGGCTTACGGAGAGAGTTCCCATGCCATCATTGCGACAGGACGGCACCCACGCGTTGAGGCGCATCCGCCAGTCACCTGGCATTGCGGCGGCGGCAATCATTTCCATTGGGCTAGGAATCGCAGCTAATTCCACGATTTTTTCGATGGTGAGCAGATTTGTCTTGCAGTCGCCCCGGGTGGGCGATCCTGGCACGTTGCTCGCACTGCACACCACGCAATTCGGCGACGATAGCAATGAATTTACTTGGCCGCTGTTTAGTGACATCCGCGAGCAGGCCAAGTCTTTCTCCGGCATTGCGGCTTACTACGATTTGATTCCCGCATCGATTGGAGGCAAAGGCGAGCCGGAGCGGATTTGGGGGCAGGCGGCGACGACGAACTTCTTCGACGTGACGCGCCTCGGCATGTCTGTAGGGCGCGGATTCCTGCAGAGCGAAGACCGGCTGCCCGTGGTTGTGCTGGGCTATGACTTGTGGCAACGGCGCTTTGGCGGAGACCGCAATATTGCCGGCAGGCGGGTCATCCTTTCAGGCCGGCCGTTCACGGTGGTTGGTGTCGCTCCGCGGTCATTCCGAAGTCTCGATCAAATTCTGTACACGCAGTTCTGGGTACCGCTGGGCGAGTTGGACCAGTTACTGCCCAACACCGCCAACTATGTTTCGCGCGATTACAATTGGCTTAACGTTGTTGCGCGCCTGAAGCCTGGAACGACTCGGGAGCAAGCTGCGGCGGAATTGAAGGTTCTGGGGCGGAGGGCGGCTCACGCGTATCCGGTCGCAGAGAAGAATCGGGGCTTTCGTTTTGAGCAAGCAGGCTCGCTCCCTCCGAGAGAACGTCCGATAGTGACATTGTTCCTGGTCGTGTTAACGGCGGTGGTCTTGCTGGTTCTGAGCATTGCCTGCATGAACGTTGCCAATTTGTTGCTTGCGCAATCTGCGAGCCGTCAGCGCGAGATGGCAGTGCGCCTAGCGATTGGAGCTACACGCGGCCAATTAATGGGTCAGATACTGACGGAAAGCGTACTCCTTGCGTTGGGTGGAGGAGTGCTTGGCGTGGTTCTTTCTCTGTGGGCGACGTCTGCTCTATCGAGTATGCGTCTTCCCGCTCCCGTGCCGCTCGACGTTGCCGTGACTGTGGATTGGAGGGTGTTACTGTACACATTCGCCCTCAGTGTAAGTGCGGGTTTGCTGTTCGGAGTGGTTCCGGCGTGGGCGGCTTCACGTCCGCTATTGGCGAACGCATTGAAAGGCGAAGACGCCCTCGCACGCGTTGGACGGCGGTGGACTCTACGCAACGTGCTGACGGTTTCGCAGGTTGCGATGTCGCTTGTTCTGTTATGCGGCACCGGACTGTTCTTGCGCAGCCTTCAAGCGGCCGTGGGAATGAACATCGGGTTTCGCTCGCAGGGCGTGCTGATGATGTCTGTTGACCCGCGGCTGCACGGGTATACACCTCAGCGCGTTGTGCAGTTCCTTAGCAACGCTCGCCAGGCGGCGGCCGCAGTACCTGGTGTTCGTTCGGCCGCGTGTACCGATGGCGTGCCACTATCCGGCGGGAATCGGAGCGACGGGTTCCATGTAGAAGGGCGGCCAGCGGCCCCGCAGGCGCCGATTGTCGACTTATATATGGCTACTCGCGGCTATTTTGAAACGCTGGGGATACCCTTGCTATCCGGCCGTGAGTTTGAGAATGAGAATGCTACTGGACCCAAAGTAGCGGTGGTGAATGAAGCCCTGGCGCAACGGATGTTTCCGCACGAGAATCCGATTGGGCAGCACATTAGCGGCGGCGGCTTTACGTACCAAATTATTGGAGTTGTGAAGAACATTAAGTCGCGGACCTTAGGCGAGAATGTTCGGCCTGTTCTCTTCCGATCCCTCGCGCAAAGCATTGCTTCCGATCCATCTTTGATGGGGTACTCTATCCTGGTTTACACAAGCGGAGACCCTGGCCGGCTCGCGGGCGCGCTCCGCAATACGATTCACACGCTGGATCCCACGCTCGCGATCTTTAACGCCGAAACCATGAAACAGCACTTCGATAGTGCGCTTTTTCTGCCGCGATTGGCCGGTACGCTTTTTGGCATTTTCGGAATCATCGGTTTGCTATTGGCAGGCGTCGGACTTTATGGGGTAATGAACTATTCGGTTAGCCGTCGCAAGCGCGAGATCGGAATCCGCTTGGCAGTGGGCGCGGAGAGCGGCGGTATTCAACGGCTCATCATCGGACAAGGCATGCTGCTGGTGTCGATTGCGATAGGAATTGGTTCTTCAGTTGCGTGGATGGCTTCCAAAGTTTCGGCGTCGTTCCTTTACGGCGTTCAACCGCATGACGCGTTGACGTTCACGCTGGTACCGATCTTTCTGGCAGCCGTTGCCCTGTTTGCGTGCTGGATTCCGTCGCGCCGGGCTGCCGGGATCGAACCGCTCGAAGCTTTGCGATACGAATGAACCAGACTGAGCGTTACTGGTTACTGAAGAACGACGCGATCGGGCATAGGCGGCGTACGGCCCGCGACGCTGAGAATCGTCGAGGCGAAGTTCAGCGTATCGTACGGTTCTTGGATCACGGTGTGAACGGGCACTCCGCGGCCCTCCATCATCCAGACTGAATGGGTTGAAATACGGAGGAAGCTTCCATGGTTGCCGCCGGGGTTGAAGTCCCGGACATTGAAATTCCAATGGTCGGCGGCGAATACCTCGAAATCGGGCTGGACCAGTTCCCGGCGCCGGCGCTCGTAACGCAGCAAGATGGGACTGATACCCGGAGGACCGGGAACATTTGTGCCGACCGGCGAGAAATACTCGGTGATGCTGATCACCCCATTCGAGTATTCGGTCTTGTGAATCGCGTCCATCCATTCGCGCTCCGTGTGTGGTTCCGATAGCCACGCAGCGCGGTCCGCGCCCGGCGGCAAATGCAGCGCGGGATCTTCAAAAATATGCAACGGCAGGCCGGCGCACCAGGGCTGCTTCTGGAATTGCAAATGGCCGTCTTCCTCTTTTAGATTTTGAACTGGCTGAACCGAAATCCTTCCGTCCGGGCCGACATGGATGATGAGTTGCTTATCCTCATCCCCGTACAGCCAGTAATCGCCATTTGCGAGAGCCATGGCCATGAAATCGATGGGGCGCGGGGAGACGGTGGGTTGCGGATTGTTGTGCACGCGTTGTGCGGCCAGCATTGAAAAATAATCGACGTGACGGAAGGACCGATCCTCATCGAGGTGTCCTGCCGTATCCAGCACCAAGCCATTTTCAGCGGGGCCGGCGATGTAATGTTGAAGCTGCCCGACAGTATTTAGATCGCCCAGAACCAATTCCGGAACCAAATCAGAGATCTTTTGCTTGAACGGGTTGGCCGGGTCCGCTCGAAACGCGAGCAAGCCGCGCAGGTGAGTTAGATAGCTGGTGTATTCACGCTCTTCTCTTTGCCAATCGTCGAGTTCGTCAAGGAGCCGATCGGCCTGATGGCCAGTGCGCGTCCGTTTAAGCCCCTCGGCCTTCCGTTCATCGATGCGCTGAGCCAATGCCCGCATCTCCTGATCCAACTCGTTTGCAGTGGCCGTCCAGGCGGCGCGATGGCGGTCTATGGTTTCATCCAGACACTCTGCGGCGGCTCGTCGTATCTCCGGTGCAAGATCTGTGCGAGCCAACTGCAGAAGAAGAATATGAATCTTGTTCAAGTCGCTGTTGCGCAACCACACGGAGGCCCGCTCATTTCCATCTACATCCAGCCAGGCGGTCGGATAGCGATTGGTCTCGCCTTTGAGATAGAAGGAAGCTTTGCTTTCCATCGGTACGCGCGAGACTAAAGGGTTGAGCCCGGCCAGTTTGTAGTCACTAAGCTGGTGACGGTCGGTGATGACGTGATGGGCGCCACCTTGCGGGCTGCCGAAAAAGTCCGAAAGGCTGAAGCCTTGGCTGGCGATTCCCGGGACATTGTTCATGCCGTGATCGGAAACCATGACCACCGTGGTGTCTTGCGCCAACGGGCTTGACTGGATAGCCGCCCATAGACGACCCACCAGCGCATCCAGATGTTTCAGTTGGGCCATCAAGGCAGCCGGATCGTTGTTCGCGTGACCCACATGATCGATTTCGCCGGTGTAATAGTCGATGTAGAAGATCTCCGGTTCAGCGATGGCAGTCTTGACATCGGCGACTTCTTGCGCAAGGAGTGTCTCGTCCATCGACGGACTGCCGCTACCTTCTATCATGGACATGACCGCTTTTCCGGAGAAATGGCGTTCCAGCGCGTGCGACAGGCTGGTCCAATCAACACCTCGTTGAAACAGTTGAGGGGCTTGGAACACTTGTCGCAGTGGGAAGCGGTCGGAGACCAGAGGAATGCCTGCGCGATCCAGAACTTCGACGCCCGGCATGTCCACACGAAGCTTGCGGGCATAGCCGAGGTAGAAAGGGACAAAGTTCAAGTAATCATAGGTGTGACCGGTGTAGCGGTCGAACTCCACGTTGCCGCGAATTATGCCGTGCCGGCCGGTGTCGAGCATCGACCAGGACGGCGCAGAGAGGCTGATGCCGCGCGTGTAGAAGTTGTCGAATATGGTTCCATGTTCGGCGAAGACGTACGACATCCAGGGCAGACGAGACTTGCCGGTAGTGGGATCGATCTCCCGCATGGCGTCGTAGAGCCGGTCGGCGCCGAGCCCGTCGACTTTGAGGATCAGTAGGCGCCGATCATGCCGATCCGAATGAGGGACCGGCTGCGCCGCAATCAAGCTGGCGAAGACCAGCGGCGCGAGCCAACGGAACACCCGTTTCACTTCGTCGGGTCGGACGCTTTCGCGTCATCCGCCTCATGGGCAGATGCGGTATCGGATCGGGAAGAGACCAGGCCGGCATCGAGATCGAGCAATCTGGGACCGGCCTTTATGTCCGCTGCGGCACGCGTGCAATCGGCTTGGAGCAACGGGTCAGAGGAGAGGGACTTCAACGTGTTAATGGTCGCCGCGGCGTGTGCACGAACATTTCGTGCAGTTACGCCGGGCGTCAACTCGGCGAGCGTGTTCACCGACTCCCGAATTCTTTCCACGGGATAGGTTACTTCGGGATCGGTGCCGGCCTGCACCAAGGCGTCCAGGAAAGCCAGATTGTAATCGATGCGCCGATCGCGAGCCAACTTGAGAGTAGTTATGCTACTCTCTTTTGCGCGCCGGGCATAAATTCCAAAACTCGCCTGATGGAGCAGGGCATCGGAAAGCCGCTGCCTATCGGTCCTTCCGAATTCAGCCAGCTCCACGCGACGGTCATTCTCCAGGTGTTTGGCGAGCTTGCTCTTTGTGCCGGCGTCCGCGTCCGCTGTGAGCGCCAGATAGTGTCCCTGAGCCACTGCGATTTCAAGCCCGGGTGCAACTTCGAGCGGGTTCAACGCCATGGATCCAACGTGCTTTTCCATTTCCTTCCGCAAGGCTGGGTCCAGACTATGGTCGAGGCTCAACTCCACTCGGAACTGCGAATAACAGTCCAACCGGGCTAAACGTTTCACAGCGCCTCCGCGATGGCTTTGTAAGAATTCGAAAAAACCCTCGCCGGCGAAGAAGTACCAATTTGTGAAATGTGACAGGCCCAGGATTCCACTCGCGCTGTCGTCGACCACGCGCTGTGTCATTTCACGGAGCCGGACCCGATGCGTGTCGCGGAAGTCAGCCAGCAGCAGGGGCCTGGTGGGGTAATTCATCCCGTAAACAGCTAGAGGGATCAGTTCCACAGGGGCTCCCGAAGTGCCTTCGGGAAGCAGCGATCCGTTGGAATCGAGCGTTCGTTCAAAGCGGGGTCCCTGCCAATCGCGAAGCCGCCGGTCTTTCGCGGGATCGCTAATGCTCAAAATTTTCCAAACCGTGTACAAAGGCGAATCGGAGCGTGCGAACTGCACGTTCACCGGATACCACAATACAGCGTACTGGCTGTTATGGCCAGCCAAGCTAATCGGCTCCAGGATCAGGCCTGCTTTCTCGGCGCTTTCCCGTAGCGTCTCCATGTTGCGGCTTCGAATGGCTTCCTGCTCGAACCCGTCCGTCTCGCCCATTTTCTCTGCGCGTTGAGCGCTCACCAGGCCGCCCAGAAGATTGGTACGCAGCGAAAGGCGCGCAATGACGGTATTCAACTCGGCTTGCGTCAGCCCTGAGGAGTCCATCGATCCGCCGGCGGAGGCCGGAGCTTCCCGAAGGTATCCAACGGCTTCTTCCAGGTGCAGCCGTTCATTATCCAGTTCGTTTGTCCGGAAAGTCCGGGAACTGGCGCGGACGGGCATCATCATAGGGTCGAACAGCGACCACTGCAAGATGTCGTGAGTAACGCCTGACACGATAGGACCGGTCGGCTGCGAGATATCGATGAGGGGTTTCGGGACTTTATATTTGACGGATTTCGTTCCGCTCCCGACACGCCAGTAGAAAAACGGAACCGCCGACAAGGCTTGCTGGCCCAACGTTGGATGGACGTAGCTGAGAAGCCAGACGTATCTTAGCCGATCACTCCTGACGTCGTCGTCGCCTAAAGTGTCGCGAAGGATTGCCACAAGGGGCACTTCTCTTGCGCCGTCCGATCCGGCAGATTCCATATGGCAGAAGAGCGTAACGATTTGCGCGCCACCCTGTGTCCCGGCGCCTTGAATCTCAACGGTGCGCCAATAGTATTTTGGCTGCACGGATTGCCGGGAAATGACCTCGGGTTTCCGAAGGGGAACATCGGCTGCCGAGACGCTCGCCGGGACAAGGCAACAGTATCCTGCGAAAAACAGAACGATCGCAATAATCTTCCGTACATTCCGCCGGTTTTCCGGTGCAAGGCTAAGTTTGCGAACCATGTCCCTCAAACGATTGATGCTTTTAGAAGCGTTTAAGGTTCCATTCAGCTTACTAGGCTGAGTTCAGCCTAGTAAGACGAGCACAGTGCGGTCTTTGCGATCGACGGAAACTGGCATTTTGACGTGTTACCGTAAGAACAAAGTGCACTTCGATACCGCATTAAATTTGGTCTGGGCGCTGTTGGGGCTTTTAGCCCTGAGCGGCACAATCCGGTCCGAGTTTTTTGGGCGCAGATGCACACGTGGGCCGCGATGGCTCCACGTGTGCGGCGTGGCGCTGATCATAGTTGCGCTGTTCCCTTACATCTCCGCCACCGATGACATTCTGCGCATCGAGCACCTGAACGCAGAGCTCGAGCACGGGCATGGTAACGGAAGCAACAACGGGCAGAAACAAAACGACGACCTGATGCGGCTGTACGAGACCATGGACAGCCCGCTGATTGCCAGTTTCTGCCAACTGATCTTCACGTTTTGCTTTTTTGCCTTTGTCATTATCATCACCCTGTCCACCCTGAGCAGAAACGCTCCCCACGGTGCAGGCCGTTCTCCTCCCGTCTTTCCCGCTTAGTGCCGACCCAAAATTAAAAAACGTTAGGAGGAGATATGCAGCGCCTATTTGGATGGCGTTTGTATGCCGGTCTCCTGTTTGCAACCGGCTGCCTGGCGCAAGCTCCCGGCTCGCCGCAAGCACTTACATGGCAGGAGACGCAGGCAAGATTTCGAGCCAACAATCCAACGTTGTTGGCCGGGGAGGCAACGATTAACGAGGCGAAAGCCCAGGAGGTTACGGCGTATCTGCGTCCCAATCCGGACTTGACTCTTGGATTAGACCAGATCACACCCTTCTCCGGATCGCCGTTCCGTCCCTTATGGCAGACGTATGCGTATGGAGACATCAGTTATCTGCATGAGCGGGAACATAAACGCGAGCTGCGGTTGGAGGACGCCAAAGAGAACACCCAAATCACTACGGAAACGCAGAACGATCTGGAGCGGAACCTGATGTTCAATCTCCGCGACGCGTTCGTCCGAGTCTTGCAGGCAAAGGCAGTGGTGCAGGTGGCGAGGGACAACTTGACTTATTACGACAAAGAGATCGACATAGCCAAGACGCGCTACCAGGCCGGCGACATTGCTCAGGTCGATTTCGAACGGATTGAAGTGCAGCGGGTTCAGTATTTATCGGACCTGCAAAACGCCGTGGTCAGCCTGCGGACGGCGAAGATCGATCTGATCGCTTTGCTAGACGATCATACGCCGGTGGATCAGTTCGACATCGTCGAAAATTTCGACTTCCAGGAAAACTTGAAGCCGATCGCGGATCTCCGTCAAGTGGCAATCGATCAACGGCCGGATCTGAAGGAAGCGGTGACCGGCTTGGAACGAGCCCGCACCGATCATCGCCTGACCATCGCGAATGGGAGCACGGACCCGACGTTTGGGATGGACGGTTCGCACCAGGCTCCGCCTTTGAACACGTACATCGGATTCAGCGTCACCATTCCGCTGCGCATCTTCGACCGGAATCAAGGAGAAAAGGTGCGGACCCAATTGGACATTGCGCGGAACGAAAAACTGGTGACCGCGGCTCAGGTTGCCGTGTATCACGATGTCGATTCCGCGTACATGACAGTCCAAAGCACGCTGGAACTATTGAAGCCATACAAACAAAAGTATCTGCAGGAAGCGCTGGACGTGAGGGACAAGGTAGCTTTTTCCTATCTGCACGGTGCTGCCTCATTGCTCGAATTCCTGGATGCGGAGAAGGCCTACCGGGATACCGAGCTGAATTATTTGATGCTGGTGGGCGCATATCTTTCCGCCGCTAACCAAGTGAATTATGCCGTGGGACGCGAGGTAATGTGATGAAGCGCGTACAATTTTTCTGGTTAGGCGGAGTAACGCTATGCGCTGCGCTGGTGCTGGGCGCTTGCGGCTCGACGCCTAAAGTGGATGCGGCCGCCGCGGCGCCTCCTCCGGCGCAAGTGGAAGAGGAAACCGGCGTTGGTCTGATTCAGGTCAACGATGCAAGGCAGTTCCCGGTGGTTGTGGCGGGGCGCCGCAATGTGATTCCCACGCTGAGCGCTACGGGCGTGGTCAATCCGGACGTTTCGTACAACGTGCCTGTCATCTCGCTCGCCGCGGGACGAGTCATCGATATCCGCGCGAAGCTTGGCGATTTTGTAACTAAAGGACAGCTGCTGCTGCGCATTTTGAGCGACGATATCGCCGCCGCCTTTCAAACTTACGATCACGCTAAAGCGGATGAAGATCTGGCGCATAAGCAACTGGACCGCTCACAGATTCTCTATGAGCATGGCGCTATTGCGTTAGCCGATTATCAGGTAGCTCAGAGTGTCGAGCAGAAGGCCAAAGTCGACCTGAACGTCGCCATCGATCATCTTCATATTGTCGGCGCTGATGTCAACCATCGCGATCCCATAGTGAATATCTACGCTCCGATTACCGGAACGATTGTCGATCAGCAGGTCACCAAGGATTCCAACGTGAAGACCCCGGACAACCAGCAGGCTGGGCTCTTCACGATTTCGGATCTGACCCATGTGTGGGTGGTTTGCGACGTGTATGAGAACGACCTGCCGATGGTGCGCCTGGGCGATCGCTCCGACGTGAAGCTGAGCGGCTATCCGGATCGCTTGTACCACGGGACCATAAGCAATATCGGGACGATTCTCGATCCGGCCATTCGAACGGCTAAGGTCCGCATTCAATTGCAAAACCCGGGCAACATGCGCGTGGGAATGTTTGCGACCGCGGTTTTCTTCGGGAAGAGCAGCCAAGTGGAAGCCACCGTACCGGCGGCGGCGATACTCCATTTGCATGACCGCGATTGGGTTTATGTGCCGGCTGGCGATAACCACTTCCGGCGCGTTGAGGTGGAGGCGGGCGACATGCTGCCGAATAATCTCCAGGAGGTGCGTTCCGGAATTGGCCCCGGCCAGAAAGTAGTGGAGCGCGCCCTGGTTCTTGAAAGCGCGGTGACGCAATAAAATGATCCGTGCCGTAGTCGATTATGCGCTCCGCAATCGCCTACTGGTCCTGGTGATTGCAATCCTGCTTTTCGTTTGGGGCCGAGCGGCGAGCGCGTCTCCCTGGAGCAACTTTGCAATATTGAGACACGCGCCGGCGGTCGGTCAAAATAAGAAGATAGTGAACTTATGGTGCGGATGAGAGGACTTGAACCTCCACACCCTTTCGGGTACATGAACCTGAATCATGCGCGTCTGCCAATTCCGCCACATCCGCAAGGGTGGGTAGACGCTCTCCATTGTGAAGCATTGAAACAGTCGTGTCAAACTTCGTAGTAGAACAAAAATGGCCAACAAAAAAATATGTTCCGCGATCGAGGCGCCGGCCGCCGGGACCGTATCTGAGATTTTCATTGAAGGGATGCCTTATGCGGTTTGCAACGTAGATGGGAAGCTCTTCTGCGTCGACGGTACGTGCCCACATGCCGGAGGACCGCTGGGGCAGGGGACTCTTCACGGAAACAGGTTGACGTGCCCGTGGCACGCTTTCGAATTCGATTGCCGCACGGGCTTGAATGACGCCGATGAGGACCTGACCATTTCGACGTACACGGTGAGTCTGGAACGGGGCGACGTCCTCGTCGACATACCATAAGGGTTTGCCAGAACTTCCCGAAGTTGAGACTGTAGTCCGTTCGCTTGCGGCGCATCTCGAAGGACAAACGATCGCGAGTGCAATCCTTTCGTCGCACTTGGTAACGCGCGGGGATATCAACCGGACAGCGAGGCTCCTCGCCGGACGGCGGATCGTGGCCTTGCGCCGGCGCGGCAAGCAGATTTTGGCTGAACTGGATTCCGGACTGCTCTATATTCATTTGGGAATGACCGGCAAACTGCTATGGAACGCAGTTCCGGGTAAGCATGCGCGCGCCATCCTGGAATTGGATTCAGGGCGTCTCGTCTTCGACGATATTCGGCAATTCGGCCGCTTTGAATATTACGCCAGCCTTCCGAAGCAACTCGACAGGATCGGCCCGGACGCGCTTGAAGTCAGTTTCGACGAGTTCTACGAACGCTTGCGAGCGCACCGGACGCGGATCAAGCCGCTGCTGCTGAACCAATCTATATTCGGTGGATTGGGAAACATCTACGTGGATGAACTGCTGTTTCGCGCCGGCATCCATCCTCGCAGGCTCGCCAGCGGAATTTCGCAAAAACGTGCGCACACGCTCCACTCCGAGATCGGTCCCCTACTGCGCACGGCGATTGAGCAGGGCGGGTCCTCCATTTCCGATTACGTCGACGCCGCCGGCCAGCGCGGCAGCTTTCAGGTTATGCATCAGGTTTATGGCCGAACGGGTATGCCCTGTCTAATCTGTGGCACGCCGGTACGCCGCATCGTCGTCGCACAGCGCGGGACGCATTTCTGCCCCAAGTGCCAGCGTTAGCGGGGTTCGTCGTTTTCGTGAACCGACTCGCGGATTGCGTCGGCCACTTCGAGAACCGGTTTCATGGCGGCCACGTCATGCACGCGAACGATATTCGCGCCATGTAGAACGGAGGCAGTCACCGCGGCGGCGGTTGCGAACTCGGTGGCCAAGTCATTCTCCTTCCGGAGAAAGGTCTTTCGCGACGGTCCTATGAGGATCGGCAGATCAAAAACGCGAAGCAATTCGAGGTTGGCAATGATTTCCGAGTCTTGTTCGCGGCGCTTACCGAAACCGAGACCCGGATCGATGACCAACTGGTGCTTCTGAATCCCGCTGTTGCGGGCGCGGTGCAACGACGCTTCGAGGTCAATCGAGATTGACCGCATCAGATCCCGGATAGGCGGGAGCTTGGCCCACGTTTCGGGTGTCCCGCGCATGTGGTTGACGACGAGTCCCGCGTCATATTTCGTTACAACTTTCGGCAGAGCCGGGTCAAGCAAGATGCCTGTCGCGTCGTTGATGATTTCGGCTCCGTGTTCGATGGCCTTCTCGGCCACTCCGGATTTGTACGTGTCGACGGAAATCGGGATCGTAAGTTTGCCGTGCAGGCGCTTCAAGACCGGGATCAGCCGCCGCAACTCTTCCGCTTCCGAAATGCGCGCGGAGCCAGGTTTGGTGGATTCGGCGCCAATGTCCAGGATGTCTGCCCCTTGATCTTCCAATTCGATCGCCCGAGCGAGGGCTCGATCCGGATCGCTATACTGCCCACCATCCGAAAACGAATCCGGAGTTAGATTTAAAATGCCCATCAGCAGCGTTCGATCGCCTAGCATGATCTCCCGCTGCTTCAATCTCCACTGAAATCTCTTATGCATTGCCAACTTACGAGTTTGGCAGAACGCGTGCCGCAATGCGTTCGGACGTGGCATCCTCGACAGGTTTCTTCGAATGGGAGAGCAGGCGGCGCGAGAGGCTGAGCTGATCCTCCAGCAGGTTGGTGAGTTCAGGATCTTTTTCACGCAGTGCCGCCATATATGCCGCGGCCGCTTCCGGAGGGCAATCGGCCAGCGGTCCTCCCCAAGGCGTGCGCGCCCCGTTTGCAAAATCACGTAACATACCGCGACCCATATCATCGAGCACTGTATACATGTTGTTGCCGGTGATCCCCGCGGCTCGCAGCTCTTGCTCGGCGCTCAGAAACAATGGAAGAGCGAGCACATTGGCGAACAAACAGGCGGCGAAATAGAGCGGCTTGGTCCCGCGGCGCAACTCCAGAGCGCGCGCATCGGAGATTTCAAGAACCCGGCGCAAGTGGCGGGTGGCATTGGGGTGGCCTTCTACGATATACCAGTTCCGGCGGCCGCCCGGCACGTCGACCAGACTCGCAACCTGAGCCCCGCGGGATTCGAGACACCGCAAATCGTCGCTGGATAACCAGGTCTCACAAAGTACGAACACCATGTCCTTGAGTTGCAGCTCCGAGTCGCAGATCTCATGGACGATGCGGGGCACAATCGAGTCTGGTACGCGGATCAGAATCACCCGCGCCGACTGCAATTCGGAATATTTGGAAACGGCGTAGCCCGCGTGCAGGAAATTGGAAACTCGTTTGGCCACGCGAAGCAATCCGGATTTGATCGGGCCGATCTCATCCGCCAATTTCGGCAGTCGCAAAATCGCTGACCTGGTTGAATTACCCTCCACCACCAGGCCGACTTGCAGCACTCGTTTCATAGACTCCGCTCGCTTTCAGGGCTTTAACACGGTCACGGTACTGCGCTGCTTTTTCAAACTCGAATCTTTTGGCAGCTTCACGCATTTTTAACTCGAGTTCGGCTATTAGAGAATCGCGCTGCTCGGGCGTCAATTCGGTGCCTGGCTCGGGTTCTGGATCGAGAGGGACAGTTATGTAATCGCTTTCGGAGATAGCTATAAGATTAGAATCGATCGGCTTAAGAATGGTTTGCGGCGTAATATGATTGGCTTCATTGTACGCCTGTTGGAGGGCCCGGCGGCGATCCGTTTCGCGAATTGCCCGTTCCATGCTGGCCGTCATCACATCCGCGTAGAGCACGGCCCGGCCATTCAGGTTGCGCGCGGCCCTACCAATTGTTTGGATCAACGACCCGCTGGAACGGAGGAATCCCTCCTTATCCGCATCCAAGATGGCCACCAGCGATACTTCCGGTAAATCCAATCCCTCGCGGAGCAAATTGACACCGATTAAGACATCATAATCGCCGCGCCGTAAGTCGCGCAAAATCTTTATGCGGTCCAGAGTACTAACCTCCGAATGCAGATACGCGCATTTGACGCCCACTTCTGTGTAATACTCGGCCAAGTCTTCCGACATTCGTTTTGTTAGGGTTGTTACTAGCACCCGTTCGTTCCGTTCTTCGCGCAGACGGATCTCATTTAATAAGTCGTCCACCTGACCTTTGATGGGCCGTATGTCGATTTCGGGATCGACCAGACCTGTGGGGCGTATGATCTGCTCCACTACGACGCCGGCTGACTTGGTAAGTTCGTAAGGACCCGGTGTTGCCGATACGCAAATCACCTGATTCACCCGATTTTCAAATTCTTCAAATGTGAGAGGACGGTTGTCACGGGCGCTCGGGAGACGGAATCCATAGTCGACCAAGACGTCCTTGCGGGAACGGTCGCCATGATACATGCCTTGCAACTGCGGCACGGTCTGGTGACTCTCGTCAATGAAGATCAGCGCGTCATTCGGCAGATAATCGAGCAGCGTGGGAGGCGCTTCGCCCGGCAAGCGGCCGGAAAAGTGGCGTGAATAGTTTTCGATGCCGTGGCAATAGCCGATTTGCTTGATCATCTCCAAATCGAACATGGTGCGTTGGTAGAGCCGCTGCGCCTCAATCAGTTTGCCGCGGGATTCCAGATCTTTATGCCACCATTGAAGTTCATTTTCAATGCTGCGCATGGCCTGTTCCCGGGTGGGCGCGTCCATCACGTAGTGAGTCTTGGGATAGATCGGCAAACGCATATAGGTTTGCTTCACCTGACCCAACAAAGGATCGATCTGACTTAGCGACTCGATCTCGTCGCCCCAAAGTTCGATGCGGTAGGCGTTATCGTCGTATGTCGGGAACAGTTCGATCACATCGCCGCGCACCCGGAACACGCCGCGCCGGAAATCATGATCGTTGCGTTCATAAAGGATCTCCACCAACCGTTGCGTGATTTCTTTGCGCGAAATATGCTGGCCCTTTTCGAGCATGAGCAGCATTCCGTAATACGCTTCGGGAGAGCCCAGGCCGTAAATGCAGCTTACGCTGGAAACGATGATGCAGTCGCGGCGCTCAAACAGGGAACGGGTCGCCGAGAGCCGAAGTTTGTCCAGTTCGTCGTTGATGGTGGCTTCTTTTTCGATATAGATATCGCCCGAGGGTATATACGCCTCGGGTTGATAATAATCGTAGTAACTGACGAAGTATTCAACGGCGCTCTTGGGAAAAAAGTTCTTAAACTCCTGATAAAGCTGGGCTGCGAGAGTCTTATTATGCGCTAGGATCAAGGCCGGATGTTCACAGCCTTGAATGATCTTAGCCATCGTGAACGTCTTACCCGAGCCGGTGACGCCCAGTAGCACCTGGTGCTTTTCGCCATCGAAGAGCCCGCGTGTGAGTTGTTCGATAGCGGTAGCCTGGTCACCGCGCGGCTGATAATCGATACCAAGCTCGAAAGACATCACATCAGTATAAAGCGGGGGCGGCGGTCTGCGTCCCTACTGATTCACGTTTTCGCTCTTGGCCTGCTTACGAACCTGCTCCATATATTCCCGGACGTATTGCTGATAGATCAGAGGCACTTCGTCGCGGTTGATCTCGCCGCCTAAATCCGAATGGCTCCCCATGCGTTGGGAATAATCAGTTTTGAGTTGCTGCTTGCCAGAGGGCGTCTCCACCATGACGTCGCCGCTCACCACGGCCGAGCGTTTCCCGAAAATCTCGGCCAATTTCCCCATGGCTTCTTCCTGCTGGGCTTCCTTCAAATCTTTGGCTCCATCCTGGCGGCCAATTCCGGAGTGCGCATCCGATCCATTCTTGTCCGAAGGCCGATCGGAACTGTGGCCCTGGGCCGCCTGCGCCTTCTCAGCCGTCTGGCCCTGTTCTTCGCCCTGGGAATTCGGATCCTGGCTGTTTTGTTGATCCTGGGACTTCTGCGACTGACCATGCTGGTCGCGTTCCGCCTGTGACATTTGCGACGTTTGTCGATCCTGAGAGCTCTTGTTCTGGGAATTCCGTTGCTGGTTTTGCGAATTGCCGTTGGGCCGCATCTTCGAAAGCAGGGTCGACATTGCGTCTTTCATTTTGTCCAGCAGACCGGGTTGTTGGTTCTGTTGATTACCCGCGATTTCCCGGGTGTTCGGAGTGGTTGGGCTGTTGGTCGTCCGTTCGTTCGACTGACTCGAGGCCGTCTCGCCCGCTCCGGGTTTATTTTCCTGCTGCCCGCCCGCGGAGCCATCGGACTTGCCATCCTGTTTCTTTCCGTCGGATGGGCCCTGCTTATTCGAAGCTGCGGAGTTGGCACTGGCCGCTTCGGCAGGCCGGTCACCGTTCGGGTCGTGGGAGCCGTCGAGGCTCTTCTGCGTCTTGCCATCGTCTTGCCCGGTCGCATCTTTGCGTGGATCGGTCTGCTCTGTCGAAGCAAAGCCCGGAGCATTCGGATTGTGATTCGCCGCGCTCAGCCTACGTTCGAGATTTTCAAACACCGGCTCCAAATGCACCGTGATCAAAGGGTGCTCCAGATTCAAACTATTTTGGACCAGGTAACGCACGGCAAAGAGGCCGAACGCCAACCCTGCAAGTGCACCGGCCAACCCCCAGGTCCGTTGACCCGTAAACGGAAACGCTCTTTTCGCATTCACCGTCTCCGCCAGCTTGCCCGCATAGTCAATCTGAAACCGAGCTGCCGGATTCTCGTGCCCAGCCTCATTGGTAAGCAGGTGCCAAGCTGTCGCGATTGAATCGTGCAATCCGAGCCGTCCGTCCAGCCGTTGCGCTACCTGGTACCTGGCGGGCCGTTTCAAAATCATTCGCACCGCACCCATTGCAATGGCGGCAATACCGAGCAACGCCAACCAATACCAATTGAGAATTTGCGTGCCGAGCAACAGGAGAAGGACGCCTCCGCCGAACATCAGCGTGATAACCATTGCCAGTTGCTCAATCGCTAAGACTGTCATGCTCCGGTGGAACGCGTGATCAACCGCACGTTTCACCAAACCGGCCCCGGATTCGACCGTCCGGGATTGCTGGACTGGAGCTTCGTTTGTAAGAGAGAGAGGAAGACCGGGCAAAAAACAGTTCCGCCTATCTCATTATTCCATGGCTCTTCGATACCGGCCCAGGGACGTGCCGTAATTTCGCGAATTTGACCGTTTCTTTGAAATTGTTAAGACAGCGTCATCACTCTGTAATGGGCCGTCGACCTAGACTGAGAGGTCGGGTTGTTAAGCCGGCTGCGGGAGCGGGATGCGGATTGCGTTTTTCACTGAAACATTTTTGCCAAAAATCGACGGGATAGTTACACGTCTTCGATTTACCATCGCGGAACTGCAACGGCAAGGTGACGAAGTACTTGTGTTCGCTCCCGGCGAAGGCATCCGCGAATACGAGGGAGCCGAAATCGTCCGCCTCCCAGGCATCCAATTTCCGTTGTATCGAGAGCTGACCGTTTCTTTTCCGCGGCCCTTTATTCGCCATCGCCTGCTTGATTTCAAACCCGATGTCATTCATGCCGCCGATCCGGCCTGCTTGGGTGTCGCGGGCGTATACTACAGCGACGTATTGCGCCTTCCGCTGGTTGTCTCGTACCATACGCGCCTTCCTAAGTATCTGCACTATTACGGTCTTGGCCGCTGCGAGCCGGCGGTCTGGAAGCTGATGCGTATGCGTCATAATAAGGCGGACCTGAGCCTTTGCACCTCGGAAGCAATGGTGGATGAGTTGCAGGCCCACGGAATCGAACGTGTGCGCCTGTGGCCACCGGCTGTCGATGCCGAGGTTTTCCATCCCCGGTTCGCCTCCTCTGAGACTCGCGAGGAACTTACAGGCGGTCACCCCGAGGCGCCTTTGTTGCTTTATGTAGGTAGAGTCTCGCCTGAAAAGAACATTGAGCACATTCGCACTGCCCTCGAAGCGATTCCCCGGGCCCGCTTGGCCGTTGTCGGCGGCGGTCCGCACGAGAGCCAGTTGCGCAAGCATTTCTCCGGCACTGGCGTCTTCTTCGCCGGCTATCGCACCGGACGGGCTTTGGCCGAAGCCATGGCCTCTTCCGATCTCCTTATCCTGCCGTCAAAAACCGAAACCCTCGGCCTGGTGCTGATCGAAGCCATGGCTTCGAAATGCATCGTCGTTGGAGCAAATTCGGGCGGAATACCAAATATTGTGCAGGACGGCGTCACCGGGTTGCTGTTCAACCCCGATGAACCCGGCGCACTGGCCCGCGCCGTCCAACGAGCCGTGTCCGATCCGGATATGCCGTCGCTTCGCGAGCGCGCACAGGCGCAGGCACAGCGGTGGAGCTGGGAGAACGCTACTCGCGAGCTGAAACGGTATTACTCGACCGCGATTCACATGCCTCGCAAGGTGAAGCCCGCCACTCAACCGGTTTGGAAGCTGATGATGAAGAAGGCGGTGATTGGGGGCATCAAGACTATCCTGCCCTAAAGCAGAGTGAACCTATTGCTGCCAACCGCCGCCAAGCGTGTTATATACCTGCACCAGGGAAAGCTGTTCATCCAGCCTCGCCTGCGCCAGACTTAATTCCGCGGAATAGTAATTCGTTTCGTCCGTCAAGACTTCCAGATAACTGGTGACACCGCCCCGATAGCGGATTTCCGACAGATGCGCCGCGTCTTGCGCCGCCGCCACCAAACGCTCTTCGTGCTCGCGGTATTGACGGAATTTGCTGTAGGCAACCAGCGCGTCTGCCACACTTTGAAACGCCTGTTGGATGGTTTGTTGATAGGTCAGTAGATATTGCTGCTCCTGGGCTTCCGATGACCGCACTTGCGCTCGCAAACGGCCCGCGTTGAAGATCGGTTGCGCCAGCGCCGCGGTAAAGCTCCAAACTCCCGCATCTGCGCTAAAGAGGCTTGTCAAGCCGGCACTTTCCACACCGCCGGACCCGGTGAGCGAAATACTCGGATACAGCGCCGCTCTTGCCTGGCCAATGTTCGCGTTCGCCGCGACCAGGTTCTGCTCGGCTTCACGGATATCCGGCCGCCTTTCTAACAGTGCGGAGGGCAATCCGGCGGGTATCGTCACCGGCAGAGGCTCGCCGGTCAATGCCCTCCCACGTGGAATATCTCCCGGATTGTTTCCCAACAGGGTGCTCAGCGCATCTTCCTCTTGTGCAATCTCGCGCTCGGTGTTCGGAATGGCCGCTGCCGCCGTTTCCACTAATTGTTGAGCCTGCAGCACGTCCACCATGGACGTACCGCCGCCTTGCTCCAGGGTTTGAGTGATCCTCAGCGACTCCTGATCCGAAGCGAGAGTTCGTTGTGAAATGTCGAGATCCAGATCCAAGGCGCGGAGCGTAAAGTAGTCCGATGCCACATTCGCAACCACCGTCGCGATCACTTGCCGCCTGGCCCACTCCGTTGAGAGGAGCGAGGCGCGCGCCGCCTCCGTCGCCCTGCGGTATTTGCCCCAGAAATCGATATCCCAGGAGGTCGAGCCTTCCAGATTTGCCAGATAGACTGTGTAGGAGGGGATCGGCCCGATCGTCGGCGATCGTTGTCCGCTGATTCCCGGACCTCCGCTGACCGTCGGGAATTGATTTGAACGCGCGATAGTCACCTGCTCTTGCGCCTGTAGAACGCGTGTCGCCGCCACGCGAATGTCGTAGTTCTGTTTCAGCGCGGTCCGGATCAGACCCTGCAGAACCGGGTCGGAAAAGACCGTTTCCCATTTCTCCTCGCCGAACGATGAGCTGTTCGCCGGATTGGCTGGCGCCTCTTGGCCGCGATACGTGGGCGGCGCCGCTACGTTCGGCCGTTTGTAATTCGGCCCTACCGTGATGCAACCGCTCAGGACCAGCGCCATGCCGAATGCCGCTGCTGCGCCTACGTTAATGCGCAGGCTCATCGGCCCCCCGCTCCTCGATTTTGCGCGGATGCTTCTGGCCAAAGCGTTGCGATATTTTCTCAACCACATCGAATGTCACCGGAATCAGGAAGATCGCGAGCAGCGACGCCGCCAGCATCCCGCCGATGACCGCTGTCCCCAGAATCTGGCGCGACACGGCCCCCGATCCCGAAGCCATCCACAGCGGCACGCAGCCGAGGATGAAGGCGAACGCGGTCATTAGGATCGGTCGTAACCGGATCCGAGCGCCGGTCAGAGCCGCCTCTTCGACACTCTTGCCCTTTTCATACTCCGACTTGGCGAACTCCACGATCAGAATCGCATTCTTCGCCGCCAAACCGATCAACATCACCAGCCCGATTTGCGCGTAGACATTGTTTTCGAAATGCCGCAGGTACAGAGCCAAATATGCGCCGAATACCGCAATTGGCGTTCCCAGCAGTACGCTGAAAGGCAGCGACCAACTCTCGTAGAGCGCGGCCAAAATCAGGAAGACAAACAATAGCGACATGCCAAACACGATGCTTGGCGAAAGTCCTTGTGCCGCCTGTTGTTCCTGGTATGACATGCCCAAATAGTCGTAGCCCATTTGATTCGGCATGGTCTTGGCAAACACGTCTTCGAGAGCGTTCATCGCTTGACCGGAGCTGTACCCCGGCGCTGCCGAACAGTTAATCTGGGCGGACTCGTATTCGTCGTACCGTAGCGTAAATTCCGGGCCGTTGGTCGGCGTGACACTGGCCACGGTATTCAACGGAACCGTTTGATTCCTGCTGTTGGTTACGTAGAAGCGTTCCAGATCCTCCGCCCTGGTGCGATATTTCCCTTCCGCTTCGACATATACCTGCCACTGGCGTCCGAATTCGTTAAAGTAGTTCACCAGGTACCCGCCCATGAACGCCTGCAGCGTTTGATAAATGTCGGTGAGGTTCACACCTTGCTCGATCGCCTTCACGCGGTTCACGTTCACAAACTCCTGCGGGACGCTCGGTAAATAGGTTGTGCTGATCTGGGTGATCTCCGGCCTCTTTCTGGCGGCGGCAATGAACTTGTCCAGATTGTCTGTTAGAAATTGGCCGCCCTGCCCCGATCGATCTTCGAGAATGAACGTTACGCCGCCCGAGGTTCCGATCCCGGGGATTGACGGCGGAGGAAAAGAGAACGCTATGCCGTCGCGAAGCTTAGATAGGCCTCTCATCACGTTCGTCTGGATTGCCGCGTACTGTTCGTCCTTCGATGTCCGCTCGCCCCAGGGCTTCAACGTGACAAAGAAAAACGCGCCGTAGGTGTTCTGAACGCGGCTCAACAGGCTGAAACCCAGCACCGATGTCACGCCTTCGATGCCCGGGGTCTGCCGCAGAGTGTTTTCCACTTGCCGCGCTGCCTCGCTAGTTCGTTGCAGCGATGCCGCGTTTGGCAGTTGCATGGCGACAAACAGGTAGCCTTGATCCTCCTGAGGAAGGAACGACGACGGCAGTTTGCCGCCGACGAACACCGCAATCGCAGCCACGATCGCCAGGAACGCCAGGCTAAACCCCGCTTTGTGCAGCAGGACCCCGGAAAAGTGGACATACCCATCGGTGGTTCGCCGGAACACGCGATTAAACCAGCGGAAGAAACGAGCCAGAGGGCCGCGCTTCTCTGTCGTCGGGCGCGGTTTCAAAATCAGACTTGCTAGCGCCGGGCTGAGCGACAGCGCATTGAAAGCCGAGATCAAAACGGAAATCGCGATGGTTACCGCGAATTGCTGATACAACCGCCCTGTAATGCCGGGGATAAAAACCGTCGGGATAAACACCGCCGCAAGGATCAGTGCGATCGCCACTACCGGGCCGCCGACTTCTTCCATCGCCTTCACTGCGGCGTCATGAGGCGACATCCCCTCTTCGATATGCCGCTCTACAGCTTCCACCACAACGATGGCGTCGTCCACCACCAATCCAATGGCCAGCACCAGCCCAAACAGTGAAAGTGTGTTGACCGTGAAGCCCAGCAGCGGAAATATGACGAAGGTGCCGATCAACGATACCGGAACGGCCAGCAGGGGAATCAGCGTCGCGCGCCAGCCCTGGAGGAAAATGAACACCACCAGAACTACCAGGCCGAGAGCTTCCAACAGTGTGTATTCAATTTCCTCCATGCCCGCTGTAACGGCCTTGGTGGTGTCCAGACTGACCTGATAGCTCAAGTCCTGTGGGAATTTCTTGGCCACTTGCGCCATCGCTTTGCGAAGCGCGGCCGCCGCTTCGACGGCATTTGAACCGGGCAGTTGGTAAACCGCCATGATGGCCGCGGGCTTACCGTTGTAGCGTCCGGCGAGATTGTAGGTCTGCGCGCCCAACTCCAGACGCGCCACGTCACCCAACTTTACGTTCGATCCATCCGGGTTGGCCCGTAGAATAACGTTTGCAAATTGATCCGGTGAAATCAGCCGGCCTGGCGCGCGTACCGTATACGTGAACGGCTGACCGGAAGGAACAGGTTCGCCGCCGATCGCCCCCGCCGGATTCACCGTATTCTGTGCCTGCAACGCCTGTACGATGGTCGGGACCGTAAGATTCAGCCTCGCCAGCTTGTCCGGGTCGACCCATGCCCGCATCGCATATTGGCCGGCTCCGAATACCTGCACCTGCGCGATTCCGGGAGTCCTCGTCAACTGGTCGACAAGATTGATATAGGCGTAATTCGCCAGGAAAATGCTGTTATAGGTGCCGTGCGGGGAATATAGCGCCACCAGCATTAGAGGCGATGAAAGCGACTTCAGCACCGTCACCCCCGACTGGGTGACCTGCGCCGGTAATTGCGCCGCTGCCTGCGCATAACGCAATTGCGTCAGTACTTGATCGATATTCGGATCTGTCTTTACATCGAAATCCACCAAAATCTGCGTCTGCCCGCTGCTCGAGTTGATGGAGTACATGTACTGCATGTTGTCCACGCCGCTGAGTTGCTCTTCGATAGGGGTTGCTACCGATTGTTCCAATGTGACCGCATCCGCTCCGGGATAATTCGCGGTGACACGAATCTCGGGCGGCACGATATTCGGGTATTGTGCCGTCGGCAGGCTCAAAAACGTCACCGCCCCGACGATGACCGTGAGAATTGCAATGACCATCGCGACGATGGGCCGGTTGATGAAGAATTTCGACATCTTACCTCTTACTCGTTCACGGACTTTCCTTCGGGCTCGGGGCTCACGGGTTTCGGCGTGACCATTTCGCCATCCCGGATTTTCGAGGTTCCGTCGGCAACTACGTGATCGCCGGGATGCAAACCCTCGTCCATCACCCAAAGAGAACCTTCCCGAACGCCAGGCGTCACCGTGCGTATGCTTACCTTGTTTCCCGCGGCCAATAACGCGACGTGATAGGAACCCTGCATCTCCGATACGGCGCGCTGTGGTACCAGCAGAGCGTTCTTTTGAATCGTTTCCACAGCCCGCACGCGGCCAAATTGACCCGGACGCAGCACATTGCCGGGATTGGGAAATGCCGCCGCGATCTGAATGGTCCCTGTCTGGGGATTCACGCTACGATCTACGAAGATAATGTGTCCCGGGTGCGGGTAGACGCTGCCTGTGGCTAACGTCAACTGCAGCGGCAATGGCCGCGCGCCGTGCAGCGGATCGCCGCCAGGGCTCTGGACAAATCGCAGATACTCCTGCTCGCTAATCGGGAAAAAAACCTTGATCGGTTCAACGCGCGATACCGTGGTCAGCACCGTGGTATTGGTTACAAGGTTGCCCATCTGCGTCGTCGCCACGCCCGCGATGCCATCGAGCAGCGATCTGACTTTCGTGAATCCCAAGTTCAATTGCGCCGTCTCGACCGCCGCTTGACCCGCTTCGATTGCGGCTTCGCCGGTCTTCACCAGCGCCTCATCCTGCGCCTTGGTTTGGATGTCGGTGTCAAGCTGGCTCTGCGCAATCGCTCGCGCCTTTGCAAGAGGCGTATCGCGGTTAACATTGATCGTGGCCAACTGGAGTTGTGCGTGTGCTTGGGCCAACTGCCCTCTGGCCTGCGCCAGTTGAGCTTGTGCCTGGTCGAGCACCGCTTGAAACGGGCGCGGGTCGATCTCAAACAATATTTCGTCCTTCCGTACGAACGACCCTTCCCGGTAATCCTGTTTGACAAGGTAGCCCGATACTTGCGGCTCTATCTGCGCATTCGTGTATCCGTCCATCGATGCCACCCAATCGCCGTATACCGGGACGTCCTTTTGAATTACTTCGACCACTCCTACTTCCTGCGGCGGAGGTGGGGGGGGCGCAGCCTTCTGTTGGCAGGCCGCGAGCACCGCCATCGATGCGATTGCCAAAAATACGCCCGAACGTCTACCTTCTCGAAGCGCTAATGCGTTAACGATCAAGTTGATCCTCGAAGATATATGGTCCATTCCAATTACTTGGGCCGCGACTCGGAAATGCGCGCCGGCCCGCTTCCAGTGTTGATGCTTCTGCTTGGCTCCATTACCCAACTTTGATCACTGCCCATGACTGAGGATCGCAGTTTAGCCCTAACGAATTTAGCTAGCGTGCAATGATTGCCCATCAATGCGGATGAAATTCGTTTGTGAAAGTGCATTGTCCGTAATCGCAAAGCCACAAAACCATCATTATGACCTGGCACTTTCATGGAGCTGGATTCGGGAGTCGCGGGTGCTGGCGGTATTCGGGACCAGTCCCCGCCGGGTTCGCGAGGTTGCTACTTAGTGGCTTCGGCGGGAGTCTTTACCATCTCCACATCGAGCGTTAGCGCGATATCGTTGCCAACCGCGCCTGGTGCGCCATCAACTCCGAAATCTGTGCGATTGATCGTGGTGGTGGCCGACGCGCCCATGTGCATCATGCCGCGCTGGTCCTTGATGGACGCGCTGGGTCCGTCGACATCGAGCACCACCTGCTTAGTGACTCCGTGAAGGGTCAGGTCGCCTGTTATCTTCAGTTTGCCGGGGCCAGCGGCCTCCACCCGCTTGGAGTGGAAGGTGAGGGTGGGATACTTGTTGGCGTCCAGAAAGTGATCGCTTCGCAAATCGTTGTCGCGCCTCTCCACGCGGGTGTCAACAGAGGCGGTATCGATGGTGACGTCGACGGAAGATTTGGTCACATCCAACGGATCGTACTGGACGGCGCCGGTCATCTTGGTGAATGCGCCGCGCACGGTAGAAATGCCGAGGTGCCGCACCGAAAATTGGGCCGCGGAGTGTGCCGGATCAAGCTTCCAGTTTTGCATTTGGGCCATCAGCGGCGTCGCCACGAGGGCCGCGCATGCCAGGGCCGGTGTCATTCGAATCATCGGAAATCTCTCCTTCGAGATGAAGTGTGGTAACTACCGATGGTAGCCGATGAAGGGAATTCACTCATAGCGCAGGGCATCCATAGGGTCGATTTTCGAAGCCCGCCAGGCTGGGATGTACATGGCGGACACCGTAACCAGGGCCAGGAGCAAACACACGATGGCCAGTGTTGCGCCATCGACCGGCCGAACTCCGTAAAGCAAACCACCGAGCGCCCGAGTGGCATAAAACGTAACCACTAGACCCGCGGCCATTCCCACGCCCGCCAGCAGTATGCCCTGGCGGATGACCAGGGCCAGCACGTCTCGCCGTTGCGCGCCCAGTGCGCTTCGTACGCCGAATTCCTGTGTCCGTTGGGCGGTCCATTGAGAGAGGACGCCGTACAGGCCCACGGCGGCGAGCAATAGAGCGAGCCCGGCAAACGTCCCGAGCACGCCGGCCCGGAAGCGGGGATAGGACAGGATTCCCGATAGTCGATCGTCCATGCTTTGTACATCGGAAATTGAAATGGAGCCATCGATTGCGCCAATTTCCTTCTGGATCGTTCCCGCCCAATCTCCACTGTCCCTCAGAGTGCGCACGACCAGAGACGCGTTCGAGGGTGGATCTTGCCTGACGGGACGAAAGATTGCCGGAATCTCTTCCCACGTCATCTCGTGGAAAAAATCGCGGTCCTTTTCGTCGCCCACCACGCCCACCACGGTCAACCAAGGCCGTTCGGTCCCCGGTTCGCCGACTTTGACATGCCTGCCGATCGGATCCTGGTGAGGGAAATACTTTCGCGCAAGTGCCGCGTTCACAATGGCCACGAGCTGGCTTCTGTCCCGATCCCGATCTTCGAATACCCGGCCGGCTTTGAGCGGAACGTTCATCGTTGCAAAGTAGCCGGGCGTTATGGACGCTTCGGCCACATCGCGGACCGCGGCCGCCGGCGGAGTTTCCGGTCTGCCCTCCACGGTTAAAGCGTTTCCTCCCCAACGGCCCATCGTCAGGGGCAGGGAACTGGCAAAGGCGACGGATTCCACTCCAGGAAGTGCTTCCGTGCGGTCCAAAGCTTCGCGGTAGAACTGGGTTCGGTGTGATGCGCTCGTATAATCCCAGGGAGGCAGCTCAATCTCGGTTGTAAGCACATGCTCGGGTGTAAAGCCCAGAGGAACGCCGGCTAGGCGATTGACGCTTTCGATCAACAGAGCCGCGCCGGTCAAAAGAATAAGAGAAAGCATGATTTCTATACCAACGAGCGCTTTCGCGAAGCTTCCGGCGGACCGGCTGAACACTGAGCCTCGACCGCTGGCTCTAAGCGCATCCATAAGGCCTATTCCGGAGGCCCTAAGCGCGGGAACGAGTCCGAAAACAAGAGTGGTGGCCACTCCGATCGCCGCCGTGAAGAAAAGCACCTGGCGATTGATGGTGACCGGATTTCCGGGGGGCAACGCGATGGGATGGAGTATACGAAAGAAGTGCACGGCAGCTCCGGCCAACAATATTCCCAGAGAAGCGCCCAGCAGAGACAGCATAAGGCTCTCCGTCAGCAATTGCCGGATGAGTCGCAGCCGGCCGGAGCCCAGCGCCGCCCGAACTGTCAGTTCCTTGTGCCGGGCGAGGGAACGGCCAAGCAGGAGGTTAGCTATGTTGAGGCACGCGACCAGAAGTAAAAGACCGACCGAGGCAAATAAGATGATCACGCTCAGCCGGAGATTCGGTCCGGTCAGGTAGGCAAACTGTTCGGCGAGCGGGTAGATTTTCGGAACGCGCCAGATGCCGCCCCGATCGGTGCGGTGTTCGTTTCTATAAAGCGCCTCGATCTCCTGTTGCGCAGCGGCAATGGTTACTCCCGGCTTCAGGAGACCGAAGGCGCCGACCGCTGCATCTGCAGGAGCGCGGGCGATCTCGCTATCGGGCGTGATGAGCGCCCACATCGATAGGGCGTCCGGGTAGAACGTGAAGCCTTCCGGCATCACTCCGATGATGGTGCACGCTTGCCGGTCCAATGCGATGTGGCGGCCCACGACCGTGCGCTGGCCTTGAAACGCGGTGATCCAAAAGCGATGCTTCAATACGACCATGCAGCCCCGGTGGAGGTCGTCCGGCTGGAACGTACGGCCGATTTCCGGCGAAACTCCAAGCAATGGGAAGAATTCGACACCCACCGGCATGGCGAGCACGGTCCTGGCTCGTCCCGCGCCGGTTAAAATCCGGCCGCCGGATTTCCAGGTCGCGGGAGCGAGACGTTCGAAGCTGTGGCTCGACCTCTTCCAGTTGAGGAAGTCGGCGTAAGTATCGAATACTGGCGGTCCCTTTGGGTCCTTAACCACTTTTTCCCAAATAACCACCAGGCGGTCCGCATGCGGGTACGGAAGAGGATGCAAGAGGACCGCATCCACGATGCTGAACATGGCCGTCGCGGAGCCAATTCCAAGCGCCAAAATAAGAATCACGATAGCGGTGAAGCCAGGGGTGCGCGCAAAGGCGCGAAGCGCGTAAGAAAGGTCCTGGATGAACTGGTCCAGCCAATTCACGCGCCAGAGAGTGCGGACGGATTCCTTGGTTTGCGACACATTGCCAAAGGCTCGGCGTGCAGCATAGCGCGCCTCCTCTGGTGCGAGGCCGCCATCGCGCCGTTCGGCTTCTTCCAGTTCGAGGTGTGAACGGATCTCACGATCCAGATCCGCGTCCGCTCGTTTACGGCGCCGCCATTTGCCCAGGAAAACAACAATAGGATGGTGAGACTTCATCGGCTATGACCTTAGAAGACATTCTACCCTGGGTTTGTTGAGAGTGGGTAGAGAGTCGACCCGCTGAAGCGATTCACAACTCTCACCGGAGCCAAAATTTGTCGTAAAGGCACTTGCGCGGGACAAGCTCTCGTAGTAGGATTACAAACAGGCGTAGTAGAATCCCGATGGCGACAACTAAATTCACCAAACTCGAGCTTCAAATCATGCAAGCGCTCTGGGACCACGGCTCGATCTCTATTCGAGAAATTCAAGAAGCGTTTCCGGAGAAAGACCGGCCGTCCTACACAACTGTTCAAACGACGGTATACCGGTTGGAAGGGAAGGGCGCGGTCCGGAGGGTCAAAAAGATCAGCAACGCTCATATCTTCGAAGCCGTCGTTTCCCGCAAGGCGGCACAACGGAGGTTGATCGACGAACTCCTGGGCTTGTTCGGCGGCCGAACGCAACCCGTGATGGCGCATTTGATTGAATCCGGCAAGCTGACGCTGGACGACGTGAAGGAAGCCGAAGAGACCCTTCGAAAGTTGGAGAAACGAGGATAGGCGCGCATGATTCCCTCATATTTATCACCGTTATTCAACCACTTGTGGCAATCGACCCTCGTCGCCGCATTCGCGGGGATACTGGCAGTGCTGCTGAGAAATAATCGTGCGCAAACCCGGTATTGGGTTTGGCTGATCGCGTCTTTGAAGTTCCTTATCCCCTTTTCGCTGCTAATCGCCGTAGGTAGTCGCTTCGGATGGTCAACCGGTCCCGCTGCAGCACCCGCCGGATTCTCTACTGTGCCCGCCGGATTCGCTTTCGTGGTGCAGCAATTCGGCCAGCCATTTGCGCAGGCACAGTCCCGCCTCGCTGTTACGCCCGGCCTCCCGGTGAGCCCCTCCGATTTCTTGCCCGCTGTTCTGCTGGCGGTGTGGCTGGTTGGTTTTGCGGCAGTGCTCTTGCGTTGGCGCTGGAATTTGAAGCGAATCCGCTCCGCGATACGCGCCGGATCGCCGTTGCCTCTCCACGTAAGTGTGCCCGTCCTATCAACTCCCGCACTGCTCGAGCCCGGAATTTTTGGCATTTTGCGGCCCGTTCTCGTGCTGCCCGAAGGCATAACTGAGCATCTCGCACCCGCCCAATTGAGCGCTGTTCTCGCGCATGAATTGTGCCATGTCCGCCGCCGCGATAATCTCGCCGCCGCTCTTCACATGCTGGTCGAAGCGATTTTCTGGTTTCATCCGCTCGTGTGGTGGCTCGGAGCGAGGTTGGTCGAAGAACGCGAGCGCGCCTGCGACGAAGAAGTGCTGAGCATGGGAAATGAGCCGGTTACCTACGCTGAGAGCATCCTGAAGGTCTGCCAGTTCTATCTCGGATCGCCGTTGGCCTGCATGTCGGGCGTCACCGGGTCGGACCTCAAGCAACGCGTCACCCGCATCATGACCCATCGCGTTGTGCGGAAACTGGATCTTGGCAGAAAGCTTCTTCTCGCCGTTGCTGGCATGACCGCGGTGGCTGGACCGGTTGCGTTCGGCTTGGCAAATGCCCGGCCAGCCCAAACGCAGTCGCAGCCTTCTACGACAGAGCGGCCAACATTTGAGGCCGCATCGATCAAGCCAGCGAAATCGGGAGCAATGGGCGCTGGTATCCGCAACGCGCCCGGCGGCAGGTTCACGGCGACGAACGTGTCTTTGAAAATGCTGATAACGATGGCCTACAAGATCCAACCCTTTCAGCTCGCTGGCGCTCCGAGTTGGCTCGATTCCGACCGGTACGATATTGAGGCCAAGCCGGACAGCGGGGCGGACGAGGAGCCGGCCAAGAGTCCCGCCGACGAGGAGAAGCGGATGGACGATCAGCGGCTGAGGATTCAGGCGCTGCTGGAGGAGCGATGCAAACTGACCATCCATCACGAAACGAAGGAACTCCCTGTATACGCGCTCGTGGTACCAAAGAATGGGCCAAAACTTAAGGAGTCGGCGATAGAAACATCCGGTAAACCGAACAGGCAAATGATGATGGGGTTCGGCCACATCACGAGTCGGGGCACTCCACTATCGTTCTTAGCAGAAACGCTGTCGCGGCAAGTGGGACGCGTGGTGCTGGACAGGACAGGGCTCAAAGGAAATTACGATTTCGATCTGAAATGGACGCCGGATCCGAGCCAAGGCAGGGGCATGGGTATGGGCGGGCCGCCCATGGGACCGGGAGGTCCCGGGGGCCCTGGAGGTCCGGGAGGTCCCGGAATGCCGCCCCCGCCCGATCCCAATGGGCCGACCATCTTCACAGCCATCCAGGAGCAGCTTGGGCTGAAATTGGAGTCGCAAAAGGGGCCGGTAGACGTCATTGTCATCGACCACATTGAGAAACCGTCCGAGAACTAACCGAGGTGTTCAATGGTCCCCTCGTCTTTATCGCCAGCGTTGAATCACCTGTGGCAATCGACTCTGATTGCCACAGTGGCGGCGACGCTCGCGGTTCTGTTGAAGAGCAATCGAGCGCAAGCGCGGTACTGGGTTTGGTTGGCGGCATCGATGAAATTTCTGATTCCCTTTTCGCTGCTGGTCGGCGTTGGGAGTCGCTTCGGATCGCCAACCGCTTCACCGAACGCCCCGGGTCGATTCTCAATGGTCGTTGAACAGTTCGGACAACCTTTTGCGCAGGCGCAGCCCCACATTGTCGCCGCGCCCAACATCGCAGCGAGCCAAACCGGCTGGCTGCCCGATTTCCTGATAGCGGTCTGGTTCGTTGGTTTTGCCGCGGTGCTGATGCGATGGTGCTTGAATTGGCAGCGTGTCCGAGCCAAGAGGCGTACCGGATCATTCTTACCTCTTCAATTGAGCGTACCGGTCGTTTCCACTCCCGGTCTGCTGGAACCCGGTGTTTTCGGCATCTGGCGGCCCGTGATCCTGTTGCCTGAAGGCATAACAGAGCATCTTGCACCGTCGCAGATGAAGGCTATTCTCGCGCATGAATTGTGCCACGTTCGCCGCCGGGATAATCTCGCTGCCGCGATTCACTTGATCGTGGAAGCGATTTTCTGGTTCCACCCGATGGTTTGGTGGATTGGCGCGCGATTAGTTGAAGAACGCGAGCGCGCCTGCGACGAAGAAGTGCTGAGCATGGGCAATGGGCCGAATGTCTATGCGGAGAGCATCCTGAAAGTCTCCAAGTTCTACTTGGGGTCACGACTGACCTGCATGTCCGGAGTTACGGGTTCGGATTTGAAGGCACGTATCGAACGGATCATGACAAATTGCGCGAGCCGGGGACTGAATCTTACGAAAAAGTTGCTTCTAGCCGGCGCCGGTGTGGCAGTCGTAGCTGGCCCGATTCTGTTCGGGCTGCTATCCGTGCCGCGCAGCATCGCCCAACCGAAGGGCGCTTCGCCAAAGCGGCTTTCGTTCGACATAATTTCCATAAGACCAGCCGCTCCCTTTAGGGCTACGACGCCATTTGGCAACGACTTCAAACTATGGTACGGCCCAGATAGCCACGTAATCTTATCGAATGTCACGCTCCAATTCCTGATCAAGTTGGCTTACGGGCTCCGCGACGATCAAATCGCGTCGAGTGGTCCCAGTTGGTTCGGGCTGAGGCGCTTCGATATCGATGCCAAGTGCGATCCCCCCGTTGGAGGAGATCCGCGTAGGCTCAGTTTCGATGAGAGGCAGGCCTATAACGAACGGTTGAATCTTCGGATTCAATCCTTGCTGGCCGATCGCTTTGGCTTGAAACTTCGCCAAGAAGCCAAAGAGAAGGCTGTGTTCGATTTAGTTGTGGCGAAGAATGGGCACAAGTTTCAGGCGTCGCCGCCACCGGGGCCCGACGGCCAAGTCAAACAAGGCTCGAGAGTATGGCCAGGGCATATGGAGGTTTATCGAGCCAATATAGAGGTGGTTGCGCGCATGTTATCGGACTTCGCAGGCCGAACAGTTATCGACAGGACTGGTTTGACGGGAAGCTACGATTTGACACTGGATTGGTCTCCTGAAGCGGCTACGCCATTGGACGCGGCGGATCCCAACGCAAAGAGTTCAGCGGCGGACGCATCCGGGCCCTCTCTCTTCACGGCTGTCCAAGAACAATTGGGCCTGAAACTCGAATCAGCAAAGGGTCCGGTGCCGCTCTTTGTTGTGGAAAGTGCCAGCCTTCCAGACGCAAATTAGTCCATCTCGTAATCGCTATGACTGGGCCCGCTTCAGTTCGCATGTTTCGGCATCTTCTACGCGCCTTAGTTTCGCTCGCGGCGACGGCCGGCTTGCTGATCGCCTCCGAGTACCACGGGCAGGTCGCATTCAATGGCTTCCCGGTGCCGGGCGCAATCGTCACGGCTACACAGGGCGATAAGAAACTCACCGCTGTCACCGATGAGCGGGGCGTCTACTCGTTCCCAGATCTGACCGAAGGAAACTGGACCATCCAAGTGGAGATGCCCGGGTTTTCGACGATGACCGAGGCGGTCCCGATCACGGCCAACACGCCGAGTAAGACCTGGGACCTGAAGATGCTACCGCTCGCTCAAATGAACGCCACTGCTCAGACGGCGATCGTTCCCGCTTCTAAGGCGCCGCCGCCCGCCAGCACAGCCTCCGCTCCGAAGTCCAACACTCCCGTCGCCGCTATGCCCACTCAGAATGAAGTCGATCAAAACCCGGACAATGGATTCCTCATTAATGGCAGTGTGAATAACGGCGCGGCTTCCCCCTTTGGCCAATTTCCAGCATTTGGAAACAACCGCAACGGCCCACGCAAGTTGTACACCGGCGGCCTCGGGATGACTCTCGATAATTCGACATTCGACGCCCAGTCCTACTCGGTGACCGGGCAGCAGACGCCGAAGCCGGCCTATAACCGCTTGACGGGTCTTGCCTCGCTGGGCGGCCCGCTCAGAATTCCGCATCTGATGCCGAATGGGCCAAATTTTTTCGCCACCTATCAATGGACACGAAACCGAAATGTCTCTACCGAGCCCGGCTTGATGCCGACCTCGGCGGAACGAAATGGGGATCTCTCGCAATTGGCGAATTCCATCCTCGATCCCACGACGGGCCAGCCCTTTCCGGGCAGCGTAATTCCACAGAGCCGCATCAGTCCCCAGGCTCGCTCCCTCCTGAGTTTCTATCCGTTGCCGAACTTCAACGGCCGTTACAACTACCAGATCCCGATCGGCAGCCCAACGCACCAGGACGCTCTCCAATCCCGCTTCAACAAAGCATTCAATATGAAGGATCAGATTTACGGAGGCTTCGCATTTCAGAGCACCCGCACGGATACGCCGAACTTGTTCGGCTTCCTGGACACGACCGACCTGTTAGGGATCAACACCACTCTCAACTGGTCGCACCGCTTGGGCCGCCGCGTGTTTCTGAAAGTTGGAACGGAGTTCAGCCGGTTAAGCACGCACGATCAGCCTTACTTTGAGAATCGCGAAAACGTGTCGGGCAACGCCGGTATTAACGGCAACAATCAGCAGGCTGTCAATTGGGGTCCGCCGACCCTGGCCTTCTCGAGCGGCATTTCGGGTCTTAGCGATGGGTTGGCCTCTTCAAACCACAATCAAACGGTCGGGTTATCCTCTTCCCTGCTATGGAGCCGTAACGGGCACAACATAACATTTGGAGGCGACTTCCGCCGCCAGCAGTTCAATTTCCTGTCCCAACAGAATCCGCGCGGCACATTCAACTTTACCGGCGCGGCCACCGGCTCTGATTTCGCCGATTTCTTGCTCGGCACACCCGATACAAGCTCGATCGCCTTCGGAAACGCCGACAAGTATTTTCGGGATTCTCTCTATGACACCTACATCGACGATGACTGGAGGGTTGGTCCGCAACTTACGGTAAACGTGGGAATGCGTTGGGAATATGCTTCGCCCCCGACGGAGCTATATGGGCGGCTGGTGAATCTTGACATCGCGCCTGGCTTCACTGCCGTAGCGCCGGTTGTCGCGAACGATCCAGTGGGCGCTCTGACGGGTCAGCGCTATCCCGGCTCGCTGCTTCGTCCGGACAAGACCGGGATTGAGCCGCGCATTGGGATCGCGTGGCGGCCGCTCTCCGGGTCGTCACTCGTGGTTCGCGCTGGATATGGGATTTACTACAACACTTCGGTCTATCAGACGATTGCTACGCAAATGGCCCAGCAACCGCCGCTGTCGAAGAGTCTTAGTGTTCAAAATAGCCCCTCCGATCCGCTCACGCTGGCAAATGGATTCAATGCGTCCCCGACGATTACGCCGAACACGTTTGCCATCGATCCAAATTTCCGCGTAGGCTATGCCCAGGAGTGGCAAGCATCGATCCAGCGAGACCTGCCGGGCTCGCTGCAAATGACCGCGACATACCTCGGCATCAAAGGCACTCGCGGAACACAGGAATTTCTGCCGAATACGTATCCTATTGGAGCCGCAAACCCTTGCCCCGCATGTCCCTCCGGATTTGCTTACATGACTTCCAATGGCAATTCGAGTCGCGAGGCGGCTGACATCCAGTTGCGACGGCGACTGCACAACGGCCTTACTGGCACTCTGCAATATACGTTCGCGAAAGCCATCGACGACGATGCCTCGTTGGGAGGGCAGGGGGCGTATGGGGTCAACCAGAACACAACGCCGCTCACTGCTTCACAAACGCAGCCGAGTGTAGGCAGCCAACCGAGTTCTCCGGCGGGCCTGGCGATCGCGCAGAATTGGCTCGATCTCAGCGCCGAGCGCAGCCTCTCCAATTTTGATCAGCGGCATGTCTTAGACGCGCAGTTGCAATACACAACCGGTATGGGGATCGGAGGAGGAAGCCTGATGAGCGGCTGGAGAGGAGCGCTGTTCAAAGAATGGACGTTTGCGACGCAGATTACGGTCGGCAGCGGTCTGCCGCTGACTCCTATTTATTTCGCGGCCGTTCCGGGCACCGGCTTCACGAATACCATCCGGCCGGAGTACACGGGCGCACCGCTGTATGCCGCGCCTTCGGGCTCTTTCCTTAATCCGGCTGCCTACACCGCGCCGCTTTCGGGTCAATGGGGAAATGCCGGAAGGAACACGATTACCGGCCCGGTTCAATTTAGTTTGAACGCTTCGATCGGACGGACATTCCGATTGAGCGATCGTTTCAATCTCGACTTCCGGTTGGATTCGACCAACCTGTTCAACCACGTGAACTATACGAGCTGGGACGCGACCATGAATAGCGCGCAGTTCGGTTTGCCCACGGGGGCGAATGCGATGCGCAGCGTCCTGACCACAGTGCGCTTGAGGTTCTGAGATATGCTACGCGCAATTGCTATCTTCGCTCTATTTACCTGCGCTGGCGCTGGCCAACAGATCGGGCAGAATGCACCCGCGGGCGCTAACCAGACGGCTACCTTTTCAAGCAGCACGCAGTTAGTCGTGGAAACAGTCGTGGTCACGGACCGGAACGGAAAGCCTGTCGACGGCCTGACTGCAAAGGATTTCACGGTTACAGAAAACAATGTTCCGCAAACCATCAGCGTCTTTGAACATCAAAGGCTTGCGGAGACTCCTGGCGTTGCGCCAGCAAGCCAACCGGCGCCCGAGAACATCAAGATCTACGATCGCCTGACACGAACCCAGATTGTGCCGGAATCGCCCGGCAAGCCACGCTATAGCAATCATCGATTGTTGGCGCTGTATTTCGATATGACAGCGATGCCTCCGCCCGATCAACTCCGCGCCTTAGACGCCGCGGTGAAGTTCGTCCGGACGCAAATGACGCCTTCCGATCTCGTGGCGATCCTGAGATATTCCGGCGGTTCCGTGGATGTGCTGCAGGATTTCACCGCCGATCGAGCAAGGTTGTTGAGCATTATCGAAACTCTGATTGTCGGCGAAGGTCAAGGCTTGGATGAGAGCGGAGACGATTCCAGCACGCCCGATGTCGGGGCCGCTTTCGGTCAGGATGACAGCGAGTTCAACATCTTCAATACGGACCGCCAGTTATCGGCGCTACAAACTGCCGCAAAAATGTTAGGACAACTCAGCGAGAAGAAATCGCTGATTTACTTTGCTAGCGGGCTTCGGCTGAATGGGATCGACAATCAGGCGCAACTCCACGCTACGATCAACGAGGCCATTCGGGCGGGAGTGTCGTTCTGGCCGATTGACTCCCGCGGCTTGGTCGCGGATGCTCCGCTCGGAGATGCCACGAAGGGTTCTCCCGGCGGCGTAGCAATGTATTCCGGCGCATCGGCAGTCACGATGACGACGAATTTCCAACGATCGCAGGACACGCTGTTCGCCTTGGCCGGCGATACGGGCGGCAAGGCTCTACTCGATTACAACGATCTCACCAAGGGAATCGTCCAAGCTGAGCGTTCCATTTCGAGTTATTACATCCTCGGCTATTACTCGTCCAATACGGTTTTGGATGGCAAGTTCCGTCGCATCAAGATCTCACTGAATACGAACGCGGCCGCTAAATTGGATTATCGGCAGGGCTACTACGCCGGCAAGCAATTCAATAAGTTCACCGCAGCCGACAAGGAGCGGCAGCTCGAGGACGCGTTGATGCTGCCCGATCCGATTACGGACCTAACCATCGCCATGGAGATCGACTATTTTCAATTGAATCGAGCAGAATATTTTGTGCCTCTCATAGTGAAAATTCCAGGGCGGGAACTGGCTCTCGCAAAGCGCCGCGGCGCCGACCATACGCTAATCGATTTCATGGGCGAGATCAAGGACGATTACGGCAATACGATCACCAACGTTCGCGACAAAGTGGATGTCAAGCTGAGCGATTCCACCGCCGCCCAATTGGCGAAGCGGCCGGTTGAATACGACACGGGCTTCACGGTACTGCCGGGAAATTATGTGATCAAATTTCTGGCGCGTGACGCGGAGACAGGTAGAATCGGAACCTTTCAGACCAAGTTCGTGGTCCCGAACCTGAACAAGGTAGTAAAGCGCCTTCCGATCAGCTCTGTGGTTTTGAGCAGCCAGCGCGTTGATTTGAAAGACGCGCTCTTTAACGCGGTCAAGAACAAGGATAGAGCCGAAGCTACCAACCCGCTAGTCGAGAACGGGCAAAAATTGATTCCGAGCGTGACCCGCGTGTTTCGTCAAAACGGTGAGATGTATGTTTACCTCCAGGCTTACGAGCAAGAGTCGGAAACGAGGCGGCCGCTGGTGGCGTTTGTGAGCTTCTATCGTGCCCAGAACAAGGCGTTTGAAACGCAGCCGATCAAGGTGAGCAACGGGCTGGACAACCGGTTGAAAACAACGCCGCTCCAGTTCAATATCGCTCTGAACAGCCTTTCGCCTGGAAAATATGATTGTCAGGTAACCGTTCTCGACCCAACAGGCCAGAAAGCCGCGTTTTGGCAGGCGCCTGTAATGGTCGTCCAATAACCTGGCTGCGGTTCACCGAAGCGTCAGCGTTGCTGACCCCAGAGTGCTGGTGTATTCGATCTCGACATGCTTCACGCGTTTGAGTTTGCCTCTCCACGGGTAGAACAAATATCCGCTGATTGGCGTAGCGTGTGCGCCCTCCGGCAGCGAGGCTTCATCGACGGCTTTTACGGGATCGATGGGCTCCTTTTGCAATCCGTTGTCGGTAGTTTGAGTGCGCCGCGGCGGCGGGATATCGGCGGGATTGCTATCGCCAGGGAACTTGGGCTGCGTTGGATCTCGTCCAACCGAGATGTCTCCGGAGCCAATTTGTCCATCCGCAATGAGACGAGGGCCACGCTCCCGCATGTCCGAATCGACGAAGCCCAGGGTGACAAGACCAGGGGAATTTGGCAGAATGCGTTGCCCGTTCACTTTAAGTACAAACTGGCCAGGATCAATGTCAACTTTGATGTTGGGCGATGCGAACAATGCGACTTCCACGACCAAATAGCTATCGGCCTTCAGCGTTTCACCTTCAAGCGGAATGAAGTGACCCCAAAGATCGGCGCCTAAGCCCACGCTGCCGATCTTGACGTGGGCGCCGTATTTCGCCGGATTGTTGCGAGTCTTCGTACCTTGCGCGTGCAGCAGACTCAACGAGGCCGCAACAATCAAAAGCGCAATCCGAGAGAGATCTCTCATGGATAGATTGTAGGCTGAATTGAAAGGTTGTGAAATCGGCAATGAATGGCCAACGGAAGATCGCCTTGGTTACGGGCGCGGGAAGCGGCATCGGCCGCGCGGTGAGTCTCGGATTGCACAGTGCCGGCTACGCCGTGGTGCTTGCCGGCCGGCGAGCGGAGGAGCTGAAGAAGACCGCATCGCTGGCAGGAGAAGAACGCCGCATGCTCAGCGTTCCCACGGATGTGAGCAAGCCCGAATCTGTGAGCGGCTTATTCGCGGAAATTCTCGATAAGTTCGGACGATTGGACGTCTTGTTCAATAACGCCGGGATAAACGTACCCGGAGTCCCAATGGAAGATCTCACCGTTGAACAATGGAATTCCGTGGTGGCAGTGAATTTGACCGGCTCATTTTTGTGCGCGCGTGAAGCTGTGCGTCTCATGAAAAAACAGGAGCCCCGCGGCGGGCGCATCATCAACAACGGCTCCATTTCAGCCCATTCGCCTCGCCCGCATTCCGCTCCCTATACGGCCACAAAGCATGCCATAACAGGCCTGACGAAGTCGATCGCGCTCGATGGCCGGCCTTTTGACATTGCCTGTGGACAGATCGACATCGGCAATGCGGCGAGTGAAATGACGGAACGGATGCAAACCGGTGTGATGCAAGCCAACGGACAAACCATGATGGAACCGCGCATGGATGTGCAGCACGTCGCGGACGCTGTCGTCTACATGGCTGGCCTGCCACTGGACGCCAACGTTCTGTTCATGACGGTCATGGCCACCAAGATGCCGTTTGTCGGACGCGGTTAGGGCGCTTGGCTGGCGACGAGGCGGCGCCGCCATCGCCAACGGGATCAGGATTGCTGATGCGATATCGCGCATGACGAAGTATCTGGGAAGCCGCAGCCGCAGATCTAGTCCGACCACGAGAATTGCGGCAGAAACCTCGTGCGCCGAGTGAGAAGTATACGGGAGATAACGCTTCGCGCGACGCCTTGGTCGATGTGGAAAATCTGCTAAAGTGAGGCTCGAAACAATCGATGGCAAGCCAAGGCCACCCAGCCCGCTCCAAGGAGAACACAAGTTGCGGGTTCGGGTACGGGCACGACTCGCACTTGCATGAGGACATCGTTATCATCATCATCGTACAAATAGGACAATGCATCATCAAGGTGCAGGAGAAAAGTGTTGGGACCGGTGCGCTGGATGATGCTGCCTCCCATCCCTAGACTGTCGTCGACATCGGAGAAGGCGACGATTGAAGCCTGATCCGTGCCGTTGGAGAATGCGTAGCCACTTTGGCCCCCAAACTCCGTAAACTCTCCGAAATCGACCGTTGCACCTGAATTGAACAGGCCCACTAAGACTTCGCCTGTTGGGCTTGGGCTGTTCGGCAAACCTGAGTAGTACGGTACGAAATTGCCAGGTGAGGTTCCGAGCCCAAACATCGTGACACCACCGGCCTCTCCCCCCATTTGCTGAAGGTATAGCTCTCCAGTGAACGGCATTACAAACTCGTCGCCTTTAGCCGTACGCGTTGCAATCGCGACGCATACAAAGGCTAAGGTAACGGAGAATCTTAGAGCAGGCTGTCCCATATGTACTCCTCCTGGCCGTTCGATTTTACTTGCGAACTAACGGGCGACCGGTGTGGAGACGAATTTATCACTCGGCAAGCGACACCCCAACTTTACGAATGTATTTTTACGGATGCGTTCGGATCAGTCGGCCACCCATCAATTGGGTCCGGATTCCAACAGGCAAGGCTTCTAAAAGGCTCCGAAAACAGACGTGTTACCTGGGAATCCTTCCAAGACCCAAATATCCCCTCGGGGCTTGCTGATGGCGACGGCGATCGATTCGCCGTTGGGCGCCATGCTCATTCTGCCGATTTCGGCCGCTGGGGGCAGATCCAGATCGCCTATTTCCACCGTATGCCCGTTTGCCGCCTCCACTTTCATCACAGTGCGTTTTCCGTTGTGATTTCGGACGATCCCGAATAGATGGGTGCCATCCTTAGTCCAATCAAAGGTGAGCCATTCACCGGGAAGAGTGGCCTTAGTTTCGCGGCCATCGGCGGAAACCAGGAACAGCGATTCCCGCGTGTTGCATGCGATCAAATCGCCGTGGGGCGACCATCGCAGATCGCGAATGGTCATAAACTTCCGAAGCAGATTGGGTGCGCCGCCGCCGCTGGAGGATGCTGTCGCCAGCCACCAGGCGCCTTTGACATTCGTCGCGAAAGCGATGGTATCTTCGCCGGGCGACCAAGCCGGGGTGCGCTCCTCCGCCGAACCTGAAGTCAGTTTGATCAACGGGCCTCCCGCCGCATTGAAGACAAAAATGGAGTGGCCTCCGGATTGGCTAACCGAAAACGCCAGCCTCTGACTGTCCGCTGAGAACGAAAGATCGTCGAAGGAAGAGATCCAGGACCGCTTCATGTCTTGAGCAGAGACAAGCGGCCGCTCCCACCCGTCGGAGAAGCTTTTCAGCCAGATTGTCTCACTTCCCGTACGATCGCTGGTGAAAGCAAGTTGCGATCCGACGGGAGACCAAGCCGGGCTGAATTCATTTCGTGATGACGCGAGCAACGGAGTCAATTGGGGAGTGGATTTCAGATCGGAGGAGGACAAGCGCATCAGGTCGAAATCGTGTTCCGCGACAGTAAATGCGATTTTCTTCGCATCCGGAGAAACCGCTGGATTCATCGCGTCCTGAGTTGTCTTCGTTAGAGGCACAAATCGGCCCGACCCAAGATCGGCGATATGAATATCGGAGCCAACGGTTCCCGGAAAAACGCCGGCGAACAGGATTCGCTGTCCGTCGGGCATCCAGTGGAACGGATAGACGCCGTCTTCAAAGGTAAACGCGCGCCGTGGCGAGCCGGAAGGGTAGGGAAGAACCCAGAATTCGGATGCGCCAGTCCAAGTCGAAATCCATAATCCGATCGACTTTCCATCCGGTGCAAAGCCGACGTAGCCCCGGCTAAAAGACCGCTGTTTCCAATTGTCCTGATGGTAGCGATATGCGTCGCCGGAATCGATGTGTGGCGAAATCCACAGCGACAACCCCTCATCTGCCTCCGTTCGAAGGAAGGCGAGCACGCCACCGGGCCCAACCGATGCCGCATCGACACCTTTTCGCACAAGCTTTGGCAAACCTCCCGCCGCACCGACCGACCAGAGCGATTTCCCGCCCGACTCGTCGGCCGAGAGATAGTATATGCGCGAACCATCTTCCGACCAGAATGGCTCGACACAGTCGTAGCTGCCCCGTGTGATTTGGGCCGCGGCATATCCGGAAAGGTTGCGCACGAATACTTGCCGCGTGTAGCCGACGTCGGCGGTATAGGCCAAATTTTTCCCGTCTGGAGACCAGGCGGGCTCGCCTTCAAATTCGCCGGAGGTGGCAACGGGCGAGACCCTGTATTTCTCCAGATCCACCGAGTCTCGCGTGCGCCACCATAAGAATGCGCTGAGGAACACAAACGGCAGACATAAAAGTCCAGCGGCAACCAGGCTGAACCGGTGCCTCGCTTTCACGGCCAGCATCGGCGTCGCCTGAACGGACTGATTCCGAATCGGGCGGTCTCGAAGCCGCTTCAGGTCATAATACAGATCGTAAGTCGACGCATAGCGGGCATCGCGTTCTTTGCCCAGGCACCGCTCCAGAATCCAGTTCAGGCCCGAAGGGATCTCCGGACGCAGCGCCTCCAGGTTTGGCGTCGGTTCGTTCAGGATCGCCGCCATGGTTCCGACGATGCTTCCTCGATCGAAGGCCGCGGTGCCAGAGAGCATCTCATGCAAGATCAAGCCGAACGAAAACTGATCGGAGCGAATATCCACCACTTCCGCTCGTGCCTGCTCGGGGCTCATATAGGTTGCGGTGCCCAGGATCAATCCCGGTTCCGTCAAGTCCTTTGCCCCCTCCGCCGTTTCGGCCGGCGCGCTACGCTCCATACGTTTGGCTAAGCCGAAGTCGAGGATTTTCACCAGCCCGGTCTTTCCAACCATGATGTTGGCCGGCTTAAGATCACGATGCACGATGCCTGCGCCGTGTGCCGCCACGAGGCCGTCAAGAATCTGTACAGCAATATCCAAAGCTTTGTCCAGCGATAACGCGCCGCGCTTCAGAACGCTGCGCAGCGTCTCGCCCTCTACCAATTCCGAAACCAGATACGGCGTGCCGCAATCGACGCCAACATCATGGACGGTCAGGATATTCGGGTGGTTTAGAGCGGCAATGGCTCTCGCTTCCCGCAAGAATCGCTGCTGCCAGTCGGGGTCTCCACCGGAGTTGTTCACGACTTTCACTGCCACTTCGCGCTGCAAACGGTAATCCCAGGCGCGATAGACGTCGCCCATTCCTCCCGATCCGAGAGCGGCTAAGATTTCGTATGGCCCGATGGTTTTGCCGGTTGCGATAGACACTACACCTAAGTAATCGGTATGCCGGCGAAGAACTATAGGCTTCGGCAAAATTATTTTGGACGTGTTGTCAATTTGAAGCCGTGAGCTCCATCTTGTAGCGGGGAAGCAGGATTTGGATGACCAGTAAGGCAATCAAATACATCGATCCGGCTATCAGGAACAGCGGCCCGTAAGCATCATGGGACACCGTCAGCCAGAGGCCAATCGCTTTGGCCGCGATAAATCCCCCTAGCGCACCGGCAAACCCGGCCAGTCCGACCATGGAACCGACGGCGCTCCTGGGAAAACAATCGGAGGAAATGGTGAAGAGGTTGGCCGACCACCCCTGATGCGAGGCCGCGGCAATGCTTATCAGCCCCACGGTCAGCCAAAGGTTTCCACGTGCGTCGGGTACGAAGATGGCGGCGGTTACGGCCAGCGCGCAAATCAGCATGGCGGTCTTCCGCGCCTTGCCGACCGGCCACCCGTGCACGAGAAGGCGCGATGAGATCCAGCCGCCGCCAATAGATCCGATGTCGGCGGAAACATAGACGGCAATCAGCGGTGGTCCCAAGTGGGTCAAGTCAACCTTGTATTTGTCATGTAAGAATCCCGGAAGCCAGTTGAGATAGAACCACCACACCGGGTCGGTCAGGAATTTGCCCATGATAAAGGCCCAGGCCGCGCGCTTGGTCAGCAGTCGCGCGTAGGGAACCTTGTGCAGGACCGCCTCATCCTGGTCGGAACGAATCAGTGCCAGTTCCGCGGCAGAAAGGCGTGGGTGGCGCTCCGGCTCTCGATAGGTAAAACTCCAGAGGATGACCCAAAGCATGCTCAATGATCCGGTAACAAGGAAGGCCGAGTGCCAGCCGAAATTTGCGGCCATGACGGGAACGAGCAAAGGCGCGCAAACCGCCCCGACATTCGATCCGCTATTAAAAATTCCGGTCGCAAGAGCACGCTCGCGCCGTGGGAACCAGGTGGCGACGGTCTTGATGGCGGCGGGAAAATTGGCCGCTTCACCCAGCCCCAAGCCAAGCCGCGCCATGCCGAATTCGAACGCGTTTCGAGCCAAGGCATGCGACATCGACGAAAGGCTCCAGACCGCGGCGGAAATCATGTAGCCGATGCGGGTTCCCAGTTTATCGATCAACCATCCCGCCACCAGCATCATCACGGCATAACCGGCCTGGAAGCACGCAATGACGGTGCCGTATTGGTCTTCGGTCCAATGCAAGTCCTGTGAAATGACCGGCTTCAGGATGCCGAGGACCATCCGGTCCATGTAGTTCACCGTGGTGGCGAAGAACAGTAGTGCGCAAATGTACCAACGGAAGTTCGGTATCGCATGGCTGCGATCTATATCGGAGTGCGAAAGGGCGGGATCGCCTTGAATCATTCGCTCTCACTCTCGATGCTGAAGCATGCAACCAGCAACTCCCGGCGAGTCATGCTGCCTTCCTCCCGCAACGATATTATGCGATGCCGGCGACGCGGCGGAAGTTGTCCTGGAATAAACGCTTCACATCCCCGTCAATCTGGATACTCGTAACCTCGAATCCATCGCGCGCAAGAGCGCGATAGGCCTCTGTGAGAGAACCCGCGATCACGTGCCGCGAATGCTTCCATTTATAAACGATCTGGTCGAGAATGCGCGCATCCGAATGTTGCGGAATGAACGTTGGCCCCAACAGTTCCAGCCGCTCGTCCGTAATCTCGCGGATGATGGATGGATTATTCAGGAACCACCAACAGCCAAACGGCATCAGGTTGCTAAATTTGCGCGCCGCTACGCAGAGCTCGTGCTGATTCTCGCGGGACAGCATGCTGACTAGGAATCGATTACCGGGATTTTCGTGGCACAATCGCTCAACCGTCACGATATCCGCGTGACCCACTGAGTCCCCGGCATCCTTCAATTCCGGGTGCACTGCTTTGCGAACGCCGATCATGATGGAGAAAGGCAATTTGTGATCGCGTCCCGCCGGCAACACAACTTCCTTGATAAGCCGGGCACGCACGGAGTCTTCGGGATAGCGGAACGTTGGCGGCAACGAAACCGCCATGTAGAGGGGCTTCATCCGCCCGATCCAGTCGTCGATGAATTTGCGCGCGCTGGCGATGCCGGTCCGGTCCAGATTGTGATGGGCCGCATAACCCCGGGCGCTGAGTACTGCCGACGCATGCTCCCAATTGTTTAAGAGCGGATCCATACGTAAGGCGGCGTGCAGCTTCGGATGTTGTGGCGCGCCCGCTTCCCAGTAGGCGGCCTCTTCTTCGCTAAAGACGTCGTTGGTCATGACGACATCCGTCACACCCGCCAACTTCATCGCGCGCTCCAAGTGCTCTTCGGGTGTGCTGGCGCGAAAGAACTCTCTGGCTTCCGCTAGAGTTTTCGCATACGGATCCAGGCCAAACGATGTCATCACGCACAACACACCGCGGCACGCTTCCGACATGGGAGTGTTACGGACGAACAAAGTGTCCCATATCAGATCGGCCTGTTGCGCTTTGCTCATTGCCCAAAAGGCTGGGATCGAAATGTCCGATGACCGGAACACCTCCGCAATAAGATAGTGGTAGGTCACTAGTTCGTCGATACCGGCCGAGTATAATTTTTGGAAACTTGGCGGGTATAGATGCGTATGAATATCGAAAACTGGTGTATCGGAAACGATCCGCTCTACTTCGGAGGCCAGGTCTGCTGGCTGCAGCCTGTCGATGGTAGCGGTGCGGGGGGAGTGGGAAGCCGGCATGGATGTTCCTCTAGAGATACGTTGTTGCTTGGCGGCGAGGGCGGTGCGCGCTAGACACGCGCCTCGGCTCGTGTCAACCTTTCTGCATGGTAGCTTATCGCATGAAGCGGTTCACGGGCATGGGTAAATCGTGGCGGTAACCATCAAGGATGTGGCGGCACTTGCCAAAGTGTCGGTGGGGACCGTTTCACGCGTCATCAACGCACGTCCCGATGTGAATGCCTTGATGCGCGCGCGTGTCGAGGATGCGATTCGCGAATTGAATTTCCGCCCGAACGCGCGAGCCCAGAACCTCAGCCGGAACTCATCGCCCATTATTTCGTTCATCTTGAGCAATCGCAGCTTTGTGCATCCTTTTCATGCGCACGTGTTGCAGGGCGTCGAAGAATACTGCTCGCATACCGGCTATTTCGTCGTGTTTGCGCGCTTCAATTACTCTGGGAATACGGCCGTCAGCCATCTTCGGCTACCTTCGGTGCTACGCAGCCACGGCATCGCCGATTGCGTGATCGCGGCGGGAACGAATTATCCGAATTTTCTCGACGCCATGGACGGGCTGGGGATGCGATACGTGACTTTGGCGAACAACGTGATCGGCGAAGCGCCGCATCCCGGCGTGAACCAGGTGCGCTTCGACGACTATTCCGGATGTGCTGAAGCCACGCGCTATCTGTTGCAACTGGGCCACCGCGACATCTGGTTTTTGGGCGACATCTCCATGCCCTGGTGCCGCGTCCGATCCGAGGCTTATCGATGCTGCATGGTGGAAGTTGGGTTAGAGCCGCGCATGCTGTCGGCGGGTCTGGCCGACGATCAGTTTATGGACGGGATGAGCAGCGTGAGCCTCATCCTTGAAAAGAAGTTCCCCGTAACGGCCATTCTTACTAGCAGCGACGACATGGCCTACGGGGCTTGGGAAGCTTTGCAGCGAAGGAATTTACATGTTCCTGGCGATGTCAGTCTAATTGGGTTTGATGATCAATACGGCGCGATGCGATACCCACAACTTACCAGCGTGCATGTCCAAACGTGTGAAATTGGCGTCGAGCTGGCGAAAATGGCCATTGACAAAATTCGCACGAACCAGACCGGGATGGCCGAAATAGTAGTACCGACCAAGCTGGAGCGCCGCGGAACGTGCCGTCCTCTATTTGACACAGCCGTGTAACCGGAGGCTGCCCCGGAGCGAAACCTTCATTGACGAAAGGATGAAGATCACATGAAGAAATACGTTTTTGGCGCGGCGGTCGCCGCCGCGGCCCTCCTATGGCAAGTTCCAGCTTTGGCGAGAGCCTTCCCGGACCCCGCTGTCGATACGCCCGCCGGCTCCCTTCACGGTAAACAAACCGCCGTATTGGCGGGAGGTTGCTTTTGGGGCATGGAAGGCGTGTTTGAACGGGTCATTGGCGTTACCAATGTCGTTTCGGGCTTTTCGGGCGGCCAGGCGTCCACCGCACACTACGAGATAGTCAGCACCGGAACCACCGGCCATGCGGAATCGGTGAAAATCACGTACGATCCGTCGCGGATCACCTACGGGCAACTGCTAAAAATCTATTTCTCAGTTGCGCATGACCCGACCGAGTTGAATCGCCAAGGGCCGGATACGGGAACGCAGTATCGCTCGGCAATTTTCTACCAGAATGACGAGCAGAAGCATATCGCCGATGCCTATATTCAACAACTGGACGCGACTCATGTATTCAGGCGGCCGATCGCGACCCAGGTGGTTCCGTTTAAGGCGTTCTATGCCGCCGAAGCGTATCACCAACACTATTTGGATAACAATCCGACTCAGCCGTACATCATGTATAACGATCTTCCGAAGATCGCCGCGCTGAAGAAGGAATATCCGCAACTCTGCCGACGGTAATGAGGCGGCTGTGAAGCGGACGTCGCTTAGCCGCCCGCCTTCAGCCTCTTGCTCCTCTTGAAGCCAGCAGCCACAAGCTCTTCCAAAAGTTCGTCGCCCTCGCGCGGCGGTGCGTCGCCCGCAAGCTTCAGCCGTAACTAATTAGACATCCCGTCGCGCTAAGGTCCCGTTATTCTTGCCGCAATGCCTCCAGAGGGTCAACCTCCATAGCTCGTCGGGCCGGAAAATAGCTAGCCACGGTCGTAGTTACGATCAACAACAACGAGCCCCCAATGAACGTCAACGGGTCGGTGGAGGTAACGCCGAACAGGAGACTTCTGCCGAGCATACCCAGCGCGAAGGCGGCGATCAAGCCAAGCCCTAGACCCGCGAGGCTCAACTTTAGCCCCTCTTCGATAAACATCCCGAAGATCTCGCCCGCTTGAGCGCCGAGAGCCATTCGGATGCCGATTTCTTGCGTGCGCGTGGCGACAGAGTAGTGAATGTGCCCGAAGATTCCTATGGCAGCCAGTAGAAGCGCAACGCCCGAGAAAGCGGTGATAACCATTGTTTGGAAGCGCCTCTCAGTAAGAAATGCACTGAGCTGATCGTCCAGAGTTGTCACGCCATAAACCGGGACGAATTTTTCCACTTGATGCACGGCCGCTTCAATTGTTCGCATCATCTCCAGTGGTTCGCTTCCAGACGTTCGTACGAGAAGCGTTGCGAGCCGTGGTGGATTCTGTGATATCGGCTCGAATACCTGCGGGATCGGCTCGTTTTCCAACCCCCGCCGGCGCATATCACCAACCACGCCAACAATCGTCAACCAAGGTCCAGCGGAATCTGGAGGGCCAATTTCGATTTTTTTGCCTAGCGGGTCGTCACCAGGCCACAATCGACCGGCCAGTGCATCGTTGATGATTGCCACACGCGGAGAATTTGGCCCATCTTGCGATGAAAAGAAGCGTCCTTTTTCTAATGGAGTACCAATCGCCCGGAAGAAACCCGCGCTAACCCCATCTTCCCGGAACTGCAGGCGCTCAAAAATTCCTTGCCGTTCACCTTCGGTGGTAAGAGTCTGTTCCGACACACTATTGATAAACAGGTTTTCGATAATGCCAGCATTCTCCACGCTGGGCAGCGACTGAATGCGTTCGAGTACACGATTGTAGAAACCCGCCTGCTGTTGGATTGCGCTGAATGCAGGGCTAGAGAGCTGCACCGCAAGAACGCGCTCGGGCCTGAATCCCAGGTGCACGCTCTCCACGGACCATAGGCTTCGGATCAAGAGACCGGCCCCGGCCAGCAGAGTAATCGCAAGTGCGTATTCCGTTACTACGAGAGCACGGCGCATTGCACGTACGGCGACTCCCGCCGAGAGACCTCTTCCCCCCTCCTGGATTGAGAATCTCAGATCACGGCGCGCTATGGTCATCGCCGGCGCGAGTCCGACCACGATTCCTGTAACAAGGCAAAGCACCAAGGCGCAAACGAACACCTGTGGATCGAGACCCAATTGCTGTAGCCGACTAATATCCCTTAACCTAATGGCCAGAACTAATCGAATACCCGCCAGAGTTACAAGCAATCCCGCTAACCCGGAGATAAGCGCCAGAGCCAAACTTTCGGTGAATAGCTGCCGGACAATGCGTGCGCGGCTCGCCCCCAGCGCTGTTCGGATTGCCATTTCTCTTTCGCGGCTGGCACTGCGAGCCAGGGAGAGACCAGCGGCGTTTGTAGCGGCAATGAGAAGCACACAAAGTACAGCGCCGATCAGCATGTATAAGGCCAGCCGCGCCTTGTATCCGATTACCTGAAAGCTTAATGGCACCACACTGACGCCCAGATTTCGTTCGGAGGCGGGCAACTGCTCGTCAAGGCGGCGTGCGATCGCGTCCATCTCGGCCTGAGCTCGCTCCACAGTCGTGTTTGGTCGAAGTCTCCCCACCACAAACCACGAACCGGTACCTCGCGCACTTTGAATGGATTGCCAATCCGGAGACGTTGTCTGCGGTATCCACACGTCCGCACTGAGTCTTGGAAATCGGAACTCCGCAGGGAGGATACCGATGATCTGATACGGAACTCCGTCAAGCTCGACGTTGGCACCTATTGCGCTTTGTGATCCTCCCAAGCGGGTTTGCCAGAACGCATAGCTAATCACGGCCAGACGTTGGTGTTGCTCGGTTTCTTGGGTTGAGAACATCCGGCCCTTGAATGGCTGAACACCAAGTACTGTGAAAAAATTGGCGGAGGCCCGGACAACACCAATACGTTGCGCTGATTCATCGCTTGTTAGCGTTGCGGAAGCTGGATCAAACACCGCCAGATCCGCGAAACTCTTATTCTGACGCCGCCACTCTTCGAAGTTCCAATACGCCGATCTGCTCTCGCGAACGCTTTGATCCGACCGCCCGGTCCACAACATTACCAAGTGCTCTGGGGAAGCATAGGGGAGCGGCCGAAGCAGGACCGCGTTCACGACGCTGAACATTGTGGTATTCGCACCAATGGCCAGTGCTAATACTGCGACGGATGCCACGGTAAAGCCGGGGTTCTTTCGCAGAGTCCGCAGTGCGTAGCGGATATCCTGCCCGATTGTTTCGAGCAGCGCAAATGTTCTTCGCTCCCGGTATGTTTCCTTCATCGGTTCTATTGCTCCAAAGCTGCGTAGCGCGGCATACCGAGCTTCCACTGGATTCATGCCGGCTTCGAGATTGTCCTCGATCTGCATCTCCAAGTGAAAGCGAAGTTCGTCATCCAGCTCCCGCTCCAGTCGTTTGCGCTCGAACAGGCCATGCAGCCGAGCGGCAACAAGCCTGACCCAACTCATCCCTGAGCCTCCGCCAGGTCCGCCGGATCAAAGGCAAGGAAGCGTTCAATGGTCGAGGCCATGCGCCTCCACTCAGCGGTTTCTTTCGCGAGCTTTCTTCGTCCCGCTGCGGTAATGGAGTAGAATCTCGCCTTCCGGTTCTTCTCCGATGCTCCCCACTTCGAAGAGATCCATCCTTCCTGCTCCATTCGCAGCAAAGCAGGATAGAGAGTGCCTTGGTTCAGTTGCAGAACCTCTTCGCTGATCTGTTCGATCCGGCGCGCAATGGCGTAACCATGCAAGGGTCCGAGCGCCTCCAATGTTCGCAGAACCAGGAGAATCAGAGTCCCCTGGAGGACATCAGCCCCGGCTGCCAGCGAACAGAAAACACGGCTATCGGAAACTGCCATGGTCGTCTTTCTAATCGATGGCCCTTGAGGCATGCTCTATTCGAAAGCCAACGCGATCGCGCACGATCGAGCTCCGACCAGCTAACGCGAACAGATTAAAGACTCTTGAAATTTCACTGGCATTCGAATCCTGCGGCGCATGACCCGACCGAGCTGAATCGCCAAGGGCGGGATACGGGAACGCAGTATCGCGCGGCAATTTTCTACCAGAATGACGAGCAGAAGCATCGCCGATGCCTATATTCAACAACTGGACGCGACTCGTGTACAACGATCTTCCGAAAATCGCAGCGTTGAAGAAGGAATATCCGCAACTCTGCCGCCGGTAACACCCATGGGTGGGCGCGCTAAACCGCGCCCATCACTATCGATGCCGATAACATTAGCCGCTCGCCTTCAGTGTCCTGCTCCCCTTGGAAACGCCCGCCGCAAAACCTTCCGGAAGCTCGTCTCCTTCGCGCGGCGGTTCGTCGCCCGCGAATTTAACGAGATCTGACGCATTGCGCTGCTTTGCCGTGCTCTTCCGGCTTCTCCAATACTCCTCGTCGAGCACGGCCACCTTTTCTGCCAGCGCCAGATTAATGAGTTGGTTTAGGGAGCAATTCTCGCGGTCCGCGATTCTCTGCGCCGCCTTGTGAAGAGACGGCAACAGCCGCAACGCAAAATTACTTCGTTCCATAAGAGTAACCTCGTTCCTTCAAAATCCTTAGCGCGTCTCTGGGCAGCAGAACGTCAATACCGAACCGCCGCGCAGGTACGAAATCCTTCACGTTGAACGTCACAATATCCGCGCCTCCGTTGATCCCGGCTTCGAGCACCAACTCGTCTCCCACGTCCGGCAAAGCCGGCCGATAAGAGAAATGCGTCTCGACCCACTCAGCGGGAACCAGCAGCCCGTCGATCAACTCAGACAGCGCCGTATCCGGCCATCCAGGCACCCGGTTCTCCGGGCGATTGAGCACGTCTTAATACTCGTTGATTAGCGGAACGGTCAAGACAATCGGAATCTCGCTGGCGAGTGCCCCTCTGAGGAGAACGTGAGAGGCGCCTGTCTTGCTTCTGACGGCGGCGACAATAACGCAAGTATCCAGCACAAAAGCTCTCAATCTGATATTGTATACGATATCACCGAATTCGGCAGTTCCTCTTCTATAGAAACTCTTCGGTTGGGTCTTATCGCAGCTTCAGTTTTATTACCAATTACCCTTTGCACACTTCAAATTTCATCTCCTGTCTTCTCTTCGTTCCGTGGCCGCCCGGCAGCCAGGGCGAGACAGAGTTCTACTGTCTTGCCGCCTGGCATTCTGCTAAACCGGTACACCAGCTATGAGCGAGTAAGATAGAACTTTGTGTTCTTCAAGCACGCACAACGGGCGCAAATCGCCCTGTGTGCTGGATAGGAAGGTTCTATGGCGAACGAAAGCTGTGACATCGGACTGATTGGTCTCGCGGTAATGGGCCAAAACTTGGTTCTTAACATGAACGACCACGGATTCCGCGTGGCTGTGTTCAACAGAACTGTTTCGAAGGTAGACGAATTTCTCTCGAATGAAGCGAAAGGCACTCAGGTGCAGGGCGCGCGCTCGATCGAAGAATTGATCGGGATGCTGAAGCGGCCGCGGCGCGTCATGCTGATGGTAAAGGCCGGTGACACTGTCGATCAAATGATCGAGCAAATCGCGACGCATCTAGAAAAAGGCGACATTATCATCGACGGCGGCAATTCGCATTATCCCGACACCAATCGCCGCGTGAAGGAACTCAACGCGAAGGGCATACTCTTCATCGGCACCGGTGTTTCCGGCGGCGAAGAAGGCGCGCGCTACGGTCCGTCCATCATGCCCGGCGGAAACTTGGAAGCTTGGCCCCATGTGAAAGATATCTTTCAATCCATCGCAGCCAAAGTGGAAGATGGCTCCCCTTGTTGCGATTGGGTGGGCGAGGACGGCGCCGGCCATTACGTCAAGATGGTCCACAACGGCATCGAGTATGGCGATATGCAGCTCATCTGCGAGGCCTACCATCTGATGGAAGCTGGTTTGGGCCTCACCGCCGAGCAGTTGCATGAGGTTTTTGACAATTGGAACAAAGGCGAGCTCGATAGCTTCCTGATAGAAATTACTAGCCAGATCTTCACTAAGAAGGACGACGATGGCAAGCCGTTGATCGACAAGATTCTGGATACTGCCGGACAAAAGGGCACCGGTAAGTGGACGGTAATCAGCGCGCTCGATCTGGGGACACCTGTCACGTTGATTGGCGAAGCCGTTTTCGCCCGGTCTCTTTCTGCGTTGAAGGAGGAGCGCGTGGCGGCCTCCAAAGTTTTGCATGGGCCGGCCAAGCCATCTATGGACGGCGATCGTGAAGCGTTCATCGAAAATGTGCGGCGAGCGCTTTATTGTTCAAAAATCATTTCTTACGCGCAAGGCTATATGCAGCTTCGCGAGGCCGCAAAAGAGGAGGGTTGGAATCTCAACATGGGAGGCATCGCTCTCATGTGGCGCGGCGGCTGCATCATTCGTAGCCGGTTCCTGGGCAAGATCAAAATAGCCTACGACAACAATCCAAAGCTCACCAACTTACTACTGGATAGTTTTTTCAACAATGTGTTGAACGATTACCAGGACTCATGGCGGCAGGCGATTGTGCATGCCATCCAGTTTGGCGTTCCCACTCCGGCGTTCTCAACCGCTCTCGCCTTTTTCGATGGCTATCGTTCGGAGCGCTTACCCGCCAATTTATTGCAAGCGCAGCGCGACTTCTTCGGCGCGCATACTTATGAACGCGTCGACAAGCCGCGCGGCCAATTTTTTCATACCAATTGGACCGGCCGTGGAGGCAGGGTCTCGTCGGGATCGTATAACGCCTGAGAATGGAGATCAATATGCAATATGGTTTGAATATTCCGAAACAAGGCGCACTTGACTTTGTATCCGTAGGTGCGCTTATTTATCGGCTCGACCCGGGCATCATCCCCTTTCGTAAAGCTACCGAATGCCAGATACATGTCAGCGGCGGTGAATTCAACGTGGCCGCGAACTTGTCGGATTGTTTCCGCATGAACACTGGCATCGCCAGCGCCATGGTCAATTACCCCATCGGCGACCTGATCGCTGAACGCGTGCGCGCCATGGGCGTGAAACCCTTCTACAAGCGTTTTGAACATAACGGCGTGAACGGACCCAATATGGCTACGGTCTATAGCGACCGTGGTTTGGGCGTGCGGCCACCAGTGGTTTTCTACAATCGCGCGAACGAAGCCGGCGGTCTTTTAAAGCCTGGTGATTTCAACTGGAATGAGATTTTCTCCGGTGGCGTGCGCTGGTTCCACAGTGGCGGAATTTTTGCGGCGCTCTCCGAGACGACTTCGGAAGTGATCATTGAAGGCATGAAGGCCGCCAAAGCCGCGGGCGCGATTGTGTCCTTCGATCTCAATTTCCGGGAAAAATTGTGGAGCTTCGCAGGTGGCAATGAACGGGCCGTGGAAGTGATCGGCCGCATCGTCGAAAATGTCGATGTCCTCGTTGGCAATGAAGAGGACTTACAGAAGGGGCTTGGCATTCCCGGACCGGAAGTTGCCGCGAAATCGAAGCTCGATCCGTCGGCGTTTATCGAAATGATCGAAAACGTGGTGAAGAAGCAGCCTAAGGTGAAAATAGTTGCGACCACGTTACGCGAGGTGCACTCGACCAATCGCCATAGCTGGAGCGCTGTCGCTTGGATTGATGGAAAAACTTATCAAGCCCCAACTGCCGAATTGGATGTGTACGATCGCGTAGGCGGTGGCGACGGATTCGCAGCCGGTTTTTTCTATGGCCTACTCACAGGCGAACCGCCGGAGGAAGCGGTAAAAATCGGATGGGCGCATGGGGCGTTGATCACCACGTTCCCCGGCGACACAACAATGGCCACGCTAGCACAAGTTCGCAGCCTCGCAAAGGGCGGCTCCGCGCGCATTCAACGCTAGGGGATCATTCAATCCGTGGGCATCCCTTTATGCTCATGGTGGAATTTGTGCAAAATATCCGGCCAGAACTCTTTTAAAATATTCGATGCCATATCCACTCCAAGCTGAGTTCCTAGCTTGGAGACCGCGTCGGTCACATCGCGATTGTCGGGATAGTAGGCATTCGAGATCGCGACCGCGGTCGAATTGCCAATCAGTTCGGAATAGTTTACTTCTGTCTTGCCGTTATCGCCGTGTGTGATGAAGATTTGGCCGGCTGCATAGCCGAGGCGCGACCATGTCCCGCCAGACCCTTTGCGGAAGTAACGCGGGTCCTGATGCAATAAGGTCGGGTAAATCGCTTCGGTCATGTAGTCGCCAATCAAAAGATCACCATAGGATGTGCCAGCGTATTGCGCATAACCCTTCACGCCTTGCCCAAATGAGGGATCCGAACGACTCAACTGCCCTTCACCCGCAAATAAAAGTGCTAAGACGACTGTGCCGCGGTCGAATGAATCCTGCGAAGCGATCGTAAATTTTTCCTTCGTAGAGAGTGGTTTATATACCTTGGGAAACGGAAAGGTCCGGTAGTTGGGGATGATTCCAAGAATGCGTTTATTCTGCACGCCAGGTGCCTCTTCCTTCTTTTTCAATAAGCTGGTATCGTTTTGCGCGGTATCTTGCGCCGGCAGAGGGGTAGTGACAGCAACAATAAATATCGCTGTCAGGATCGCGTGTGTCCGCTGTAGCAATTTGTTCATCTGGGTTGTGTCTTGTTGTTCGATCCGATCCAATGCGGGAATGATGCTATGGTCTCCGGTGCCCATTGATTTTTCCCACCGATTGGAGCACAATGGCGTAAGGCGAATAAATGGCGAAGACTGGCGCTATAAAGTATGGGCCACAGCATCTAAAACCGGCTTCTGAACTCACGGCCGCTCGCTATCAACCTAAATTCCCGCATCTGCCGGTCCCGGCATTCCACGTTCTGGAGCGCGGAATGCCGCGAGGCATTCTTGCCGAAATTTGCGGGCGTCGATCCTCCGGCCGTACAGCAGGTTGTTTGCATGTATTGGCACAAGCGACAAGCCGGGGCGAAGTTTGTGCTGTTGTCGATTTGTACGACAGTTTCCATCCCGCTTCTGCTCAAGCGTCCGGCGTGGTGCTGGAACGTCTGGTATGGGTACGCTGCCAGGCCAATGCTGAACATGCCATGCGCGCCGCGGATTTGCTATTACATGCAGGAGGCTTTGGCGTTGTTTTGCTGGACCTTTGTGAAGCGCCCACACGCCTCCTGAATCGCATCCCGGTGTCTTATTGGCATCGGTTTCGCCGTGCCTTGGAACCTACTCCAACCATTCTGCTGCTATGCGCCGAATCGATCCAAGCCAATTCCTGTGCGGCCGTATCACTGCGATTTCAATCCCGAGGATCCCGCTGGAGCGGGCAATCTCCATTTCTGCTGTTGCGCGGCATTGAAAGCTCCATCGTTCCGGAACGGCCAGAAAAAGGTAGAGGTAGAGTTTTGCCGATACGTCCCGAAACTGCCTCTGTGCAGTTATACCCGCGATTTGGAGGGAAAAATAGACTTGAGCTGAGGGAAAAATAAATGTATGCCTGCCTTTATCTGCCCCCTCCCGCTTCTGCAACTGCGGAATTGCTCGATCTCGCGCTGGAATTTTCGCCCATTTTCGAACGGACCGCGCCCGATACGATTGTCTTTTCTATCGATGCGCTGCGTAAGCTGATCGGGTCCCCGCATCAGATCGCTGCCGAAATCTGCCGCTGCGGCTACGAACGAAAGCTGCGCGCCCATCTCGCCATTGCTGCCAATCCGGACACCGCTATTCTGCTGGCGCATTATTTCCCCGGGGTAACTCTGGTAACGCCTGGAGAAGAGCGCTTTCACACCGCATCGATCCCTTTATCGTTTCTTCAAGAGTTAGCGCCTCAATCGCTAAATATGCTGGAGAGTTTCGCGCGCTGGGGATTGAAGACCTGCGAAGATCTGGCGGCGCTTCCCGAAAAAGGCGTCGCGGAACGTCTGGGTGCGCCCGGCGTGTATTGGCGCAATCTGGCGCTGGGCAAAATCCATCGGCCTCTGCGCATTTCCGCGCCGGAGGCAGTTTACCAGGAACGAATGGAATTGGAGTACCCGCTGGACCTGCTGGACCCCCTGCTCTTTCTGCTCGACCGTGTGTTATGTGAACTGTGCAACCGATTGCGTTCCCAATCTCTGGCCGCGAGGCAACTCGAAGCCACTCTCTCCTTGGACGCCAAAACGGCAGAGTATCGCTGCAAGCTGGAATTCCCAATCCCGCTTCAGGAACCCGCAACTATGCTGAAGCTCCTGCAACTTCATCTGGAGCGTCATCCGCCCGGCGCTCCCATTACGGCCTTTTCGCTTATGATCGACCCAATCGAGCCACGCCTCTTACAAGAAGGTCTGTTTTTACCGCCAACTCCCCCTGCTGGCAAATTGCAAATTACCATGGCGCGCATCGCAGCCATGGTTGGCGATGCGAATACAGGAACGCCATCATTACGGAATACGCATCGCCCCGACTCTTTTCAACTCGCGGCCCTCCAAAGCACACCGCCTCAAAGCGCAGCGCCCGGCAATGAGAATGTGTTGCGATTGGCTATGCGTCTATTTCGCCCGGCTTTGGAGGCTCGCGTCAAAGTCGTCGAATATGCACCGAGGGTGATTGATGCTAGTGGCATTACTGGGAATGTTGTTCGTTCGGCCGGACCGTGGAGAACTTCCGGAGAATGGTGGACGCCCAAGCCATGGAATCGCGAAGAGTGGGATGTGGCGCTCGAAGATGGATCACTTTATCGGATTTATTGCGAAACTCCAGCTTGTGACTGGTTTGTTTACGGTATCTATGACTAATTTGTTTAACGTAAAAAATCCGATTGTCTGATTCGATT
>DATAXY010000045.1:0-65267 GCA_036272835.1 Bryobacteraceae bacterium
GGGATAACGAGCGTGAACAGAACGGTTAGGACTGTTGTGGTGGAACCTGCATGCTGAAATCCGGCTCTGTCGCCGTAACAATTGTGACGTACAACAGCGGAAGTTATATTCGCCGTTGTCTGGATTCGGTATTGGATCAGAAGTATCCCAACCAGGAAGTCATTGTGATCGACAATGCCTCGACCGATGGGACTCCGGATATTTTGGAGGGCTTCGAGGACCGTGTCCGGGTAATTTACAACGAAGAAAATGCCGGTTTCGCGGCGGCGCAGAACCAAGCCATCGGGGCCACGAAGACGGATTGGGTGCTGGTGCTGAATCCGGACGTGCTGCTGATGCCCGGGTTCATCCCGGCGATGGTGACGGCAGGTGAGGCCGCAGACGAAGTCGGCAGCGTGTGCGGAAAGCTGCTGACCATGTCGGCCAAGTTTGAATTGCCGGATCGGCCGCTGATCGATTCTACGGGCATTTACTTTACGCCGGCACTGCGGCATTTCGACCGCGGCAGCCAGACCGTGGACGATGGCAGCTATGAGGAATTCGAATACGTTTTCGGCGCCACGGGCGCGGCGGCCCTGTATCGCCGCAAAATGATTGAGGACATCGCGATCGACGGAGAATTTTTCGATGCCGATTTCTTCGTTTACCGCGAAGACGCCGACGTGGCTTGGCGAGCGCAATTGTTGGGCTGGAAGTGCCTATATGTGCCGCATGCTTTGGGCTATCACGTCCGCAGTGTTCTGCCGGGCAACCGAAGAGCGCTGCCGCCCTTGATCAACATGCACTCGGTGAAGAATCGATGCCTGCTTCGCATCAAGAACATTACGAAAGAGGTTTACCTGCGAAACTGGCTGCCCATCTCGCTGCGGGACGCGGTCGTCGTCGTCGCCTGCCTTGTACGCGAATTCACCTCGTTGAAGGCTTTCGGGCTGGTAGCGGCCAATTTTTCGAAATTCCGTCTGAAGCGTCATGAAATCATGCGCCGGCGGCGCGCGAGCGATGCCTACATTGCGGCCTGGTTTTCCTTTTCGCCGGTCAGCTTCCCAGCACCCCATATCGCGGCCAAGACAAGACATCCGGTCAGAGCCTTATACAGATAATGGAGTTTGACCAATAACACGAACGAGCGGAAAAGACCGCTTGCTCATGCGCGCGGCTCAGCCGGCGCAGGTTCATACTGATGCGCATCGCCCTGCTGGGCACGCGTGGGATCCCAGCCAATTACGGAGGCTTCGAAACATTTGCAGAAGAATTGTCGACGCGGCTGGCCGCGCGCGGGCACCAGCTAACAGTCTATTGCCGGCAGAGCTATCCGCTTTCCGAGTATCGGGGAGTCAGGCTTCGATACCTGCCCACTATTCGTCACAAATATTTCGATACGGTCGCGCATACGGCGCTCTCGACGCTCGATCTTCTCCGGCGCCGGTTCGATGTCGTTCTCTATTGCAATGCCGCCAACGCGGTGTTCACATTATGGCCTCGGCTCATTGGCATGCCTACGGCCTTGAACGTGGACGGGCTGGAGCGGCGCCGCAAGAAGTGGAACCGCATCGCGAAGGCCTGGTACCTGATGTCGGAGTGGATGGCGACCTGGTGCTGTTCGGCCGTGGTGAGCGACGCCGAGAATATCCGCCAATATTACGCGGAACGCTACAGCAAGAAATCGACGTTTATTCCCTATGGCGCGGAAGTAGGTCCTGTGCCGGAGACGGACGAGGTTCGCAAGCTCGGTTTGGAACCAGGCAAATACGTGCTGTATGTCAGCCGCATGGAGCCGGAAAATAACGCGCTGATGGTGCGGCAGGCCTTTGAGCGGGTGGAAACGGACTGCAAGCTGGCGATGATAGGGGATGCACCGTATGCGGACGACTACATCCGGATGGTGAAGGACACGCGAGACAATCGTGTGACGATTCCCGGGGCCGTGTATGGTGAGGGTTATCGGCAGTTGCAATCGCACTCACGAGTCTATGTGCAGGCAACGGAAGTAGGTGGCACGCATCCGGCGCTCATTGAGGCGATGGGTCGCGGGGCGTTGGTGCTCTATCTGAAGACTCCGGAAAACGCGGAGGTGGCGGGCGATACAGCGGTTCCGTTTGAAAGCGATCTGACCGAAAAACTTGCTTGGGCGGTGAACCTGTCAGCAGAAGAACGCGCTGGTTGGGGACAGCGGGCCATGGAACGAATCTCAAGGCTCTATAGCTGGGACGCTGTAACGGATCGGTACGAGGAGCTGTTTGCGAGTCTTAATTCGCATCCGGAACGGCGCGGGTGAGGCGCCGCCCCGGATTTTTTAGTAGTTATTCGTCCCCAAGTTATTCTTGCGGGAAGGTGTAATCGAGATTGTATCCCTCGCCGGCGTCTTCATACAGCGCAGGGGGTTGGAGCGGAGTGGAACCGACATATGGTTCCGGATTGCAGTTTTCATTCGCCTTTTGCCGGTCCATCAAGTCCTTGAGTAAAGGCTTGGTGATAGACCCACTCTGGCGCTGGTCGTTTTTCATGCCCACACGGTAACACCGGCAAAGAGGCGGCACAAGGCTTCGCTGGCGCTCCCATTATCCGGTCAGCCGGGCAAGTATTTGTTCAGCAGGCACTTGAAGAGGCTAAACAGAATACGGAAGTTTACGATGCGTTGTGACTGCGAGAGGAAACATAGTGCGCTCGCGAATACGAGGAGCAACTGGAGAGACTCCAATCCGGAGTGTTCTCTGCTACACTTGTACGGTAGTTGTTTAGTATTTCCCGATCTCAACGAGTGACCTTCCATTGCGCTTCTTTAGTGAGTCATCTGGTTTTGGTTCTCCGCAAAGTTCGATAACGATCACAATCCGCCTCTATCTAGGAGATTTTAATGACCAATATTTTCGTGGGGAACCTGAGTTATCAGACCACTCAGGAGGAGCTGATCGCAGCTTTCTCTCAATACGGCAATGTGGAGCGTGCCGCATTAGTGACCGACCGCATGACGGGGCAGCCGCGTGGCTTCGCCTTTGTCGAAATGACCAATCGCAACGAAGCGGAAGAAGCTATCGCGCGTCTGAACGGCGCTGAGCTTCACGGCCGCACCATGAACGTGAATGAAGCGCGTCCCAAGCCGGAAGGCGGCTTTGGCGGGGGCGGTAACCGGCCTCGCGGCAATGGCGGCGGTAACCGCGGCGGTGGCAGTGGCGGTGGTGGAAATCGCCGCAATCCCCGCTGGTAAGTAATTTTCTGCTTTTCCTTTCGGCACCCAGGCAGCGCCGTTGACCGCTGCCTGGATTGTCTATCGCGTGTTCCTGTCCCGTACGCTAACCGTCTTTTCGGGAATACGCATTTTATCGCGCACAACGGGTATCAAACGCCCTGTGCGCTACGTACTCTCGAAAGACATTGATGACACTATTCTCAGAGCTACAGCTCTCCCCTATTCTTCAAACTAACTTGGCCCGCAACTTGCTTGTGAAGCCTACGCCGGTTCAAAGTGAAGCGATTCCTCCCGCGCTCAGCGGATCCGATGTCGTAGCGACCGCGCAGACGGGCACCGGCAAAACGCTGGCATTCGTATTGCCGATCCTTCAATCTCTTATGGTGACGCCGGTGCGCGGCATCGGCGCGGTGATCCTTAGCCCGACGCGCGAATTGGCAATCCAAATCAATGAGGCGTTCAACCTCATGGCCGCAGGCACGGGGATTCGTTCCGCCATCGTTGTCGGTGGACTAAATGAGAACGCCCAATTGCAACAGATCCGAAAGGGTGCGCAGGTAGTCATCGCGACGCCAGGCCGCCTGACGGATTTTCTGGATCGTAAGCTTGTCAATCTTGGCAGTGTTCGCATTTTCGTTCTGGACGAAGCCGATCGCATGCTGGACATGGGCTTCCTGCCGGCGATTCAGGGCATTATGGCCAAGGTTCCGTCGAACCGCCAGACGCTGTGCTTCTCGGCGACGATCGAAAAATCGGTGGCGCATCTGATCGATGCCAACACGCGAAATCCGGTGCGCATCACGATTGGAGGCGCCGTAACAAAGGCGTCCGAACAAGTGGACTTGCACGTTTATGAAGTGGAACAAACGCAGAAGGTTGCGCTCCTGCATTTCATGCTGCAGAACGAAGGCGGATCGTTCCTGGTCTTTGCCCGGACGAAGCATGGCACGGACCGGTTGGCGAAACGCTTGGCGCATGCCGGCGTAAAAGCAGTCGGTATTCATGGCGACCGCACGCAGAACCAGCGGAACCAGGCACTGGACGGATTTCGCCGTGGATCTTATCGAGTCTTGGTGGCAACCGACGTGGCGGCTCGCGGCATTCACGTCGACGGCATCGCCCATGTGGTCAATTTCGATCTACCGCAAGCGCCGGAAGATTTCGTCCATCGCGTCGGACGGACCGGCCGTGCGGGAGCGCGTGGCACTGCCTCCACCTTCGCCAGCCATAGCGAGCGGAAACAAGTGCGCGATATCGAACGTGCGCTGAAGACGCAGTTGGTACGTCAGCTAGTTCCGGCCGATCTTCCGGAGGCGCCCGCCGGTCCGGAAGGAAATCGCCGCTCTTACAGAATGCAAGGCCGGTAAGCGGCAGCGCAACAGACTCAAAGTGAATCTCCACCCAGGTTGAGCGATGCGCCCCGCGCAGAAAGCTGCCGGCAAATCGCCAAGTTTCCTATTGGAGGAGCAATCATGCCGATCACAAAAGTGGAGGCCAAAAATTTCTCTTGACAAATCAGCAATTTGGACACGGCTGGATCCTTTTTCGGCCGATTGCTCGTGCGACCGTTGAATTGAGCCGATTGGCGGCTTAGACGCACATAGAGTTTAGGCATCGGATTGTACACAGCGTGCTACAATCGCGTCTCGACCTATGGACATCAACAGCTATACTTGGCTGATCACGATTTTGGTTGTGCCTGCTACAGGTTTTGCGGCGGCGTATTGCGAACTCTACTCAGGCCAAGAGAGCTGATGAGGTCAAATCTGACCTGAATAAGCGTATGGATGAGATGAAGATGGATCTATCAAAAAGCGTGGAAAAGGCGGAAAACAGCCTCAGGAACCAGATTGAGAAGACGGAGGGCGGTCTGAAAAGGACGCTTGATCGAAATAGCGATGAGCTGGTTAGCGTAGGGAAGTCCATAGCGGCGATGCAAACGGAAATCAAGAGCCTACAGACGACAATGGATCGTCTGGTGAGTGCTCTCGAAAACCGCGGACACGGTCAATCCGCATCGTCCCGGTAACTTGCGCCGCGACAGGAGGTCAGGACCTACTGGCTTGCCTTCAACTCCTTAGCGGCTTCATCCAGGAGATCCGCCTCCTTCTGTAGAGCCTTCGCCGTGAGCCCAATCTGCTCGTCGGCTTCCGTCCAGCGCTTCTGCTCGATTGCTTCCCGCACGCCCGGCAAAGTCTTCACACCATAGCCGGTGTAGTAGCCCGGCGCGTAGACCAGGTTCTTGAACCACGGACGGTTCGGCAAGCCTTCGCCAAGTTGGTCACGCTCGGTTTGGATCAACTTATCGTTCAGCCCCGCGGGCGCCTTTCCTCCAGCCGCTGCGAAAGCCTTGTCGTAGCTTTCGGCTGCCCTCGTCAACTCGTCGGATGCGTTTTGGAGCGGCGCAAAATTCAGATACGGCGGCAGAGGCTCTTTCGACGGCGGCACCATTTTCTTCTTTGGGTCATGCAGCGCCTGGTAGACGCCCTCCTCGATTTCCGAATTCTTTTCCTTCGCTTCGGATCGCTCGTCCGCCGCCAATTTCTGCACATCGGTCACATAGTTATGGATTGTGTCGGCCATATCGCCGAACTGATATGGCAGGACGCCGCTATCGGCCAGCCGCATCATCATGGTGCCGCCGGTTTGCGCCAGGGCGCGGCCATATGCGAAATCGGTATCTTCAAAATGCGTGTACCAATAGAAATCGTCGTACACAGAGTGGTATTGGCCGCCCCCAACGTCCTCGCCTCCGTAACCGATGTTCAAGCTCGCGACGCCTAGGTGGTCGATAAACACCGTATAATCGGAGCCTGATCCTAAAGCCGAAATCCGCAAATCGGGCCGCGTCTTAAGCTCTGTTCTCTTCGCTCCTAACGCGCGCGAGATGTCCACCAGCCGAACCCGTTTCCACACCGTCATGTGCGTTTCGGGGTCGGTGATGTCCTTCATCACGTTGTTCACAAAGCGTTCGAGTGAATGCGAACCGCTGGCGTGGAAATATCCCCTTCCATTGCCATCCGAGTTGATGTATGCCACGGTGTGCGCTTGCAATTCGGCCGCATGTGTCTCAGCCCACTCGGTCGAACCCAGCAGGCCTGGCTCTTCGCCGTCCCAGAAGCAATATATTATGGTGCGGTCGGGTTTCCAACCCTGCTTCAATAGTTCGCCGAGCGCTCGCGCTTCTTCAAGCTCGGGACTTGCGCCCGAAATCGGGTCGCCTGCGCCATTCACCCAGGCGTCATGATGGTTGCCGCGAATGACCCATTCGTCCGGGTACTTCGCGCCCGGAATTCTCGCAATCACGTCGTATAAAGGCTTGCGGTCCCAATTGAACTTCGCCAGCAGATGTACTTTGGCGGGGCCAGGCCCCACGTGATAGGTCATCGGGAGCGATCCTCGCCAGCTCTCTGGCACGAACGGGCCGCTCAGTTCTTTGAGCAGCGGAACGGCATCCTCATAAGACAACGGCAAGACCGGAATTTTGGTCAGTGTCGTGACTTCGCTTAAGGGAATCTTCTTTGCGTCTGGCGTCGCTCCGATGCCGGGCGTCTGTGGATCGCCGGGGTACACCGGCATATCCATTACGCTGCCGCGCTGCACGCCGAAGGGCGGCCGCATAGGGCCTTTGGGATAAACATCGCCGTGGAAATAGCCGTCCTCGTGCGGATCGGAATAGATCAGACAGCCAACCGCTCCATGCTCAGCCGCTACCTTGGGCTTGATTCCGCGCCACGATCCGCCGTAGCGCGCGATCACGATTGCACCTTGGACACTTATGCCCATCCGTTCGAGTTCCTTGTAATCGTCCGGCGTGCCGAAGTTGACGTAGACTAGCGGCGCTGTGACATCGCCGTCTATGGAGTATGCGTTATAGGTTGGAAGCTGTTCGCTCTTCTGACTCGATGTCGGATCGATCGCCAGACTGGGTTCTTCCAACTTCGCCTTGTAGGTCACCGGCGACACCAGTTCTACCAACCGCTCCTTCGGCGTGGGGAACAAGGTATCGAAGTTCTCAATTTTGGCGTCGAGGCCAAAGGACTGCAACTGCTTCAGCAGCCATTCCGCATTGTCTTTGTCATAGGGCGAACCGACGTGATGCGGCCGCGCGCTCAGGCGCTGCATATTGGCGCGAAGGCGAGACTCGTCGGGGATCGCCCGGAATTTTTGCTCCCACTGCGCCTCTTGCGCGGAATCGGATGCGTCATATCCACGCAGAGGCGCCGGCGCTTCGGCTGCCTGTGCACTGAGGACCAAAACGCCTATTAGGGCAATCGCATATCGCATAGCCCAATATTGTAGCGTCTGCTCCGCTAGAAACCTTTCAGATGCACGGAGAAGAACGGCAACACAACATGTTCTAGCCGCTCCGGAATGTGGTCCGTATGCGTCCCCTGATAGACTTCGAAAACCTCTGGGACGCGATTTTCTTTGAGCAGCTTATCGAGCTCGGACATCTCGAAGGGTATTTGCGGCAACTCGTCTTGCGCGCCCACATCCATTCCGATAAAACGCAATTCCTTCAGATTTGCCGTCGATTGCCGGGCGATCGTCAGTCCCATGTTTTCGGCCCATTTTGCCAGGATATCGGTTCTCTGCGGGCTGGGCAGAAAAGGCACATCCAGATAGAACGGTGGGCTACCGGGGTCGGGAGACCACGCGGCCGACATCGCGAGAGTTGTCATACCCAGGAACTCGCCCACCTGCGGGTCGGGATGATTCCCGGTATCGGCTTCGAGATCCGGGGCCATGAAAACCGATGAAAGACGGCCTGCCAGCCCGCGAGCCGTCTCGGCAATCTCCCCTAGCGACAAGCCTGACGAGGCGTCCGCGGTCCCTTTGCCGGCCTGTGGATCATTTGTGAAGGTTTTGAGGCAGCACGCGCTCAGAAGATATAGAGCGGAGAATACCTCCGGATGATGAGCGCCGATTCGAAGAGCGCCGTATCCACCCATCGAATGTCCGGCAAGACCGCGGCTTGCTGCGCTCGGCATGGTCCGGTAACGCGCGTCGATGGCCTTCACCAAATCGGTGGCGATGAACTCCTCCCAATCGCCCGTGGTTGCCGAACGCGAGAAGAAGCTTCCGTAGTACCGAGTCAATGCGTTCGGGACTACAAGCATCATCTCGCGCGTCTGACCGCTCGCGATGGCCGCATCCATGATTTGGGCCAGATCCGGACCGTGCTCACGCGTCCGTCCGAACCAGTAGTCGTCGGAACTGCTGAAGCCGTGCAGGAAGTACACGGTCGGGTAACGCTTTTCTGGAGCATTGGGATAGCTTGGAGGCAGATAAACGGTCACCTGCCGGTCGGCCGGGTCGCCTTCCAGATTGCCTTCGAGCGAACGGCCGTGTACGACAATACGTTCCACCGTCCCATGGAACGACGCCGGTTGAGTTGCGGCCAAAAGCGGCCACCCGGCGGCGAACATACAGAAAATTATTCGCCGGAACCTCAAAGCCACGCCCCTCCGTTCAAAGGACGAACCACGATGCAGGTAATATTGTCCGAACCGCCTGCCGACCTCGCCAGCTTCACCAACCCGCTCGCTGCATCTTGCGGCGAATTTGTTTCGATCATCTGTCGTATCGCCTCTTCCGGAACATGGCGGGTCAACCCATCCGTAGTTAAAAGCAAGGATTGTCCGTATTCCAATTCGAGTGAAAAGAGATCCGCGTCCGGCGCCGGTTCCATCCCTAATGCGCGAGTGATCACCGACTGATGCGGGGAAGTTTCAGCTTCCTCAGGAGTAATCAATCCGTGTTCGATTTCATAGGCGACTAACGAGTGATCTCTCGTGATCTGCAGAATATGACCCGAGGCAATCAAATACGCGCGGCTATCGCCAACATTGGCGACCAGGGCGACCCGGTCCTGTACCCACGCAGCGACCAGCGTGCATCCCATACCCTGCCACTCGGGATGTGATCGTCTCGCACTTCGAATTGATTCGTTCGCCTGGCGCACCGCGTGTTGGAGCATCGCAGCAAGATCGCCGTCGCCGTTCGTTGCGAACGCGGCGAGGAAGCCCTCGACCGCTAACTGGCTAGCGACCTCACCCGCCGCTGCACCACCCATACCGTCGCAGACGACGAAGACGTTTCTCTCCGGATCGATCCCGTAGAAGTCTTCGTTGTTGTCACGCCGGCACCCCAAGTCCGTTGCGTGGCCCACGTCCAAAGATAAGCCGGAAATGCGTATAGCAGAGACCGGATCCTCGATCAATGCGGCAAACCCTTGAGACCCTTGGTCTCGATATCCTTCGTCTTCTGTGCGATATAGGCATCCATGAGCGAGGGGATCTCCGTTTTCAGGCGCTGCTCGAATTGATCCTGGGCTGCCTGCATCTTGGAATCAACCGAATTCACTTGCTTATCGAACGAATCGAGCCGGTTCTTCAGTTGCGGGGCCATCTTCTGTAACTGATCGTCCGCTTGCGCCTCAATTTCGAGTAACTGCTGGCGGTTCTTCTCGATTTGGGCGCTCTCATAGAATGCCAGCCCCACCAGGACTGCAATGAGCCCCAACAGCGCGAGGGTCAGGGTGTACAGCGCTTTGAGTTTTTTCTCCATCCCGGCCAATATATCGGCGGAGACACCTGCATGGACCGGCGTGTCGTTGTGAGGTTTCGCGACCGCGGCGGGCTTCTCCGGCGGGGGCGTCATGGCAAGGCCGAACTTTGGCATCGCCGCGTTAGCCGGCATCTGACCGGCCAGCACCGTCCCGTCCGGCTGTGCAAGTTCTGTCGCCGGCCCTTCCCGCACGGCCGGCGACGCCAACACGGTGGATTGTTCCTTGCCGATAAATGTTGGCCGCTGCGTTACCGCTCCTGTAGGCGCCGGCGTTGTGATGCGAAAGGACAGTTTCGGACCCGAAGGCCCCAATTGCAGAACGTCGCGATCCTGCAATTCACCGCTCCGTTGGGCTTGCCCGTTGTGCAAAATCCCATTGGCGCTTCCAAGATCGGCAAACCGAACCTTGTCGCCGAGGAGAGTCAGCGTCACATGGTTGCGGGAAACCATCGAGTAGTCCTCTTCGGGCAGATGGACTTCACAAGCCACATCGCGGCCGACGCGAACGACGCCAGAGGTGAAAGACCACGTCTTCGTACCTCCCGCGAGTGAAATTAAAACTTGCATGTTACTTCTCCCCGCGCACGAGTCCGAACCAAATCGATGCGACCATTACGGCGGCGAACGCCGAAAGGATTGCCATGTAGATGGGTAGTGTCGAAGGTGTCTTTGGATAGTCCCGCACCCATTTCAAGCCCTTAGTTCGCGCGTTCTCCAGAAAGTCCTGGGCCTTTTGCAAGTCGTTGGGATGGAACGTAGTGGTCATCGAATCCAGCAGTTCGATGCTATAGGCGGGCTTATCCTCCGGTTGCGACTGATAGTCGTGAATATAAAGGTCGGCCAACGCTTCGGTGCCCCAACGGCTCACCATCAGCGGCGACAAGGTGTACCGCAAGGCATCCGGCATCCCTTTCTTGTACAGCTCAGCATTTAAGCTGGGCAGTTTGCCTTGAACGTCGATACGAGTGAACGTATTCGCGTCAACAAAGAAAGGCTGGAAAGAACCCACTGGCACTAAGAGACCGGCCAGCAGCAGTTGCGGCATCATGGTGAGCGGAAAAATGTAGAGCGCCCGTTCGGCATTCGGCGCGAGAGCAGAGATCAACAACCCGATCAGGCCGCCCTGCACGCCCATGAACCACGAAATCGCGAACGCGGCGGCGAAGTGACCGCTGAGGCCGAATACATTCAATCCCGGTATGCCGTTCAGGATGCCTGGCAGAATCATCAAAGCGCCGACGAAGACCAAGCTTTGAAGGCCGGCCACAACCACCAGATAGCCTAACTTCGATCCCAGATAACTTGAAATTTGCAGGTCGCGTTGGCGTTCGCGTTTGTAGATATCGCGTTCGTCCACAATTTCCCGAACGCACGAAGCGCAGCCAAACCAAAGCGCCACCAGCACCACCATGAACAGAATCATGGGATTGTTCTTCATGTCTCCGACGAATAAGGTCAGAAGAGCGATGAGAAGCGGGGGTAGCAGAAGCGTCATGGCGTTGCCCTTGTCCCCTAAGCGCAGCTTGAATTGGCGCGCCAGCAGCACTTTCAACTGATGCATGACGGGTTGCTTCTTTTGAACTGCACGCCGAACCGGTCGCGCGGCGCTACGTCCGTCATCCTGCTCAGTCCGCAGATGTCCGCCTGCCTCAAGCTCTTTCCGTACGTATTTCTCGTATAGAGGCGATGCGCGGAAACGTTTCCTCAGTTCAGCCGGAGTCTGCCCTTCGAGGACATCGTAAATCTCTTCGACGTGCGAGCACTTGAAGTAGCGAAGCAGCTCATCGCCGGGTCCGAAGAACACCAGATTTCCGCGAACCAACACCGCCACCTTATCCAACAGGTTGAAAGATCCCAAAAGATGCGTGTTGATCAGCACTGTGGTGCCCTGGTTGGCGATGCTTCGGAATAACTGCATCAAGCGCTGTTCGTTCTTGGGGTCCTGGCCGGCAGTCGGCTCGTCCACGAATAGAACGCTGGGCTTACTCAGCAGTTCCAAGCCAAGGCTCACCCGCTTGCGCTGGCCGCCGCTCAACAGCTTCACGGACTTATCCGCGCGCTCCGTCAGATGCAGGGTATCGATGACGTCTTGCACGCGCCTGGCAATCTCGGTGTCGCTGAAATCGGCGGGTAGACGCAGCTTGGCCGAATACGTGAGACACTCCCGCACGGTGAGCGTGCGGTGAAGCGTGTCGTCCTGCGGAAGATATCCGATCGCTGATCGCAACTCTGCCAAATAGCGATAGAGGTTGCGGTCGTTCAAGAACACATCGCCGCTGTCAGCCGGCCGGAAGCCGTTCAGCGCATCCATCAATGTAGACTTGCCCGAACCGGAAGGGCCCAGCAGTCCTATGAATTCGTACGGCTTGAAGACCAGCGAAATCTCATCCAGTAAGCGAAGCGGTTCGCCTGTCTTTGAATCGGGGACTTCCTTTGTGAGGCCGGTGGCGAACAACGTCATCGTCTTGCCGTCGGCCTGTTGTTCCAGGAAGGAGCCTGTGAAAGATAATTGGACGGCCCCGATGGCGACGCGATCTCGTAATTGCAGCTTTTGCCGCTTGATGCGGACGCCGTTTACGAATGTTCCGTTGGTCGAGTTCAAATCGATCAACTCGACCGTTTCGCCTTCGGTTCTGATCTCGGCGTGAAATGAGGAGACTGTCGGGTGGTTCAGAACAACTTTGTTGCCGGGGTCGCGGCCAAGTTTGACTATAGGCGACGATAAGTCAAAGTCCTGTAGAGTCTCGACTCGTGGGTGCGTCGCGCGGAAGAGCAGTAAGTGAGTCTGGCACGTGCCCAGACGAATCAGGTCACCTTCTTGCAGCACTCTTTCGGAAATGCGCTCCTCGTTGACGAACGTTCCGTTCGACGAACGCAGATCGATCAGCGCCGCATTGCCATTGCGATTCAATACAATTTTTGCATGGTCAGCGGAGATGGACAGATGGTCGATAAAGATCTTGTTTGCCGCCTCAGTTCGCCCCATCAGGGTTTCGCCCTCGGGCAGCACGATGTCCTGTACGGTGAACCGGTCGATAACCAGTTGTAGCCGCGCACTGAAAACCGGTGCGGCATCGACCTTCTCGAAAACTGTCCGCTGGACCCCCATCTGCAAAGCCTGACCGTTGGGCGCCGCATGAGACGGGCCGGCCGGCCGGCGTGTTGCAGCGTCGGACTGCTCAAATAAGAACTGATTCACGCCGCTCAGTCCGAAGCGCACGATGCTGCCCGGCTGCAGCGCGGCGGTCTTTATTCGCTGGTCATTGATGTAGGTTCCATTTGCCGAGCGGTCTTCAATGGACCACTTACCGTCCAAGTAGGTGATGATCGCGTGGCAGCGGGAAATTTCGGTGTCGTCCAGCACAAGCTGGTTCGCGTCTTTGGTTCGTCCAACGTAAAAGGGGTTAGACGGAACGGTGATCCGAAGACCCTCCATTGGGCCGCTGAGACCCACCAGGAATGCTCCATTCGACGAATTGCTCAAATCCGCTGCCTCCAAAGCCCGCGTAACGCCAGCGTAGACTCCCAGTAGTTCCTACAGCTTTGCCAAATCTTAACACGATGCCAGCAAACGGAGCTCTCCGAATTTCCTGTATCGACCCAGCCTCAACGGTGGCAGGATCGAAGGAACTGGGCCCGTTCTTCAGGAGATGAAATCTCTTTCGCTGCTTCCTGATAGAGTTGGTCGGCGGTGCCGCAAGCGGGCGCCAACTTCCTTACTACCAACCGTGCGACGGGTCCAATGTAAGCGGCTAATCGCAGTGTGACTTCCTCGACCGGCAGATGGCCCGCACTCGCGGTAACAGGCTGCGAAGGCGGATTTGTCACGTTGCCGGAGGCGTGGATCGGGGAGCCGGGGGCGTGCCTATGCGGCGCGGCCACTGTCTCCTGCACAGGAAATTGTAAGGCGTTCCGGAACTCGTTGGCGCTCGGGAACCTCCGGGATGGGTCTTTCGCGAGCGCCCGGTCCGCCGCACGCGACAAAAACTCTGGCAGATTGGGATTCAAGGACGTCGGAGATGGTGGAACGGTATATAGGTGTCCGTTCATGATGTCAAACGTCGTCGAACCGCTGATTGGCAGGCGCCCGGTCAGCAGTTCGTAGAGCGTGACGCCGACTGAGTAAATGTCGGAGAGCGCCGTCACACGGTCGCCGCTGAACTGCTCAGGAGACATATAGTTCACCGTCCCAATAATGAGGCCGGCTCTCGTCAAATGAGTCGATTGCTCGCTATAGGCGATGCCGAAATCGAGCAGCTTCACCGTTCCGTCTGGGGTCAGCATGACGTTGCTGGGCTTAATGTCCCGATGTATGATTCCCGCCGCGTGGGCAACGCGGAGCGCGGAGAGTACCTGCGAGATCCAGTTGGCAGAGCTGGCCACCGGGATAGGCCCTTTTCTACTGAGCGAGCTGAGTGTTTGGCCTTCGACGAATTCCATGATCATCACAAGCTGGTCGCCGTGATAAAAGGCATTGTGTAAGCCTGCGATGTTCAGGTGATTTAAGGACGCGAGAACTTTGATTTCGCGGTGGAATCGCTCTGCCGTTTCCGGGCTTTCCGGCCGCTCAGTAAGCAGCACCTTCATTGCTTCGAAACGGCCTGAAATCAAATGCTTGACCTGATATACCGCGCCCAGGCCGCCAACGCCAAGCGCGCGAACCACTTGATAATCGCCAATCCTCTGCCCGGCTTCTATGCGCATTCCATCCGCTGCACAATATTAAACCAAGCGGTGCTTGGTCAACACCCGCAAGAGATCACAAAACCTCCGCTCACTCTATATTGTTTTCGTTACCATCGGACCAATGAGCCAGAATCCGGCGATTATCGGCCTTATCTCCGACACGCACGGTCTGCTACGGGAAGAGGCATTGAATGCTCTGAAGGGCTCCGACCTTATCATTCATGCCGGCGATGTGGGCGAGCCTGGCATTCTTGAGCGTCTAAAGGAGATAGCTCCGGTGGTTGCAGTCAGAGGGAACGTAGATAAAGGCGCTTGGGCATTGGCCTTGCCGCTGACAGCAGTCGCCGAAGCGGGATCGGTAATGATGTATGTCCTTCACGATCTGGAGCAGCTCGATATCGATCCCGCCGCCGCAGGATTCCAGTTTGTAATTAGCGGACACTCGCACAAGCCGGTATGTACCCAACGGGCTGGAGTGTATTACGTGAATCCTGGTAGCGCCGGGCCGCTGCGATTTCGATTACCCATTACGGTGTGCATCGTCGATTTAAAACAGTCGCCTTGGTCCATAGAATTTTTGGATCTGGCAAAGGATACTTGAACGCCCGGTAACTGCGGTAGGCGTTACTTACGTCCTCCGCCTTAAGGACTGGTTGTTAGACTCGGCATCAGGTACGCATTCCGTGATTCAAACCTTTTGTAGTAACAAACTTACTCGCTTTGTACTAACTTTTGCAATCGTCTGCGCATCGGCCTATGCACAGCAAATCCGCGAGCCCGAACCTGCCCCATTGCCTTCTCCGATTGCGACGCCTCGGGATGTCCCCTATCCAGGGACTATCGACTTGCTGGTTGACGTTACCAATATTCGAGATCGCGTCATAAATGTGCAGGAGACAATTCCAGTCGAACCGGGCAAATTCACGCTTCTCTATCCCGAATGGATTCCGGGTAACCATTCGCCAACCGGTCCTATTGCTAAGCTGGCCGGGCTGGTGATCACAGCCGACGGCAAGAGAATCGATTGGGTGCGCGATCGCGTCAACGTTTATGCATTTCATATCGACGTGCCATCGGGCGTGAAAACACTGTCAGTGAATTTCGAGTATATGGCTCCAGTGAAGAGGGACGAAGGCCGCATCTCTGAGTCTTCAAAAATTATCGACCTGCAGTGGAATGACGTTGTTCTTTATCCAGCGGGCTACTTCTCTCGACGGATTGACTTTTCACCTGGTATTAAGTTGCCGGATGGCTGGAAATTCGCTTCCGCGCTAGAGGTTCAATCCGAGGAAGGGAGTTTGATTCACTTCAAGGACATTCCACTCAACATGCTGGTCGATTCACCGTTGTATGCGGGAATGAACTACAAGCGGGAAGATCTTTCGACCGGATCGGACAATCATATCTTTCTCGATGTATTCGCCGATACACCTGCCGATCTGGCGATCACGCCGGAAGAATTGCAACTCCATCGAAATATGGCTATCCAGGCGCAAAAGCTGTATGCGTCCCATCACTACAACCATTACGATTTTTTGTTCCTACTGAGCGACACTGTTGGTGGGATCGGTTTGGAGCATCATCAATCCAGTGAGGATGGAACCAGAGCGAATTACTTCACCGACTGGGCCGCGGGAGTTGCCGGCAGGGACTTGTTGGCCCACGAATATACGCATTCCTGGAACGGTAAATTTCGCCGGCCGGCCGATTTGTGGACACCGAATTTCAATGTTCCTATGCAAGACGACCTGCTTTGGGTTTATGAAGGCATGACGCAGTATTGGGGATACGTGTTGACGGCCCGCTCCGGGCTACGTACAGAAGCGCAGACGCGCGACTTGATCGCCAGAGTAGCTGCAAATTTCGAAGTGAGCCCAGGTCGCGATTGGCGGCCCCTTGTCGATACGACGAATCAGCCGACGATGTCGCAACGCGCCCCAGTCAGTTGGGTGAGTTGGCAGCGTCCCGAAGACTACTATACGGAGGGGATGCTCATTTGGCTGGATGCCGACACCAAGATCCGCGAGCTGAGTGGCGGTAAGAAGTCGCTGGATGATTTCGCCAAACTCTTTTTGGGAATCGACAATGGCAGCTTTATCACTCAAACGTATTTGCTTATGGACCTGACTGCCGCGTTGAATACGGTACAACCTTACGACTGGGCCAACTTCTTTCAAACACGCGTGTACCACATCGACGCTCACACGCCGGAAGAAGGCATCACTCGCGGGGGCTACCGGCTGGTATATAGCGATACCCCTCCCGACTGGCTGAAACATGCCGAGCGGCCCAATATGGGCGTCAATTTCTCAACCTCAATCGGCATTAGCGCGCGGGCCGACGGGACATTGACCAACGTTTGGTGGGACAGTCCGGCGTTCAAGGCTGGAATCACTCCAGATATGCAACTTACGGCGGTGAACGGCATCGCTTTTAAGCCGGATGTGCTGCGGAAGGCGTTGACGGATGCTGAAAAGAGCCAAGCGCCGTTGAAGCTGCTGGTCAAACGCAGCGATGAGTTCGAAACGATCGACATCGACTACCATGGCGGGTTGCGTTATCCGAAATTGGAGCGTGTCAAAGGCACTCCCGATCGCCTGGATGAAATTCTAGCGGCGAAGTGATTTGCTGTAGGAAGTTTTTGAAAGGAGGGCGGCTCGCGTTCTAAACTTGCCGGGACGCCCTATCCTTTGCGCTCACATCGAAGTCTTTCGTGGAGCGATTAGCCTCGAAAAACGTGCCTCAGCGGAGATACCCCAAAAATACCAGTCAGGATCGTTTCAGCGGCAACAGCAACCAAAACACCCTTCCATTTGTTACTGAGTGGTGCGAATATCGCTGAAGCGGCAGCGGCGGAACCCACTGCCAAACGAATCTTCTCCTCGACGCCGCTCATATTCCTCTTTGTCATTGCGTTTTCCAAATTATGTTCCATCCTTTCCATACAGAATCGCCCGGGCGGGAGAGCTCATGGCTCCGCGCAGTAATTGGCATCTGTGCTGGATGACGCGTGCCACCGCGTCAATATTTCGTGTATGATCCCAGGAACTACTACCAAATTCGCCAAACTACGAGGACTGCCAAACTTGCCGGGCGCCTACGTGGTCGCAAGGAGTGTTTCAAAGCGTCCATGATTTGATGGCGCGTGTTTGATGGTGGACGACGTAAAGCAAACGCGAAAATCTTCGCTTACGCGTAAAACGCTGAAGAACATTGTATTCTTCCTGCTAGTCGTGTGCGGCGACACGCTGGGAAACCTTCTGCTCGCACTTTCGATGAGCCGCACTTCCAACCATGCGGCAACTTCCCTTCTGCATCACATATTGTCAGCGCTGGGCAATCCACGCCTGGTGGGTGGAACGGGGCTGCTAACCCTCGCTTTGCTTTCACGGTTGTCGCTATACACTTGGGCCGACCTAACATACGTGCTTCCAGTAACCGCGAGCGGCTACGTAATAACGGCACTTCTAAGCAAGTTCGTTCTGCATGAGTACATTTCCAACAATCGATGGGTTGGGGTGCTCTTGATCTCACTCGGGGTAATGATCGTCGCCAGAACGCCAGTCGATACAAAGCATATCAAGAGCGGTACGCGCAAATGAAATGGATGTGGGTCTGCGTCGTCGTGATCGCGTCCACCTTCGGAGATGTCTCGAATGCCAAAGGCATGGCCGAACGAGGAGAAATCGACGATTTTCACCCAAGCACGCTTGTGCGTGTTCTTCGCTATATTGTCACGCAGCGCAACGTGTTGCTGGGTATCGCCGGCAATGCGATTTCCTACCTGGCGCTATTGGCCTTACTCTCCATGGCGCCATTGAGCTTTGCGGTTCCGGCGACGGCGCTCAGCTATGTGTTGGAGACGGTTATCGCGAAGTGGTACTTACACGAGGCGGTGACCGTAAAGCGGTGGCTCGGCGTGTTGCTCGTCGTGAGCGGAATTGTTTTTATAGCTGTCTGACGTTCTGGAGCCGATCACGGCCCTGTCTCACCACCATGCAAACCCACGAGAACTAATCCGGCGATGACGAGACAGGTGCCCGCCACTTTCGCGACCAGAGCACGTCCAGTAAAATCTTCGCGAAACCACGATGGTCTAAATTGCGTGATCATGTAGGCGCCGAGAAAGATGATCGCATAGCGGGCGCCAGAGATGGCCTGCACGAGTGACGGACTCGTATGGCTGAGCGCATACACCACTAAAAACGAACCTATTCCGGCTAAGAAGCGGTTGAACATATACCAAAACTTACTTGTAGGTTGCACTTCTTCGGAAGTTTCGAATATCTGGCGGCGCCACGAAGGAGGGATTAGTAATGCGATCGATCCAAAAAAAGTTCCCAAAGTAAAGAAGACATATCCGCTCACAAAGTTGGTGTTATTGAATACGATCTTCTGAATAACGTTCATTAGCCCAAAGCCTCCAGCGGCCAGCACGATTTTGGGGAGCATCTTTCTTAACGGCACTTTTTCGGCGAAGAACATAGTGAAGCCGCCGAGCGTCAGGAGGATAAAACCAGCAAGGTCTCCGCCGATCGTGGTCTTCAGCAAGGGTATAGAAATGAGAGCGGTGAGTACAGGTCCAAATCCGCCCATCGCCGCCAGTTCATCGGACGCTTCTCCGGATTTCAATGCTGAATAGTAGAAGAAAGAAGCAATTAAGTCCAATAAACCGGCTGTAAATGCCAATGCCGCTAGCTTATAAGTTGGCCATTTGAAGCCGAAGAATACCAGGACCACGCCAAAAATGCTGATAACGCCCAACCAAAACACGTAGGCGAGTAGATTCTGCGTGCCCTTCCTCTTCAGGAGCACCTTGTCCCAGACCAGCGATATCCCAATCAACCCGTGCGCGATGAGCGCGATCAAAATGCCGTTTGTCGCGATACTTTTTATAAAGTTCATGGGTGGCCGACTGAGCGTAAAGGAGAGACAGATGATTCAGCGCACACTGCGCCGCTCACTTCTGAGATGCGACATCATCCGCTCCGTTTCCGGCAGATCCGTGTCCGCCTTGATGAGTAGAAGTCGCCGCGTGAGTTTTACAGCGACTCCAATACATATAAACTTGAATGCTAGCGTAAGAACATCGGTGCGCAATAGGCACTTGAACGCTACTCACTGTGCCCTGGACCCATCGCAGTTTCTGGATCGGACCCCTGATTATTGGCGCAATCCTTGCGCTCTTAGTCCTTCTCTTCTCCAGAGGCCATTTGTATGCCATCTACAAAGAACGGTTCGGTCGTCCCAGGCGCGAACGATTATTTCTCGCCTCGCTTGGCTTCTTTGTCACTGTCTTTGTCGTGCGCGGTATCACGGTTGCGATTCATTACGACATTGGGCCTTTCCACAACGTTTCACTGCACGGCCGCCATATCCATCACATGGTCTGGGGTATCTTGCTCCTACTGACCATAGGTTACTGCTGGCTGATGGAAATCGGGACGGGCGGCGCCGGCTCATTGGGCTTCGCCGGACGGATAACAGCGATGCTGTACGGCGTTGCCTCCGCTCTTATCCTGGACGAGTTTGCATTATGGCTGAACTTGAGTGATGTGTATTGGCAGAGACAGGGGCGAGAAAGCTACGAAGCGATGGCCCTCTTCGGAAGCTTACTCGCGACTGGACTTTTGGGAAAGCCGCTCTTTCGCGCGTTATTCCGGGAACTAGCCGGGATGTTCCATGGGCATGGTAATCCCAAACGAAGCGGTTAGAACCCGGCCTTGGCCGCCGCTGCCTGAAAGTCATTGAAGGTTATTAGCGGCACCACGACGCGCAGATGCCGATCCGGCTTGATCTGAAATTCCTGAGATTTTGAGGACAACAGCGCAGCCATTTGCGGGTTGGCCCAAGCGTCGGGATCGAAATCTTCAAACGCAAATATACGGTACTTGCCGGGTCTCAGATGCGGCCAAGAGAATTTGCCGCCGGTGGCCGCTTGTTTGTTGATTTGCGAGCCCCGGTCCATTTCATTTTGCAGGACGATCGTGGTTGGGTGTTTCGATTCGGCGGCTCCGATAACTTGGCCATCGACGCTGCCGTACCGCGCGCTTAAGAAGAGATCGATGGAACTCTCTGACCCTCTCTCTAAATTCGCAGTTCGTCCGGCCTGTGCTACTCCGTCAACTAGAATGCGCCCCACGTAGCACGCAGAACCAGCACTCTCGACGTCAAATTCATAATGGCCCGGCATAACTGCTGCTCTGAATTTGTTGACAGCAGCTACTTCGGCAGTGCGCCTTTTAACCCCTTGTTCCGGGTCATTCGAGATACCGGCAAGGGTCACGGCATGAATTTGGCCACACTCCTTGGTCTGCGCGTTTTCCGAATGTACTGCGATCCGAAGTTGGATAGGATCCGGCACTTCAACAGATAAGCCATCGACATCGCCATTCGTTAGATCGACCTTCACATCGTTTGTAGATGGTCCCTTTAAAATGTAATGCTCAGGGGCAAGGCCTTCCGCCAGAAAGGTGCCATCATCATGAACGGGGATCGTTGTCGCAAAGGACACGTTTTCTTCCGGCGTCTCAACCAGGTACAGAAGCCTTTGCGACGTGTTCAACATTCGACCACTAAGGTGGCGCGTCCGGAACTTGGTGAGAGTCAGATCCACGCCATCAAGTTCTTGGCCAGCCGCGACCTGTATCGGCGCGGCGTCCTGGAACGAAAGCGAGTCCTTGTAATAAATGTTGGCTTCGCGTTCGCGAAAAGGTTGTCCATTCTGGTCCAAGAACTTCAACCCGACAGGCACATCGCCTGTTCCCGCCGGCGCGGCCATGAGAAAGTAGGTTCCGGCGGCCAAGCCGGAAAATCGATATCTCCCTTGATCGTCTGTGACGGTATCCTCAACCGGCGCCGCATTGGGCAGCCCCTTGTTCCATCCTCGCTTCTGCAAGCGAACGCTCGCGCCTCGGACTGGGCCGCCGTCTTCGTCAAAGGCGCTTCCGCTAATCACCGCCTGTGGCGACATTTGGATTGGAGCTAAGATCAGCGGCTTGGTTCCGTCGATTTGCAGCATTTCACCCACGCCGCCGGGCCGCAGCTGGCCGTAATTTGTATCCAAATAGCGCGCATGCTTTGCCGAGACGGTGTATGTGCCAGCCGCTAGATCATCAAAGCAGAAGACTCCGTATAAGTCGGTAAGTCGTCGAACCGGAGGTCCGAGATTGTTCTCTAAGTCCGCGAAGACCGCCGCTTTCGCCAATGGTTGATTCGTGAGTGCGTCCACTGCAGTCCCCTGAATGGAACAATGCGGTTGTGCGGCTAGGACGCTGGCTACCATCAGATAACATCCGAACGGTTTCATTGCCCTAAGACGCTCAGCGCGCGCCGCACTTCATCGGGTCGCACAATCGGGACGAGGTTTGCCAGTTTTCCGTCTCCAGGCAAATCTACATCCAATGCGCTCCCTTCGAGCTGAGCGACAAGATCTCTATTCTCCAGAAGCCCCGGGTCCACGTCTGCGACGGCGAAAGCATAGTATCGACCGGGCGGCACGTCTTTAAACGAAAAATGGCCATCTTGATCAGTTTTAGCGAGCAGCAGCGATTGATCGTCAAGTCGCGTTGTCTCTGAGACCAAGACCACCTGTAACCCGCCGGTATCCGCATTTGAGTCTGTGGGCTGAACGGAGCCGTCAACCCAGCGTGCATCAGTGCCCATCAATACTTCGATCTGCGCCGCGGCGTCTGTTAGCGCGATGGCCTGACCCAGAATTTCGCGCCCGCCATATTGAATGGATTTTACGTATTCGCCCGGATTTTCAAAGGAGACGCCGAAAACGTATTTGCCTGGCCATACATTCTCAATTTTGAACACGCCATCTGGATCAACCTTGCCCCAATAAGGTTCGCTTCCCGGTGAATTCAAATCGTGCGCAGTCACTCCAAGCTGGAACAACGGTTCGTCGCCTGTGCTTGAGCGAACAACGCCCGTTATTTCAAATCTCTTCGGAAGGGAAAGGATGATCCCGTTTACATCCGAACTCTTGACGGTAACCGAACGCCTTGCGACTACCTGATGGTCCTCGCTGATCCAGTCGATGTCATAGTCCCCCGGCGTCGCGCCCGAGAAATCAAAGGTTCCGTGCTGGTCGTCCACGCTCCCATCAAGACTCGAAATCCCATTGCCGAAATTATGAAGATGCGCGTCCAAAGATAAGCGCTGCTGGCGATCCGAAGCCGACATCTCCAGTTTGCCGCGAATGTGGAACACAGGGCCTACGGGCATCCGGATATCCAAACCGAGCGCATCTTGTCCCGTTTGCACCTCAATCTGTGTAGCGCCATCGGGGCTCCGCGAATCGGGGTAGCAGGTTGCAAGGACCTGCATCTCCTGACCGCCTTGTTTCTCGACGAAGCTTCCTGAGGACTTTCCGGCGCACAGATAATAGCGCCCGGGTTTCAAGTCGGTGATTCGATACTCACCGCGATCGTTCGTCCAAACCCCATCCGATTGATCGTATGTACGCTGCCCCCAAAGCCAGCCCGGCGATACAGTGACAACCAGCGCGTTTCGAATCGGCTCGCCATGGTCATCGGTGATTTTGCCAGCAATCACCGAGCAGCGAACCAGCTTCACCCTTACATCGCTGAGCTTGTCGCTTGGCTTCAAATTCAGAATGGTGCCCGGTCCGCCCGCGCGCCGCGCACCGTATTCACTGCGCAAATAGCCCGTACTTTCGCCGGTCAAATCATAATTGCCCGCGGCAATGCCTTCCAGATGGAAATGGCCCTCCGCGTCTGTAACTCCCAGGTATCCGGGCGCACTGGCGCGGGAGAGGATCAATCGGATTGTCACTTTCCGCAGCGGTTCGCCCGTAATGAAATCGACGGCAGTCCCGTCCAGAACGCATTTCTCAGTTTGAACTTGAGCGTAAACGCGGCTGTGCATAGCAACCAAGATCACTTGCGCTATCAGAAGCCGGCGCAGCATAGCTGAAAGTAGAACGCATCGAAATCGGCGCCGGTTTCGCCCGTCAAGAGCGCTACGGCTTCCGCGTTGCCGTCCATCGGCCGTCAGCCCGGCCTTCCACTCTCATCCGTCCGCCAGCCGAATCGCCATCAATCCATCCGGCGAGAATCGCTGCGGCGCTTCCAGGATTCCCCAGCCGTCCGCTTGGCCATTCCGCGTCGAAGCTGAGCTCAACGTAGCCAGCGCGCCACGTTCCGGTAACGGGGCGACCATGACCGAGGGCGCCGGACCATATTCCCGTCACTTTGCCGCCATCGCGTTCGAGTTGCAGAGTGCCGTCGAACGCTCCAGCATCGCTCGAAAACTTAACCTGCCAGGCGCCGCGGGCATCCGAGCCATTCTTCACCGGCATTGGGGCCGAGTTCGTGATGCGAACATTTGAGAAATACGCCTCCTCGCCCTGGTATCCCCACAGTGCTACGCCACCTTGCAAATCTTCACCCTTTAGGCCGTCCACGACGAGGCTTGGATTTTCAGATCCGTTCAAAAAGAGTTTGGCGGAGCGGCCCTTTACCTCGATCCTGAGTTTCGTCCAGGTCTCTAATTTCAAGTCCGCATAGGCCTCATAAACCCAAGGCCATTGCCGGCGTAGTCTGTACCAGTCGAAGTCCGGCTCGGAGACATATTGCACCGAATGGTTCCGCATAGCTTGGTCATCTGAGCGCGCGTTTCCCGGCCGCAGATAGAAGAGTTCGTAGCGTGAGGCGTCCGGCCGCGCCCTGAAGGCGATACCGGTAAAACCGGGCATTCTCACGCCCGGCGGGGTGGTGATCTTCAAGGCAATATCCGCCTCGATGGTTCCATCTCGAAAATCAGTTCCCCGCAGCAGCGCGAAGCCGTCCTTTTCCGTGTCTTTGGTAAGACGCACGGCTTTACGCCCGTTGTATTCGACAGAGTCGGCCTTTACGTTCACCAGGACCAGATCCTTGGTGTCGCTCAGCGCAAACGTTTGAGCGTTAGAGGTAGTCTGACCGAAGGTGGTCCAGACAAGTATGATCGCAAAAATCGGTAGAGTTTTATTCATGCCTGAGCGCCATCAGGGGAGTCTGCTTTGTTGACCGCTTGGCCGCCCAGGTTTGGAGAAAGCTTCTCCAGATAACGCAAATCGGTTCGAAGCGAGCCCATGAAAGTCCTTAGGCAGCTACGGTTCCAAGATAAGACCAAGAACTTCAGCGCGTTCGCTTACAGCGGCTATCCGGTTTTGGGATAGCGCTGTTCGTTTACGAACGTCTCCGAAGCCGACTTGAGCGTAGGAAAGGTCTGGATGGTCAGACGGATCAACCTTACTCGGCCTACTTCGAGGATCGTGAACGAACCGGCCACCAACGGACCACGCCGGGTTCGCCCGCCCGGAGCTTGCTGTTGGCTGGAATGGCTAGTCCCTCCGCCAGGATCGGTAATATTCCTGGCACGGTAAGGCTCCTCGATTGGAGTATAGGGGCTGTCCGGATTTTCGTGCTTGCGCCGGCAGGGCGCTAGGCTAAACTGGGGGCGAGTCTGTTTTCGCCTTGAATTTCCGCACCTTAACCCGAACTATTCTTGGATGGCTTCTTCTGGCGGGCTTTGTTCCCTATTGTCTGAAAGCCGCCCAGGCCGCACCCGCCGACGCGGGAGAAAATCAGTTTGGGGTTAGCCTGACTCTATTTACCACCCTCGCCGCCATCAATGCCGCCGGCTACGATGCGGGGCTCGACTCCCCATTGAACCAGCGTTTTCAGCTTCGAAAGCAGATCCGTGACGAGTTGGCCAAGCGAAAGATCGCATGCCTTCCCGAACTCAGAGACTTTTACACCTTACACCTGAAGCCGAACGCGACCAATAACCTGAGCCAGTACATTTCGTTTGCAATGGCTGTGGACGGTCCTCCCACCTTCGCGCCGCGGATAACACCTCCGCCGGACGTCGAGGCGTTGAGCGGCTTCGGTCCGTTGCTCGCAATCTTTTATAAGCAAGCCGGAATCGAGGATCTCTGGAAGCGCTCCCAGCAGGCCTACGCTGGAGCAATCCGGGAATATCAGGAGCCGGTAATCAACGCTTTATTTGAGGCGAATGGCTATCTTCGCAATCCCACCAGCGGCGATACCAGTCGTCAATTCCGTGTCTATCTGGACCTGCTGGCCGCGCCCGACCAGGTTCAAGTCCGGAGCTACGATAACGACTATTTCATTGTGATCACGCCCTCCAGTCACCCGGTTATCGACGAGATTCGGGACGCTTATCTTTCCTACTTGCTAGATCCGTTGACGTTTAAGGCAAGCGTTGCCATCGCTCAGAAGAAGAAGACTCTGCAGGCGTTTGCCGATGACGCCCCCGCGCTGGACTTGATTTACAAGGACAATTTTTCGCTGTTGGTGACGAAATGCCTGATCAAGGCAATTGACAGCCGGCTTATGCACGCGAGCGCCGGCAAGAAGCAGGACTACATCGATCAGGCGATGCGCGAAGGCTTCATTTTGACCGCGGCCTTTGCGGATGCACTGTCTCAATACGAAAAACAGGAAATCGCGATGCGCATCTATTATCCGGATCTGATCGATGCCATCGACATCAAGAAAGAAGAGAAGCGCCTGCGGAAAGTGAATTTCGTGCAATCGGTGGCGCCTAAAGTAATTGCGCCCCCAACGACCATGCAGTTGCCGCCAGCGGAACAGTCGCTCGAGGCTGCCGAAGGACTGTATGAGCAGAAAGATTTCGATGGGGCGGAGAAGTCGTTCAAGCAGGTCTATGAGCAGACCGACGACAAGATCCTGCAAGGCCGCGCTACATTTGGACTGGCGAGGTGCGCCGTTCAGCAGCGGCGCATGGGGCAAGCAATTCAATTATTTGAACGCACCATCGCCGCGAATCCCGATCCGACGATCACCGCGTGGTCGCACATCTACTTAGGTCGCATTCGCTATCTTTCCGGCGATCTGAACAAAGCTAATGAACAATTCAAGCTCGCTCTGGCCATCGACGGCACGTCCGCCCAAGCCCGGGACGCGGCTGAACACGGCGTACAAACTACTTCTTCTTCCGGAGATCATGGACATGACCATTAAATCCATCGCAATTCTGTCGGGTATTCTCTTTGCCGCTATCCCGACGCTGGCGCAACAGCCGCAACCCAAATCGCCAAAGGAGCGGGATGCATTGATCAAGGTGCAAAACGACGTCCAGCAAAATAACGTGCCACAGGAATTAAAAGATATTGAATATGTTCTGGATAATTTCGCCGATACCCAGTTCAAGATACAGTTGTTGAACATGGCGACCGACGCGGCGAATCGCGAAGGCGATTACGTGCAGACAGTTATCTGGGGCGACCGGACTCTAGCAGCCGATCCGAATAACATTCCCGTCCGCGTTACGCTTGCGCAGGCGATTGCCGCCCATACGCGCGAGAACGATTTGGACAAGGACAAGAGCGTGAAGAAGGTGACTGACTATGCCAACAAAGCCATCGACCTGTGTAAAGCAGCTACGACAGCGCCGTCCGGGATTCCGGCCGATCAATGGCCTGACTTCAAGAAGGATTTCATGGCTGAGTCGCATGCAGCGCTAGCCCAGGTGGCGGAGTTGAACAAGAATTACCCCGAAGCGGTCGACAATTACAAAACCTCGATCGGAGAGGGGTCGAAGCCTGACCCAGTTACTTATGCCCGGCTGTCGAAGGCTTATGTCGAGAATAAACAGTATGACGACGCGATCGCAACTGCCGATAAGGTGATAGCTATGAGCGATGCTACTGCGCCGGTGAAGCAGTTCGCCCAACAACAAAAAGATCTTGCAACGAAGCTGAAGACATCAAAATAATCGCGGCCGGACTTCATGAGTTCCTCTCTTGAGTCCTTGGAAGAAAAACTTGGCTACCGGTTTCGTAACCAAGAACTCTTACTAAGGGCGCTGACGCATCGTTCCTGGTTGAGCGAGCGAGTATCGCCTCTCCCCGAAATCGGCGATAACGAACAGTTGGAATTTCTCGGAGACTCGATTCTCGGTTTCGCGGTGAGCGAAGCGCTGGTGTTGCGTCATCCTTCAGCTCGTGAGGGTGCGCTCTCGAAATGGAAAGCACATTTGGTTAGCGCGACCCACCTTCATCGCTGCGCGCTGGAGTTGGGTTTGGGGGAACACCTGCAGCTCGGCAAGGGCGAAGAGCGCAACGGGGGGCGAGAGCGTAAGACACTGCTCGCTAATGCCCTGGAAGCAGTGATTGCGGCTTTGCACATTGATGGCGGCATAGAAGTGGCTCGCGCCTTCATCGACGAACACGTGCTCCAGATGCTCGAAAACGCCGACGACGTGGAATCGATCAATGCGCTTAATTTTAAGAGCGTCCTCCAGGAGCGAACCCAGGCCCTCGGCCTGCCCGCGCCGCATTATGTAATTGTGGAATCGAGCGGACCTGAGCACGCCAAGATCTTCACTGTTGAAGTCCGGATCGGCGATGGGCACATCGGCCGGGCTTCCGGCACCTCGAAAAAGTCCGCCAGCCAGGAGGCGGCGCGTCTATTCTTGGAGCATCTCGACGAAGCGGATTAAGTAACCCGCATCCCTCCGGTTAAACTGAAAGCTTAGTGTCAATTTGCGGCGGGTGCTCGAATGCCCATCTGCGGCCGCAATTTCAAATCTCATGACTAAGCCCAACGTGCTCGCGATTATTCCCCCGGACCACTATGCCGTGCGTGGCCTTAAACCGATCCTGGACCGAGCTAATTTCTGCATTAGCAGCGATCCCAATGAAATTCGCGAGTTTCTGCCGCGCGCTGAAATTATCCTCAGTTCAGGGATGACCGGCAAGACTGTCTCCTTGCGAGATCTCTGGCCCTTAGCCAAGAACGTGAAATGGGTACACTCACTTTCGGCCGGTGTCGAGAATCTGCTCTTTCCAGCACTGATTGAAAGCCCCGTGCCGGTCACCAACGCTCGAGGCGTATTCAAAAGGTCGCTGGCCGAGTTCTCCATTCTCGGCATGCTCTATTTCTACAAGCAGGTTTCGCGCCTGATGGATAACAAACGCGCCCACAAATGGGAGCCTTTCGATATCGATTGGCTGCCCGATCGGATTATGGGCGTAGTTGGCTTTGGCGAGATCGGCCGAGAGTGCGCAATTCTGGCGAAATGTCTGGGGCTCAAGATATACGCGCTGCGCCGGCGGCCAGAGAAGTCGGCATCGGACCCTCTGATCGACAAGGCTTTCGGCACGGAAGACCTGCACAGTATGTTGGCGGAGGTCGACGTGTTGGTGTGCTCCGCTCCGAACACGCCCGAGACCCATCACATGATCGGCGCGGACGCATTTAAAGTCATGAAATCATCCGCCATCGTTATCAATGTGGGCCGCGGTCCCGTCATTGACGAAGCTGCCTTAACCCGAGCCCTGCAGGAGAAGCAGATTGCCGCGGCCGCCCTGGACGTGTTTGAAAAGGAGCCGCTCCCGCCCGATCACCCGTTCTGGGACATGCCGAACGTGTTGATTTCGCCGCATAGCGCCGATCATACGCGTGATCCCGATTGGCTGGACCTGGCGGTTCGCCGCTTCGTGGAAAATTTTCATCGCTACCAAAATGGCGAGCCATTGGAGCCATTGGTGGATAAGAAAGCAGGATACTAGTGCAGGCGGCCAGCGCTGCCACCGAAGCAGTCAGTTTTCAAGATGTGCTCGCAGCCGCGCAGCGGATCGAGCCTCTCGCACAGCGCACGCCCGTCGAAACGTCGCGGCACTTCAACCAGGCTGCGGGTGTCCAAGCGTACTTCAAGTGTGAGAACCTGCAGCGCGGCGGATCGTTTAAGATTCGCGGGGCCGCGAACTTCATTCTGTCGCTTAGTCCCGAGGAACGCCAACGCGGGGTTGTCACCTATTCTTCGGGAAACCACGCGCAGGCGGTGGCGATTGCCGCCGCTCATGCCGGTATCCAGGCGACCATCGTTATGCCGACCGACGCGCCGAGAGCAAAGCTCGCATCGACGCAGGCATATGGTCCGAAGATCGTACTTTTCGATCGCCAGCGGGAGAATCGTGAGAAGATTGCAGCTCGTATTGCCGCGGAGACCGGCGCCGTCATTCTGCCTTCCTACGATCATTCCTGGATCATTGCCGGTCAAGCGACAGCCGCGTTGGAAATGCTAGAGGATGTGCCCGGCCTAGATGCCATTTTCGTATGTCTGGGCGGCGGCGGCTTACTGTCGGGAACGCTAACGGTGGCGAAGGCACTCGAACCGGACACGCGTGTGTTCGGTGTCGAACCGGAGTTGGCAAACGATTGGTTTCTGTCCCTGCAGCGCGGGGAGCGGATTGGCATCGATCCACCGCCCACCATTGCCGATGGGTTGCGCACGCAGATTCCAGGCCAGATTACCTTTCCGATCGTGAAGGAGTTGTCGAGCGGCGTGCTGCTGGTCTCAGAAGAAGAAATCAAAGCGACCATGCGTTTTCTTTTGACCCGTATGAAGCTGTTGGTGGAACCGAGTGGGGCAGTCGCTGCTGCGGCTGTACTCAATAAGAAGATCCCGGCCGGATTGGAATCGGTCGGCATTCTGATCTCGGGAGGGAATGTCGATCTGGATGTTCTAGCCAGCATTTGCGCGGAGGCGGCGTAGCAGTGCCCACGAATCCGTGGGTGACGCAGTCCTCGCGTGTCGCATATGAGAACGGATGGATTCGAGTGCGTGAGGATCAGGTACTGCGGCCCGATGGGCAACCGGGCCTGTATGGAGTAGTCGAGATTCGCCCGTCGGTAGGCGTTGTGGCGACTGACGTGAACGACCGAATCGTTCTGGTCGGTCAGTGGCGCTATGCCGTTGGGTGCCATTCGATAGAAATTCCACGTGGAGGTTCCCAGCCGGACGAAGACGATATGTTGGCGGTTGCCAAACGAGAATTGGCTGAGGAGGCTGGACTGTTCGCGCGACATTGGGAATGTCTGGGCACGGTTGACGTTTGTAACGGCGTGACCAACGACGTCCAAACGCTTTATTGGGCAACCGGGCTTTCGGCGACAACGATGAATCTGGATCCGGAAGAAGACATCATAGTTCATTGGGAGCTTTTCGATGAGGCGGTTCGCATGGTCATGGACGGGCGCATCACCGAAGTCTGCAGCGTGGCCGCCATTTTAAAGGTCGCGCTGTTGCGAAATAGTAGTAAGTAGAGGTTCACATGGTTACCCAGTCGCGCCGGCGCTTCGCGATATTCGCTTGGAGCGTGCTGGCGTTCAATATTCTGGTCATCATTTGGGGCGCTTACGTGCGCGCATCATTTTCGGGCGACGGGTGCGGCGCGCATTGGCCGTTTTGCAACGGGGTTGTGATTCCCCACGCCGCGGCAACGAAGACTCTGGTCGAGTTTACGCATCGAGTCATGACGGGGCTCGACACGCCGCTAGTGATCGGGCTTCTGATTTGGGCGTTCCGGGTGTTTCCACGGGCGCACAATGTCCGCCGGTACTCAGTGTTGGCCATGGTCTTCCTAGTAATAGAAGCGCTGCTTGGCGCGGGGCTCGTGTTGTTCCGGTATGTGGCGACCGACGCCTCGGCGGGACGAGCGATTTATCTATCCGCTCACCTCACGAACACCATGCTGCTGCTTTCCGCCTTGACCATTACGGCGTGGCTTGCTTCGACGGGAGTGGAACGCATTCACTTCGGGAATGTACCGGCATTAGTGAAGGGATCGCTTCCTGTTGTGCTCGTCGTCTGTATTACCGGCGTCATTGCCGCTCTTGGGGATATGTTGTTTCCGGCCGTTTCGTTGGCGGCAGGAATGCGGCAGGATTTCTCCAGTGCCTCCAGCATGTTGTTGCGTCTTCGCATGGTCCATCCCGCCATCGCGGTTCTTGGCGCAGCGTACTTACTTTGGGCGGCCATCCGCACGATGCAAAGCGCCGCGTCTTCTTCGTCTTCGCGGGTAGCCGCAACGCGGGTGATGGCGCTGATGCTGCTCCAGGTGTTCGTGGGAGCGTTCAACCTCGCTCTTCTCGCGCCCATCTGGATGCAACTGATTCACCTGCTGATGGCCGATGCGCTGTGGATCGCAGTGCTTTTAATGATGCTCGAAACGGCGCGCGTGCCGAAGGCGATTGGAGTGCCTGCCATGGCGCCCGCCACGCAAGGCCTCTAAAAGCTAGTTCATTGCAAGAGCCATTAGGCTATTGGTGCGGTGTAACAGTAGTTCCTTTCATCTTTAGACCCCGGTGAATGATGTAATGCCTGGTCACATCTTCGAACTGCAGAAAGCTGATAGCAGGGTCGTCGTGGCCGGACATCTGATCGAACGAGCCGAGGTCTCGACGCACGACTATACCACCGGGAAGATCATCTGCGTCGGGAAGTCCTTCAACCAAGGTTGCCAGTGTTGCGTAAAATGGATAGGCCATGCCGGCGCTTTCTATAGTTTCAAGCCTTACCCCAACGACTAACGACTGAGCTGTTGGACCGTAGAGCCGCTCAAACCGCACAATTCGGCCCTTGACGGTTGCGCCCTTCGGAACCAGAATCTTGTTGTGGTCTTTAATGGGACTCTTCAATGTCGCCGTGATCGTGTCACCGGCTGCGGCCGTTTCTGTTTCGATGGACCGTGCCAGAACAAGAGTAAAGTGCTGCCGCCCAGGCAACGCAAGATTATTAGAAACCGGCTTTTCGGTCACAATTTGCCTGCTCTCTGGCGGCGTACCGAAATTAAGCGTTGACTCACTAAGGAACTCATGACAGCCCGAAAAGACGGTACGGTTGTCGGATTCGCTTCCATCATCATTAGTCACGCGCAGGCGGGCGTTAACAGGAAGAAGGAACTCAAAATCATTTAGTCGCACGTTGCCGTAGGCAAGAGTTGTCGTAATTCCACAAGCGTCGAGCTGCTCCGGCAGGTGGCCGGCATGAACAGTCAAGCGCACGAGGTCAAAAGTCTTCGGATCGACCAGAAACGTGCCATCATACGGGACCATGACATCGTATGTCTTGTTTCCAATGCTATAGCTACTCCGGTCACGCGGAACGTGAAATCCAAATTCTACAAGCCTGCGGCCGTTGAAATCGGTATTGCCATCGTAGGTAAAGCTGGCCGCGTCGCCCGCGAAAATCCCGCTAAGGAAAGTGCCAAAGACGCCAGTCGAGATGACCCCGTTTCCAATCAAATCAGCCAAGCTGCGATCCCGGAATCGATTTTCGCCGACCCAGGAATACATCTCACCTTCACTTGAAATAGCCACGTCGAGCCGTAACCGGTCAGATTGGCTTTCCCGGACCTTCCAGTTCGGCTTCTCCCTGCGCTTTGCCAGCTCGTCGCAAGAGCGTCCGGTTACCTCCGCAGCCGGCAGCAAGGCTGACCGGTCTACGGTTTGTGTACAGAGATACTTAGGGAGCCGGTCTACCGTCGCCATCACCTTCCTACGGACATTGAGCAGCAGTGCCCTTTGGTCTGCGCCAGCAGGTAAGCTTAGGGGTTCGGAGCTCTCTTTTCCAACTGCAGTCTTGCTGTTCACCCGTCCTTCGAAACGCAACGTTGATGTGCCAATGAACTGATGACAGCTCGAAAAGGACGTGTTGCTCACAGACTCGCTTCCGTCATCATTGGTGACCTGCAACCGGGCATTTGCCGGAAGAAGAAGTTCTGAATTATTCACTGGCACACTACGGTAATCAAGAGTTGTGGTGACTCCGCAAACTTTCAGTTGCGCCGGTAGCTGATCGGCATTGACGACTAAGCGCACGAGGTCAAAGGTTTTGGGATCCACCAAGAAACTGCCATCATACGGCACGATGGCGCTATATGCCTTGTCTCCAACCCTGCCGTAATACGTCTTGTCCAAAACTTTGTTGCTGACGAAATAGCCACCGTGTTCACGCGGAACGCGAAAGCCAAATTCCGCGAGCGTGCGGCCCTTGAAGTTCGTATCACCTTTGTAGGTGAAACTTGCCTCGTTGCCTGCAAAAATCCCAGTAAGAAAAGTACCGAAGTCCCCAGTCGCGAGCACATCGGCTAAGCTGCGATCCGGAAACCGATTTTTGCCAACTGGGGAGTACATTTCACCCTCGTCTCTAGAGAACGCCACGTCAACCTGCAAGTGACCAGACTGACTCTGCCGGACGTTCCAATGCGGATTCTTCTTCCTGAGTTTCGCCAGATAGTCGCAGGACACGGTGATTGGTATTTCTGGCACAAGCGTGGACCGGTCAATGGTTTCCGTGCACAGATAGTTTGGCAGACGCTCAAGCGTCGCCATCACCTTCTTGCGTACGTTTAGCAGCACCTCTGTAGGGTCGTATGGCGGAGTGTCCTGGGCTGCCTCCACGGAATTTAAAAGTACGCAGAAGAGTATCAACCACTTCATTTGAGACAGCTCGGCCGCCGACGTTAGTATACGCGAACTTGTCCTTCGAGGTGTTGGCGACTTAGACCGCGACGTGACGTACAGAAAGGGAGCAAGATACAATTGCGACGGACGGAACGCGCCCTTTGACACTGCACCCGGTTGACTACCTCATTTTAGTTCTCTATTTCGTATTTGTCCTCGGCATCGGATGGATGGCAAAGCGTAGGATCTCGACCAGCGAAGATTTCCTGACGTCGAAGCGCTCGGTTCCGGTCTGGATTACCAGCCTAGCCTTCATTGCTGCGAACTTGGGGGCGCAGGAGGTGATCGGGATGTGCGCCTCCGGGGCGAAATACGGGATCATGACCGCTCATTTTTATTGGCTGGGCGCGGTCCCGGCCATGGTGTTCGTGGGTGTGTTCATGATGCCGTTCTATTACGGCAGCCGAGCACGCAGCGTTCCGGAGTATCTAAAGCTGCGCTTCGATGAAAAGACACGAGGCCTGAACGCAATCACGTTCGCTGTGATGACGGTGTTCTCGTCCGGAATCAGTATGTATGCGTTGGGACTCCTGTTCGAATTGGTGCTGGGCTGGAGCTTCACCAATTCGGTACTGCTTTCGGCGCTCATCGTGCTCATCTACACGTTTTTAGGTGGATTGACCAGCGCTATTTACAACGAAGTGGTGCAGTTTTTTCTCATCGTGCTGGGGTTCGCACCGCTCTCGATCCTCGCGGTGATGAAGGCAGGCGGATGGTCGGGCATTTCAGCGCATTTGCAGCCGGTGATGACACACTCCTGGCGGTACTTGGGCCACGCCAGCGAGAATCCGATGGGCGTGGAGGCCTTCTCGCTCATCGCCGGGCTTGGCTTCGTTCTCTCATTCGGGTATTGGTGCACGGACTTCCTGGTGATCCAGCGGGCGATGGCCGCCAAGAGCATGCACGAAGGGCGGCAGACGCCCTTAATCGCCGCGTTCCCCAAGATGATGATGCCGTTCATCGTGATCGTTCCGGGCATTGCGGCGCTGGCGCTGATGAACATGTCGAGCGGGTATACGCTGCCGCTGCAGCCGGGCGGCGGGTACGACTACAACCAGGTGTTGACGACCTTGATGGCGAAGTTTTATCCCTCCGGCATGCTGGGCGTGGGCTTGACCGCGCTGATGGCGTCCTTCATGTCGGGAATGGCGGGCAATGTCACGGCATTCAATACGGTATTCACATACGATATCTACCAGAGCTACATTCGCCCGAATGAACCGGACCGGCACTATTTGTGGGTGGGCCGGGCGATGACCATTATAGGAGTTGGGCTGTCGATCGGCACCGCTTTCTTAGCGACCCATTTCAACAACATCATGGATTTTCTGCAGCTCGTGTTCGGGTTTGTGAACGCGCCGCTGTTTGCGACTTTCCTGTTGGGGATGTTCTGGAAACGCACGACCGGGCATGCGGCGTTCACAGGGCTGATCGCCGGTACGGCTGGCGCACTTATGACCTACAGCCTGACGATAGCGGAAGGCAAGGGCGGTTGGATAACCATTCTGCATCAGTTTCCGTCGACCATGGCGCAGAACTTCTGGATTGCCATCGACGCGTGGGTGATTTGCTTCCTTGTTACGATGCTGGTAAGCCTTGTGACGAAGCCGAAGCCGATCGCGGAGCTGCACAATCTGGTGTACGGCGTAACGGATGTGCCCAAGGAAGAGGGCTTGCGGTGGTATCAAAAGCCCACGTCGCTTGCTTTAATGGTCATAGTAGTGTTGGTTGCGCTGAACCTGTTGTTCTATTAAACGAAAAATTGGCTACGGAATGAGCGATTTACGAGTACCCACGGGGATATTGTTTGCGTTACTGGGCGTGGTGTTGCTGGCGTATACGGCGATTAGTCCGGGGGCGCGCGCGCCGCTGGATGCGAATATCAACGTGAACCTGTGGAGCGGAATTGCCCTGTTGCTTTTCGGAGGTTGTCTCCTTTGGCTCTCACGCCGGACCAGATCGTAACGGCATTTCAAGAGCGTTTCCAGACTGACGTGCGACCGGCGATTTACCGGGCGCCGGGACGCGTGAATCTGATTGGGGAACACACGGACTACAACCTTGGATATGTGTTCCCGATCGCATTGGACATGGCTTGCTATGTGGCGATTGCGCCCGCCAATGGCCAGCTCCTGGTGCATTCTCACGATTTCGAAGCGGATTTTGAGATCTCAGTGGAGGAGATCGGGAACGCAAAACCGCGCGGCGACTGGAGCGACTACGCGCTCGGAGTCGCACAGCAATTGAAGCAGCAGGGTGTGCCGATTTCCGGCGCGGATGTGTATGTGTGGAGCACGGTGCCGGTGGGATCTGGGTTAAGTTCTTCGGCGGCGTTTGAGATCTCGACTGCGTTCGCACTGCTGGGGTCGAGGCCCATGGATCCGCTCGAAATCGCCATCCTGGGCCAACGCGCGGAGTCGCAGTTTGTTGGAATGCCGTGCGGCATCATGGATCAGTACACATCGGTCTTCGGGCGGGCAGGAGAAGCGGTGCAGATCGATTGCCGCAGCCTTGAGCATGAGTACGTGAAATTGCCCGAGGACGTGCGTATCGTGGCCGTAAACTCAATGGTGAAGCACGAATTAGGGACATCGGCGTATCGGGATCGAGTCGCGGAATGCCGTGCGGCGGTCGACGCGATTCAGGAGTTGGAGCCAGAGGTCCGGAGTCTACGCGACGTGCCGCTGAGCCTGTTTGAGCGTACTCAGGACAGCATTCCGATAATCCCCAGGCGGCGGGCGCGGCACATCATCTCCGACAGCCAGCGCGTTCTTGACCTGGCGGCGGCCGCGCGCGCGGGCGACTTGATGGAAATGGGCCGGCTGTTCATCGCCTCCCATCGCAGCATGCAATACGACTATGAAATCAGTTGCGAGGAAGTGGATTTCCTGGTGGATACCGCGATCAAAATTCCCGGCGTGTATGGCGCGCGCATGACGGGCGGAGGGTTCGGCGGGTGCACGGTAAACCTGGTGCGGCCCGACGCGAGCGATGTCTTTCGGGAACGGATCACGAAGGCCTACGGGGAGCGCTATTCGATTGTGCCGGCCTTCTACGATTGCGTCCCCGCAGCCGGAGCAGGACGAGTGGAGTAGTGCGTCTCAGATTGAGAACAGCTCTGTTGATCTCAATTGCCGCAGGTGTGAGCCGATTGGTGTTGTTTAGCGCCGTAGGTCAGCAGACGCCGACGTTTTCGACCGACGTCCGCGTCGTGAATCTTGTGGCGGCTGTCCGGGATGCACAGGGCAAGCTTGTGTACAACCTGAGCAAGAGCGATTTCCGGCTGAGCGACAATGGCCGGGAACAGGCTATTGGATATTTCTCACAACAAACCGATCTGCCATTGACGCTCGGGCTGCTGGTGGACACCAGCGCGAGTATGTTACGGGTGCTCGACACGGAGCGCGACGCCAGCAAAGGATTCTTCAAACAGGTCTTACGAGAGGATCGCGATAAGGCCTTCCTGGTGCATTTCGATCGGAGCGTCGAATTGATGCAAGGCCTCACATCGTCACGGCGGAAGCTAGATTCAAGTCTGGGAGCTCTGGATTCCCAGACCTGGTTTCAGAGGCACATGAGCGGCAAGCAGGTCGGGACAGCCAGTACCGCTCTTTACGATGCCGTGACCATCGCCGCACATTCGATTATGGCTAAACAAACCGGGCGCAAGGCCCTGGTCGTGCTCTCCGACGGAATGGATTCAGGGAGCCGGGCGTCCCTGGAACTGGCCATCGAAGCTGCGCAGCGAGCCGATACGCTGGTCTACGCGATCCACATTTACAATGCCGATACCGAAGGGCCAATGTCGGCCGCAGCCAAGGCCCGCCGCGATGCGGAGCTGGCGCGCGGCAAGGAAGTGTTGCGCGCGATGTCGCGGACAACTGGGGGCGCGCTCTTCGAGATTCTCCCAGAACACCCGATTCAGCAGACGTTTCAAGAGATTGAGCAAGAATTGCGCAACCAATATAGCCTGGGCTTCACTCCGGCAGGAGTCAGTCAGCTGCCCGGATTCCATAGCCTTCATTTGACGACGGTGCGGAACGACCTCACGGTTCAAGCGCGCGACGGCTACTACGTAGGCAACTGAACATCATAGAGCTTGTGCTACGCGCGTGCTGTAAAATTGATCGGCCATGTGGCAACAAAACTATACGCCGATTGCGGGAAGTCTTTTCTGGTCTTCGTTGGTCGCGGCATTTCCCATCGCAGCGCTACTCTATGCCATCGGCATACGCCGGGTAGCCGCTTGGCGATCGTCGTTGATGGGATTGGCCGCGGCCCTATTGGTGGCTTTGGCGGCATATCGAATGCCGCCACTGCTGGCCCTCGATTCGGCCCTATATGGCGCGGCTTTTGGAGCGTTCCCCATTTTTTGGGTCATCTTTTGGGCCATTGTGCTCTACCGGATGACGGTGGAGACGGGGAAATTCGAGATTCTGAAGAACTCGATCGGGCATCTGACCAAGGATCAGAGCTTGCAGGCGTTGCTGATCGCGTTCGCATTCGGCGCATTCCTGGAGGGCGCGGCCGGTTTCGGCACTCCCGTAGCTGTGGCGGCGGCAATCCTGGCGGGTCTGGGATTTTCGGCTTTCTACGCATCGGGCATTTGCCTGCTGGCCAACACAGCGCCAGTGGCCTTTGGATCGATCGGCATTCCACTCGTGACTCTAGCTGCCACGACCGGCCTGCCGCTCGGAGATCTAAGCAAATATGTGGGCCGGTTGTGCGCGCCTGTGTCGCTATTCATTCCCACTTATTTGGTGTTGGTGATGGGCGGCCCGCGGGGGCTGCGGAGGGTTTGGCCGGCTGCGCTGGTCTGCGGCGTGAGCTTTGCGGGAATGCAATTTGTCATCTCCAATTTCGTCGGCCCCTATCTGACAGATATCCTAAGCTCGATTGCCGCAATTACGACGCTGGTGATACTGCTTCAGTTCTGGGACCCGGAAGGCGCCGTGGACCACACGCGCCGGTTCGCCTGGGGAGAAGTGATCGGCGCCTGGGCGCCCTACATCCTGCTGGTCTTTTTTATATTGCTTTGGAGTTTGGGACCGGTGAATGCCTGGCTCACGCGGTTTAGCGTCATTGTGGGTTGGCCCGGCCTGCATAAAATGGTCCAGCAGGCGCCGCCGATCGTGGCAAAGGTCATGCCGTATGCCGCACTATACCGCATGCGGTTCTTGGCGGAGTCGGGGACTGCCTGCATGGTATCAACACTGGCGGCGGCGATAGTACTGCGCGTCAGCCCACGGCGTTTCGCGGGAATGGTGCGGGATTCGGCTATCCAACTGCGGTTCTCGTTTATCAGCATCACAGCGGTGCTGGCGCTGGCGTTCGTGATGAATTATTCGGGCGCAACGGCCACATTGGGCCTGGCGTTCGCTTCCACGGGCGCGGTGTTTCCGTTCTTTAGCGCGCTGTTAGGCTGGCTGGGCGTCTTTCTGACCGGCAGCGACACATCGTCGAATGCGCTGTTCGGCGGACTGCAGGAGGTGACCGCGAATCGCTTGGGATTGAATCCGGCGATGATGGCGGCGGCCAACTCGGCAGGCGGCGTTATGGGCAAAATGATCAGCCTCCAAAGCATCGCAGTGGCGGCCGCCGCGGCCGGACTGAAGCCCGAGGAAGAGCCGAAATTGTTCCGGTTTACGCTGCAGCACAGTATCTTTCTGGCGGCTGTGGTGGGCGGGTTGGCGCTTGTTTACGCGTACGTTAGGTAAATGAAAAAGGACCAGCCTGAATGCCTTGACCTAGAAATCGAGCAGTTATTAACTATGTGTACTTGTATATATACACGTAATTCTTCTGAAAACTGGAGACACCACTCCCTGGTTGTGACACAATTCTATAGGGTTTCAATCAGTTGCAAATATGGCCGCAGAATTGCAAACCCGTTCACGATTCTCGGCCTTTAGAAGCTGAGCGTAAATCCGCATCGGGCGGTCTCACCAGACTGCTCAAGGACGGAACCGGCTAATTAGCGCATCCGGCGAGACCGGAGCAGATAAAAAGGGGGAACGCATGCCGCAACATAAGAAGCAGCCATGGCTGCAGTTGCTTTTCACCGTTTTGGGATTGACTGGACTTTTATGGTCCCAGGCGGAGACCGGCCAGATATCTGGGACGGTTGTGGATCCGTCTGGAGCGGTGGTGGCAAACGCCACGGTTTCAGTAAGAAACGCGGCCACCGGCGGTGAGCGCGCGACGGCATCCGGAACGGCTGGGGACTTTACTGTGCCCAACCTGCAGCCGGGTAGTTACGACGTAACAGCAACCTCTCCAGGCTTCTCTACTTTTAAATCGCGCGTGACGGTGGCGGTCGGAACCAAAGTGGGTCTCGATGTCAAATTGCAACTCGGACAAACGGGAACCGTAGTGCAGGTAAGCGAGTCCGCCGTAGTAGTGAATACCGAAACGCAGACGATACAACAGACTCTGAGCACGCGTCAGCTCACGCAATTGCCCAGCCTGAATCGGAATCCTTATACAAGTTTCGTTATCACTGCCGGCAATGTAAGTGAGGACGATCCATCAGGCCGTGGCGTCGGCGTCGCCATCAATGGACTGCGCTCCGCCGGAACCAACGTTTTGCTGGATGGCGTGGCCAACAACGACGAGTTCGACGGCACTTACGGCCAGACCGTTCCTCTTGATTCGGTCGAGGAAGTCGGAATCGAAACGAGCAATTTCACCGCGGAGACCGGGCGCGCATCGGCCGGCGTGATTAACGTCACAACCAAGTCGGGCACCAACGAATTTCACGGCAGCGGGTACGAGTTCAATCAGGTCTCGGCCCTGGCGTCAAACGACTTCCTGAGCAATGCCCAGGGCCTGCTCAAGCCAATTTACACACGCAACTTGTTCGGCTTCTCAATCGGCGGCCCGGTGGTGAAGAACAAGCTGTTCTTCTTCAACGACACCGAATGGACCCGCATTCGCAGCAACGCGAATGAGACAGCCTGGGTCATCGATCCATCCTACATCGCCGCGGCTGCTCCAAGCGCGCAGCAGATTTACTCGCAGTACAAACTGGCCAGCGGCGTGTCCAATCTAGGCACTTTCAGCAGGAACCAAATGATCGCACAAACCGGCAGTGATCCTTGCAAAGGGTCGCCCACGAGCGGAGGCTGCTACCTCTATAATGCCAACTCCCCGATGTTCGATCTGGTCAACTACAGCGTGCCTTCGAACTCTGGCGCGGGTGAACCGCAGAATGCCTATTCGACTGTGAGCCGTGTCGATTACAACCTCAGCGATAAGACGCAGATCTACGCGCGCTATGCCCTATACAGCGAGAACGATTTTGCCGGATCGAATTCCAACAGTCCCTATGCCGGTTTCAATACGGGGACTCTGAACTACAACAATGCGGGGATCGTCTCGATAACGCATGCGATTTCTCCGGTTTTTGTTTCGCAGTCCAAACTGGACTTTAACCGGCTTAATACCGTACAGCCGTTGAGTTCCACCGGCATCGTTCCGGGTTATTACTTGGGTAACGCCAACGTCGCTACGGCCATTGGCAACTACAACGTTGCCATGCCGGGCTACCTTCCTTATGCTCCAGGAAGCGCCATTCCGTTCGGCGGCCCCCAGAACTTCGGCGAGGCTTATCAGGATTTCAGCTATAACCGCGGCAAACACGATATTCGGTTCGGCGGCGACTTCGTTTACTTACGCGACAACCGCAGCTTCGGGGCGTATGAGGAAGCTGTGAATGTGCTCGGCAATAACGTCGGCCTGGGCTTAAGTAACCTCTACGCAGGTCAGGAGTATGAGTTCGCCTCGGCCATCAACCCACAAGGCAAGTTCCCATGCGTTGGCGGCGTGCAAACGCCCGCTTGTACGATAACTCTGCCGGTTCAGTCGCCCACTTTCGAGCGCAGTAACCGATATCGGGAGGGCGCACTCTACGTCCAGGATGCGTTTAAGGTATCGAAGACGATCACTCTGAATTTGGGCGTGCGATGGGAATACTACGGCGTACAGCACAACGTGAATGCCAATCTCGATTCGAACCTCTATTTTCCGGACAACGAACCGCCGCAAAATCCGGCATTCATTCCGTCGTTGGAGAACGCCTACGTAGCGACGGTGCCGAATAGCCCATTGAAAACATTGTGGGTGCCGAGTTGGACCAACTTCATGCCTCGTCTTGGATTCGCCTGGGACGTCTTTGGAGATGGCAAGACAAGTGTGCGCGGTGGTTATGGCATCGGGGATGAACGCAATTTCGGTAACGTAACGTTCAACGTAATTCAAAACCCACCCAACTATGCTGTCGTCAATCTGATTGCCGGCAGCGGCGGATTCACCACAATCCCATTGAGCGCTTCGAACGCGGGTATCCTCGCTGGGAGCTCGGGTTCGACTGCGTTGCCGCCATCGTCCCTTCGTGCCGTTCTACCGAGCATTCCACAGTCCTATGCTCAGCTCATGAGCGCATCGATTGAACATGAATTTTTCAATAACACTCATCTCGAGATCGACTATTCCGGCTCGATCGGCGAGAACCTTTATGACATCAGCGGCGTGAACTATCCAGGTACCGGCAATTACTATGGTGGCATTCCTTGCACACCTGGCGACTGCTCTGCCCTGCTAAATAACCAGTATTCCAGTATCAATTTACGCGGCGCCGGTGGCCACTCGACCTACAACGCCATGAATGTCCGGTACGATATTATGGACATTCGGCACAGCGGATTAACGCTCCGCATGAACTACACCTATAGCCACTCCATCGACGACCTGAGCGACACCTTTAGCAGTTCCGGAAACCAGTTCAACCTGGGCTACACCGATTTCCAACACCCCGAAATCGACAAAGGAAGCTCAGAGTTCGACAATCGACACCGAATCGCGCTTTCGGCTATCTGGGATGTCCCATTTGCAAGGAACATGCACGGAGTCGCCAAGAAGGCGCTGGACGGATGGGAGTTCGCTCCTATCCTAACCGCGCGAACGGGAGCCCCGTTTAGCATCTACGACATTACGAACGATAATTACGTTTACACGCGGGTGGCCTTGAATCAAGCTATGCCGGCTGCCACGCGGACGTATGCGGGCCCTGATTCGTACAATCTGTGGGACTTTAGCACGATCAACACAAGCGAGTACGTGAACCCAACTTACGGTGTGGCCGACTTCGGTCCTTTCCCTGCGAATATGACTGGCCGTGACGCATTCCGAACGCCGGGCACATGGAACCTGGATCTGGGGATGTATAAGAACATAGCTTTGACCGAGCGGGCTAGCCTTCAATTCCGGCTGGAAGCCTACAACGCCGTTAATCATGCGAACTTCATTGTGAGCACCGGTGGCGCCTATATCGCCGACGGCCAGGGCACCGTCACCGGTTACTATGACGGCAATCGCAACGTACAGATCGGCGCGAAGGTGATTTTCTAAGTAGTCCTCGAAAGACGAAACTATTCGTAAATTGTTCTACTGGGAGCCTTTCGGGGCTCCTTTTTTAATCGCTCCCATAATCCGGACTGATATCTGCCAGCTTTTCCAATTCTTGAAGCCATCACTAGTAGCGGCGTTGTGACCTCCTCACGTTTTCAATACATTACGAACTGGTGAACGAATTGCACCTCACAATCTCGATTCTGGCTCCCTGTCTGAGAGAGACCAACTAAAAAGGCATCGAACGTCTTTGCCGTTCCCGTGAATGCGGGCTCGGGGCAATCGCGAGAATCGGCGGATCGGTGCATATGTGGAGGAGAACACGTGAAAAATCCTAAGCACCGGCTCGCGCCGGCGTGGCCGATTCGATTCGCGCTGGTGGCTAGCTTTCTTGTGTTAGCGTCGCCGCTGTCCGCACAAACTATCACTACCGGCGATATAGCCGGCGTCGTGAAAGATCCCACGGGAGCGGTGGTTCCGAATGCTACCGTAACCCTGAAGAACACCGAAAACGGTCAGTCCAGGACCCAAACCTCGAATTCCAGCGGCAACTATCGCTTCACCGCTCTGCAAGGTGGCGAGTATCAAATTTCGGCATCGACTGCGGGATTAAAGTCCAACGTTGGGCAGGTGCTGGTTTCGATCGGCCAGGTCATGGCTGTCGACCTCATCGTGAAACCGGAAGAGTCGAAACAGACGGTCATGGTGACCGATGCCGTCCCGCTGGTACAGTCCGACAATGCCAATCTCAGTACGACCTATACCGCGCGGCAGATCCAGGCACTGCCGTTGCCCGGAGGAGACACGACCACGCCGGCGTTTACCGCGCCGGGCATCACCGTCAACGTTGGGAGCGGATATGGAAATTTCAGTTCGCACGGTCTGCCCGGGACGGCCAATCTGTTTACGGTGAATGGCCAGGACAACGAAGACCCGTATCTGAACTTGAATAACTCGGGATCGAGCAATTTAACTCTCGGCGCGAACGAAATCTCCGAAGTTGCCGTGGTGCAGAACGCCTACACCGTGAGCTATGGACGCCAAGCGGGCGCGCAGGTCAATGAAGTTACCAAGTCGGGTACGAATGACTTTCACGGCAATCTGGTATGGAACTGGAATGGCGATATTCTGAACGCCAACGACTTCTTCAACAATGCAAACGGCGTTCAGCGGCCCCGCTCTACCTCCAATCAATATGCGGCCTCGATTGGCGGTCCCGTCCGAAAAAACAAGACTTTCTTCTTTCTGGATACCGAGGGCATCCGCTATGTACTTCCCTCAACGGGAGACGTCGCGCTACCCTCGCCGCAGTTCCAGACCTATATTCTGCAGAATGTCCAGCCGTCGCAGGCATCGCTGTATCAGAACGCCTTTAATATCTACAACAGCGCCCCAGGCGCCAACCGGGCCACGCCGGTAACCAATGGAAGCGGCCCGCTGCAGGACGGCACCGGCACGTTGGGATGCGGCAGCCTGATGGGAACCCCTGCGCCGGGCGGAGGCACGTTCGGAACGAATGTCTCATGCGCCGATGCCTATGGCGTGAATGCGTCCAATCACAATAACGAGTGGCTGATGGTGGCGCGCGTGGACCAGCAGATCAACAGCAAACAGAACATATTTTTCCGCTTCCGCACCGATCACGGACAACAACCGACGGGCACGAGCCTGATTAATCCCGCCTTCAATACGCAGAGTATTCAACCTGAATATGAGGGACAGGTCGATTACACATATTCGATCAGCCCGACAATCGTGAACCACGCAATCGGATCGGCTTCGTGGTACTCGGCGATCTTTGGACCGGCAAGTCTATCCTCATCGCTTTCTACATTTCCGACATATTTTCAACTGTCGGGCATTGGCGGTGCGAATGGCGCCAACGGCGGTGGCGCCGGATTCACCAGCATGGGCTTAGACACACCCGTGTTCCCACAAGGCCGCAGGGTCGGACAGGGACAAATCGTCGACGACCTGTCAATCATCAAGGGCAATCACACAATTAAAATCGGCGCGAACTATCGCAAGAATCAGGTGACCGACACCTCTCCTCAGACTCTGACTCAGGGAGGAGCTTACATTTTCGGCGATATGGCCGACTTCGCAAGTGGCAACATGACCACCGGCTCGTCCTTTTATGAGCAGCAATTCACGAATTTCGATGCGGCCCACATACGCTTCTACAATCTCGGCTTGTATATCCAGGATGAATGGGCCGTCAAACAGAACCTCAAACTGACGCTGGGCATTCGATTTGACCGGACTGGCAATCCGGAGTGTCTCGACAAGTGCTTCTCCAGTTTCCCGAATCAGTTCGACCCTTCGGCGGCATTCGGGACGGCTGTCAACATCCCCTACAACCAGTCGGTTCAAACCGGGTTGTCGCATGAGTTCGCCAACATTGAACCACTGGTTTACCAGCCGCGAATTGGTTTCGTCTGGAGCCCCAACGCGAAGACCGTGATCCGCGGAGGCATCGGCTTGTTCTCCGATTTGGCGCCCGGTGTTTTGGTAGCGTCCGTTTTCGACAACCCGCCCAACCTGTTCCTGCCTTCAGTGACGTCGGGATTGGTTACGGCGCCCGGCACTGGCATAACAGGCAGCGCGCCCGTGAGTGCGTCGTTGGCCAACTCTGCGTTCCGTACCGGCTTCGCGAATGGGTATACACTGGCGCAAATATCGGCAATGATGCCGGCCAGCGCTCCGTTCAGCCCTCCAAATTTCTACGCGACGCCAAACAAAATCTACAACCCGAAATACGCGGAGTGGAACTTCGAGGTGCAGCAGGAACTAAATAGCAAAACGGCGCTCAGCATAAACTACGTCGGCAACCACGGTTACGATTTGATCGAACAGAACGACTTGGTAAATTCATCCAATCCCGGGTTGCCGGGCTTTGGATTCCTGCCGCCAAGCGCGCCGGATCCGCGCTTTGGCGATATCACAAGCCTTTCGAATGCGGGCATTTCGAACTACAACGGAATGACCGTCCAATTGCGGCGATCGATGTCCTATGGTTTTCAGATGGACGCGAGCTACACCTGGAGTCATGCACTGGACGACTTATCGAGTCTTCCCCTCGAACCGTTCAACAACTACTCCTCGTTCTGGGGAGTCTTCTATCCCTATAACAACAGCTTGAATTATGGCAACTCGGATTTTGACATCCGTCACAACTTCACGGCGGATTTCACCTGGGAGCCGGCACACCGTTTCGGCAACCATCTGATCGATACCGTAGCGGGAGGCTGGGCCATGGGCGGGCGATTCTACGCTCGCTCCGGAACGCCCTTCAGCGTCGTCTACGACAGCATCGGATCGCAACTCTCTCCGGGGGCCGGCTACTCGACCGGATTCGGAACCGCCTCCAACGCGATTCTGGCTGGCGTCAACGGCTCAGTACCCTTGAATTGCACAAACGTCAATCAAGCTTGTTTTAGTGCTGGTGAATTCAACGACAACGGCTTTGGCAACATCGCTCGAAATTCTTTTCGAGGTCCGGGCTATTTCGACATCGACTACAACGTATATAAGTCGTTCGCGGTACGGGAGCGACTGCACCTGCGCGTTGGGGCAAGCTTCTATAACCTTTTGAATCATGCGAACTTCGCGCCTCCCGGAATCGCGGTGAACGGAGGATCGCTGGGTGTCATCACATCCACTGCCTCGCCGCCGACCAGTGCGTACGGATCGTTCACGGGCTCGGCCGTTTCCGGCCGCGTTGTGGTTAGCAACTTAACATTAACGTTCTAGCGATAGAGCGCGAGTACCGGCCCGAAGATGAGTCTCGAAAGAAATTCCTTTTCGAGAAACATTTCCGGCGATGAGTGAGTCACAATAGCTAAAAGCGCGGACAACCTCCGAGTTCGCGCCCTGGAAGGGAGTCGACCGAACGAGAGACGGGCGACTCCCGAATCCGGGACCATCTTCTTCCCTGGTAAAATCGAGTTATTCCTCCTGGTGAGCGCTCTTGTCCAACTCGGTTCGCACCCCACGCCTGCGCCAATCTCGGGCACCCTCGTGGATACGCTTGGGCGGGTTCATTCGGACTTGCGCATCAGCGTGACCGACCGATGCAACATACGCTGCTTTTATTGCATGCCGGATAAAGGCGCGACATTCGTGCCGATGCGGTCTCTGTTGAGCTTTGCGCAGATAGAACGGTTCGTTTCTCTCGCGGTTCCGCTAGGCATCCGCAAGGTTCGGATCACCGGGGGCGAGCCGCTACTGCGTGCGAAGCTGCCGGATTTGATCGCGCCGCTGGCGCACTTGGATGCTGTGCGGGATCTCGCTTTGACAACGAACGGCGTGTTGCTTGCTGGCGCAGCGAAGGCTCTGCACGACGCCGGCCTTCGCCGCTTGAATGTCCATCTGGATACGCTGAATCGGGAGCGGTTCAGCCTCATCACGCGGCGTGACGATTTAAGGCGAGTGCTGGACGGAATTGAGGCGGCGATGACTGCGGGCTTCACGCATATCAAGCTCAATGCTGTGGCCATCAGGGGTTTGAACGAAGACGACATCGTGCCTCTGGTGCGTTTTGCGCGCGAGCGTAATCTGGAAGCCCGTTTCATTGAATTCATGCCGCTGGACGCCCAAGAATTGTGGTCCCTCGATCAGGTGCTGACCGCGGACGAGATGATCGCGACACTGGAGCGCGAGTTCGGGCCGTTGACGCCGGTGCCTGATGCCGACCCGCGCGCGCCCGCGACCGCCTACCGATTTGCCGATGGGCATCGCGTAGGCTTCATCGCATCCGTAAGCCGGCCGTTTTGTTTGAATTGCAACCGCCTTCGTCTGACGGCCGACGGCAAACTTCGGAACTGCCTGTTTGCACGTGAAGAGACAGATGTCAGCGCTTTGCTCGCGCGCGAGGGCACGGACGATCAAGTAATATCGGCCATCCGGCAGTCCGTATGGAGTAAGTGGCCCGGACACGACATCAATCGTCCAGGGTTTGAACCGCCGCAACGTCCGATGTATTCAATTGGCGGTTAAGATACCGCGTACTCGGACATTCCCCACAGGTAAATGGGAAGGTAACTGTGCTTCGCGGGTGCGCGTCCCGTGAACAGCATGCGTGTACTGGTATCGGTTCTGCTCTTTTCAACGGCCTGCTTCGCGCAATTTCCGTTGTCTTTTGGAATTAAAGGCGGAGTACCGCTGACAGACAGTTTCAAATACAGCGGTCCAGGGAATAGTGTGATTGTGACCTCCCCTTCGAAGGACTATGTTATCGGGCCGATGGCGGAGCTTCGGCTGCCCTTTCACCTGGCGATTGAAGCCGATGCGCTGTATCGGCCGCTAAGCGTCACGCAGAATCAGGTCAAGGTGGGTCAGGCCGCGCCGAGCTACAGCGGAGACTTCGGATCGTGGGAGTTTCCTATCGTCGCAAAATATCGCTTCGGCTGGCCCGTCGTGAAGCCGTATGTAGAAGCCGGTCCGAGTTTTCGTGCCACCAGCGCACAGCCGTTGAGCCGGTTAGCAACCGATGGCGTGGCGCTCGGAGTGGGTGTCGATTTCCACCTGTTGCTCGTGCACGTCGAGCCCGAATTCCGCTACACGCATTGGGCCAGCGATTCGGCGCCAACGGCAGCGGCCGCGTACATCAACTCCAAGCAGAATCAAGTCGAGTTTTTGGTCGGGTTGACGTTTTAGTTTTAGTCAGTCATCGTACAGGCGGAAATCGTCGGAAGTGTACGTGTGAGTCTGCCAGCAATGCGGATCTTCGCAGGTCAATGTTCGCTGCCACGGCTTAATTGCGGAAACCGGCTTGGAGGAGTTCTGATAAAGCCTTGCTGCCGTTTCCGCGCCTCGAATTCCCGGAAGATATTCGTCGTCGATCTCTATTCCCTTCCCGCAACTCCGACAGACGACGCCAATTTTTTGAGCCACCACCACAATGTACATCTTTTGAACTGAGCAGTTTACGGCGAAATTACCAAACGAACTCTTGACTCCCATTAAATGCCTAGTACTCTATAGGAAATGAGGCATTTAAAACTTCTGCTAGGGCTAGTGCCCGCAATCGTCTCGGCTCAGGTAGTCGGGGCTTCACTGTCTGGCGTCGTAACGGATGTGTCACATAGCGGCATACCGCAGGCAACAGTCACCGTGAAGAACGCAGAAACCGGGGCGGAGCGCAGGCTGTCGACGGACGGTTCCGGACGTTACTCCGCGCCGTCCATAGCGGTTGGCACGTATGTCATCACGGCCGCCAAGGCGGGCTTTGCATCCCAACAGAAGTCGGGGCTCAACCTGGTGGTCGGCCAGAGTTCGACGGTAGATTTCGAGTTGGCGGTCGGCGAGGTCCAACAGGTGGTCAACGTGGAAGAATCGCCGGAGCCGGTCAGCGTGACGACGCAGCAGACTTCGGGACTGGTCAATGCGCGGCAGGTCAAAGAGCTGCCGCTCAACGGCCGAAGTTACGACGAACTGATGACGCTAAACCCGGGCGTGGTCAACTATACGGCGGAGCGGTCGGGCGGCATCGGATCTTCGAATTCCTCCGTAGGAAACATGTTCGTGGTATCGGGCCGGCGGCCGCAAGAGAATTTATTCATGCTCAATGGCATCGAGTACACCGGCGCATCGTTAATCAATCTGACGCCTGGCGGGGCAAGCGGCCAACTCCTGGGAGTCGATGCCGTGCGCGAGTTCAACGTAGTTACCGATACGTACGGCGCGGAATACGGGAAGAGACCAGGCGCGCAGGTCAGCATCGTGACCGCTTCGGGCACCAATCAATTCCACGGCAGCCTATACGAATTCGTCCGGAACAGCGATCTGGATGCGCGGAATTTTTTCGACCAAGGGGGCATTCCACAGTTCCAGCGGAATAACTATGGCGTTTCGGGCGGCGGCCCGATCAAGAAAGACAAGACGTTCGTCTTTGGAAACTTCGAAGGATATAACCAGCACCTTGGACTAAGCGATGTTACGCTGGTTCCGGATAACAAGTCCCGCGCCGAGGCTGTTCCTTCCATCTTGCCGTTGCTCGCTCTGTGGCCGGTGCAAAATGGTCCGGAGTTGGGCGGCGGGATCGCGGAAGCGTTCAGCCATCCGCTGCAAACGATTCGCGAAGATTTCGGAACGCTGAGATTGGACCAAACCTTCTCCGATAAGGATTCGCTATTCGGGGTTTACACAGTTGACGATAGCGCCGACAACACGCCCAGCGCGAATCCATTGAGCAGCGTGATTGAGACGCTTCGTGAACAGGTCGCAAGCATTCAGGAACAGCATGTGTTTTCTCCGGCGATACTTAACACTGCTCGGTTTGGTTATTCCCGCGCTGGTTACTTCTTTACTGGCCAGACTCCGGTAAATGTGCCCGGTTGGGTTCAGGGCGACCCGATCGGGGCCGTAGTCATCGGTGGCAGTACCGCTTCCAACGGGGCGTCGCAAATCACCCAGGCCGGCACCAATACCGGCGATCACATGACGACCGTCCGAAATCTGTTTACTTATGACGATCACTTCTCAATTATGAAAGGAATACATCAGATTGAAGGCGGTGTCTGGTTTCAAAGAATTCAAACAAACGACGACTTAGCACAATATCAGTGGGGACAGGCCTCATTTAGTAACTTGCAAAGTTTTCTGCAAGGGTCCGTTTCCACATTTACGGTTGCTCCATCGCCGACGGAGCTGGGCTGGCGATCGCTGGAGAGTGCGGGATTCATACAGGATGAGATCAAGCTGTCTAAGTCGTTAGATATTCGAATCGGACTTAGGGTGGAATCAACAAACGGATGGAATGAAACTCATGGACGGGCTGCGAATTATCTATTCGACAATGGCGTGATCGACACGACGCCTGTCGTTGGGGGCTCTGTTTTTAGCAAGAATCGCGCGGAATTCCTGCCGGAGCCGCGGGTGGGCGTAGCTTGGGACCCATTCGGGCACGGGCGCACTGTCGTGCACGCCGGATTTGGAATTTATCATCAGCTCTTGGATTTGATCGATTACCGCACCGATCAAAGCGCCCCATACAATACGACTTATGCGATTAAAGGGGCTTCTGTTTCGGACCTAGGCATCGTGCCTGGCGGGACCCTGCCGGCGGGAGCCAAGGTTACACCAAGTAATATCCAGCCAGACGCATATACGCCGACGGTCTTGACCTGGACATTCAAAATCGAGCAAAAGATCGCTCCGAACACATCTCTGGGCATAGGTTATGTCGGGTCGCACGGCTATCATGAGATGCTGTCGGCGGACGTGAACGAGCCCTTTCCGGCCATCTGCCCGGCTTCCCCTTGCCCATCGAGCCTTACATCGGGAACCATTTACTATCCCACGGGCGCCAAGCTCGCCAATCCTAGCCTGGCGAACACGACCACATGGCTTTCGGAGGGCATCAGTTCGTACAACGCACTGCAGGTGGACGTCAACCGTCATTTTGCCAATGGATTCCAATTGCGCGGAGTGTACACATTCTCGAAGAGCCTGGACGACGGCAGCGCCTGGAACACCAGCGTGGGCACCAATGCGCCGGGATTTGTAATGTATCCGGGAAATCCAAAACTGGACTATGGTCCGTCAGCCACCAACGTACCGCATATGGCGGTAATCAATGGAACTTATGAGCTTCCCTTTGGGCCCGGAAAGGTATTGGGCGCCAATTTCACGGGACTCCGCAGAAAGTTAGTGGAAGGATGGAGCGTCAGTGCCATCGCAACCCTACAATCTGGGTTTCCATTTACTCCCCAACTCGGATTCAATCCATCAAACAATGGCGATAGCCGGAATCCCGTCAGGCCGTCGGTCAATCCGGCATTTACGGGTAACGTGATCCTGGGCAATCCGAACGAGTACTTCAACCCTAATGCATTCGTGGTCCCGCCGAACGGCACATACGGAAATTTGGGCCGGGACACATTAAATGGGCCGGCCCTTGCCGAGTTAGATTTCTCCGTCCTGAAAAACACCACCATATCCGAACGCGTGAGGCTTCAATTTCGAGCGGAAGCTTTCAATATCTTGAACCACGCGAATTTTGGGACTCCGAACACGATTGTTTATTCCTCCGCGAGCACTGCGCCGAATCCTACGGCGGGACAGATCACATCCACCGCGACGACATCACGACAGATACAGTTTGGCTTGAAACTGCTGTGGTGATGCGCGACAGTGGGCGCGGCGGCCAAACAGGCGAGACACGCAATAGGCTTAAGTGTCACGTGTCTTCACAGCGTCGCCCGGCCAATGAGCACGATACCGAGCGCATAGGCGCTGAACATCACAGCGATGAGGCGATTTGTGCCCGCCGAAGCTTCGCGGAACTCACGCCATACAAAGACTCCCCACAGCGCCGCGATCAGAGTCGCCCCCTGACCGAGCGCATAAGAGATGGCGGGCCCGGCAACTCCCGAAGCGACTACGTTCAGGCCCAGGGCAATCATCCAAATGGCTCCGCCGAGGATGCCTGGCAAGTGCACCAGAGGTTTCGCGCGTAAGTAATCGGAAAAGCGCGAATGGCGTGAATGCATAAACCAACCGTTAATCGGTATGGCGCTGAGCAGCACACCGATTCCAAAAAACAACAAGGACGAGTAGGGTGTCAGCATTCCGGCTTCAATCGGACGATTGTTGAAATCGAGCGAAATCGACCGCATCAATTGCGGGTAAAAGAAGCCCATGAGCAAGCCAGCGGCCACGGCGAAATAAATTCCCGACCGGTGGCGGATATTTTTCTCGCGAGGAAGCCTGGCATGAGCGATGGCGGAAACGACCATGGCGATCAGGATGGCCAACACTCCAAAACTGAGCAGCGTTAAATTGCCCTTCGGAACTTCGGCATAGCTAAGCCCGGTCCCGATGACGAGCGCGAGGCCGATGCCGACCGGAAAAGCGACAGACATACCGGCGGCGTCAATGGCCGCGACAAGGAGAATGTTCGCCAGGTTAAAAATGGCTCCGCTGGCGAGTGCGCGCGCTTCGGCCGAGGTCGAGGCCGTGCGAAGGTTTAAGAATGCAGGCATGCCGGCCGCGCCGGACGAGCCGAGCGTGGCGCACAGAAGCAAACCGGTGAGCGCCACGCCAACGACGTAATCCCAATAGAAAAGCTCAAATGCCCAAGCGCCGCGCCTTGCAAGCTTTTGCGTGTTGGCCCAGGAGCCCCAACCGATCATGGTTAATACGCACAGCACAATGGCCGTGGAATCGTCATGTACTGTGAACATAAGAAGTTGCCCTTGAGACTATATCGAATCGATCTGGGCGGAGCCGTGGTAGTCTAGGGATCTCCGGTCTCTCCGACTTCCCCGCTGTCGCTATGCAGACTCAGAGCTTGGTACTTCCGATATGCAAAGAGTAGTGCGCCTTTTTCAGAACAGCAAACTATCCAAACAACTCGCTTGCGATGAGGATGTCGCCCGCGCAATATGGCCGGAGGCGGTGGGCAAAGTGATTGCGGGGCACACATCACGAGTGAAGTTGGTGCGCACAAAGTTAGTAGTCGAAGTGGAGGATGCCATCTGGCAGCGCCAATTACATACGCTGACGGCGCAGATTCTCGGCCGCATCCGTAAATTGACCGGCGACACGTTCATCGAAGACCTGGAGTTTCGAATCGCCATTCCCAGGCGCCAGCCTCAGCGAGTTGAGACGCTGCAAGAGGAAGCGTCGGCTCGCGCGGACGAGGCCGACGGTATAGCCGATCCCGGCATGCAGCGAGTGTATCGAAATCTGCGGCGGCGCTCTGCGGTTTAACATTTAACGGGCCGATATGGATTAAACTGGTGACTTCCAGCCGGGGAGCCCCTCGTTGGAGGTACGACCTGCCGCGATTGCGTCCAACTGAAACTTTACTGCTTATCTTTGCAGCGCTTCTGCTCGCCGCAATTGTGATTGTATCCGCGCAGAGTTGGTCGAATCTCCAAGAGACCCGAGCCGCTACCGCGCGCACGCAGGGGCTGATCGGAGATTTGGATGCCTTTCAGGCATTACTGACTGACGCGGAAACAGGGCAGCGCGGTTATCTATTGACGGGAAATCGCGACTACCTCCAGCCCTACCTGGATGCCGATGGCATAATTCCGGGAACGCTAGACAGCCTCCAGGCGCGGCTGGATCCGGGTACCGCGGCGCGGCTGCGCACGCTGACACAAGCCAAGCTGGGCGAACTGGCGCACACGATCCGGCTATACACGCAGGCCAGCCCGGCGGCGGCAATCGACGAAGTAAAAACGAACCGGGGGCGCGCCGAGATGGACGAAATCCGCACTATCGTCGATAGAACCGTTGCGCGCCAAAATGCAATTTTGCGCCAGGGCGATGAAACGCAGGATCGGCTTGCAAACCGAACTCTATTCGTAGCCAGCACCGGCAGCGCCGTTTTGTTTGCATTCCTGTGCCTGAGCAGTTTCACCATCGGAGCGATGGCCGACCGGCGGGAAAGCATGATCGCCGAGTTGCGGGAATCGAGAGCCCAGAAGGAGGAGGCGCGGCACACGCTGGAGGTGACGCTGAAAAGCATCGGCGATGCCGTGATCACAACCGATGTTGAAGGCCGCGTGCTCTTCATCAATACGGTTGCAGAAAGGCTCACGGGATGGGTGGCCGCCGAGGCGGAGGGGCGGCCGATTCAGGAGGTCTTTCGCATCTTGGATGAGGCGACTCACAGCCCGATGGAGAACCCGGTCGACAAGGTTCGGCGCGTGCTAGCGATCACCGGTCTCGCCAACCATACTCTGTTGATCCGTCGCGATGGAACAGAGATCCCGATAGACGATAGTGGCGCTCCTATTTTAGGCGCCGGCCACCATCTTGTAGGAGTCGTCATGGTTTTTCGCGACGTGACCGATCGAAGGCGTGCCGAACGGCTGTTGGAAGAATCGGCGCGCCGCTATCGCCAGCTTGCCGATTCCATGCCCCAAATTGTCTGGACGGCAACCAGGGATGGCCTAGTAGATTACGGGAATGAACGGTGGAGAAAGCGGATCGGGTTATTGCCGGGCGCGGACCCAGGGAATGTCTGGCCGGCGGTGATCCACCCGGACGACCTTTCGAGTTTTGAGAGCGCGTGGAATGAGACGCGAAGTCAAGGTGAAGCTTTCCAGGTCGAGTGTCGCGTGCGGAATGTGCAAACGGGCCGATATAGGTGGTATCTGGGCCGCGCCATCCCGGTTAGGGATGAGACGGGAGCGCCCGAGAAATGGTTTGGCACATTCACCGATATCGATGAGCGGAAGCAGTCGGAATCGGCCTTGCGGCAGGCGAATGAAGACCTGAGCCAGTTCGCGTACTCGGCGAGTCATGACCTGCAGGAACCGCTTCGCAACGTGATTATGTTCACGCAACTCTTCGCCCGCCGAAATGGCGGCCGACTCGATGCGGACTCGGAAGAGATGATCCGCCTGGTTGTCGACAGTGCAAAACGGATGGAAGAGCTGATGCGAGATCTGCTTCTGTACGTACGCGCGGGCAGCATGCCCCTTGCTAAAGAAGCCCCGATGACCGATTCCCAGGTGGCGCTCGACAAAGCACTGTCCCATTTGCACAGCACGATCCGCTCTGCCGATGCCGTTATTGAAGTGCAAGGGCCATTGCCGGAGGTAGCGGTCGACGAAGTGCACCTGACGCAGCTCTTCCAAAACCTCATTGGCAATTCTCTCAAATACCGACGCGCCGAACGGCCCAACGTTCAGGTTTTCGCCACCCTGCGCAACGCGGAATGGGTGATATCGGTCCGGGACAACGGCATCGGAATCGATCCCCAGTATGCCAAGCAAATATTTGGACTGTTCAAACGGTTGCACGGCGCCGAACAGTACCCGGGAACAGGGATCGGCCTCGCTATTTGCCAAAAGATCTTAGAGCGTTACGACGGCCGTATCTGGGTGGACCCGAACATCGAACAAGGCGCACAACTATCGTTCGCGATTCCGGCAACTAAGGATACGGGCTCCGACTCGTGATTCGCCAGCGTCAAATTTCTGCGCCAAAGCATCTAACGTTTTATGGCAAGCGAACTTCGGGCGATGCCAAACCCACATCGAGTCGTGATCCTGGGCGGAGGTTTTGGTGGTCTTTATGCCGCGCAGTCTCTCAAGCACGCGCCGGTCGCGGTAACCCTAATCGACAAGCGAAATTTTCATCTTTTTCAGCCGTTGCTCTATCAGGTTGCGACTGGCTCGCTCTCCCCGGGTGAGATCGCTGCGCCGCTTCGAAGCGTGCTGGGTAATCAACGAAACACCCAGGTGCTGCTCGGCGAGGCCGTTGACATAGACCCTCATGGCAAGAAGATTCTGCTGGCGGATGGCGCTCAAGTGGAGTACGATTCGCTCATCGTGGCGAGCGGGTCCCAGAGCACCTTCTTTGGGCACGACGAATGGAAGCGATGGGCGCCTCCGCTAAAAACCGTGGAAGACGCACTCAACGTCCGGCAAAAGATCCTGCTCGCGTTCGAAATCGCGGAGCGAACATCAGACCCTGCCGAGCGACGGGCATGGCTTACGTTCGTCATCGTCGGCGGCGGACCGACCGGAGTGGAGCTGGGAGGCGCACTGGGTGAGATCGCGAATCACACGCTAAAAACGGAGTTTCGCTCGATCCGGCCGCAGGAGGCGAAAATCCTGATTGTAGATACCGCGCCGCGGTTGCTGGTCACCTATCCCACGGACCTGTCCAAGAAGGCAGAGGAGTCCTTGATTCATCTGGGAGTGCGTACCCGTAGCAACCTAAAGGTGACGTGCATCGACGATGAGGGCGTAACGCTTGAGGACAAGTCAGGCAAGCAAGAGCACATCGCGTCGAAGACGGTTCTCTGGGCCGCAGGAGTCACTATCGGGAGTTTTGGCTGCACCTTGGCCGAGCGCACGGGCGCGCCGACCGAAAGGTCCGGCAAGATTCAGGTAGCACCCGACTTGACCATACCCGGATTCCCCCACATTTTCGTTGCCGGAGATTTGGCCTTTGCGAAGAACAAGAAGGGTGTCCCTCTGCCAGGCGTTGCCCAAGTTGCGATGCAAGGCGGTAAGTATGCCGCCACGGCAATTGTCAGGAGACTAAAGGGAAAACCCGTAAGGCCGTTCCATTACTTCGATAAGGGCGATTTGGCGGTGATTGGGCGGGCCCGGGCAGTGGCAAACGTCTTCGGCGTGCACCTAGCGGGTCTTCCGGCGTGGCTGGTTTGGCTGTTCATACACCTCATGTACATTGTGGAATTTCAGAGCCGAGTTTTGGTGTTTGTCCAGTGGGGACTGCAGTACCTTACATACGGGAGGGGTGCCCGGCTCATTACCGGGACGCCGAGCGCCAACGCGGTCGAGGAAGCGGAGACGCTGGAAACGGCGCATAAGCGCTAGCGTGCAGTACCCGCGGTACTCAACAGCCAAGCTTTTGTTAAAGCCCCGTGACCGGAAGTCACAGTGATGTTAGTTTAGGAATCGGCAGATGGAATTGCTGATTTCAGGACCCGAAGGGTCATCGACCACCGTGCCATTGGAGGCGGATGCACTGTCACTGGGCCGCTCAGCGGAAAACGACTTAGCGTATCCGGAGGACCCCTGGCTGTCCCGTTCCCACTTGCGCTTCGAGCGGCAGAAAGACCAGTGGTTTGTCAAGGACTGCGCCAGCCGGAACGGCACAATCGTCAATGCAACCAGCTTGAAGGAAGCGCATCGGCTGCGTCCGGGCGACCGCATTTACGCAGGGCACCTGGTCATTGAGATCCGCGAAACCGGCACCGCGGGATCAGGGACCGGGACCGCACAGACAGCGGCGCCAGTCTCGAAAAGCGGTGCGACGGCGAACCGTTTGGTGTCGTTTGTCCCGCAGAATGACCAATTTTTGCGCGAAGCGACGGTCGTCACAAACCTTGAGAAAGTCCTGGGGCAGACGACTTCGCAGGCTCGCTATTCTCGCGATTCGACGCTGAGCACGGTACGCGTGGTGCGTGCGCTGATCCGGGCTGGGCAGGAATTGGCGGGTCATCGGCCCCTCGAAGAAGTTTTCCGCGTTATTCTCGATCTGTCGCTGGCGGCGGTCGAGGCAATGCGCGGCGTTATCCTCACGCTGGAAGACGGCGAACTGGTGCTGCGGGCGAGCAAAGGCGAAGGTTTCACGATAAGCACCTCAGTGCGGGACCGGGTGCTGAGCGAGAAGTGTTCCTTGATGATCAGCGATGCGCAGGTGGACGCGGCGTTTCGCGAGCAGCGAAGCATTGTCACCCAGCGTGTACGCAGCATTATGGCGGTCCCGCTGCAAACCGGCGACCGGGTAATTGGGTTGATTTACGTGGATACCGGTGCGCTGATCCGGCCATTCACGCAGGAAGATCTGGACCTGTTAACGGTGATGGCCAACGTCGCCGCCATCCGCATTGAACACGCTCGATTGGCGTTGGTGGAGCAATCCGAGAAGTTGATGGAATCGGAGTTCAACCAAGCCAGCGACATACAGCGAAGCCTTTTGCCGACGGAAATTCCCCAGTGCCCTGGTTATGAACTGGCGGGCTCGAATATACCCTGCCGCACGGTGGGCGGAGACTACTACGACTTTCTTCCTTACAGCGATGGACATCTAGGCCTGGTGGTCGGCGATGTATCGGGTAAGGGATTACCGGCCGCGTTGATGATGTCCAGCCTGCAGGCTCGCGTGCACATGATGGTCGAGACTAGCCCCGAACCGGCGGCGGCCATCGAAGCGCTGAATCGCAACATTGCGCCGCGCTGCCCGATGGGCAAATTCATCACCCTGTTTTATGGTCTGCTGGAGCCGTCGACCGGGCAAATGCTCTACGCGAACGCCGGGCACAACTATCCTCTTTTGATCCGGGCCGACGGCGCCGTAGAACAGTTGCGCGGAAATGGAATGGTGCTCGGCATCCTGCCCAATTCGCAATATCAGGCCTATCAGGTGGACTTGGAGCCAGGCGATGTACTGGTCTTGTTTAGCGATGGAGTGACAGAGGCTCGCGAGCCGATCGACGGGGAAGAGTTTGGCGACGAGCGACTGGCGCACTTTCTGCTATCCCATAAAGACAGGCCAGCCGCCGAAATGATCGAATCGCTGGTATCAAAGGTCCGGGATTGGAGCGGACAAATGGCGTTTGCTGACGATTTCACGATCCTTCTGGTCAAGCGTCAGGCGCAAGCCCAGGGATTCGGTTGGTGACCCGCTAAAATCGTTAGAGTGACCCCTTCTCCCGTACAACCTGCGGAAGGGAAGCCGTTGGGACGATCCTCGTCTCCTTTGCTGCCCATTTTCCTGATTGTCGCCGTGGATGTCCTCGGCTTCACGATTATTCTTCCGCTTCTGCCCTTCTACTCGGAGCATTTGGGCGCCACTCCCTCGGTTATCGGCGCCATCATTTCGACGTATGCGGCGTGCCAGTTGATTGCCGGGCCGATCTTAGGGCAACTGTCGGACCGCATCGGCCGGCGCCCGGTGCTGCTGATTAGCCAAATCGGCACGTTGATCGGATTCTTCATTTTGGCGTTTTCGACGCAGGTCTGGATGGTGTTTCTCGCGCGAGCGGTCGACGGGATCACGGCCGGTAACTTGAGCATCGCGCAAGCCTATATCAGCGATGTCACGAAGCCGGAGAACCGCGCTAAGTCGTTTGCACTGATTGGCATCGCGTTCGGCCTGGGCTTTCTGGTCGGACCGGCGATTTCAGGCTATCTGTCGCAATTCGGCTATCAGGATCCGATCTTCGCCGCTTGCGCCCTATCGTTTACCAGCATTCTTTGCACATTTTTTATCCTGCCGAGGCGAGAGATCGTTCATCAGCAGAATGAAGAGGCAGGGGCGACGGGACCAGGCGGCAAGCGTTTGTCGCTGCTTTCGTGGGGCCAGTACCGGCGATTTTTTGCCAATCGGGAGCTTGCACTGCTGCTGGGACAGTGGCTATGCTTTGCATTTTCGTTCGCAACATTTGTCTCGGGCTTTGCGCTTTTTGCAGAACGCAGATTTACCTATCATGGACGGCCGCTGGGCGCGCGCGAGGTCGGCTACCTGTTCGCGTACACGGGATTTATCGGCATCATCATGCAGGGTGGGCTGGTGGGGCGAATGGTGAAGTGGATGGGCGAGCGGAATGTGGTGCGCCTCGGCTTTTTCAGTTCGATGGTAGGTGATGCGGCCACCGGTTTCACCCGAACCATTCCTCAATTGCTAGGCATAACGGCGATTTCGTCCGTTGGCGGAGGAGGCTTGCGGCCAGCTCTGACCAGCTTGATCACGCAGAAAGCCGACCGGCGTGAGCAGGGTGTGATTCTCGGGTTGACACAATCGCTAACGTCGATAGCGCAGATCATCGCCCCGTTGATTGCGGGCGTGCTGATCGACAAGGATTATCTGACGGTATGGGCGGTTTGGGCGGGCATTCTGGCGGGCTGCGCTTTTCTGTTTGAGCGACGGCAGGCGAAGTAGAAACACAAGTTACGTGCCGATCGGATCGCCGCCTTTCGAGAGCTTGTCCACCAGGTCCTCTGTGCCGCGAAGGGCCTGCTGGGTCGCCGAGTCCAAAGACAGGCGGTATATGATCCAACCGATCATGAGGTCTACCAATAGTACGGCGAGATACGCCCATTCGCTATCGAACGCCCAGCGCGCCAGAAAAGCGAAGCCAACCGGCACGCTCAAGCCGATAAAACTGCCCAGCAACCAGAGCTGCAGCTTGCCGCTGGTTTGCCGGCGAAAGGTCTGGTTGGGATCCATTGGGCGCGGCAGATATACAGAGGTCAGGTTACCCGCGGAAATGAGAAAAACGGCGATGACCAAGGCTGTGCCGACGGCGTTGGCGAGATCGACGGGAGTTACGCGGATGCGCAAGATTGCGGCAACGAACGTAACCGAGAGGCTCTGGATCAGGATGAAAAACAGGGCGGCCAGATTTTTGGCCTTGAGCACCGTATCAAATGGGATGGGCGTTATGAAGTAGATCTGAACTGCCTTGCGATCGAATCCGAACACATTGAAGATCAATACCTCGCCCATGATCAACAAGCCGTAGATATTCACGATGGGCAGGAAGTTATTCGCAATGAATCCGACGCGGCTGCCATTGAGAACCAACGGAATGAACACCAGGACGCTGAAGATGCAAGCCAGTCCGAAGATGAGGCGGAAGCGCGGCATTCGGAGCAACGAACGGAACTCTTTTTGCAGCAGCGCGGCCATGGGATCGCGGGTCAAACGGTCCGGCAGAGTCCAAAGGGCTTCGAGTATCCCGGTCTTTTGGGTACGGGAACCAGTGGGCGGAGGAGAGAGGCTCACTGTTTCGTCCTCATCCAGAGACTTCGCAAACTGCCACCGCGCGAAAAAGTAAGCGATGGCGAGCCAGCCGAGGACCGATAAGGCAGCCAAGAAAGAGAACCCTCCCAGGCTCAAAATGGTCCACTCACGCCAGGGGGTAGCCGGAACGGCCGCAAGCACCCGCAGGTATGGCTTTAGAAAGCGGCGAGCCTCGGTCCGCGCCAGGAACTGCGGCGCGATTGCAAGGAGGATAAACAGAAGCGGGCGTAATTCGCGAAAGCGTTTGGTGCGCCCGGAGCGCATTAAGGCCTCGCGGAAGCCAATCGACAGGAATAGATTGAGTGGGATGAAGAGCAGCAACACCAAGGCGCTTATGACGGGTATACCGGGATGCCTGGCTAGACCGATGGCCGCTCCGATCAGGACTACGATTGCCTCCGGTGAAGTGGTCAGCCGAAGACAGACTTCAATGGTGAACAGCGCGCTCAACTTGATCGGGTATACGCGCAGCTTTCCCATCTGCAGGGACCAGCCTCCGCTCAATGTGGCCAATGGGAAGACCTGCCAATAGACGAGGATTGCGATAAGCGCCAAGGGAACGGCCATTCGAAGGGTGGCGAGGCCGACTACCGGAATCGCAAATGCCAATAACGCGCCCAACCCCGCAAATAAGCCGTACCAGATCAGCGATAGGAACCAAATCAGGATGGTTCCCCAACCGGTACGCGGAAAGCGATTGCGCATCGACCGGAAATGGACCCAGGCGAGCGTCCTTATCTGCTGCCACATCGTTATAACCAATTCAAGCTTTCGCGCGCATGGTCAGCGCCGACGACTTTGACGAAGATCTCTTCCAGAGATTCTGAGCCTGCAGCCGCCTGCTGGCGAAGTTCGGCCATGGTGCCCTCAAGCACCAGCTTGCCCTTATTGATGATGGCGAGCCGATCGCAAAGCCGCTCCAATACGTCGAGCACGTGCGAGGTCAGGAAGATAGTGGCACCGCGACGCACCTGTTCAAGCAGGATGTCCTTCATCAGGCGCGCGCCGACCGCATCGACGCCTTCGAACGGTTCGTCCATCAGATATAAGCGCGGCCGATGGATCAGAGCCGCGGCCATCGCTACGCGCTTTCGCATGCCTTTCGAGTATTCGCCGATGAGCTTGCGGCCGGCTTCGGTAAGTTCGAAGAGATGGAGCAATTCGGCCGATCGATCGCGGGCGAGCGAACGATCCATTCCGTACATGCGTGCGACGAACTCCAGATATTCGGGGCCAGTCAGGTGATCAAATAGCAGCGTGTCATCGGGGACAAGACCGATTTGCTTGCGAATCTCATAAGACTGTCCGGGCATTTGCATGCCCAAGACCGAAATGGCGCCCGAAGTGGGTTGGGCCAATCCGATCAGCATGCGAATGGTGGTTGTTTTCCCTGCTCCGTTCGGTCCCAAGACGCCAAAGAAGCACCCTTGCGGCACTGTAATGGATAAGCCGTCAACAGCGGCGAAGCCATTGTAATCCTTGTGAAGATCGTGGATTTCAATAGCGGGGACGGCCGGTGGAAGGCCTGAATCCAAGGCTGCCGGAGCAGAGTTCTGGATCACGGCTTCGGCGATGCCTCCATGGGAATCCCGCGCATGGCCGTCATCAGAGTTCCCATTTGGCGCAGTATTGCGAGTTGCGCCCGTAACACCGTATTTTGTGCCTCATAGAGAGCGATCCACTCGTTGCTTTCAGCCACCCGCGCCTGCTCCAGAGCACCCATGGTGACTTTGCCCTCCGCATTTTGGGCGAGCAGCACGGTCAACTGTTCACGCGCCAGATCGAGCTGCGAGTGCGCCAGATGTAACGACTCCTGCGCACGTTTCCATTCCTGATAGCTGTGGCGCGTATCGGTGGTGACGCGGTTCCGGACTTGCTCCATCTGTATACGAATTTTTTGCATGTCGGTGGCCGCCTGGTCCGCCCGTCCGGAAAAGGAAGAGCCTACAAGGAACGGTATGGTGATCGACGCGCCGATCTGAAAATTGTTCGATTGGAATTTCTGGAAATATTGCGCGTAATTGTACTTGGCAAACAGTGCGTACTGGGCGACTAAGTTTACCTGAGGAAGCCGCGCGGACCGGTATGAGTGCAACTCCAATTCCTTTGCCAGCACGTTGGAATTCATCTGCCGCAATTCCTTGTTGTTCTTAAGGGCCATCCGGGTCGCTTCATCCTCGGAAATCGGCGCCGAAATGTCCGGCAATTGAGATTCGGCCGGACGAACTCGGTCTGTAACCGGATATCCCAATGTCACGGCCAACATCATTTCGAAATAGTCGGCATCCGAACGCGCGTTGTCCACGCGCTGCTGGGCCGCTTCCAGATTGACGTTGGCCTGCATGAGCTCAAGCGGCAACTGGACGCCTTCGGCGACCTGGGACGAGGTGACATCTACTACCTTGCGGAGATCGGGGATCTCCGCGGAAATTGTTTGGGCGATATTCTCCGCTTGGCGCGCGTCGAGAAAGAGACTGGCCGTTTGATAAGCGACCTCATCGGCTTTCGCTTGGGCCCCGAGGCTCGCCCCGCGCGCATTCTCTTTCGCTTCCGCGAGCAAGAAGCTATCCGGCCGATTATAAAGAGCCATATCGGTCTTCAATTCAAAAATGCTTGGCGCGTTCCCGTCGATGCTGTTGGGATAGCCATATGTATAGGCGAGGCCGCTGCCGCCGTACACCTTGGGCCGAAAGGGATCCCGGGCTACCTTAATGCCCTGTTCGGTGCGCTGCTGATCCAAATGGGCCAGAGCGATGTCCGGGTTCTGGCGCGAAGCGATTTCCAAAGCCTCGCGTAATGTTAGAGAGTGGACCTCCGCGTACGCTAGCGCGGTCGAAAGCAGGAAAGCAAAGATATACTTCAGCATAATCGTAACCATGCTAACGCCTATTCCGGCTTTGACTGTTCTTTGAGCGATTCTCCTCCTGACGATCAAAGAGAGGGATGAGATTTGTCTCAATCCAGGCGGAGGCCACTTCCAGGCCTTGGCGTTCGTACACGCGCCCAACTTCGGCTTCAACGCTGGCCGGCTCTCCGATTCCGCTCAAGAAGCGGTTGGAGGTCATGCGGATGCTCTTCTCGCCATCCAGGCGACCGTCTTCGCGAAGGATTTTGAGGCGGGCATAGAGAGTCAGTACGGCATCTCCGATCCAGGCTTCTTTGACGATCTGCGCTTGCGGCGATGGAGCGGGCATTTGGACATTATTGCCCGATTCCCGCGAATTCCGTGGCGGTTACGACCGGCCTTTGACGAAGCTGGGGACGCCCATAGGGTTGGCTTGCTTGAGTCTCTCGCGAATTTCAGCTAACGGGGTGAAGGGGCGAGGCTCGCGGGAACCGGCATTATCGGGATTTGAAAATTCGAACCCATTTTGCCGGGAGGAGGACTTGGAGGCAGCCTTCGCTGCGGCTTCGGCAGTTAGGCGCTGGCGTTTGAGATCGCAAAGCTGCGTCATTAGCTTGTCGTAGCGGCGGTTCAGGCGGGATTCCTGGAGATAGAGATTGTCGAAGCGCTTGCCATAGGTGATGAAGGTGTGGGCGCGGATGAGACCGGGGCGAACTGCTTCCGGTTGATCCTCAAACATACTGGCAAAGAGCACGGTGCCGAGCGCCCAAAGGTCCTCTTCGAGCTGCGGGACGCGGTCGAGCCGCCAGCGGGTTTGGGCGAGGTCGCGGACAAGGGCTTCTTCTTCGGGCGTCGCTGGTTCGCAACTGACGACGAAGTTGGCCATGTGGTCGCTGTAAGCTTTGGCGTCATCGCCGGGCAGAAGAACGGTTCTGCCGGTGAGGCCTGTGGACACGGCGTTGAGGGACGATTTGGCCTTTCCGGCCTCTGACTTCGGTCCGGTGGAGAGTTGCGC
>DATAXY010000046.1:0-13848 GCA_036272835.1 Bryobacteraceae bacterium
CGACGCGCAACTGTTCGCCTTTGACAAGGGCTATTCGATCTGGACGCTGATAACCGCTGCCGGAGGTGAGTTCTACGATCTGGCGGGTCCGAAAACGGAGTTGGCATTTCGCCCGTTGCAGGAAATCGATGAGGATGCCGACGTTGCTTGGGCAGTGGGCTGGATTGAAGGCCTTTGCCGCCTGAACGGACTGGACGTAACACCACGCCACCGCAACGCAATAGCCCAAGCTGTCGAGAAGCTCCGTCTCTCGCCCACACGAACGCTTACAGAACTGTCTGCAAACGTCCAAGAACTTGATGTTCGAGAAGCGTTACAGCACTTCACGGTCATGGGTCCTCTCGGCTCTCTTCTCGATGCCGACGTGGACATGCTTGGCGAAGGCCGACTACTCGCTTTCGAAACGGAAAACCTTCTGCAGCTCGATGACAAAGCGGTTGTCCCAGTGTTGCTTTATCTGTTCCGGCGAATCGAGAAGCGGCTGGACGGTTCGCCCACGCTGATTTTGCTTGACGAAGCCTGGTCCTACCTGCAGCATCCCTTGTTTAGTAGCCGCCTCAAGGATTGGTTGAAGACCATGCGCCGGAAAAACGCGGCGGTCGTGATGGCCACCCAGCAAGTCAGTGACATTGCAAATCCCGACATTGCTGACATTATTCTCGAAAACTGCCCCACCAAAATCCTCCTGCCTAACGCGGAGGCGAAAAACTCAGGGACAAAAGAGCATCCCGGCCCACGTGAGTTCTACGCTCGCGTCGGACTTAACGACCGCGAACTCGACATCCTCCAGGTCAGCGTGCCCAAGAAGCACTACTACGTTATTTCCCCGCAAGGGCGGCGGTTAGTCGATCTCGGTCTAGGCAAAGTCGCGCTTTCCTGGGTAGGCGTGAATGGCACCGAGGAGAGGCGGCTTGTAGAGCGTGTCATGGAGCAACATCCGGACTCATGGCGAGCGCAATGGCTGCGGCTGAAGGGGCTCGCCGAATGGGCAGATTACTTGAGCCGCTTGGAAGAAGAGCACAACGAAAGAGAGGAATATCTATGCATCTAAATCGTGTTGCCGTAATCGCGGTTGCCGCGATGTCTACGATTTTTGGTCGCACGGTCTACGCACAATTCGGCGGAGGAGTTTTCGTTTGCGCAAATTGCGCGACGGAACCGACCGCCGTGAGTATCAAAATCATGCACGACCTGGAGTACGCGAAGCAGATCCTTCAATACGCGATACAGGTCGAGCAGTTAGCCGACGCGATAAGAAACACCGCGCACGGCGGGCCGGCGGCCCTGAGCAATATTTCGATGGACCTGAATCAACTGGCGAACGTGGTTCAGGGCGGCCGCGCACTCGCCTATTCGCTCGGCGGGCAGGATGTCGTATTTCGACAGACTTTTCCCGGATATCAGCCGGCGTTTGGAACTGGGCCAGCGGTCGGTACCTATCAGAACAAATATTCAATTTGGGCTCAGACAAGTCTCGCAACGACCCAGGGCATCTTACGGGGAATTGGAGTCCAAGGCAGGCTCCTCGCGACCGAACAAGGTGTCCTTTCTGTACTGAGAACACTGACTGCCTCAAACCTCCTGGATAGAAACGACGCGATAAATCTAACAGGTCAATTGGCCGCTGAACAGGTCGGGCAACTCCAAAAACTGCGAGAACTTCAGTTAGAGGATATGACCAGCAAGGCTGCCTACCAGGGCTACGTAATCCAGCGCCAAGCAGCAAGCGAAGCCGCAACTCAGCAGTTCTTCACCGGCGGCCAGGTGACCGGAGATGGCGCGACTTTCCGACCTGGTTTGAACTGACGAGGTTACATTGATGTTTAGAGGTAAACCGATTGAAGCGGAACACAACGCTAGTCTGCTTCGCTCTCTCCCTGGTGCTCCTGGCCGTGACTGGCTGCGCGGCTCGGCGGGAAGAGCCCGTCAGCCCGATTGTACAGACCGCCGAAAAAGCCGGTTCCGGAGATCTGTCCAGCGCATCTGCGCAAGCGATGGAACAGTGGCTAGGCAAGCATCGCGAGGTTTCAGATCGGATCGAGACTATGTGCAAGCCAGTTCGGAAGAACGCGACGGCACAATGGGGCGATTCCACAGAAGGACGTCTGTGCAGTGCCGCTCACGACCTTGCGTTTTTCCGTTCCGCTCCCGTGACAGGTGACGGCAAAGGGTTCCGGCCCGGCGCTCACTGACTTTTCTCCATCAGTTACAGATCAATTGGACGCTCGGTCCGAGCGCGTGAGGGGGTTCTGCGTCAATGAAGAGGATTATTGGATTTTTGGGTGAACGAAGTTGTCGCGCTGGCCGGGCAAATCTCGCCGCGCGGCTGCCATTGCACTGGCTTCCAGCGATTGCGCTCCTGGCGGTTGTGGCACAGAGCGCCCTGGCGCAAGCCGGATTCCAGACCACCGTTCCTACCGATATCCTGACGCAATTCCGCAATCAGCGGATTCTTTGGAGCACAAATGTCTGGGTTTACGCAAACCGGCTTTTCGGAATTCTCGCGCTGATCGAGTTTACGTGGAGCGCCGTGACGATGGTGCTCGATAAGACTGACCTGCAAAGTTGGACTTCGGCGCTGATCCGCAAAATCATGTGGATCGGCGCATTTTACGCTTTGCTGATTAACGGCCGAAACTGGATTCCGGCTATCATCGATAGCTTCGAACAGATAGGCTCAAATGCCGCCGCTATGGCAAGGCCGCTGTCGCCTAGCGATGTGATGGCCCAAGGCATCAACATCGCTGGAGCGCTGATGGATAGCGCCGGTAGCTCGGGTTTCTTCACGAACCCAGGACCTGCTTTCGCCTTGGTTTTTTGCGCGATCTTGATCGTCCTCTCCTATGTCATCATCACCATCAACTTCGTCGTCGTCATGGTGGAAAGCTACATCATCGTCTCCGTCGGATTCGTATTCCTCGGATTCGGGGGAAGCAGATGGACCGCTCCATACGTCGAGCGCTACATTGGCTTGGCCGTTTCCATCGGTATCAAGATCGTTCTCATATATTGCCGCCTAGCCGACTATACGTCAACTTGGATGCCGGTTGCGGCGTTTTCGGGGATCAAGCTTTGCATAGACGCCGGGGCCGGGCTTTCTCCGAGTGGCGCGTGATTCACCCGCAACGTAGTGCCTATGGACCAGACGCACACCGGCAATTCGCCCGATCACGACTGCGGCCCGCCCGCAGGCTGGTGCGCGTGGACGTGGCGCGGTTCGGCAAATGCCGGTACACCATCGGCGAAGCGGGTCCCGCCGGCGAGATCGATAGAGCGAAGTCAGGTCGTGCCGATTTCAAAATCCTGTTTGCCGCGATGCGCGGATGACTGCGGCAACTCTCGTTGTCCTCTTCCTCTGATCTATTGGATCTATGATAGGCAGCGTCAATCGGGACTTGACGGCTAGTGACGGATGGCCGCCGGAATTCGGAAATCGAACCGCAGATAGCTGTCCGATTTCGCAACGCCTTTTCCCGCATCTTCGTTCGAGATTCTCGCTGAAACGCAAATTGGGATTGGATTGGTCGCCAGCATCGAATGCGAAATTGATTTCCCTGCTGCTTCGCGCTGAACTGGTGATTTGACGAAGATAGCCCACAAATTATAAGTTTATGTACATCTTTATTTTGCCTCCTTGGCAGCAGTGCCGTCATATCGACGGTTATGTTGCCATTGGTTGGCTTGTGCAATCGCTGTCGCTTCCGATTGAGCTTCGCGCAACAGGCGTTTGGCCTCTCGCCCCTGCTTTTGCCGGGTCAAGAGCTTCGCATAGTCAATCAATAATCCAATATGGGATAAAGACGGCCGCGTGTGCTCTGAGCTCTCGAGATGCGCAATAGCGCTCGCAAAGTCTTGTGCCGCTTGTGTGAGATCACCGTTCGCCTCTCTTGCCAGGGCAACGACATCTTGATAGGTTGCCATCGTACTTGCGGTTGAGTTCTGATTCGTCCGGTATTGTGCCACCGCTGCTAGCGCGTGCGAAAGAGCCGACGAGAAATCTCCACTTTTCAGCTCAATCGAAGCAAGCGTGTGATACGCCAGATCAGACCGGTTGTGCTCAGAGTCCGACGTCGACCAAATCGCGAGCGCTTTATGACACAGCTCCACCGATTCGCGATATTGCCCCTCCCGAAACAAATCCACCGCCAAGTTTGAATAGGATAGAGCAACCTCCAGAGAATCTGGCCCCAGAAGCTCCAGCCGCAGCGCGAGACTTTCGCGGCGCAATGTTTCAGCCTGTGTCGGCCGTCCGGTAACCGAGTAGAGCGAGCTAAGATTGTTGAGTTCTGTTGCGAAAGCAGCCGAGGCACTCTTATGCAAATTCTTCCAAAGGTCGATCGCCTTTACATAGTCTTGCTCAGCCTCTCTGTATCGCCCCGTGTCGGCTTCTATCGAGGCCCTTCGGTCGAAAGCCTCCGGCAGGAGTTCGTTGGCAGGATCTCTTTGCTGGAGGTCTTCTACGAGATGCGAAACGGCGGCCAAGGCTTGCGGCAATTAGCCTTCCTTTTCTAACGCGCGAATTTTGCTTGCTTGATCGGCTAAATCGTCGGCCGTCCCAAAACCGCAAATCGATAGGACTCCGACTATAACGGACATAACTCTCGAATCTATTCTCAAGACTTTGCCTCTTCGGTCGGGAGTCATGCAGTTTCGAGACCAAACGCGCTAAGCGAGCAATAACCCAAGCTTTCGGCGTTTTACGCGTCACCGTAGGCGACCGGACCTGAGCGTTTGTGGGAACGCCCTGTTCGCTTGGGGGACCTCCTCCTATTTTCGAAACAAGACCTTGACCTTCGACCTATGATTGACTAAACTGAATGGTAGAAGGTTGAGGCGTTCATGCCGTCGTCACGATTTCCCATACCGCAGGGCACCCTGGACATGCTGATTTTGCAAATTGTTTCGCTCGAACCGGCGCATGGCTACGGCATAGCGCAACGATTGGAGCAGATCTCGCGATCAGTCGTGCAAGTGAATCAAGGCTCGCTTTATCCAGCGCTTCACCGGCTTGAGCAAAAGAAATGGTTGCGGGCGGAGTGGCGTGAATCCGAAACCGGACGCGAGGCGAAGTTTTACTCGTTAACGGCTGCGGGTAGGAAACAATTAGTCGTCGAGAAAGCGAGCTGGGCGCAACTGGCTACCGCGGTTCAGTTGATCTTTGAAGAGGGTACCCGATGATACTGCAACTGACAAACTGGTTTCGGCGCAGGAAGCTGGAAGACGATTTGGACCGTGAGCTGCGCTATCACTTGGACCGGCGAGTTAGCGATCTGGAAAAGTCGGGCTTGACCATCGATGCTGCTCGAAGACAGTCCTCATTGGAGCTGGGCGGCGTGGCGCAACTTCAAGAAGAAGTGCGCGATGTCTGGTTAACTCGATGGCTGCGCGACTTTGCGTACGATCTTCGCTTCTCGGCGCGCTCCTTCCTCCGGACGCCATCGTTTACTATAACCGCTGTTGTCTCCATGATGCTCGGAATTGGTGCCACCGCAGCGATTTATTCACTGGTGGATCAAGTTCTGCTGCATGCGCTTCCTGTGCGCGAACCCGCCCGCCTGGTGCTGGTCGATGCGACGAATGGCGAGCAGGTTGCCGACGGTTTCGGCAGTTGGAATTTGATGTCCTATCCAATCTGCCGCGATCTCGACACGCAGAAACAATTCTTCGAAGGTGTATTTTGCCGTGCCCTGACCAATGTGAACCTTTCGACCGGGGGCGACTATCATCCGGCGACGGCGGAAATTGTTTCCGGCAATTACTTTAACCTTCTTGGGGTCGGGCCGGCTTTGGGGCGGGTGTTGACGCAGCAAGACGATGGCGTGGCGAACGCGAGTCCGGTGGTCGTCATTTCGTATGACTTTTGGAAGACCCAACTGGGTGGTGAGGCGGAGGTTCTGGGACGGAAGCTGATCCTCAATATGCATTCTTTCGCTGTGGTGGGAGTAGCCGCGTCAACGTTTCGGGGCATCGATGTTGGCGAAGTTCCGTCTGTCTGGGTTCCCGCGTCCATGTCCGACGAAGTGATACCGGGCTACGCTGACCTCCGACATAGCCCTACTCGCTGGATGCAAGTGCTCGGCCGCTTGAATGAAGGAGTGACGCTAAAACAAGCTCAAGTTGGGTTGCAGCCTTGGTTCAAGGCCATGTTGCAGGAGCAGATGCATCAAGCCGGATTCCCCCAAATTACCCGGGAGCAAATGCAAGAGTATCTCCATTCGTCGCTCACGTTGACTGCCGCGCCGCAAGGCCACTCCAGTTTGAGACGCAGATTGGTTGAGCCGTTGTGGGTCCTATTCGCGGTAACCGCGGTCTTGTTGGGCCTGGCGTGTTTGAATGTGTCGGGTTTGTTTTTGGCGCGGGGCTCGGCGCGCGATCGTGAAATTGGCACACGGCTGGCGCTGGGCGCATCGCGCGGAAGGCTGGGACGTCAGTTTCTGGCCGACAGTCTGTTAATCGCGCTGACTGGCGGCTTTCTTGGGACGGCGCTCGCTCCTCTTGCGGTGCGCGGCTTGATCGCGTTCCTGCCCAAGAACACGACAGCCAACGCATTGCACGCGGGAGTGGACACGCGGCTGCTGTTGTTTGCTTTCGTTGTGAGCGTCACGGCCGGTGTTTTGAGTGGCTTAGCACCGGCGTGGCAATCGGGACGGCGATCGTTAGTATCGTCGCTGCAACAGCGTGGCGGTACGGCATTTGGCGGCGTTCGCCTCCGCAAGGCGATCGTGACGGCGCAAATCGCCTTGACTTTGATGTTAGTTGTGGGAGCGACGCTGTTTGTCAAGACGTTAGATGCGCTGATGGCAAAGGGGCCCGGGTTTGTGACATCCAGCTTGGTTTCGTTTTCACTCGCTTCTTCGCGCAATGGTTATTCCAATACGGACGGCAGCCGGCTGATTCGCCGCATCGACGAAGCCATACGCAACTCGCCTATTACGCAGGTGTCCGCGATAGCAGGCTTTCCCTTGCTGACTGGCGGAAGTTGGAACAATCCGATCACGATTCAGGCCGACAAGCGAATAACAACCGACCGTGTTGTGAATTTGAACGCCATCACGCCCGGTTTCTTTCGAACCATGGGCATTCGAGTTCGGGCTGGCAGGAACTTCGACGAACACGATGCGCGACCTTCGGGTGAAATGGGGTTTCGTTCGGCAATCGTGAACGAGTCTTTTGTGAGACGCTTTCTGCACGGTCGGAATCCGCTGGGGCTACGCATTGGCTTGGGTTCGGGACCGGACGTGAAGACAGATATCGAGATAGTCGGCGTTATGTCCGACTTCAGTTATCGCGGGCTTCGGGACGAGTCCGAACAGGCGTTTGTTCCCTTCCTCGAGGCAGGGAGGGGCGACGCAACATTCTATGTGCGAGTTCGCGGGACGCCAGAATCGGCTTTTCAAACGCTTCGGACGATCGTGCACAACGCTGACCCGACGCTGCCCGTGATGGACCTGCGCACTTTGGACGAACAGGTGAGCCGATCATTGAATACCGAGCATATGCTGGCGACGCTGTCAGGCAGTTTCAGCCTGTTGGCATTGGTGCTTTCGGTCGTCGGTTTATATGGCGTGATGTCGTTTGTCGTTACACGGCGTACGCGCGAGATTGGGATTCGATTGGCCCTTGGAGCGGACCGCTGGTCCGCGATTTGGATCGTGCTGCGGGATGCCTTGCTAATGATTCTGGCCGGGATCGGAATTGGATTGCCGGTTGTTTGGTTTTTGGGCAAGCTGATCGTGTCGCAGCTTTATGACGTAAAGCCGTTTGACCTTACCGTAATTACGATTGCAACGCTGGTTCTTGGAACGGCGGGATTGAGCGCGGCGCTTGTTCCGGCGCATCGTGCGTCGGGCGTGAATCCGACTGAATCGTTACGCGCGGAGTAGGCGTGATATCACGCCGCTATGCTGCGCCGTCATTTTGAGGAGGCGACGAGTCGGCGCGTCTTCGGCCGCCGCTCCACTCTACTTAAACTGGCAAACGATATATCGAAATGATGCCTTGCCCTTCGACCTATCATTGAGTAGACTGAGGGGTAGAAGGTTGAGGCGTTTGTGCCGTCATCACAATTTCCGATGCAGGAGAGAACGCTGAATATGCTGATTTTGCAGATTGTTTCATTGGAACCCGCAGAGCTGCGACTTGAATGCCAGGAAACAATTCTTCGAGGGAGTGTCTTGCCGGGTCTTAACCGTTTTCGCAGGAGTTTGCGGTTCGGGATTCGCATGGCCTACAACATGTTGGAGGATTCTTAAGATGTTTCGATCCATTGCTCGCGTCGCGGTTCCCGTTGGCATAGTATCTGTTTCTGTCTTGGCGTCCTTGGCCAACGCCCAGATCTCGCCGAACCTTCCCGACCCGACCACGGCGCCGAATCCGCTGACGAAGACGATATCCATTTTTCGTAGCAACATGGAGGACAAGATCATGACTTCGGCGGACGCGATGCCAGAGTCCAAGTACAGCTACCGGCCGACGAAGGACGTTCGCTCGTTTGCCGAGATCCTCAATCATGTGGCAGATATCTCTTACATTTTGTGTTCTAGCGTCAAGGGTGAAGCGAACCCCGCCACGGCTATCGCGAAGGGTTCGAAGACCGAGATTAAGGCCTACCTCAAAGGCGCCTTCGACTACTGCGATGGCGTGTACACCGGGTTTACCGATGCGCACCTCAATGACCCGGCGGACTTCTGGGGTCATAAGACGAACAAGATGTTCATCTTGACGCAAGTCGGAAATCATGACGCCTTGCATTACGGCAATCTTGTCACGTATCTGCGCATCAATGGCCTCGCGCCCTCCGGGGGCTGGTTTTGATGACGCATCGGCGCGCGCCCGCCACGCAGGCCAGCAAAAAGTGAACTCTGAGGGAAGTCATGAGGGTGAAAATCCGGGGAGCCGCGAAGGCGTTGGTAGCTACTGTCACAGTGTGCGTAAACATGATCCCGGCTACGGCACATAAGGAGGCGCAATCCACTGCGCAGGCCGCTGCAGCGACGAAAGATGGCCGCGCTGAAATTGATGCGCATGTGGCGGAATGGTTGAAAGAGAGCGATGTGCCAAGCGTAGCGGTGGCATATATCCAAGATCGAAAAGTGGCGTGGACTGAAGTGTATGGAGAGCAGAGTCCGGGAGTCGCGGCGACTGAAAAAACGCTGTACAACGTTGCATCGCTGACAAAGCCAATAACGGCGGAGACAATACTGCGACTCGCGTCTGCAAGAAAACTCTCGTTGGATGAATCGATGTCGCAGATCTGGGTCGACCCGGATATAAGGGATGATCCCTACAGCAAATTGTTGACTCCCCGGCTGTGCTTGTCACACCAGACTGGATTTGCAAACTGGCGGCGAATGACGGGGGGAGTACTAAAGATCAGATGGAAACCCGGAACTCAAACCGGATATTCCGGTGAAGGATACAACTATGTTGGCACGTTTGTCGAAAGGAAGTTCGCAAGGCCTTTTGATGCGCTGGCGCAGGAGATGGTGTTCGATCCGATCGGAATGAAGGAGACCTCGTACACAGCGAAGAATTGGTATGCGGGGCGATTGGCGATGCCCCATGGGCCCAAGGCGGAGAGACCTATCGACCCGGTGGCGACAAAATGGAATGGCGCCGACCTGTTGCGGACCACGATTGGCGACTATGCCAAGTTCGTGGTGAGTGTGATGCGCGACGAGGGACTGACGGAGGCAATTGCTGCAGAACGAGCAACCATCACACGAGATATGGTGAAGCCGGAAGATTTGGAAAAACTATGCCGAGAAGCTGGAGAGTTGGGTCAATGCAGGGTGACGGCTGGGATGGGTTTGGGATGGGAGGTAGAAATCGTGAATCGAGTAAAGATTCTGGATCACGACGGCTCTGATTGGGGAGTGAGAACTTCGGCCATGTTCGTTCCATCGCAAGGAATCGGAGTAGTGGTTTTTACTAATGGAGAAAATGGGGCGGAGGTCATCCGAAAAGTCGTAGAGGCCCTTTACCCGAACAAGCTATACGTCGCCAGGATGTGATCAGCGAAACCAGCCTGGCAGCCAGACGGTGCACTCTCGCGAGTCGGTGACCGCCACGAGGGACCAGCTTTTCACTACTTCCGAGCGAGGCCAGAAGATTGTGGTGTGCCTCCCGGAGACAATCTATCCCAATATTGCTAACAGTTAGCCGGGAACCCAGAAAGTGTAAGCCCCATACGTGCCGGGAAGTCGTTAGGTTGATGAATCGAAGCAGGTCTATGGACCCCATGGAAACTTACCATAGCGCACACTGCAACTGACCGGGAGGGCTGCACTTGGCCGTTAAACGCGCATGTCTCCGACGTGCGGCGCACACTGTCCAATCTGAGCAAAGGCGACTAACCGTCAACTTGGATGCCGTGTGCGGCGTTTTCGGGGATCAAGCTTTGCATAGACTCCGGGGCCCGGCTTTCTCCGAGTGGCGCGTTATCCAGGCGCAACCCGGAAATTACGCACCCGATTCGTAAACCCTTGGCGACATAGGTAGGAGTCGTCTCGATGCTCACTCCCGTTCAACTTCCCGATATGCAGCGAATCCGCTCTGAATGCTGCGGCAATAAGTGCTTACGCGATCACGTACCTCCCTGTTTCGGCCGCGCAGTAACGGATTGGCCGGTTGCCGCCCCTTTGTTTCCAGCTCTTAGCGCCAAGCGGGCATCGCATACCCGCTGCTGAGGTCCCTGCTTGTGAGAGCACCCTGTGTGCGCAGAGCCCGGCGTTTAGGAACTTGACAAGCGACATTTGTCGCCTTAAGCTACATGTGTCGCATGCCAAAAGCCAATCCAGCACTACTCACGCGGCGGGAGCGGGAGATCATGGACGCAGTCTTCGCCTTGAGTAATCGGGCGGCTGCGGATGAAATCCGCGCGCGTTTGACGAATCCACCCAGTCAGTCGGCGGTCCGGGTCATGCTGACCAGACTCGAAAAGAAGGGCTATCTCAGGCACCAATATGACGGCCCTCGTTACATCTACTCGGCCACGACCTCCCCGGCTGTCGCGAAACGCACGGCCCTGCAGCAATATGTTCAGACCTTCTTCGGCGGCTCCGTGCGCCAGATGATGACAGCCCTCGTGTCCGAAGCATCCTGGACGGACGAGGAACTCGACAAACTGAGGGATGACATCGATCGTGTTCGCAAAGAGAGGAAGACCCAGTCATGATTCCGCTTGTTAGTAGAGCGATCGTCGCGATAAGCACTTCGCTGGCGCTATCGATAGTGGTCAAGATGACCGTAATTATGGCCGTGGCCCTCTTTGCGGCGAGGCTGGCCCGCGGAAGCCGCGCTGCAGTGCGGCATTCGGTGCTCGCTACGGCGTTTGGGGCGGCACTGGTAATTCCGATCGCATGCCTTGTAGCGCCGCCCGTCAACGTCGCAGTGCCGGTAATGGCTGAGAGTCTGACTGCTACGTTGCCGCCTCTCGGGGGTATCGAGCCAATTCCATTTTTTACGCCAGCGGATGCCCGAGTCAGCGTGATCTCCGTTGAGCCGCCAGCGCCGCGGCATTCGTTCTCCGATGTGCTGCTCGCGGGATGGATCGCCGGAACGGTACTCTTTCTGCTGCCGATGGCGATTGGTCTTTGGCAAATTCGATCGTTACGCCGATCTGGCTTGCCCTGGCCACGTGGGCAGGCGGTCGTCGAAGCAATTGCCCGGGATGTCGGCATTCAGCGTCGCGTGAAAGTATTGCTGCATGAAGCGCTGCCGGGACCGATGACGTGCGGCGTCCTGCACCCTGCTATCGTGCTCTCTCGGGACGCGGAAGATTGGGAGGGCGACGACCTCAGTTGCGCGATCGCACATGAACTAGAGCACGTGCGCCGCGGTGACTCTGTGACGAGATGCCTCGCGTGGGTCGCATGTGCCGTGTATTGGTTCCATCCCTTGGTCTGGATCGGATGGCGTAGGCTCGTGCTGGAAGCTGAGCGGTCCTGCGACGATGCCGTGCTTAGACGCTCAGAAGCAACAGCCTATGCCGAACAGTTGGTCGATCTCGCGAAACGGATGTCGATGGCTCGGAGGTCGCCGCTTTTGGCCATGGCGGATCATAGGGATTTAGCGATCCGCGTCGGCGCAGTACTCGACAGTGGACAAAGGCGTGGTCGCTTAGGGACATTTTCGGTGGCGTTGGCATGCGCAGCCGCCTTGGTGCTTGTCGTTGCAGTGGCGCCCCTGTTGCTAGTCGCCGCTCCACAAGCGACGCTTTCACCACAGCCCGCGTTCGAAGTGGCGTCCATCAGGGCGGTGCGGGCGCCATCATCGGTGGAGAACAGTCCGAACGGGCAGTTCCATATTGGCATCAGCATTGACGGATCGCGTGCCGACTATGGATTCATGTCACTTGCGGAGTTGATCCCATACGCCTATGGCGTTAAACAGTATCAAGTGTCGGGACCGAGCTGGATGGACGAGACGCGATGGGATATCTTGGCCAAAATTCCGCAAGGCCAATCTACGAATCGGGCTCCGGAAATGATGCAGCGCCTTTTGATGGAGCGGTTCAAACTGTCGATACATCGCGAGAAACGTGACCGATCCGTTTATGCGCTGGTAATTGGAAAGGGTGGGCTGAAGATAAAGGAAGCGGCTGCCGAAGAACAGGCTTCTGGACCTCAGCCTGCAGGTATCGGGCTTCGTATGAACAATGATCGCAATGCTGCCGTCATTTCGGGCAGAACCGTGGGAAGCATGCGTCTAACCACAGGTCCTAACGGCGGGATGCAGATGGAGATCGGAAAAATCACCATGGCTGCGCTTGCCGACAGGGTGACGCAGTTCATGGACCGGCCGGTCGTGGACGCAACCCACCTCAAAGGAAGCTATCAAGTCACCCTGGAACTGCCACCAGACGCGATGAACGGTATCGCCTTCGTGCAGAAATTGGCGATCCTCGCCGGGTCGGGCTCGGTCGGCGTTGGATTCGCGAACCCTAATGCTCTCGATACTTCGGACGCCGCAATGATTCAAGCCGTGAAGCGCCTCGGTCTCGAGTTGCAGTCTCGCAAAGCCCCTGTCGAGACGATCATCGTGGACCGCGTGGAGAAAACTCCAACCGCGAACTAATTTTTGATTGAAAGTCGACCACCATAACGGCGTACCGTTTAGTTTCCGAGTTGCTCCTGGATTGTCGGCATAACTGGCCAATCCTTCCGAAGCAGGTGATTTTTAAGCCGCTGTTTTTCAGTGAGATACGCGTTTGGCCTTTTGGGAGGCGAAGACATAGACGGTGAGACCTTCTTCATCCCGCGCTTGGGGCAGGGCGAAACCGGCCGTGCGTGATTCATGATGCCCGCTTACGTCTAAGTCACTGAAATTTGTAAGGGTTATGAACGCGTTCACAGATTGGCCAGTTATGCCGAAAATAACCAGCCAAACTGCTTGATTATAGAGCGCTTACGCTGAAAACTAGTCCAAGCAGATTTGGACCGGTTATTTTTAGCAATGCGGAGAATGCCCAGTTGGAAGCGTGAGCCGCGATTCACTCTCCGAGTTGCGCGTCATCCAGACACAATGGGGCAAAAGCTCTTACAAACAAGCTCAGATTGCAGTAGTCGGTTCACTACGGGAAAAAACACCAAGGCTTGTCCATTTAACTGCGGCAATCGCGCGATAGCCCCCAGGCATTCGCCACTCGCGAAATCGAAGCCAACAACCTGATTGCGGGCGACACAGCAGAGCAGTTCCACCGGGACCAAAGCGGAGGCCGCGCGGTTTGCAGAATTCGGCCTTCCCATTTGGAGAGAAAACTCGGACGAGGTGTCCATCCATCGCATCATATTCCCGAACGCTCGTCACCGCGTCCACCGCGCCGAATGGACGCTCGCTAGAGACAAG
>DATAXY010000047.1:0-48040 GCA_036272835.1 Bryobacteraceae bacterium
GGCATTGCCCCTGTTTGTAGAACCAAAGGAGCTTTAAGTTGAAGAGAATTGGGAAAACAGTCCCGTCGGCCATTCATCAGCCATTAAAATACTCATATTTTCAATGTTGTAGCAAGGAGGTGCAGAATGTCGCAGGATCGAAGATCACCAAATCAAACGCGCTCTCTTCGATGGCCCGAATTGCCAGTTTTCCCGAATTGCAATCAGTCACGGAGTATCCGGCGCGTTCCAGGATTCTCCTGAACAGGGCCACATCCTGGTTCTCGTCATCGACGATGAGAATGCGTTGTGTGATTGCTCGCGGCATGAATTTGTTAATCTTATCGGCCATCTTGAGGTTTTCACTAACCACACCGGGGTTCTCTTGCAGATCCTGCACCGTCTCCGATCACGATTAGAATCATGGCCAGCGACGCGTCGGGGCTGGGCGAGGGCTAGCCCGGCCTGAAGCGTCTTCAGGGGACGCTTCTAGTGCTCTCCCGGAGTATTTTTACTGGCGCGACAGTATAGCCAACATCTCGTGGACAAGCGATATTGGGGGTGAGCCGCGTCTGCTTACCGGCATGCTCCTCTGAAGGTCTGTCCCAAAATGCTTTTTTCTTTACCCGGCAAGACTGTGGTTGTTCTGACGTCCGCTGCTGTTGTAGCGATGATCCTTTTGACTTCATGTAGCCGCGACGAGAAAGCCGCCAGCATACCCGGCGCGCAAGATCGAGTGGTGACGGTGGGTGTGGCGAAGATAGGACGGCACCCACTGCGGCGGCAACTGACGGTTTCGTCCGAACTGGTTCCCTTTCAGGAGATCGACGTCTACGCCAAGGAGGCAGGCTTTGTAAAGCAGTTGCTGGTAGATTACGGCACACACGTCAAGCAAGGCCAACTGATGGCGGTGTTGGAGATACCGGAGTTGGAGGCCCAGTTGGACCAGGACCGCGCCGCGGTAAAGAGCATGGAAGATCAAATCACCAATGCCTCAAATCAACTGAGCCGCATTGAAGCGCAACATAAAGTCCTACACCTCGAATACGAACGGCTGAACGGAGTAGCAAAGAGTAGGCCAGGCTTAGTGGCCCAACAGGAAGTCGACGATGTGCAAGGGCGCGATCTGGCGGCCGAGGCGCAAGTGGATGCCGCGAAGTCGAACCTTGAGGCCGCGAAAAGCAACTTAATGGTATCGGAAGCGAAGGTAACGCATGATCAAGCGATTTACTCATATGCGCGGATCACCGCTCCATTCGACGGAGTAGTAACACAGCGTTACGCAAATTTTGGAACGCTGATGCAGGCAGGCACGAACTCCAGCACCCAGGCGTTGCCTCTGGTCAGGCTCTCGCAGGAGGACAAGTATCGACTTGTTATACCGGTGCCGGAATCGTATGTGAGTTACATCAGAATCGGCGACCCGGTTGCCGTCGAGGTACCGTCGCTCCACAAGAGCTTTCCAGCCAAGGTGGCGCGATTCTCGTCGGAGGTTCACGATTCAACACGCACCATGCACACGGAAGTGGATGTACCGAATCCGACCGGTGAATTAATACCTGGTTTGTATGCAGACGCCACAGTGACCCTGAATGTCGCAGGCGACGCACTGACCGTTCCGGTCCAAGCGGTGGATCAGACCGGAGATCACGCGATCGTGTATGTTGTGACTGCCGCGAATAAGGTTGAGCCGCGCCCGGTAACGCTCGGAATCGAAGGAGAATCGGAGGACGAGGCCGAAGTCTTATCCGGCCTTAAGCAAGGAGACCAGGTGGTAGTGAGCGATCGCTCCGGTCTGACGCACGGAGAACTGGTACGTCCGCAGCTTGTGGCGGCGGCGAACGTATCGGGGCCAAGGTAAGTCTTAGTATTTTACGCGTTCCGCTAACTCCTTATCTTTATGTCACGTTTTTCAATAAGAAACCCGTATTTCGTGATTGTCGTTTGCCTTGCTATCTGCCTTATCGGCGGGGTCAGTCTTGCGCGGATGCCGGTGGACTTGTTTCCCCAAATCAACTTACCGGAAGTTGTGGTGGCCACATTTTATTCCGGGATGCCGCCGGGCGATATCGAAGTGGATATCACCAATCCTTTGGAGCGATTTTTTACGATGGCGGCCGGCATGGATCACATGGAATCGCGATCCATGCTGGGAGTAAGTATCATCAAGGCTTACTTTCAGCCGAGCACCAGCGCCGACGCCGACGTGACGGAATTGTCCAATCTCGCCCTCGCCGATTTAAAAAGGCTTCCGCCCGGCACGCTGCCTCCCGTTGTTTTGAAATTCGACGCATCCAGCCAGCCAGTTTGCTTAGTAGCTGTCCGCGGCAAAGGCCTGAACGAAACGCAACTACATGATGAGGCGCAGTTCACGATCCGAAATCAGATCGCTGTCGTGAAGGGCGCGGAAATTCCGCCTCCCTTCGGAGGCAAGTATCGCCAGATCATGGTGTATGTCGACCCGTACAAGCTGATGTCCCGGCAGATGAGCCCGATGGATGTCGTGAGCGCGCTGAATAACGAAAATCTGATTCTTCCGGCGGGCGACGTCAAGATGGGTCCTTACGATTACTACGTCTACTCCAATAGCCTTGTCGCCAACATGAAGGAGATGAACTCGATCCCGATCAAGACGGTGGGAAATTCATGGGTTTCCGTGGGGGACGTTGGCAAAGCAGAAGACGCCAGCCAGATTCAATACAACATCGTGCGCGTAGACGGCCAACGGTCCACGTACATCCAAATCATGAAACAGGGAGGCGATACGAATACCATTCAGGTGGTTTCAGGAGTAAGATCGCTGCTTAAAAACCTGGTGGATATTCCGGCGGCTTTGAAGACGGATGTGCTTTTCGATCAGTCCACATTCGTGCGCGAAGCCATTCAGACGGTGTTCCATGAAGGCCTGATCGGGCTGGTGCTGACCAGTGTCATGATCCTACTGTTCTTGGGCAGTGTCCGCGCCACCGGGGCCGTCTTGCTCTCCATTCCATTATCCGCCTTGGCCGCATTCGTTATTTTGGCCCTCATGGGCAACACTGTGAACACAATGATTCTTGGTGGCATGGCGCTTGCCTTCTCACGGGTAATCGACAACTCCGTTATCTCCCTTGAAAACATTTACCGGCACATGGAACTGGGCGAAGCGCCGGGTATTGCGGCAGAATTGGGCGGCTCGGAAGTAACACTGGCGGTGCTCGCAGCGACGCTTGTCTATGTCGTTGACTTCTTCCCGGTCACATTCCTGTATGGAGTCAGTAAGTTTCTGTTCTCGGCGCTAGCGGTCGCTTTCTGCGTATCTTTGTTGATCTCTTTCGTCGTCGCCATGACCGTTATTCCGCTGTTCTGTTCGCGGTTCTTGAAGGTGGCCCACTTCGAATCCGGCGCGCACCGGGAACCTCAAATAGGCGAACACGATCAGGGCGAAACGCATCGGGAACATGCTCATCTTGCCGTTAGGCGAAAGATGTCTTGGTGGGATCGGTTTAACCGGCACTTCAATAACGGATTCAATAAGCTGTTAGATGTTTACGAGGCTTGGGTCCGGCGCGCGTTGAAAGCGCCTTTGCTAACCATTGGCGGTCTGACCTTACTGTTTTTTGTAAGTTTTGCCATTTATCCCTATATTGGCTTGGCCTTTTTCCCACGCACGGATGCGGGTCAGTTCACAATTAACTTGAAAGCGCCGACCGGCTCTCGAATTGAGGTCACAAATGACTATGTCGCAAAGGTGGAAGACCTGATCCATCATGTAGTTTCCCCGCATGACTTCCGCATGACGGTATCGAATATCGGTGTCGTGCCGGACTTCTCGGCCCTTTACACGTCTAACGCCGGCGCCTACACAGCCACCGTTCAAACTCAGTTGGCGGACGACCATTCGACGAGCAGCTTCGCCTATATGGATCGAGTGCGTGATGCCATTGCCGCCAAGTATCCCGAGCTTCGTACGTTCTTTTCAAGCGGTTCCATGGAAGATGCAATTCTGAATTCGGGAATGCCGGCCCCCATCGACGTTCAAGTGTCGGGCAGGAACTACGCGCAGGACTATTCCATGGCTCAGGAATTGGCCGCGAAGATCCGTCAATTCCCTGGGGTCGGCGAAGTATACATACCTCAAGATATGGACTATCCGGCCCTCCGCATGGATATCGACCGGGTCCACGCGGCGGAATTGGGACTTACTCAGAAAGAAATTGTAGATAACGTAATCACCGCTTTAAATTCGAACACCATGATCGCACCTAACTATTGGGTCGATTATAAGACTGGCAACGACTACTTCCTCACTGTTCAGTATTTTGAGCATGGAATCGGCTCAATTCATAACCGGATCGACTTGACGAATATTCCTTTAAAAGCTCCGAATTTAGCCAGCCCCACGACGCTCGATTCCGTGGTCCATTTGACCCGTGTTCAGGCGCCGACCGAGTTCGATCACTATCAGATTCAACGCACCGCCGAAGTATATGTAACGCCGAGTGGTGAAGATTTGGGCAAATTGTCGACGCGTATCGGCAATTTGGTGGGCGACATGAAAATATCAAAGAACATGCGGGTCCATATAAGGGGTATGGTCGAAGGCATGAACGAGTCCTTCAAAAGCTTCGGCCTTGGGTTTATCCTCTCCGGGATCCTGCTGTACCTTATTCTGACTGCCCAGTTTCGCTCGTTTGTGGATCCGATACTGATCCTGCTGGCCATCCCGATGGGCTTCATCGGAGTCTTGATCATTCTGCCATTAGCAGGCGCAACCCTGAATGTTATGTCGCTTATGGGCATTCTTTTACTAATCGGAATCGCGGTTTCTAACAGTATTTTGATCGTCGATTTCGCCCATAGGCTGGAGGCAGAAGAGGGTCTGCCGCCGGCTGAAGCTGTCGTCAAAGCTTGCCGGGTGCGCTTGCGTCCCATTTTGATGACTTCGCTAGCCACGATTATCGGTATGATACCGATGGCTCTGAAGTTGGGAGCCGGCGCCGAGCAGTACGCGCCGATGGCCTTGGCAATTATTGGGGGCCTGACAACGTCAGTTGTGCTTACGGTCTTTATCGTGCCTGCTGCGTATTTATTTGTCTACCGGAACAAGCTTCCCCAACGGCCGGCAACAACGGAAGTAGCGCCTGCATAATTTATCGACATGAGCAATTGGAAAACTGCAACTTTACTAATCGCCATTGTTTCGGGCGCTGGATCTGCCGGTGCACAGGCTACTAATCCGCCCGGGAATCCTCCCCTAACGCTCGGACAGGCGCGCGCGTTGGCATTGAAAAATCATCCGCAGGTTCTGGCTTCGCAAGCGCTCTCGTTGCGAGCCGGTCAGATTACGAGGGAGACCAAATCGGCATACTTTCCGACAGTTAACGGCAACATAACCGGGGCGCAGGCCGAAGTAAATGCACGCATTGGAGCCGGGTTGATCAACGATTCGCGGCTTTTCGACCATGCCGGAATGGGAGTCACCGTGGCTCAATTGATTTCCGATTTCGGGCGTACCAAGAATCTGGTTAAGAATTCCTCCTTGCTTGCCCAGGCAAGCAAGCAGGACTTTCAAGCATCGCGCTTCGATGTGATCTTAGCCGTGGACCAAGCTTACTATGAAGTCCTTCTTGCGCAGCAGCTCGTCGTGGTTGCCCAGGAAACGGTGAAGACACGACAGACCGTGGTCGACCAAGTAACTGAACTTGCTAAGAACCAACTCCGGTCTCAGGTGGACGTTAGTTTTGCCGCGGTCAACCTTGCCGACGCGAAGCTGATGTTGCTGCGAGCCCAAGACCGTTTGCAGACTGCCTTTGCCGGGTTGGGGCAGGCACTAGGAACGGACCAGGCGGTGGAATATAAGTTACAGGACCAACCTATGCCACCTGTACCCCCTGCGACTCCGGATCCATTGATTGCGGAAGCGTTCCAGAACCGTCCGGAATTGGCGAGTTATCGCCTACAGACGAACGCGGCCCAGAGTTTCGTCGAGGCCGAGCGCGATTTGAAGCGGCCGGCCTTAAGCTTGATCGGAGTGGGAGGCGTTCTGCCTTATATTCATCCCGGAAACGCCAATGCCGGAATTCCATTGACCTATGAAAGTGTCGCTGTGAATTTGCAGATCCCCATATTTAACGGCTTTCTCTTCACGTCCCGGCGCAGGGCCGCCGAGTATCAACTGCAAGCAACAGAGCAGCGTTCGCGGGACCTGCGAGATCGCGTTGCGCGCGATGTGCGTGCGGCGTGGGACAGCGCCAGGACTTCTTACGAGGCAATCAGCGCCAGTGAACAGCTCCTGAAACAGGCTAACTTGGCATTGGATTTGGCCCAAGGCAGGTACAATTTGGGGTTATCCTCAATTGTCGAGTTGACACAGGGACAATTGGCGCAGACTTCGGCTGAGGTCCAAAATCTGAACGCGAAGTACGAATATCAGGAGGCCTATGCAGCTCTCCAATATACCGTGGGTTTATTGCATTAATCCTTTGTGTGCCGCGAGAGTCGAGAAATTCGTGGCCGTAATGGGGCCGAGACCGTGAGCGCTAACCATACCGATCGGCAGACTAGACGCCTCCTATTAGTGGCATTTGGAGGGCTCCTTCTTCTTCTTGCCTTTATGGGGCTCAATAGCCTCTCGGTACTGGGCGAAATACAAGCCCGGAACCAGCATATCCGCGAGGACTATTTCAACCGCGATCGCATTCTGGAGCAACTTCGTTCCGACATCTTTCTCTCCGGAACCTATGTGCGCGATCTGCTTCTGGAGCAGGACCCGAAGCAGGCTGACCTGCATAGGGTGGAACTGCAAAAAACCAGAAGCCGCATTGCCTCTAACATTGGCGCGTACCAACGGGAGTTGCGACCCCAGGAGCGGAAGCCCTTCCACGAATTCACAACGGAGCTGGACGCATATTTCAACTCCTTACAGCCGGCGCTCGAATGGAATGCGGCCCAGCGCCAGGAATACGGCTACGCCTTTATGAAGAATTCGCTGCTTCCGCGGCGGATGATGATCGTGCATCTCGCCGACAAGATCAGCGAAGTGAACCAGCGGCAACTGGACGCGGGCAACCTCCAGATCGCCAATCTGTTCTCCGGCTTCAGGCGATCGTTGATTGGCCTGTTGATCCTAATGCTGCTGTGTGGAATCGTGTTGGCGACCCTTAGCATGCGACGTATCCTTCGCCTGGAAAAGATCTCGGCTGCGCGGTTCGGAGAAGTGGAGCGCGCGCGCGAGGCTTTGCAGGATCTATCGGCCCGTTTGATAGCCGTCCAGGAGTCGGAGCGGCGTTCGCTTTCACGCGAGCTACACGATGAAGTCGGGCAATCGCTGTCCGCAATTCTGCTGGGAATCGGTAATGTCGCCGCGGTACTTCCGAAACAAGACTCCAGCGCGCGCGCTCAACTTCAAGAGTTGCGCCGGTTGGCCGAAACTACGGTAGCCGTCGTTCGGGATATGTCGCTGCTACTAAGGCCTTCTATGTTGGACGATCTGGGCCTAATTCCGGCCGTTCAGTGGCAAGCGCGAGAAGTTTCACGAACCAGCAACGTGTACGTTCAAGTGCATGCCGATCCGATACCGGAAGATCTTCCCGACGAGCATAAGACCTGCATCTATCGCATTGTTCAAGAAGCGTTGCGCAACGCGGTGCGCCATGCCCAGGCAAAGACAGTGCGAGTGCGGTTAAGTCACGACGCCGAACGCCTCGCACTGACAATTCAGGACGATGGGCAAGGTTTTGTGCCTGAGCGGGAGAAAGGGCTGGGTTTATTGGGGATACAAGAGAGAGTAACTCATCTCCGTGGTACGTTTTCCGTAGCGTCAAATTTAGGCGAAGGCACGCTAATCCGGGTGGAACTACCGTTGGTATTGCAGCGATCCACTGAAGACGCCTTTCACACCATTTCATGATGTCCGTACGGATTGTTCTGGCAGACGACCACACCATCATGCGGCATGGCCTCCGATTGGTGCTGAATCGCGAGCCGGATTTCGAAGTTATCGGCGAAGCGAGCAATGGCCGGGAAGCTATCGACCTGGCGATTCGAGAGAATCCGGATGTCGTCGTGATGGATATTGCGATGCCGCTGTTGAACGGTATCGAGGCGGCTAGACGAATCCACGAAGAACGCTTGAAAACGGCCGTCGTGATCCTAAGCATGCATTCGGATGAAGGCTATATTCTAAAGGCGTTGCGAGCGGGCGCGCGCGGATATCTATTGAAAGATTCCGCAGAAACCGATCTGATCCAGGCGATCCGCGCTGTTTGTTCCGGTAAGGCGTTTTTTAGTCCTGCTGTTAGTAAGGTGCTTGCCGACGATTACTTGAGGCAGATGCGGCAGCAGGGAGTGGAGGATACTTACGATCTTCTGACGCCACGCGAGCGGGAGCTACTTCAATTGGTTGCGGAACTGAAATCGACAAAGGATATCGCAAACCTTTTGGGATTGAGTCCGCATACGGTGGACACGCATCGCGGGAACCTAATGCAGAAATTAAATGTTCATAGCATTCCGGAACTGATTCTTTACGCGGTGAGAAAGGGCATCATTACCTGAAACCCAGCGGGCGCCTCAAGGCTTGATAACCTCAACGATTGCCGAATCGGGGGCCGTCCACGCGGTTGCGCCTTCATGCGAGAGCTTGTGCGTGGCATCGTCCCAATGCAGGCGAGTGATGCGGCTGGCGCCTTGCTCATAGGCGTAAGTGTTGCCGTCGTCGTTGTACAACGTGAAGTCGCAATTGGCTCCGGGATAAACGCGCACCTTTTCAATTGCTTGGGTTTGCTGCGTACTGTCGACCGGAGCGCCCTGGGGCACAATGGAACCGGCCCGAATGAAAAGCGGCAGAGTATCAATTGGAGCGTCCACTTGGATAGTTTGCCCGCCATGGAAGCGTTGATTGGTCCAGAAGTTGTACCAATTCGCTCCCGCCGGGAGATAAACCGGCCTGCTAGTAACGCCCTGGCCGGTTACGGGGGCAACCAGGAATGCGGGACCGAACATATATTCGTCGCCCAGGTCGGCTACGTGCGGATCGTCCGGGAAATCCATGAATAATGCCCGCATGTAAGGAGCGCCAGTTAAGTAAGTCTTGAATGCCAGCGAGTAAATGTAAGGCATTAGCCGATAGCGAAGCTTCAGATACTTAATCAGTATGGGCTCGGCTTGAGGGCCATAGGACCACACTTCGTTATACCGGCGGCTGCCGTGAGTACGAAAGATTGGCTCAAATGCCCCGTACTCGAACCAGCGCGTGTACAACTCGGGATAATCGTCGTATCCTCCCACATTGTCACGCGCGCCGGCGGGGCTAATAAGTGGGGGCCGCAACGGATGATGCACTGCTGGAAGATATTGCCATCCTCCAACATCGTTACTCCAGTAAGCCATCCCAGAAGCGGTGAAATCGAGGCCCGTCGGGACTTGCCTCTTCAACGTGTCCCAGGTTGGGTAGATATCGGACGACCAGAACATCGCCCCGTTCCGCTGCGCGCCCAGGTAGGAATCGCGTGATAGCACCAGCGCGCGGGTTTTCAAATCGCGCCGGAACCCGTCATAGATAGCTGCTGTGTGGAAAAGCGGGTATACATCGAAGTACTGTGTTCCCGGCCCGATGAAAAAATAGCTGCCGTTTGGAGGAAGATCGGGCTCGGTTTCGTCGGCCCAAATGGAATTGAAGCCTTTGTCGATGAAGTTCTGCCGAATCACGTTCCAATACCACTTAGCCGCCTGTGGATTTGTCGTGTCCAGATCGGAACCGGCGCGGTCGTATGGCAGCCCATTCGTGGGGGCGCCGTCGGCTAAGTGTTCGAACCACCCGTTCTTCAGCAGCATGTCGTAGTAACGGGTACCAGGATCGAATCGCGGCCACACGCTGATCATGGTGGATATCCCCATCTTGTGTAACTCACGATTCATGGCTGCCGGATCGGGCCATTTATCAGGGACCATATCCAGTTGACCCATTTTGGAGAAATAAAACCAATCCACGACAATCACATCCAACGGTAAGTGGCGTTCGCGATATCCTTTGGCAACGGCCATAACTTCGGCTTGACTCGAATAGCGCTGTTTACATTGAATAAAGCCATAGGCGGCTTTGGGTAATAAAGGTGTCGCGCCAGTGAGCTTGCGATAGCCCGCATAAATTTCATCGGTATTCGAGCCTGCAATTACAAAGAACGAGACTCGTTGGCCCACCTGCGATATCCAACGCGTCTGCTCGTTAAACCCGGGCTCGACGGTGGTCTTGGACGGATTGTCCCAGACCAGCCCATATCCTAAATTGCTGATAGCGAATGGTACCCCGATGGACGGGCCACCCGTAGCTCTGTAATCGTGCCAGCAATGTATTGTGTGGCCGCGGTGGTCCAGGTAACCTTCCTGGTTCTGGCCGAGGCCGTAGTAGTGCTCATTGGCCGGTGAGACGAATGTCGCGCCGACTTCATAAAACGGAGGATCTTGGTTCCGCCGATCGTATAGGATATCGGCGTCGCCATCCTTGTGATTCGGGACCGCCATTTCCCAGCCGATCATATCCAGCAAAGTCTTGCCTCGCACGGTTTGAACAGTTATATGCGCCGACGGCGCCGAGCCATTGAAGTATTTACCGATATCGTGTTGAGTTGGCAGAGCCAGCCTTGGGCTGTTGTTGTGGACGGTGACGGTCAGCTCGGACGACGCGTAGACCTCGCCGCCGGCGGACTGAATCGACTTCCATTCCTGTAGAGAAGAGCTGGCTACGAAACCGTAACCGGGCGGGGCCAAGGCTTCGGCCTTGATGAGGCTCAACGTAATGCGTATGATGTTTGGGGCGTAAGGCTCAAGCGTTATTGTTGCGCCTCCATGCTGTAAGATGACCGGCGGCTGTGCCGCCACATACGCAATGGAGAGAGCTGAGCAGAATAAAAGAGCAGACGAACGCCGGACAAACCTAGGCATTCGTACCACCGGCCTCGACCTCTAATGCAATGATGGTGCTCTGGGTGAAACTCGATCTAATCATGCTGTCGAAAGTGCACAAGGCGATCACGCAGTTCATGCTAGCATCCTGACCGGGACGCGCAAATCCCCTGTATTGAGCGGCTTGCCAGGCCGAGTCTCGCAGAATACCAAGCGATGAACGATAGCGTGCTTTCTCGATGGCCGACCTCGGTCGCCCGCCCGTCCTCATGGACCGTAATCGAATCTGTCCTCGGCGTCTGAACAAGACCACAGGTGTTCACCGGGCGATACTGAACAGTATGAAAAGAGTCTGGTTGATTTTCATATTGGTAGCCGCGTTTGCTGTTGGACTCTATTCAGCGCACATCTCGGAGCCGAATGAGGAATGGCCCATCTACGGCCACGATTACGGCGGGCAACGGTTTTCGCCCCTTACGGGCATCAATCGCTCCAATGTGAGTTCCCTAAAAGTCGCCTGGACATTCCACACTGGTGATGCATACCAACCTAAGGAAAGCCGGGCGACAGCCTTTGAAGCTACGCCGATCTACGTCGGGAACACGCTCTACATCGGCACGCCGTTGGGACGCGTAATCGCTCTCGATCCTCTGACCGGCAAACGGCTTTGGGCATACGATCCTCACATCGACCGCGACAAAGGCTACGGTGATTACGCGAATCGTGGCGTCTCCGTCTGGGAATCTCCGGGGAAACGGAGTCGCGTCTTCATCGCGACGATTGACGCGCGTCTGATCGCGCTAGATGCCAAAACCGGTGAACTCTGCCAGGACTTCGGTGACAACGGAATCGTCAATCTTCGACAGGGCTTGCGAATTGGGATACGTGGCTACGCCGATTATGAAGAGACTTCGCCTCCTGCGATTGTTGGCAGAACGGTCATCGTCGGTTCGGGCATCGCCGACAATGGCGCCACCTATATGCCCAGCGGCGAAGTCCGTGGTTTCGACGCGGTGACAGGAGCCAAAAAGTGGACTTGGGACCCGATTCCGCAAGATCCACACGCTATCGGCGCAAACACATGGAAGAACGGTAGCGCTGCGCGAACGGGCGCCGCGAATGCATGGTCCGTCATCGTCGCCGACCCGGTGCATAATCTCATCTTCGTGCCCACTGGAAGCGCTAGCCCCGACTATTACGGCGGCGAACGGCTGGGAGCAAACCTCTTTGCCGATTCAGTCGTCGCCTTAAACCCAGACACTGGCCGGATGGTCTGGTATTTCCAAACGGTCCATCATGACCTGTGGGATTACGACGTTGCTTCACCGCCGCTCTTGTTCAATGTTCACCGCGATGGCCAAACCATTCCCGCCGTTGCAGCCGGCTCCAAAACAGGTAATCTGTTCATCCTGAATCGTTACACGGGCAAACCAATCTTCGGTGTCGAGGAGCGGCCCGTTCCCCAATCCGATGTACCAGGAGAAAAGACCTCTTCCACCCAGCCCTTTCCGGTGCTCCCGAAACCCGTGACTCCGCAAAAGATGACGGTGGCGGATGCCTGGGGCATCGACGAATCGGACCGCAACTGGTGCCGCGCCGAAATCGAGAAGCTACGCACCGACGGCGTCTTTACCCCGCCATCCTTGCGCGGATCTTTGATGATGCCGGGCAATATTGGCGGGATGGCGTGGGGTGGCGTGGCCTATGATGAACTCCACGATCTTCTCATCCTCCCGGAGAATCATCTGGCTTCCGAAGTGCGCCTGATCCCGCGCGATAAATTCGACGAGATGCGGGCCGCCACACATAAGAACGAAGGCCGGCTCATCAATGGCGACTGGGAATTTGCCCGCCAATTGGGCACACCTTACGGTATGATGCGGCGTTTCCTCCGCAGCCCTGACAAGGGTCTTCCTTGCACGCCTCCACCTTGGGGGACACTGCTAGCCATCTCTGCTTCCACGGGCGAGAAGAAGTGGGCGGTCCCATTGGGAGAATTCGCTCCAGGGCATCCGGAATTCGGCTCGCCATCGCTCGGCGGCCCGATCGTGACAGCAGGCGGATTAGTGTTCACAGCCGGAACATTCAATCCCGCCATCTATGCGTTCAATTCGGAAACCGGCAAGCAATTGTGGAAAGGCGTACTCCCCGACAGTGCGCGCGCCACTCCCATGACTTACGAAGGTCCCGATCGCCGCCAATATGTTGTGATTTCTGCAGGCGGCCATGGTCTATCGGCGCCCGGCGATTCGTTGGTAGCATTTGCGATCGATAAGAACAAGCAGTAATGGCGGAGTGCTTCTGATTCTAATACCACGTCAGCCGGCGTAGCGCCTTGTCATCCGAGCGCAAAACTCGGCAAATTCGTCGATGTTCTTGGGCGGGCTCGTGTAATTTGCCGCTAAGCCACAATGTTCCGGAGTGAAGCAGTAAGTAAGAGTTACCTCGAATGGTTCCAAGATGCGCATCTGACGATCGAACCATCTCTCAGCACCCGGTCGAAAGCTGTCGGCCCAGCTTAAACCGGTTCGGAGATACTTGACTCCGAGATCCTTAAGTAACCTGGCGGCATCTTCCAATCGATGATCTTCGAAATGGAACCACTGACAGATGCCCAATTGCGGAGCATATTGCCGGAAGTCATTAAAGGCGGGTTTCAGAGTCCCATCTTCACGCACCAGCCCCATATAAAAATGTCGATAGTAAGATGAGCCTTCAGCCTCGCGATGACGCGTTGTGGCCGGCCACGCTTTGGGCAAGTCGTAAAGGCTGTACCAGTGGATTCGCTCTGCTTCGCCAATCAACAACTCCGCGGTCCGCTTCAGCCCGAAGACCTGGACCTCCTCGGCGCCAAAGGTGGACACCCCAACCTCCGACACCCAAAGCGGGAGTTGGGTAACCCCTCGAATTTCCTGAAGCTTGAGCGGCCATTCGTGGATAGACCAATGGTTCCAATCGAGAGGAAAGCCATGAACTGCCACGGCGTCTACATGCGATAAGACACAATGCTGCCGCAACAAAAGCAGGAAGTTCGGATCTATGGGAGACATGCCGCCCAATACTCTGGGGACGCGGGAATTTCCGGCCCGAATGGCATCGCATGCGCGATTGATCATAGCCGCAAAGATTTCCCAGCCCGGATCCAACTCGAAATTCCAATGCGATAAGTTGTTGGGTTCGTTCCAGAGCATCACGGCTTCAACCATTGGTGCGGCCTCCGAGCACAGATGTAGACTTCTTCCTCCGGCCTTTCGACTATGAAAAACCCTGAGCTTCTTAGCATGGCCTCGACGCATGCGCGATTCGGAATCCACCAGTTCGTCGGGTCGTCGGCATAGCAGTTTTCGACGAAATGCATCAGGGGATAGCCGTCGCTCTGGAAGATTGCCGTTTCGTTGAATGGATAATTTTCACTAAGCGGCGTGATATGTGAACTCCCGCGTACCAGGGACTGAAAGACCAACTGGTCGCGCACCACATACTTGTAAAGCAGGTCGAGCGCAAGAAGTGGATGCCGCAGATGATACAGGACACCCATGAACAGAACGAGATCGAACTGTTCTTGCAAGCCGGCAACGTCGTATACATCCATCTGCCGGAAGTCAATCTCGACATCGCAGACTTCAGCAGCGAACTCGGCCTGCTTCAGATATCGGGAATCCGAATCGATGGCCACTACTCGGGAGGCGCCGCGTCTCTTCATTTCTATTGAATAGAAACCGCCATTACAACCGATATCGAGCACGGTTTTGCCACGCAGGTCCGAAGGAATTGCCGGCGCAATGTTTCGCCACTTGCACGTGGGATAGTCGCCCAGGAAATGGTCGGGAGCGGTCTGAACCCCGTTGAGGTTCACGTTGTGAAACCAGACACCTAAGTCGGCCGCTCGTTGGCGTATTTCATCTTGAGTCAGTGACGGAGATCTCATAATCCGAGGCCTTCCCCGTTGTGGGGTTGTAACACATGTCTCGCAGCGCCTCCATCGCCGCGAGATAGCCATCCATTGTTCCGACATCGAAATAATCAGTACCGATGGGAAATCCGTAGGCTATGTTGCCTTCCTCTATCCATGCGTTGATTAGCGTTCCCATAAACTCATCGGAGCAGTTGCGCGTCTGCCATAATCGAAATAAGTTCTCCAACGTTATAGCGGGCATCTTAAATGCGCCCCAAATCCAGCTTGTAGATGGCGAAGGCCTTTTAACTTGAATTTCCAGAATGCGGCCGAAAGAATCCAAAACAACCGCATCAAAATGTTGCGGATGTTTCACCGGAAAAAGGAGCGCGGACAAATGATCGTCGGGCAACGCCTTCAAACCCGCCTTGGGAAACCAGATTGTGTCCGGAAGGCCGATTAATACGGACTCCTGGCGGCCCACGACAGGAACCGCCCGAAAGATGGCATCGCACAAACCTAGCGGGCTAGGTTGGATGACGTAACACAGCGACGCCGAGTGAGCACTGGCGCCATAGTACTCGAGAATGTCGGACTTACCCGGAGAGATCACGAAACAGATGCGGTCCGCCCCCGCGGCGACGAGACGCTCGACCAGGTAGTCACTTACTGCTCGAGGGCGGTTTTGAGAGCCATCGAACTGCTCGCAGACCGGCAGTAACTCCTTCGAAAAGGCCAATGGCTGGATGCGTGTGCCTGCTCCCGCGGCTGGAATGATTCCCCACATTTACTGGGCCTCAGCCGGTGTCCTCTGACGAACGGTGTTCATTATCCCTTCCAATTCCTGGACGCGATGGGCGGCGGTATGCTGCTCCATAACACGTGCGCGCGCCAGTCTCGCCAAGTTGGCAAGGTCTTCCGGCGAACGGTCCAGAGCCTCCAATGCACTGGCGGTATCCTCGGCCACCAGAATTTCGCTTTCGGGCGCAAAGAACAAGCTAATTCCAGGCCAATTATCACTCAGGATTGGAACGCCGCAGGCTGCCGCTTCAAACAGACGGCCGGACGGGCAGTAGCCGTTTTCGAACATAGCCTGTCGCGAAATATTTAGGGTAAGTAATGATGAACAATAAAATGCTGAATGATCCGCCGGCGGCAAATGTCTGACTAGGTGAATGTTCGGTTGCCACGGAAAACGATCGTCGTACATGGACCCGCCGATCACAAACCTGCGAGTTGGTCGCTGCCTGGCTGGTTCCACAAACAAACTCTCAAGACGTTCTTGGCGGTCCGCCGCGTATGTGCCCAGATAAGAGAGATGGGAACGAAACTGCTCAACAGGCTCAACTGGGTGGTGAGTGGACGGATCTACGCTGCCATAGAGCGGCGCTACCGTATGTGCGCCGAGGATGGTCTGCAGCTTCTGAAGGGCTGGCCCTCCTGCGTAGCTCAATATTAGATCGAAGTCCCCGAGACCGCGAGGACCTATATAAGAAACAACCTCCGCTCTCTCGATGGCAGCTAGAGTAACGGGACTATCGAGGTCGTAGAAACACCGTACCTGAGCGGTCGAGTCGAGGATGACCTTACTTGCGACGATGGCATCCGGGCAGAAAGAACTTACAACCGCCAGCTCCGCCCCAGATAGTTCACGGCGTGCGATGGCGGCGACTTCATTCCACTCCTTATATAGAATCAGCGTGCCGTTTGGAAGAGAGTACAGATCCCGAGTAGACGCATAGTACGGCACGTCGCGCTCGAAAAAGATAACGGAGTGCCCGCCTTTGGCAAGAGCATTGCAGAGGCCCCTCCACAAAGTGGCATGTCCATTGCCCCAGGAAGAGCTTATCGATAGGCCAAAGATGACTACCTTCATACGCTAAGTTCTCCCGTATCGTTCAGGCATAGAAGAACTGGCCTATTGTCATCGAATCGAATCGTAGTAACAGAAGCCAGACCGATTTCGAACCGTTGGATAAGGTCAATGGGTATTCCGAGATAGTAACTCACCAGAGCACGAAGCGGATCCCCGTGACTCACCACGGCGACTGTTTCGTCGGGGTGGCGTAGCCGAATCTCCTCGCTTTCTCGGGCGATCCGCGCCTGCACCTCGATCATCCGTTCCCCGTCGGGAGGAAATTCCGTTGTTCTCACGGTATTGAATCTCTGCCAGCGGGCATCGTTGCGGAGAGATTCGAACGTGCGCCCCTCCCACCTGCCAACGCGCATTTCGCCCAAACCTTCCCTGACAATCGGCGTCAGGTGATGCACCTCAGCAAGCAACTGAGCTGTTTCCATCGCTCGTTCAAGCGGGCTCGTGTAAATTGCTCGGATATTTGACAAGGACAGCCTCTTCGCCAAATTCATTATTTGGGCTTTGCCATTGCTGTTCAGACCCCAGCCTGCCTGCCAGCCCGCGACCAACTTGCCAATAGCGTCTGTTTCGCCGTGCCGCACCAGAAGAAGCGTCATTCATCTCCTCCAAATAGCTCCTGAGTTGCTTCGCCCGAGCCTCCGCGGTGTGCTCCGCCAGTATGCGCGATCGGGCAGCCGCTGCGATTCGGGCGCGGCCGGACGGCGCAAGCTCTCGCAAGTACCGCAAAACATCTTCTTCGTCGTGAGCGACAAGTATTTCCTTGCCAATTGAAAAAAGCGTGTCAAGACCCTCCCACCAATCGGTAATGATGGGCACCCCACAAGCGGCAGCCTCGAATAAGCGAACACTCGGCGAGTAGCCAGCCTGCTTCATCGCCGTGCGGGTCACATTCAGAGTGAAGCGCTGAGCGGAATAGAAAGACGGGTGCTGCGATGGCGACAGATGAATGATCCGCTCAACGTTCGTGGGCCACTCGATATGTTCAGGATATTGCGGCCCTGCCACTACAAAATGAGACCGGCGGCGCTCCCGTGCAGGGGATAAGAGTAATTCATTAAGGAACGGCTGCCGATCCTCGCTATAAGTCCCCAGATATCCTAGGTCCCATTTACACCGAACAGCCCTGGGGCGATACAACTCCGTATCGACGGAACAGTAAAGGGCCCGAGCCATAGGTGTACCATAAGTCTCTTCAATCTTCTGAAGAATAGGACCACCTGTGAACGACAAGTACGCGTCATATTTCGGAATAAGCGCGGTGCTGATATACTCCGCTGTTCCCTCTGCAAGCCTCGCAAGAGTGATGGGCGTATCGATATCGTAGAAAGCGGTTTTCCCTGACGCTACCGCAGTTACCCAATCTCCGATAACTATGCCATCTGGAACGAAGGAACCGACAATGACGAGACCGGCCTTTGCCACAGCGCTCTCAAAGACGTGCATTAACTCATCGACGCTGTGGTAGATCAGGCTTGTCGCACCCATCGGTTGCGGATTATCGCGGTTCTGCGCATACCATGGCGCGTCGCGCTCCAGAAACAGTACTTTATAACCCATGCCCGAAAGGCCTCGTACCAGGCTACGCCAAGTCGTGGCGTGTCCATTCCCCCAGGATGAGGTTATAGTCAGGCCGAGAATGACGACATCAAAGTGTTCGGTCATTGGACTAAGCCGGCAAACTCGACGGGGCTCATGTCAAGCAACGCATCAACCTGTTCGGCGCGATGGCGATAAGTGTGTTCGGCCAGCACCCGCCGATAAGCGGCTTCTCCAATCTTTCGTGCGTCGCCAATTGTGAGTGACCGTAGGTACTCCGCTACGTCATTGCCTGTCGAGGCGACCAAAATTTCAGAGCCTGGTTCAAAAAACCTGTCCACGCCTTCCCATGCATCTGTGATCAGACACGCCGCCGCGCCGGCCGCCTCAAAAACTCTCGTCGCTGGCGAGAAACCAAATCGCGCCATACTCTCCCGCGTTACATTCAAGACAACACGAGAACTGCAGTTCAGTGCGTTGTGATCAGTCGTATACACATGATCCAGATAACGGACGTTTGAGTTTCTCGGTTTGTCGCCCCAACCCGATCCGCCCAACAGGAAGGTAAATTCAGGCAAGCGCGATGCCGGGCTGAGAAAGAACTCTTCTACGCGAGCTTCGCGATCCGGTAACCGATTTCCGAGAAATACGAGGTCGCCGCAAAATCGCTTCTCAGGAGGCACTGGGAAATGGGTGCGGGGATCGAGGGCATTATAGATCGGGATGCACTGCCGGGCACCAAAAGCGCGGTATGCGTTGTTGACCGGATCGCCCCCTCCGTACGTGAGAACGACATCATAACGTGGAATAAGTTCAATTAATGGATCGGCGGGACTGTGAACTAATCGGTGCAGTGTAGCCGGCGCATCGACATCCCAGAAGCCGACGATATTCGCGCCAGTTTTCCGGTCTAATACAGCTTTCTCCAATAATTCGTCAAAAACACCTACTCCACTTGCCTTCACGATAAAATCCGCTCCCGCCGCATCGCCCACCGCTCTCAGGACAGCATCGCGATCGTTGTCGTAAACTACGACTCGGGCCCATTCTGGATCGGCGATATCTCTATGTTGTTGCCGCTGCCAGGCATCTGGCTCATAGAATGTGATGCGATGCCCTCTCTCATACAAGGCTCGAATGATGCCGCGGTAGTAAGTGGCGGCGCCGTTCCAATATGCCGAGACTAAGCTTGAACCGAAAAATGCAATTTGCATTTATCTTCTCCCGCGTTCGCTGGAGTTTCCAGGAATCCGAACAGCTCATCGACACGGTGGGCGCACGTGTGGCGATCGGAGATCGTGCGAAGGCCGTGCGCAGCTAACGTCGAGGCTAACTGAGGCTCGGACACGATGCGCTCCAGAGTGCGTGTCATTTCTTCTCCATTTTGTGCAAAAAGGAAATCCCGGCCCGGATTAAACAGTGTCTCTGCGTCATGCCAAGGCGCTGAGATTAGAGGAATACCGCATGCCATTGCTTCAAATGGGCGAATTGTTGGAATGCCGGGAAGCGCTTGAACATAGGGCCGGCGCGGCACGTGAACTGTGATGCGGTGACGGGAGAAGACGTCCGGGACGGCATAGTTCGGTAGCCACCCGCAATATTCAATCCCGGCATCGTCCAATTCGGCTAATGCCTCAGTCGGATAGCGCACGCCATACACCCGCGTTTTAAGTCCCAGTGATTTGACAGGAATAATGAGAAACTCGCGAAGAGAATCCGCCCGTTCGTTATCGCCCCAATTACCGACCCAAACCAGGTCACCGTCTTTTTGCACGTTCGCAAGCGGGTGAAAGACTCTAACATCCGCCGCCTCGTGCCAAGTCCAAGCTCGCCGTGCCCATCCGTTCGAGAGATATGCGTCGCGGATGACTCGTCCGTACGCCAGCACTCCGTCATATTCGGAGAGGTCATAGTTTGAAATGCCTGCTCGATCGGTGAGGACACGATGATGTGTATCGTGAAATAACAGTTGATAGTCGTGGCGGCGGCGATGGCGGCCGATCGTGGCTACCAAACTAGGAGTATTCCATTCGTGAACGATAGTTACATCCGAATCTCGCAACGCCTCATCAAGATCCAGAGTGTTCTCTTCGTAGAGAGTGCTCTTCAGCAGCGGATACTTCAAAGAAAAGTCACGAAGCGGTCCGGTGCCTTGTTCTCGTAAGAGATTTTGCCGGCTCCATCCATCAACCGGCTCGTAGATGTCGACCTGATGACCGCGGCTTATCAGTTCGGAAGCTATACCTCTGAGGAAGTGCGCATTTCCGTGATTCCAATCCGATACCAACGAGTGGGTAAATATCACGAAGCGCATGCGAGACCCCGGATTCCTCTCTGAACGGCCGCTCGATAGACCGTGAGGTACTTGGCCGTCATGCGCGAGGAAGAGAAGTCAGCGGCTCGCGCCAAAGCACGATCGGTCATTAACTGCCGTTGGTCCTTATCCGCGATCAGGCTCTCGATTGCCGCCAAAAGCGCCTTGTGATCGTCAGGAGCTGCGAATATTGCTGCATTTTCCCATATTTCCCGCAAGCTCGGTATATCTCCCAGCACCAGTGCACAGCCGGAAAGTGCGGCCTCTAAGATAGAAAGGCCAAATGGCTCATACTTAGCCGGAGCGGCATAAACTGACGCCCGGCTGTACCACTCAGGAAGTTCCCTTCGGTCCAATTCACCAAGCAGCCGGCAGTTCCTAAAAACGGCGGTCGCACCAGTTGGACTTATTGGATTACCGGCGAGATATATGGGCCATGTTAGTCTTTCAGAAATGTCGGCTAGTGCGGCTAAGTTCTTCGCTTCATCCCACAAGCGGCCCGCCGAGAAGATGAACGGCTCCGGGTAAGCTGGTCCCCAATCTGTCTGGTCAACACCGTTGAATATGCTCGTTGCGCCCAATACGTCCACTCGGTAATGTCGAGCAACATCAGACAGTGCAGCAGAAGATGGGGCAGTCAAGAGCGTTGCTGCTTGAAGAGACGCTTCTACATGACCGCGATACCGATTCCACTCCGCCGGAAGTGGAGAGTGCTTTACAGCCTCCCACCACGAGCAGACGCAGGAATGAACCGTTTGAACCACCGGCACGCCAAAGCCGGCGTCACCATACGACAGCGTATTCAGATGCACTACATCCGGTCTAAATTCGCGGGCAAGCGATTCCAGCCACGTCCTGGCGGCGTTCACCTCATCCCAAGGGTCATCCATCCATTCCAGCGTCGAAGCGCGATGAACCCATCGAAGTCCTCGAATGGAATCCGCGTGCCGGCCTTGATCCGGTGAAATAGACGGTCCCAACGCCGCCAATTGAACCTGAGCCCCTTGTTCGATTAGGCCTGCGCAAAGTTCGGTGGCAAAGGTCCAGACGCCGCCAACCGTATCGGCTGTCATCAGCACCCGTAGCGGAACGTTAACCGGCATCTTAGTGACGCAGACCTTCCAACTGCACCAAAGGCAGAGGATGTTGCTCCTGTATGTCGCTGAACTCGGCGAACTGACTTAGATAGTCGTCGTGCGCGCGCTCCCAGGCTCGGTCATCGGGTGCGCCCCAGCGTCGGGTGTAATCTGGTGAGCCGGGATAGGCGAATAACGGGACCGGTTTATTGGCCCAAACTCCGCGAGTGTGGAGATATTCACGCCACCGTTCGACTTCTTGTGGATCGTCGCACTGGCTATCCAACAAATTAGCTTGCACAAATGGAACCCGCTGTTTTGCATAAATCAGCCGGTCTGTGATGTCGGAGGTGGATAACTTACATTTCTTATCTAAGATACTCCTTCCTTCGTCCGTGATGCTTTCAACGCCGGCCTCAATCGAGACACATCCCGCGTTCCCGAGTAAGTCGAGCATTTCAAAGCTCCACAGATCGATGCGGGTTTGAATTCCGAACGCAATGCGGCGTTTCGAAACCATCTCCAAAACGTTGCGATAGGGAAGAAATATTTCGTCAATGAAATAGACGTACTCTACGCCCGCATCGATCAAACCGTCCAGTTCTCTGGCGACGACATCGATGGGGCGCCGTCGAAACGAATTGCGGAAATTGTCTTTTGCGCAAAATGTGCAGTGGTACGGACAACCTCTGGATGTCTCCATTTCAGCGCCCGGCCCCCGCGGATCGGCGTCAAAGCGGTGATGATGGTGAGAATGTCTCGCGATGGTAGTTTTGTCCCAAGAGAGAGCGGGCAACTGATCCATGTTTGAGGCATGGGGCGATCCTTGCACCTGAACACCGGAGCGTGTCCCGTAACAGATCGACGGAACCTCCCTGAGCTCGCCGGCAAGCCTTGGCAGAATTTCCTCGCATTCGCCCATGACTACGATGTCCGCTCCCAGCTTTGCCAAAGTCGTCTGTGGAGTTGTCGACGCGTGTGGGCCGATGCCAACCAGCTTGCAAGGTTGATCTCGAATCGCGTCTATAACCTCCCGCGGCGCACGAAGTTCAGGCGGTGCACAACGCCAGAAGAGATAACTCGGTGCGCTCGTGACCACTGCGAAATCCGGACTGAATCGCTTTATTTTATTCGCGATCTCCTGGATAGATAAACCTTCCAATTGACCGTCTATTATCTCGGCCTCATGCCCGGCAGCGTTCAACATAAGCTGGCTATAACGAAGCTCCAATGGAAGATGAGGCTCGCGGCATCCGAAATAGATGCTTCTATCGAAAGTCCACGGCGGATTAACCAGCGAGAACCGCATGCTCGCCTCCAACTTCAGCGCCGGAAGATCCCGAGTGTTCACTCACCAGCCAGTTATAAAGCTTTCGAACGCCGTCTTGGGCGCTTACTTCGGGTGACCATCCAGTCATATCCTTGAACTTCCGAATATCCGAGACATAAAAGCGCTGGTCACCCTGACGCCAGTCGTCCGTCTTAATCGCGGGAAGGCCACCGTGGATACTCTCAATTAAGGACAGTAGCTCGACCAGGCTAATGGTATTGCGGCATCCTCCGCCGATATTGAATGCATGTCCTGAGATGACTGGCATATTATCCTGCGCCAATAGGAACGCGTCCACTAAATCATCTACGAAGAGTATGTCCCTAACCTGCAATCCATCGCCGCAGATGCTAATCGGTCGGCCTTCGATGGACCGGCGCAAAAAATGAGCGATCCAACCCTGGTCCTCCGTCCCCATCTGGTGCGGACCAAAAATACAGCTCATTCTAAATACCGCGGCTTGAAGATTGAAATACCGCGCATAGTCCAGGACATACTGATCCGCCGCGCCTTTGGAGCATCCGTACGGGCTCCGGAAGGCTAGCGGCGCCTGCTCGTCGACACCGAACTCATGGTCCGAATTCCCACTTATATATCGAGTGCTGCTTTTTTGAAGATTTACATCCGACAAGTCTCCGTAGACTTTGTTTGTCGAAGTAAATACTAGGGAGGCCGGCTTATCCATGCACCGAAGCGCTTCCAGTACATTTAGAGTGCCGCCGATATTTACTTCACAGTCATATCGCGGGTCCAGCAAGCTCGAAGTCACGGCTACCTGTGCCGCCAAGTGAAAAACATGACTGACAGGCTGAACGGCCGCCTTGACACGCGCGGAATCCCGCACATCGGCCACAACGATGCGGATACGTTCACCATGCCGGGACCTCAGCCAACGGGCATTCCTGTCCACACCCGCTCTGGACAGATTGTCATATATAATTACGCGCCTACCACTGCTTGCCAGGCGATCGGCAAGATTAGTGCCGATAAAACCAGCTCCGCCGGTGATGAGTACGCTATATTTGGCGCCGTTATCGGATAAGTTTCGAACATTTCGGTTGGTTCTAATAGGACCGGTCATAACATCAGTCCTCTTACTGCGAGTTCTGATCTGGCCTCGAGCGCGCGGTCGAGTGTTTGTTGACCCTCCGACCATGCGGCTAAGTCATTTAATCCCTGTTCCAAAGAGACAGTGGGAACCCATCCCAAAACCTCCCTGGCGCGCGATATATCGGCGAAACAATGTCGTATATCGCCGACCCGGTACCTGCCCGTAATCTCTGGCTCGAGCCCAGATGAGCTGAGGCACGCAATCGTTTTCCGGGCTACCTCACCAACCGTCATGGCCTGACCTGAAGAGATATTTAGCGCCTCACCATTAGCGGCTTTCGATTCCAACGCAAGGCGGCATGCCGACGCCACATCGTATACACTCACAAAGTCTCTCTTCTGTAAGCCGTCTTCATAGATCAGTGGCGCTTTATTGTTCAAGACGCGTGCCACAAAGTTGCTTAACACTCCCGTGTATGGGTTGGATAATGCTTGGAAAGGCCCATATGTATTAAAAAACCGGAGAGCCACGGCGCGGATGCCATAGGCTCGCGCTAATATTAGGGTCATAACCTCCTGATCGTATTTCGAAAGCGCATAGACAGAAGCGAGCGCTGGCGGCTTGCTCTCAGGCGTGGGGATTGGTATCAGTTCCTCGCCGTCTTCATCTAATACTTCCCAAACACCGGCTTTTAGCTGGTCGATGCTCCGATCCGGAGCGAACTGAGTCTGACCACGGCGGTTTCGATAGAGTCCCTCGCCATACACGCTCATGCTCGACGCGACAATGACCGCTTCAACCGGTTCGGCGCTCAATACCTGCATCAGCGCGGCGGTGCCGCCGTTGTTAACGCTGGTATATTCCTCAATCTGATACATACTTTGGCCTACGCCAACCAAGGCGACCAGATGAATGACAGCATCGACGTTCCTAAGTGTTCGCGAGAGCAGTTCGGTGTTCCGAATGTCCCCCACCACCAACTCAGCGTCTTGATTCAAGTACCTCGGCCGTTCACATGAGCCGCCGTGTACCTGCGGTACCAGCGCATCAAGCACACGTACGTTATATCCATGCGCCAATAGTTCATTAGACACATGCGCACCAATAAACCCGGCTCCCCCCGTGACAAGAACACGCTTAATTGACATTTTCTCCTTCCGCTCAGCTCAACACTAAAAGCAAGAAATCGCCTACCTGCCAATTGGTCGGTCAGGTGGGCCTGTATGCTCACTGAGTCAATTAGTTGGCTTTGTCACGTCACATACCGCTTATGAGTGACTTACGTTCGTAGACGTCGAGGTGACTCGGTAGTTACCACCCGTAAAGTAACGGTAACTGCTGCCGGATCTGCATACAACCAGCTATCGGTATAGTCGTATATTTTCGAGAGCACAGACAGCAGGGTCCAACGCGACGGTGGGCCACCAAACCTGTGGAAAACTCAAGTCATTCTGAGCCGCGCGTAAGCGAGCGCTAATCTTTCAACGGCGGCGGATATAATCGGCACGCACGGCGTCACGAAAGAATGAAAGCGTTTCGCGCCTGAAATTCAGGGACCGGTAGAAGGGCGAGTACGCGGAATGACTGCAAATCGACCTCTTCACGTTAGAATTTCGATAGCATCCGTGATTATCGACAAGGCACCAAAGGCACCAATGGATAGAGCGGCGGATCAGCGGCTCGCAGCAGTCTGCGAACTGGTGGCCGGCCTTGCCGCTGCGAACACGACGGAAGACGTGTGTCAGGCCGCCCTCGATGGTCTGCTTTCCGGGACGGGAGCCAACCGCGCCGCGATTCTCATTTTCGACGATGATGGCATACTGCGCCTTCGGGCGTGGCGCAATCTTACTCCTGAATGCCGCCACGCGCTTGCCGGTTACACGCCATGGCCTCAGGGTACCCGAAACGCGCTGCCTGTGCCGATACCCGACGTTTCAGTCGAGGAAGGTCTTCAGGCCTACCGGGATATCCTGGAACGCGAACAGATCCGCGCATTGGCGTTTGTCCCTTTGACTCTCGACGCGGGAGTCCTCGGGAGCTTAGTGTTGCACTACGCGGCCCGTAATGAATGCACCGGAGACGATCTCAACATGGCCCGGGCGATTACGAGCCAAGTGGCTCTGGCGCTCGAACGGAGGCACTTGGCGAACGCGCTTGCCCGGAGCGAATGCCGGTTGCAGACGATCATCGACCATTCGAGCGCAGTTATTTTGGTCAAGGACTTACAAGGCCGTTTTCAGTTGATCAATCGCCGGTTCGAAGGCGCCTTCCACTTCAGTAAACAGGAAGTTATCGGTAAAACGGACTATGAAATCTTCCCGCGCGAGATAGCAGACCGCTTTCGGGAGAACGATCGCGAAGTTTTAACTAGCGGGCAAGTGCTCGCCGTGCAGGAGTCCGCCCCGCAGGATGACGGGGTTCATACATACATTTCGAATAAGTTCCCGATGCGCGACCCCGATGGAACTATCGCCGGCATCTGCGGAATTGCGGCCGACGTAACGAACCGTAAGGTGTTGGGAGATTCAAGTCTCCATCTTGCGGCAATCGTCGAAAGTTCCGACGATGCCATCATCGGCAAAGACTTGAACGGCATCATAAGGATCTGGAACAAAGGCGCCGAGCGCATTTTCGGCTACACGGCTGCCGAAGCCATCGGAAGGCCCATCACGATGCTAGCTGCGGCAGAAGGAATTGAGGATATGCGCAGCATCCTAAACAAGATCCGGCGGGGCGAGCGCATCGACCATTACGAAACAATCCGGCGCAGAAAAGATGGAGAGACGATACACGTTTCGCTCACCGTCTCCCCGGTCCGGGACGAATCCGGGCGGATTATTGGTGCTTCGAAGATCGCCCGTGACATCAGCGATCGCAAAAACATCGAGCGTGAACGCACGCTTCTGCTGGCCCGCGAGCAGGAAACTCGAAAAACGGCTGAACTTCTGAACCGAGTCGGTCCGATGTTGGCGAGCGAGTTGGATACCGGGAAGCTCGCGCAAACTGTCACCGATCTGGCAACAGAGTTGGTTGGAGGCAAGTTCGGCTCCTTCTTTCACAATGTGGTTGATGAAAAAGGCGAGTCGTATATGCTCTACACGCTATCCGGAGCGCCGCGCGAAGCATTCGCCGGTTTCCCAATGCCTCGAAACACGGAGATTTTCGCGCCCACTTTTCGGGGGCAAGGATTGGTGCGCTCCGACGACATTACAAAGGACGCCCGCTACGGTAAGAGTGGGCCCTACTTTGGCATGCCGGAGGGGCATTTACCGGTGCGAAGCTATTTGGCCGCTCCTGTTATGTCGCGGTCGGGCGAGGTTCTCGGTGGTCTCTTTTTCGGTCATCCGCTCGAAGGCAAATTCACCGTGCAGCACGAAGCAATCCTATCCGGGTTGGCAGCGCAAGCTGCCATCGCTTTGGACAATGCCCGCTTGTTCGAGCAGGCACAGTGGGCCCAAAGCGAACTGAAACGGTCGAATGAGGATTTGCGTCGTGCCAATCAGGATCTGGAAACATTTGCCTATTCAGCAAGCCACGATTTGCAGGAGCCTCTGCGCACCATGGCCATATCCGCTCAGTTGTTGGAGCGGAATTATGGAAAGGAGCTTAAAGGCGATGCCGCGCAGATTCTGACTTATGTCGTCGAGGGAGCGCAGAGGATGGAAAGTCTGATCCAAGACATTCTCGCCTACTCGACGGCGACCAGATATACAGGTGGCCCCCCACCCAGCGTCCATTCCGGCAAAGCCTTGGCCATCGCCCTCGCAAACCTCGACGCACTTATAAAACAGTACGGCGCAACTGTTACTTTCGGGCCGTTACCCGTGATCTTGGCTCACGAAAACAGGCTCGTGCAGTTATTCCAGAACTTAATAGGTAACGCTCTAAAGTATAGAAGAGAGGACGCTCCTCGTGTACACATCTCAACTGTTGAACGCGACGGGTGGTCGGTGTTTTCCTTGGTTGATAACGGAATCGGCATCGATCGAAAGTTCGCGGACTATATCTTTGGCTTATTTAAGCGGCTGCACAACCGGCAGGAGCATCCGGGAAGCGGCATTGGCCTGGCCATCTGTCAGCGTATTGTCGAGCAGTACGGCGGCCGCATCTGGCTGGAGGATTCCGCTCCCGGTGCGGGCTCTACCTTCTGCTTCACCTTCCCCACCAGAACCTGATGACGCCGGCAAGAGTGCTTCGGAAGCCCCCGCGCAGGGACCCATCCCCGCTGTCTTACTGGTGGAGGATAACGCTACCGACATCTTCGTTATCCAAGATATTCTTCGAGAGTGTAACCTCAACGCGCGCGTTGAAATCGCGCGCAGCGGGCCGGCGGCTCTGTCATTTCTACAGACAATTTGCAGTGACGAGCGCGAACCTTGCCCGCGGTTGGTGCTGTTGGATCTCAATCTGCCCGGAATTGGCGGCATTGAAATACTGCAGCGCATCCGCGCCGGAACTCGCTGCGGTCAAGTTCCGGTGATTATCATTACTTCCTCTGAATCCGAGGAGGACCGGCGAGCGGTGCAGAAACTGAATGCTGATGCGTACTTTCGAAAGCCGACCAGCCTGACTGCATACCTGGAGCTTCGCCAGGTGATTCTACGCGTTCTGGCCTCACAGAGCAAAAATCTTTAAGGCACGTTGAGTGAGACGTCTCGGCCTTGCGGAGACGCGGCTAGTCGACCTTTTCCAAACATCGCCGGGATTGCGTTAAGATCAACTTGATGTCGCCGTGGGATAGATTACTCGAAAAACCGCAAGCTCGCGGGCATTTCGTACAACTTTATCAACGCGATGACACACGGGCACTCCTAGGAAGCGTCAGTCTCTATATTTCCGAAGGCTTAAAGCGCGGGGAGAGCGCAGTAGCCATTGCAACGGCCGGCCATCGTGAAAATCTAGCGAAGGAAATGAATCGCTTGGGCGTAAACACTGCATCTGCCATTAGCGAAGGGCGGTTGGTCTGCCTGGACGCTCAGGAAACGATGTCTCGCATCATGGTGTCGGGACGGCCCAACTGGGACAAGTTCGACGCGGAGATGAGCGCCACGTTTGGCCGTCTACGTCGCGAAGATGGGCAAGCGACTTTTCGCGCGTATGGGGAGATGGTGGATTTGCTTTGGAGTGCGCGGCGGTTCGCAGCCGCCATCCGGCTGGAGCAGTTCTGGAATAAACTTCTCGCTCGATGGTCGTTCAGCCTTTACTGTGCATATTCTGTTGACATCCTCGATAACGAGTTCGATCCTTCATCACTCGAAGGCATCTTATGCACGCATACGCATCTTCTTCCGAGCGAGTGCCGGGGCAATCTCAACAAAGCCATCAATCTGGCAATGGATAACGTACTGGGCGCGCAAGCGGAGAGCGTGAGGCGGCAATTGAGAACGGACGACACATCCTTGTGGGCCGCGATGCCGCGGGGCGAGAATACTCTTCTGCGGTTGAGAAAGATTATCCCCAGCCATGCGGAACAGATTATCGGGCGAGCCAGAGAATACTACGAACAGTCCCGCTATAACTTTGAGGCTGCTCACCCCTAGGGTGATCGCGACTTATTGGATATGCTCATTTTGCCCGCGACCAGCGGCCGGCTTGCCTCTTCCTACACATGACGCCAAGGCCGAATTTGTTGGACCAGATAGGAAACACTCCACTGGTTCGGCTGGAACGATTGTGTGCTGATCTGCCGGGAGTCGAGATCTGGGTGAAGTTGGAGTTCTTCAATCCGGGCGGGTCGGTGAAGGATCGGCCCGCTCTGAATATTATTCGGGAAGCCGAGCGAACCGGCCAGTTGGCGCCGGGCAAGACGATTCTGGATGCGACTAGTGGCAATACCGGCATCGCGTACGCCATGATTGGAGCAGCCAAAGGATACGCCGTTACGCTCTGTCTGCCGGGCAATGCGAGCGTTGAGCGCAAGCGAATTTTAAAAGCGCTCGGGGCGGAATTGATAATAACCGATCCTTCCGAAGGGTCCGATGGTGCAATCCGGCGCGTGCGGCAGATCTATTCCGCGAGCGCCAATAAGTACTTCTACGCGGATCAGTACAACAACGATGCGAATTGGCAGGCGCATTTCCAAACGACAGCTCCGGAAATTTTGGATCAAACCGGTGGGCGCATTACGCATTTTGTTGCGTTGCTGGGAACTACCGGGACTTTTGTCGGGACCAGCCGGCGCCTGAAACGGGAGAATCCAGAAATTGAATGCTGGTCGGCGCAACCTTCTACTCCGCTGCACGGCATTGAAGGTACCAAGCACCTCGCAACAGCCATTGTGCCCGGAATCTATGATGGCTCAATCGCGACCGGAAACCTGTGGGTTGATACTGAAGATGCTTATGAAATGGCGCGGCAATTGGCACGCCAAGAAGGGCTGTTGGCCGGTATCTCGGCCGCCGGCAACCTGGTTGCAGCACGAAATCTAGGTCAGCAAATCGCCTCCCAGGGTGGGCGCGGAGTGATCGTGACCATTGCTTGCGATGGAGCGGCGAAGTATCTTAGCGAAGATTTCTGGTTTGAGTGATATTCAATTAGGGAGCCGATGGACTCTATTACTTACCGAAATAGACGGGCTGTTTCGATCGAGAACGATCGCATCCGCGTTATTGCGACTGAAGAAGGCGGCCATTTAGCCGAAATTCTCCATAAACCAACCAATGTGAATCCGCTTTGGACGCCTCCATGGCCATCTATTGAGCCTTCTACTTACAATCGGCAGCAGCATCCGGACTACGGCTTCGATGAGGAAGCGCCGTTGCTCGCTGGCATTTTGGGCCATAATATCTGTCTTGACACGTTCGGCGCGCCCAGTCCGGAAGAAGCAGCCGCCGGCATGCCGGTGCATGGGGAAGCGCCGGTCGCGCCTTACCAAATATCCAGCGCCGATAAGTGGATCGAACTGCAAGCGACGCTTCCCAAGGCACAGTTAAAGTTCAAGCGGCGCATCTCAGTCGCTCCCGATTCGATAGTGGTTCGGATTTCAGAAGAGTTGGAAAACTTATCCCCCTCGGATCGTCCCATCGCCTGGACACAGCACGTCACGATGGGTCCTCCATTCCTCGAACCGGGCCAGACTCAGTTTGCCCTCACCGCCACTCAATCAAAAGTTATCGGCTCCGGCTTTAATTCCGGAAAAGGGATGCAGCAGAGTGGCGCGGAGTTTAGCTGGCCTTTCTGCCCCATGAAGGATGGACGTATCAGCGATTTGAGGGTTTTCACGGCGGATGAGGTATCGGGCGGGTTCACCGCGCACCTAATGGACATCGCAAAGAAGCAAGCTCACTTTCTTGCCTGGTCTCCCGTGACAAAAGTATTGTTCGGCTACGTGTGGAATCGCGCGGACTTTCCGTGGCTGGCGCGTTGGGAAGAAAATCATCTGAGAACTCAGCCGCCATGGAATGGCCAGGGTCTGGCGTGCGCCATGGAATTCGGCGTTTCGCCGTTAGTGGAGTCGAGGCGGCAAATGGTGGACCGCGGCAGCTTGTTCGGCGTACCTGGCTTCCGTTGGCTTCCTGCACGTACCAAAGCGCAGGTCAATTACTGTGCGTTTATAACGACGGCGGAATCCATGCCGGAATCCGTCATTTGGGATGGTGACTCTCAACTCAACTTTTAAATCGCAGGCTCCTGCGAAAGCTGATCGCCTGGCTCGCCTAGATTTTCAGAAACAGCTTGCGGCGATACATTGCCAGCAGCATCAACCAATAAACAAACAGAATCGCCGCTCCAAAAAGTAACGGTTCCATTCCGGGTCCCAGAATTTGAAACGGCCGATCGCCTAACTGGATACGAAAGCTGCTCGCGACAAAATTCTCGCAGAGGTGCGCGATCAGATATGCGGCGATAGAGTTCATTCCTACCACAACTAAGGGAAATGCCCACCTGCGATAACCCTTCATTTCGATAATCCAGCAAAATGCAGCAAGAAGAAGGAAGCATGCGCCCCCGCTGAACAAAGTCCAACTGGGAGTCCAAATCCGCTTTACAACTGGGCAGATACCGGAAAAGTGCAGCAGCGCTCCCGAGGCGATGCCAATTACACCCGCGATGATGAATCGCTTGAGTGGGATAGCCGGAGCGGACGCCCGTAGCCAGCGCCCAGCGATGAGGCCCAAAATCATGGTGCCCAAAGTTGGTATAAAGCTCAACGTCAGATAGCCGCCTTCGTTGGCGGCAAATGGCTTCACGCGAGGAAACAGATTCAAGAACCACTGGTCGAAGCTGGTTCCAAGATTGGCGTTTTTATTCCAGTGCGCCGCGAATCCAGTGAAATTGTGGCTCCAATTGACCGGGACAAATAAGGCGGAGTAATCCAGTCCGGAAGTATGGATCGGATAGACCGCCCACGCGAGCCAATAACCAAAGAGGATGGTCGAGAAGGTAACCCATTGCACGCGCGCCGAAAGAAAGCCGAGAAGAAATAGGAATGGATAGCCGAGACCAATTTGAGTTAGCGTGTCTTCGAAGGTGAAATAGGTTTGCGGCCGATCCATGGAGCGGAGAAAGATACCGAGCGCGACCAGGATGAACGACCGCCAGAGCGCGTGGAGGAATAACTTCTCGAATCGTTGACCTTTTCTAAGGCGGCTGGCGATGGAATACGGGAGTGCGGCGCCAACCAGGAATGAAAAGGACGGTTGGATAAGGTCATGAAGAGAGCAACCCGACCACTCAACGTGGGTCTGGTTAAACGCCAAAATGGCCCAGAACCAATTTCCCGGAAACGCCTGGGCGACGCGGGCTAGGTGCAACACCTCCGCCATCATCAGCACCATGACGAATCCCCGATAGGCGTCCATGGCTGTATTGCGGACCGAGGGAACTTCAAACTCCTTGGCAACGGGCGCGGGATTTGATACCACTTTCTCTTGATCCGCTACATTTTCCATATGAGCTTTATCAAGCTTACAAGAAAATCGCGCGGTGGTCAGTGCCACTTGGGTCACGAATCGGCTGGTATCCTCCGAAATCGAACTGGCCGCGTTCGGATGTGAAGCTCTTGCAGAGTCTCGTGTATATATGGAAGCCTCGCGAACGATTGGATGTAGGAGCCCAATATTTTCAGGAACGCTGAGCTGCTCGAATTCGTAATGACCGTTGATGGAAACGCTGCTCGTCGACGTTCGGCAGTCGCTGCGGATGATGCGCGCAAACCCTGCGTTTGCCGCCATCGCTGTGGCTGCCCTAGCCCTTGGCATCGGAGCGAATACCGCAATCTTCAGCGTCATCGACAAAGTCCTGCTTGAGCCTCTTCCCTATCCGCAGCCTGATCGCTTAATGAAAATCGGCCGCAAGTATCCGCAAGGTGTCGGCTATTCCAACTCCATTCCGAAGTACATGGCTTGGCGCCGCAACAACGTCTTTTCGGCCATGACAATTTACGATTTCGCGGGTCCGGGAATGAACATCACCAGTGGCGATCGTCCCGAACAGATCAAAGGCATCCACGTCTCAAGAGACTACTTCAAAGTTTTCGGCATAGGCCCGGTAATTGGGAGAACCTTCACCGGCTCTGAAGATTCGCCGAATGGGCCGAAGGCCGTGCTGATCAGCGATAAGATTTGGCGGTCGCACTTCGGCGCCGATCCAAACATTCTCCAAAGAACCATTTCTCTCAACGGGGATACCTATCCGATCATTGGCGTCCTGCCTGCCAAATTCGCGCCGGATCCTCCCGCGGATGTCTGGCTCCCCCTGCAAGCCGACCCGAATAGCATCAACCAGGGCCATTACCTATCGGTTGCGGCGCGATTGAAACCGGGAGTGACCATTGAACAAGCTCGCGCTGAAATGAAACTCCGCGGCGAGGACTTTCGGAGGCTCTATCCGAACTGGATGGACAAAGGAGAGAGCGTCGCCGTCACACCGATGAGGGAAGCAATGGTGGGCAACGTCAAAACTGCGCTGTTCGTTTTACTCGGAGCAGTCGCGTTCGTTTTATTGATCGCCTGCGCAAATGTGGCAAATCTATTGCTTGCGCGCGCTGCAGCCCGTCAAAAGGAATTTGCTATTCGCGCGGCCATGGGTGCCGGCCGTTGGCGTGTCGTTCAGCAGTTGCTCACCGAAAGCGCCATCCTCGCGGGCATAGGCGGTGTCCTCGGATTCGTGCTTGGCGCTTGGGGCGTGCGCACGCTTTTGCTTCTCGTCCCTGGCAACATTCCCCGGCTAACCGATCCGGGTCAGACTCAAAGTGTTCTTTCGATTCTCGACTGGCGTATGGCCGCGTTCACCATCGGCATTTCGCTGCTTACAGGCATTGTCTTTGGGATGTTCCCTGCCCTGCAAATCTCAAATCCGGATGTCGCAGGCACGCTTAAAGAATCCAGCGGGCGCTCGGCAACCGGCCGCAAGCAGAATCGCGTCCGAAAACTGCTGGTTGCCGGCGAGATGGCTCTCGCGGTGGTGCTGTTAGCGTCGGCGGCTCTGATGATCCGCACCCTGGTCGGGTTGAGCACGGTCAACGCGGGTATCGATCCTCATCATGTCCTGACTTTGCAAACTTCGCTCGCCGGAGGCAATTACTCGACTACCCAGAAGGTAGACACGTTCGCCGTTCAGGTGATTCGGCGGATCGAAAGCCTGCCGGGCGTGCAGGCAGCGGCTGTCACTATTGTGCTTCCGACCGATAGCGAAATCGATATTCCCTTCAATATCGCCGGCAAGCCGCCGAAAGGAGGCCAGACGTATAACGGTGACGAACAGTGGCGCTTCGTTTCACCGCATTATTTCGCCGTGTTCCGGATCCCGCTCTTACGCGGCAGGCTGCTGAACGAAAGAGATGTAAACAATTCAGCCAAGGTCGTCCTCATCAATCAGACGATGGCAAAGAAGTATTGGCCGAAAGAAGATCCCATTGGACAGGTAATCACGATCGGTGGAGGACTCGGTCCACAGTTTAAGGACAATCCTCGCCAAATCGTCGGAATCGTGGGAGACGTGCGCGAAACGGGCCTCGCCGATCCGAATGTTGGCGTTATGTACGTGCCCCAGAGTCAAGTCCCCGACGGCCTGACACAGCTCGCAAATAGCGTCCTCCCGCTTTCTTGGTGTGTTCGTTCGAACATCGACCCCAACTCGCTCCGGCCAGCCATTCAGCGCGAATTCCAGGCAGTAGATGGCCAAATGCCCATTGCGAAAGTGCGCACGATGGAACAGGTAATGGCGGATGACGTTTCGCGCCAGAACTTCAACATGCTTCTGCTGAGCATTTTTGCGGGAATCGCTTTGGTGCTGGCGGCAATTGGCATCTATGGCTTGATGTCTTACTCGGTTGAACAACAAACCAAGGAACTCGGGGTCCGCATGGCACTGGGAGCTAGTAAGTCGGACGTGCTGAAACTCATCATCAAACAAGGCATGACGCCGGCTTGCCTCGGTGTCCTTGTGGGCCTCGGTATTGCCTACGGCCTCACGCGCTTACTTGCCAGCCTGCTTTACGGGGTGAAAGCGACCGATCCTCTCACGTTCGGACTAGTTGCAGTTGCCCTAACGGCGGTTGCATTGTTCGCTTCCTACGTTCCCGCTCGGCGTGCGGTACGATTAAACCCGTTAGCGGCGCTGCGTCAAGATTGAACATTATTCTCAGGGCGGCCGGATGACCAGATGATGTCGCGCACTGGAGCGATAAGACCATTTACTTCTTCAAGCAACGCCGGATCCATTTGGTAATCCATCGCTCGCAAATTTGTTTCCAGTTGCTCGATGCTGGACATTCCGACCAGCGTGCTCGCTACATGAGGATTGTCCAGGCAGAACCGCAAGGCGAAAACGACCGGTTCGACGCCGTGCTTACAACAAAAATCCACCACGCGGGCCCCGGCTTCACGCACTTCTGTGGGCGCCGGATGCCATGGCGGAGCACCTTCTTTCGTCAGCACGCGCATGTGCAGCGGTGAGGCGTTGATCAGGCCGATATCGTGTTCTTCGGCGATTGGTGCAAGTACTCGATTCAGGTCGCGGACCAGTAGATTGTACCGGCAGTACGATAGGACGACATCAACGTCGCCACGCGCCGCGACATCGGCCAGCATTTTGAGGGGCAAACCGGTCACGCCAATGAATCGCGCTTTACCGGCGGCCTGTATTCGTCGCATGGCAGGGATCGTTTCTTCAATAATCTGGCGGCGATCCCCAAACTCGATGTCGTGAGCCTGCAGAAGGTCGACGTAATCGGTGTGCAACCGGCTCAGCGATTCGTCGATGCTGGCGGTAACACGGGCCGCTGAGAAGTCGAAACAATCCGTGTCATAACGCCCGCATTTCGTCGAGAGCGCCACCTTGTCGCGCCGGCCAAGTAAAGCTGCGCCCAGGCGTTCCTCCGCCAGCGTTTTGCCGTAGTAAGGAGAAACGTCGAATAAATTGATGCCGCGATCTATCGCCGCATGAACTGCTCGCTCTCCCTGCGCGGGCGATACCTCATCGAACACGTTTCCCAGTGGAGAAGCGCCGAATCCGAGCACAGAGACACGAAGTCCCGTTTTGCCCAATTTTCGGTATTCCAAGTCGCTATCCCACTTCCACCAGAATTTTGGTGAACGATTGGGGAGCTTGACTCCACTCGCGCAGCGCCTCGCCTGCGTCGTCGAGGGCTACAGTGACAGAGATCGTCTCATCCACCGGGAATGCGCCTCTCCTGAGCATCCGAATGACCTCCGGAAATTCAGTAAGTGAATTGCGCGAACCCAGAATGTCCAATTCCTTGTGTACAAAGTGCTTGGTTTCAAAGCTTACAGGCTCCTTGCACCATCCGATGTAGACCACGCGGCCGGTGTGCGCAACTTCCTCAATAGCCAGGCGATAGGTATCGGGCGTCCCGACGGCCTCAATGACAACGTCGGGGCCAAGGCCATCGGTCAGCGCGAGCAATTCGTCATGCACGGAATGAGTGCGCGAATTGATGACGTGGGCTGCCCCGGCGCGCCGGGCAAGGGCGAGCTTCGCATCGTCAAGATCGATCGAGATAGCTGTGGCGCCGCGCTGAGCAGCGTAGGCCAACGCGCCCAAACCCACCATCCCGCAGCCGATCACCGCAACAATATCGGTGCTGGTCACGCGCCCGCGAACACCGGAGTGAAACCCAACGCTCAGCGGCTCAACAACGCTCAGTTCCTGGAGCGAAAGTCCCTCAGAAGGATAGACTCGCTTCCAGTCGGCAACGAAGAAGTCGGTCATCGCGCCGTCGCACTGCACCCCCATAGTCAAGTTGAACTTGCAAGCGTTCGGACGCCCGCGCTTGCAGGAAGCGCATTGGCCGCAGGGCGCGTAAGGAGAAACCGTCACGTCCATACCGGGCTGAAAATGTGGTGGGACTCCATTGCCTGCCTCGACCACTGTGGCGGCGATCTCGTGCCCGGGAATGCGCGGATAAGAGACGAGCGGGTTCTTGCCGCGGTACGTGCTCAGGTCGGTTCCGCAAAGCCCGATATAGCGCGTCTTGAGGAGGATCTGACCGGCTTCCGGGCTGGGCTGCCCCATTTCCCCCACCGCGCTCGCGCCTGGTTCAGTGATATAGAAGGCTTTCATATCGGCTGGTTATCGATTCCGGCTCTTATTGAAACACAATCCCGCTAAAGTCAACGCTTCCCCAGCCTCGAAAAGACATAATGGTGCCGCTGACGCTGGCGGTGGAGGGATTATCCAGAATCAAGGGATGGCCGGCAGCGCCATCTGCGCCGGCGACCCTGTGAACTGGTCTGTCACCGTACCGGCCATGCTGGCGCCAGTTACCACGAATTCAATTCCCCTCAACGTTCCAAGGCTGGTGTCGAACTGGCTAATCGAACCCGACGTGTTCAACGGGCGCGCCTGGTTTGTGAACGAGATCGTTCCGCCGGCGATCGAGTCGGCAGACAGCGCGGAGCAGGCACCCACTAGCAAGGCAAACGGCCGAAATGATTTAAAAAGAAGTTTACAATTACGTGTCAATTAACACCCCTTGCAGACACAATAAATTGGCCCAAACAAATCCACAGGCTGCGCCACGAAGTCGGTTACACTTGTGACGTGCGGCGGGCGCTTTCAATCTTCGTAATGAATGCAGTCTGCCTCGCATTCATGGTTCAATGGCTGCCGGCCACGGGAGAATCCCAACTTCCGCCGTGCTGCAGGCGAGCCGGTAAGCATCATTGCGCCATGCGGCAGATCGGCGCGGCCGCAGATGCCTCCTCCGAAATCGAGTCCGTAAGTGAAAAATGTCCGTGCTCTCCCCTTACCGGAACGTTCGCGGTCCGGACCGCCCCCTACTTGCGAGCATCCCGCCTACAATTGCACCACCGCTTAGCGGCCTTTCGTGCACCCAGCGTCCAGGCTGAGGCGAAACGGCGTATTTCGCAGGATCGCTCCCGGCAAAAGCGCGGGCCGCCTGTCTTCTTTTCCTAAATCATTTCGATTCCGCGGTCTAAAAGCGTGCATAGGGTGTATTGCGCCCTTTCCGCTTGTTGAAAGGAAAGGAAAAGGAAATGAGTTGGTCTATAGCGGGCAGGTTTGGCATTTTATTCGCCTGGACGGTCTACGCTGTTGCACAGAATGGAGCCGGACGAGCAAGTGTTCGTGGCGTGGTACACGATCCCGAGCACCGGCCAGTGGAAGGCGCTCAAGTCAAGTTAGACTGCCAAAGCCCGCCCTTCTCTAAAACGACGCAATCGGATGCCAATGGCGAATTTGCGTGGACAAACGTACCCCCAGCCAACTGCTCAATTGCGGTGGAAAAGCAAGGCTTTGAGACGCTGACCCAACCGGTTGTTGCTTCAACGGAGAAGTCGGAGATCCTCCATTTGCAGTTGGAAATCCAAGGTGTGAAGCAGACGGTGGAAGTGTCGGGAGCGACGGCGAGACTGGCAAACGTAGCGTCGACGGTTCAAAATGTGGTCTCATCCCAGGAAATTGCAGAAACACCCGGCGCGGACCAGACCAACAATTTGGGCATGATCACGGACTTCACGCCCGGCGCCGTGATGGTGCACGACATGCTCCATATGCGCGGGGGCCATCAGGTCAACTGGTTCTTCGATGATATTCCCGTCATCAACACAAGCATTGCCGCGAATGTTGCGCCGTTGATTAATCCCAAGAATGTGGAGGAATTGCAAGTGGAGCGCGGCGGTTATTCGAGTGAATATGGCGACCGCACCTACGGCTTCTTCAATGTGGTCACGCCAAGCGGTTTCGATCTCAATAATGAGGGCGATCTCGTATTGTCGGCCGGCAATTTCTATTCGACCGACGATCAGTTGAGCGCCGGAGGGCACACGCAACGGTTCGCCTACTATGCGAGCGTCGATGGCAATCGGTCGGAGCTGGGTCTGGCGACTCCAACGCCAGCGGTCATTCATGACCAGGAGAGCGGAGAGGGCGGCTTTCTGTCGCTACTTTATAACTCGGGTCCGAAAGATCAGCTTCGGCTGATCGCTTCCATAAGGGAAGACCATTACCAGGTGCCAAATACGCCGGATCAGCAGGATTCCAGCATTCGCGATATAAACGCGGAGCAGGACCGGCTGGTGGGCTTCCATTGGACACACACCTTCTCTCAGGGCGTGCTGTTCACGCTTTCGCCGTACTATCACTACAACCAAGCGCATTATATAGGCGGCCCGAACGATACGCCGTATGTTCTCGACGACAACGACCGGTCCAACTACTTTGGTGGCCGGGCCGTTTTACAGGTCCAACGAGGGCGCCACAATGCCAGCTTTGGCGCAGACATCTGGGGAGAGAAAGATAACGCTTATTTCGCCGTTTCGGAGAATCCTCCCGGTTCCAGTCCAGGCCCTCAAGCCCTGGCGCAGACTGAGAAGCATGGAGCGAACTCGGACGCCTTTTTTCTGGAAGATCAGTACAAGGCGGTTTCGTGGTTGACGCTGGACCTGGGGTTACGGTTGACGCATTACAGTGGCCTGCTAAACGAAAACGCCGTCGATCCAAGGCTAGGCGCGGCAATCCGTATTCCGCGTTTACGTTGGATTGTGCACGGCTACTACGCCTACTATTACCAGCCGCCGCCGCTGAACAGCCTGTCCGGACCGCTATTGCAGTTGGCCGTCACGCAAGGCTATGGGTTCATCCCGCTACCGGGCGAACGGGATGTCGAGCATGATATCGGCCTCACCATTCCGGTACGGGGCTGGTCAGTGGAGGTCGATAACTTCCATTCCAGCGCTAAGAATTTCCTGGATCACGACGTACTAGGGAATTCGGGAATCTTTATTCCGCTCACGGACCTGGGAGCCATCATCGGCGGGACCGAGGTCACCCTGCGGTCGCCGCGGTTGTTTCATAGAGCCGAATGGCGCGTCGCCTATTCCAACCAGACAGCACAAGGCGTGGGGCCCATCCAGGGCGGACTGCTGGAGGAGGCGCCGACGAGCGTGTTCTGGCTAGACCACGACCAGCGCAATACGCTTTCGACGGTCTTATCGCTCACCTTGCCCCGCGGCTTTTGGGCAACACCGGTTTACAATTTCGGGTCGGGCTTCTTGAACGGCGATGGCCCCGGGCATTTGGCTCCTCACTCCAGTATGGATTTGTCCATCGGCAAGCATTTCGGGGAGAACTGGTCGGTCTCGGCGAATGCCGAGAATATCGGCAACGTACGGTATCTCCTGGACACCAGCAACACGTTCGGGGGCACGCATTGGGTGAATCCGAGGCAGATTTATGGGGAAGTGCGGTATCGCTTTCACTTCTAGCGTAGCTAAGTATCCTGCCTGAGGTGGCGCAGCCTGTCCAGCCTTGGACGAACAATTCTGCCTATTTTTCACTTGTCCGGTAACCCCAATTTTCAGCGAGTGACGCGACTTGCTATCACAAAGAAAAGTGATATTATAGCGCGGAGTCTCCCCCGGCAATTCCGTTCCTCTGGCCAGCCGAGTCTTCAAAGAAAGGGAACAACCCCATGTCGCAGTTGCAAGAGAATCTGAAGTTAGGCCTGCAGGCCGTCAAGTACGCGAAGCAGGAAATTAAGCGCTCCGCGAATCAGCACTACTTCAAGTCGAAGTCGCCGTTCAAGCAAACCAAGCAGAACGACTTTCTGCTAGGCGCCTCCCGCGGCGGTAGCTATGCAGCGTATTACGACACTGTCAGCGGCGATTTTGCGGACATGGATAAGGATGACGAGATGGCGGGACGCCGCAAGATTCTAGCCCAGTTAATCGCGCAGCCCATGGACAAGAAAGAGAAAAGAAACAAAATTAACTCCCTCATGAAGCTGTGGGGTAAAACATACTTCCGGCAGGGTCAAACTATTTTCGAAGCTCCCAAGGGCGAGCAAAGTGCCTGGAAAGCGATGTCCGCCGACGATAAGGTGAGCAAGGTTGCCAAGGTTCTGAATAAAAATAGGGACGACCTTGTCGATATCTGGAACGACGACGACCAGACGCAGTGGGATTTCCTATTCGACGTTTTCGTTACGAAGATGTCAGCCGATAACGCTAAGAAGTTCGGTGTCGGGAATTGTCAGGAGAAGGGCGAGCTAGCAGCGCTCTTTCTGCTCGACCGAACTCCCGGTGGCGTCCGTCTGGCTCTCTATGCATTAGAAGAAGAACACAAAGGCGTAACGGGGTTGATTACGGGGGCCGGCGGAGATCACGTTTTTGCGATATACGGGCACGATGCAGTCACTGATCGAATCGGCTCTCTCGGGCCGAACGCAATCATCGTCGACGGTTGGATGAACGACGCGTACCCCGCGCAAGAATATTTGACGCCAAAGCACGGTCTGAACTATAACAACGAGCGGATCAATCTGAAGCAATTTACGACGCGCAATATGGTTTGCGTCTCATACCGCAATCACATCGAGGTCATGCGCGATTTCGGCACTCCTCCCGCAGGACCGCAAACCCTGGCGGTGCCGCCACTGCTGAGAACATCCTTCTAAGACCGTTCCTTTGCTGAGTGAAATGACGCGAAGCGAAGAACTTCCGGGAGGATATCCGTCCCGCTGTGCCCCTCAAGTGCCGGCAACGGGCGCTGTGCAGCCAATTGAGCAGGCTGTAGTTATCGACAGCCGTCCGGAGCAAATGATCCTGCGATTTGACAGTTAACTCGGAACATCTATACTGCGCCGTCAGGGGAGATCTATGTAACCAAGCCCAAATCCACGGCCGGTGTTTGACGCTGGCGAAGAAACGCGCAGTTTGGAAAGAGCAGTAAGTTGTTCGGATGGGCCGTAATCGCCAAATATCTTTAACTTGATCCTAAGCAATGTATATTGACGCTTGGCACTCAGTCGTGTTCAGTATCCCAAAGTTGTAGTTGTCCACCGGGAGGCAAATTAATCGCTACGTGTTCTGAGGAGCGCCAAGAAATCAGGTTAATTGAATGCTTCAAAGTGCGATTGCTCAACCGGGGTTGCCCGTAATGCTTGGCCTGAATTTGTGCAATTGCCTCCTCTGTCAAATTTGAACCGACGTCCGCAATATACTCGGCAAGAAGTGGCCCGATTTTGAAGCGAAGCTCCGTGGCCATCACGACGGCTCGAACTACCGTCAACTCCGGAAAAGGGCTGTCTGTCCTGTTGAGCTCCAAAGTCCTAGACAGAAGCCCTTTAAAGAACTGATCATTTCCGGAGAACAACGCGCGAGGCCGGCCAGCCCTTGACCAAGCCTCAACGGCTGCCGCCTCCAGATTGAATGTTGTCGTTGAGGGAAGGTCTTCAAAACTAGCAGAAGCTATACGATCTTTTTTGAGGGCCCAAGTCTCATTCAATGGCCACACGTCGAACCGCCAGTCGCCATTCCTCAATTGCAGGCCGCCAAACCGCGTGCGGCGAGCGAGGATGCTTCTGAAACGTTCTTCCAGTTCGGACAGACCAGCGCCAGAGACCACTACATCAATGTCCCTTGGCCTACCAAATCGCCCTTCAAATATCCGCGACACAAGAAGTGATCGGAGAGTGCCTCCGAACAACACGGCCTGGACGCCCGATTGCCTGAGCGCTTCAAGCACCTGAAGGATCGGCGACTTCCAGGTGGAACCATTCGGACGGAACAGCACCTGAACGTCCGCCAGCAGTTTCCGCTTCAGGTCGGGGATGCCAAGGTCAGCTTCCATTGAAAAGATCACTGTGGAGCCTCGTCGCAAAGGAGTCCGTCATTCCGCAGATATAGTCAGTTACCAACTGGAAGCGATGATAAATTTCGGGCAAACCATTTTTTTCCGCGGCGAATTCCTGAAAGATCCGACGGTAATTCGGGGAGATCAGGGCTGCAGCCTTCCCGGCAAATTTTGAGGTCTTAGGCTCCCCCTCGATTGGCAGAACCTTTGCGCCCTCCCAAAACACATCCATCAGGTCGGCGATGACATGCCTCCCCATCAACTCGAGCGTCAGCGTGGAGCGCGTGGGGTATACGCGCGTCTGCCCAATTGTTCTTAGGCAGGCTGCCAACTCCGCAGCCTCGCTTTCATCTAGAAGGTTACCTTCATAGGTTCCGTTCATGACCTCTTGGTATCGTTTCGCGAAAGTGGCTACCACTGCCTCCACCATCTCAGCAATGGCACCAGTACGGAACGCTGCCGCACGGATGTCATCATCGAGTACCGCAGGCACTTCAGGACGCCCTGCTTTAAGGATGTTTTCTTGACGGCTCAAAGCGGCTTGTACTGAATCGCCCTTTGACTTGAGCTGTTCGTGGATGGCTCCCCACGAAAGGACTCCCTTCTTCACCGCGTCTTCGATATCAGCAGCGAGGTACGTAATGTCATCAGCGGCCTCGACAAGAAAGCAGATTGGATGACGCGCTGCCCCTGTCCCTGTAGCATTCCTGATCTCCTCAACAATGTCGTTTTCGGATGCAAAGTATCCCGGCTTTCGTCGGGCTCGATTCTTGGAATCGCCGTCTGCCTGGTCGGACGGCACAACATATTTGGCCAAGGCGGACAGTGTTCCGAACGTCAGATTTAAACCGGAACGGTCGGCCAGAACTTGTAATGTGGCCACCAATCTCAGCGACTGGGCATTTCCTTCGAAATTCAAAAAGTCGCGAATTTGTTGCTCGCTGTCGAGGCTCTGCCGGAGTTGTTTCTCGCGTTCTTCCCGCGAAAACCACGAACGGATGGCATCCTCGCCGGAATGGCCGAACGGCGGGTTCCCGAGATCATGAATGAGACCACAAGTCTGAGCGATCGCCTCTATTGACCGGTCCGCGCCCTGGCTGATTTCACCCTCTTTGATGAGCCACTTGGACGCACTGGTTGCTAAGCCCCGGGCGACGCAAGATACTTCAAGAGAATGCGTAAGGCGAGTGCGGACAGCATCGTGGGGCTCAAGCGGAAATACTTGCGCCTTGTCCTGCAGCCGTTTTACTGGCGTTGAGAACACCGAGCGGTCGAAATCCCTTTCAAACTGCGCTCTATCGTCCCCAGTGCTGGTGGTACGTCGGCGGCGGCTAGGATTGAGCAGATCAGACCAATTCATTGATTCTCGCGTGGCACTGCTTCCATTTACACATTGCAGCATATTGGAACGGCGGAACTGATCGAAAATAGCCGTGGACGACGAATCGTTCGCGAATACGAATCACAATTCCACCCCCGCGCTCAAAAGGGTAGACTGGGCACGGTTCGGTATCCGAGGGTCGGAGGCGGAACGAAAGCAAGCCACCCGAACGTAAAGTGAGATGTCGGAAGGCTGGGCCGTGCTGATTACTCGCGGGTAGTCGCGAAGGGTTTACCGGCGTTTGCGCCTCGTGGTCGAAACAGAGTTACCGGAGAGTGGCGCTCGTGACCAGGCTTGACAGCCTGCGCCACAGTTCCGCTTGCAGCGGCTGACCGATAACCCAAGGCGACGCTGATTTCTGGCTCCTCACGCTCCTATCCCAAAACGGAACGGCCCAACCAAAACGGCGCGCCGGACGGTTTCATTCGGGGACGCGCCGGTAAATATCTACGAGAAAGCCCTTTGAATACAGGAAGTTAGAAATGGACTGAGTTGGCCAGATCCGTGCGAATACCATCGCATGAATATCTGGATCGTTCTCCTCGCGGCTCAAATCCTGGTCGCCGTGTTCGCGTTGCTGCGCGAACCGAATAAAGACGAGCGCTTCGATGAAGACAAACTGGGCTACCGCAGCTAAGCGATCTGCTAGCGCGCGCCGCTCGTTGGGAACCGCAACCATTCTGAGCCGCGCGCGTCACCAAGCGGTGGTTTTTCAACCGAGTGGCCTGCTCCGGATATAAGTCTGTACCTCTGAAGTGGCGCAGCTAAGGCAACAGATCCAAGACCTCTTGGATGGCAGCGGAGCTGATATAGAAATGGGGCGACATGCGTACCCATCCTTGACGGGGAGCGGCGGTTACCCGATTTCTCTTCAACTCGCTGACAATGGTCCGGCTATCCAGGTCGCGATGACGAAAGCTGACGATTCCGGAGCAGGTCTCCGGCCTACGTTCGACCATCACTTCATACCCCTTAGCCCGTACTCCGGAGTCGAGTAGATCGGCTAGATGGGTTACCGCCTGCTGGATCTGCGAAACGCCCGCTTCGAGAAGCAGTCCGAGGGAGGCGCGATGGCCGAAACAGCCGATGGTATTGAGCGTTCCACACTCGTAACGGCCGGCGTCTGCGCGCGGAGTCATATCGCGGGAGGAATAGTCGGCATAAGTCGCGGCGTTGGTCCAGCCAAACTCGACGGGTTCGATCTGGTCGAGCCAGGCCCGGCGGACGTATAAAACACCACTACCCTCGGGTCCCAACATCCATTTATGCCCGTCGGCCGCCAAAGCGTCGATATTTGAGGCTTGCACATCAATCGGGTAAACGCCCATCCCTTGTATCGCATCGACGAAGAAGAAAACGCCGTGCTGGCGGCATAGCTTACCGATAGCCGGCAGATCCACCCGGTAACCGCTAAGGTAATTGACATAACTAATTGCGAGAAGGCGCGCGCCGGGAACCGCGGCGGCGATCGTTTCGAGCGGGTCGTAGATCGAAAGCCAGGTAATATCAACTCCGCGGGAGGCGAGGCGAAGCCACGGGTAATAGTTCGCCGGGAACTCCTCTTTGAAGGCGACGATGCGGTCGCCCGGCTTCCAGTCGAGACCGAGAGAGACAATCGAGATCCCTTCGGAGGTGTTCTTGACGATCGCAATCTCGTCCGCCGAGGCATTAATCAGCTCCGCGGCGCACGATCTGAGCTCGGCGTATGTTTTCATCCACTTGTCGTAGTGAAGCGAGCCGTGGATGCAGGCATCCTCGGCGAAGTCCCGCATTGCATCGGCCGATCGCCGGCAGAGGGGGGCGACGGCGGCGTGATTAAGGTAAATCAGATTACGCGAGACGGGAAATTCGTCCTGGTATCTCTCATGAAGAGGTGCACCGGCTTTTGTGGCAGGTTCCGCCGCTGGCGCTTTTTCGAAACTCATCACTCTGAGCATACGTTAATATTCGTGAGTTCCCTGATTCCGCGCGAGTTGCCTTATCGGAAGCGCATTTTAGGCCTATACTAGGTGAAGGTGAATTCAGGCTGGGCGATGGTCCGGGCTCGATTCATCGGCAGTAAAAGGAGTTTTATGCGGCGTCTGCTCCCCCTCAGTTCCACGACGAGTTTCGCCCTGGCGATGCTCTTAGCCGTACCGTTCAGCGCCTTCTCCCAGGAAGGCGGTAAGAAAGACGATCCCGATGCGATCGGAGACCGAACCGTCAACTGCAAAGTCAATTTCTATTCGCTAGAGAAGGAAATTGGGCTGGGCAAGCAGCTCGCCCAACAGGTCGAACGGCAGTCCAAGATCATCAACGACCCGATCGTTTCCGAGTACGTGAACCGCATTGGGCAGAATCTGGTGCGCAACTCGGATGCCAAAGTGCCGTTCACAATTAAGGTGATTGAAGATCCCACTGTGAACGCGTTCGCGCTGCCTGGTGGGTTCTTCTTCGTGGATTCGGGGCTGGTCCTTGCTGCGGATTCCGAAGCCGAGTTAGCCGGTGTGATGGCGCATGAGATCGCGCACGTCGCCGCCCGTCATGGCACATGCCAGGCGACTCGCGGTGAAATAGCCCAGCTCGCGACGATCCCCCTGATCTTCATGGGCGGCATGGCCCCATATCTTGCCTATGAGGCTTCCGGACTCCTGATCCCGATGACGTTCCTAAAGTTCTCCCGTGCCAATGAGGCTCAGGCCGATTATCTGGGTCTCCAATATATGTATAAGACGGGGTACGACCCAACCGCCTTTGTAGATTTCTTCGAAAAGATCCAAACGATGGAAAAACGCAAACCCGGCAGCGTGTCGAAGCTGTTTGCGACGCATCCGCCCACGGAAGACCGTATCGTGAAGGCTCAGAAAGAGATCCAGGACATTCTGAAGGCCAAGCCCGAGTATGTGGTGACCACCTCGGAATTTAACGATGTGAAGACCCGGCTGGCGATGCTCGAAAACCAGCGGCGGCCCGACAGGGCCTCGGCGGGCACCACTAACGACGATCCGAACAAGCCAACCCTGCGTCGCCACCCGAATTCCAACACACCGATTCAAGACGACAGTGATCCTTCGGCTAACTCTAAAGGCGACGACGAGGATCGTCCGAAACTGAAGCGTCGTCCCGATAGCGGCGATTCCACCGATAGCACGGATACTCCGACTACGCCTACTACCCCGACTGGGACGGCTGCGCCAACCACCCCGGTCCCCACAACCACCCCGGCTCCGACAACGACGACTCCGCCGCCGACGAGCAATTTCACACCGACGAACTCGCAGCATTGAGCTTTCAGCAATCGGCTCTCAGCTAACGTACGCTAACGGAGCCGCGCACGCCGCGGCTCTGTTTTTGGAATCGAACACTTAGTAATCTATCTTACTCTTGAGAGATTCCGTTTGGTAATTTCCCCGTAATTAACTATAAATAAAGGCTTTCCTCTTAGCCGACGGCTGAGAGCTGCCGGCTGACCGCTCGCGGCGCCGCGCCGCCGTTCCCAAAACTCCCCAAAAATATTTCTCCCTTCGTTTCGTCTACTTACGCCCATTTACTCACCGTCTTCGGCCCGCCGCCGCGCGACACTTGCGCTCAAGAAGACCAAATGGCCAAAAAGCTCCACGACGACATCCCGCGCGCGACGCTCACCAGCCTCAACTCCATCCAGCATGGCTGCCGGTCAAAAC
>DATAXY010000048.1:0-116652 GCA_036272835.1 Bryobacteraceae bacterium
CCCACTTCTACAGGCAATCACATCCAATGGGACAAGCTTTTCATCAGAGTGAAACCCGCTGCGATTAAACGTTTGCAGGCCAGCTCCCGATAATCGCCACGCCTCCCAGCAGCTTACGCAGCTCTGCCGAAAGCTCACGAAGCACTCATCGCTGCTCTGCGAACAGACCAGGCCGGCGAGAGCACATTCCCGGAGTTTCTAGCAGCTTCATGGCACGCCGGAGTTGTCCGCTACGATGTCGACTTCAGTAGACGCGTCGTCACTTACTACGGCTGCAATGGCGACGAATACGCTGAACAGTATCCGGCCGTTGAGATCTCGTAATGAGGACTTATTACGGATAGGCCTGGCATAACATGTCGGAGAGAGCCTTCCGAGTTCTCCTCGATATCAGCGGACGCCGATGGGTTTATATTTCAGCCGCCAGATGCGCATCGGCCTTTCCGTAGTTTCGGATTCAGGCTACGGAAATAGGTTTGTCCGGCAAGATGGATTCCGGTCGCGGCTGCGTCTATTCCTGTCTTAGCGTAACCGCGGGATCGATTTTGGCAGCGCGACTTGCCGGAAGATAGCCAGCCAGCAATGTCACGATACCCAGTAGCGCTGCGACGGCCACGTACACCAATGGATCGTTTGGCTGAACCTCAAACAGTATGGATTTAAGCAAGCGTGTTACGGCAAATGAGGCGGCCAATCCCAAACCTACACCAATGCAAGCCAGCACCAGTCCCTGCCCGAGAACAAGGCACACGATAGAGCCTCGGCTCGCGCCCAGTGCTATCCGAACCCCGACTTCGCTTGATCTTTGACCGACAGCAAACGCCATCACACCATACACCCCGGCCATGGCAAGACACACGGCCAAGCCGGCGAAAATACCAAATAAAACCGTCCGAAACCGAGGAGCGGCGACGCCCTCGGAAAGCATGGCCTCCATGGTCGTGAATTTCATCGGTGCGTCCGGATTGGTTTGATGCGCCACGCGCCGCAATGTCTGTGTGAGCGCCCTCGGATCGCCTGCAGTCCGCACAACCAAGCTCAAAGTCGCTCCGTTGAACGCATGCTGCAGATACGGCATGTAGCACTCCGGCATCGGGTCCCGGTCCGGACCGCGTTGCCTCACGTTACCAACTACACCAATGATCTTCATGCCCGTTAGCGAATCGAACGGACAGAAGATGGTTCTGCCGAGCGGATCTTGGTTGGGAAACGATTTTCGAACCAGTGATTCATTTACAACGGCGACAAAGGCTCTGTCCGCCATATCGCTGTTACTGAAGTCGCGTCCGCTCTTAAGCGGAATTCCAAGCGCCGCGAACGTGCCAGGCGCCACAATGGAAAGCACCACGCTCGGTGCGCGACTCCAATCCGGATGCGCTGGCAACTGATCGATTAGATACCCTCCCGTCGAATCCACATATCCGGGTGGGGCCATGGTCGCTCCGGCCGCCACCACGCCGGGTAACGGGGCAACTTGAGCAAGCATATCTTTGAAGAACTGGCGCGTGCGTGCCATGCCACCGGAGGCCGGCGCCGGCACGGTTGCTCGCATGACGAGCACGTGTTCGGGCTGAAAACCCAAATCCACATTGTGCAAAGCTACAAAGCTCTTGATAAGCAGACCTGCTGCCGAGACAAGCGTCACGGCTAGGGCGATTTCAGCCACCACCAGTACGCCGCGAACACCGGCCATCCGGCCGCCAGTCGCAATGCGCGTTCCTCCCTGTTTTAGCGCGTCGCTCAATTCTGCTTTTGACGCATAGAATGCGGGGACCAAACCAAATAGCAGGCTCGTGATCACCGACATTCCAAGAGTGAATGCGAGCACCCATCGATCGATGTCCGTTTCGGCTAGGCGCGGCACGTTAGCGGGAGCCAGCGCCACTAGTATTTTCGATCCCCCATACGCGAGCATAAGCCCCGAAAGGCCTGCCACGAGAGCCAGCAGTAAGCTTTCCGTGACTAATTGCCTCATGATGCGCTTCCGGCTCGCTCCCAATGCGGCCCGAACAGCGACCTCGCGGGTGCGTGCAGTGGCCTTGCCCAGCAGCAGCGTCGCGGTATTAGCGCACGCTATCAGAAGCAAGACCGTCACGGCGCCCAATAAGAGGTAAAGCATTACGCGAACGTTACCCACCATTTCATCGCTCAGCCTTGTCACGGCTACACTCCGGCCCCTATTGGTTTCCGGAAACTGCTCTTCCAAACGCCGCGCGATAGCAGTCATCTGGGTTTCCGCCCGTTTGAGCGGCACGCCGGCTTTCAGCCGCCCCACGGCAAGATAGTTTTGCCCTCCACGCGATCCGGGTTCCCCAACCGCCGACACCCAAATATCCGTGTTGTTAGGGAATCGGAAACCCGCCTGAAGCACTCCAACAATCGGTCTCGGCTCAGGGCAGCGCACGGTCTGCCCCAGTGCACTGGGGTCGCCGCCGAAATGGCTCTGCCAATACGTGTAGCTGATCATCGCGGCTCCGCCGGCGCCCCGCTTTATTTCTTCACCCGTGAACGAGCGGCCGATCAACGGCTCAACGGCAAAGACGCGGAAGAACTCGGGACTCACGCTCGTGACTCGCGCGTACTCGGCTGTGGAGCTCCGCATCACCGCCGTCTCACCCGAGGAGTAGTAGGCCATCGCCTCAAAGGACGAACTTTGGTCCTGCCAATCCTGAAAGTCGGGGATCGATATTTGCTTCGAAAGCGCAGTAGGCGCATCGCGGCTCGTCGAATAGTTCGTGAGCGTGACGATTCGGTCCGGGTCACGATAGGAAAGTGGCTTCAAAAGCACCGCATTCACGACGCTGAAAACAGCCGTGTTGGCGCCGATGCCCAGGGCCATGATCAGAACTGCGAGCGTGGCAAAGCCCGGATTCCGCCGCAGGTTGCGCCCGGCATACCGAAGGTCGCGAAAAAGATCATCGATATAGTTCACGCTTCGCATATCGCGGCACTCCTCCTGAAATTGGCTAAGGCCGCCCATTTTGAGCAGCGCCAACCTGCGCGCCTCATCAGAGGACACTCCGGCAGCGGCGTTCTCTTCCATGAGTTGATCGAGATGAAACCGGAGTTCGGTTTCGAGCTCACGGTCCACATTGCGGCGAAAGAACAGCGACCGTAGGCGCAGACCGAGTTTGTCTAACGTGCGCACGTCACCCCTCCTGGACCACGAGATCGATCGCCGAAGACAGACGAGTCCAATTTGCTAATTCCTTCTCGAATTGACGCCTACCGGACCGGGTGAGCGAGTAAAACTTTGCCATGCGGCCCGTTTCCGTGGACCGCCACTCAGACTTGATCCAGCCTTGCTGCTCCAGGCGATGAAGCGCTGGATAAAGCGACCCCTGCTGGATCTGGAGGGCCTCTCGGGAAACCTGTTGGATGCGCTTCGCGATCGCCCAACCGTGCTTGGGTTCGAGAGAGACAGTTTTAAGAATCAATAAATCGAGAGTTCCTTGAACAAGATCGGTCGGCTTACCCATATACCTAGTCTATCAACAATTGTAGACAATCTACTCCGGCCGGTTGAACAGGGAGTTGAACGATGAGGCGTAAGCGTATTTTGGAAGATTTCGATAAGGACATTCGCGAGCGCATCGTATCGGTCCAAGTTCGATGCGCTCTTTGGTGGATTGGTAGACATTCTAGGTGGACAATACAACGATTCCAGTAGAATGTAAAGGTGAGCATCGGCGCATCAAGAAAGGCCGTTCATCATAGGCTTAGTGGGGGCTAATCCCCGCAGCGCGGCGTCGGCCAATTGGTCGGCGTACTCGGTCGTGAGGGGGCCATGGCCGGTCAGCACCCGGTAGTAGATGGGGCCATAGAGGAGGTCGAGGATGACGTCGAGGTCCAGGCCTCGGCGGAGTTCTCCTCGCTCGATCTTCCGCGCTAGGGCGGATTTGGCTTCGGTGCGGCGCGGTGTCAACCAGGAGGCGCGGAAGGCCGCAGCTACTTCGGCGTCGTTTTGGGTGGCGCCGAGAAACGCCGCGAAGATGCGTCCACGGCGGCCCGTCAGCATGTTTACGAAGCTACGCAATTGAAGCTGAATATCCTTTCGTGCGCAACCGGTATCCGGAAACGGCAATTCGGGACTAACCGCTTCGCGAAAAGCCTCAATCAACACAGCCGCCTTATTCGGCCACCAACGGTAAATCGTCGCCTTGCTAGCCCCCGCGCGTTCAGCTATCGCTTCGGTGGTGACCTGGGCGAAGCCAACCTCCTCCAAGACTTCCAAAGCCGCATCGAGAATGCGCTGCCGCGCCTCTTCGTCGCGCGGACGCCCGCGGCCTTTCGGAGAATCTTCCTCAACGCGGATCATTTTGGCCGCCCGTTCGATGGCCAATTCTGCTCCGCTGTTGCAGGTTTTCGAAACTTTCTAGTACCGTAAATAATCGGAACAACCAGTGGATAGTCCCTCAACATGTGGATCGTACGAGTAGCGCTCTCGCGCCCCTACACTTTCATCGTCCTGGCGCTGTTGATTCTAATTATCAGCCCGATCGCGATTCTGCGGACTCCAACCGACATCTTCCCGAATATCAATATACCTGTAATTTCAGTCATTTGGCAGTACAACGGTTTGAATCCCGAAGAGTTTGAAGGGCGCATCACGTCGGTGTATGAACGTGTCTTAACGACGCTGGTGAATGATGTACAACACATTGAATCAACGACGCTAAGCGGTACGGCGGTCGTACGAATATTCCTTCAACCGAATGCGGACGTCACGACAGCCATCGCTCAGGTAACCGCGGTTTCGCAGACCGCCTTGCGGCAAATGCCCCCCGGCATTACGCCACCCTTGGTGCTGACTTATAACGCATCCACAGTACCAATCCTCCAACTTGCGCTTTCGGGCAAAACGCTGACGGAGCAGGACCTGAACGATTTTGGGCAGAATTTTATTCGCCCGCAACTGGTGACGGTGCCGGGCGCTTCCATCCCATGGCCATACGGCGGCAAGCAGCGGCAGATCATGATCGATTTGGATCCGGCGCAGATGCAGGCAAAGGGGCTTTCGCCACCGGATATTTTGAATTCCATCAATGCGCAAAATCTCTTGCTGCCGTCCGGAACGGCCAAGATGGGCCAGTTCGAATATGACGTGCGCATGAACATGAGCCCCCGCACGGTGGAGGAGATCAACGACTTCCCGGTTAAGGTGGTAAATGGCGCGACGATTTATCTGCGCGACGTGGCGCATGCCCGCAACGGCTTCGCTCCGCAAACCAACATTGTGCGGCAGGATGGCCAGCGGGGCGTCCTGCTTAGCGTTTTCAAGGCTGGTAATGCATCGACTCTGGACATTGTGAGCGGCATCCGGAAGACGCTTCCCATAGTGGCGTCGACGCTGCCGCCCGCGTTGAAGATTCAACCACTAGCCGATCAATCGATCTTTGTGCGCGCCGCAATTCAGGGCGTTGTGCGCGAGGCGATCATTGCCGCCTGCCTGACCGGGATCATGATTCTCGTGTTTCTCGGCAGTTGGCGCAGCACAGTGATCATCGCGATTTCTATTCCGCTCTCGATCCTGACTTCGGTGGTCGTGCTGAGCGCCCTGCACGAAACGATCAACATCATGACGCTAGGCGGTCTGGCGCTGGCCGTTGGAATTCTCGTGGACGATGCGACGGTAACGATCGAGAATATCGAACGATATCTCGAAGAAGGGCACGACCTGCACACTGCGATCCTGGAAGGCGCCGCGCAAATTTCGGTGCCCGCGCTGGTTTCCACGCTTTGTATCTGCATTGTATTTCTGCCGATGTTTTTCTTGAGCGGCGTGGCGCGTTATCTATTCGTGCCGCTGGCCGAGGCCGTGATGTTTGCGATGCTCGCGTCGTATGTGCTTTCGAGAACTCTGGTGCCAACGCTTGCGATGTATTTGTTACGGGCCAAGGAGCATGTCTCAAGACGTACTCACAACCCGTTCAAATTGTTCCAGCGGGCGTTTGAGCGCGCCTTCGAAGCGGTTCGCGCCGACTATCAAGCGCTGTTGACTACAATGGTCTATCGCCGGTCGATCTTTGTGCCGGTGTTCCTGTTAGTGTGCCTATCCGCAGCCGCTCTGGTGCCATCTCTCGGCCAGGACTTTTTCCCATCGACTGACGCCGGGCAATTTAAATTGCACGTTCGGGCTAAGACAGGTACGCGGATCGAAGAAGTCGCGCGCTTGTGCGATCAAGTCGACAACGCGATCCGGCGGGAAGTTCCTAAAGATCAGCTTGTGACGATCCTGGATAACATCGGATTGCCGTATAGCAGCATCAATCTGTCCTACAGCAACTCCGGCCAGATTGGCACGGGTGACGCGGATATTCTGGTGACACTTGCCACAAAGCATCGGCCGACAGACGAATACGTGGCCGAGCTGCGTAAAAATCTGCCGAAACAGTTTCCCGGCACGACGTTTTATTTTCTCCCGGCCGACATGGTGAGCCAGATTTTGAACTTCGGTCTGCCGGCGCCAGTCGATTTGCAGATTGTAGGCAACGACGTGGAGGCCAGCCGCGCTTTTGCCAACCGGATTCTGCCTCAATTGCAGCGGATTCCAGGAGCGGTGGATTTGCACATCCACCAGGTTTTCGACGAGCCGCAACTTCACATTCAAGTGGATCGTACCAAAGCCGCCGAGAGCGGATTTACGCAGAACGATGTGGCGCGCAGCCTGTTGATCTCATTGAGCGGAAGCTTTCAGACCGCCCCAACGTTCTGGTTGAACTACAAGAACGGCGTGAGTTATAACCTGGTGGCGCAAACCCCGCAATACGAGATTCAGTCGATGTCGGACCTCTCCAATATTCCGATTAGCGGGGCAGGGCAGAAGCAGCCGGAGATCATGAGCGACATCGCATCTATCAGCCGCGGAAACGAATTGGGTGTAGTCACGCACTACGATATCCGGCGCACAGTAGACGTCTACGGCTCCGTTCAAGGCCGTGACCTGGGAGCGGTAGGCCGGGGAATCGAGCAGGTGCTGAACGCAAACAAAAAGTATCTCCCGCGCGGAACGCAGGCGGTCATTCGCGGACAACTTGAGACGATGAAGAGTTCCTACTTGGGCTTGCTGGCCGGGTTGGTGTTTGCGATTGTTTTGGTCTATTTGCTAATTGTGGTTAATTTCCAATCCTGGCTGGACCCGTTCATCATTATTAGTGCCCTGCCTGCGGCATTGGCGGGAATTGTCGTATTTCTGTTTGCGACGCACACGACGCTGAGCGTGCCGGCGTTGATGGGCGCCATTATGTGCATGGGCGTGGCGACGGCAAATAGCATTCTGGTGGTCAGCTTCGCGAAAGATCAGCTCGCGCTGCATGGAAATTCGATGGAAGCCGCGCTGCAGGCCGGGTCCACGCGATTCCGGCCGGTGCTGATGACTGCCTTGGCCATGATTATTGGCATGATCCCGATGGCTGTCGGCATGGGAGAAGGCGGAGAACAGAATGCTCCTTTAGGCCGCGCAGTGATCGGCGGGTTGCTGTGCGCCACGGTGGCGACTTTGTTCTTTGTGCCGTCGCTATTCAGCCTGCTACACCGATCGAAACGTGAGGATGCGGCCGAAGAAGGCGCTAATCGAATGGACCGGCCTGTTCACATTTGACGGAGAAATATATGCAAGTCGAAGAAGGACAAACGTTAGAACCCACGAAGAACAATGCAGCGCGGCCCAGGCAAGGCCGGTCGTGGATCAGTGGGTTACTGGTCTTGCTAGTTGCCTCGGCTATCCTGTCTTATGTCATCGTTACCGGACTCAATTCACGTGCGCGAGCGGAATCGGCGCTGGCCCGGCAGACCGATCAACTCGCCATTCCATCGGTTGCCGTGATTCACCCGCGTTCGAGCCACGAATTGGAAGAGATTGCGCTTCCCGGCAACATGCAGGCGTTCACCGATACGCCGATTTACGCCCGGGCCAGCGGCTATTTGCGAAAATGGTATGTCGATATTGGCGCGCACGTCAGGTCGGGCGAACTGCTGGCGGACATAGAAACACCTGAGATCGACCGGCAACTGCAGCAAGCTAAGGCCGATCTGGCAACTGCGCAGGCCAATCTCGATTTGGCGCAGAGTACCGCCAAGAGGTACCAGTTTCTACTGAAAACCGATTCTGTGTCACAGCAGGTTACAGACGAGAAGGTCAGCGACTTAGCGGCCAAGAAGGCGATCGTCAACTCCATGATGTCGAACGAGCATCGGTTGGAGGAGATCGTCTCGTTTGAGAAGGTCTATGCGCCCTTCGATGGTGTGATCACAGCGCGCAACGTCGATATCGGAGCATTGATCGATGCCGGCGCAAACGCGCCTGGCAAGGAATTGTTTCACGAGGCGGCAACCAATGTGCTGCGCGTCTACGTGAGCGTTCCTGAGACGTACTGGCGGGTCGCTCGGCCGGGCGTGAATGCCGGCGTAACCCTCGCCGAGTTCCCGGGCCGTACCTTTCGCGGAAGTCTGGTTCGCACATCCGATGCCATCGACATGACATCTCGAACGCTGCTGGTGGAGGTTGACGTCAACAACTCGACCGGCGAGTTGCTGCCCGGCGCTTACGCGATGGTACATCTGAAGCTGCCGTCGCGGACGAATGCTCTGACGGTGCCGGTGAACGCATTAATCTTTCGAGCCGAGGGCTTGCAGGTGGCGGTGGTCAGGAATAGACGAGTGGAATTGAAGAACGTGAAAATGGGCCGCGATTTCGGAAACGATGTTGAGATTATCAATGGCCTTTCGCCAGCGGACCAGGTGATCGTGAACCCAAGCGATTCCATCAGCACTGGCGAACCGGTGCAGATCACACGAGGTTCAACATCATGAAGTGGCGAGTGGTTGCCGTCGCAGTGGCGGCGATTGCGCTGACAAGTTGCACGGTAGGGCCAAAGTACCAGACGCCCGCGGTTCCGACGCCGCCCGCTTACAAGGAAGCCCCGCCGGCGAGCTTTCAGGGCGGTAAAGGATGGACCCTGGCGCATCCGGACGACTCCCTGATGCGAGGCAAATGGTGGGAGCTGTTCGGCGATCCCCAATTGAATGCGCTCGAAGACCAGGTGGATGCGGCCAATCAGACTTTGAAAGTGGCGGCGGCGAATTATCAACAAGCGCGCGCCAACGTTCGATATAACCGGTCGGCGCTCTACCCCACTATCGGAACAAGTCCGTCGATATCCAACGAACGCCTTTCATCCAACCGTCCGTATGCACTTGGCAACTACGAAACAACCGGCGACTTTGTGCTGCCCATCGACATGAACTACGAGGTCGACCTTTGGGGCCGGATTCGACGGGCTATCGAGGCAGCCAAACAACAAGCGCAAGCAAGCGCCGCGGATCTGGAGACCGTGAAGCTAAGCCTGCATGCGGAGCTGGCGATCGATTATTACGAGGCGCGAAGCGCGGACGAACAAAAACGCATTCTTGACGATACGTTGGTGGCGTACACGAAGGCGCTGGACCTGACGCGCAATCGGTTTCTCGGTGGCATCGCTGCAAAGGCGGAAGTCGCACAAGCGCAGACACAGTTGGACACCACGCAGGCACAAGATATTGATGTCGCCGTGGCGCGCGCCCAATACGAGCACGCAATCGCCGTGTTGATTGGGAAGCCCCCCGAATCGTTCGCGCTAGCGCCGATGCCTTTGATCGAGGACCAAACGTTACCGGTTATCCCGATCGGCGTCCCGTCACTTCTCTTGCAGCGCCGTCCCGATATCGCGATGGCGGAGCGCCAAATGGCGGCGGCCAATGAGGAGATTGGCATCGCGCGAGCCGCGTTCTTTCCGCAATTAATGCTGAGCGCGACCGGTGGGCTGGAAGGATCGAATATATCGAACTGGTTCAATTGGCCCAGTCGATTCTGGGCAGTCGGTCCGACGATGCTCGAGACTATCTTCGATGCAGGGCGCCGCCGGGCGGAATCGGAGTCCGCGCAGGCCGGCTACGATGCAACCGTTGCGAATTATCGCCAGGCCACGCTTAGCGCTTTCGAGCAGGTGGAGGACAATCTTTCCGCTTTGCGCATCCTGGAGCAAGAAGCTGCTAAACAGCATGAAGCTACGCTGGCCGCCGAAGACTCCGTGCAGTTGTCGACCAATCGGTATAAAGGCGGGTTAGTAACTTATCTCGAAGTAATTACCGCCCAGAGCATCGCTCTGAGTAATCAGCGGACCGAGGCCGATCTTATACGGCGCCGCATGGAAGCGAGCGTTCTGCTGATCAAAGCGCTGGGCGGAGGCTGGGATCGGTCGAAGCTTCCGACTTAGCCGAGCGGCACTAGGCTTTTTGCAGGGCAATCACAGAAACATTAGTATCGGGGGCTTGCGCCGGCAGATCAATAGCCATGTGATCTTCGGTTTGTCTGAAGACGAGAGGCTTTCCATCGGCCAGCAGGCGGGCCGATAAGATTTTTGTCCCGAACCCAGATAGTTCCAAAGCTGCTGTGGGCCAATCGAACACGTGAACAAAAATTGAGTTGGCATTCGCAGTAGTACGCAGAGCCGGAAGGCCCTGGATGGGACCATATGTTGTCTCATAGATCGATTCGCCGTTAGTCTCCAGCCATTTTCCAATGCCGCGAAGGCGCTCTTGAAATTCCGGCTGAATCGTGCCATCCGGTCTCGGCCCGACGTTGAGCAGGAAATTGCCTCCACGACTCGCGACTTCCACCAGGCTGCGGATCAGGAACTCAGCCGATTTATATTCGTGGTCGTTCTTGTTGTATGCCCATGTGTTGTTGATGGTCATGCAGGTTTCCCAGAGGCGGAAATCTTCAGGAGCGGGCACTTTCGAAGAACTGGGACTTTGCTGTTTCAGCCATCCGGCGCTCTCGTTCTTTGTCGGAATGGACTTCGGGATAAACTGTTCCGGTGTCTCGAAATCGCCTTCGACGCCGATGCGGTTGTTAACCAACGTCCGTGGCTGCAGGCTGCGAATGAGCTTGACGAAGCGTTGGCCGTCATATTTCTCCTGATGCCAGAGCCCATCGAACCAGATGACGGCTACGGGGCCATAGCGCGTGAGTAACTCGCTCAGTTGGAGCTGCATGTAGTCGAGGTATATCGGCCATTCGGGGCGCTCCGGTTGTCCTTGCCAATTCTCCTTCGCAAGTTTCGATGTGTCCCGATAGTCCGGATGGTTCATGTCGGGAGGCGAGTAGTAGAAGCCCAGTGGCATCCCGTCGGCTGCGGCGGCCTTCGACAACTGGGCCACAATATCTTTGCCATATGGTGTGTTCGTGATTTTGTAATTCGTGTAAGACGAATCGAACATGCAAAAGCCGTCGTGGTGCTTGGTTGTGAAGACCATGTATCGCTGGCCCGCGGACCGCGCGAGGTCGACAAAAGCGGCGGGATCGAATCTGGCGGGATTGAAGCGCTTTGGGAGGGCGCGGTATTCCGCCTCTGTAATTCCCCCGGGGGTCGGCCGCATAATTGGCCAGGATGCTTCGACGCTCGCGAGCGAGTAAGGACCCCAGTGAATGAACATGCCGAACTTGGCGCTGCGATACCACGCGGTCCTTTCATCGTCAGTGGGCGATCCAATTCCAAGCCTTGGGATCACCGGAAGGCATGATGTAAGCAGAGCGGCGCGAACGAAATCGCGCCTTGCGACATTTGCGCTCATTTGGTCGCAGCATACCACCGGCCGTCCCCGACGCTGCGCGGCGCCATAAGGTCTTGAGGCATCCTAGTAAGAGAACTCCTTTATGTCGTTGTCCGGCTTCGATCCGCTAATTCGCGAATGGTTCGCGGACCGTTTTAACTCTCCCACTCAGCCTCAGGTGCTGGGCTGGCGCGAAATTGCCAGTGGACACGACGCTCTGATATCGGCGCCCACTGGTTCGGGCAAGACGTTAGCGGCCTTTCTTATTTGTCTGGACCGGCTGGTTCGCGCCGCGCGCGCGCAATCATTGCCGGATGAGATCCAAGTGGTCTACGTCTCGCCGCTAAAAGCGCTCAGCAATGACGTGCATCGAAATCTGGAATTGCCGCTTGCCGAATTAGCCGCTTTGGCAAGCCGGGAAGGCATTCCTATGATGCCGATTCGGACCGCTGTTCGAACCGGCGATACGCCGATGTTTGAACGCGCCAGGATGTTGAAGAAGCCGCCGCACATCCTAGTTACAACGCCGGAATCGCTCTTCATTCTTCTCACCGCTGAGAAATCGCGCGAGATGTTGCGAAACGTCTCGACTCTGATTATGGACGAGATTCACGCCATCGCGGACGACAAGCGCGGCTCGCACCTGACGTTGTCTCTTGCGCGCTTCGATGCCTTGACCGCCCATCGTGCGCAGCGGATAGGCCTTTCGGCGACGGTGAAGCCTATTGAAGAAGTAGCTTGTCTTCTTGGGCCCGGCACGCGAATCGTGGATGTCGGGCACCGGCGTGACATGGATCTTGCGGTCGAGGCGCCGCGCGATGAACTGAGCGCCGTCGCCAGCACGGAACTATGGAACGATGTCTACGATCGGATCGCTGAACTGATCCTCGAAAATCGCACGACGTTGGTGTTTGTGAATACCAGGCGGCTTTCCGAGCGGGTCGCCCATGCTCTTGGAGAGCGGCTCGGGCCAAACATCGTTTTACCGCATCACGGCAGCCTGTCGCGCCAGCTTAGGTTGGACGCCGAGTCTCGCTTGAAGCGCGGTGAATTACGCGCGGTAGTCGCGACCGCTTCTTTGGAACTGGGCATCGATATTGGAACAGTCGATTTGGTTTGTCAGATCGGTTCCACTCGATCGATCGCGGTCGCGCTGCAACGGATTGGGCGATCGGGGCACTGGGTTGGCGCAAAACCGAAGGGCCGCTTATTCCCAACTACTCGCGATGATTTGATCGAATGCGGCGCGATTGTCTCAGCGATTCGGAAGGGCGAATTGGAGCGAATCGAGATTCCTGAGAACGCTCTCGACATCCTTGCTCAGCAGATCGTTGCCGCGGCTGCAGCCGAGCCATGGAAAGAGGACGATCTCTTCGAATTGTTCCGCTCCGCGTATCCCTACCGGAATCTCGAGCGCGATGCATTTGACAGCATCATTGAAATGCTCTCCGAAGGCATTGCAACATCGCGAGGCAGAAGTGGAGCTTTGCTGCATCGCGATCAGGTGAACGGCCGGGTGAAGGGCCGGCGCGGTGCGCGGCTTGCGGCGATCACTTCCGGCGGCGCAATTCCGGAGAACGCAAATTACACGGTGATCGCCGAGCCGGACGGCAAGACTGTCGGAACGCTGGATGAAGATTTCGCCGTCGAGAGCCTTGCGGGAGACGTCTTCCTGCTCGGAACTCATTCATGGCGCATCAAGCGTGTGGAATCCGGCCGCGTTCGGGTCACGGATGCGCATGGCGCTGCCCCTTCGATTCCGTTTTGGCTGGGCGAGGCGCCTGGAAGATCGCGTGAGCTGTCGGCCGAGGTGGCACAACTTCGGGAGTGTATCCTCGCGGATACGACGCCGGCCCCAGCATTTCTGATGGAGGGATGCGGGCTGGACGAAGCAGGCGCGAAGCAAGCGGCCGTTTACGTGCGAGCCGGGGCGGCCGAATTGGGCGCGCTACCGTCGCAAGGCATTGTAGTGGCGGAACGATTCTTCGATGAAGCCGGCGGCATGCAGTTTGTATTGCATGCGCCGTTCGGTTCCCGTATCACGCGAGCCTGGGCTCTCGCCCTTCGGAAGCGCTTTTGTCGAACGTTCAATTTCGAGTTGCAGGCGGCGGCAACTGATAACGGTCTTGTGCTTTCTCTGAGCGACCAACACTCATTTCCACTGGAGTTGGTGTTTGCGTTTTTGAAAGCGCAAACCATAGAAGACGTGTTGCGACAAGCGTTGCTTACCGCTCCCATGTTCGGCGCGCGCTGGCGATGGAATGCCACGCGAGCGCTTGCGATTCTGCGATTCAACGGTGGCAAGCGTGTGGCAACACCCATCCAACGAATGCGCTCGGACGATTTGCTGGCGTCGGTTTTCCCGGATCAAGTGGCCTGCGCGGAAAATCTGACCGGGCCGATTCGCATTCCAGACCATCCCCTTGTCAATGAAACAATAGATAACTGTCTCCACGAGGCCATGGATCTCGACGGACTGCAAGCTGTTCTACGAGAGATCGAGGCGGGTCGTATTCGCACCGTCGCGATCGACACCGTTCAAGCCTCGCAGTTCTCGCACGAAATTCTGAACGCGAATCCGTACGCATTTCTCGACGACGCGCCGCTCGAAGAGCGCCGCACACGCGCGGTTCAGTTGCGGCAAAAGCTCGGAACGGATGTCACGGCAGGAGAAGGCATGCTCGACCCGGCGGCAATCGTTCGGATTTCGGAGGAATCGTGGCCGGAAGCACGCGATGCGGACGAGTTGCACGATGCATTGCTAACCTTGGTGAGAATGCCGCCAGCCGATGAATGGCAGGCATTTTACAGGGAACTTGTGGAAGCGGGACGTGCTACCACAATCGTTCGAAACGGATCTCAGTTTTGGGTTGCAACGGAGCGGTTGCCGCTTACGGACGATTCGGACGCTATCGTTGGCGGCTGGATGGATTCGATTGGCCCGGCGACAGTAGCCGGTCTTGCTCAAAAGCTTGCATTTCCTGCTGACGAGGTTGAGGCGGCGCTCCACAAGCTTGAAGCGCGAGGGCAAGCGCTTCGCGGCCGCTTCCGCGGTATGGAGACCGAAATCGAGTGGTGCAACCGGCGCATCCTGGCCCGCATTCATCGCGCCACAATCGAACAGTTGCGTCGCGAAATCGAACCGGTAACAGCTCTCGATTTCGAGCGCTTCTTACAGTCTTGGCAACATGTTTCGACCGGAAGCCAATTACATGGGGCCGATGGGACGCTTCAAATTATTCGGCAGTTGCAAGGATATGAAATCCCGGCGGCGGCCTGGGAATCGGAGATTCTGGCTCGACGAATTGCGAAGTACGATCCCGAATTTCTGGACGATCTTTGTTTTTCAGGCGAAGTGATGTGGGCCAGAGTGTCGCCGCATCCAGCCGTAGCGCAGAATCGCCGTGTGCGGCCCACGCGTATCGCGCCGGTAACGCTCTTATTGCGGGAAGATGCGGATTGGCTAATGAGCACGGGTAGTCCCGCGGAGACATCGGGACTCTCTCATCCGGCGCGCGATGTTTTGCTTGCCTTGAACCGCAACGGAGCCAGTTTTTTCGTCGATCTGGTGCGGCAAACAAGTCGACTGGCAAGCGAAGTGGAAGACGGCTTGTGGGAGTTGCTGGCGGGCGGATTTGTGACCGCTGATGGATTCGACAACCTGCGGGCGCTGATCGATCCGAAGCGGCGGCGTGGTGAAGGCCGCGGTAGCAAGAGGCGACCGCGTCATGCCGCTGGACGATGGGCCTTACTGTCCCGCGTTGCGACCACCATTAACTCTGAAGACCGCGTGCAGCGTTTCGCGAGACAGTTGCTCATCAGATGGGGCGTTGTGTTGCGGGATCTGCTGGTTCGGGAGACCCTCGCCCCGCCATGGCGAGATCTGTTACCCGTGCTCCGTACCATGGAGGCGCGCGGCGAAATTCGCGGAGGGCGATTCGTGTCAGGCTTCTCCGGCGAGCAATTCGCTCGCCCCGAAGCGCTCGATTTATTGCGCTCCATTCGCCGCGATGCGGAGTCCCATGCGATTGTAACCGTTTCTAACGCTGATCCGTTAAATCTGACCGGTATCATTTTGCCGGGTCCGCGCGTAAGTCGCTTGGCCGTCATGGGACAAGTGCCCGCCTGAGCTCGTCAATCCCAATCGGCGAGCGAATCCGCAAATTCAGCCGAACCATCGCGCACCCAACCATCGAGTTGCGCCGGTTCCTTCAACTGCTGGCCGCGTTTTCTAGCAACGGCCGCGAAGACGCAGGTGAGGTCTTTTCTTGCGGTGATGTCGACGAAGAGCTTCTCGAATTGCGCGACCGGAAATATATCTTCCTGCCCTTTCCCCCACCTCTTCTTCACATCTTTTAGCGTGATGTAGCTGGGCAAGGTGGACGCCACACGGCGGGTGGCATCGGCGACCCGGTTGTGGTCTCCTAAATCTCCACGCGTTAACGAAAACACTGAGAGGAACTGATTGATGTCGATCCAGAATGTGTTTGAGTTATAGAACGAAAGTATCGCCTCATCGCGTTCCGAGGGGAGAGCAAAACCTTCAATCAAACGGAGGTATCCGTTCACACGCGCCAGCCCGCCTCCGCGGTCCTCCACCTGGCGTGAAATGACTTCGACGGTTACAGCGGCACTTGTCTTTATGTGAAAGCCCAATAGATAGGGATCCAAATTCACGCCGACGGTGTCAATGTTGTGAACCAATAGATATTTCAACTGCGGCCGCTGTTCGATGAGCCGGCGAAGCACGCCGTTCCGCAACATGTTCGATACTTCGTACCAATGTCCGGTGGGATGCAGGCATTGCAGCGGAATATTGTCCGTGTAATCCGAGCCTTCTCCCGATTGCTCTGCCCATTGGATCAATGCGGCTCGTGAACTCTCCCGGACCTTCTGCTTCTGTTCGTCGAGGATTTGTTGCGACATCTCCTCCCATGCAAAGCGGAGATCACGGGCCATGGGTATGAAACGAAGCCCGATGCTGCGGCCGGGCGACAACATGAGATTGGACTGGGTCGCGACAGCTTTTTGAATCGGAGCGTGGGTCAGATAGCTGGTGGTGATAACGTGCGGAACGTCCATTCCCGCGAGGCGGCTGGAGCGGCGAGTCTTCGCCAGATGAACTTCAAGGAAGCTGCGGTATTTGCCTTGAAACTTACAAAAGGGACTAAGGGCTTTAACGACCCCGGCGCCATGCGTCCACCGTGTGCCTGCGCCGCCAGCCAACGAAACGACAGCGACAGTACCTTCGCTGAGCGCATCTTGTCCCAATTGCATGAGGGCGGCGTCTGCTGTTCCACAGGCATTGAAGACATCGCCCGGATACGCGTCTTCAATCTTGGTTGTGACGGGAAGCCGATTTTGCGAAAGTCCGAGACTGCCATTCCGCAAGCCGGTTCTGATTTGCTCGTGCTCGACGGCATCGAAGCCGTTTTCGCTCAGCAAATCCGCAAGCGTCCGATTCAATTGCGTTGTGGCATTCGCCGAAGAGGGCAGCAGACGATCGAAAAGATCCTGGACCAGGCCCCCGTATTTCGAACTGTCGCGAGCGGCCACGCCGAGACGATCCAGTTCTGTGCGCCGGGATGCCGGCATCAACCGAGTATCCATTCGGAGTAAGGAAGGCACAACCAGAGCGTAATAACCTTCTGGCATTAAGTTGGCGCCGTTCGTCAACAGCTCAGCGAACGTGCCGCGTTCATTGATGCGGAAGTCATAGACGACAGGATCGATTGCGAACGGGACTGCATCCTCCAATTCGCTCTTGGTCCGGAGCATAATTTGTTGAATCCGATCCTGGGCCTCCGCTTTGAATGCGGGATCGAACATAAATCCCATTCCGCCGCCGGCCATTCCGCCGAGCATCCAAAAGCCCCAGAAGTTTTCGCCCATTTCCGAACGCGTGCAGGCAATCAGTTTCTCTGTGTAGCAGTTACTCGCCCAGGGAATGATGCTTTGCAGGGGGCCAAAAAAATTGCGCTCTGTTTCTTCACCAATCCCGTGCACATCGCCGGCGCGCAGATCACTCAGAATCTCGTCCAGAATACCGATCGCTTGTTGCCGGGCCTGCCATTCCGTGGGAGAGCGTAAGAGATATTTCTCCGTGACCATTTCAAGGATCGGCCCGACATCCTGCGCCATTCCTCCATGGACCAGGACCAGACTGTTTTGGAGATTTTCGCGAGCCTGTCGAGAAATTGTAGAGGTTCCGAGGATCTGATGCCGCGGCAGGAGTCGGCCCCGGCTAATGCCAAACTCGGGGTCGTCCGGCTGCGCGTCGATTCCTTGGATCAACTTGATTCCGGGCCATACGCCACCAGAATCCTGCCAGCCGCCGCCGGAACCGCCGAGCCATTCGCCAAGAATCGCCCGCGCCGCGACAAGCCTGCGATCGGCTTCGTCGAGTGGACCCGTCAAAGCGTGCGCTTGATTCGTAGCGCGCATGCAGACCGAGATCAACCCGGCGAGTAGGTTCGTGGAAACGGCCAAACGCGAGCCTTTGGGAATGTTTCGAACGCGGCTAACGAGCTCAATTCCCCTGCCGTTTCCTACCAGACTCTCTAAGAGTTCGCTAACCGGTTGAACAATGCCTTCCATCGCAGGCGGTACCAGCCCGGAAGCAATAACGGCGGCTTTCAACAAGCCGAGATAGTCGCGTCCGAAATCGAACAACTCAGTAAAGCTAGTGATATCCGCCGTCGCGGCGAGATCGATGCTAGTCAGGCGCAAGACGGGTTCATCTATAACGCGAAAATAAGCTTCGATCGGCGGCTCGGGCGCAGTATTTTGCTCGCGTATGCTGAGATCGATTGAGACGTTGAGAACCTTGGCGCCTTCCGGAAAATCCATCCCCAGGAAGAAGATGTCGCTCCAGGCGCTGTGCGTTAAGTCCATCCGGACCGGCGTGGATTCCTTCAGGATGGGATAGAGAGCGTTCTCGGAAGTGCGCGCCAGCAGTTCGGGCCGCAATCTGAGGGGATAATCGGCGGGATGTCCAATGCGCGACATCCATTGATTGCCACGCACCGAACGCACGCTTTGCCGCACTTGATCAGCGAGTGTCTTGAATGCCAAACCGCGATAAGCCGCGGCAAAACCACTCGAAAGTGCACTATTCAGCCCTGCGGCATCCACGGCGCGATTGAGCAGTTGGATCGCCTCCTCAAATCTGCGCCGGAGCAAGTGCGAACTAATCTCAAAAGGAATGACGCCCGATTGCGGTATATCGGGGCGCTGCTGGAGATGAAACCGATGGATCGAGTAGAGAAATAATTGTGCGCGGACTCGTTCGTACAGGTTCTTGTTCGTTCGCCAAAATCGATCCAAAGCCGCGCTTTCGGCCAACAGATCACTGGTGGGAGCGCTGCGGCAGAACTCGTCGACAGAACGATTCCTTTCGACAGGGTTCGCCGAGGTAATGATTCGAACTAATTGCATCCGGCGCGTTTCCTCAAACTTGTGACTCGGTCTCGCGGCTATCGGTGCGTTGCAGCGCCAGCAGTTCTACCATCTGCGCGAGTAAAGTATCGCGATCCTTTCCCTGTAATGCCAGCGCAAGCTGTGCCTGGAAAAGGCCGTACTTCGCGCCTACGTCATACCGGCGGCCCTTCTCCTCGAATGCCAGATACTGTTCCCGGCCGGCTAACTCGGATAGCGCGGCGGAAACAGTGATGGGTGTTGCTGCAGAGTCGTGACGGGCGAGTATGTCCATGAAAGTGGGCGTTAGTACGTGCATGCCGAAGAAGCAAAAGTAATAGCCGGCGCGGAGTCCCGCGGTAGTCAGGCTTTGCTCGGCTTCTGTCGGCGTGGGTTTTTCGATCACCCTTTCGATTCGATAGAGATTACTCTTCCCTACGACGCGTTGGCCGCCGATGGCGCCGTAAAGCGGAAGCAATGTTTCACGCGTCGCCTGGACGGCGGAGATGGCGCACCCCTCTTTACTAGCGGCTTGTACCAGATCGAGAGCCGAATGATTGCCATTGGCTGAGACGTATAAGTGATCGCCGACCAAGTGGAGAAACGGATCGTCGCCCGCAAATCCGCTGGCGCACGATAGCGCGGCCGCGTAGCCATTCGGCTTTTCTTGTTCGATGAATCGAACGGACGAATCGCCCGCGGCGCGAGCATAGACCGCTCCGTCCCCCGGCGAAACAATGACTGCGATCTGATCCACGCCGGCGTGACGGATCTCTTCGACGATAATCCGAAGAACGGCCTTCTCCTGGCCATCGCGATCGATAACGGTTTGTAGAGGCAGCGTCCGCTGGCCAGGAGCCGCGGCGGTAACAACAGCTTTTTGGATCTTCATCAGTGTGAACTGTCAGTTTATCGACATGGCAAAAGCGGTTGCGTCGGAGGGTGATCCCGTCCATGAAATAATGCACTATGGTGCACGATATGAAACGCCGAAACTTTGTGCGAAGTCTTATAATGACGCCCGTCGCTCCCGCCGTTCTCGCGGGGGAACAGGCAGCTACGGAATCTGCGACTAAGCAGCAACCGCCCCCCAGTACTCCAAGCAGACAGATGTCGCGGCAGCCCAGGGCAGTTCCGCATTTGGATGTGACCGCGGTCGATCTGGCGGGGCAGCCCGCGCCTCGCTACTTTACGGCGACACAGTTTTCGACGCTGCGAAAGTTAGGGGACCTTCTCGTGCCTCCGCTTAAGAACAATCCTGGCGCTTCCGAAGCGCAAGCTCCGGAGTTTCTGGACTTCATCATCAGCGCATCGCCGGAGGATCGACAGAAACTCTATCTATCGGGTCTCGACAGCCTTCAAGAACAAGCAATCGACAAGTTTCAGAAGTCGTTTTCCGATTTGGATGCTGGACAGGCCGACGCCATTCTGCGGCCCTTGTTCATCGCGAGACCATGGCCGCAGGATCTTCCGAACGATCCGCTCCAAAACTTCATCGCCCAAGTGCATGACGACTTGAGGACCGCGACGATGAATTCGCGCGAGTGGGCGGCCGCGTCCGAGAAGTCGGGGCATCTGTTCACGCGCGGGTCTCGCACGACTGGTTTTTATTGGTCTCCGATTGATCCGATCAGCGAAGGATAAGAAATGGCAATTAAGACATACGACGTCCTGATCGTGGGTTCAGGACACTCCGGCGGTATGGCCGCGAATATACTCACCCAAAAGGGCATCTCTTGCCTGATGCTGAATGCCGGTCCGGAGGCCGACTACGAGAAGGACCGTAGCCTCAAACACGCGTACGAACTTCCGTATCGCGGATTCGACAAGCCGGGACGTTTGCCGCATGTCTTTCAAGCAAACGAGTTCAATGCCAACCAATGGGTGGACGAAAAAGAGGTACCGTATACGGCTCCTCCGGATGCACCGTATAACTGGGTCCGCGTCCGGCTGCTGGGTGGCCGTTCGCTCTTCTGGGCGCGGCAGTCGTTCCGTCTGAGCGATTTTGAATTCAATGCGGCTGAGATCGATGGCGCCGGCGAAAGCTGGCCCATCCGCCTAAAAGATCTGGCTCCCTACTATTCGCGCGTCGAGCGGATTTTTCGCGTTACCGGCCGCAAAGAAGGCTGGCCACAGTTTCCCGATGGCGACTTCGTCGAAAGCACTTTTCCGCCCGACACGGATTCGATCAAGCGTTTTACGGAGATTGCCAATAAGCAAGGCGTACAAGTCTCGAAATGGCGTTCGGCACTCGGCAAAGATGGGCTGGCCAGTTCGATCAATCTCCTCTTACCCGATGCGTTAGCGACCGACAAGCTCGACATCGTGCAGAACGCGATCGTTCGCGAGATCAGCGTGGACAAAAACACCAGCCTTGCCAATGGCGCGCATTTCGTCGACCGGCATTCGGGCCGCGAGATGCACGTGAAAGCGCGCGTCGTGGTGCTCGCGGCGGGGACGCTCGAAAGTACCCGGCTACTGCTGAATTCGAAGCTCGCCAACTCCAGCGGTGTGATGGGCCACTATTTGGTCGACCAGATGTATGGAGTTTCGGTTGTGGCTTCAGTGCCGGAAGCTCGCGACGGGAAAGACGTGCCCGGCTTAATGGGCGGGAGCGCTTTCATTCCCCGCTTTCGGAATCTGAAGACAAGCGACAGGCGCAATTTCATCAAGGGCTACTGCGTCCATATCAATAGCGGCGGAAATGCCGATCCGAACTTCTTTCCACTGTATGGCGCGGAGTTGCAGGCCAAGCTGGATAGCTATGCCGGTTCGTGTGTCGCGGGCGGGATTTTCGGCGAACGCGTTGCGCGCTACGAAAACCATGTCCGCATTGACGACAAAGTTACAGACCGTTGGGGCATTCCGGTTCTACACATCGAAGCGCGCGATTCGGAGAACGAACGCAAACTCACGAAGGATGCGGCCGACACAATTGAAGAGTGGTTCCACGAAGCGGGTTGGGAAATCATTTGTAAGACGGATCGAGTGAACCCGCCCGGCTACAGCATTCACGAAGTGGGCACATGCCGCATGGGCCATGATCCCAAGAAGAGCGTGCTCAACCAATGGTGCCAGACCCACGATATTAAGAACTTATTCGTCGTCGATGGTGCAAGCTTTGTGACGTGCGGTTGGCAGAATCCGACGATGACGATTTTGTCTTTATCCATGCGGGCTTCGGAATATCTAGCCGAACAAATGCGAACCAACAGCATCTAACCGTTCGTGCTTCGCGCGGATCATGCCGTGAGTCGCGCCGCCGGCAGATAGAGACCGAGGATACGTTCATAGCTCCAACCTTTGCGCGCCAGGTAAATCGCGCCTTCCTGGCACAGTCCAAGCCCGTGACCACGCCGGGCATAGTGGTTCAGAAGGCACCCTTCGCACTCGACCGATTGATACCGATAGCCGAGCTCGTCGCGCCCATCGGTATGGCCGCCGCATGCGGCCGAATAGCGGCAAGGGATGATCGCGTCCTGGTTTTGCAGAGTGATACCGGCGGTGCTGCGGACAGCGTGGTCGACAACCGAACCAGCCGCCGCGGGAGAACGCAGGAACTGGCAGTGCGTGGTATCGCAGAAATCGAAGCCCTTATGGCGAGGGGCCGCAGCGATTAGAAAAGATCGCGCCACCACCGCTTGCGCCATCAGCGCTTCGCGCGGTGCGCCACTGACCGGTATCTCCGCGCCTGTAATGGATGAAACCGCCGTTTCTGGATCCATCGTCACGAGCGGAATAAGCTCATCACCGTAGCTGAGAATGCGCGCCACGCCGCTATATCGACGCCGGAACACACCAGGGATCTCGAGCACGACATGACAAATTTGGCCGTTCTGGCCGGTTATGGTAACTGGACTGTCTGCGGCAGTGATGGGGCAAGACTGAGAACCTTCGAGCGACCGGGAACCTCCCGTGGTTCGTATAAGTAAGTGCCCGGGCGGCTGCGGCCAAATCAACAGACTGCGTGGATGAAGGAGTCCCAGAACGTGAAAGGTGTAGTGCCGGGGTCGAGGGCGAGCAAGCGCGAATCCGCTCGCAAGCAGTCCGCTTGCCATCCACTCGCGGCGGGTCATCTTCAGCCTTGGAGCGTCGGCTGCTCGTAGATAGCGGCGACCGCCGAACCAGCCGGAAGCAAGATTTCAAATCGGGATCCCTTGCCCAATTCGCTTTCGACACGGATTTCACCGTCGTGTGCCTTGACGATGGCCGCGACGAAGCTGAGGCCCAGGCCCAGGCCCTTCTCGGGATTCGGATCGGGTACACGATAGAAACGGTCGAAGATGTGTGGCAAGTGATCGGGCGGAATTCCGACGCCTGAATCCTCAACGATGAGACGAACGTGGTCACCCGCGGATTCGACGCGCGTCTTAATCCAGCCTCCGGGCGGAGTGTACTTGATCGCATTCGATAAAAGATTGGTGACCACGCGTTCAATCTGCATCTGGTCCGCCTCGCACAAGACGGGCGCTGTCGTCTCCTGCGTCAGGGTAAGATTGTGTGCTTCGGCCGGAATCTGGAATTGATCGACGATCTCATGAACCAGGCAATTCAGCTCGAGCACGGTTCTGTTCATCGGGATCTGACCGGACTCCGATTGGGATAGCAACAAGAGGGCGCGTACCAGGTTCGAAAGGCGTTCCACGTCCTGCAATGCATTCTCGATGGCTTCGCGCAATTGTTCGGGCTTGGTTGCTGTGAAGAGCGCAACTTCCAATTGTCCCTGGATGGCCGTCAAAGGGGTGCGGAGTTCATGCGAAACGTCAGTCGAGAAGCGGCGAATCTGTTCGAACGACGCTTTGAGGCGGCCGCTCATTTCATTAAAGGAGCCGATTAGACGGTCGAGTTCATCGTCCGCGCCGCGCCTGGGAATCTGGAGGCCCAGGTTGGAACCGGTGATGTTCTGCGCGGCCTTCTGCACCGATTGCAGGGCGCTCAGCGCTTTGCCGGCCGAGTACCAACTGACGGCCATGCATACGACCAGTGCAATAGGGAAGAACAGCAGGTAATTGAGCCGGAATTTCCGATAGATATCGCGATTGGCTTTCAAGCTATGCCAGAGAGAGACGTACCAGTAGTGGTGGCGGTCGTCGACTCGCAGAGCGCTCATGACTTCATAGGGCTGGCCGTCTTTACCGACGATGGTCTTAATGTACGGCTCGCCCGTAGCGCGCATCTGTGCAACTTCAGCGCGGATGTTTGATCGCTTATAAAGGTCTTCAAAGGTGGAATCGGTAGGCGCTTCCCATAACTGGCCATCCTCGTTGGCGATGATGGAAATCTCCTTGAGGTGGTCCACGGTTGCGCGCTCTTCCGGATCGCTGGTGTCGGCGAACCAGTAGGGCTCCTCCTTTACGGAGTCGATGTGCAGATAGCCCATTAGGGTGTTGAACTCGTCGTGCAAGGCCTGATTGCTCTGGTTGTCGAGCAAGTTGCGAAGAGTGGTAGTACCCACGATGCCGACAACGATGAGCACGAAGGTCAGTAACAGAAGGAAGGTGCTGGCCAGCCGGAAGCGGAGGGTGCGAAACACGGCCCAACGCCGGGGCTGAATGGGATCGAGTTGCCGCAGAAACGTAGCGGCACGGCGCATGCGGGAGGCGTTCCTTGAGTCGCCGGAGTTCCCGTTGCTGTCCGCGCTAACCCCACCGTCCGTTGTGTTCCTGATCGGCGTCAACCATTTCGAAATCATAATGCAGATGGGTTCGGGGTGAACCACCCCACCACCTCTAGCGTACGCCCGGGCGGTTTTCCCGAAGAACCCAAACGGCGCGACACAAATTAAGCCTGTGAAAGGGTCCGATGTTACTCGGGCGGCTGAAAAAAGAATTGACGAATCTGCGATCCCCCTATCTACAGATAGGTGTTTTGTAAGACCATTCTGTGATAGTGTCCATCCAGGGAAACGCCTTGTCGGTTAGTGGTCGCGGCTGACGCCGATTATTTATTGCGTGTTGTGTGGTGTTGTCTCCCTTATGTGACGATGGCGGAAGCGCAAGGAAGTGTGTGGCTGGTGGAGCATAACAGACTTCACCCCGTCAGACGATCGCCAGTCGCGAGCCATGGTGGTTCATAGTAACTTCAGTTCCCGTTCAGGAGAGATAGCAATGTTTGCTTTCGAATTATCGAACCGGGGCCGCGCAGCCTCGGCGACTCGTATTAGGAACAGATTGCAGGGACTGGCATGTTCCGTTTTGTGGACGGCGGTTATGGTGTTATGCGTGGTGGCACGCCTATCAGCGCAGAATACGAACTCGGGCGATATTCGCGGGGTCGTTACAGACTCTACTGGAGCGGTAATTCCGGAGGTCAATGTGACATTGCTGAATACGGACACCGGAGCCGTCAAAGACCTGACTACGAACTCAGTGGGGCTCTATGATGCAGTCTCGATTCTGCCCGGGCATTACACGATCACCTTTACGAAAGAAGGGTTTGATAAGGTCGTGCACACTGGGATCAATTTGGAAGTCGGTGAAATTAGCGTGGATGCCCAGCTAAGGGTCGGTGGCGTGCAGCAGGCAGTTGAGGTGAATGCAGAGGCTCCGCTGCTCGACACGGAGACCGCTCAGCAGGCGACGACACTGCAGTCGCACACCATGGCGGAATTGCCAAACGTCGGCCAGAGTTGGGAGAATTTCTTAAAAATCCTACCTGGTTCTTCGGGAACGCCCACTTCAAACGCCGGATCTGTAAACCCGGGGGTCGGTCTCTCGATAAATGGAACATTGCCGTACTACACTAACTATCTCGTGGATGGAGCATCTATCCGGTTGCCGCACAGCGCCAACATCGACGATGGTGCTCAAGTCTCTGAGACGATAGCCGAAGTACAAGTCAACACCTCTACGTTTTCCGCTGAATACGGCGGCGGCGGGGCGATCTTCAATGTGATCAGCAAATCCGGAGCTAACCAGTGGCACGGTTCCGGCTACGAGTACTTCGAGAACAACGATCTGAATGCGCGTAGCTTTTTCGACGGATCTAGCCCCGCGAGAGTACGATATGACAATTTTGGCGGCTCAGTTGCCGGTCCCATATGGAAGGACAAGTTCTTCTTCTATTTCGACCTGGATAAGATCATCAATCCAAACTCCTCGACGATAACTACCACCGTACCGACCAATCAGATGAAAGCCGGATACTTCGATCCTGCAATTTTTGGAGTCATTACTAATCCGTCGACCGGACAGGCGTTCCCAAACAACACCATTCCATCGACCATGTTCGATCCGGTGGCAACCAAAATCCAGAACTACTATCCGGCAGCAAATTTGTCTGGCATCACCAACAACTACCGATATTTGCAAACCGGCAATAATCCGTCCCTCCGGGAGTTTGGACGATTAGACTTCAACATCACACAGAAGAACCGGCTGACTTTTTCGATAACCGAGCATAGCGATAACAGCACCACGAACGGTCCGACTTGCCCGATTAACTGCCAGGAGAGCACGGGAGATGCTTATGAGTTTCAGGTTTCGGACGTACATACATTCAGCCCCACAATGGTTAACGAACTCCGATACGGATTTGCGCGGCAAGGGAACTGGTTTAAACCCGATAGCGAAGGCCTGGGATTTCCGGAAAAGATCGGCTTGCAATACGCCAAAGCCGACGTTTTCCCAAACATTAACATCACGGGCGTAGCCGCGAATAATACACTCAGCCCCCAAACGTCGGCCATCTACATTGAAAACTCATTCGATCCGTCCGATGTAGTGACGCTGATACGCGGCAAGCACATTCTGCACTTTGGCGGCGAACTGCTGGCCTATCAGGACAATTCCACGCCATGGGGAAACTTAAACTCCGGGAGCTTCACCTTCAACGGTCAATTCACGGGAGCCAATGTTGGCTACGCCGATTTTCTGGTTGGAGACGCCCAAGCCTGGAGCGCACTTGTTCAGGGTGAATCGGGAATGCGCTCGAAAAACCCGGCTTTCTTTGCACAGGACGACTTCAAGGTCCGTCCCAATCTGACCGTTAACATCGGCTTGCGGTGGGAGATCCACGGTGGGTTTACCACGGTGCACGATCAGGCGGGCAGCTTCGACCCGACACTCACGAACCCGGTAACGGGGACTCTCGGAGCAATCTGGTTCGACGGTCAAAACGGACGTGACCAGATCATGGCGACCGATTACAAAGTATTCCTGCCGCGCGTTGGCTTCGCATGGTCTCCCCGCAATGTCTGGTCGGTGCGCGGAGGATTTGGCGAATACGCGAGTTTGTGGAGCATCGACGTAGATGGCTCCCCGATTGGGTTCGGCACTGCCGATAGTGGCAGCGTATCTGCTAATCCTGGACAATTGCCCGTGACGACCTTGTCCGGCACGGGCGCAGGTCTTCCCTATGTCTTGGCATCTCGAGATCCGGGTGCGTACAACGGGCAAGGCAATGGAAACATACCCTACATGCCCTATCACACGCCGGTAGGACGCATCTATCAATGGTCACTTAGCTTGCAGCGGCAATTCGGTGGCAGCTTAGTCGCCCAAGCCGCGTACGTCGGAAGTCACGCAACGGGCCTGGAGTTCCAGGCGGATATTAATCAGTTACCTGCGGACAAGCTCGGGGGAGGACAATCCGCCCGGCCCTATCCACAGTATCTGGGAATCGGCCCGAGCGTGCCCGGCGGCCTGACCGGTTTGTTTAACAATGTTTCGAACTACGACTCTCTGCAGCTTTCGCTGAAGAAGCGCTTCGGACACGGACTGGACGCCGAAATTAACTATACGTATGCGAAGATGCTCGACGATCAAGATACGTCGGGCTGGGGAAGCCATTACGGCACGGCGGCCTATCAGGATGCCTTTAACCCGGGAGCGAACTACGGCTTGTCTAATTTTGATATCCCGCAAGCTTTCAAGGGCTTTGTTGTGTATGCGATTCCTCTCGGCAAAGGACACGATTTCCTGAGTCACGGGATTGCCGACGCGGTCTTGGGCGGCTGGCAGGCCTCGTCAATCTTTGAGGCGCAATCTGGCGCTCCTTTCACCGTGTATATGGCGTCCAGCACGGATTCGGGTGCGCTCGATGGATATTGGTATCCAAATGTCGTCGGTAGTCCGCACGTTTCTAATCAAAACATCAACAATTGGTTCAACCAACTTGCCTATGCAACCCCGGCAACCAATACATTTGGGAATAGCGGGCGCAACACGCTACGAGGACCGGACCTGACGGACGTGGACTTCTCGCTGGCGAAGACATTCCATCTTCCGAAGCTGGAGCGAGCTGGCTTGCAGATTCGTATGGATGCGACTAACATTTTCAATCACCCCAGCTTCGGGCAACCGAACGCAGCCTTGGTCGCGCAAGCCCTCGCCACGGGTGTTCCGAATCCTAGCGTTGGTCAGATAACCTCAGTCACCGTTCCCGGCCGGTTCTTCCAATTGGGCGCGAGATTTTTCTTCTGATCTTGTCTTACGGACTGGCGTCGATAGAGGTAAGACGCTCGGAGGTATGCTGTGATGGCTATGACTCGAAGGGCATGGATTTCTGTCTTCGCCGCGTCGTTTCTTTTCAGCCTTCTTTCGTTCGGCCAATCCGGCTCGAAAGATCAGCAGCTTCTTCTGCATTCCCGGCGCGCCCAGGAGTTTCTTCAAGAAAATCGCCCTGACCAAGCCATCGGAGAGTTCAGAGCGATATTGGATTTGAAGCCGAATGACACGGCTGTTCGTGCAAATCTGGGCACGCTGTTGTATTTCGAGGGCCGCTACAAGGATGCCGCCGCGGAACTTCGCACGGTGGTGAAAACGCAGCCGACTCTCTGGAAGGCAGTGACACTACTTGGAATGAGTGAACGCCGGATGGGTGATCTGTCAGGTGCCCGCTCTGATCTGGAGACCGCATTTCCAAAGCTGACGGACCCAAAGGTTCGGATCCAGGCTGGAATGGAGCTGGTTGAACTGTACTATTCGTCGCGCGATCTCGACAAGGCCGCCGATGTTTTGAGTGCTCTCCGTAAATTGAAGCCCGGCGATCCGGCAATCTTGTATACCGCTCATCGAATTTATGCCGAGCAGGCGGATGAAGCCGCGTTAGACGTCGCGATGATGGCGCCTAAATCCGCCTGGATGCAGCAAATTCTAGGGGAAGAGATGATGACCCAAGGCGATACACAGTCCGCGATTACGCATTATCGTCAGGCTTTGAGTCTTGACGATCATTTGCCTGGCTTGTATTTCGAGTTGGGCGAGGTTTTGAACTCATCGTCTTTACCGGCGGATAAGGAGGAAGCAGAGAAGGATTATGCGGCAGCGCTGGCCCAAAATCCGTTCGACGAAAAAGCCGAATGCCGTCTGGGCCGCATAGCACTGGGACGCTCCGACCTGAAGTCGGCACTTGCTTACTACTCCGCCGCTGTGCGATTGCAGCCCGAAGACTGGGAGGCGAATCTGGGGCTTGGGAAAGTTCTGAGCGCAATGGAGGACCCAGCTAAAGCCCGGCCCCTTCTGGAGAAAGCTGTTCAAATAGACCCGTCGGACCCTGCAGCGCATTATCAACTGGGAACTCTGTATCGGCGGATGGGCCGAATGGAGGACGCCCGGCGCGAGTTCGCGCAGTTCGAGAGTTTGAAGAAAACGAAGGAGGAACTGAAGGATCTATACAAGGCCATGCGGCTGCAGGGCAAGCAAGAAGACGAATAAGCGGACCCCTGCCCCCGTAATAGAAAAGGCGTGGCGAGAAAACTAAAAACTTCGCGGCGGCTCGGCTCGAACCGAAACCGGCTAGATTTCAACGATCCCCCTTTGCGCGGCGACAATCACAGCTTGTGTTCTGTCGTTGACTCTAAGCCTCCTCAAGATGATGTTGATGTGCCACTTGACCGTACCGTGCGTGATGCTCAACGCATCCGCCATCTCTTGATTGCTCATGCCCTTTACGATGAGCCGCAGAATGTCGACTTCGCGCGGGCTCAACGCTGGCCGGCTGACCTTTCCCGGCACGCTGCGCCGGATGCTACGTGGAATGTACTGACTGCCGGAAGCGACAACTCGAATTGCCTCAAGCAATTTCTGATGCGACATTCCCTTGAGAAGGTACGCCTGCGCTCCCGCTGCAAGCGCCTTCCGAATGTCTTCGTCCCCCTGATAGGTGGTCAGCACAATCACAGCGGTCTCCGACTTCTCCGCGCGAATGGTCGCGATTGCATCCACCCCGTTCATCTTCGGCATGCGGAGATCCATCAAAACGACATTTGGCGAATGTTTGCGAGTAAGCTCCACAGCCTCCAGGCCATTGGTTGCCTGTCCTACCACGGTCATATCCGGTTGCAAATTGACAATTGCCAGAAGCCCCATACAGACAACCGGGTGATCGTCCGCGATAAGCACTCGAATCGTGCGATCCGCGGTAGTTGGAGCATCGGACTCACGTGCGGTATGAGCAGAGTTCATTCGCGGAGCGGCAGAATGCGCGCTGGAAGTTAACGCCACTAGTCTAGAAGGATTGTATACTTATTTTTCCGAAACTAGCCATATGGTATTTCGGCGGCAATTCGTTATTGTCCCGCTGCTTCTTCGAAAGAGCGTGCTACTTGGAACTTGCCTGCTACTGTTGTCCCTTCCATCGTTTATCAAAGCCATCGGACACGAGTCTCGTCCGGACCTGTCGCTTTATCTCAGCCATATCTGGCGAACGAAAGATGGTCTGCCAGATAATCGCGCCCAAGCTATCGCACAAACCGCCGATGGATACTTGTGGATCGGCACATCCAGCGGCCTTGCCAGGTTCGATGGTAGGCGATTCATCGTCTACGCCCGCTTCAACACACCATCCATAACGGACGATAACGTTCTTTCGTTGGCGGTCGCATCCGGCGACTCACTATGGGTGGCAACGGAGGGCGGCGGACTGCTGCACTACCGCAACGGGGTATTTCGTTCGTTCGGTTTCAAGGACGGTTTGACGAACGATTTTGTAAATACAGTGTTTGCGGACCACAGAGGGGTCATATGGGCTGCTACTCAGCGCGGCCTATTCAAGTTTGACGGCGCCCGATTTCATCGTATTGATTTAGGACTGAATCTCACCAACATCTCCTTCCAGGGCCTCACGGAAGACCTTCACGGCGATCTGCTTGCCGTGGGGCCATCGGGAGTTTTTAAAGAGGAAGGAGGCGTCCTGGTCGACTACGCGCATGGCCTCGATCTTGGTGAAGTCTATCGAATTAAGCAAACAAGGGATGGCTCCCTTTGGGTGGACACGAGTCGGGGATTGAAGCGGATACCACCTTGGACGCAACACCCGGTACCGCCGTTCGCGGGCACGCAACGGCCGCAGTCGATGCAATTGCACAAGATCACCTGGGGATTGTTTGGCTTGGCACTCGCGGAGATGGCCTCTTCGCGCTGCGGGGAAGCCAGGAGACTGCATTTGTCGCGAAGACCAAGCTTCCGGATAATTCGGTATCTGCGATATTTGAGGATCGCGATCACAGCATTTGGGTTGGTACCGCCAACGGCCTCGTGCAGTTGAGTGCGCCGGATGTCCAGATTGCGAACGCGCGGGCCGGCCTGGCGGACCAAAACGTCGCCACGATCTACCAAGACCATGCAGGAGTCCTCTGGGTAACAACCATTACCGGCCGTGTTTACAAATATAGCCGCGGCCGCTTTCAGCGCTTTCACTTTCCTTCTTACGACAATCTTCAATTCATAGGAACTTACCAGGATCACAATGGCGCGATGTGGTTTGGCACCGTAAACGCCGGGGCGATTCGGTTAGCAGACGGGCGCGTAACGCGCTTCTCCATGGCCAACGGCCTCAGAAACAACGGCGTGCAAGCCCTGTTCGAGGACACTGCCGGTAACCTGTGGATCGGCACTTCCAGTGGGATCTCGCGATGGGATGGCGCTCATATCCGGAACTTCTACCTTGGAGACGGTCTCTCCTATGGTTGGATTCGCTCCATCGCGGAGGATCAAAAAGGGGACCTCCTGGTTGGCACCGACAGAGGGATCAATCGTTTTCGCGCGGGTAAGTTCATCCATGACGGCTCCTTTCGACCGCTTGCTCACGATCGGATCTGGTCTATCTTTCCGGGCGCGGATAATGCTCTTTGGATCGGAACGCGAGGCAACGGGTTAGTACGGATAAAAGATGGTCGGGTTGCGAGACTTACCACGCGTGAAGGACTTCTCAGCAATTCGATCTTTCAAATCGTCGGGCACGGCGATCGCCTCTGGCTGAGCGGGTCCACGGGTATCTTTTCCGCTTCCCTTGCACATCTAAATTCGGTTGCGGACGGAGTTTCTGAACTGGTCCCAGTGATCTCCTATCCAGCCGGCGACGATATCGAACCAGCACAGATGAATGGTCTTTTCCAACCGTCTGCCTGCGTAGCTCAGGATGGTGAGTTATGGTTTCCCAGCGTCAAAGGCGCCGTGCAAGTCAATCCGCGTTATACTCCTACAAATCCATCGTCACCCGTTCGCCTAGAGTCATTCTCTTTGGATGGAGAGCTATCGCCACCGTCTACTGTACTTGCTGTTCCTCCGGGGCGCCACCGGATCCAAATCGAGTTCACGTCCATCGCGCTCAGATCTCCGGAGCAGATCAGTTTCCGTTACCGGCTGGACGGTTTCGACGAAGGCTGGACAGCCGCCGGCCGCCGGCGCGCTGCCGAATACGATAACTTGCCTCCAGGACGGTACCGCTTCCAAGTCATTGCGAATAATCCGCAGGGATCTTCCGAAGCGTCGGCCTCGGTCTTAGTGTTGGCGCACTTCTACCGGACAGGTTGGTTTTATGCCCTCGGGTTTGCCTGCGTGATTCTTTGCTCCGCCGGTTTACTTTACTTTCGAAAGCGAGAGGCACGCAACCGCTACAATCTTCGCCTTGAGGAACGTGCGCGTATTGCGCGCGAAATGCACGACACCGTGATCCAAGGTTGCTTAGGTGTCTCGACGTTGGTCGAAGTTGCTTCTAGTTGCGCTGGCTCCGATCCCGAGCAAATGCTGGAATGTCTGGATAACGCGCGCATTCACCTCCGCCTCACTATAGACGAAGCCAGGCAGGCACTCTCGGATCTGCGCCATGATTCGTTCGACAGCAAGCTTGAAGACACCCTGTCCAGGCTCACACAAACCTTGCCCTCCGAGAATGTCTTGGTCGGGCTAGAGGTGGAGGGTACTTCAGTGCGCCTTTCCGCGGCGAGCAATCGCGCGTTGGCGCTGGTTGCCCGCGAGGCAATTCGCAATGCGATCGCGCACGGCGCACCGGGGGCCGTTCAACTTGCGTTGTCCTTCAGCGATTCCGGCGTTCGCCTGGAAATCTGGGACGACGGCTGCGGCTTTGACTTGGACCCTGTCTACCTCTTGCAGTCATCACACTTCGGCATTTTGGGTATGCGCGAACGGATCGAGCAGGTTGGCGGATCGTTCGAGATAGAAAGCAGACCGGGTGCGGGCACAAGAGTCGTTTGTGCTGTGCCGATCGGAAAGGATCTCTACCCGCGAGACCGCGTATTAGCGGCGGACCGGAAACTTGGCTATGGGCGACCTAAGTGATCACCGGTGCTCCGTCAGCCCCTGTGCATCCGGGATAAGAGCTACTGTGAAATCGATATCAGAGGCTGCCGGATCGAAGAAGCCTGCAATCCCAATCTGGCGAGCAACAGATAAACGACGAAACCAGTTCCGAACGAATATAAGACCGATGGATTGTCGGCTGCTACCCAAGCAGTCGGCAATCCTGGAATATGAGCTGGAATGCCAACCAGGAACCCAAGCGCCCAGGCGATATAACCCGGCCAGTTGATCCCTTTGCTGGGACCGCGCCAACGCATTCCAGCCCCGATGTAATCCGCCGCCATAGCGCCGCATATGGGCCCGAAGGACGCTCCTACGATGCCAAAGAAACCGGCAAGATTGCCGGCTATGCCCGTGATCGCCAAAACCGCGCTGACCGTGACGGCGGCAAAGGTGCAGACGCTGCGAGGAATCTTCGGCAACATCGTGCTGAAGCTATTTGAGGCGATAAAAGACGAAAAGCAAGTCGGCACGAGACAAGCCGCGGCAAATAGAAAGAAGACGATCGGCGCCAATGGTCCGACACTGGAAATGGCGGCGGTGTAGTCATAGCTTGGAGCGCCGGCTTTGCGGCCCAGGTAACCCGCTACCGACAGGAGCGGGAGCCCGCCGGCGACCAGAACACCACCTACGATGCCAAAGACGCCCCCAAGGACAATGTCTTTCCGATTGCGGTTGTTCATCCCAAAATCCGCGCCGGCCGCCCCCGCCGTGGCGAAGAATCCAATAACAATCGTGATCACATTGAAGAAACCGGCGACAGAATCGTGGTGCGGAGCCTGGTAGGAGGAAATGCCGCTCTTATTCGCCCAGAACACTACAAGAATCATGAGCAAGGGGACCCAATTCAAGACCTTCGCAACCTGCCCGACGTGGTGAATGCCTTTAATCGCGACCCAGGCAAGACTGTAGATCCATACAACAACGAATATGGCGGCGAGACCTTTCGACGACAGATTCAGTCCTTGCATGATGAAGCGGATCGCTACCGCGGCGATTACGGCAACCCAACCCACCTGCAACACCCCCATCAAGAGGCCGGGTATCAGATACCCTCCCAGCGTGCCGAAAGTAGAGCTACCGACTACATACAGGGACTGGCCGGTCTGCATTCCCAGCATCGCGGGAACGTAATAGTAGAGCGCGAAGCAAAGAAACCCCGCAGTCAGACAAGCCCAGAGACAGACACTTATATCCGCATAACCAATGGTCGGACCGGCAAGAGTTAAATAGAACCCAACGAACAAAAATATGCCGGCATAGGTGGGGAAGGTACTCTTGTACCACGGCACCCGATTGGCCAGCGGCACCGGAACGGAAAGGTCGATGTACTGAGGAAGACTGCTCGAACGTATGGACAAGGGTGTGCCTAGGGTCCCGGCTAACGTCGAATGAGTCGCGTTAGTCCGAGTTGTAAAATTTAACCGAATACTCTGTGCAGTTTCCTTCCATCTGCGGCCACACTTCTTGGTGCAGGCCGGTTGCTACCCATTGTTGCTGGGAATCCCGATCCTCAAAGCCGATACAGAGACGGTAATCGCCTTCATCTTCGACAGGCCGTAATAACTGGACCTGCGTAAATCCTCTCTGTGTCGAGATGGCCGGCCGGAAGACATCCGCATATGTCGATTCCAGCGCCTTACGTGCGCCCGGCTTTGGCTTCAGTTCAACGTGCAGCAGAAACATAGGCGTCATGCTTAACTAGGTCGAATACGTCGACGGCCGTGCCGCCCATTACCTGCGAATACACTTCCGGACTCAAATCGAGGGCCTGGTACTTGGCAATCTCAACTGGAACATTACTGGGCAAGTCGGCTCCCATCATTACCCGGTCGGCGCCGATCGTCGAGATCATCCAACGGATGTCTTCTCCGATACACCAGGATGTCTCGAGATAGAGATTACCGCACACAGAAGCAGCCACCTGCGCTTCCGCTGAAAACACGGCGAACCCGGCATGTGCGAGGATGATCTTCAAACCTGGGTACTTTTGCGCGGCCGGAATGCAAAGCGAGGGCAGCGCGAAAGGAACACCAGCACCGGTGTGCACCATGGCAGGAATGCCCAGATCGTGCGCCGTTGAGAACACAAAGTCTCCATCTTCCGAAAGCGGGTTTACCCCGTGTCCGATTGTATGAAGCTTGACTCCAACGAAATTTAGATCCCTGACGCACCGCTCTATCTCGCGCCGATATGCATCGTGATCGCCATGGGGAGTGGCGCTCGCTAAGCCAAAAAAACGGCCGGGATATTTTGCGCAAAGCTCGGCGATACTGTCGTGAGTCTTGGCAGCCTCCTTCGCTCCAGGATATGGCTGTACAATCGTGATGTCGACGCCACATTCGTCCATCCGCCGGATCAATTCCTCCTCGGTGCTATACAGCCCAAAAACGCAGCATTCGCCCAAGTGGGCATGCGTATCAACAATCTTCGATGTAGTTGCCATTAGATACCTTGCTTCAGGAAGTTAACCACAGGCCTGAACTATGGTTCAAGTGGACTTTCAAAATACTTGAAGGCAGGATCCGGCGTTGCTTGAACTGGCATTTGACTTTCACGTTCAACATTACATATAATCCTCCAACAGAAATAGGAGAGGAGCACACCATGAAGACGGCCACGACAGTGACCAAAGTGTGCCGCATAATGGAGCAGTTCCAACAACGGCAGTCTTTGGGCGTCACCGATCTGGCGAGGAGCACAGGCCTCCTTCCAAGTGATGTTCACCGGATTCTGACAACTCTGCGATCCAATCACTACGTCGATCAGGATAGTGAGACCAAGAAGTATCGATTGGGTGTAACAATGATGCGCCTCGGTCTTACAGCGTTTGAGCGCAATCGGCTTCGCGAAAAGGCTCAACCGATTCTCGTGGCGCTTTCCAAGCGAATCGGCGCAACGACGCACCTGGGATTACTTGATGGGCAGAAGCTGGAATTAATCCTAATGCATTCCATAAATGGACCGGCCGAAGTTACGTTCGAGGCGCATCTGGGCGAAGTTGAAGGCCTTCATAGCACTGCCCTTGGTAAGACCATCCTGGCGAGTCTGGATTATCCGACCCTCGATTCCGTATTAAAGAAACGGGGCATGACCAGGAGTACCTCGAATACAATCACGGATGCCGCGACTCTGGAACAACAGCTCAAGAATGTCCAGCGCTGCGGGTATGCGGTTGACCACGAAGAATTCGCCAGCGATCTGTGCTGCCTTGGGTCGGCCGTTCGCGACCGTACAGGCGCCGTTGTGGGCGCTATAAGCGCGTCGATGCCGAGTTTACCCTTCCTTTCGTGGAACGAAGCGCGCCTGGGAGCAATTGTAAAGAGCGCTGCATCCAATCTATCGGCGATTCTCGGATATAACGAACCCCACGCTCAATCGTAGTCAGCCTTGCGCCGTGAATTCGATACCAGAAATTCAAACAGTTTGAATAACGCAATTGACTCAGCTCATTGATTCACCTAGACTTCTTCTAAATGGTTGGCTAGTTGCTTCAAGAGCAGCTCCAACATAGACGCTATTACCGCCCAAGAGGCCGGATGATGAAACCTGCAACCACGGTCACGAAGGTCTGTCGCATCCTGGCAGAGTTCCAAAGTCGGTCCTCGCTGGGAGTAACAGACCTGGCGCGACGAACAGGGTTGCTGCCAAGCGACGTCCATCGCATCCTGGCCGCTCTTAAGGAATTCGGTTATATCGATCAGGATTCGGAAAGCAAGCGGTACCGGGTCGGCTCCAGTCTTTTGCGGCTGGGCCTCACCGCGTTTCAACAAAACGTTCTGCATGCGAATGGGAGCCCTATCCTGGTGCGGCTATCGAAGCGGCTGGGGGCGGCCACCCATTTAGCCATGTTCGATCAACCTGCATGTGAAGTATTTCTGATAGGGCAGGTTGACCCGCCGCACAAACCACTGTTTGAAGCCTGCCTGGGAGTGCCAGCGATTGTTCATGCTGCGGCGCTGGGTAAAGCGATCATGGCCAGTCTCGATCAGGCGGCAGTTCTGCAGACATTGGAACGCAATGGGCTCAAGAGGAATACTGACCGCACTATCACAACCTTGGAGGCCCTGGAGAGGGAACTGCAGATCATCCGGCAGCGAGGCTACGCCGTCGACCGCGAGGAATATGTGCAAGGCGCCTGCTGTATCGCCGCCGCGGTCCGCGACTACACCGGGGACGTGATCGGCGCCATCAGCGCCTCAATGGAGGCCGATCGCTTTTACAGCCTGAATCAGAGCCGCCTTGCATCTCAGATAATTTCCGCCGCGATGGAGCTATCGTCGGCATTGGGCTATGAGGCACGGCCGCTAAGCCGTTTCCAATACGCCGGATAATTGAGTTCGAAGCTAATGGAAAGATCATGAAAAATCAAAAGATTTCAAGACGGGCAGTTTTGGACTGCGCCATACTGGCGGCGGGTGCTCATTTGGCGGCAGCTCCATCACCAGCTTCCCAACGAGCGCTGGCATTGATCGGAGACCGCTTTCACAATCCCGACTACATCCGCGTGGGCTTGGACAAGGTATTCAGTTCACTCGGTATGAAGGTAGACTACACCATACAATATGACGCTCTCTCGAGCAATTTGCTGAAGAATTATCAATTGCTCGTGATCTTGCGCGATGGGATGATCTGGCCGGGTGGCTATCTGGGCCCGGATGCCTATACAGCGTACGAACAGCGCCTGGAGAACAAGGACTTCCCGGAGGCCAAGCCCGTTCTATGGATGACTGAAGAGCAGGGTGCGGCCGTGAAAGACTTCGTAAATGCCGGCAACGGCCTCTATGCGATGCACAACAGCAGTCATATTTCACACTGCTCCAAGAATTATCGAGACGTCATGGGCGGCTCCTACGTAGGTCATCCTGCCCTTCGCCCGTTCAAAGTGAGCGTGGTCAACCACGACCACCCCATCACACAAGGGATTCAGGAATTCTTCGTCAACGATGAACAGCACTACGTCGACTATGACAAAGATCACAAGTATATATTGATGGAGGCCGAAAACGCCGACGGTCTGGATTACGACGGCCACGGCGCCAAGTCGATTTCAGCCTGGGCTTACGACTACGGCCAAGGTCGAGCTGCCTTCACAGCAGTGGGACATACGATCCACGCCCTTTGGAATCCGCAATACCTGGAGGTGCAAAAGCGCACCATCCGGTGGTTGCTCAAGGATCTTTGATCCGGTTTAATTCGCGGCAATTCGGCGAACTACAAAGAACAGCACTCAACCCTCGATGGAGTTGAATCTACAACTCGCCGTGAAGGTGTGTGCGGAAGCGTGCTGAGGAGATCCCAGATGGAGATGCCGGTCACAAGCTCCCGATTAAAGCTTGTCATGTTGTTGCTCGTTTCCACCTCGATTTTAGCTGGGCAAGACTCCGTGGATAGACCAGATATAGCCGCTGGGCGGAGCCTATTCCAGAGGTTCTGCACAGCCTGTCACGGAGGAAACGCCAAGGGCGGCCGCGGACCGGACCTGACGTCCGGCCAATGGCGCTGGGGCAGTTCTGACGCCGATATTCTGCACAATATTCTGAATGGCATTCCCAATACGGAAATGCCGGCATTCCCGCTGAGCACAGTCGAGGGCAAACAGATTGTGGCCTTCTTGCGTTCGTTGAGTAATCCACAGACAGAGGAGGCGTCCAAAGGTGATCCCGCGGCAGGACGAGCATTGTTTTTCGGATCGGCTGGTTGCAGCCGCTGCCACATGTACTTCGGGCAGGGAGGCCGGCTGGGACCTGACTTGAGTTCGCCCGCAACGGGAAGGCAGGCGGTCAATTTGCGGGAGGCGATCCTGGACCCGGACAAATCGATCCGGCGGAATTATGAAACCATAGAAGTTCACTTAAAGAATGGCCAGTTCCTGCGAGGCGTGAAGAAAAACGAAGACACCTTTTCGATTCAGATGATGGATGGACAGGAGCACCTTCACATGCTCCTTATGAGCGATCTTAAACAGATTGACAGACCGCGCAACTCGCTGATGCCGGTGCCGCATCTGAGTGCGGCTGAACTCGATGATGTGGTCGCGTTCCTACAAAAGGGCGGCGGCCCGGCAGCGCCGGCCGAATGGAAGCCCAGCCAGGACTTGAACGTTTCGTTTTCCCGTTTAACGCATGCGTCTTCTGAACCGCAGAATTGGCTTACGTATTGGGGAAATTATCGGGGAACTCATTATAGTGGGCTTGATTCCATCACGCCGTCGAACGTTGCGTCACTAGCAGCCCGATGGTCGTTTCAATTCGGGGCTGGGCCAGTGGAATCCGTGCCGCTTGTTGTAGATGGTCTGATGTTTGTGACGGGTCCGCAAAACAATGCGGCGGCTCTCGATGCGCGTACCGGGCGGCCGATTTGGCGCTACACCCGGGCCTTGCCAAAGGTTGCGGCCCACTGCACGGTTATGGCGAATCGCGGCTTTGCGATTCTTGGGGACCGTTTGTTCATGGACACGTTAGACGCCCATCTGGTTTCTTTGGACGCCAAAACGGGATCGGTGATTTGGGATATCCCCGTCGAAGACTACCGAAAAGGATTCTCAATGACCGGTGCCCCGTTGGCCATTGACGGCAAAATTATCGTCGGGGTCACTGCCGGCGAATGCGCACTGACCGGCTTTGTGGACGCCTATGACGCTGCGACGGGGAAGCGGCTGTGGCGCCACTGGACAATTGCGCAAAAAGACGACCCAAACCGCTCCACTTGGCCTAACGATAAAGCGGCCGATACTGGCGGCGGACCCACTTGGATGACCGGAACGTACGACGAAGAGACCAGTACGCTTTTTTGGACTGTCGGCAACCCCTCGCCGGATTATGACGGGTCGGTACGGGCCGGCGCCAACCTTTACACGTGTAGCGTGCTCGCGCTTGACCCGAACACGGGAAGGCTCAAGTGGTATTTCCAATTCAGCCCACACGACACCCATGACTGGGATGCCAATGAAGCTCCGATGCTCGTCGACATTCCGTACCAAGGTAGGATGCGAAAGTTGCTGGTGCAGGCCAATCGCAATGCTTTCTACTACGTACTGGACCGGCAGACGGGTCAATTTCTCCACGGCAGGGCCTTCGCCCATCAAACCTGGGCGGACGGGATGGACGACAACGGCCACCCGATCGCGAAGCCGGGTACCTCTCCGACTCCAGCGGGATCTTATGTCTGCCCGGATGCGCAAGGCGCCACCAATTTCGCTGCCCCTTCGTTTGATCCGAAAACGAGCTTCTTCTTCGTAGCAGTGCGCGAGGCCTGCGCTGTTTTCACTAGTAAGACGCGCGAACCGGAGCCCGGTGCCGGGTATACAGGCACCGGCCAGCGGCTCGATCAAGTAATCGGAGGGCCAGGCGCGGTCCGTGCCCTTGACGCCGCCACGGGCGATATCCGCTGGAACTTTCCGATCCAGGACGGTTCGTCCGCAGCCGGTGTATTGGCAACGGCGGGCGGGCTCGTTTTCGCAAGCGGAGCCGACGGCAACTTGATCGCGCTTGAATCGGCGAGCGGCAAGTGCCTGTGGCGGTACCAGACCGGCGAGCGCATCCGGAGTTCCCCAATGTCGTATTCGGTTGACGGAAAACAATACGTCGCTATTAGCGCGGGCTCCGTTCTGTTCAGCTTCGGGCTGCTGGATCGCTGAGCCGGCCTGAATTTCTTATCAATTAGGGAGTCCTTAGACATGAAAATCACCATCCTATTTCTCTTGGCGTGTTCACTGGCGCTGCCGGCGGATAAGCACTTTGTGACAGACAAGATCGATCCCGCACTCGCCGGCATGGATCCAGCGCTCCTCGCCCGAATTCCTGTGCGCATGAAGGAATTCGTTGACGCCGGCAAGACAGCGGGCATCGTCACGCTCGTGGCTAGGCATGGCCACATCGCCAGCATAGACGCAGTAGGGTTCCAAGATATCGAGCATAAGATTCCAATGCGGACCGATAGTATTTTTAGGCTCATGTCGGTGACCAAGCCCATCACTTGCGCGGGTGTGATGGTGCTGGTGGATGATGGACGATTGTCGCTACTCGACCCCGTGGAGAAATTTGTTCCGGAGTTCAAGAACATCGAGGTGAACCCCTGCGGAACGCTAGTGGGCTATAACTGCCAACTTGTTCCACCGTCGCGGCCGTTCACGGTTCTCGACCTGATGACACATACATCCGGTTTGGGCGAAAGCGGCCGGCGCGACGGTTCCGAAACTCCGCCTAATTCCCGAGCTGAACTGATAGCCAGAGCCGCATCTCGAGCGAGGCTGCTCTTTCAACCCGGCACAGCCTGGAATTACAGCAATTTCGGAATTGCCGTACTGGGGCGGATCATAGAAGTCGTTTCCGGCAAATCGTACGACCAGTTCATGGACGAGAACATTTTCCAGCCATTGGAGATGAAGGACACCTTCTACGAAGTTCCTCAGGACAAAGCGAACCGTGTAGCCACGGTTTACACGTATGAAGACGGTAAGCTGAGACCTCTTGTTCGACGGGTTCCCCCCGGGCCGAAGATTTCATCGCCTGATTCCGGCCTGCTCAGCACTGCAACCGATCTGGCGCGATTTAACCAAATGATGTTGAACAAGGGTGTGTTGAATGGAAAGAGAATTCTTTCAGCCGCCGCGATTGAGGCTATGACGACATCTCAGACAGAAGGTATAAAGGCCGGATACGCGCCTGGCGTCGGTCAGGGATTCGGTTATGAAGTGGTGACGCGGCCCCTGGGCATGTACCGCTATACTTCGATCGGAAGCTTCGAGAAAGCTGGCGTCTATCGAACATATGTCTGGGTCGATCCGGCCAAAGATCTGGTTGGAGTCATACTCATGCAACGCAATACCGGCGGGGCCTCGGCCGACCTGGCCGATGAGGTCAATATCTTTATGGCGATGGCTGCCGCAGCCATTGACCACTAGGCCACCGCCGCCGCGCTTCCGGCACAATCCTCGAACAAACAAGCGGTTCCACACTCTTCTAATCACTCCGTACATGGCCGCCTGAACTCCGCAAGCCTGGATGACCAACGAGAACCAGTCCCTGTTGTTCGGCGATTCGTTGCAGCAAATCTATCAGCGTCCCCCGCTCGTCCTGGTTGAGTCCCGCACAAAAGGCTTCGTTATGCTGTCGCGATATCCGCGAGTGGCTTTTTCATCGGCGGCGTTTCCATCGCTGCGGGTCCATGCAGGGCGATGCCGCGCTGGCTCATGTGGGCGGGAATACTCCTCGCGGTCGCCTGCGAGATGGCCGCGTTGACGTTATTGAATTTCAAAGCAGGCTACTTCATCCCCGTAGGACGTTTTGTCAGCATCGCCTGGATGATCGCAGTGGCGCTGACACTGCCCGCGGCTATCGGCAGCAGTATGGACGGAACTGATTCCACGCAGGCTGTACTAGAAATATAGCTTCGCCGCTACCATCGCTTGTCTGGGATTTCCCGACTGAGTGATGATCTGGCCAAAGCCCGAGGTTGTCACGCCCGTGACAGGGTTTCCCGCGTTCATATGGTTGAACACATTCTGCGCCTCGAAGCGAAGCTGCAAACGGCGCGATTCTTTGCCGAGTCCAAACTCCTTCATAAGCGCCATGTCCCACTGGCTGAAACCCGGACCGTACCAATACCCATAAGTGCTCGGAACATTGCCGAGTTGGAAGCCCGCCGGCAGCGTGAATGCGCTTGGATTCGCATAAGGTTCGAAGTTCGCTGAGCCTACCAATGCCTGGTGGCCGTCGCTGGTAAGTCCAAGCGGTTGCCCAGCGATCGTCAGGGGACGTTGATTGCGGCCTTGGCCGATGTTGTACCAGGCGCTTCCCAGCCCACCGACTCCGCCGCTTGGCGTGTAGACCTGAATCGGCTGACCGGATCGAAACGTGGTGGTTCCCGCAATCCGCCAACCGCCGATGAACTTGTCGGCAACCGATGGAACACCGGAGAAAAACTTCTTACCGCGTCCAAAAGGAAGATCGACACTGTAATTGAACAACACTTTGTGGGTGAAATCGGAGGGAGCTACGCCGTAAACGTCACCCAAACCTAAGCCTGCCTGCGGCTGTGCCTGCTCACCTATCCCCTGTGCCTCCCCATTACCAATGCTGCCGGTATCCTGAAGGAGTTTGCTAAATGTATAATTCGCCAGGAACGAGAAGCCATTGCCAAAACGGTGTTCGATACTTGCTGTGAAAGCGTTGTAGTTTGAAACGCCCCATGTCGTCAATCCCGCGGCGTTGCTGGCGGTGTTACTGTAAGAGCCGCCCGATGTCCAGACCTCCTCATACAGCGGATTGAGTTGATACAGGCGTCCAAGAGAGATCACGGGACCACCGGTTGGCGTCCCGGCCGGAACCTGTCCATAGAAAGGATTGGACACCTGCGCGTTCAGCGCGTTCCCAAGCGGCGACAGGACGTTGTATGCGTTTGGCAGGATATCCTGGCCAAATCCCAGCCAAACCGGCAACATACGGCCAAAGTTGCCGTTGTAATTCAGGTCAAGAACCCATGAGTTTTGGTCTGAGCCGAACTGCCGCTCAATGCCGAAGGAGACCGTATGCTCATAACCTGGCTCTATGTTGTAAGCCGGAGCATCTAGCCATTGTCCTTCGATCTGGTAATTCAGGGCGGTGATGTTTGTTGTCGGAGACACATAACCAAAGCCGCCCGGCATTGGATTGCTGAAGGTCGAAATATAGGTGAGTCCATTATTTCCGGTGCCGCTGGATATGTGCGAAATGGCTCCAAAGCCGACGTTGCGATCGGCCGAATCGAGCAACTGGTTGCCAGTCGTTGTCAGCCAATTGATGCCATACGATGCACGCAAGACAGTGCGAGGCAGGAACTGATAAGCGACTCCAAGATGCGGCGAGAAGTGGTCCGCGTGGGTCGCCTGCGAGTTCGTCCCCGGATAATCTGCCGTGTTTACCAGGGCGAGCCGTCCCAGAATCCCATTGGTCATCCATAGAGGCGTTGGCGCGGTAGCGGGATTCACACCGGCCTGCTGCAGGACCTGGTCCCAGCTCCAGCCTGCGTCGGGACTAATAGACCACTTATAGTTTTCATCCCAATAATATTGGCGATCGAAACGCTCGCTGCGAGGCGGCTCAAAATCCCACCTCACACCGTATGTCAAAGTGAGCTTCGGTGTCACTTTGAACGAGTCTTCAGCATAAGCGCCCCAGTACGTTTGCAAAGAGGCAGGGCCGCCATATTGGTTTCCCGATGCCTGGCTGACCTCTCCTAACAGCCACGAGGCGAACGAATAGCCACTAAGGCCAGGGTTGAGATATGACTGCGATGTCCCGCTTTGGGCCGCCGATGCGCTAAAGTTTCCAACATTCGAGCCGAAGCCGCCATAGAGACTGGTGTAATAGCGGCGATGCTCGAAGCCGAACTTCATAGTGTGCTTTCCCGAAACTTTCGTCAGAGAGACCTGCGCATTGTAGTTGGTCTCAAAAATGTTATCGACACCGCCGCCACCCAGGGTCGAGATGTTGCCGCCCGTGGAAAGACTAGGCGAACTGCCTTTCACGCCGCCGAGCAAATTGTTAACCAAGGATGATATCGGGAAGCTGCTCGTGTCGGCAGCCACCTGCTGGCCGCTCAATTGCGACGTTCTGACCACTCCGCCTCGAAGTTCCAGAATTGTGGTGGGATTAATCGTCCAAACGTGATTCAGCGAGACCGTGTAGGAAGATCCGGACGCAATCGTGCCCGTTTGGAGCGGGGAGAGCCAACTGGGAGTCAGGTTCTGGTTCTGGTCGAAGGTAACTGTGAAATAAGTACTCTGATTAGAACTCCAGTTCTGATCCATGCGCCCGGTCCAGCGGCCGTCACTGGTAGGATTCAAAGACGAACCGACGTAATTATCGGCATCGCTCGAGCCCGGGAGGGGTGCCGTATTGGGCATTGGATAGTACTTCAGGTAGGCCGCGGAGAGTGGATCAAATTGGCTTGCCGGTACAATATCGCCGGCGTATGGCTGGCGGGTCACGTCTCCGCTCGAAGTGGTTACACCAGTTTTTGGATCGTAGACTATAACAGGCACGCCATTGCCTATGAGACTTTGACTGAAATTGCCCTGCCGCTCTAACGCGGTGGGAACGCCAGCCAGCGTGGCATTACTGCCAGAGACATGCCTGGTGCCTTCGTAATTGAAAAAGAAGAACGTCTTGTCATGCCCGTTGTAAACCTTTGGGATGACCACCGGTCCGCCAAACGTGCCGCCGAAGACATTATCGTGGAACACGCCAATCTGCTGTCCGTAGCGATTCGCGCTCCACGTGTTTGCGTTCAGATCCTGATTGCGCAAGTACTCGTAAAGCGAACCATGGAACGTATTTGTGCCCGATCGAGTCACCAGCACGACTCCGCCTCCCGAGAGGCGGCCGTACTCGGCCGACGTTCCGTTGGTCACAACATTGAATTCCTCCACCGCTTCCATGGAAGGTATAGATGGAGGGACGTTGTGCAGGTAGCTGGTAGTGACGGGAACCCCGTCAACGTAATACTCAGCCTGAGCGGAACGTCCTCCGTTGATCCGAAAATCGGTGGACTGACCTTCCTGTTCCGAAGTGCCGTTTACATTCGCCACCAGCGACGCGAAGGCGAGGACGTTCCGGTCATATGCCGGCAACTCCTCAATGCGCCTGTTGTCGATAACCATCCCTGACTCGGCGTCCTCGGCCCGGAGTAACAGGGCCTGTCCGGTCACCGATACCTGCTGCGACGATTCGCCCACTTGCAAGACCAGGTTGAGTTCCATGTGATCGCCGACTTGCAGAACGAGTCCGTTTCGCTCGAGATCTTTAAAGCCCGCCAGATGCGCCGTGATGGAATACGTACCCGGAACAAGATTCAAAAAAGTATAGTAGCCTTGGGCGTTACTCACAGTATGGAAGATCACATCTGTGCTGACATTCCGGGCGTTCACGGGAACATTCGGAATAACGGCAGCCGAGGTATCTTGCACTTGGCCGCTGACCACGGCATATCCGCCTTGGGCGAGCAGCATCGAGGCAGAAAACGGAATCAACCAGCTTAAACGGATTATTCGCAACATTTACTTCTCCCACAGACTGTGATTAGTCCCTTTTACGATGGTCGAAAGAGCAGAGCCCTTCAAGCCAGATTTCAAAATGCTTGAAATGGACTATGGGAACACTCCCGTCTAACAACTGACAATGCACTTGTGGTCTCGATGTGGGGCGGCCGTCCTCGTCCGCGCTCGACCCCTGGTCGCGCGTACCCGAACACTGTGAAATCTTGTGAGTGGGACGCTACTCAACCCAACGGCGTCGGTTCATCCCGCAGGTCCCGGACTGGTGGATTCGTGCGCGACAGCATCGATTCGAACCGATCGCGTATGCTGCCATCAAACTGCGGATGCGTGAGGATCCAAAACTGGTTCTCGCGCACCGCCTTCAGCACCGTACTGGCGATCTGCTCCGGCGGAACACCTTCGTCTACCACCCGCTTCAGCGCATCATAAAATCCGAACGACGCCGCGGGATCCGGTTTAACACCCTCAGGCCTATTTCGACCGCTTTCGAGCAAACGCGTTCTGGCAAATGCCGGACATAAAACAGAAACGTGAATCTTGTCCGTGGTCAGACGCAGCTCGCTATAGAGGCACTCCGATAATGCCACCACGGCGTGCTTCGAAACGTTGTAAGCCGACATCAGTGGCCGCGTCGTCAAACCGGCCAGCGATGCCGTATTTACGATATGAGCTTCTTGATTTGCCTGAAGCATTCGCGGTACAAACGCCTGCACACCGTGTAGCACCCCAAAGAAGTTCACGTTCAGCGTCCAATGCCAGGTACTGAGCGGCTCCCTCCACACCGGTGCGCCCGGCGGCAGCACTCCGGCATTGTTGCATAACAAATGCACCGCGTCGAACTCGTCGTACGCCCTCGCAGCCAATATCTCGAGATTGTCGGCCTTCGATACATCGACGACATGCGTGAGGACTCGAGCCCCCGCCGCTCGTAGCTCTTCGCTAACGTGCAAAAGTGGCGCATGCTCGATGTCGGCGAGCAATAACTGCATGCCCTCGCTCGCGAATTGTTGAGCCATCGCCTTGCCGATCCCGCTGGCTGCGCCCGTGACCACCGCAACTTTATTCTTGAAATCCTTCACTGCCAATTCTCACGCGTTCACGGCCTGCATCAGCGCCCGAATATACCCGAACGAAAACGCGAACGCCTGATGCCCTCCCGTGTCCCCTTCGATTTGCGGCACATGATCCGGCATCAGCATGCCGTCATAGCCCACCTCTTTATAGACCCGCAGCATCGACAGCATGTCAACGCTTCCCGCATCCGGAAACGTCTCCCGAAAATTCAGATACCCGCCAAGAATGTTCCGGAAGTGCACGTTGAAGATCTTCTGCCGGCTACCGAAATAGCGAATAACATCCGGCAATTCGCGATTCGGATCCTTCAACATCTCCGACACCGTGCCCTGGCAAAAATTCAATCCATGATAGGGGCTCGGATTGATTTCAATGAAGCGTTTGAGGCCATCGACGCTCCCGAGCACGCGGTGCACTCCCCGAAAACCCGTATCGGCGGGCATAGCCGGATCGTGCGGATGACAGGCCATCTTCACTTTGTTTCGCTCCGCCACCGGAACCACACGCTTCAGGAAGTAAGTGATGCGTTCCCACATCATTTCGCTCGAAACGGGACCGGCCTCCGTCAGCGGCGGCTCTTGCTTCGTCTTTGCGTAGTCGAAATAGCTGTAGCTACAGCCCCCTCGCCCCGGTTCACGACCTGTGCGCACCACGCCAAGGATGGTCATGTTGTACTTCACCATCGGAATGCCCGCGTGCGCGCAGTTCTCGATCATTTTGCAGATATTGTCGATCTCCTCGTCGCGCTCCGGGCTGCGGCCGAGCATGACATCCGGATTTTCGCTCTTAGTGATGTAACTCGAACTGAGCGGCAGCGGAACGGCCGCCAGCGTTATGCCGAACGATTCCACGCGTTCCCGCAGCTTGGTTAATTCTTCTACCGACCAGCTCTCATCGAACTTCGGCGAGGGCAGCCGGCTGCAGATATGATCCACTCCGAACGCAGCCATCACTCGCAGCACTTCATTGCTCGAATCATGCTGCGTGCCGAGCTTCATGCGTCCGGCGGAAGGATGATGGCTGGGTGTTTCTGATTGAAGACGTGGCAGTGCGAGCGGCGCCGTGGCAGCTACTTTAGCAAAGGTTCTACGATTCATTGCGGTGAGATGATTCAGACGTTATCACAGCGCGTCTCAAAACCAGGCATGCTTCGTCGTATCCACGGCCATATGCACCAGAGCCGATGCCACAACGCTGCTCGACCTCGCAAATACCGCGCCAAAGAGTATGCCTGCAAGAGACGCCAAAATCGCATAACGCCAGTTCGGCAGTGCTTGCGGGCCATTGTCGAGATGCGCGCACCCAAAAATCAGCCCCGATAAGACGATCGCCGGGACCACTCTCGACGGGCCCATCCGTTGCATCACCCAATTCTGAATTAATGACCGGAAGAGGATCTCTTCGGGGAGCGCCGTCCCGGCGAAAATAGCCAACATGCGCCAGAGTAAGCCCGGCACGGTGAAGCGCATCCCATGCATCGGCGCTAAAAAGCCGAGCCATAGCCCCAACGGAATCAGCAAAGGAATCGCTACAGCGAAACCCACGACCGCGTTGCCAAAATCGGAAGCCCGCAAAGGCAGGTTGTACTTCATCCCCGGCAATCTGCGCGATAACAGGAATAGGCTGAGCGCAAGCGTTATGGCAACGCCATACGCTGCCGCATGCAGTTGCCCCTGAACCGCCTTTGGGACTAGCTTCGCTCCGGCCGCAAACTCCAGCGGCAGCCAGAGCAGCAGGATGGCCGCCATATCTCGCCAAGATGCGGGGCCGCCAGGTCTCTGGCCATAGAGCATCAGCGCCGGGGCCAAGGAATAAGCGAATACTAGAAGCGCGAAATCCCAGCTCAGTGCGTGCAGCCGTGTGGCTTCTAGCAGCAGAACGCACGAAAGAACTACAGCAACAACGACTACTCCTATGCGGCCGCGGCTCAAGAACGCTTGCAAAGCTTCTTGCACCCTCGGAATCAATAAAGACAGGATGACCGCAAGCAACAAAATCGCGGCGGCCATCTGAACTAATGCCGGGCCAGACGAAGGTCCGCGCCCACCTGCACCCCAGCTTGATCCGTCGTCAATCGAAGAGTCTTGTCGTGCGCATTGAGTGCAATCTGGTACGGACCATCCTTGGTTCCCAACTCGTCTTCCAGGGTGATCTGGTCATCGTCCAACTGATAGGTGCCATGCCGGTTCACGTCTTGTCCGTGAATCCGGATGATCTGTGCAAACGTCCCGTCCGGCGCCAGCGTCAAGGTGCCGCTACACACATTGGGGTTAGGGTGTCCCTGCTCGAAGCATTCGTGGTGCATCTGGACCCCGTTGTGCAGGTCGAAGACGTCCACGTACTCCCACCCCTTCGGACTTTGCAGCAAATCGCGGTCGGCTTGACTAAGATCGGCGGCCGCCCAAAGGAGCGCGGTCGAAATGAGCAAGATCAGGAACCGCCCCATACCCCGATTCTCTCATCCGCCGCAAGCGACCGCGCTCCTCGGCCCTCCCGGCCCGTGCCATTCGGTCCGCGCCCAAAGCGTTGATGGGTCCTAAAACGCCGCCGCTCCCGCTTCAGCCACAGCCTGATCTTGTTTCCCCACTCCGCCGCTAACCCCGATAGCTCCCACCACCTGGCCGTTGCGCTTCAACGGAATGCCCCCGGCGAAGATCATCACGCGACCGTGGTTCGAAGCGTGTATCCCAAAAAATTGTTCCCCGGATTGACTGTGCTCCGCCAAATCCTTCGTGGCGATGTCGAAGGCCCGCGAGGTCCACGCCTTATTGATCGCGATATCCACGCTCCCGATCCAGGCGTTGTCCATGCGCACATGGGCCACCAGGTTCCCGCCCTGATCGACCACCGCAATATTCATCGGTTGGCCGATCTCGGCCGCTTTCTGTTCCGCCGCGCTGATAATTTTGCGCGCTTCGGCTAGAGTCATAACGATTTTCTCCTTTGTTCAGGCGTGCTTGCCGCCTTGTAGAACGCGCCGCTCACTCAACTGTTTCATCGGCAAAATGGCCACGCTGGGTCTGTAACTCAGCCATTTGCCGTTCCGGCAGAATCCTGACTCCTTTCCGGCAGTCACAGGCCGTTTCCCACCCCCACCCTCTTTAATCCCTAATCTCTATCGGGATTTAAAACTCCGTGCTAACCTGCTCTTTAGTGAGCGCACTTGGTCACCTCCAACAGCTTGAAGCGGAAAGCATCCACATCTTCCGGGAGGTGGTTGCCGAATGCCAGCGCCCAGTGCTGTTATATTCCATCGGAAAGGACTCCTCAGTCCTCCTCCGGCTCGCCCAGAAGGCCTTCTATCCCGGGCCGGTCCCATTTCCGCTGCTTCATATTGACACAACCTATAAGTTCCGGGAAATGATCGAGTTCCGGGACCGCTACACGTCTCAACTCGGATTGAACTTGATCGTTCATACCAACCACGCTGCGCTGAACGAAGGGTCGAATCCATTCGTCTGGGGTACCCAGCGCTGCTGCGGGGCTCTCAAAACCGGGGCGCTGCTCGATGGTTTACGGGCTGGTAATTTTGATGCCGCAATCGGCGGAGCGCGCCGGGATGAAGAGCGCTCCCGCGCCAAGGAACGCGTCTTTTCCTTCCGCGATACGCGTGGCCAATGGGACCCTCGCAACCAACGGCCGGAACTCTGGAACATTTTCAACTGCCGGATTCACTCTGGCGAAAGCCTGCGCGTATTCCCGCTCTCCAATTGGACCGAACTCGATGTCTGGCAGTACATTTACGCCGAGAATATTCCCATCGTGCCGCTCTACTTTGCTAAGGAGAGGCCGATGCTCGTCCGCGGCGATATGTTGCTGCCCGTGGAGCAGCCGTTTATCCCCCGCCTGCCCGGCGAGGAACCGAAAATGATCCGGTGCCGCATGCGATCGCTCGGATGCAGCCCATGCACCGGCGCGATTCGATCTGACGCGGATACCGTCCCGAAGATCATCGAAGAGTTGGTGGCGGTGCGCCGGTCCGAACGGCAGAATCGGACCATCGATCACGATCAGGACGGTTCAATGGAAATCAAGAAACAGGAAGGCTACTTCTGATGGCCGTATTTGCCACCGCCGTGGAAGACAAAAGCTTCGAGAGCTTTCTCGAACGCGAAAGAGCCAAAGACCTACTCCGCTTCACAACCGCTGGCAGTGTCGACGACGGCAAATCCACGTTGATCGGCCGCCTGCTCTACGATTCGCGCAGTGTCTATGACGACCAATTGGAGTCGGTGACCAAAGCGTCGGTGGGACGTAATGCGGGCGCTATCGATTTCTCCCTGCTCACCGACGGTTTGCGGGCAGAGCGTGAGCAAGGCATCACAATCGATGTCGCATACCGCTACTTCGCCACGCCGCGCCGGAAATTCATCATCGCCGATACGCCAGGTCACGAGCAGTACACGCGCAACATGGTAACGGGCGCCTCAACCGCGGAACTCGCCATCGTTCTTGTGGACGCGCGCAAAGGACTACTGCCTCAATCGCGCCGCCATGCCTATATCGCCTCGCTGTTAGGCCTACCTCAGGTCGTGATCGCGGTCAACAAAATGGATTTGGTCGATTACAGTGAGGCCGTTTTTTCCCGCATCGAAGAGGATTTTCGCCAATTCCTGAGCCACCTGAATCCCGTTGAAGCACACTTCATTCCCATCAGCGCTTTGGAAGGTGACAACGTAGTGAAGCGCAGCGCGCGCATGTCCTGGTTCTGGGGGCCGAGCTTGCTCGAAGTGCTCGAAACTGTGCCCGTGGGTACGCGCGAAGAGCAGGCGGCGTTTCGCTTCCCCGTGCAGCGGGTGGTGCGCCCTAATCACGCCTTTCGTGGCTATGCTGGACGAATCGCTGCGGGAGTTGTTCGAACGGGTGACCGCGTAACCGTGTTCCCCTCCGGCCGGTCGAGCAACGTCAGCGCCATCGTAACCTTCGACGGCGATTTGGAATCGGCGCAGGCCGGCCAGTCGGTGACCCTGACGCTTGCCGATGAACTGGATATCAGCCGGGGCGATGTGCTCGTATCCGGCGAACGCGCGCCGGAGGTTTCGAGCAGCTTCGATGCCACCATTGTCTGGCTAAACGAGAAGCCCTCCGAACCGCACTGCCGCTACCGGTTGAAGCACGCATCCAGAATCGAACTCGCCGAACTCGCTTCCATCCATCACCGCATCAATATCAACACCCTGGAGCATGAGCCCGCGACCGCCTTAGAGATGAATGCCATCGGGTCGGTACGCGTCGAGACAGCGCGTTCCATCGCCTTCGATCCTTACGTCCGAAATCGGGCCACGGGCAGCTTCATACTCATCGATGCCGTCACCAACGCAACCGTGGCCGCGGGGATGATCACCGGCACTGTCGCGCCGCATCATCTCCGAGCGAAAGAACACGGACCCGATCCGGTCACTCCCGTAGAACGCATAGCGCGGCGCGGCCATACCGGAGCCGCGGTTCGCTTGGGCGGCCGCACTGAGGTCGCATGGAGGCTGGAGCGCGCCCTGTTCGATCGCGGCTGCTTCGTCGTGACCCTCGAAGAGTCGCAAGTCTCTTACGCGTTACTCGAAGCCGGCCTACTCGTGCTCGTGGTGGGCGAGGACGCGCAAGGCTTTGCTATCGATTCGGCGGACGGAAAGACCGGATCCGGCGAATTGCCGCTCGACGATTTAGAAGCCGTGCACGCCGTCGAACGCTTGCTGGAACAGTTGCGCATTCTGCTTCCTACAACATCCTGGGACTATGCGGGAGGTATTTAGATCATGATTGCCATCGACACCAAAGTGGACGAAGCCCGAGCGCTGGTAGCCGAAAGCCTCAATCAATCGCCCCACGCATGCGTTACTTGCAGCTTCCAGGCAGAAGACATGGTCGTGCTCGATTTGCTACGGCAACTGCGGCCGGACATTCCGGTTCTCTTCCTCGAGACCGGTTACCACTTTGCCGAGGTCTATCGCTACCGGGACGAAATGTCCGCCCGTTACGGCCTGAACCTCTTCAACTTGAGCGCCAGGCAGAGCGTTGCCGAACAGGAGGCGCAGTTTGGCATTCTGAATCAAACGGCGCCGGATCGCTGCTGCAAACTCCGCAAAGTAGAGCCATTGTTTGCCGAGTTGGAAAAGTATCACACCTGGTTCACCGGTTTGCGCCGCGTGCAGTCGCCTACCCGGGCAAATCTGCAAGCAAGCGAAACGTTTGCCCTACCCACCGGTAAAGTGCTGTTGAAAATAAGCGCGCTCGCCGATTGGAGCGACCGCGAAGTTTGGGCCTACGCCCGCGAACATGAGATTGCGTTGCTGCCGCTTTACGATGCCGGTTATACGAGCATCGGCTGTGAACCCTGCACGGCGTTACCGTCAGATCCGGAGAACCACCGCTCTGGCCGCTGGGCCGGGCGCAAACTCGAGTGCGGCATTCATATCGCCGGCAGCCACTAACGCATGGAATTCGCGTTGGGCTTTGTCATTGCACTGGCCATCTCGCTGACTGGCGTCGGCGCGGGCAGCATGACTACGCCCCTGTTGATCTTAGTCCTGCGCGTGAACCCCGCAACGGCTGTCGGAACAGCGCTCGCCTTCGGCGCGATCGTCAAGATCGCGTCCGCGCCTGTGTACATCATTCGACGCCAGATCAGCCGCCGGGTCTTGACCCTGCTTCTTGTGGGAGGATTGCCCGGTGTCTTGGCTGGGTCGCTGCTTCTCAACCGGTTCAAGTACAGCGCCTACGAAAGCATTTTGTATGCGGCATTAGGCTCTCTGATTGCCGCGACAGCCGCCTTCCATCTCTATCGCGCATTTCGCCCCAAGCCCAAATCGGCCGGTCGCGACAGGGCACGCTGGCTGCCTTGGTTCGCGTTGCCCATCGGCGCGGAAGTCGGCTTCTCCTCGGCAGGTGCCGGCGCGTTGGGATCGCTGCTCCTGTTGAGCTTCACCGATCTCACCGCCACCGAAGTGGTCGGCACCGACCTCTGTTTTGGTCTGGCAGTCTCTCTGGTTGGGAGCTTCATTCAAGTAAGTACCGGTAACTACGACGGAGCTTTGCTTTTAAAACTGGTAGCCGGCGGCCTGTGCGGCGTAGTGGCCGGCACGCTGTTATCGGGTAGAATCGCGCAGAGGCCACTTCGCATTTGCTTACTCGTGATGTTGACCATTCTCGGCTGCCAACTCGCGCTGCATGGAACGCCCCTCCAAGCGCTCGGCTTAACCGTTCACGCCGCGATGCGGTAAAGGCCAAATGCCGCGAATGATCGAAGTCCCCGAGCTCTCGGTCATCGTGCTCATCGGCGCTTCCGGATCGGGTAAATCGACCTTCGCACGCCAGCATTTTCGACCGTCGGAGATCCTCTCTTCCGACGCGTTTCGCGCGGCTGTATCGGGCGATGAAAGCGATCAATCCGTTACCCAAGACGCCTTCGAGGCTCTCTATTTCATCGCTGCGAAGCGTTTGAAAAACGCGCGGCTCTGCGTTATCGATGCGACCAATGTCAAGCCGCCAGACCGCTCAGGTTATGTCGCACTCGCGAAGCAATATCACGTCGCCGCAGTGGCCATCGTATTCTCTCCGAATCCGGAGATTTGTCTCGAGCGCAACTTGGCGCGGCCCCTTCGACACGTCGCCGAGCAAGTGGTTCATACGCAGATCGCCAGCCTGCGGCAGGACCTGGGCAGCCTTCGCTCGGAGGGATTTTCGGAAATTCATTATCTCGACCCCGCGATGGACTCGGCGGTTGAGATCGTGCGCAAACCGCTCCCGTGCAATAAACGCCAAGAGCACGGACCATTCGACATTATCGGCGACGTCCATGGATGCTACCGGGAGATGACGGACCTGTTGCAGGTACTCGGATATCAAGCCGGCGCACTTCCGATTGAAGATCCTGTTTGGGGCACATGCACCTGGACTCACTCCGGCGGTAGGAAGGCTGTATTCGTTGGCGATCTGGCCGACCGCGGACCGCGAGTCCTGGCTTCGATTCGAGCGGTGCGGAATATGGTCGTCAGTGGAAATGCCTTTCTAGTCCCGGGCAATCATGACATCAAATTCGCGCGATGGTTGCGCGGCGAGACCGTTACGTCCGCACATCGGTTAAATCGATCGATTACGGACTTTCAAGAACTGCCCCAGGCCATTCAAGCGCCCACCGCGGCAGCCGTAGCCGCGTTCTTGGATAGCCCGGCTTCGCATTACCTATTCGACGGCGGCAAATTGGTGGTCGCGCATGCCGGCTTAGGCGAGGATTTGCAAGGCCGATGCTCGGAAACGGTGCGGGAAATCGCGATATTCGGCAAATTAGTCGGCGGAACGTACGACCGGAATTGGGCCGGGAATTACCGTGGGCGCGCCACGGTGGTGTATGGCCATTTTCCAATCACCGAGTCGGCCTGGGTCAACGGCACGATCAACATCGATACCGGCTGTGTCTTCGGCGAGCGGCTGACCGCCTTGCGCTACCCGGAAATGGAACTGGTGTCGGTGCCCGCGCACGCAGTCTACGACGTGTTCATCAAACCACCGGACCTATGAAGACCAATGCCGTGCGGCTGCTGGAGGAGCGAGGCATCGCCCACGAATTGCGTCACTATGAGGTCGATCCGGACGACCTGCGCGCGGAGTCGGTGGCGGCGAAGATCGGGATGCCGGCGGATCGGGTCTTTAAGACTCTCGTCGTGAAAGGCGACCGCAGCGGCGTTTGCTTCGCAGTGGTTCCGGGGGATGCCGAACTGGACCCGAAGAAGCTGGCGAAGCTGACGGGCGACCGCAAGATGGAACTGGCGACCCTCAAAGAAGTGCAGCCGTTGACGGGCTACATCCGCGGCGGCGTCACCGCGATGGCGGCAAAAAAGGATTATCCGGTCTTCCTCGACGAGACGGCCATTCTCTACGACGTCATCTCGGTCTCGGCAGGCGTTCGCGGAACGCAAATCCTACTGGCGCCCGGCGACTATATTCGCGTCACTTCGGCGACGGCCGGTGATATTTGCCGGGACCAAAAGTCCGTTCACGAATTTAAAAAATAATCTTTCTTGTTTATTGAGAATACTATACAAGCGAATCACCCTGTAAAAAGTTCGTTTTCTCCTCCTCGCATGCTAGCGTTTAAGCCGAAAGCGAGAATTTTACTCATGTCCACGCCCACGCAAATCGCCGCCAATCGTGCCAACGCCCAGCTCAGTACTGGACCTAAATCTGAAACGGGTAAGGCTATCTCTTCCCAAAATGCCAAGGATGAGGCCGCGTTTCTCAGCGAGCCGAAGATTCAACAAGTGACGGCTCTCACCGGCCGCACCGTCCTGCTTCCTGGCGACGATGCCGACCGCTACGAAAATCATCTGAACCAATACAAAAAGGCCTACCAGCCCGTCGGTGAACGCGAATGCGAACTCGTCCAATCTCTCGCCGACACTACCTGGCGTCTCGACCGCATTCCCGGTCTCGAAGAAGCCATTTACGCCCGAGGCTGTACCGAATTCGCCGCCGAAGTCTCCGATCTCGATCCCCGTTCGCGCAGCGCGTCGCTCCACATGCGGACCTATCTCGCTTATGAACGGCAACTCCGCAATCTCAATCTTCAGGAAATGCGCCTGCATCGCTTACGCGAAAAACTCATCACCGAAATCAAACAACTGCAAAAGGAGCGCGAACAGAAGGAAAAGGACGATCTCACGATCGCCGCCAAATACGACCGCAAACCGTTTAATCCATCCGGCTATGGGTTTGAATTTTCAACTGCGGATCTCGAAGGTTATTTGCACGGCAATCCCATAGCCTCAGTGGCTATAACGCGGCCGGCTCGTCCCCGCGAAGATTCGAAGTAACGCCATTCCCGCTACGAATCCGCCAATGTGCGCAAACCACGCGATCCCGCCGGCGTTCTCCGTAATCCGCCCAAACGAAGTCAGCCCGCCAAGAATCTGCAGGGCAAACCAATACAGCAATAGAATCGCCGCCGGAATCTCGATTGTTGTGAAGAAGATAAAAAGGAAAATTAAAGTGAAAATTCGCGCTCGCGGGAACAGCAGCAGGAAAGCCCCCATTACGCCCGCAATGGCTCCGCTCGCCCCAATCGTCGGCACCGGACTACCCGCGCTTGCCACCACCTGCAGCACGCCCGAAGCGATACCGCATATCAGGTAAAAGATCAGGAATTTTATATGGCCCATCCGGTCTTCCACATGCGAGCCGAAGATCCAGAGAAACCACATGTTGCCAATCAAATGAAGCCAGCCGCCGTGCAGAAATATGGCGGTAACGAGCGACGTTTCCCGGAACCGGTCCGGCACGATCGCGAACGAAGCCATGAACGCTGGTTCCGCGTATCGTGGCAGCGAAAGCTCGTACAAGAAACAGACGACGTTGATAAAAATGATAACCAGTGTCGTCGCCGGGAACAAATTGCGATACAGCAAAGCCCGCAAGGGAATCATGGCTTAGCGGTGCGTCGCGCTGCTGTTAGCTACCGCGATCCGGGTTCCGCAACGTTCTGCAATTTCCGGATCGGTCCGCCGGTTTTCGCTCTGGGCGGCTGAGCTGGCCAGCAGCGCTTCCACCTCAGCGCGCGACGCAATATGCCCCCGAGCGCCGATCGCCGTGCAGTTCAGTGCCGCCGCCGCATTCGAAAAGTCGAGTGCTTCCTGCATCGGCATCTCCGCCAGCATGGCGACACAAAGCGCGCCATGGAAAACATCGCCTGCGCCGGTCGTATCGACAGTATGCACCCGAAACGCAGGTGAATAGGTATATGTCCCGCCACTCAGCGCCAACGACCCGTGCTCACCCAAGGTCATCGCGGCGATACGCATGCCGTATTCCCGCTGCAGAAGCGCTAAGGCGACGAAGGGATCCGTTTCCCCAGTCCATCGGCCCGGCCACACCGAACTGGCGACCAGAATATCGACGTTCCGCAAGACCGGTTCAAATTTCGGATAGATAGTATCGACATCCAGCGAGACCGGAATTCCAATTTCCCGCGCCACACTCGCCGCGAACGCCGCAGCCTCCGTGTCGTAGCCGTCGATATGCAGCATGCGGCAGCTAGCGACGTCCGCTCGACGGATCTCCTGCGGTAACAGGCGCAGCGAACTGTCGCGTTGCCACAAAACGGTTCGCTCCCCGGTGCGCTGGTCGATCAGGATATAGGCGGTCTGGTTCGGACAGCCCTCGCGCATGATCAGCCCGCTCGTATCGACGCCCGTCCCCTCCAGGCTTTCCCGCTGCACCCGCCCGCGCAGGTCGTCTCCAATGGTTCCGATGTATTTCGACCGGGCGCCAAGTTTGGCGCACGCCACAATCGCCGTTGCCACTTGTCCGCCCGGGCTCAATAGCTCCCGGTCGAACGCGACTTTTCCGGCGTAGGGGGGGAATTCCGACAGCAGAATCAGGGTATCGGTCGCGTTTAAGCCGATTCCCAAAACGTCGACGCTAATGGTCAACGGGTCCTACTTCTTGGTAATTGAATTGGGAACCTCGTACAGGTAAATCGTATGCGTGTCGCCGTTATGGCCTTCCGTGTCGCTCGTGTCAATGGGCTTCCAGCCGGGTATAGGGTAGTCATAGGAAACTACGCGCGTATGTGGCCGCAGGTACCGCTCAAGATTCGGTCGTAGGCTCTCATTCGCCGAGTTATTCAAATATAACGTGACGACATCCGCCTTGCTCAAATCGGTTTCGAGCAAATTCCCGTGGATGATCCGAATTGAGTTCTGGAGGCCCTGCTTTCTCACTTTGCTCGCAGCCTCCCTGGCCAGACGCTCCGAGATCTCAACTCCGACCGCCTTGATCTTGTACCGTTGCGCCGCCGTAATCAGGATGCGCCCATCGCCGCAACCCAGGTCGTACAGCGTTTCACCAGGTTTCAAGTTCGCCATTGCCAGCATCCGGTCGACTGCGTGCTGCGGCGAACCGACGTAGGGAGCCAGATCGTTCTTAAAATCGGATATGCGCGGCTCCTGCGCCATACTGGCCACCGCGAAACCCACTACGAGGAAACAACACTGAATGCCGGTACAAAGCACTCTCATTCGCATAAACCCTCAAGTTTCCTCAGTGTACCTCGGAATTAGTACTTCTTCACAATCGAAAAAGTTTATCGAGAGCCAGCGCTGGTCACCGCCGACAAGATCTTCTGTCGTTTCGCCCGCAATATGCGCGACAGCATTTCTGTCGTCGAAAACCACAGGTCTCTCGGCCGCGAAATAGTGTACTCGGTGCCTTTGAAAGCCCGGATTGCATGGCTGATCGAATCCTTCCACGGGACCGCCTGCGGATTCAGGTTGTAATTCATGTAGAAAACGGGGCACTCAACATCTCCGATGCGTTTCAGATCGTCTTGGGGTACATCCGCGTTCAGCATGGCTTTGGGACCCGCAAAAATAATGGCGTCTGTCGACGAATTGCTTACTTCCTTTTCGATCAGGTCCTGCAGAAAATCCGTCTCGCCGTGCTTCTGGCTCAGGTGCGTGACCGTGATCGTCCCTAGCTTCATCGTCTGCAGCGCTTTGCCAAGCGAAACCAGGTCCACAGTGGGAGCTGCATTCTGCTGATAGACAATGCGGCGCTCTTGAATGTTGAATGCGACGAGCGATACTCGCGCCATATTCGGGTCGCTTTCGATGGTCTTGACGATACTGACCAGCGCATCGGTGTCGCTGCGTTGCAGGGCCGCGGAATCTGCGTCCTGCGGAGCAAAATTCACCAAGAGCTTTACGTTCAGGTCCGCGCTGTGATCCGCCTGCACCCGGTGAATTACCGGCTGATCGGAAAATGGCTCCGAAATAGCCTGCGCCACTTGCCCCGCGTTGATGAACAGCGCCATCGGCCGGTCCTTGTCTGGAATCGACGCCTCCGTGTCCCAACCGAACGAACAGATCCGCTCGGAACGGTCCCGCATCAGCCAGTCGACATGATATTTCCCTTCGCCCAGATCCATTCCGCCTTCAAGCGTTGCATCGCCTCGGGCATCGTCTTCAATCGTGGGCACCCGAATATGCTGGGAAAAATAGGCGGCGTGATCCTTGTTCCCGTCTTCGTACACCCGGAAGATGATCGTCAGCATCTCGTCCGGGTCGGTGAGTTCTCGCAAAGGAATCGAAACGTCGTACCCGGCATGGAAGCGAAGATCGAACCCCAATTCCGTCTTGCGCGGCGTCACCGTGCACGGCAGGTCTTTGCGGATCTCGTCTGATTCCAGCGTTGCCATGTCGGATGGCACCAAATTCACGCTTTCGCCAGGCGCCGCCGGCTGAATCAACTGTTGTGCCAGAGCGCGTCGAACGCCGCCGCAAAACATCACCAGGAAGATCGTAGCCACGATCGTTGCACTGGGCGCTCTCGCCCCGTAGAACGGAAGGAAACTCCTCCCGCGGCACAGCGATTTAGAAAACCGCACCGCCATAGTCCCCCAACACATTTTTGGAACGCTCTAGTCTCCGGTTCGGCATGTACCGGTTTTGCAGTCCTTCTATTATGCTCGAAAAATCGCTCGGTTGCAGGCGCTTCGCGATTCTTTTACGTTCTGCTTACTAGAATCTTGATCGTCACCTCACCCAAAGTTCTGTAGAGAAGCCAGACAGAAAATTCTCTGCCCTCAGCCAAGCATGCGGCAACTGCAACTTTCAAACTGTCGATGCCAAACTCTCCCGCTGTGTTACAGTGCGAGTGATTATGGCTTCCCGCAGTGTCAACAAAGTAATCCTCGTCGGACGCCTGGGGCAAGATGCGGAAACGACATTCACCCCATCAGGCACAGCCGTTACGCGCTTTTCCGTAGCGACTAGTCGCAGGTGGAAGGACCAGCAAACCAACGAATGGAAAGAGGAGACCAACTGGACAAAGGTCACGCTTTGGCGTCAGGAGAATCTGTCCAATTATTTGACAAAGGGAACACAGGTTTACGTCGAGGGACGGTTGCAAAATCGCAGCTACGAGGATAAGGACGGAAAGAAGGTCTATGCCACCGACGTCATCGCGGAAGAGGTCATTCTCTTGGGTGGCCGTGGCGATACTGCCGGTTTCGAGCCTGGGTCTGCTGGTACTGCGCGTACCTCCTCCGCCCCCTCCCGTGCCCGCTCCCAGGGCTCCCCGGCCCCTTCACACGGCCCTGACGAAGACCCGTTCGCCGGCCAAGGTATCACCGACGACGACGTCCCGTTTTAACGGTAACGGTATTACCCAAAAACCATTTCTCCCTTCATTTCATCTGCTTACGCCCATTTCGCGGCCGCCGGCGCAGCGCCGCCGTGCGACACTTGCCATCGATGACGATTTTCCCTCTCTTCCCTAAATGGGCCACTTGAAATTCAGACGAGGTGAATGCGAGATAGAGGGCAGCTTGTGCGGCCGCCTGGTCATTCGGGCCCGCAAATTCATTGGCTGCGAAGACTGGCCGCTGGATCGATACGCGCCGCTCGCGCCGCCGGAACATCTGCGGCAATTATCGCGACAAGGCATAGGACTGCCACGGCCGCTGCAATGGTCGCAGGATCCATGGCGCTGATTCCGTATAGTTGAATCGCGCTGTCTACGTGTTCATAGCTCGCAAGTGACCAACGAGGGGCAACACCGTTGGCTCCGTACAATTGAGCGGAAAGCAGCCGTGCACCCGCCGCCGTAACGGCAATTCCTGCGATCACCCCGCAACCGGCCAAGCCTCCGGTTTCCCGAAGAATCATCGCAATCACTTGAGTCCGTTGCGCACCCAGCGCCATGCGAATTCCGATCTCGTTCGTTCGCGTCCCAAGCTCGAAGGAGAGTAGGCCGTAAATGCCCATCGCCGCCATTATCAGAGCGATACTTCCGAAGGCAGTCGCAAGATCGGCGACCGTGCTGGGCTGCGCATCTTGCGCCGATAGAGTCTGCTTCAGCGTTTTTGCGCTCTGCACCGCCAGATCCGGATTGATGGTAGAAACCGATTTCTGCACGGAGCGGATAATGCCCGCTGGGTCGACAGCCGTCCGAATCTCCAACCAGGATCCGATGCCGGGCACATAGAATTTTGGATCAATCGGTCCTCTCAAAGACTGCACCCGGGCGTTCCCCGCCACCCCAATTACCTCCAAGGTCCGCTGCGCGCTCTTGCCCTCGTTATCGGAAAGCATAGTGGTCACGTGCTTGCCAAGGGGATTACGGCCGGCAAAGAAGCGCTTAGCGAAGGCCTCATTGATAACGCAGACTCGCGGCTCAGAGAATGAGTCCTGAAGCTGGATCTCACGGCCCAGTCGTATCGGAATCCGAATGGTTGAGAAATATGCCGGGCCAACAAAGTCGCCGGTTGACCCGCCATCCTGCTCCCTATTTGATGCGAATCCTTCGGCTTTAATAGGGAAGGCCCCTTCGAAACCGGTGAACAGACCTCGATCTGAATACGTAACGGAACGAACTCCAGGTATTTGTCCGATTTGCTCCGAAAGTTGACGGAACAGGTTCGCAGTTCGCACACCTTCATAGCCCGCATTCGAACTATCGACCTGAACGAGCAACAGCTTATCCGGCGGAAAACCAAGATCTACCGACTGCAAATTCCAAAGGGTTCGCAGAAAGAGTCCAGCGCCCACAATAAGCAGAACAGAAAGGCCCATTTGAGCGACCACGAAAGCCCTGGCAAGGGCGGCGCGCCTGTGCGACCCTATCGCTCTATGGCTTGCCTCTTTCAAATTCCGGTTAACATCTCCGGCGGCCACGCGCGCCGCGGGAATTATCCCGGAAAGCAGACCGGTGGCAAGTGTTGCACCGATACCAAACACAAGCACGCGTCCATCGAGACCGGCTTCAATCGAAAAGCCGGCACTCGCGCCCGGCACAACCCGCAGAAGAGCACGCAGCACGACCTCCGCAACGAAAAAGCCGCTGATTCCGCCCAAAGCGGTCATCAGCAGATTTTCAGTCAGGAACTGACGAACCAGACGTGCAGTTCCGGCTCCGAGTGAGACACGGACTGCGACTTCGTGAGACCGGGATGCCCCACGCGCAAGCAACAGGTTGACTACGTTTGCACATGCGACTATCAAGATGAGGCTCGCAAGCCCCAGCAGTAATATCCATTCTTGTTTGAACTCTTTGCGTCCATGAAAGGCTCCTGTTCGCATGGGCTGAACCACAACGTGCTGACGAAGGGCCCGCTCCCGGGTCTGCGCCCGCATGGTTGGGGAATATGCGGCCTCGAGCATTCCTCGGAAGAGTACGTTGACCTCAGCTTGAACTTGACGAAGCGGGCAATCGCTCTTTCGGCGGCCGAAAACGTGAAGCCACATGAATTTGTCATTTGAATGAGGCAAAGTGTCGAGCAACCCATTAAATTCGGGCATCACCACGGGCTGCATCAGTATAGGAAGCCATAGATCCGGTTCTTGACCGACGGTCTCGCCCCGAAAGTCTTGCTGCGCGACGCCGATAATCACGACTGCGGTTCTACGGACACGAACTGTCGTCCCAATCACCGCTGGGCTGCCATCGAACCGCCGCTGCCAAAACCGGTAGCTGATAACGGCATATGGATCTTTGCCGATCTCGTTTGCATCGGCTTGCGTAAAGAACCGGCCGATCGCTGGACGCACACCGAACGTCGAGAAATAGCTTTCGCTGACGAATCGCCCAGCTACCCGCTCTGGCGCCGAGCCTGCTACGCGGATCGGCCAATGTTCCAACTGCAACTGAGCAGCGCATAAACCGGAAACCGTTCTCAGGTGGTCGCGCAACTGCGCGTATTCCGGATAAGTGAGTAGACTGCGGTCGCCCGGTACTGTTCCAGCCAACACCAATGACGCGTTCGGGTCTGTCAGCATCACCAGTTCGTTGGGTTCCGGTACGGGTAACGGTCTCAGCAATGCCGCGTTGATAATGCTGAAAATGGCGATGTTGGAGCTCAATCCCAGGGCCAGCACCGCAATGGTGACCGCCGTGAAGCCAGGGGTCTTGCAAAACTGCCGGAAAGCATATCGTCCATCTTGGAGAAGCAACTCTACACAGGGGATCGTCCTTCGTTCCCGATTTAACTCCTTAACGCGCGTAACTCCTCCAAACTGGCGCTGGGCGGCGCTCCATGCTTCTTTCGAAGTCAGACCCTGATTCACGTACCTTTCCGCTAGCGTCGCGAGGTGCTGCTCGATTTCCTGGCGCAGTTCCTCGTCGTCACGGCGATGCCGGAAAAGCCCTTTGATCCTGGATAAAACCACTCGCAATGACGACTGCATAAGTCAGTATTCACATTTGGCGCGTCATGTATCACCATTGCCGCGTCCAAAGGAAAGCATATCAAGTTCTCCTATTGGCATTGCAAAGGTGGCCGAAGAATCGTCGACGGATTGACTTTAGCTGCTCGCTGATGAGAGCGGCATTGTCTTTTGTGCGTTCTTCGCGGGCACCATACACGCGGCCTAGAAACGGTTCAATTCCGAGAAGCGGCCGTTGGAGTTTCCGGCATAGATCACGCTAGGCTTCCGTTAGGGAGGCGATCGCGGCAAATTTGCCGTCCGCGCGTAGCGCTTCGATCAGCGCGCCGACTACAGGAGGATGCAGAGGGGCCACCGCGGTACAGCCGATGCGCTCCCGGATTGCGGCCACGAAGGCCTCGCGCAACGGTGTGCTATTGAAGCCGCCGCCGACGTGCGCCACGGGAACCTCCTGCTTTTGAGGGAAAAGCCGTCTATGAACGCCTTCGGCGAAGCACGCCAAGTCGATCGCGGCAGCAACGATAATCTCCAGCGCAACGTCGTCGCCCGATTCCGCGGCTTTCGTCACCAACGGCGCAAAGGAAGCAATTTTGGAGCGCGAGAACTCCGGCGTGTAGAAGCGATGGAGCAGGCTGTTCATGTCCTTGCTTTCAGTAGCGGCCAGGAGGCCTTCACGAAGCTGAGTGGGCGGGCCCCACTGCTCTTCATGGCGAAGCGCAGCTTGAACAGCGCGGCGGGTAAGGTCAAAACTTCCACCTTCGTCGCCGAAAACATAGCCCCAACCGCCGGCGCGAGCGGTCTTGCCTAATCGATTACGGCCGAACGCCATGGAGCCGGTTCCGGCAATGACGATGATGCCGGGCTGGCCTGCCGTCGCTCCCGTCAGTGCTATTTCTGCATCGTGGGTGATTTTGTAATGTTCCGCATCGACCAGCTCGCGAACATAGGTGTCTTTGTCCGCAGCGCCGCCGCTGAACCCGAAGCAGGCGGCTGCGAACCTGAGGGTCGCTGGGTCGAGTCCGGCCTGTTTTACAGCTTCGGTCAAACATCCACTCACCGCTGTGAAGAACCGTTCACGGCCTTCAGACGCGGCTACGTGGTTGCACGGACCGCCGTGACCCTCACCGAGTACATGGCCGTGGTCATCCGCAATCACGGCAGTGCTGCTCGATTGCCCGCCGTCGAAACCCAGATAGTAACTTGGCATGGATTCGATTTCTATGCGAGTGTCTTATCCTTCGCATAACAGATTGGGTCGAGCGGGCATTCAGCGCAGCGCGGTTTGCGCGCGACGCAGATCGTCCGGCCGAAGTGGATCGTCTGATGAGCAAATAGAATCCATCTGTCCTGCGGGATGATCTTCATTAAGTCGGCTTCAATCTTTACGGGATCGGTATTCTTGGTCAGGTCGAGCCGGTTGGCGATTCGCTGAACGTGCGTGTCGACCACGACGCCCGAAGCGATATTGTAGGCCGTCCCCAAAACCACGTTGGCCGTTTTCCGCGCGGCGCCCGGAACAGTAAGCAGTTGCTCCATGGTCTTCGGCACCACGCCGCCATAAGTCTCAACTACTCTTCGCGCTGCTCCGATGACCGAGCGCGCCTTATTATTGAAGAATCCGGTGGAACGAATGTCGTCCGCAAGTTCGTCCTGGGAAGCGTTGGCGAACGCTTCTACCGTGGGGTACTTCTGGAACAAACCGGGAGTGACTTTGTTGACACGCTCATCCGTGCATTGAGCCGAGAGGATGGTTGCGACCAACAGTTGCCAGGCATCTTTATGATGTAAGGCGCACGTGGCGTTCGGGAAGAGACGGTTTAGTTCTTCCAGGATGCGTGCTACGCGAGCCTTCCGTTCAGCGGCAGTCTTGGGCTTGGGCACTTTGCGGGGCGGCGTGACGGTTTGTACGGCAGTAGAACTAGATTCCATGGTGGGCGAGCAAAGCACCAACATAGCGTACACGAACACGAGCCGGTGGAGTCTATTGGAAGCGGGCGATCAGATCCGCCGGAATCGGCCTCGATTTCAAGCGTCCGGGTTGGTCAGGGTGCTTCCCCGCCCACACGCGCGTTTCGAAACCCTCAGCGGCAAGCTCGCCCCGGTTCAAGAGGCGATGATAGACATCGAAGCTGCTCCTTCGAAACTCGCGAATGGTGCTCTCAATGGTAATTTCGTCGCCAAACGTGCAGGGAAGGAAGAACTTTGCGTGGGCATCCACCATCGGAATACCGACGATATCCTGGCTGTTCAGCCTCCGTCGCAAACCAGCGCCCGCCAACTCTAACAGTCCGACGGTGTTGTTGTCGAACCACACAAAATAGCGTGGGAAGTAGACGATGCCTGCCGGGTCGCAGTCTCCGAATTCAATCAGAATGGTCCTCGAGTAAGTGAGCATCACTAAACACCAGACTGGGCCGGCGCCGCCTTGCTAAGCCTGATCGACCACTGCCGCCGCCATTGGCCGTTGGCATCTCCCGGAGCGATGTGGAGAAATACAATCTCGTCAAAACGAAACTGGCTTACGCCAAACGACTTCCACATCAGTTCCGCCTGGCGCTGGGCAGCCTCTACATCGGCTTCAGCGAGCGGGTCCGACAAAGTCAGATGCGGCCGAAATTCAAAAGGCTCATCGTATGCCAAATCTCCGCGATTGAGAGTGTCATGCAGCCGGTGAATGGTTTCGTTGCCCTCCGAGAGATTCAAATAGAGAACGTTCGTGCCATCGAAACGACAGACGTCGGCCAAGCCCACTTCGAACGCCGGGACACGTTCCAAGGTCGACCGTACAATGTTTGAGATTTCGTCGAGAGAGCGATGTAAGGGTCGCGGCGGAAGAATGGTGATGTGCGCCTCGGGTCGAGCGACGCCGCAAAGTTCATGGGCCAACTTGCCGATGGCCGATCCCAGTGGTTCGGGCACGTAGCACACCAGTGCAAACCGTCCGCGCACCGATCCTTCAGCGGTAGCAAGCATGGGAAGCGTTTAGTATAGCCGGACTAACGCGATGATTCGCATTCAGAGGTAGCCCCGCTATTTTCGGCCTCTAGTATGACTGGAGCCGTGGCCGGCTTTGCTTCCGGCACGTACCATTGCGCGGCTTCAAAGCCGATATACTTCGTTATCTGGAGAGGACCGGGTGCGGCATCGTCCGCTAACGTCTCCACCACATCGCCGGGGTGGAGAGGCGTACCGCTAATCTGAAACTGTTTCCACAGCGCGTATGGCGTTGGCGCTTCACCTTCTTCGGCCGCCTCGTAGTCCTTTGGCTTGATGGTGGCTAAGCCACCCGTATGCGCAGCCCATCGGAACTGCTCGCGCGGCGACTGTTTCATGCGATGTATACGGTAGCGCGGCATATCAAAAACAGTTTAGCGCAGGATTGTTTCTAGGCTGGGGAGTTGTTTTCGCATTGCTGCCCGCCCTTCTGTAAACCAGCGATCGAAGTTCTCGCGCTTAAAACGGACGGCGTCCCCAAGGCCTCCGAGGAAGTCTGCCGGGCCGATTTCAAGTATCTTGACATTCACGGACGACGCATAGCGGGTCACCCATTGCAGGCTCTTGATCATCCCGCCATAAGCGCTGCGGGCGCGAATAGGGAGAATGTTGACGCTGATCACTACATCGATGTCGAAGTGCGAGAAGCCGGAGAGGGGCCTTGGATCCAAAATGCCGCCGTCGGCGTAGGTGCGCTTATCGAACTGTTGCATCGGGAGCACGCCGATTACCGCACACGATGCGGCCAGGTGACGCCAATTGACCTCTTGGTTTACGAATAGACGCGGGCGGAAACGGGGAAGCTCCGTCAGGACAACACCAAAGTCCGTTTGCCTTGGATACGCTTGGTAAAGCGCTTCGATTTGAGCTAGGATCAGCTCCGACTGGACAATTCCATCCAACCAGCGTCTGGGAAAGCGGAATCCGAGTTTCTGGGCGGCGCCGAAGCGGAGCCACCAATCGCGAAGTTCATCGGCGCTGGCGCCGCCGGCGATGGCCCATCCGTTCAAGCAACCGACGGAAGCGCCCAGAACGGCATCGGGCCGGATCAGCGTTTCCAGTTCCTTCCAAACGCCGGCCTGATAGCCTCCGAACATGCCGCCGGAAGAGAGCGCCAGCGCGACACGTTTCACATGAGGCGTCCGCGGGTTTGCGAGTGCAGTCTGCGTATCTGTCACAATGGAATCAGGTCCCTCACCATTGTCTCTAGCGTGGATTCGCGAGGATGCCCCGGTCCTTGCGCTCCAGCGGAGACTCGGTCTGGCAGAAGACTCGGTGCAGCGGCCGTTTTGTTTAAGCGGCGATGAAACGATTATTGCTCCTGGCCACGTTGCCGGTCCTGCTCGTCTTGTGGTGGGCGCTGGATCGGCGCGACTCCACTCCACAGGTGCGATTCGCTACCGTGAGCCAGGTATCGATTGAAAGCAGCGTCTCTACGAACGGAAAAGTAGAGCCAGCGAATTGGGCGGCGGCGCGAGCCGAAACGGCTGGGGTGGTGAAAAGCGTTGCCGCGCAGCGGGGTGAAACCGTTTCGGCAGGACAGATTTTGGTGACGCTGGACACTTCCAACGCCGACGCATCCTTGACTGCGGCTCTCGCGCGCCAGCAGGAAGCGCAGTCAGAGTTGCGCACGCTAGCCGCTGGCGGAAAGGCGGCAGCGGTCGCCAACCTGGACGACCAGATCAAGACGGAGCGCCAAGCGATACAAATTGCCCAGCGCAATCTGGAGTCTCTGGAACGGCTCTTGCCGCAAGAAGCCGCTACCAGACAACAGGTGCAGGACGCACGCGACGCGGTTACCCGGGATAACCTGCAACTCGCGGCTCTCGAGAACCAACGGCGAACTCTGGTGACCGCAGCGGACCGCACGGTCGCAGAAGCGAAACTGCGCGATGCAGAGGCCGCGGTGGCTTTGGCTCGACATCAGGTCGCTCTGGGGAACATTGTCGCCCCGATCAGTGGAACGCTCTACCAATTTGATCTGAAGGTTGGGGCGTATCTGCAACCGGGAGACTTGGTGGGCTTGGTTGGAGATATCGATCGGATGAAGGTGACCGTGTATGTCGATGAACCCGACTTAGGCCGCGTCGGCTTGAACATGCCGGTCCATATTACATGGGATGCGCGTCCCGGCCAGGTTTGGTACGGCAAGGTGGAGAAGCTGCCGACCGAAGTGGTAGCTCTGGGGACGCGCACGGTTGGGGACGTGATCACGATGGTGGAGAACCCGAACCATGATTTGCTTCCGGGAGTTTCCGTAAATGTTGTTATTATTTCGGCGTCGATCCACAATGTTCCGGCGATGCCCAAGCAGGCTCTTCAGACGGTCGGGGGCGTCGATGGTGTTTATAAGTTGTCGGGCGATCGGGTCGTGTGGACGGCTGTTAAAACCGGCATCTTCGATATCAACAACGTCCAGATTTTGTCGGGGCTGGCAGTAGGAGACCGGGTCGCATTGCCGAGCGATGCCAATCTTACAAACGGTACCCGAGTGAAGCCGGTACGGCAGTAGTAGATCAAAGCAGATGGCCGTTTCACCCGATAATTCCGCCCTCCAGGTCTTCTACGGAACCCTACCGCTGCTAGGCGCGTTTCTTTTGGGAATCCGGAAGAAAGGTAAGCGAGTCGACGACTTGCGGGATGAAATGCGTCGTGGCTTCCAAACGGTCGAATCCCGTTTGGGAAGACTTGAAGATCGCCTCACCGAACTTGAGAGAACCGCTCGCTTGGTCCGCAATTAATTATAACTAAGCTGTACGTCGTCATTCCGCCGCCACGTGTGAGTTGGCGTAGCTGCCCTCGGCAGATTTTCCGGCGATCGCTTCGGCGATGACGCGTCCGTGGAATCGTCCGTTTTCAATAAAGATCTCGTTGGTATGCGTGCCGGCCACGATCACGCCGGCGAGATAAACACCTTTGCGTTCGCTTTCAAGGGTTGCGGGATTGGTCACGGGCTTGGACGTTTGGGCGTCGAGATGAATGCCATGCGCAGCCATGAACTCAAAGTCCGGCCGGTAGCCCGTCATGGCGAAGAGGAAGTCGTTCTTCAACGCAACCTCGCCTTGCGGAGTGTTTAGGACCACTTCGCGCAGCCGAATCTCCTTCACCGTGCTCTGGAAGTAGGCCTTGACCTCGCCATGTTTGATGCGATTCTCTATGTTGGGCTTGATCCAGTATTTGACGTTGTTGTGAATGCCAGGACCGCGTACCACCATAGTTACTCGCGCACCCGTCCAGAAGAGTTCCAGCGCGGCGATGGCAGCTGAATTCTTTCCGCCGACAATCACAACGTCGCTATCGTAATAGGGGTGGGCCTCGCGATAGTAGTGAATTACCTTATCCAGGTCTTCGCCGGGCACATCGAGCCGGTTGGGGATGTCGTAATAGCCGCTGGCCAAGATGACCTTGCGCGCGCGGTAACAACAATACTCCCCCGTGACTCTTTCCGTTTGTAATGTGAAATTCTCATCGGCGCCGTCAAAGTCCAACACACGCTCATACTGATAAATGTTCAACTTGTAGTGCTCGGCCACGCGCCGATAATATTTCAGTGCCTCCGTGCGTCCCGGCTTCTCGTTCAACGACGTCATCGGGATATCGCCGATTTCGAGTAACTCCGGTGTCGTAAAAAAGACAAGGTTAGTGGGATAGTGATAGATCGAGTTAACCACGCAGCCTTTGTCGAATAACACGGGCCTGACGCCGCGCTTCTTCAATTCGATGCCGCAGGCTAGACCGGTGGGACCGGCTCCAATGATGGCTACGTCAAATTCCATCATTTTACAGGCACGTACTCATCTGTTCGTACACGCCGGCGAGCGCCGCTGGAAGTGACGCAACATCTTTACCAGCCCCTTCCGCCATCTCTGGGCGGCCGCCCCCTTTACCACCGACTGCTTTTGCAACGTCACTTACTAACTTGCCGGCCTGTACTTTCTTGGTCAGATCCTTACTTACAGTCGATACAATAGAGATCCTGGAGTCGTTTATCGATGCCAGCACCACGACCGCGCTGCCCAGCTTGTTGCGCAGCGTATCGGCCATGGTCCGCAATTGCGCAGTATCCATGCCGTTCACTTGCTCAGCTAACACGGTGATCCCGTTGAACTCGCGGCCTCTCAGATTTTGGGCCTGTTGCTGGGCCACCTGCGTTTTCACTTGTTCCAACTGGCGTTCCAGCATTCGCTGGTGCTCTAGGCTCTTTTCCATTTGATCGAGAAAGCCGGCCTCATTGGTTTTCAGTAACTCACCCGCCTTGGCAATTTGAGCGCTGGCTTGTTGGAAGCGTTCCAATGCGCCCTCGCCGGTAATCGCCTCAATGCGGCGCACGCCTTGAGAAATGCCGCCTTCATAAGCGATCTTGAACAGCCCGATGTCGCCGGTTCGACTGACATGCGTACCGCCACAGAGTTCACGGCTAAACCCCGGAACGCTGACGACTCGCACTTTGTCACCGTATTTCTCTCCGAACAACGCCATGGCTCCGGTCGAGAGCGCTTCGTCCAAAGCCATAACGGATGTGGTGACTTCCGTGTTTGCGAGGATCTGCTGATTAACGATGCGCTCTACTTCGCGTAGCTCATCACTGGTCATGGCCGTGTAATGGGTGAAATCGAAGCGCAAGCGCCCCGGCTCAACGACGCTGCCCGATTGCTTCACATGCGTACCGAGCACCTGGCGCAAAGCCGCGTGCAGAAGATGCGTGGCCGTATGGTTGCGCATCGTAGAACTGCGCGAAGGACGATCCACGATGGCAGAAAGCTTGTCGCCGACGCGCATCGGCCGCAAGACACGAACGCGTTGCACAGTAGTATTGGCAACGGGTCGGTACGTTCCTTCAACAACGGCGATACGCTCGCGAGTTTCCGGATCTAGTAGCAGGCCGGTATCGCCCACTTGGCCGCCCGACTCAGCATAGAAAGGAGTTCGCAAGAAGACCACTTCGGCAGCGCCTTCGGCGACCAGATCGCGCGATTCTTTATCCACGATCAGATGGGATATCTCAACTTCCGACTCCAACGTTTCGCGGCCAATAAATTCAGCCGGCGGCAAGTCCTTATAGACATCGGCTACATGCGCTCGGTCCACGCCGCGCCAACTCGCGCGCGCCTGTGTCCGCTGCTTTTCCATCTCGGTCTCGAATGTCTCGCGATCGATGACCAGCCTAAACTCGCGTGCCATCTCTTCCTGTTCGTCGAGGGCGAGGCCGTAGCGGTCGTATAGCTTGAAGGCCGCCGAACCTGGTAAGACGCCGTCCACAGCGGATTTTGCCTCGTCCTGAAAGAATCGCTCGGCAAACTGGAAAGTAGTTGCGTAGCGGCCTTCTTCGTCTTCAACGATCCTCGCTATTCGCGCCGCGCTCTCCTGTAACTCGGGATAACCGGGTTTCATCAGGTCCGCGACGAAATCCGTCAGTTTGTGGAGATAGCGGCCGCTCGAGCCAGCGAGCCGGCCATGGCGCATAGCTCGGCGCATAATCTTACGCAGGACATATCCGCGCCCTTCGTTTGAAGGCAGAACGCCATCGTGAATCAGGAATGCGGCCGCGCGGGCGTGATCGGCATTGATGCGCAACGCGGTATCGGTGCGTGCGTCTTGCCCGTACCGTACGCACAGAAGCTCAGCCGCGCGGTCGATGATGGGCCGCAACAAATCCGTTTCGTAATTGGAGATTTTGCCCTGCAGCACCGCAGCCACGCGCTCGAGACCCATGCCGGTATCGATGGAGGGCCGCGGCAGGGGCGTCATCTTGCCATCAAGAGCGCGGTCGAATTGCATGAAGACGAGGTTCCAGATCTCGACAAAACGGCCGCCGCCATCGAGTGGAAACTGCTCCTGCTCATGTCCGGGTTCTGCGGCTTCCGGCCCCAAATCGTAATGAATTTCGGAGCACGGGCCGCATGGGCCGGTCTCGCCCATCTGCCAGAAATTGTCCTTCTCATCCAGACGGAAGATGCGGTTTTTGGAAATGCCGGCTACACTCTGCCAAAGCCGCTCGGCATCATCGTCTTCGCGGAAGACCGTAACGTATAACTTGTCTTTCGGCAGTCCGAACCATTGCGGGCTAGTGACTAACTCCCAGGCAAAGGCGATGGCATCGTGCTTGAAATAATCGCCAAAAGAGAAATTGCCGAGCATCTCAAAGAACGTATGATGCCGCCGCGTATAACCAACGTTTTCGAGGTCGTTGTGCTTGCCGCCCGCGCGAACGCATTTCTGCGACGAGGTTGCCCGCGAATAATCCCGCTTTTCCAGCCCCAAAAAGGTCTCTTTAAACTGGTTCATGCCCGCGTTGGCAAACAACAACGTAGGATCGTTGGCCGGCACCAACGACGAGCTTCGAACAATTTTGTGCCCCCGACCGGCGAAGTAGTCCAGAAACTTCGCACGAATCTCATTTCCTGTCATTTTCTTCTAGTTTCGCATTCGGGCGCGATTAATGCCCGATGCGATAAACCCCGCTCAGCACGGCAACTGCGGCAAGGGCCAGCATAAGCCCGATGTACTGATAAAAGCCGGTTCGATCGGGCCGTTTGGCGGCATCCTTGGTGAACAACCGGAAGGCGCAGCCCAAAGCGATCAACAAAAACATCTGAGTCGACGTGCTGAGCCAAAGGATGACGGCCAGCCCCAGGATCGTAATGCGCTGCGGCTGCGTGAGCGAGTGATAACCGCGGGCTCCATCCAATTGCCAGACCGGAATCAGGTTGAAGAGGTTCATGATCGCGCCGAAATATGCGATGGCGCCCCACATGTTTGAACCGTTCCCCGGGTTCAATCCCGTGCCCACGGCCATCAGCAGACAGACGATAGCAGCGCCCAAGCCATAAAGGGGGCCGGCCAATCCGACGCGTGAATCCTGCACCGGGTCCAGCGACAAGGCGCGCAAACGGATGAATGCGCCGAAGCCGGGAATGAACATCGGCGCGCCGGCGGGGATACCGTAGCGCCGCAGCGCGATGACATGACCCATTTCATGGACATAGATGGAGAGAACTAGTCCTGCCGCGAACGGCAAGCCCCAGAGTTTCCAATACACGCCCAACGAGATGAGCATGGTCAGCAGCGTGCCAATTTTGGTGAGGCCGAGCAGCAGCAGCTTACCTTTGGTTAGAACCAACAAGAGGAATGTTTTGAATTTCCAAAAGGCCAAGGCTGCCGGACCCACGCCGGCTGCGCCCTTTTTCCACCCTTTGCGTTCGGGGCGGGAGGGCATGATCGCGATCTGGCGGTCCAAATCGGCGATCCGCGCCTGAACGCTGCGATATTGCACAGTGTCCGGCGGAAGCATGGGAAGCGATTGTGCCCATAGATCCCGCGCTTCATTCCACTGCTTGGCGGAAGTGGCCTGCTGCGCCCGTGCGGCGATGCTTTGCAATTGCTCGGCGTGAGTTAGCCGCTGGCAGCGAGGGCAGCTCAACGCTGAAGGCGATAAAGGCGCGGCGCATTCCGGGCAGAAGGACGGGAGTGCGACGTGTTCCAATGCCGGCATAACTAATTGACGAGATTAGCGACCTGATAGGGCCCCGTAATCACAAGATTTGATCTGCCCGTCAGTTGCCATGCCTGCCGGAGCCCAATAAAGATGATGAACAGGGAAATCAGGTTCATCGGGTTCGAAAGCGATAAGAACGGTGCGGCGAGGCCCAACCAAGCTAATGCGAGCAGCAAGGAACCCGTATCGTTTGTTGGATGCTCTTCGGTCTGCACCGGCTGCACTGTCGTTGTGGCAGCGGTGGTCTGCGCGGCGGCATGGTCCTTGACGTTGTGGGCGATGGCAACGCCCGCATAGCTGAACGAGATCGCGAAATACGTGAGCAGAACTGCCAAAATCTGCTGCGACCGGCCGCCCAGGCCGCGTGAAGCGTGCCGAATCGCTTTGCCGACCATGTAGCCAACTACGATGGCGATGATCCCGATCTCCCAACCCGTCACAAACTCGACGACCGCGTAGAGGATGCAACCCGCAAGAGCCGCTGCGCCGCCATAGAGGGCCGACTTGAGAAGCGAATGCGCGGGTGGCGCCTGTTGAAAAGACTCGACTCGCCGCGCACAGGCCGGACATACCTGCCGTCCGTGCACATGAAAGTACGTGTCTTCGAGCGGCGACTTGCAGGCCACGCACCTGGGGCGGTTGGCGGCTGCGGCGCTCGCCGGTTCAGCACGCGTGAACTGCAACGACTCCGGCGGAGGAGGATTTTCGCGTCCGGGATTCAATCCCAGGGCGATTGGTGGATCTTGGTTTGGCATGGGTATCGTCCTATTGGCCCAGAGATCGACCGCTGGTTCCTGGCCGCTGGCGGTCAATCCAGGCGGTTACGCGCTCATCTAGAAGGTTCAGCGGCAGCGAACCGGCATCCAGAATTTCATCGTGGAAGGCCCGGATATCGAATCGGCTTCCTAAGCGGTCCTGCGCGCGCTTGCGCAATTCGAGGATCTTGAGTTCACCTAATTTATAACCGAGCGCCTGACCCGGCCACGCGATGTAACGGTCCACTTCCGATTGCGGGCAATAGCCCATGTGCGCGTTGAAGTAGTCGACCATCTGCTGGCGGGTCCAGTGCTTATAATGAACGCCCGTATCTTCCACCAGGCGAACGGCGCGAAAGAGTTCGCTCGCCAACCGGCCATACTCCATCTTCGGATCGCGATAGAAGCCAACCTCTTTGCCGAGGCGCTCTGCATAGAGTGCCCAGCCTTCGGCGTATGAATTGACTTGAATGGCGCGGTGGAACGGATGCAGGCCAGGCAGCTCCTGCGCGATGGAGATTTGCATATGATGGCCAGGGATGCCTTCGTGATAAGCGGTTGCCTCATCGTCCGTCATGTCGTGATGAGTTGGATCGTAGGTGTCCACCCAAACCTGGCCCGGGCGGGACCCGTCGGGCGTACCCGCGATATATTCCGTGGACCCTTCCTTTTCCATGTAGGCGGGAACGGAAGTCACAATGAGCTTCGCTTTCGGGAGCAGACCGAAGAGCTGTGGCAGTTTCGGTTCCATCTGGCCGATATAGCGGCGGAAGTTGTTCAAAATCTCTTCGCGCGATTTCGCTTTGGTGCTGGGATCGGTGCTGAGAGCCTTAGCGTAGGCTTTCCCATTCGGATAACCCTGCTTTTTGGCTAAGGCGTCGAGTTCGCCTTCAATCTCTTTCACCTGCGCAAGGCCCAGTTCGTGAATCTGCTCGGGAGTCAGGTCGGATGTGGTCTGGATGTGTATATCAAAGCGGTACAGCGCATCGCCATTGGGCAGAGACCAGATGCCCGGCTGCGTTCGGCCCTTGGGAGCGTAGCCGGTCGCCAGGAATTTTTCGAAGCTGCGGTAGGCCGGGCGCACCTGTTCATTAATGACGCCAACGATCTCCTGGTGCAGCCGCTGCTTATCCGAGGACGAAAACGAGGCGGGCATGTGAGTGACTGGAGAGGCGAAAGGACTTTGATCTCCAGACGGCCCGGCAACGTTGGTGCACTGTTGGACGGCCTGCTCGAGCAGAAAACGCGGCGGCATCAGACCGTCCTTCTCACCTTGTTTGAGAGCGGCCACGACCTGTTGCAATCGGTCCGGGATCTGCTTCAGGCGCTCAATGTAGTCGTCGTAATGCCTAACGGTGTCGAACGGGGCATAGGTCGCGATTTGGGGGAGGTTGATTTGGATGCCATTAAATTGGTCGACCGGCATCTCCCAAAGCTTCAGATCGATGCTCTTGATCTGGTCCCCGAGCGCACCCAGGAGCAGTTTGCGATCCAACTCATCCTGTTCAGAGGCGCCAGTAATATCGATGGAGCGCAGATCGGCGAGCATGGCCACGGCCTGCTTACGAAGGCCGGCGAAGTACTCCGGAGAATATCGCGATAGTTGATTGTTGTAGCGATACTCGCCCAACTGTGTGGCGCTTTCGGGGTTATTTTGAAGGTAAAATTCCCACCAACGATCTTCGAAATGGCGAAGGGCCGCGTGTTCGGGACGCGCCGGTTTTGCTTGAGCATGCATGGCGCGGGGCCACACTCCTATCAGGGCGCAGATTGCAACGGTGCCGGCGCCGAGAACGGCGCAAACGTTGTTATTTAACTTGGTCATCTATAAAGGTAGGGTTCAGGCGTAGGACGATACGGCGGCGGCGTTCTTCTCAGCGCGATCCCGGCTGATTTTCTCCATATAGCCGCTCGCGCGCAATGCATGTAACGGGTTGGGCGCCAAGCCCTTGCTGCGACGCCAATCCTCTATTATAGGGCGCACGTCGGTCGCAAACGCATCCTTCAGATACTCTTCGGCAGCGATAATATCGGCGGCGGATTGGGCGCGTTGCAACTGCGGATGGTCGACCAGCGCGGCCTTAGTGTAGAGTTCCTGCGCAGTCATCACGGTCTGAACCATTGCTTCCATTTTGTTCTTCATGTTGTGGCTCTGATCGATCATGTAGGCCACGTCTGGTGTGTTTCCCGTTTCCCACGCGAAAAGCGCGATCTCATGGAAGATCCGAAAGACCTGGTATGGGTCGATGGACCCGATGGTCAGGTCGTCATCGGCGTAGCGGCGGTCGTTGAAGTGGAATCCTCCCAGCATGTTTTCGCTCAGCAGCCACGCCACGATCTGCTCAATGTTCTGAGCCGCATAATGGTGGCCTGTGTCCACCAGTACCTTGGCCCGCGGACCGGCCGCGCGCGCGAGCAGAAGAGACATGCCCCAATCGGCGATGTCGGTGTGATAGAAGTACGGCTCAAACGGCTTGTATTCGACCAGCAGCCGCTGGCCGGGGTTGAGCCGGTCATGCATGTCGTGCAGGCCCTGGGCAAACCATTCTTTGCGCCGCCGCATGTTGGCCGAACCGGGATAATTGGAACCGTCGGCGAACCACAGCGACAAGTCGCGACTCCCCAGGCGCTGGGCGATCGCGACGCTATCAAGAAGATGAGCAAGCGCACGACGGCGAATTGCCTGATCCGGATTGCCGAGGGAGCCGAACTTGTACTCCTGATCCTGAAACACGTTCGGATTGATAGAGCCCGGGCGGATACCGTATTGAGCCGCGCATTTTTCGATCAACCCCACGCTTTCGATGCTGTCGGGGAGATCCCAGAGGACGTGCAAGGCTACCGTCGGACAGGCGCCGGTGAGTTTATGTATTTCACCGGCATCGGCAAATTTGTCTTCAACGCAGGTAGCTGCGCCGGGTTGAAGAAACTTGCCGAAACGGGTGCCGGTGTTGGCGAACCCCCACGATGGAATCTCCATTTGAAAGGAATCGAGCGCTTTCCAGACCTTTTGCTCTTTTTTATCCGGCATGTTCTACCTAATGCTTGAGCATATCGCTATCTGTGGAACGAGCGCGCGTCTCCCAAATTGGGTCAGACCGGTCTGACACCTTTTCTAGACACCCGAACAAAGCTACGCTGCCGGCCTGTGTGTTTGCTGCATTTGAGGACCTCTCAGCAAGAGCTTCTGTCTCTGTTGACGTGTCCTTCGCTGCGCCGCAGCCCGCGCCCATGGCGCTATTTGGAGCAGGGCTGTTGGGAATCGGGCGCCGCTATAACCGTTCGAGCTGAGTCTGGGAATCGCCAAACTGCTCCAGCTTCAAACCGTAACGATCCATCAGCGATAGGTATAGACTGCACATCTTGCGGTTATCTTCGCTCGCATCAAGGTAATTCAGTGTGCGTCCTGTTTCGAGCGTGCCTCCGAGGCCTCCGGCGAGCACCAGCGGCAATCGGAAGTTGTCGTGCTTGCGGCCGATCCACATATTGGATAGGAACATCAGGCACGTATTGTCGAGCACCGTGCCGTCCCCTTCTTTCATGCTGTCCAGTTTCGACGCCAGGTACGCGTACTGGCTCACATGGAAATGGGAGATACGTTCATACCCATCGGAATTATTGTTGTGGGACGCGGCGTGATGTCCTTCCTTGACCCCTAGAAACGGATAGTACATAGCCGAAAGATCGCGGGAGATAATCAGCGATGCGACGCGTGACTTATCGGTCTGAAATGCGATCGCGATGATGTCGCACATTAACCGGGCATGATCGCGCAAGTCTTCCGGCAACCCATTCGTCGGCCGGTCCATCGTCGCCGCGACAGCATTTTTCGCTTTCGCCGCATCCTCCGCGTTGGCTTTGCCCTTGCGCATCCCTTCGACGCGCTTTTCCACTTCGCGCACGCTGGTCAGATATTCATCCAGTTTGCCTTTGTCAGTCGAACTCACCTGCCGCGCGAGGTCCTGAGCGCGGTCCTTCACGCGGTCGAGAATGCTGATATTCAGCAAGCTGCCGCGGTTATCGAACAAGTTATCCCACGCGAGCGAAGGATAGACCTCCACTGGAACCGGCGAATCCGGAGTCTGCCACGAGATGTGCGAACTATAGGCCATGGAGAAGTTCGTCTCGTGATAGCCGGTCATCGGTTGCTCGCACGCCAGAACAATACTCGATTGCGGCGTGTTTTGGCCCACGCGACTCGCAATCATCTGGTCGATGCTGATTCCCGAGTGAATGATGGCGCCTTTTGAGATGTGCGCGCCCGACAACAAGCTTCCCGTTTGTCCCGGATGAATGCCCTGGCCGGTGAGCGCTTTCACGTACAGACCGTCTATTACGTTGATCTTCTCTTTTAGCGGCTCCAGCGGCTCCAGAGTCTTGCTGAGCTTCATGGCCGCGCCTTGTCCTTCGGCGCTCCAATGATCCTCATTAATGCCATTTCCCAGGAACACGACGCCAAACCGTTTTGGGAAAGCTGAAGGCGATGGCGTGTCAGCCAAGGCGTGCAGCGACTCAAGCCACGGCAACGCCACGGTGCAACCCGCCCCGCGAAGCACGGTGCGGCGTGAAATCGGACGCGCTGAGTTCCTGGTCAATCGGGACATTTCTAATTCGCCCTCCTGGATTGTAATTCGGGTTCGGCCTCGATCGGAATTCGCTTATTGAGAAATTGCGGACTGGTGACGATCGTCTCCACCAGCGAATCGAAGCGATATTGTTTCGCCGCCAATTGGCTTTCCATGCGGTCAATCAGGGATTCGTCAGATAATTGCAGGGATCTATTCAAAGCATATACGAGCAGCTTGCGGCTGAGGTTACCCACGAATTCATTTTGCCGGTGTTCACGGATGAAAGCCTTTAGTCCTTCGAGTCCATCGCCCGGGATGCCGCCGGGATAGGTTACAGCCGTATCCACCGGCCGGCCGGCAAGATCTTTTGTCCTGGCCTCGCCAACCGGTCCATAACCTTCAAACGCCAGACCAAATGAATCGAAGCGCGCATGACAGGAGGCGCACACCGGGTTTCGCCGATGGTTGGCCAGCATCTCGCGTACGGGCAGGTCAGACTTCGATTCATCGCTCGGTAATTCGGGAACGACGGGCGGGGGCGGCGGAACTCTGACTCCCAGCACCTTTTGTACGACCCAGTTTCCGCGCTTCACTGGACTGGTTCGCAGTCCAGGCGAATTCTCAGTTAGGAACACCGCCATGGGCAACAGTCCGCCGCGGCCGTAACGCGCCGCATCGTCCACGCGAATCCAAGTGTTCGCGTCTCCCGTCACTCCGGGAATGCCGTAATGTTCAGCCAGCACGGGATTCACAAACGTGTAATTGCCGTATACAAGGTCCAGAACCGAGCGATCGTTCGAAATCGCGTCTTCCATGAAACGGATCGGCTCCTGAAACATCGCTTCGCGCAAATCATTATTGAAACTGGGGAAGCGCTCGCGATCCACCGTATTGTTGGTTTCGAATTGCCGGAAACTGAGCCAGTTTCCGGTGAATTCGGTCGCCAGTCCGCGCACGCGGGCGTCTTTCAGCATGCGCCGAGTCTGCGCCAGCAGAACGTTTGGTCTTCGCAGATCGCCGGCAGTCGCATGGCGCAGCAACTCATCGTCGGGCATGCTGGACCAGAGAAAATAGCTCAGCCTGCTTGCCAGCGCATAGCCGGACAATGGCTCGACCGCGGGCGCCGCGGAGGTCTTCAGCGCCACTTTGCGGATGAGCGGTTTTGAAGAAGTCGTGCTGGCGTCGGTCAGGTCAAGCCGGTAGAGGAAATCCGGCGACATTAGCACGCTGACCGTCGCATCGCGGATGGCGTCTTCATGCGTAAGTTCGTTCTTGGTCCGAAGTTGGTGATAAAACGCAAGCAAATCCTCACGCTCCGCGGCCGTCATCGGCCGGCGGTAGGCGCGGGCAGCGAATCGTAAAAGAGCCTCCAGATGCTTCGGTTCCGCATCCATCCGTTCCTTTTCCAATCTCCGAAGCGTGGCATTCACGCGATCGAAGTGTTCCCGGATCGCCTGCGGAGCCACGGGATCATTCCCAGGGTTGGCTGCAGCCTTGGCCAGATAGGCATCCCGCAACGCCAGTATTACTGCCGTGTCGGTCACCTGGTGGTCCGCGGGGCGCGGCGTTCCGGCTTCCGCGTCGCCAGTTCGTACCTCCCCACTCTGATTGAAGAAATACTGAACCCACGTGCGAGCGGTGAAATTGGCGATGAAGTCGAATTCGTCCCAGAGACGATCGAGTTCCTTCTGGTCCTTTTGATCGAGGATTAACTGCATCAGGGGCTGATCGTCCCGGAAGAAGCCCACTACACTGTGATAGCCGGCGCTCAGCAGCCGGCCTTTGTCCCGCGAATCGTCCGGGAAATAGCGGCCGCGCTCCGTGACATAAAACGTATCGGGAAAAACGGAGGCGAAGCGTGCGAACGCGGCCTGATAGCGGGCGCGCTGGGCTGCCGGAACGATTAGGTCTGTATCGCCGGCGCGGGCCCGCGCCGAAAGGGCGGCCCAACGGGGAGCCGCTTCCTTGTGAAGATCGGGATATGGGGGAATTTCAGGCAACACCTCGGGTGGGTCAGTGTCGTTACGCAGATCGCCGGGATCGCTGTCGCGGCGGTGTGAAGCATATTCCCGCAGCTTCCAATTCAGCAACGGCTGCGATCCGGCGGGCAAACCCTTCACCACAGGCGCGGTAAACTGCATCGCCGTGTGTGCCCTGATCTTGACCACGAAGTCACGCATTTGAATCCACTGCGTGCGGAGCGCATCGGCCTGGTCCGGATCGTGTTTGTTCGGAACGGGCAAAGCGCGCCACATTTTCTGAAGTTTCAAGATTGGACCAATCGCGTTCTGATCATGCAGAATCTGCCAGACCATAGGCAGATATTTGGGGCTTACCTTCGAATCCACCGCGATGGCCGCAAGAGTTGCCCTTGGTTTTCCGAGCGCCGCCCGATACCGGTAACGCCATGCGGCCTGAAAGTAATCCGCATAGTCGGTGGGCTGCCGGGTATAGAACTGAATGATTCGTTGAATGGCATATTTTTCGCGATCAGTTTCGACCAACATCGGATATGGCGCAAAATCGATTCCATCGGGCGTCAGAACTAAATGATCGGCCACTTCGCGGGCGGCCTGCAGATATTTGTTGAGCAGCGCGGGCGACATGGTCAGCGATTCACCCGAGTTATCGAAACCCGCGGGGTTGGCTGGATCGACAGGAAACTCGCGGGTGATTTCCATGTCCTGGTCCGTGAGATCACGAATCGTGTAGTTGTACTCGGCGTTGCTCAACCGCCTTGCAAGGACCAGCCCGGGGTCGCCTGCGGACTTCTTAATCAACTCTGCACGAACCGCCTGAATCCAGGCGATCACCTGCTGGCTCGCTTCCGCCGGTGGAGCCGGTATCGGCTTCGGCGGCATTTCTTTTGCCGTCAGCCTTTGCATCAGAAGCATCCAGTGGGGAAAATCCGCAGTTACCAGATCGACGCTGGTATATGACTTAAGGTCGAACTGCGCGGCGGGCATCCGGCCGCTATGGCACCCATAGCAATACTTCGTGACAAAAGGCCGCACTGTCTGCTCAAACTGCCGGTCCAGCGCAGGAGTTACGGCATCGGCCCTCGGCAAGGCGGCCAGGGCGAGCATGACGGAAATGCCTCGAAGATGCATTCAATGCATTATTTCAAACTGACGATTACAAAAGGCACTAGAAATCGGTCCTGCCCTTACGATTCGACGTTGAAGGCAGCTTCGAAGTCCGGCTCGGCGGCCCAGTCTGCCGGCTGATGCGGCGAAGGCAGTCCATCAATCGAAACCCGCGACGAATCGAGAAGAGTGCCAAATAACCTCGTATACACACCTTGCCGGCTGGACAGTCTTGCCTTCCGCGCTCGCAGAAATTCGAAACGAAACGGAGAAAAGCGCTCCGCTTCGCGCAAAAAGGCAGCGGAAAAGAATTTGTGTGAGTCTGCGACGGCAGCGACGATCAGCGACCGCCAACTCATTTTTAGTAAGCCTTTGAAGGCTGCTTCGCCTTGGGGCAACTCGTCCATCAGCCTCCCCACGTGCTCGCTGAAGTTCGATAGTTGGATCGTTAGGCCATCCAGCAGCCGGCCGTCAGCCGCGGCGCGAGAGAACAATGTCATCGACCCTCGCTCCATGTCCTCGCCTACATCTTGCAGGTCGTCTCCCAACTGCAACAAGACACCCCATTCGAATCCGAACTGGCTTTCCTGCGCTGTGAGCGAGCCGCGCACCAGGCACGCGTCCGCCAATACGGAACTTCCTCCTTTGCCGCAACTCACCCGCAAACACTCGGCATCCGCGAAGGAACGCGGTTCGCGCACTTGCCCGACACTCTGCTCCTGTGCTCGATGAATCGCGAGCAAGCATTCGAATACATTCGGATACAAGTCGCGTGGATATTGCGTTTCCACCAGCCCGATCAGCGTCCACACGTTCCGCTCCCGATCGTCTTCCGGCGGTAGCCTCTCGCCCAATAACTTCCGGCGAAAGCGGCGGCTGAATCGCAACTTCGCTTCAGCCGAAATTTCCTCGTCATCCAGGAAGTTATCGCTATATGGATACATCAGGCTATAGCCAAGTATCGAAGGTGTCAGGGCCAGCGGCGCACCCAGCAGAGGTTGCAGCCCACACGCGGTCCACGCATTGCGCGCCGCCTGCACAATGGCAGACATGCTCAAATCCGGGTCGAACTCGCGCGCCCATCGAGCCAAGGCCGTGCCGGCCGGCACGAACTTGCGCGTAAGCAGGTCGATCGAATCCTCATCCAGGTCGAGAGCCCGAGCGGAGAATTGAGCGAACGAAGCAATGATCCGTTCTTCGACGCAAGCACGTTCTTCCTTGCGAACCGATGCCGATCGTAAGGCCTCCTCTACAGATAACAACGCCTCATCGTAAGCTTTTTCATTCCGCTGTTGGTCGTCTGCGCTATACGATCGAGCTTCCGTCGCGGGCCTCCCGGAACTCCGCCGCCAGACTGCTTCGGTCTGCGCGACTTGCCTTTCTACCCATGCCCAGTCGTAAGTTTCCATCTTTTCTTGATTACGTAGATTCGGCATTTCTTGTTCGCAGGTTGATAATGCGCTGCTTAGCTACTCCGGCGCGGCCACGTTATCGCGAGCTATAATTTCGGAGATCGGCACGCTTCGGCGCTCCTTCAACGATCGATATCCGGCTTCGACCACCGCCATTGTCTTTAGGTTATCCTCGCCGTTTGTTTCGGGCTCCGATCCGGTTGCTATCGCGTTCATTAGTTCGGCCATCGGACCTTGAAACGCATCCGGAAACCAGACCTCGTTCCAGCGTGGCGTCATCCAGACATTCGGTTGCGCGCTACTCGTGAAGGTCAAAGTGCTCGGCGAGTGATTCGGATACTGCGGCCAGCCGATCGTACCTTCGGCCAGACCTTCTGTGCCTTCTACCCGCCACTTAATATAGGGCTTCAAGTCATCCTGCGGAGTTCGCGGTCCCGCCCAGACATCGTCCCATGCGCTCGCGCGAAAGCCATTCTCATATTCGAGTACATATAGGCAAATGCCATCCTCATGCGGGAAGGCGGTCCGTGGATCTTTACGGGCGCTGACGAAAATCGCTTCGGGATCGCCAAACAGGTAGCGGAACGAATCCAAGTGATGCACGCTCATGATCAGTAACGTCAGTCTCTTGTAATCCCGGGCCCAGGGCTGCCAGTGTGGAACCGCTCGCATTTCAATGGTGCCAAGCACAGGCATTCCCAAATAACCTCGCGTAAGAATCGTCTTCAGAGCGCGAATCGATTGATCGTGGCGCATGTTCTGATTGACTGCTAAAGGCAGGCCGCGCTCGCGGCACAATCGAACAATCTCACGAGCATCGTCATAATGCACCGCGAGCGGCTTTTGCGCCAGGACGCCTTTCAGGTGGTCACCGTGTTTCACCGCCTGCCGCACCGTTTCCAATTGATAACCAGGAGGCACTGCGATATCCAATATCTCTACCGCCGGATCCCGCAGCATTTCCGGCAATGTGCTATAAACTTTCGGAATTCCGCGTAAATCGGCCACTTCGCGGGCCGTTTGTGGATTGCGCGAAGTAATTCCAACCACGTTGAACCCCGCGTTCGCGTAAGCCTTCAATTGCACGTCGCGCATAATGAATCCGGCCCCGACGACCCCGATTCCAAAATCGCTTCGAACAGGCTTGGGAGCTACATGATTTAAATTAAGGTCTAAGTCCACTTATCTAATCCACCGTGATACTATCTCTTTCGGGTCCCTTTAGACAACCACGCCCATGAAGCTTGGCCTTATTAGTTCCGCTTGGCTGGGAACTTCAGTCGATACCGTTCAGGGGATTCAGCTTACCAAGCAAATCGGCTTTGACACCATCGATATCTTTGCCGATCCGCTGGAAACCACGCCGCAGGAACTCAGAAACATCCGCGAGACGTGCGCGCAATCGGAGCTACCGGTAGTTTCCACTGTTTGCTGCGCGCTCGGCATCGCCGATTTCAACGCGACCGTCCGCCGCTTCCACGTTGACCGCGCCAAACGCTATCTCGATCTCGCTTACGATCTTCGCGGCAAGAATCTGCTGCTAGTCGTCGGAGAGTATATCTGGAACCAGGAAGTCATCGCGCCGGCGGATCAGTGGAATTGGGCGGTAGAGGGTGTTCGTCAAGTTGGCGCCCATGCGGACGAACTCGGGCTCGAAATTGCGGTGGAAATTGAGCCGTTTCATCTGTCCATCGTCAACAACGTTGACAAGATGGACCGCTTCTTGAAAGATGTGGGCCAGAAGAACGTGAAAGCGAATATCGATATTTCGCATCTGGTTCTGGCGAAAGATGCGCCGGATCGCATCCAGACGTTGTGTGGGCGCATCGCGCACGTTCATCTCTCGGATTGCGACGGCAAGAAGCACGGCGATCTGCCACCCGGACTCGGCGTGGTGGATTTCCCGCCGTACTTGCGCGCGCTTGCCGGCTGTGGCTTCGAGGGCACTGTCAGCATCGAACTCGAATATTCACCGGAGCCCGGCAAAATCGTCGACTGGGTCGGGGACGCGTATCGGTCGACAAGTGACATCATGGAGACGTTAGGCGTTCGTTCCTAACCAAGGAGATATATCATGGCGGCTGGACCAATTAGCCGGGACTATTTGAGCCAATACGAGCGCGATGGATTCATCGTGGTGCGAAAAATGTTCGATACCGAAGAGATCGATCTTCTCCGGCGTGCTGCGAAGGAAGACCGGCAACTGGATCAACATGCGTTTGGCCGCGGGGATGGCGAAGGCGGAACCGTGCGCCTATCGCTCTGGAACCATCCCGGCGACACCCTCTACGGTATGTTCGCGCGCTGCGAAACTATCGTGAACTCGGCCGAAACCTTGCTCGACGGAGAGGTCTATCATTACCACTCCAAGATGATCATGAAGGACGCTAAGGTCGGCGGCGCTTGGGCGTGGCATCAGGATTATGGCTATTGGTACCAAAACGGCGTTCTATTCCCGCTTCTCACCAGCGCCTTCATTGCCGTAGACCCCGCGACGCGCGAAAACGGGTGCATGCAGGTGTTGAAAGGTTCGCACCATATGGGCCGCGTGGATCATGTGCTGACCGGCGACCAGGCGGGCGCCGATCCGGAGCGTGTTCGCGAAGCAGAAAAGCGCCTGGAGCTGGTTTATGTCGAGATGCAGCCCGGCGACGTCCTCTTCTTCCATGCGAACCTGCTGCACCGCTCCGACCAGAACCGGTCCGAGAATCCCAGATGGGCGATGATCTGCTGTTATAACGCGGCCCGCAACGATCCTTATAAAGAAGCGCACCACCCTCGCTACACTCCTCTCGCGAAGGTTCCCGATTTAGCCATTCACGAAGCCGGTCTGCGGCGGTTTGGCGACTCCAAATCTGATGTCGCGTGGCTCCAGGAAACCGAGGATCACAGCGCGCGCGTTCTCGCAAAGACTGAAACCCATTCTGTTGTTTCGTGAATTGGCGAAACTTCAATTCTGCAATGCGAATGCGGTAACCGTGTCTCCCGACGCGACCGCAATATATTCCCGGCCATCGAATTGATAGGCCATGGGCGAGGCCTTCCAAAACTGGTTGGCCTCGAAATTCCATAAGGGCTTCCCGGTTGCCGCATCCACAGCTTGCAACCGTCCGCTATCTTCGCCAAAAAACACGAGGCCGGATTCTGTAGCGAGCGTGCCTCCCCAGGTTTCCGCTCTGCCGGTCTGCGGGAGTTCCCACACGATCTTGCCCGTCTGCGGGTCAATCGCTCTCAGCACCTTTTGTGGAATTTCTCCGGGTACCGGCCGCTGTCCGCCCCCTAAATAATCTTGCCCTTGCTTCCATTCCGCGGGGCTTTCGGAATAAATATCGCACTTCTCAAGCGCCTGCAAATAAAACAGACCCGTTGAAGGTAGATAAGAACTCGAATACCAGTTTGTCGCGCCGTCTTGAGACGGGCACACTTTCGTTCCGTTCCCGGCTTTTTCGAGAGTCTTCAATACCGGCCGTCCATCCGGGCCGATCTCTTTGGCCCAATTCATCTTCTTCACAAAGGGCTTCGCCAGTAATAACTGCCCATTGGTTCGGTCCAGAACGTAGAAGAATCCGTTTCGGTTTGCGGTGAAGAGCAGCTTGCGACGCTTGCCTTGCCATTCGGCATCCTGCACAATTACCGGTTCGGTTGCATCCCAATCGTGAAGATCATGCGGCGTGAATTGATAATGCCATTTCAATTTTCCCGTCTTCGGATCCAACGCCAGCAGGCAATCGGAATATAAGTTATCGCCCAGCCGTTCTTTGCCGTTGTAATCGGGACCGGGATTGCCGCTCTGCCAGTAAAGTGTTTCGAGTTCAGGATCATAGGACCCTGTAAACCAAGCGACAGCTCCGCCGTGCTTCAGATCCGCGCCCTTCCAGGTTTCCGCCTCAGGCTCTCCCGGAGCAGGAACAGTCCAGAAACGCCAAACCTCTTTGCCTGTTGATTGATCGTAGGCTGCAAGGAAACCGCGTGCTCCACTTTCGCCTCCGGCCGGGCCGGATATGACCAGATTGCCAACCACCAGCGGCGCCGACGTGGCGAAATAGTTCTCACGCCAGTCGGCCATCTCCGTGTCCCATTCGACAGCTCCGGTCAGTCGATTCAACCTGAGAAGATGCGCGTCGCCGGTGACCATGAACAAGCCATCGCCCGCAACCGCCGCTCCCCGATTGATTCCTACGCCGCCGAGTAACCCCTTGTTCTTGGGTCGTTCAAAATGCCAGAGAGTTCGTCCGTTGCCGGCATCCAACGCATAACAAATGTTTCCGCTGGTGACATACATAATGCCGTGAATAACAATGGGAGTAGTCTCCAGATAAGAAACGCCCGGCATGGTAAATATCCACTTGGGCGCTAACCGGGACACGTTCGCTTTATCGATCTGAACTAACTTAGTAAGTCGATTGCCGCGTAATCCGCCGTTGTAATTCGGCCAATCTGTCTCTGATGTAACCTCTCGAAAAGCCCCTCCTGCGCGCCGCAAAAGATAAATCGACTTGTCCGGAGTCTGCAATTCCAAATCGTCGTTGCTTTCGTTTAGAACTTCGCCTTCCAAAATCTTCCCTGTATCGGTCGTCACCTTCCGCTTGACTTCGGGCGCCTCTCTAGGTTTCAGACTGCGAAGAAAGGCGATCAACTCGTCTAATTCCTTACCTTCTATATTGGGGAAGGCGGGCATTCCTTTCTTGGGAAGACCTCCGTGAATCACGGTGGTCAGTTGCTCGTCATTCAGCTTTGGCAGGCGGACGGAAATGTTAGGCCCGAACTCCCCGCCGGTCCCGTCACTTCCGTGACAAAGAGCGCATGTGCTCTCGAACCGGCGGTAGCCTCTCTCGCCCGCCTGATTTTGGGCATATAGCAATGACGAGCAGAGCAGACACAGAAAGATCCAGCGATGGGACATAAAGACGCGAACTTCAGCTTACCAACGAAGGCTACTTACCCAGACTTTTGTTGAAAAACCGTGCCATGATTTCATTCGCTTCCCTGGACTCGGGAAGGTTCACATCGTTCCAGAACGCATGGGACAACGCTTCGAAGACCGCCAATTGCGCATCGACTCCCGCACGCAGAAACGCCCGATGCAGAATGGTCGTCCCGCTCAAAAGCAGATCGCGGGTGCTGGTAACGAACAGAGTGGGCGGGAAGCCTTGCAAATCCGCGAAGATGGGCGACAACACCGGATCCTTCAGGTCCGTCGATCCCGTGTAAGCCGTGTCTGAAGAGTGTTCCGGAGGCGGCGCCAAATATCCGGACAAGCCGTTCAGTGCATAAATCGCAATGGAATCGCCGGGTTTAGTGAAATCGCCGAAGCCGGAGAAAATCCCCATCGCGCCTGGCAACGGCAGACCAAGTTGCTTCAGCTTGACGGCGACTTCCCCGGTTAATATCGCGCCCGCTGAAGTCCCATAGAGCGCAATCTTTTGCGGCTGATACGTCTTCAGCGTCTCTTTGTAAACCGCTACTGTGTCTTCGACCGCGGATGGAAAGGGGTGCTCCGGCGCCAACCGGTACAGAATGGCAACTGTCTTGGTCTTGGTCAGATTCGCGATCGGGATCGTTTCAGTGAACGATCCGGAATCGGAATTGAAACCGCCCCCGTGCACGTTCAACAAGATCCGGTCGTGCTTCTCATCCGGTATCTCCAGAGGTGCGATGACACGCGTGGGCACGCCCGCAATGGTTTGATCTTCGATGCTTTTCACCGGATAGACCTTGCGCGCCGCCTCTCCGGCGCCCGTCTGCCATTTGTCCGTGTGGGCTCGCCGTTCTTCGATGCTCTCGTTCACCCGCGCATCGGAAATCCGCCTCGCCAAACTCTTGTGGGCTTCGGGACTAATGGTGGCTGGAATCGGTACAACGCGAGTCACATGCGCGGTCCCGTCCGCATCGATGTAGCTCGAGTCGGTTTCCGGTATCGCACGCGGCTCCTTGTTCTGCGCCAAACCTAGCGCGGCCGTCGCCAGCGTCAATCCGAACACACGTCTGCTTTCCATACCTGCATCCATATCACAAGAACCTTCAGATAGAATGGCGGCTTGAGTGTCTACGTTAACTAAACTAGCCGTTTTCCTGGCGATCGCCATATCCCAACTCCTGGCCCAGCAGCCGCCAGCGAAACTAAATATCCAGTTGGGCGACCCGTTGCATGCCGTCAGCCCGACGCTCTATGGCCTAATGACGGAAGAGATCAACTACTCCTACGACGGCGGTTTGTATGCCGAGATGGTCCGTAACCGGACCTTTCAGGATCATGGGTTCGGCGGCGTGGCTCACTGGAATATTGTGCACAAGGGCAATTCCAATGCAACCATGAGCATCGATCAAACCCAGGGACCCAGTTTTGCATTGCAGCATAGCCTGCTCATCGCGGTGACCCAGGCCGATCCGGCAGATCAAGCGGGAGTGCGAAATGAAGGCTATTGGGGTATGGCCTTGCGTCCAAACACCACCTATAGAGGATCGTTGTATGCGAAGGCGGATTCTACCGATATTGGGCCATTGACCGTCGCGCTCATTGGTGACAACACGGGCAAAGCTTTGGCCTCGGCGCAGGTGACGGATCTGTCAACCGGGTGGAAGCGACATGAATTCACGCTGACAACAGCGGACATCGAGACCTCCTCAGAGAATCACCTTCTCCTGACGCTAGGTCACGACGGCAAGCTTTGGATCGATCTCATATCCTTGTTTCCGCCGGCGTATCACAATCGCGAGAACGGTAATCGTCCCGATTTGATGGAGATGATGGCCGCAATGCATCCGAAGTTTTTACGGCTTCCGGGCGGCAACTATCTCGAGGGCGATCAGATCGACGAAAGGTTTGAATGGAAGTATACGATTGGTCCGCTCGTGGACCGGCCGACTCATCGCAGTCCCTGGAACTATCAGTCTTCGGATGGCATGGGCCTATTGGAGTTTCTGGAGTGGTCCGAGGATCTGAACATGGACACGGTGCTGGCGGTCTATGCGGGCTACTCACTAAAAGGCGACCACATTCGTCCAGGACCGGAATTGACGCCGTTCGTTAAGGACGCGCTGGACGAGATAGAGTTCGCGACCGGCGACACGTCGACGAAATGGGGCGCGGTGCGGGCAAAGCTGGGCCATCCGGCGCCCTTTCGAGTGAAGTATGTCGAGATCGGCAATGAGGACCAGTTCGATCGGTCCGGCAGTTACGAAGGCCGCTATGCCCAGTTTTACAAGGCCATCAAAGCCACGTATCCCCAGCTTCAATTGATTGCGACCACGCCTTTGAAAGGAATGAAGCCGGATGTAGTGGACGATCACTACTACAGGCGCGCCGGCCAGTTCTTTGCAGACGTCCATCACTATGACAATGTGGATCGCAACGGTCCGAAGATCTTTGTGGGCGAGTGGGCGACGCGTGAGGGCTCGCCAACGACGAATATGGGTGCTGCGCTGGGGGATGCCGCATGGATGACTGGGATGGAAAGAAATAGCGATCTGATCGTCATGGCCTCCTATGCGCCGCTGTTTGTCAACGTGGACCCCGGCGGAATGCAGTGGGAGTCCGATCTGATCGGCTACAACGCATTGAAGAGTTACGGATCGCCCAGTTACTATGCGCAATCTATGTTTGCGGAATATCTGGGCACGGATGTGCCTAAGTCTTCTATAGCCGATGCAAACGGCCGGTTCTTCTACTCCGTCACCAACGACCCTGCGAAAGGCGCATTGTATTTGAAGCTGGTGAACGCGTCTTCTGTTTCGCAGCCCGTCGATATCGGCGTGACTGGGGCGAACAACGTTTCGAAGACGGCCACCCTGGTATCGCTGTCGGGAGCGAATCCAGCGGAGACGAACACTATTTCGAGTCCGCATCGTATCGTACCCGCGAAAACGATGTTGGGAAACGCCGGCGCGCAGTTCAGCCATACCGTTCCTGCCTATTCGATTCAGGTGATTGCGCTACAGGCGAAGTAAGGTTACTCAAAGCTGTTTGATATGCTCTGTAACTGTAATTTCGCGGCTGATCCTTCTCGCGGCGACGACCATAGCGCATTTGCGTTACAGCGCTGCAAAGTCAACCGCTAACAGGAGAAAAATAAATGTCCCACCAGAGATCAGCCAAATTCGGTAGACGAGGCCTGCTCAAGGCGTCGGCCGCAATGTTTGGAGGTGCGCTGCTCGGCAAAGCCGATGCAGATCCTGAACCACGAATTAAGAATGTCAACACGAATTCCAGCCCGTCGAAGCTGAAAATCACCGATCTGCGGGTTGCTACCATTCACAAGCCGGGCCCGAGCCCTTGTACGATTGTTCGTCTCGATACCAACCAGGGCGTATACGGCCTGGGCGAGGTTCGAGATCTTTCGAGCCCAACCTACGCACTCTTCCTGAAGAGCCGCGTTGTCGGTGAGAACCCCCTGAATATTACTTTCCTGTTTGAAAAAATCAAACAATTCGGCGGCGACTCGCGCCAGGCCGGCGGAGTCGTATCGATCGAAGAAGCGCTTTGGGACATTGCGGGTAAGGTTTATGGCGTGCCCATCTACCAGATGTTGGGTGGGAAATTTCGCGACCGTATCCGCATTTATGCCGACACCGAAGAATCGAAAGATATGAAGGTCTACGCGCAGCGTATGAAGATCCGGAAAGAACAAATGGGCTTGACCTGGTTGAAAATGGATCTCGGAATCAACATGGTCTCAGACACCCCCGGCACTGTGACCGCTCCTTCCGGGCAGAGCAGATGGGAAGAGTACAGCCTTCCGCATCCGTTCCTCGCGAATGAAGTTACCGACAAAGGCATTGAGATGCTCGTCGCCTACGTAGCGGCCATTCGCGAGGCGGTGGGAATGGAGATCCCGCTGTCGATGGACCACCTTGGCCATCTCGGCGTGAATTCCATTATCCGATTAGGCAAAGCGTATGAGCCGTACAATCTTTCCTGGATCGAGGATGTGATTCCTTGGCAGTACACCGACATGCTAAAGCACATCACAGAAGAAAGTCCGACACCGACGCTCACCGGCGAAGACATCTACTTGAAGGAAGGCTTCGAAAAGTTATGCAGAAATCACGCTGTGAGCAAAATTCATCCGGATATTTCCACATCGGGTGGCATTCTGGAAACACATAAGATCGGCGACATGGCTATGGAGTACGGCGTGCCTATGGCGATGCATTATGCGGGTCTGCCTATTGGCGCCTACGCGAGCGTGCATTGTGCCGCGGCAACGGAAAACTTTCTGGCCTGCGAAAATCATGCGCTCGACGTGCCATGGTGGCAGGACCTGGTGGAAGGCGTCGACAAACCGATCATTGATAAAGGTTTTATTGCCGTCCCCGACAAGCCCGGTCTCGGCGTTACGCTGAACGACGATGCGGTTCGGGCGCACCTGGTTCCTGGCACCGGCTTCTTTGAACCGACTCCTCAATGGGACAAGGAGCATTCGGTCGATCGGCTATGGAGCATGGCGCCGCCGCGCAAGTCCGGACAGGTAGCTTAACCAATAACGGAGAGAAACGGATGAGAAAAGTTGTTCTAGCGGTCTTAGCGGCGAGCATTGTCTTCCAAGCTGCGCCGGCCTTCGCTCAAGTCAAGATGACCAGAGAGCAAATGATGTTCTACACGTCGGACTGGAAAGGAGACCGCTTTCCGGATGGGCGTCCCAAAGTCCCCGACGATTTGTTGAAGCGCGCTCTTGATGTCTCCATTGAAGACGTATGGGACTATCTCCGCGAAGAAGGTTATCGGAATCAGTTTGAAGGCGGATGGAAAGCTCTGCATATTGAAAAGCCCTTCGCCGGCCGCGCACTGACGGCGCAATATGAGCCCTTGCGGCCCGATATGGCCAGAGCGATCGCTGCCGAAGGCAAAGCCGAGGGACGGGTTAGTGGCAACAACAGTTGGCCCATCAATGAACTGCAAATCGGAGATGTTTATGTCGCCGATGGTTTTGGAAAAATCATCGAAGGCACGCTGATCGGGTCCAATCTCGGAAACGGCATCGCCGCGCATACCCATACCGGATTTGTCTTCGATGCCGGCATTCGAGATCAGGAAGAGAATCGCGAAATCCCGAATTTCAATGGCTTCTATCGCGGGTACGATCCATCGGCCTGGGCGCAAATGGAGCTAACGGCGATCAATGCTCCCATACGGATTGGACGCGCGATCGTCTTACCGGGAGATCTGGTCCTGGCGAAAACCGACGGAGTCATCTTCATACCCGCAATCCTCGCGGAGAACGCCGTTAGCACGGCGGAATTTACCAATCTGAAAGATTCGTTCAACTTCGAATTGAATCAACAAGGGAAGAATGGCGCTGAATTTGAGGGCGGCTGGACGACCGCGAAATATGCTGCTTTCTCGAAATGGATCGACGCGCACCCTGACATGTTAAAGATGCCGCGCCCTGAATTTGAAGCGCTACTGCAGCGTGCGACCCGGCATGCCGACAGGAATTAGGAAATCGGATATTCGCCAGTCGCGGCTTCTAACATCGCTTTGGCATAGCCAACGTTATATGCAAAACCGGTATAGCCGCCCCCGCCCGGATAATACGTTTTGAACCCCGGCCGCTCTCGATCCGCATCCAGAGCGCGCGGGTGTTCCGGGTATAGGGTGCGGCTATACTTTTGCCGCACTAACTCTTTCATGATGGCAAACATATTGTTTTGCCCTTCATCGATGAAGACTTCGGTGTACTCCTTATACGGCACTCGCACGCGCACATTTCGGTAGTGAACGTGATTGATGCAGTCTCGCTCGCTGAAATATCTGCAAACTTCAACCGGGTCTTGTCCCATTTCGCGCGTTACGCCGCAATCGAACGTGATCCCGTTGGCAGGATTCTTTACGATATCGACCAATTTCTTCCATCCGTCAACGGTGCCCATGATTTGACCCGAGCCGCGGCTGATCGGAGCGGGAGGGTCGTTTGGATGAAGAGCCAGCCGTACTCCCGATTGTTCGGCAACCGGTATCACCGCCTTCAGAAAGTAAGTTACGTTCCGCCACATTTCATCGAGGGAGTGAGCGCCCTCGGCCGGAAGAGGCGGCAGGTCTTTGACCCGCTCGTAATCAAAGCCGGTTAATCCCGCGCCTCCTCTTCCGGACACTTCGTAGTAGCCTTCCACCGCGCGGTGCGCGTAAAAGTTGTACTCGATGACGGGTAATCCCGCTCGACCGGCTGCGCGAATCGACTCCTTGACTTTCTCGATCTCTTCATCGCGTCCCGGCCTCCCGTAGAGTGTGTTCGGAAATCCGCCGATCATCATGTTGAACAAGGTCAGGCCGCCGCTCTTCAGCTTGTCTATACGTGACTTGATATCGGCCTCTTCCCAAGGAATACGCGGACCACCCATCACCACATAGTCGACGCCGAGTTGCTTGACGCGCCGGATTCCAGCTTCGTCCAGCGATCCGGCTGCCAGACTCCCACCTCCCATCTCCAGACAAATGTGCGGGTGGCCGGTACCTTCGGGTGCCCCAAGAACCGGAAGAGCGAGCGCCGAAGCTCCCGCCGCATGTATCAGTGTTCTTCGTGAAATCATTTGGCTTTCTGTCTTTTTCGCCGCTTAGGCTGTAAGATGACTCCTCGGAGAGATTATCATGCTCAATCCCACACGCAGGCGCTTTCTGCACACGGCAGGCCTCGCGGCTGCCAACCTCATAGCTGCGGACCAAATATTCCCCGCCGCCTATGCCAAACAAGCCTCCAGCCTAAAAAAGAAAGTGAAGATCACCGATGTCAAGTGCATGATCGTTCGCGGCACGTGGGACTGGAATCTGATCCGCATCGAAACCGATTCCGGTCTGTACGGCATTGGAGAGGCCTATTGGGGGTGGGGCGTCAAGGATCTCGTCGTCAACAAGATGAAGGGCATCATCTTGGGCGAAGATCCGCTGAATGTGGACAAGCTCTACACGAAGATGCTGATGGAGAGCGCGGGCGCGGGCGCCATTGGCGGCGCTACTGTCTCAGCGGCAAGCGGTATTGAGATCGCGCTTTGGGACTTGGCGGGCCGTATTCTCCAAACACCCGCGTGCAATCTGCTGGGAGGAAGATTTCGAGACAAGGTGCGCTTTTATCGAACTACTCAAGTTCCCAAGCAGCACCCGGAAGATCTAGCCTCCTGGCGCGACCTCGTGCGGCGCACACGCGCGGAACGCTGGGGTTGGACGGCATTCAAATTTCAAGGCGACGGCATCCCGCGCGTTCTCGATCCCCAATATCAGCAGCCCGGTCACGACCGCTATCTCCGCAATCTGAAACGCGCCGATATCGATCAAATCGTGAAAGTTATGGAGACCATTCGGGAAGAGCTCGGACCCGATGCCGATTTCGCGATCGACCTTCATTGGCACTACGATGTCCGCGATGCCATCGATCTGGCCAAAGCGCTGGATCATGTGAAGCCGATGTGGATCGAAGATCCCGTGCCGCCTGAAAATCCCGAAACCATGGCGTATGTTCGACGAGAATCGCCAGTTCCCGTGTGCACGGGCGAGAATCTGTATGGCTTTGCAGGATTCGAGCGGCTGATTGAGTTACAAGGCTGCGACGGAGTTCACATCGATATTCCGAAATCCGGTGGTCTCATGGAGTCGAAACGTATCTCCGATTTCGCTTCCAGTTATGGCATATGGACAGCCGCTCATAATCCCGCAAGCCCCGTAGGAACCATTGCCTCCGCGCATGCGGCGTCCTCGATGAGAAACTTCCGCATCCATGAATTGGCGAATTGGATCGACTGGTGGCCGGAACTCGTTCTCCATGAAGGACCGATTTGGGAGGGCGGGTATCTGATGATTCAGGACAAGCCCGGCTATGGTGTCGAGATCAACGAGGACGTAGCACGCGCTCATCTGGCCCCGGGAGAAAGTTGGTGGGCTTGAAATCCTTCTACTGAGAATTGCGTTTTGAGCCGGTCACCACACCCATAGAATTTTTTTCTCGACAACGCTTTCAGTGATTTACAGCCGATTTCCCCCTCCCCACTTGCCCCCTCGCGCGAAAACGGTTGTATACCATGACACCCACACCCCCTGAACCGCAAAGCCCGCCTCGCCGCCAACGGCGCCACCGCCCAGCTCAGTACCGGACCACGCCCGAGGCTGTACGGAATTTGCCGCCGAAGTCTCCGATCTCGATCCACACTCGCGCAGCGCATCACTCCACATGCGGACCTATCTCGCCTATGAGCGCCAACTCCGCAATCTCAACCTTCAGGAGATGCGCCTACATCGCTTACGCGAAAAACTCATCTCCGAAATGAAACAACTACAGAAGGAGCGCGAGCAGAAAGAAAAGGACGATCTCGCCATAGCCGCCAAACTCTATGTCGCAGCCAAACACGACCACAAGCCCTTCGATCCTGCTTATTATGGCTTCGAATTTTCAACTGCGGATCTCGAAGGTCATTTGCACGGCCAGCGTGCCGCGTTTCTGACCGAAAAAGCCATGATAGGAGGGCAAGGCGACTAAGGTCGACTATCCACCGCGACTTATAACACCTCACCAGGCACGGCAGCTTTTGTTGCCAGCCCCAATTCGAATGTGATATGCTCCACGATGCTTGTGATAGTCCGAAGCTACTAGGCGGGTGGGACGCAGAGTGTTGCGGCAGTAAGCACGAGGAGGGGTTTATGATTCCGTGTGGAATGGCGCCCAGAAGCGCAAAGTGTGAGGCGTGTAACCAATACAGCGCCAGTAATTCGGGCGGCGACGCCGAACCAGTGTTGCGCGAGTTACTCAGAAGCGCAAAGAGCGCGGCGGCTGTATTGGTCGGAATACTCGTCCTCAGCAGTCTTGTTTGGGCACAATCTGGTCGCGGCAGTGTGTCCGGTACGGTGCGCGACAGCTCCGGTGCTGCTATACCCGGGGCAACAGTGACGGTGACGAATTCCGCCACTAACGCAACGTACCCATTGACAACCACCGATACCGGAAATTACACTGCCGCCGAGGTCCCGGTTGGCACATATCTGGTTCGCGTGGAAAAACAGGGTTTCGAACCATCAGTTGTCAGCGGCCTGATCGTAGATTCCGGCGCTACGGTTCGAGCCGATGTGACGATGCGCATTGGGCAAGCAAGGCAGACTATCGAGGTGCAAGCGTCCGCCCTGCAGGTGGATTCCGAAGACTCCCAAACGGCCGTCACACTGAATCAAACCTTAGTCAACACACTTCCGTTGGTCGTCGCTGGTACTGTGCGGAGCCCGTTTGATCTCGCAGCACTCACGCCGGAGGCTAAGAACACAGGAAGCGCGGAGGGGTTCGCTTTGGGCGGCGGGCAGGCCGACAGCTATCAGGCGACGCTGGATGGCGTATCGATTGACACTTCGCGAGCGCTCCAGAAGAACTGGGTCACTTCGAATGCGCCGTCAGTCGAAGCGATCACTCAATTTACGGTCGATACGAATGGATTCAAAGCTGAATACGGACATGCCGGCGGCGGCGTGATGATGTTCATCGCGAAATCCGGCACAAACCAGTTCCATGGCTCGGCCTACGAGTTTATACGCAACACCGATTTCGATGCGAACGATTGGTTTAGTAACCGCGCCGGCAAAGCGCGACAGATTTATAAACAGAACGATTTTGGGTTTACAACCGGCGGACCAATTTGGATTCCGAAAATCTATAACGGTAAGAACAAGAGCTTTTTCTTCTTCTCGTACGAAGGATTCAGGAACCGCAATGGCGCCACTAATGCGACGGCGACCGTTCCGACGCCCGAGATGTATAGCGGCAACTTTAGTAACTGGGTGAATGCCAGCGGCGCCGTGATCCCGATCTACGATCCGACGACCCAGGTTCTGAATAACAATGGAACTTACACGCGCACCGTATTTCCACAGAATCAAATTCCCGTAACTATGTTCAATTCCGCATCCGTGCAGGCATTGAAAGTGTTTCAGACCAGCGGTATGTTGGTCCCGAATAATAACGCCGCCCCCGGCACTCTCGCCTATGTCAACAACAACTACATCATCAGCAATGGGACGAATGTCCAACCAGTGAATAAGTGGAGTATAAAGGGCGATCATCTGTTCAACGACAAGCAGCGCATTTCGGGTTACTACGGCTACGATCGCGAGGCGACGACCGCTGGCGCCGATGGCCCGGCTACGCTTCCTGGTCTCTACTCGAATTACAACGATGTGCACCAAAGCTCGGATGTGTATCGATTCAGTTGGGATTGGACCATTAGCCCCACTAAATACAACCATTTCTATGCGGGTGGGAATAATTGGCGGCAGGACCATAAATCTTTGCAGGAGTACACGGGAAACTGGAAAAGTAAGTTCTGCCTGGGTAATGTTCCGAACTGCGATGCGAATTTAGTGAACCTGTTCTCCGGCGGGCAAGGCGATACGTACTCTACCTGGGGCGGGACGGCGGACAACGGTTCGGAGAATACCGTGTATTCCTACAATGACGATCTTACGTGGATTAAGGGCTCGCACACCATGAAGTTTGGAGGCAGTTGGCAGATCAATCACTACAACGGGTTTGGACGGCAGTGCGAAGCGGGATGCGCGGGCTTTAGTTATACCGAGACCGGGGTTCCCGGCGTCACGGATCCGAATCAAGGCGGTAACGCTTTCGCATCATTCCTATTGGGTTATGCCGATTCGGGATCGATCGATACGCCCCGCTTCATCGGCCAGCAGTTTTCCTATTTCGCTGGATTCGCGCAAGACGATTGGCATGTCAACCGTAAGCTGGTGTTGAATCTAGGCGTGCGGTGGGAGACGAACCTGCCTCCGACCGGACTGAACAATGAGTGGAGCGATTTTTCGCCGACTACGCCGAACCCGGGAGCCGGAGGCATTCCCGGTGCGGTGATCTTCGCCGGATCGGGACCTGGCCGAACTGGTTCACGAACGCTTGCAGGTTCGTATTTTAAGGCCATCGGTCCACATATCGGCTTCGCGTACTCGAAGGATCAAAAGACCGTAATTCGGGGATCGTATGCGCGGTCCTACGCCCCGCTCATGGCTGTTGGCGGTTCAGCCCACAACATGGGTTTTACGCTTACGGACAGCCTCTCAAACCCGAACAATGGCATTAATCCGCTATTTGTCCTAAATCAAGGGTTTCCTGCCTACACCGTTCCTCCGTTCATCAACCCCTCGGTGTCTAATGGCACAAGTGTTTCCTGGTTCCAAGGTTCCGAGACCACTCACCCGCCAACGACGGACAATTTCACGTTCTCCATCCAGCGCCAGTTCGGTTCCACCATGCTGGTTGAAGGCGGCTACAACGGCGTAATTGGGAGCCACTTACAAGCCCAGTTACTCGATTACAACCAGGACAATCCGTCGGTGCTAACTGAGTTCGGAAGTATCCAGCAAAGCACAGCCGTACTGAACAGCCAAGTTGGATCCGCGCTTGCAAACCAGTATGGAATCGTCGCGCCATATCCGGGATTCAAGGGAACAGTGAAGCAGGCGTTGCGGCCCTATCCTCAATACACGCTGATTGACACGTATGGCGGCCAGGGCGACCACAGCGGCCATTCCACCTATCACTCCGCCATGATTCGATTCGAAAAGCGGTTCGGTTCCGGGCTTACCATGCAGTCGTCCTATGTTTTTTCCAAGCTGCTTACCGACTCCGATAGTTATTGGGGCAATGCGATCGGGGGCAATTTGAATAACTCCGGCGGAGGCGGTGGCTGCTGCCTGGCGGCAGACCAGTACAATCGCGGACTTGAGAAGTCCATTGGCGAGTTCGACGTTACTCACGACTTTAAAAACAGTATTGTCTACGATCTTCCGTTCGGCAAAGGCAGAAAGTATCTTACCCACGGTCCCGCATCCTTGATTCTCGGCGACTGGGGGATCAACGGCGTCCTTACGTACGCGAGTGGCTTGCCCGTCGAACTCACTTCTTCGTATGTCTTGCCCATTTATGGCGCGACGAACGGTAGAAGCACTCCGTACGTCACATCCTACACAGGGTGGCAGCCAAATTGGAATGGCAACTTCGACCCCAGCGTCGATACATTCTTGGTTCCCTATTGCAGTTCGCCCACTACTACATGCTCAGGGCCGTTCCCGTTCCAAGGCAACCCCAACCAATCATCGCAAAACATAGGATTTGGTAATTCGACTCGCTATAACCCGAAAGTTCGCCAATTCCCAAATCTCAACGAGAACATCTCACTTTCGCGTACTTTCCCGATTAGGGAATCGTTCCGTATGGAGTTTCGTGCCGAAGCTTTTAATGTCTTCAATCGCGTGCGCTTCGGGCCGGGAGACCTCAATTTGCAGGATGCGAATTTCGGCCATCTGACCAGCAGCGCCGATCTCCTGAACACGCCGCGGCAATTGCAGTTGGCGCTCAAAGCGTACTTCTAAAGGGAGCACCAAGATGAGTCCGCGACTACCGGGTCGCGGACTTATTTTGACGCAGTTACTTCGAGTATCTCGACAGGTTCGGGATCTGGAAATCTTACCCGCACACCACGGGTCCAATCCGCTTTTGTGAAGGCTCCCAGATCCTTGTTCGTGATTATTGAATGTACTTTGAAGCTCCCGTCGGGCAGCAAGGGCAGTTGAACATCCGCGGTAGTCGCATGGGACTTATTGCGGAAGATTGCAATCACGCCGTTTCCGCTGTGAGCGAAGCGCGCAAAGCCATCCCACGCAACAGGCGAGGGCTGCAGCCAATGGCCGAGTGGAAAGAAGCTCTCGCTAATCGCCGTTGTCTTTCTAAGTCTCTTGAACCAGGCGATCTTGTCGTGATACCACTGTTGATCGCGAGCGGTCAGCTTTCGAAGATCCCCCAGAAGAAGAGGCGCCGAACCGATTTCTGTGGCAAAGCTTTCCTGGATGGTCGGCAATTCTGCGTGAATATTGCCGATGAGCATACTTTCCACCGGCATGGACGCCGCGCGTTGGTACAGCAGCGTGCGCGCTTGCCGGGGACCCGCGGAATCGGGACTGTTATCGTCGACATTGCTCATCCAATCCAGATCGCCGGCCGCCAGTAATCCCGCGTCAATAACATGCTTCTGGCCCCAGAGCTCGAACGTAAGATCCAGGAGTACATCCGGATGCTTTTGGTAGATCTTGCTGGTGACGTATGAAATGCCTTCATAAATCATGTTGAGCGACTCCGCCCAGTCTCCGTGATAGTGACCCTTGGCCCAGCATCCTGGCGCTTCGCCGTAGGCATTGAAGATAGTGGTCAGGTCGAGCTTCACATAAGCGAGATGGAATTCGTCGATCGCCTGGTTGATCCGGTCGGCCGCCGCGTCTCGAAACGGACTTGCCAGGCACATCACCACCTTTGGCCCGGCCGCCGTCAACGTGATCTTCGGCTTCCCCTCCTGATCGAGCGCCGCCCACTCGGGATGGTTGCGATACAACGCTGTTCCTGTCCCAATGGCGGCAACGGGAATCCACAATCCCAACCGCATGCCCTTCGCTTCAACTCTTTCCTGAATGGATTTCAATCCGCCTGGAAAGGAAGTTAGGTTTACGGCGTTTTCCCCATATTCTTTTTGCCAACCGTCGTCGATCGTGAAAATATCCATCCCCATCTCGCTCGCAACATCGATGAGTTGCAGGACGATACTGCGATTGATTCCTCGTACGAAAGGCTCCCAAGTGTTGTAGATCCAAGGCGGGCCTTGCGCATTTACTCGCCGCATCAAAATCTTCGACGTGTAGGACGGCAGTACCCAATGCGGATCGCGGAACCCGTCGTTATTTCGAAAAGTCAAGATCGATACACGGGCGGTCCTGAATTCCTGCCCCGGCGCAACAGAGCGCTCAAAGGGCATCAAATCGGTGTCATAAAGAACGCCAATCGGAACCCGTTCCGAATCGCCCCAGCCGGCGATCTCCGTGCGCTTCATGTATCCGGGAACTTCGCTGAGTATCGCGAAGCCAATGCCCGTAAGCCCATTGGCGACTAGCAGACCGGCATCCTCCGAGCGGCCCGTATAGAAGATCTCGCGAGGAATCGTCCCGTATTGCGTGTTCAGCGTTGTTTCGTCCGCCGGGCCAACCGACGGCGCGATGGCCTCAATATTCAAGTGCGTGAATCGAAGAGCCTCCGAGCCGGTGTTGCGTAAGATGAGTTGTTTGCGGATAGCCGGATGCCCATCATAGACGTCATAGATGACGGAAACTTCAAGCGGAAGTTGCTTCGCACGCAGCCGAATGGCCAGCGACTTTCCGTTCGGTAGCGGAGCTTCGTCGGCGCCGATGAGAGCAAAGTCCGAACTGGCCCCCCGATAAGTGCGTCCATTGCATTGGAACGAAAACTCCGGAGCTACCTTTAATCGCAGTTTTCCAGGCACAATAAAGTCCGTGTGCGTGGTCAGATCGGATAACTGTTGCGTGAATAGCCCCGATGTATCGTTGAATGCCAATGTGCGTTCTATCTCTCCGTTACTAATTGTCCACGTCTGGGAAGCACCATAGGTAAGAAGCGGCGCAAGCAACGCTGCGGCGGGAAACCAAGCTTTCATTGTTGACCTCGCGATCTGCTACTTGAACAGTGACAACGGGATTGAGTCTGCCATAGCCTTGTATCCGGCATCGTTCGGATGAAGGTGATCCCCGCTATCGTCGGCGGGAAGCATGCGATCCGGGTGGCTGGGATCAAGGACCGCCTTATCAAAATCAATCACGCCATCGAATGCATTGCTCGAACGGATCCACTGGTTAATGGCCTTTCGCTTCACTTCTTTTTCAGGTGTAAAGTACCCTCGGTACACTGTCCCTTCAAATGGTGTTAGAGTCGCGCCGAAGATCTTGAGCCCCTTCTCGTGAGCGCGGGCAATCATCTGTATGAGGCCTTGTTCGATCTCCTCTGCGCTGACCGTTTGTGATGTCGGGGCGGAACTTCCTGCGTGACCAAGATCGTTGATTCCCTCCAGCACAATTACATATTTCACGCCGGACTGAGCGATCACGTCACGATTGAACCGCGCCAGACTGTTCACGCCGAATTCGATGTTGGTCGCGGCATCGTGCAGCACGCGATTGCCTCCGATCCCCGCATCCAACACCGCCAGTTTATTCTTCTTGGATCCGCCGTGAAGCAATCGATCGGCTAGGATATTCGGCCAGCGGGCGTTCGCGTCGACAGAGGAATGAGCTCCATCCGTAATCGAATCGCCGAAGGCGACAATGGCTCCGGCCGTCTCCGGAGCCAATACATCCACGCCGGTCAAAAACACCCAGGAAGTGATCTTCGTTGCGTCCGGAATTGAGCTTGCACCCGTGACATCGCCTTCCGCAATATACGCGGTCTGCTGAGCCGCATAATGAATACCAGCTCCTGCGGCTTCTTGCGGCAGAAAAATGCTGATGACAAGATCGCCTGCAGCAGGAATATTCAACTTCACGGGATCGCTCAGAACGGGGGCATTAGGCGGAATCGAGATGGATGCTTGGCCGCCAAAAGTCAGCGCGTGATCGGATCCTGCGACGATATCCGCCCCATGGGAATGTAACGCAATATGAACCCCGCCAATCTCGACGGTATCTTTTCCATATGCATTCGAAAGCCGCACCCGCAACGTATCGCCTCCAATGCTGGTGTGTACGATCTCGCGCAGCGTTTGGTTCTTAAATTCCAGCTTGGCTGTCTGCATTTTGGCTTCGTCGGGAAGCTGCTGAGATGGACTGGCCTCCCATGTGCCAACCCAGCGGGTATGCTCCGCTGCAAAGGAAGGAGGAGTGATGGCAATCGTCAAAAAGAGAAGAGCTGTGATTCTCATAAGCGCACCGGGATATCGTATCGCGCCAGCTATTCAACCGCCTAACATATACCGGCACTTCTGTGGATGGCCGGTCTTATGAATGAGGCAAAACTACTGTGTCCGAATCGAGTAAATTGACGAATGACTCAGCACAAATAACGTCCGGTGATCTTCGCCTCCAAACACCAGATGCGTCGGGCGTTCCGGAACTCTGATGTCGCCCATCCTCTGACCGCCGGGGCTGTATACATAGATCTGGCCGGCTGCGATATAGACATCCCCGGCTTTATCCTCCGCTAGACTCTCTCCACCTTGGTAGGCAAAAACCTTCAGATCCGCCAGCGTTCCGTCGCCATTCATAATTCCGCTGTAGGTCTTCTCTTCGGCCTCGTCCGTGACATAGAACTTTTCTCCCGGCACTGCTTGTACCAGACCGGTAGGCATCAAGATATCGGACCATTTATATCCAAAGTAAGGTTCGCCTTGGACAAACACTTCATTGGCCGGTATATAAACAGAGCCGTCGGCCGACACGTATTGATATGGCTTCCGAGTCGACATCTTAGTCCGAAACATCTCATCCAGCGTGACGTATTCATATGTATTCGTATTAAGCGTATTGGTGAAGTCTCCGTTGACCCAATAATCGACGGGAATCACCGCGCGCGCACCGGGACGCGGCGCAGCCGGTTGACGCTCCAGAATCGAGATTTGGTCTTCGGCCGAACCTGGCCGGAACGAGTACACGGTCTCTGTCATGCCGCCCGAGGAGACGACAATCAGATTGCCGGACTTGTCGAAGGTCAGATTAACCGGATCGAGAGGATTATCCCGAACAACGCTCAATACCTTGGTCCGCGGTTCCCATTTATAAATGCGTTGAAAATGAGAATCGACGAAGTACAGATTGCCGGCAGCATCCGCGGCGCCGCCGGATAAATTGAAGAACCCGCTTGCCACCTTCTGTAGTGAAGCGCCAGATTCGACCACAGATGACAACGTCTGCCGGGCCGGCGCAACAGATTTGCCGTCTACATCGAGCCGGGCAAGTTCGCGATCGCGCACTTCGGAATGGCTGGTTTGATCGAAGATCGAATTCGCATAGGAGACCTTGCCCGCGCGCACAAGCTGCCGGCAGTGTTCGCCCTGCGGACCGCACGCCGCGATGGAGCTGTTGTTATCCACGTGAACATTGCGGAAATGGATGCCGGAAGAATTGGCGATGCGGATTGCGTATAGGGCGGGTTGATAGCTTCTCACAACACGGTAGCCGTGATAATTTGCGACGGTTATGTCGTGCGAATCCGCGATGTCAAGCGAATAAGCATTCGCGCTCTCGCCGCTTTCCTCCTCGGTCTGGAGCGCGTCCAGTTCCCAGTTCGCCACATTCTTCAACATGATTTCATTGCGAACGTGGTGCTCGCTGGACAATTCGAATACGCGGCCGCGGGTGGTGGTATCGGAAATGTATAAACCGGCCTGGGCAAACGTGTCCGGCGTCCAAATGTTCGCGAAGATGCCGCCGCCGTGCATTACCCAGAGGCTCGGGTACTGTGCGTCCCACCGGCGGTGTGCATTCGGATCTGAAGTGTGCGTGTTGTTGTACGGGTTCACGCGCTTGCCGTTCAAACCGTCCGTACCGTGGCCTCCTAAAAAGCGCACGTCGTCCATCAAGGAGTCTGCGCCCGACTTCCACAGTGCGCCCACCGCCCGGCTGTTGATGCCATTCGTATAGAGACCGATGCCGGTCACTATGTTGTGCCCTCCCTCCGGAGTTTCAAGAAGCGGGCGAGGCGTACCAGGACCCTGAAATCCGGGAGTGCCGTCGAGCAGGTCCAATTGCGTCTTGTCCGGGTGAAGAGCGATCAAAACGGTATCAGGCCGGAGCGCGATCGTGTCGCTGACAACGTAGTTGCCCATGGGAACGTAAAGGACGCGATGCCCGGCTACGGCCTTTTCGATAATCGCGGTGTCATCCGTTTTGCCGTCTCCCTTCGCGCCCAGCGATCGCAGATTAGTCCATTCGCTAACCGGCGGCACAGCCGCAATGACGTTTGGCTCCGCCGCGGGCATTGTACGCAAGGACTGGGCATCGTACTCTGTTTGCATCGAACCGCGTGCGCCCTCATAGGCCAGCGCCAGGCCATACGAGAGCACATTGACCCGATATACATCGCCGTGACCGCTCAGTTTATGGCCGCTCTCCCGGAATTGGACGAACGTGGGCACTTGCCGGCAGACGACGTTCTCCATATTGATTTCAGTCATGCGGCTTTTTTCGTTACTGATGACGATCGCGGGACCACTAATGCCGTCAAATCGTGAGTCCTTTATCCAAAGTTCGTCCGAGTAACCGCGGTCGATGACCACGGCGCTCGGAACGTCTTTGAACTCATCGTGAATCAACGTCAGGCCCGCTTCGTTCTCACGGATCGCGGCCTCGCGTTGCCCTTCAAAGGTCGAATCGATTAACGTGAACTGCCAGGCGGGCGATGGCTTCCGGGTAAGGATACCGTAGCGTCCGCCATAAAAATGCAGGTCCTCGGCTTCGTTGCCGATGTCGTGCAGACCGGCGAGCCCCGACCCCATATGGAAGTCAATATGGGCGAGATAGCTATGCTGCGCCGCATGGAACCGAATTGCGACGGCGGCCCCATTTCCCGCCCCGACTTCGAAATCGATGTTGCTCATCGCGGAGTAAAACGTGCCCGGGTTGGCGTCCGGCATATCATGTGTCGGAGGGACGGGCCCGGGCGGCGTTAACGGGCCATGGAACACGGCGATTCCGGCTGCACCGGGAAATGCGGCCGTTGCTGCGCTACGCGCGTTTCGCGGTCGATAACCGGCGTAGAAGAACATGTCCGCAACGCCTTTTTGATATCCGGGAGTGTTCCCGGCTAAAACCATCACGGGACGAGTCTTGCCATAGCCGATAATGCGGATGCCCGGCCAAACGTAGACTGTGTGGGTGATGCGATAGCGCCCCTCCGGCACGAACAGAATGCCTTCGCCAGTCGTTTCCTGAACCTTATCGATGGCATTTTGAATTGCCTCGGTGTCATCGCCGGTGCCATTGGCGTGAACTCGAAATTCCGATTCGGTCAGATACACGGCTTTGGGATCATCGATGCGATCGCTGTACACGGATGCGCCCCAAAAGAGCGCGCTCGACCCGAGCAAGGCGACCATCAGGCGGGCAGCTATTCTCATTGGGTTGTTCCAGCGCCATTGTAGTCTGCGGTCTCCGAAATTGGGTCAGACTGTCTTCCGCCGCTCTTGAAGCATAGGGGTGGGGGGTATAGAATGAAAGTAGTGCCCGCCAAGAGGTCTGCGCTTCCACCACCAGTAGCCAAACAGGAAAGCCGCAAGGCTGTCGCGGTAGATCCCGAGATCAAGATCTCCAACCTCAAACGCCTGCGCCGCATTGAAGGCCAGATCCGCGGCCTCCAAAAGATGGTTGAAGAGGAACGCTACTGCGCCGATATCGTGATCCAGATCTCTTCCGTGCAGGAAGCTCTACGAGGCGTCGGCCGTTCTCTCATGCGAAATCATCTCCACCACTGCGCCACGGAGGCCATTCGTAGCGGCAGTAAACAGCAGGTCTCCGAGCAATACGAAGAGCTCCTCGAACTCATTTACAAACATCTCCGTTGAAATCAAAAATCGATATGGCAGTAGAACAAAAAATAACAGTGCAAGATCCTGTTTGCGGCATGTCCGTAGACCCGCAGACCGCCAAAGCGCACGCGCATTACGCCGGCAACGAGTACTACTTCTGTTGTTCCGGCTGTCAGAGTAAGTTCATCCAGAATCCCGAGAAATACCTGAACCATGCTCCCACAAAAAGTGGACTCGTCTCGCTGGGAAGCGCTCCAGTTGGAAAACCGGTACCGCCTCCGGCCATAAGGAAGCCGCAGTCTCCGGCTGCCGTCGAGTATGTCTGCCCAATGCACCCCGAGGTTCACCAAATGGGCCTGGGAGCCTGTCCGAAATGCGGCATGGCGCTTGAGCCGCGCGAAATCACGGCCACGGAAGACAACTCCGAGCTGATTGACATGCAGCGCCGGTTCCGGATCGCTTGCATATTAACCGCGCCGCTGCTCATATTGATGTTTCTCGACATGTTTCCGAGCCTGCGCTGGGCATCGAGCACTCCTACCGGTTGGCTCCAATTCGCTCTCGCAACGCCCGTTGTGCTCTGGGCCGGCTGGCCAATCATTGAACGGGCTTGGGCCTCCATTCTGAACCGGCACGCCAACATGTTCACGCTCATCGCGCTTGGAACGGGCGCATCTTATCTGTTTAGTCTGTTCACTCTTCTGTTCCCATCGTTCATTCCCGCTTCGTTCCGCGCGCACTCGGGGCGGTCGCCCTTGTATTTCGAACCCGCTGCGGTCATCACCACTCTCGTTCTTTTGGGCCAGGTGCTCGAACTGCGCGCTCGCAGCCAGACCAGCAGCGCATTGAAATCGCTCTTAGGTCTCGTGCCGAAAACCGCCCGCATGGTGGATAGCTCCGGCCGTGAGAACGATGTGCCCATCGATGAGATTCAAGTTGGCAATATTCTCCGCGTCCGCCCTGGTGAAAAGGTACCGGTCGACGGCGTTGTCACCGGAGGCCAAAGCTCCGTCGATGAGTCCATGATGACCGGTGAATCGATTCCCGTCGAGAAGATCGTTGGCGCGAAGGTCACAGGCGGTTCTCTCAACGGCACCGGCAGCTTCCTTATGCAAGCCGAGCGCGTCGGCAGCGATACGCTCCTCAGTCAAATCGTTCGCATGGTGAGCGAAACCCAACGAACGCGCGCTCCCATCCAGCGTTTGGCAGATGTCGTCGCCTCCTGGTTCGTTCCCGCGGTGATTCTGGCGGCTATCGTCACCTTCATTATTTGGGCCTTCCTTGGACCGGAACCGCGACTTGCCCATGCTTTCGTCAACGCAGTCGCGGTGTTGATCATCGCCTGTCCCTGTGCGCTCGGTTTAGCAACGCCGATGTCCGTTATGGTTGGCACCGGTCGCGGCGCCATGGCCGGGGTTCTGGTGCGCAATGCTGAAGCCCTCGAACTGCTGGAGCGCGTCAAGATGTTGGTCGTCGACAAAACCGGCACTATCACCCAAGGCAGGCCTCGTCTTTCGACCGTCCGTTCTCTGCGCGAGGATATTAGTGAATCCGAACTGTTGAACCTTGTTGCCGCTCTGGAGCAAGCAAGCGAACATCCTCTCGCCGCGGCCATTCTCGCCGGAGCCAACGAGCGCCGCTTGGCTCCGCCGAGGGCTACTGCATTTCAATCGATCACTGGCAAAGGCGTCCGCGGCGTGGTCGATGGGCACACGGTACTGTTTGGCAATCGCGCCCTTCTTGAAGACGCGAATATCACGGCCCCGGACCTTCTAGCTCAAGCGGAAACGCTGCGCTCCTCGGGTCAAACCATAATGTTTGTGGCGGTCGACGGCCAGCCTGCTGGCCTCATCGGTGTTGCCGATCCCATCAAAGCCTCGACGCCGGAAGCCGTTCGTCTTTTGCACCGCGCCGGCGTTCAGATCACTATGCTTACTGGCGACAGCCGCAGAACCGCTGAAGCCGTAGCGAGACAGCTTGGTATCGATCATGTCGAAGCGGATCTCTTGCCCGCCCAGAAGGCGGAAGCCGTCAAGAAACTTCAGTCCGGTGACCGCGTCGTCGCGATGGCTGGTGATGGAATCAACGATGCTCCGGCCTTAGCTCAGGCGCAAGTCGGAATAGCCATGGGCACCGGAACCGATATAGCCATGGAAAGCGCCGGCATCACGCTGATGCATGGCGATTTGCGCGGGATCGTTCGTGCCATGCGTCTTAGCCGCGCGACCATGCGCAACATCCGCCAGAACCTATTCTTCGCCTTCGCCTACAACGTGCTTGGAATACCGATTGCCGCCGGCATCCTCTATCCGTTCTTTGGCCTTCTCCTCAGCCCCATAATCGCGAGCGCCGCCATGACGTTCAGCTCCGTCTCGGTCATCTCGAACGCTCTACGCTTGCGAAAGTTGGAGCTCTAACTTGCTGCACCTCGTCAGCGTCTGGTTTCTGGCCTTATCCGGCATGTCTGCTGTGGCCATCGCGATCGATCTGAGAAGCCATCCTCAAAAGATGGCGATCATGAATGTCGTGTGGCCGATCACCGCTCTCTACTTTGGTCCCTTGACGTTCTGGAGTTACTACAGCTTTGGCCGCGGCTCTAACGACAAGGCTTATTGGCAGAAAGTGTGGACCGGCGTCACGCACTGCGGTGCTGGCTGCACCTTAGGTGACGTCATCGCCGAATGGTCCGTCTTCTTGGGCGGACTTACGCTGTTTGGCTCCAGGCTCTTGAGCGATTACTTCTTCGACTTCTGTGCCGCCTACGTTCTCGGAATCGCCTTCCAGTACTTCTCCATCGCGCCGATGCGCAATATCTCCGGCTGGCCAGCCATCAAGGCAGCTCTCAAAGCGGACACTGTTTCACTAATCGCGTTCGAAGTCGGATTGTTTGCGTTCATGTATTGGATGGATCGTCATTTCCACCCTCATCTGAAGCCCACCCAGCCGGAATACTGGTTTTTGATGCAGATGGGCATGATTATCGGATTTTTTACCTCCTTCCCGGCTAACTGGTGGCTCATTCGAAAAGGTTGGAAGGAGGCAATGTAGCCCCCATAAGCGCTAGGATAAGTCCGCGCCGTGGCGGACGGCCTTTTCGAGGCTGGAAATTGTGGCCAGTTTAGCTGCTAAAACGAAGAGCAATCGGTAAACACATCGTCCGTTACTCACGGGTAATCAAGGCAGATCCTTCAAATCGGTACTTGCAATAAGTTGCCTTGAGTCTCATAAACAAAAGGTGGCAACACCCACGGGTAGCGGCGGAAGCGTTCGACCATACCATATTCATACTGCGGAGCCAGAAGAATTGGCTGAAGTGGAACAGATGGTAGATCGGGCACTAGACAGATGGGCGCGTATTAGTAATGTAAGACGCACTCTGGTCCACCCATCAAAAAGGAATAGTCGTGTCCAATATTACAATTGCGATGCCGACTTATGGTGTCCCCTGCACGACGCCTACGAGTCAGTTTGCACTGCTATTCAGTCTGCACTGCTATCAAGAGGCGACAGCCCGAACCGCCCTCGGGTTGGGACGGATGAGCAAATAAAAAGCTGCTACGTGCGTGATCATGAGCGCAGGCACGATGATGACCGGAATGACGTAGGCCGCGCCCAACTGACCGGGCATTGCACGAAGGCCATCACTGGTCGCGTGGTGATAGTCGAGCAGGAGGTCAATAATTCCCACGATATTGAAGGTAGCCACGAATACCCAGAAAAGCGGTCTTACCCGCACCGTAAGAAGCGCCAGGATGGCGAGAAGCGCGGTTGCAAAGTCCCAATATGCAGCGAACTCTGCAAAGTTTGCGGGCAGATTGGGGCCCACGACACCCGGAACAAGAAAGACCAGCCCGATGAAGCGAAAACTGTGGAAAGTGGCGATGGAGCGTTGCGCATTCACGCTGTCCATCGCCTTAAGCCTCGGCCAAACGTATGTGCTGAAGCAGAGTAGCCAGGCGATATAACCAAGAACGAGATCCAGAGGGAAGATGATCTGTGGCGACATGAGGTCTCCTTTTCATCAATGAGGCTGCAATCCGCCCCTCAGTTCCAGCTTTTTGCAGCGGCGAAAGACTCGGCATTTGCCCGGAAGAATTCCTCCAGCGTTTGCGGCGTACGGCCTGTGACCTCACAAACGGCGTTCGTAATCTGACGGCGTTCCTTGCCGTTGCGGAAGTATTGCCAAAGATGGGTCAGATGATCGAGTGCGTGGGGATTGATGTGCTCCTTCACTGCATTCGCCCACTGCTCGTCTGTGATGGGTACGTATCGAATCTGCCGTCCGATCGCTGTACCAAGGGTGTCAACAATCTGCCGCGCCGATAGCGTCTCGCTCACCAACGGATACGCCTTTGCGGTCGGGGTGCTGGAGCTTGCCAGAAGAGTTGCGGCGACTCGGGATACGTCCTCGGCGCCAGCGAGCGGAATAATGGCGTTGCCATCGCCCCAGGGCAGGAATGCGGCGTTTTGCTCAGCCACGCTGCGGCGGACTAGCGCGCATACGTTTTCGTAATAGGGTGGCGCCTGAATATGAGCAGCCTTAACCTTCGCCCAGTCGAAGATACGATCCGCCAGCCGATGCTGCATGTTCCGGAATGACCCTGCAGTTCGAAGATCGCGGAAGGTAGGATCTTCTGGTGTGTCCTGGAATTGCGAGTTGTTCACCACAAATTCCACTCCCGCGTCGGAGGCCGACGCGGCGAAAATCGTAGAGGCTTCGAGTAGTCCATCCTGCACTGGATATGTGAAGTAGGCGCGTTGTACATCTTTCATCGCCGCCTGGACGGAGGCTGGATCAAGGAGATTACCCTCGACAATCTCCGCACCTTGTTTGCGAAGTTCATCGGAACGGGCATCAAGTTTATGAACAAAGGCGCGAACGGGAAAACCCTGCTTGAGCAGGAGCATTGCGACGTGACGCCCGGTTGATCCCTGCTGACCGCCGGCTGCACCTGTAACCAAAATCGTTTGAGACATGAGAAATCCTCCTCTTTACGCTCATAGGATGATATAAATCATCCCATAGATGCAATCTTTTTTCGTGCTATCTGAACTGCCGATTTGCATCATGGGATGATCTCGCGCATCCTATGTATAACCATGCGTTACCCACCGGAACACAAAGCGGAAGTTCGTCAGAAGATTGTGAAGGACGCCTCCGTTCGCGTACGCGGAGAGGGACTGACCGGCGCCGCGGTTGCGGCGATCATGCGCGACACGGGCCTGACTCACGGTGGCTTTTACAAGCATTTCGCAAGCAAGGAAGATCTCCTCATCGAGTCGGTACAGGAAGCGTTTCGGGACATCATTGAAAAACTGGTTCACGCGGCCGAGCAATCACACTCAGGAGAAGCGTGGAAGGCGATTGTAAAGTCCTACCTAAGCCTGGATTATTGCGATCACGCCGAGCATGGTTGTCCGCTAACGGCTCTTGCCCCGGAACTGGCGCGAGGCGACAAGACGATGAGGAGTCAGCTCTTCGCTGAACTCGTGAACTATAGGGACCGAATGGTTCCCTTTATGCCGGGCCGGCGAACTACTGACAAAGAGCGGGCCTTCTTCGTGATCTTTTCAACAATGATCGGAGCAGTGCAAATCGCTCGCATGTTGCCTGATCGTGCGGTGCAGGAGAAGGTACTCGCAAGCGCAAGAGAATTTCTCCTGCGTAGTTTTTGATCTGCCAAGCCATTCGCAACTTGGCCATTGCCTACACAAGCGAAAGGAATGAACATGAAAGCCACCTCGACCCATCGCCACCGGCGAATTGCCAACATATACAAGCGCAGAATACGAATGCTGGCCGCCCTCACAACGATCGCAGCAACTTGCATTATGCAACAAGCGGCTGGTCAGAGAAGTCAGGTTTCAGGCTCAGCTACAAACCAGTCGGCTGTGCCCAATCAACGGCAGAATGACGTCTCGTTCACCGACTATAAGTTCCGAGATGGGGAGACATTGCCGCAACTGCGAATTCACTATGTGACGCTTGGGAATCCGCATAAGAATGCCGCGGGTGCGATCGACAACGCCATCCTACTTCTTCATTGGACGAACGCCAGTAGCCAGGCATTGTTGGTTCCCGAATATAGGGAGGCCGTCTTTGCTCCGGGAGCTCCCCTCGACACCACGCGCTTCTTTGTAATTATTCCGGATGACGTTGGGCATGGAAGATCGAGCAAGCCCAGCGATGGACTTAAGGCTGCTTTTCCGCATTACGGGTACGGTGACATGGTCGATCTCCAACACAAACTGGTCGTAGAATCGCTGGGCATTCGACACCTGCACGCTGTGATTGGCATGTCCATGGGCTGCATGAATGCGTGGCAGTGGGCCGAAGCCTATCCCAGTGCCATGGACGGCATTATGCCAATAGCCTGCTTTCCAGCTCAGATTAGCGGGCGCAATCTGCTGTGGAGAAGGATGCTCATCGACGGCATCAGATCTGATCCGCTCTGGGAGAACGGGAACTACCAGAAACAACCTCCTTCTGCGCTGCAGGGATTCTTGTTGGCGCGGATGATGATCGACGGAGTTCCGGCCCTGCAACAGGAGGTTCGTACCTCTGAAGCCGCAGATGCACTCATCCACGGGATCAAGAGCCAGACCGGCGGTGGAGATGCGAACGATCTCCTCTATGCGTTTGAATCGTCACGAGACTTCAATGCCGAACCGGGCCTGGGCCAAATCAAGACCAAGGTGTTTGCTCTCAATTTCGCCGATGACGAGTTTTACCGGGATAGTCTGCAAATACTACAGCGTGACATCCTACAGGTACGACAGGGAAAGATCGCGGTGCGCCCCGTTTCCGCTGGGTCGGCCGGCCATCTGTCGATGGCCCATCCAAATCTTTGGAAAGACCAAATCAGGGCGTTTATGGATTGGACTAATACAAACTGACGCCCTAATCCACACGAGCGAAGGCCACTGGATCTTATCGTGGCGCTTATGGATGTAGCCCCGCTCAGCGCCTGTTGCATGTACGATTGAGAAGATGCCGGACTGGCTCGTCATTGTCCTCCTCGCCGCGGCCTATTTCGTGGTCATGAAATGGGTTCTGCCGCGTTTGGGCGAGCCAGAAACATAATGCCCATGGACCCGAAATTATCAAGGTTCACTATCAGTTCCATCCACTTTTTGGACAGAGTCTCCGCGTGCAGCGACGGGTGAAGTTTCCTCATGGAGATTACATCTTCTTCGAGTTGCCAGA
>DATAXY010000049.1:0-29193 GCA_036272835.1 Bryobacteraceae bacterium
CCCACTTCTACAGGCAATCACATCCAATGGGACAAGCTTTTCATCAGAGTGAAACCCGCTGCGATTAAACGTTTGCAGGCCAGCTCCCGATAATCGCCACGCCTCCCAGCAGCTTACGCAGCTCTGCCGAAAGCTCACGAAATTCCACATCCGCCCAGAGCTCGGCAAGACATGCAACAAAAGCGTCGCAGTTCGATCCGCGGATAGTTGCGATTGATCGGGCCAGGCGAGCTCTTCAGTTGGATCTTCGAGCCCCCGACAAGCGTTAGGGTATAGCCCTCGTCGACGACGAGATGCTCGACGACGCGGCTGAGGACGTGGGCCTCGTATAGTTTTCCTGGCGATACGGTCGCGGGCACAAGTCCCTGAGTCACGCCGGAACTAACGCCGAGATGCTATTTAAAGATTCTTTCAAGTTGTTTCTGAATCTGTCCGCGCGTCACGACTGGTCTTCCTGCCAATTGATTTCATTCTCGATAATTCCTGAAAGACGTTCGAGCCCGGATACCAACTCGGACCGATCTGGAAGCGCGGCAAGGCTAACCTCGTCCTGTCCCCAAATTTCGCGCTCCGCAGGCGCGAGTGAAACGGACAGACCCCGAACGGGGCGCCCGTCTTCGAGTCGAACATAACGATTAACTGAATCCAGGATTGGGCCGTACTGTCCCCCCGATCTTTCCGAATAGACTTTGCTGAGTATCTGGAGAAGTGTCATCAGATACCGTCGGGGATCTTCAGGCCGTTCAAATCCATGGAACACAGTTTCGAGGGAAGTCGGATCGTACTCGCGCAAAAGATTCTGGATCTCGCGAACCAAAGCCGCACAATCGCTTCTGCTTAATGGCATCGGGCTATCAGGATATCAAGGGCGGCGTCCCGGAGACAATTTCGTTGTCTGTCGGCCGGAGGTGCTGCCTCGGCTCTAGAAACGCACGACTGCCATCGAAACTTCCGTCCTATGTCATTGCGCTTGCGACCCACGGGCACCTTCGAGCGCCTTTCACGCCGGTGGTTATCCATATGTCTGATTCGGGGGAAGCGTCTAAGTCAGCTTGCGCTCCGTGCGGCTCACGTTCGACACAATGCCGTATCTGGGGAGCATGGCGCGGAAACGCGCGCAAAACCGCGTAGACATGTTTTTTGTGCAGGCTATTGACTAGTTGATTTTCTACAGCCGAAGGCAGTTCTCACCATAGCTACACGTCAAAGTGATCTTCAACAATCAGACCTGGAAGCAAAAACGACCTATCTGCGTCATCTTGACAGGGCTGAGAGAATCCACATGTTGGTCCGCGCGGATAGAATAGAGCAAAGGTTTTTTGGAGAGAACTTATGATTAGACATTTATGTGCTGTCTGGAGCCAGCATCCAATTGGTAGCCTTCCACTCTCTCTTACGATTCGAGCTGGTTTGTTCGCGCTCCTTTTGTGCCGATGATCCGCTATAAGTTGGATGATCTTGGGTGGTACCAGGTTGAATGGTTAGTTCATGCCCTTCTTAAGGATCACTTGGGAATCGGCATCGAGTCGTGGGGCGGTCATGGCGATTATGGGCGTGACGCCTGGTGTCCTGATCCACTCCATTTCCCCAATAAGCAATCAAGGACGGAAGGTCCGTTCCTCTTTCAGGTCAAATTTATCGAGAATGCTAATGCTGCCGGCGCAAAACCACTCCCCCGTCTGATTGCAGCCCTCAAGACGGAGATGTCGAGGTTTGCCTCCTCAGGTCTACGAGCTAAGCAAGAGAAGGGAGGTTGCAAACAATACGTTTTGGTCAGTAATTCTTTGATATCCCCGAGAGGGCGTGACGCTATCCAGGAAGAGGTAGAAAATGCGCTGCCTCGAACGGCAGTGCATCTTCTCTGCGGAAGCGACATTTGTGACTTGCTTGACGGAAGTCCCGCTTTGAAGCGCGCATTCCCGCAACTACTCTCGCTGCGGGATTTGGACGATCTGCTGTCTAGCATCGTCAATCGAGAGATCGTCGAACGCACTTCTGCTGCCGTTACCCACGCTCGCGATGTAGTGCCGGTGTTCGTTCCCACGGGGGCATACACCCAAGCCTGGGATGTTCTCTAGAAGCACCATTTTGTAGTGTTGGAGGGACCGGCGGAAGCGGGTAAGAGCGCTATTGCATGGATGATAGCTATGGCACAGGTCTCAAATGGGTGGGAAGCCGTTGTGTGCGACGCACCGGATGATTTCTTTAGAGCCTTCCGTCCCGACGGATTACAAATCTTTATCGCTGATGACGCCTTCGGACGGACCGAATATGACCCCGCGAGAGGGGCTAAGTGGGAAGCTCAATTGCATCGGGTGTTCTCCCGGTTGGGCAGTAGTCACTGGCTCGCATGGACGAGCCGAAGGCACATTCTCGAACGTGCCCGGAAACGGATGGACCTTCAGGGAAGTACGGCGGATTTTCCGAAGCCCGCCGAAATTGTCGTCGACGCGGGACGCTTGACCGTTCAGGATAAAGCGATCATACTTTATCGGCATTCAAAGCACGGTCTCCACGATCCCAAGTCGCGAAGCATGATTAGGCGCTACGCCGTGCAGATCGTTTCGGACGACGCGTTTACGCCGGAGCGCATTAGACGGTTCATCGAGGAAGGCATTCCGCAGCTCACTGCCAATGAAACCCAAACCGCTGACCCTGTGACATTGGCTAACCTAATTGCGGCAGAGATCCAACATCCTACTGATAGGATGCGCAATCCTTCAACGCCTTATCGCTTTCCCACAAATGGATGCTTCTTTCCCTGCTCGAAAGCGGTCATTATTCAACCGCTGAAAACTTGCTTTCAAAATACCGCCAGCAGTACGACAAGGGCGAAGTGAAGCCGGAAGGCGTTTTGGAGGAGCTAATAGAGGCCTTCATACGAATTAAAGACCCAACGCAGCGATACGTTGAGTGGATACACCCGAGTTACAGGGATCTCGTCATAGAACAGTTGCGTGATGGCGGGTCGCTGAAGGCCGAGTTTATGAACCGTATGCACGTAGCTGGGATAAAGCTAGCCCTCTCAGATGCGGGGGGCGCGAAGGGAAAACTACGCTTTCCACTGTTAACTTCGGGTGCAGACTGGGAAATCCTTAACACTCGCTCTCTTCATGTCTCCCACACTTGCGGTATTGAGGACAGTTCTGCGCTTCTCACGTCTGTAACCGAGGCATTAGACTCCAGCATTGGCCAAGAGCGAGCCGCGCTGCAAGGAGTATTGAAGTCTATCTGCCGCGTTTTGCGAAACAGATGGGATACTGATCAGGTTGAACTCGATGCTTCGATCATTGACGCATACATAGCCGCAACCGAACGCACTTCGCCGATGGAGCCGATGCCCCCGCTTCAAACAAGCTGGGAGGCTTCGCTACAAAGGCTGCGCGCACAACTCGGAGATGAAGACCTTGATTTTTTGTTTGAACCAGAGGCTCTCGAGGAGTTCATGTCGGTTATCAAGTCAATTCAAAGCTCTGAACCACGACTACTACACCGCCTCAATTTCCCAACGTGCATATCATGTGATATCGAAATGTTGCTCAAACGGGTTGACAGTGAGCTGGACGCTGACCGATCCTATTTGGAAAACGAGGGGTATGATTCGGAAACTGACGCCTCATTTGGCCTCGCCTCCGCACTCGACCGACTCTTGACACTGGCATCTGAATTCGGGGGACTACTTAAAGCTAGTTCAGCGAAACTTACGTACCACGGAAATTCGTGTCGAGAAAAGCATTTTGAACTTAAGAGTAAAGAGGAGGAGGACGACGATTCGCAGAGCCCCGCCGCTATCAACCTAAGCGCGAAGAGGCCGTTCAGCATAGAGTCAGTGTTCTTGGATCTCTGACATCTCGCGTCGTGTGGCAGAACGAATTTGCGCCGATCCACCTACCTCGTCTTTTCGAGGTACTTTGGGCGAGCTTCGCTAACATGGGTTGTCGATCTGAATACCCGCCAAGAAACCGCGTTCGAATCCATCTTCACTTCCGGCCAGTTAGCGTTTCGTTCCTCGGGGATGCTTAGAAGGAATCACTTTGACGAGGAACGCGCAAACCTGAGATTTGAGGGCTATAGCGTGGATTACCCCTGAGTAATGGCGCAAGCGTAGAGCGATGTCCCGCCACTCGCTGAAAAGTGGGTTACCGGACAAGTGAAAAATGGGCCGAATTCCTCGTCCACGTCCCAACGGGCAGAATAGTACCTCTGCTGTGGAAAGGAGCGCCGGGCCCAGACGCCTTCCTATATCGCTGACCTGGATTGCGCAAAGCGTTCCAGGAGATCGCCAGCGCTTTGGGCAATCAGTATATGGGAATGAGCCGTGTACCCACCGCTTGTGAGGACCACAGTCGGAATTCCGCGTTCGGCAAGCAGGCCCAGCACGAAGCGGTCGCGCTGGAGCACTGCGGCCTCACTCACTGCAAGTTGTCCTAGTGGATCGCCCGCAAGAATGTCGGTTCCGGCGTTATAGATGGCAAGTCTGGCTTCACCATTTTCCGAAAGAAAACGTGGCAACTCGGCAGTTAGTGTCTCTAAATAATCGTGATCCGCCGTTTGGGATTTGATCGGAATGATGTAGGGCGCTTCTTCCTCGTCTGCATCCAGCGGTCCGGGATAGACCTGAAAGTTGTAAATATCGAAAAAGCGGATGGATGAGTCGCCAGAGAAGATATGCTCGCACCCGTTCCCGCGATGGGCGTCGAGGTCGATGATCAAAACGGTTTCTGTTTGCCCAATCAATTGCCGGGCCCGAGCTGAGTGTATTGCAATTGCGGCGTCGGCATACAGGCAGAAGCCTTCGCCATGATCCGCGAACGCGTGATGGAATCCGCCTCCCAGATGAAAAACAAAACCTTGGCGCAGGGCCAGTTCGACGGCATCTATAGTGCCCTGCACCGCATACCGCATAGGGGTTAGAATTCGCTGTTCGCGGAGGACGGCGGGAACAAGGCGGACCGCCTGGATCTCCAGTGCCTTTGCCACCACTTCGGCTGAATTCAGCGACGAAAGATAAGACGGGGTGTGTACCCGTAGCAACTCGCTGGCGGGGACGTCATGATCTGGGGTATGTGTAAGATTCTCAATAGCCGGTCCCAAGCGCTCACGAAGCAGACCATAAGCACGACTGAACTTGCGCCCGTCGAACGGGTGTAGGTGTTCAAAGAGGGGCAGGTACAGGTCGTATTTGCCGCTGTAAACCAAGTGTTCTGTCATGCCTTACCTGTTGGATGCGTGAGTTCCTGAGCGTAGTCACGAATGGCCTGGGGAGTCCACATCTCCACAGCCCCGCCTAAAGTCCCAATTTTGACGATTGTCCTGAGAAGCCCCGGTGGCAGGGCATCGGCGACGTTCATCATCGGCACGAAAGTAGGCTTCTTCCCCGACCCAATTTCCAGTAGGTATGCGATCACAGTGGCGCAGTTATGTTTGCGCATGTTGTAAAGGGGCGCCTTGGCTTTGAACTCCTCAAACGCCACTTGCATGGCAGCTTCGTCTAGTCCATTCACGTCGACCGACACATCCGGAGACCTCCTTTCAAGGCGGGTGTCGACGGATAAACGAGAAATCCAGGCACCTTCGTGCGTCTGCTTAATTTTGAAATCCTTCTTTGCCTCTGCGCCGCCGCCACCTGGCCAGTAACTGACATAAGCGAGATCGCCGATTTTCATGGACGCGTGTCCCACACCATCTGTTCCTGTGAGCCAAAGGTATACCGATGTCATGTCAGCCTCCGCCCGATTGATCTATCTTCGCGCATCACGGTGAACTCCACAGGTTCGCTTTACGCTACACTCCCATCTATGCGTCTTCTCGTCTCTTGTCTTCTTGTTTCCCTGGCATTTGCCGCGCCGAACGATACCGGCACGCTCGAAACCATCGGCAGGATCAAGGCTGCGGCGTTCGATCGCTCCCAGGTGATGGACACCCTGTCATATTTGTCGGATGTCTATGGCCCTCGGCTTACGGCGTCGCCGGAATTCAATGAGGCAGCGGTGTGGGCCATGCAACGGCTAAAGGGCTATGGAGTGGCCAATGTACACGAAGAGGCGTGGGGACCGTTCGGGCGAAGTTGGTCGGTCGAGAGCTATACGGTCGATATGGTTTCGCCTCGCTACTCCCATCTGGTGGCTTCGCCGTTGGCGTGGTGCGCCCCGACCAACGGTCCCGTAAAGGCAGAAGTTTTGCTGGCGCCTATGCCGCCGCGCTCCTACAACCCGAAAAAGATGGATGAGGAGATCGATGCGTTCGAAGCCAAGTGGAAAGGCAAGCTGGGCGGCAAGATCGTGCTGATCACGACACCGAAGATCACGCCACCGCGGATCCACCCGCTATTTCGGCGGTACACGGACGCGGAATTGGCCGAAATCGCCGCCGCTCCGGAACCGGCGCTCAAGGAGAGAGTCGACCTGAACGACCTCCCGGATGACACCAGCCAACTCATGCATGTATTCGCTAGCATGACGCCGGCCGATATGGAAGAATTTTTTGCGCGGCTCGGCAAGGTGAAAGACAAACTCAACGGATTTCTGCTGCAGGAACACGTTTTGGCGGTTTTAACCGAGGATCCGCGCTCCCATGACGGAGCCAATCATGCCGAAGCCGCCGGTTCCGAAAAAGCCTCGTCGCCACTGGCTCCGCCCACATTCGTGGTGGATGAAGAGCAGTACACCCGCATGGCTCGCTTGCTTGAAAAGAAGATTCCTGTAACCGTCAGTCTCGATCTGAAGGCGCGTTATTCAGACTCGGACAAGATGGGAGAAGACATTATCGGTGAAATTCCCGGCACAACCAACGCGGATGAAGTCGTCATGATTGGAGGGCATTTCGATTCCTGGCACTCCGGAACTGGCGCTACCGACAACGGGGCCGGAAGCGCGGTGATGATGGAGGTCATGCGCATTCTGAAAACCTTGAACTTGCCCATGAAACGAACTGTCCGCATCGGGCTTTGGAGTGGCGAAGAACAGGGCCTTTACGGTTCCGCAGCGTACGTAAAGGCGCATTTTGGAGATGCCAATATGATGGAATTCAAGCCGGAACAGGCCAAATTGGACGCTTATCTGAATTTGGACAATGGCAGCGGCAAAATTCGGGGCGTCTATTTACAAGGAAACGATGCCGCGCGCCCGCTCTTTGAGCAGATGCTACGGCCGTTCCATGACATGGGAGCGACCACCGTCACTCTGAAAAACACCAGCGGTACCGACCATTTATCGTTCGACGCAGTGGATCTCCCCGGATTTCAGTTTATTCAGGACCCGCTCGACTACGGATCTTTGGTGCACCACTCCAGCCTGGATGTCTACAGCCACGCGATTCCGGAGGATTTAATGGAGGCTTCGGCCATCGTTGCGGCCTGCGTGTACGATATTGCGAACCAGGACCAGATGTTCCCACGTAAGCCATTGCCCCATAGATAGTTGGCTGTGGAGCTCCCGGCCTCGATTTTGGATGAACTTCCGGGCCTCGCAATTCGTTTCCTAGGGTGTACGCCGATGCGGACTTCGATCTGAATTGAATAGAAGGCCGGCAGGACCGCACTGGCGCACGACGAGGATTTCAATGTCAGCGGCGGCGGTTGCCCAGTTTTCATTACAATCGAAGACGTCGACAGTCTCGACGGAAGCACGGTGGAGTTGGCTGGCGCCTGCCACCACAAGGAAACCGGAACGGTTGGACGCTGATACCAGTCTCGTAGAACGCTGCCTCGCCGGGGAACAGGCCGCCTGGGAGGACCTCGTCAAGACACATACCCGGCGTGTCTACTCGATTTGCTATCGATTTACAAATCGAGACAGTGAAGCACAGGACCTTACTCAGGACGTTTTCGTAAGAGTTTTCAAGAGCTTGGGTAGCTTCCGGTCCGGCGAGGGCTCATTCACGGTGTGGCTGGCACGTCTCACCCGTAACCTTTTGGTGGATCACTACCGCCGGACGAAGCAGGATCGCGTTACGGATGCTATTGAAGATCAACTGGTTGTACTGGAAGAAAAGACGTCGCTTGAGGCAAGAACGGACGGCTTATTGGCCGGCCGCGAGGCGGGAGAACTGCTGCAGGCTGGGCTGCAAAGGCTTTCGCCAGAGTTGCGAGAGGCTGTCATCCTTCGTGATCTTGAAGAGCTCGAGTACAAAGAGATCGCCAGTGTGTTGAACGTTCCCGAAGGCACAGTAAAGTCGAGATTGAATCGCGGTCGCGCGGAACTGGCCCGTATTCTGCGGCGCTCAGTGCGGCCGGTCCGTTCCACTGTCAGCGGTGCATCGCCGGAGCGATCTGAGAGGACCGGGCCATGACGTCGTGTACCGAGTTCGAAGTCCTCCTCAGCGACTACATCGATGGCACGGTCAGCCAAGCCGTGCGAGACGATATGGAAAAGCATATGGCTGGCTGCGTCCCATGTGCCGAAATGTATCAGGATGCCGCTGCGGCAGTTAAGTTTATCGGGAGCGTCCGCCCGGTTATGCCACCTCCCGACCTGATTACGCGCATTGCTTATCAGGCGCCACGCGGACCAATGCGCGATCCGCTGCAACGCCGCGGAATCTTTGGATTGGCGATTGGTAGGTGGCTGCAGCCGGTTCTGCAACCGCGCTTTGCGATGGGGATGGCGATGACCATTCTGTCGTTCGCCATGTTAGAGCGCTGCACAGGAATCCAGGTACAACACATAAGGCCGGCGGATGTAAATCCGGTACGCGTCTGGGATGGGTTTCAGGACCGCGTTCTGCGCACGCGTGACCGCGCTGTTAAATATTACGACAATTTGCTTGTGGTCTACGATATCGAGTCAAGATTGCGGGCGCTGCAGGAAGACAACTCTCCTCCCGGTCAATCGCAACCGGCTGGCAAGCAGCAAAGCAATCCGAAAAAATCGTCGCCGACCAATGCAAAAAAGGGGGATCAATCAAAATGAATTGTTATTTTCACCCGGACGTGGCAGCGGGAGCATTCTGCAGGTCGTGCGGCCGGGCATTATGTCCGGCCTGCCAGCGCCCAGCGGAGGGCACCGTCTTTTGCCCGGAGCATGCACCGATGAACCCCTATACCAATCCCAATCCAGCCAGCGCCGGCACGCCGTTTGGCGCACCCGACCCATCCTTTAGCGGTGGCTATAATCCCGGCGCCGGGTATAACCCCAACGCTGGTTATAACCCGTACGCGCAGCCGCCAACCGCCCCGATCGCGCCCGCCTATCGCACCTCGCCAGCCTTGGCATTTCTGCTTGGCTGGATACCAGGAGTAGGAGCGATCTATAACGGCCAATATCTAAAGGGATTGGCTCACGCCGTCATCTTTGGCGTGCTGGTTAGCCTGATTAGCAGTCAGCATGGCAATCACGGCGCTCCGTTTCTAGGAATTATGATCGCGGCCTTCGTCTTTTACATGCCTTTTGAGGCCTATCATACGGCGAAAAAGCAGCGCATGGGGGTTCCCACCGATGAGTGGTCCAGTTTTTTCTCACGCAGTTCCAGTTCCGGACGTCTTCCGCTGGGTCCCATGATTCTGATCCTGGTGGGGGTGCTGTTCCTGCTGGATTCGCTCGGGGTGATGTCCTTCAACGACGTGGGGCGATTTTGGCCGGTGATATTGATCGTGATTGGGGCGTTCAAGCTGTACGGGCGGGTTTCGCGACCGGTCTATCAACGCCCTATGACACCTCCGCCGCAAGCTCCCGGGCCACCCCCTCCGGCCGACGTTCGCGATGTGATGGGGTTCCGGCGTGAGCAATAGAGGAGCCTTAGTAGCGCAGTCTCTGCGCGGGCCCGTACTTCTGATCACGCTCGGCTTTCTTTTTGAATTGCATTTGTCGGGTGCTTTGTCGTTTTCGCAGACTTGGCCGCTCCTGATCATTGTCGTCGGCGTCATGAAGTTTTTCGAACGGGCTCTGGCGCCTCCCAAGGTCGCGGACATTCCGGGTGCACCCCGGGGGGTGCCGCCGCCATACGCTGGGCCTCAAGGCGTACCACCCCAACCGGGTTATCCCCCGCCGAATGCTGCAGCACGCCAGCCTGCGCCCCGGCGATATCGTTCGGGCGGATCGATTGGCGGCCCTTTGATCCTGATCGTGATCGGCGCGATCTTCCTCGCCCACACGGTCTCTCCAGAAGTCCCGATCGGGAGTTATCTCGCTCAATATTGGCCTTGGCTGCTGGTGGTTTGGGGAGGCGTGCAGATTCTGGAGATCCTAGTGCGCGCTTCGAGCGGAGCCTGGATTCCCGACAACGGCATCTCGGCCGGGGGATGGTTTTTGGTTATTCTGATCTGCTTTTTCGGGCTCGCAAGCTATGAATTTCGCGGCGCCGGCGATTGGTGGCGGCGCGCCGCCTTTGAGCATGGCGTACAAGTTTTCGGCACCGAACACAACTACCAGGTAGCCTCTGAGACACAGGAAGCCGGTCCGGCCCCGATTGTGATTCTGGACAGTTTTCGCGGTAGCGCCCGCGTGGTGGGCGCCGACGGGACCAACGTCGTGGTTGGCGGACACAAAACGATTCGCTCGCTGGATGTTGGCGTGGCGGACCGAACGGACCGGAATACTCCGTTGACTATCGTAAGGGATGGCGACAAGATTGTGATTCGTTGCAACCAGGACCACGCCGATTCGCGAACCCTGGTCACCACCGATCTGGAACTGACCGTTCCTCGGGGGGCGAGCCTGCAACTGACCGGGCGTTCCGGCAATCTCGACGTCTCTTCGATTGGCGGCAACGTGGATATCAGCAATGGCTCCGGTGGCGTGAAGGTTTCGAACGTCGATGGAAGCCTCAACGTGGATACGCGGCAGGCCGATTTGATTCAGTGCAGCGCGATCAAGGGTCCGGTTCAACTCCGTGGTCATGGCACCGACGTGGAGCTTGAAAACATCTCCGGCCAAGTCACCATCAGCGGAGACTACGGCGGGACGATCGCCCTTCGCGCGGTGTTGAAACCGATTCAGGTGGAAAGCATGCAGACCGAGGTAAACGCGCAACAGTTGCCCGGTGAATTGAAGATCGAGCCGGGAAGTGTGACCGGTCAGAATCTGATCGGCCCGGTGGCCGTCACCACGCGCGCCACGGACGTGGACTTAGATGGATTTACCGACAGCTTGAATCTGAATGTGGAGAAGGGAGACATCGAGTTGCGGCCTTTGAATGTCCCAGTCTCGAAAATGCTGGTACGAACGAGGGCGGGCAATATCGATCTCGCGCTGCCGGAAAGCGCCAATTTTCAACTGTTGGCGAATACCCGCCGGGGGGAAATCGAAAATGATTTCGGCGGCGACCTGACTGAAATAAGGGAGGGACATGGCGCACTTTTGAAGGGCGCTGTTGGCTCCGGCCCGGATCTCAACCTGGAGACGACGCGCGGCACCATCACCGTTCGGAAGGCAGGGCCGGACGAGGGCTCCGACCCTAAACGCAGACCCCACGCGCATCCCAGGATCAGGCGTGGACAGATTCCGGTGGGCAAGAGCGTCGAATTGTAACCCCGAACAAAACTTTACACCGGGTAACGAAACCCCAAATCTTTAGAGCGCATCCTTCGTAACACTCGCTTTCCGTAGGAGGGATAGTGTATTCGAATTACAGCAGGCGGAGCTTCGTCCAGATGGCGCTGGTGTCCGCTAATGTAGACTTTTTCGCGTTCGGGAACGAACAAAGTCAGGATTCGAAAAAGAGCCAGGAAGGCAGCAAAGACGATAAAAAATCCACTGAGAAACCCAAGAGCGACGAGAAAATCTATGAGGTGGGTGGAGACGTCAAGGCTCCGAAGCTGACGCACTACGTCGAACCCGAATTCTCCTCGTCCTCAAAAGAGGCCTTCGTGGATGGCGTCGTAAAGATCGAAACGGTGGTCACGACCGAAGGCCTTCCCACGAAGCTCAAGATCGTATCCGGATTGAACACCGAGGAAGACAAGACGGCCATGGAAGCGGTTAAGGAATGGCGGTTCCGGCCGGGCACCAAGGGAGATACGCCGGTGAATGTCAAGGTCACCGTGGAACTAGATTTCCACCTGCTGTAGGCGTAGATAGATGCGCATTATCCGCGACTAATTGACCCTAGGACAACGTTTTCTGCGAAGGGTGACAAAGCCGTAGACCCCTAACAGGGCAAGCAGGGCTAGATCCAGCGATCGTGGTTCTGGGACATCGGAGAACGAGGTTGTGTCGTCGGTGGGTGAACTCGGAGTGAGTGCTGCGAGCTTAGGATTCGCCTGTGGCGCGTAAATCGCCGGAAGGGGTATGCCGATCAGCGAAACCGGAAGCCAGCGCGAAGGCGGCAAGGGTGATTCGTAAGCTGCGGCACCAGACGCGGCGCTGGACGGCACTACCGGCTGCAATCGCGCCTCCGCGATGGGAAGCACAGCCGCCGCGCTCGCCACTGTGGGCAAATTCAACCCGACTAAGTCATTCGCAAGTAGCGATGGCGTGAAATTAGGAAGGCTGAGTATGGAATCGGGAGGTTCATTTCCGCCTAACGTTTCGCGGTGCGGAGTTTCCGAGAGCCGATTTCCACACCGTGTCCGGCAGAAGTTTACTCCGTCGGTTAACAGCGTCTCACCCTTCGGAATTAGAAGCTTATGCGTTGTCCAAAGAAGTTTCCCGCCCTGCCGATAAGATACGTATGCGTAGCGCGCTTCCGCGGTGGTAACCAGATGCGTCTCGGCCAAGTTGAAATCGGCGTAATGTTCGTGGAGGAGACGATTGGTAGAACGCGCCCGCTCTAATTCCTTGGCGGAATAGACCCCTCCCGGTATGACGGAGTAGGGATAGACAGGGCGCAGGGATCTGACAACCGCTGCAATCGCAGTTGGCTTCGCGGCCATCCGCCACGAGTTAAGTGAGGCGGGGCGATGGAATGGAATCTGCAGTATCAGCGCGACTGCCAGCGCGGCAAACATAATTCTAAAAATTCGCTGATATTTCATTTGGTATCCGCGATCCTTTGCAACTTCTTCGCTTATCGCGGCGATATAACAAAATGTTAAATCAAAGAATAGGGAAACTTCAGTAATCGAAAATAGACAAACGTCCTAAAATCAGCCTCATTCGGGTACTGATAGTTACTAGCCCATTAGGGGAGTACGAATAGTCGGGCCTAAGTAGGTCCGCGGCTTCGGGCGCGTATTAGAATGCTTCAACGCTCAATTGCGGCTGCACTCATCTCCATGAAGCTGTTGATCTCGTCGGCCGTATCTCCGCCACCGTTAGTCAGTTGCATCATGAACACTCCAACCAAATCCTTTTCCGGGTCAACCCATTCATAAGTGCGATAGGCGCCGCCCTTTACATAACTGCCGATCGAGTTGTAACGGAACATACCTTCGGCATCGCGCACTACTTCATAGCCATAGCCGTGTCCGACGCCTGGCGCCCAACCGGCCTTTATGTCGCCGGTGTGGGATGTGGTCATTAGTGTAACGGCGGCGTTCGACAGCACGCGCCGCCCGTCCAACTCGCCCTTATTGCGCATCATCATGTTGAACCGGAAAATATCTTCCGCGGTGCTGACGATGCCGCCTGCCGGCATCGGGATCTTAGGACCGTGCTGGGTCCCCCACTGCGACTTCGCACGCTCTAGCCCGCTATCGGTCTGGGTATACAGTGTCGCAATTCGCGGTACTTTTGCATCCGGGACAAAAAAGTAGGTATCCTTCATTCCCAGCGGCCCGAAAATGTGGTCCCGAAGAAACTCGTCATACGGCTGCTTCGAAACCACTTCGATGATCCGGCCTAATACATCATATCCGGTGTTGCTGTAATTCCATTTTGTGCCCGGGTTGAACAGCAATTCGGTCTTAGCTCCCAGCGCGGCCAGGTCCGCCAGCGTGGTTGGTTCGGCGCCGCCACGCGCGCTCGCATTGCCCAGCCCCGAAGTGTGCGTCATCAGGTCTTCTATATTGATCGGGCGCGACGGCTCGATGCCGGTGCACCCGTATCCCGACCGTCCAACGCAATTGTTCAGCTTTATTCCCTTGTATTCCGGTAGAAACTTCTCCACCGGATCGATCACAGAGATGCGGCCCTCATCCACCAGAATCATGATGCCCGCGCAAGTGATCGGCTTGGTTAAGGACGCAATACGGAACATCGTGTCCTTGCTCATGGGCTTTTGGCTCTCCAGATCCTGATAACCGACCGCGTCGAAGCCTGCCACCACTCCGTGACGCGCCACGATGGCCACCATGCCCGCCGCCTTATGCGCATCGACGTAATCCTTCATACGAACGGGAATCAATTCAACCCGTTGCCGATTCATACCAGCCGCCTCGGGGTTCGCCGTGCTGACATTTAAACGGGACGCCCCACGGCACAGCAGGCAGCATCCGAGCAAGAGCAAAAAACGTATCGTCTTCACAGTGTTCTAGCCTATCGCGAGTGTCGTCGAGAGATTCGCTCCGTGTGGAAAACGCGTCGCGCGCGGCTTCTCTAATCCCGGCGCTAGGAAGCTCACTAGCGTCAACATCAATAGCAATCGATTGGCTCACAGTGTGACTAACATGTCCGCACTACGGTTTACCAATTTATACAAATTGCAACACAAGCGCTAGGAACTTCGATACCTATTTGTGCTTTATTAGTGTTGACGTCACACAATGCCGATAACCGAACGTGTTGCCGCCTCGTATCGGGACCCGTCCGGATATGTTGTTAGCGAGGAGGGTATTTACAAGCGAGTTGTTACTCATCACGGTTTATCGGATTACGAACGATATATCAGTTCAGGCCTCCACAAACAATTAGTTAAAGCCGGACTTATCCTGAACTTCGAGGAAGAAGGCACACCTCGGACGGAGGATACGTGGGCACGTCTATTAGTACCAGAGCAAATTGACTTTATCTCTTATCCTTATGAATGGGTCTTCGACGAATTCCGAGACGCTGCGCTTCTTACTCTGGAGATTCAACGGGAAGCTCTAGCGCGCGAGTTGACCCTGAAGGATGCGAGCCCATATAACGTTCAGTTTCGGGGCTCTCGGCCTGTATTCATCGATACTCTCTCTTTCGAAAAACACGATGGCGGTCCATGGATTGCGTATGAGCAGTTTTGCCGCGAGTTCCTGGGCCCGATGGCTATGATGAGCTACTGTTCTGCGGGGGCCGCACGGCATTTACGAGTAGAACTGGGTGGATTTCCACTATCCTATGTTTCATCAGCATTGCCACTTTCTTCGTACTTGCACCCAGGGCTTTTGCTGCACTTACATTTGCATGCTCGAGCGACTAAATCGGACAGACATGGATATCAACGAGGCGGTGCGGTTTCTCAAAGCAATCTAATTGATTCGCTGCGGAGTGCAATCGAGAGGTTGTCGCGCCCAAAAAGCTCGACAGCTTGGCCGGAGTATTACGCAGATTCACGATTTTACTCGCCCGCGGCGGTTCATTCCAAGCGAATTGCGGTGAGACGGCTCGCTTCCGATCTACAGCCGCTCACAGTATGCGATGTCGGGACCAATACGGGGCTGTTCGCCAAAGAATTCGCGGCGAGCGGTGCCTCAGTATTTGCGATCGACAGCGACGCGTATTGCATCAATGAACTCTATCTGGATCAGAGGCGCGATTCCTCCACGCGACTTCTGCCTTTGCTGGTAGATGTCGCGAACCCGAGCCCTGCTTTGGGCTTTGGCTTAAAGCACACTCGGAGTTTTTTCGACCGGATGCAGGCCGACCTTGTGCTGTGCCTCGGCTTGATCCATCACTTGCGCTTTCGAGAGAACCTGCCGCTGGATCAGATTGCAGAGACCTTCGCCAGGCTGGGGCGAAGACTGTTGATCGAATTCGTTCCTGGCGGCGACCCATCGGCGGAACTTATGCGCAATGGACGGCCAGGATTTGAAGATTACGACAAAGCGTCGTTTCTGGACGAATTCAGCCGGTACTACTGCCTGCTTTGGCAGCGCCCCATTTGTGGCTCAGGGCGAGTCCTGTTTCTCTTTGAAAGGCATGCGTGATTGGGCCATCCAAGTGGTATTCCCGAGCTGGCTTTTTATGCTGTCTGATTGTATTTCCGTTTCTAACATTTCTTGCAAACAATGAATATGGATTTTTTTATCCGGAAGTAATTGTTGCGAGTGCATTATTACTAATTCCTTGCTTACTATTGAGCCTGTTAACACGCCGTAACATATTTGCCACCGTTGTGGTGATCTTGGTGGCTCTCTCCGGCGCATATCCGTTGGCATTGCTGTTTCATGGCAGTATTCGGTGGCAGATTGCCGCCGCGATGCTGGCGTTCGGCGCTGGGATGGCTGTATGGATTATGCGCGACCGATTCTACCCGGTGCTTGTGGTATTCACCTCCTCGGGATTGCTGATCGCGGTGGCGGCCCATATGCCATGGAAGTCCTGGAGCCACGCCGCGTTCTCCCGGGCACAACCGAAGCACATCGTCTGGATACTACTCGATGAACAGATGGGCCTGGCCGGGTTTCCCGTCACGCCCGCCTGCAGCGAAGCCCGGGATGAGTTGAGGCAGGTTCTTACGAAATACAATTTCACGATCTATCCGGATGCGTATAGTAATTACGCCGGAACGATCGATTCCGTGCCGAGCATTCTAAATGAGCGTTTGTTGCGATATCCGCACGAGTTGATTGACCGCACAGGGCAGGGAAATTTGCGGCAGTATCGCATTCGAGGAAATCGCACATTTACAGGTTTTGCTGCCGAGGGCTACCGAGTGGTGGCATACCAGTACGCGTCGCTGCAGTTTTGCCAGCCCTATGTAGCATCGGCCGAGTGTCACAACTACACGCTAAGCCTTTCGAATCTGCATCAGGCGCCGGGGAATTGGCGTGACCGTTTTCGCTGGTTAGTTGGTAATTACCAGGCCAGCGACCCAGTGCGGTCCTACACGCGAGGATTCTTCTTTTTCCGGCTAGGGGTGAGAATGCCCGGTCCGCTGGGCGTTTCCGAGATCTGGCCCGATCACTTAGCGGCAGACATCCTGAGCAGAGACCGGCCGATATTCTTTTTTGCTCATTTACTTACGCCGCATTCGCCCTATCTTTACCGCAGCGACGGAAGCGTTAGAGACCTGCACGAGTGGAGTGACGACCGGGCAGATGAACGTGTAAACGCGGCTGAGTACCAGGACAGATATCGCCGCTATTGTGAGCAAGTGCAGTACGTTTCGAGCCAACTCGATCGCTTTCTGGGGACTCTACGCACACATGGAAGGCTTGACCAAATGACGGTTGTCGTACACGGGGACCATGGGTCGCGCATCCGGCTGAATTTGGATGCGAGCGCCCAGGCGCCGGAATACGAAGACGCCGAAACATTGGATAAGGGTGAAGACACGGATGGGCGCGATCTGATGAATCACTTTTCCGCGCTGCTGGCGATCAAGCCCGCCGGGGCGGAGAAGCCTCGGATCTCAAATGAGCGGCACTCCATTCTGACGCTACTGGACCGCGACCTCTTCCGGCAGAATCCGGCGGACGGAACTGCCCAGACAGATTTGGTTTATTTGATCGATCCGCAACGGCAGTATCGTCCGGTGCAGATCGCTAAATATTGGAGATGAATCGATGAACCGTCACATGTTCGCTTATCTGGATCCTACGAGTGGCAGCGTAGCCTATCAGATCGCATTATCGACGTTTTTAGCCGCGGCTGCCGCCGTAAGAATGTACTGGAAGAAGATACAGCAACTATTCCGGAGAAATAGCTCGAACACGTCCGTCGAGAAAAAACAAGAAGAAAACGTTGTAGGTGGTTGGTCAGCTCGACGGCCTTGAATTTCTGATGCCGGAGACTACGCTTGCGTTAATTCGTTAACGATTTTCAAGGCGCGATCAATTTCGGCAGTCGAGTTATAGATGTGCGTGCAGTGGCGGACACCGCGGCGTCCCGATGATCGAGGGCGTAAGCGATCGCGCTGCCACATTTCGTCTTGTATTTGCTTCCCGGTCACTCCCTGGATGCCGTATACGGTAATGCCCGCGCACATGGTGTTATCGGGCGGGGAATAAATGGTGACCTTCGCGTTCTTGCGCAGGCCTTCGCGTAGATAATCGCCCAGGTATTTGATCCGGGCGGTGACCCGTTCCGGGCCGATTGCCGAATGAAAGTCCAGAGCCGCTTCCAGGCCCATCATCATGGACATGCTTCCGGTTCCGCGCTGGGTGAACCGGTAGCCGTTGTCTTCGTGATTATTCCATTGACCACTGGCGACGCTCGACCAAACTTCCGGAGCCACGTCCTTGCGAATGTACATAAAGCCCGTTCCGGCTGGCGACAACATCCATTTGTGGAAGCATCCAACGTAGGCGTCACAACCAATCTCCCTTAGATCGACAGGAATGTGGCCGAAGGCTTGAGCACCGTCGAGAACAGTGAAGATGCGGCGGGCGCGTGCTTCCGCGCAGATCTCCTTTACGGGCAAGATGGCGCCACTGCCGGTTATCACGTGAGAGATCGCGATCACTTTCGTCTTCGACGTGATGGCCTTCTGAAAGAGATCCATCACCTGATCACGGCTCTGAATGACCGGCGGTAATTTCACCTCCGTAACAACTGTCTTGTGACGCTGCGCAGCCACGAGCCAGGAGCTTCTTCCACCTTCATGCTCTTGATTAGTGGTGATGATTTCGGAGCCCGGCTCCAAGTCAAGGCCCGCAGCGACGTAACTCGCGCCGGACGTAACGTTTTCAGTTAGTCCAATCTCGTCGAGGTCCACGTTGAGCAGGCGGGCAGCTTTGCTTCTGATCTGTAAAAGCGGGCCGTACCCGGAAATCCAGTTGGCATCGCCTACGTAGTCCCATTCAGCAATGCTCGTGGCCATCAGTTGCAGGTGATCGGTGATGCGATCTACTACTACTCTGGGCATGGCTCCGATGGTTCCGTTGTTGAAGAACACGTTGTCGCGAGCCAGGAGAAACTGGTTTCTAACCTTGTCCCAGTATTCTGGGGCATCCGGTGCGGGTAACGCCAGGTCCACCGGAGGCCGTTCCGCGGGGCTTTGCCCACGGGCCGTACCGGTTAGAGCGGGAGCGGCCAACGCGGCCGCTGAAATTGATTTCAAAAACTGTCGACGATCTTTCACGCTTCGATTACTCCTCACAATCCTAGATTGATTCAGTCACAGCGATCCCGAATCGGCGTGGAAGAGGACGCTAAACACAGAACGAACGGCTAGAGACTGGGAAGCCGGGCGCTATCAAGGCTATTTTGTCAGAAAGCGGCGCACGAATCCTGTGGGCGTGCGACACAAAGGTTAGCGGTATGGTCAAAATCCCGTTCATCTCACAAGATCTGAGCGTATCGACTGCTTACAGATGATCCGGTTTCGTGGGACGCCGTGGCGGACGGGCTTTTCGAGGTTGGAAATTATGGCCAGTTTAGTTGTTAAAACGAAGAGCAATCGGTAAACACTACGCCGTTACAGGCGATCTACGACGCCTGGCACCTCGCGATAGGCGCGCTTATCAATCCTGCCTGAGCGCCAATATTGGATCGCCTTTGGTCGCTCGACTTGCTGGAAGCCAACACGCCAGTGCAGTTGTAAGCAACACAACCAAACCAGCGATCCACATACCACTGATGTTTTCTGCTCCGAGTCCTGCAATCACGCTTCGAAGCGTGCGGACAACAACCACCACGCAACCAAAACCAATCGCCAATCCGGCGAGAACGGTCAGGAAGCCCTGACGAAAGAGCAGCGCATGAATTCGGGCGGGAGTAGCGCCGAGAGCCATACGCAGACCTATCTCTTGGGTTCTGCGCGACGTGGTGTAAGCCATCACGCCATAGATGCCAGCGAGAGCCATTAAAAGCGCCAGACCTCCGGTCGTGCCGAGCAAAATTATGATAAATCGCCGATCCTCAATTGAGTCCCTGAGAAGAGATCCCAGTGAGGCAGTGAGCAACACGGGCTGATCCGGATCAACTGAAGCAATTGCCTGCTGAATGGCCTTGCTCATTTCCCCGATAGGCCGTTCGGTGCGTGCGACCAGGAAAACGGCGTTCTTCAACGCACCCGCCGATAAATACGCGTTGAATCCCGGCGGAGCATCTAGATCTGCATGCCGCACACTGGACACAATACCGACTACGCGCTTCCAACCGTTGGGACTCTCCGGCGTGCAATTCACGCACAGCTCCTTTCCGATGGCGCTCGTTCCGGGCCAGAAGTGATGGGCGGCAGCATCGTTGATGATAACCGCTTTGCTCGTCTCCCTCATGTCTTCTTGACCAAACCACCGACCGGCTTCAAGACGAACGCCCAACGTCTGCAGGTACTGATCCGAAACAATATCTATTTCGGCAATCGACTGATTTCTAATGTTAGTAGCGGAGGTCCGGCCTACACTCACAAATCCGCCGTGATTCTCTCCACTGAACGGCAGCGCATCCACCGTTCCAGCGCTTGTCACCCCGGGAATTGTGCGAACCGCTTCCAGAAACCGTTTGTAAACTTCACTTCGCTGTTCAGCAGTCTTATATCGCTCCGGCTCGGGGAGTACAACCGAGGCAACGACTCGATCAGGCTGGAACCCAGGATTGGTCGTCAGCAAGTGGATAAAATTTTGCAGCAGCTGTCCCCCGATCAGAACCAAGGCAACGGTTATCGCCACTTCTGCAATCACTAATGCTCCACGCGTCCTGTCATGCCGGCCAGTAGCAACGCCGCGGGCACCGAGATCGCGCATGGAAGGCAGCCTAATAGAATCCGTGGACCGCAAAGCTGGCGCTAGTCCAAAAAGAAGCCCATTCGCCAGCGCGACTGCGACGGCAAAGAGAAATATCGTCCAGTCTGCGCGTGCCGCCGCCAGACGTGGAATGCTAACCGGAGCGAGAGCTGATAATACTTTCCATGAAGCCGCCGTAAGCGCATAGCCGACTAGACCACCCAGCGTTGCCAATACGCAGCTTTCAGTGAGCAGTTGTCGAATAATCCGGGACTTTGCCGCTCCGATGGCTATGCGCACTGAGATTTCTCGCTGTCGGGCGATACTCCGTGCGAGAAGGAGATTGGCAACGTTCGCACAACCGATCAATAGGAAACAATGACGCGGCTCCCATTAAAAACCAAAGAGCAGGGCGTACCTTGCCCAGCGTGCGATCCCACAGAAAGCCCGCGCTAAAAGTGCGATCGCGATTTGTAGCCGGGAATTCGTGTGCCAAGACAGCACCGATGGATGCTAAGTCCTGCTGTGCCTCGATCAGGGAAACACCCGGACCCAACCGGGCGACTGCGCCGAGGCCACCCTGCGGATCGATAGGACGAATTCGTCCGGCCTTCATAGGCGCCCAGAATTCCACGTACGGTTGGGGCGTGTGAGCAGCAGCTCGTCTGAGTGGAAAGTTGAAATCCGGAGGCATAACTCCGATAACCAGGCAGTCGTGCCCATTGATTCTCACTTTCTTTCCAACGATGCGCCGGTTGGCGTTAAATCTGTGGGTCCATAGACCGTAGCTCAGAATTAGCTCATTGGGGCGGCCGTACTCATCCTCCTCGGGAAGGATGTTACGGCCTAGCATGGGCGAAACCCCGAGGGTGGGAAATAGGCTGGCAGTGATTCGAAGACCGTAGAGTGCTTCGGGGGGTAAGCACCGCCGCCAAGATCAAACACAGCGTTACCGTAGATGCCAACAAATCGGAGCGTTCGAGTACGCCGAACGATTTCCTGCGTATCGTTCCAGAAGACCCAATCGTTATGGGACGGGGCCGCCCCTGTAAATCTGGTGCGAAGTTGGACGAGCTCAGACGGGCGCGAATAGGGGAGCGGCTTGAGAAGCACAGCTTTAACAGCAGTAAACACGACCGCAGTCGCACCCACGCTCAAGGCGGTTGAGAGCAGGGCGATTCCTGTGAGCGAAGGTGTACGCCGCAACAGCCGGAATGCGATCCGAACATCCTGAACAAAAGTTTCAAGCCAGACTATCGCGCTGGCGTCCCGAGTTTGCTCCTGAATTGCCGTTACGTTGCCGAATGAACCGGCAGTCTGGCTCCGGTGGAATTCAATCTCCTCCTGAATCTCAGCTTCCAGCTGCTTGCGCCGGAGCGAATTCATCAGCCTACGAAACATTGTTGCGTCCTCTCATGCGAACTCTAGAAACGCCCTAACGGCAGCTATACGCGCCTCCCAAGATCGCGTCTCTTCTGCGAGAAGCTTCGCCCCTTTTTTTGTGAGCTGGTAGTAACGCGCCCGGCGATTGTTTTCGCTACGAGCCCACTCAGCTTTGATCAGCCCAGCAGATTCCATTCGCCGGAGAGCCGGGTATAGCGAACCCTCTTCGACTCGAAGTTGCTGACCGGATGCGGCAAGGATGTGGCAGGTAATCCCGTATCCATGTTGCGTACCGCGCGCCAACGTTTGTAAGACCAATAGATCAAGAGTGCCCTGGAGCTTGTCTTTAGGCATCAAACATGCCCTTTCCTAGACGTCTAGGAAAGTATATCGCTTCATTCGTGAGACTGAACACGTTATCGGCACTGGTTCGACACAACGTGGATACGTCTGCCCTGGTCGCCAAGCATTTACCGATCTTGCCTCGTTGTAATGGTAAGTGGCATACATTGGAAACTAGGTCGCCACTGAAACCGATTGGGCAGACTTCTGCCTTGCGGGATCGAACGGCGCTGAAGACTTTAGCATCGCGATGAGAAGTTGAAGGAGCCGATCTGCCAGTCCGCGCAACGCTCGTGCGTGTTGATGCCCAGTGGCTCGCAACTGGTCGTACTGGTGACGGCCAACCCGTCGAGGCGCATGTCCCCAAATGGTGATTGAGTCACTGCGTTGCGGCGGCGCTCTCGACGGCCAGCCAAATGAGAACTGAACCTTTTGACGGTTCAGCCTCACCTAGAAGCGTACGGGCGTTGCGGGAAGAGTGAAGAACTCTATCCCGCTTTTTTTATCGATAGGCGCCGCAGTTACGGCATCTGTTCAGGCTTCGAAATAGCGCATGTTTTTGAGATCGGAAATCAGCCCAGGCTGTGTTGTTAGGCGCCATCCCAGCCGTTCCTGGGTGAGTACGCTTGAAGCCGGCACGTCGCTACCAACGAAGAGCGCGAGCCAGCCAAAGTGCTCACTCGCCTCCTCAGGAGACTTGGCGACGACCGGCACATTCAAGCCTTGGCCGATTGCGTCAGCGATCTCCCGGAGCGGCACGCCTTCTTCGGCGACGGCGTTATAACGGGCTCCCGCTGAACCCTTCTCCAGCGCCAGCGTGTAGAGATGAGCGGCATCGAGCCGGTGCACCGCGGGCCAGCGGTTGACCCCGTCTCCCGCATACGCCGAGACACCCTTCTCGCGAGCTAACGCGATCAGGTAAGTGACAAGGCCTTGCTTGGTTCGGTCGTGGACCTGAGGAAGGCGCACCACCGACACACGCACGCCACGCGCCGCCACTAAATCGACTGCCTCTTCCGATGCTATGCGGGGAATCAGGGAATTGGGCGCATCTTCCTCGGTCGTGAGGCGGCCAGGAGTGAAGGCGATCCCCGTCCCCGAGGTGACGATCAAGGGGCGGTCAGAGCCAGCGAGCGCGGAGCCGAGGGCCTCGACGGCGCGTCTGTCGATCTCACAGTTCTCCTTGAACTTCGAGAAGTCGTGGATAAAGGCGGTGTGAATCACTCCATCCGACATGTCTGCGCCGCTACGCAGGCTTTCCAGGTCTTCAAGATCGCCTCGATGCACCTGGGCGCCAGCGGCGATCAAAGACTTTGCGCCCGCCTCCGAGCGAGCAAGACCGAGCACTTGATGGCCCGCGTTAATTAGTTCCGGAACAATGGCAGAACCGATAAAACCGGTAGCACCCGTTACGAAGACACGCATTGCGATTTCTCCTCTACTTTGTTTCATGACCAGGACCGCATTTGCGGCCCGGTTATTAAGATGGTGATTGAGGGGATACGATTTAGCTGGAGAGTCCGTATTATTTTCGCGATCGTCCGAGATGAGGCCGCGCTTTTCAGCGTGCCGAAGGCCCCAAAATTAGCTAGCTTATGGACCCGCTCTCAGATGTACTTTCGCTGCTGAAACCGCGCAGTTACTCGGCCGGTGGCTTTCATGTGGGTGGAGAGTTGTCCATCCAGTTTCCCCAGCACCAAGGCATCAAATGCTATGCCGTGGTTTCCGGCCAGTGCTGGCTGGCCGTAGAGGGCGTTCCCGACGCCCTGCGCCTGGGGACGGGGGACTGCTTCCTGCTGCCGAGTGGACGGCCCTTCCGCCTTGCAAGCGACTTGAGTTTGACACCTGTTGACTTCCGTAAGCTTCTCGGGACCAAGCGGAATGGTGGCATTGTCTCGCTCAATGGCGGCGGGGGCTGCTTTATTGCCGGCGGACATTTCGCCCTTGGCGGGAGTCATGCCAACATCCTGTTGGAGGTGCTGCCGCCCATCGTGCATCTTCGGAAAGAATCGGACAAGGCGGCGCTGCGCTGGTCTCTGGAGCGGATGAGGGAGGAACTGCAAGAGCCGCAGCCGGGCGGCTTTCTGGTCGCACAACATCTCGCCTACATGATGCTGGTTCAAGCCCTGCGGCTGCATCTGGCGGAAGGATTGAAGGGTGGCGTTGGGTGGCTCTTCGCCCTGGGAGATAAACAGATGAGCGCGGCGATGAACGCCATGCACGACGGTCCGGCGCATCGGTGGACACTACAGGAACTGGCGGAGCGCGCTGGTATGTCGCGATCGAGCTTCGCACTGAAATTCAAAGAGACGGTTGGCGAGTCACCGATGGAGTACCTGACGCACTGGCGAATGCTGCTGGCCGGAGACAAGCTGGAGAACTCCAGCGATTCCATTTCCGTGATTGCCCTGTCGCTCGGCTATGAATCGGATAGCGCCTTCAGCACGGCTTTCAAGAGAGTCATGGGCTGTTCGCCGCGGCAATATAGCCGTGGCCGGAGTCCGGCGCCCTCATCAAATATCGAGGGGGAAGATACGCGGGCCAAACAGCTTGAACCCGTCGCTGGTTGAGATGCGCGGTTGGCGAACAGGGTACAAAAGGCTTGTGGCAGATGGTACTTGCGTCAAGCGCGCCACCCAAATGCTTAGCGAGTTCCTTTGCTGTCTGGCGGCTGGCATCCGCGCCCTTTGCGCTATTGAGATCCCATCCCGCGATCCATGAGCTTGGCGATCTCGAAATCCAGCGTTGTCAACTTTCCGTTCACGGCGTCCCCGAATACATTGAATTCGGAACGAAACTCGCGGAAATTGGCGTTCAATTCGTCTATTCGGCGATTTAGGCTTTGATTGGTATCGTCAATGCGCCGACCGAGCTGGTTGGCTGTGAAAAACATGCCGAAAATCGCCACGATCACCGATCCCGCCGATGAGACGATCGCTGTTGCCAAAACGCTCTCCATTCAACTCACTATAGCAGCGGGCCCGAGCTATTCGATCATTGGCAGTACTAACGCCGACGGGTGATCGGCGTCATGCAGTATGGTGTTCGTGGCGGTTGTCCAGTGGGTTTCAAATTCGCCGCTGCGCCCCGTGTTCAGGTTGCGATCGAAGCGTGGAAAATTGCTGCTGCTGATTTCGAGACGCAAGCGATGGCCTTTCAGAAAGACATTGCTGGTCGACCAAAGGCTGATAGTCAGTTGATAGATCTGGCCCGGGTTTAAGAGTTCCGGTTTCGATTGCGAATTGCGGTAACTGGCGCGCAGGATGCCTTCGGTAAGGTTTTGCGCGAAACCGTTTGGCCAGACATCCACAAGCTTGCCGGTGAAGTCGGTGTCGACGGCGGACGATTTGACGAAGACATCAAGAGTCACTGGTCCGGTTACTTCGGTATCGCGGGTGAATGTATCCGTTGTGTAGACGAGAACGTCATCGCGGGCTTCGGCGGGACGCTGGTCCCGCGGGCCGGCGGGGAGATGATTGCTATCGCAACAAAGTGGGCCGCCGATGGTGGGTACGGGATTGGCAGGATCGTAGGTGAAGTGGTCTGCGGGTTCGGCGGTATTGGACGCCTGCGTGGTTAAAGCGCCATCGCCTCGCAACGAATTCGCTGCGTGGTCCGCGTGCAGGTAATATTTGGTAGCGTGCGCCCGTTTGAGCGGCCAGTCTTCCTCGTCGCGCCATTGGTTCGTGCCCATTACGAAGATGCGCACGGGCTTTTCAGAAAACTCGTTCTTCGCTCCTTTGAATAGATAGTTGTACCAGGCGAGCGTCACGTTGTCTTCGTTGAATTCGGCAGCGGCGGGCCCGAAATCGACTGCGCCGATGTGGCGTCCTCCGCCCGAATGCCCTCCGATAGCGACCAGGAGGTGCTGCCCGTTCCTTGCTGTGGCATTCGCCGCTTCGCGCTTCAGCCCCTGAAAATTGCGCAGAGATCCGTCCTGAAAAATGTCGTACCAGGCGGAGACAGTCAGTGCGGGAACGGTGATTTGGGAGTAATGATCTTCAATCGACCAGCGTTTCCAGTAGTCGTCGAAGTTCGGATGAGCCAACCAATCGATGAAGTAGGGCGCGAGATCGCTGGCCTTCGTATTGGCGTGGCCATTGAACAGCGGATATGAGGTTAGCGGCAGCTTCCATACACCACCGAGCGCGTTTGTGTTGTTTACCGCCTGCCGGTTCAGTGTGTCTTGCGCGAGGCCGGAGGTCCACGATTCGTTGAACCATTGCTCGAAGGCGCCGCCTTGGTAGGTCCAGTTACTGTGATAGTTACTCGCTGTGACGACCGGGCAAATGCCCGCGAGGTGCGGTGGATGCGCGATGGCCGCGAGCATCTGAGTTGCGCCCACATAAGACCCGCCAAACATTCCGACTCTGCCATCGGAGTACGGCAACGCGGCGGCCCATTCGATGGTGTCGTAGCCATCTTCGGATTCGTACTTGAAGGTGTACCATTCGCCGTCCGATGTGTATCGCCCGCGGACATCCTGGATGATGACGACATACCCGTCTGCGGCGGCGCGGTAGCCGAACCCGGTTCCACCCGCTTTGTTGTACGGCGTTCGTTGAAGCAGGACCGGGTAGCGGCCGGGTTGTTTGGGCCGGTAAATGTCGGCGCGCAGGATTGTCCCGTCCCGCATGGTAGCGGGGACTCCGTGTTCGACAACTACATCGGTCTGTTGGGCCGATAAGGCCGCGGCGCAAAGAAACAGCGCGGATACGAGCAACCGTTGGTGGGGCATCAGACGGGTACGATATCACGGGCGTATTTCGGAATGGTGTTCGGCGGACGAATCTGTTTACGACACGCTGTGGACCGCCAAGAGTCAGCCGTTAGTGACTGGCAACATTCCTTTCGCAAGCTTTTCAGGCTCGCGAGCATCGATGGTGGTCACCCTTATCGTTTTCGCGACACCTTCGCAGTCGAACTATTACTGAAAGGAGTATCGATGGAAGACGTCAGTATTCTGCTTGGTCACCGCTCCATTAAGACAACTGAACTGAAGCAAGTTACGCTCCCTGGGTGCGAGCGCGGCAAGACCGTCTGGACCGGCATGTTCGGCTAGCGTGGGCTGAATTCATTCTCGATTTCGAGCTGGGTACGCCTGGGGTACGTGGTGAAACCCAAAGCTCAAAGGAGATTGTAAGCCTATGAAACCAGAGAACGAGTTTTTGGTGGAGGCGGCGGGAGTTGAACTGCCCGGCGGTATTGATAACAAGCAACTTATTGATTTCAGGAAATGCTCGAAGCCACAAAATCGCCAGAATCGCCACTCGAATTTACGTAAAACTTACGCGAACGCGTAAACGCCTTGAATTCCAATCGGCAACGCGCTAGAACCTCAGCTATTATTACGCCGCTCGAACCCATTCGGGGCCGCCTAAACGACGGATTTGCCGCAGAGGACCGGTTTCCCGTGGGCCAAGGCGGTCGGGCGCGTAAGCTCCAAATACGGTCCAGGCCTTCTGTTCCATTTGGGTCGACTCAAGCAGGGTTCAAACCTACAAGCCTTCGGTTAACAGCTAACGGCGATTAGTGATACTGATTGCTATCTGTTGCGCAAGAATGTGATACACCAACAACTTACGAGCGCTGTCGGGTCTCCGCCACGTGCAAGATCGCGCAGCATTGTGACCAGTGTTGAAGGAGCATCCCTACAAAAGTCCCTACAGCGACCTTAAAGCGGTAACCATCGTATTGAATTCCGGAGGTCATCGGCGGTCCAGGTAGACCAAACAAGAAAGACGCCCTCCATAATAGACAGAATGGAGCGGCCCTGTCTTACCAGGATTATGCCAGCCGACTCATGCTCCCGCACAAAGTCGCTGAAGTGTACCGGCATTGTCGAAACATCATGAGTAAGAAGAACTCTGCCATCCGCAGCCGCAAGCGCCAGCATGTATGGATCAGACATAGCATCAGGGATCAACCCGGGAGCAGAGCGAATATCGATCTCAGGCCATCGTCGTTTGATCGCCAGGACGGCTGAGTTCTTAAAATCGGCATCCGCTTGAAAGCGAAGCCTCAAGCCGGCTGTCGCCTCAACAATTCACGTCCTTCTTCGAAGCGCGCCATCATGTCCGGTGGGAGCGGATCCTGCCGCTCTAATTCGTTCCAGAGTCGTTCCTGTTCGGCCAAATAAGATTCGATCATAGTCGGATTTTCGAGTATGAACGCGATGGCCCCATACACCTTTGCGAGCGAACCGATGTGTGGAAAATCCTGTAGTATCGTTTCCGGCGACGCTCCATGACGGAAGGCGTGTACCAAGCTTGCGAGAGACACTCTGGACCCTGCAACGTAGTAGCCTCCATTCCTAGGTTCCACATAAGCATTCATGATCGTTTCGGCCATCAGCGTCCTATCTCTAGTTTATGACCATTATGAACTGCCGCGGTCGCATGAAAGGCATTTTTCGCACCCCGCGTATTTGTTGAGCCCAGGCCGCTCGAACTCCTAATACTATGGAGATCAAGCGCCACAAGGCCGCGCGTGCCATAAGGTGACCAGATAATCTTCAGATTGGGATCGATTCGATAATGCAGAGGTCACCCGGAACTGGGACCACCTGATTAAGACGGAATCCGGCCCTAGCAAGCAATTCGTGATATTGTGGAACGCTACGTTCTTTCCCGTCGTTCGCTACCATCATGATGACGTAGCCAAGTTTTCCTTGCGACGAAAGTGCCAGTGAAGGTCTCTTCAAACATGCTCCGGCTTGCCGAAGCCTAGAGTTGCTACATTTTCCTATGGAAATGTTTTGATGCATCTGGCCTGATAGCGGGCGGCGCCAGACCGTTATCAAGTCGGTCAGTGCTAATTTATGTTGACCGACCGACCTAATAATGGCA